>NZ_CP034759.1:2850478-4275717 GCF_004295665.1 Litorilituus sediminis
TGCGGCATTTTAAAAAAGGCTAAGTCACTGTTAGCAATGGCGTGTGGGCTAGGAAAAAGTCGCATATCACCATAGGGCTCACCTAAATTATCAACTAATTGACTCACTAACGTGCGCGCTGCAGCAACAGATATTTGTTGGCCAAGAATAGCTCTAACTCCTGCTTCAAATAACTGCCAGATGCCCGGTAAGCGAATGCCAGAGTTGAAGGTAAAGGTGCTTGGTAAGCAGTGCTTTAAGTCGCTTTCAATATGCTGTAAATCGGCATTGAGATCGAGAATACGTTTAATATTATGAGTGACTGCTTTTAGCTGGGATATTTCACTGATAACTATGTTAACTTCAAAACAATTTTGCTCAGCTAGGTGAGTTGCGGTGAAATAACCATGACTGTTTTGCCAAGTAAAACTTCTGCCATAACTCTCTTTAGTGCACCATTCAAGCTTATCAATGGCACGAGCTGCTAGGGTTGCCTGCATTACCGGCCAATTGTAAGGCGGTTGATAGTAAAGCTTTACAGTAATTTTGTTATCACTTGCCTGAGTTGATTTTCTTAGTTGTGAAGGCGTTAGCTGTAATTGTTTTTTAAAGCAATCGTTAAAGCGCCTGACACTGTCAAAGCCGCTGGCTAGTGCTATTTCTGTAATAGGTAGCTTGGTTTGGTGTAATAAATGTTTGGCAAATAGGCATTGCTGATAAAGGGCGTAATTCTTTGCTGATGTACCTAAGTGTCGTTTAAACAGTTGTCGTAAATATCGATCGCTAATGCCTAAGCGCTCTGCTAAGTAGGCGAGTGAGTGCTCCTGTAAACAACCCTGATCAATTAAGGCTAAGGCTCTGTCTAAAGTCGCATTAACGCCTTTCCAAGCCGGGGAGTTTGGCGCGCTATCAGGTCGACAGCGCAAACAAGGGCGATAGCCTGCTTGTGCGCACTCAATCGCAGAGTCAAAATAACTGACATTCTCTTCTTTGGGCGGGGAAACTGGGCAAATGCTACGACAATAAATTCCGGTGGTTTTTACTGCGGTAAAAAACTTGCCATCAAATCGTGCATCTCGAGATAAGCGTGCTTTTTGACATATTTTTCTATCTAGTATCATGGGGTATAAGATTCAGTAAAAACAAAGAGTAATTGATAACGATTATAGTCCCTTGCTATTGTGGTACTAGCCATAATCGGAACTCTTACCAAATCCCTAGTATTTACAGCAATTGCATTAGCTACTTGTTTAAAGAACGTGTTGCTTTAAGGCCGCTATCGAGCTTTTTGATCACATCTTCTAAGGCTTTTTCTTTGTTAAAGGCAACATAAATATCACTGGTATGATTAATGTGTCCCTTACTAATCGCTTGCTCGGATAATTGCATTTGTTTTAGGTAATAACTGGCAACCTCGTCAAACATAATAGCCATATCGACACGATTACTGCGTAGTAGTTTGATTATTTGTTCTTGGCTAGAGACTTTTACTTCATCAAATCTGTGCCTTTGCTGTTCGTACTTATCGCCGTACTCATAACCGAGAATCACAGCTATGGAAGTACCTGAAGGAATATCGGCAACCGATTTATAGTCAAAGCGGGTATTTTGCGAGTAATAATAAGAGGCTGAGGCGATCAAAATTGGCTCTTGGCCAAAGGTGAATTTTTTCAGGGTACTTGCTTGTTTAGTGACGTTAAAAGCGCCATCAACTTTACCTATTTCTGCCAGGTGTAATGCGCGCGCATAAGGTACAGTGACAAAGCTAACTTGTACTCCTTGATGAGCTAAAGCTTTTTGCAAGATTTGTTTTGATATGCCATTCCCGTTTTGGTCTGCATAAGGGGGCCAACTGTTTTCTACTGCTAGGGTAATACTGGTTTGCGCATGCGTAATAGGTATGTAGAGTGTGGTAATGATAGTGAATAAGAAAAGAATAGCTTTCATGTACAGAAAAAGACGCGCTAAATAAGGTGTATTATAGGATTATTGTCGACATTTTACATTATCGCTTTAGTCGAATTTTCTTGTTTCGTGATTTTGTTTCTGCCTATTATGGCGTTAGTAGTTGAACCTTGAACGTACGCCAATGACAAATAAAGCGCATATTAACTACCAGCTTATTTTAGAGCAGGTGTTTGATAAAATGACAGGCCTTGAAAATAGTGGTCAAGTAGCAACCTATATTCCACAGCTGGCCAAGGTGGATGCCAACAAATTAGGCATACATTTAATAGATAGTGAACAAAGTCACTATAGCGTAGGAGATGCCTGCGAAAAGTTTTCAATTCAAAGTATTGCCAAGGTGTTATCTCTTACACTGGCATTGAAAGCACGAGGTGATAGTTTATGGCAACGAGTAGGTGTTGAACCATCAGGAAGTGCTTTTAATTCACTTGTTCAGCTTGAATATGAAAAGGGTAGACCACGTAACCCTTTTATTAATGCTGGCGCTATTGTTGTTTGTGATGTACTGATTTCTGAGTATCGGCAGCCAAAATCTGAGCTGCTAAAATTCATTAGAGCATTAAGTGGTAATGCTAAGTTGTCATTTGATCCTGCGGTTGCTGAATCTGAAAAGCGTACCAGTTACCGTAATAATGCCTTAGCGCACTTGATGAAAGATTTTGGCAATATTGACAACGATATAGAGACTGTACTCGATTTGTATTGTTATCTTTGTTCTATTGAAATGACCTGCCAAGAAATGGCGCAAACCTTTATGTATTTAGCTGATAATGGTGTTAACCCACTGACAGGTGAAGTGGTTGTCTCTAGTATTGAAGCAAAGAGAATAAACGCCATTATGCAGTTATGTGGTTTTTATGATGAAGCCGGTGAGTTTTCATTTACAGTGGGCTTGCCGGGTAAGAGTGGCGTTGGTGGTGGTATTATTGCCATTCACCCGAAACATTATAGTGTTGCTGTGTGGAGCCCAAAGCTTAATAGTAAAGGGAATTCTTTTATTGGCATGAAAGTACTTGAAGCGATAACTACTATATCGCAGTCGTCTATTTTTTAGCGCTGTAGATGATTGATATCGATATTTAGCGCTGTAAATAATTGATATCGATATTAAGTACTTTGTTCGTTTCATCAATAACACCATCAGCCACTAAAGCATTATAGCTACGTCGTACTTTTTGACAAATCGCTTTGCCGTTGGGGTAGCGCTTAGGCGTGGTGATTGGGTAGCCTAACAAAGTATAAAGTGGGTAGCTTTTTAGCTTGCTTAAGTCATGGTGATTATTCGCTAAGTTTGCATTTGTCATTAGGTTATCAAATACAATGAGATAGTCACCACGACCTATATATAAGCCTTTTAAAGCGGCTGCTATTGTTCGAGGTCGCATAAAGGTTATTTGCGGATTGCTTTTTAAGCTTTCATATTCCCCTAATGGTAAACCATGCAAGATAATAATATTTTTCCCATTAAAATCGTCAGGTTTAGTGAGTTGAGGAAGTTCATCTTTAAGATAATAAACCCTTAAGGTGACTTTTGTTGGCGGCACACAAATGTGTAAAATATCTTCGGTGTTAATGCTTTTAATTTCACCGTAATTGATAAAGGCGACTTTTCCTTGTTCTATCTGAAACTGCATACGTTGGTAGGGCACGTGAACAAATACCACATCAAGCCCAGCATGCTGATAAACCTTTTGCGCTAGGCGGTAGTGTAATCCTAAAAAGTCTTCGCCAGGCTCTTGCCAATAGGGTGGAAAGGTAAGGTAGTACTGTTGTAGCTTTTCTGATGGTTTTGCAATAACCGCTGCGCTAGCGCAATATAGGAATAATAACAGCCAACTAATTACGGCAAGCTTTGACACGAGTGCTCCTGTTTCTGGCTACCCTTGTTAATAATTTAGCAGAGAACCATTAAACTTTCTGGTTCTCTACTGGCTTATCGCACTATGGCTCTATATTGACTAACTCTACCCTGCTGTCTAGTTCAGGTGTTGCGGCGCTATTAACATTGAGTATGATACGTTGACCATCTTGTGTTAACTGTACACTGCTAGGTTGTCTACCTTGGGTTAACGTGGTTGAAGTGATCATTTGCTGGTTATCATATTTATCTACATAAAAGCCATCAGCAACACTTGGGTCAATGCGCACATAATGTGGTAAATCATCATTACTTTTAACAATAAACAAGCTGACAACATTTTCATTGCTTTCTAATAAACCGTTATCGGTAAAGTTACTGCCATCAAAGCTAAGCCACTCGCTGTTATCACTAATTAAGTACAACTGACTTTCATCATTGCTAACGGTAAAGTCACGGATCACTTGCCCTTCTGCTAAGGATTCTGGTCGATATTCATGTGTTAGTTCAGCGGTTAAGGCTAGTTCACCAAAATCGTTCGCTTGCATGGTATAACGATTGAAGGTTCCAGCATTAGGGTTTAGGGCGAATAGCGTGTTTGCTTGTTTGGCAATATCAATATTGGAGGTAACAAAGGCATTAGCGCCATCCCAGAATAGTCGCTGTAAGTTTTCGTTGGCGAACTCTAATGCTTGGGTGATGACATAGTAGCGCCCTGAAATCGGAATAATGGCAAGAGGCTCAAGTTGAATATTGGCGTCTGTAATTTCAGTTATGCTGTTATCTGCAAGGGTAATTCTATATCTATGAATAGTTTCTTTTGTGCTGCCATTTTCTGTGGTTGTCGTAACTAATGCTTTAGCCAGAAGATATTCGCCAGTTGGATGGATAATGAGTTGTTCTAAGAGAGAATTTTCTGGTGATACTGCAAGGGTTGAAATAAGCTCGCCACTGTATTGATGATAGGTAAGCAAATTATGTTTATGGGCAATATAGAAATAGGGCATATTTGGTGAACTCACCATAGCATCATCAGCAACATTAAGTGGCTCTAGTACTTGGTTGCTAAATTCTTGCTCACTGTTAAATAAGCTAACCTGAATGGTTTGTGCCATGACTGCCATGTCATCAACGGCCGATATGTTAATTTCGGCATGACTTATGGCATTACTTGCTGCTATATCGCTATCAGCTTGAATACGTAATTGTGTAGCGCTAATCGGTGTTAACGTTAGCCAAGGTGCATCAGTTGCTGCTTGCCAAGGGTATTGATTTTCGCCAACGTTTTTAATAGTGATTGTTTCATCGAGTGAGCTCACAGTCATGGTTTTGCTTAAGGCAATACTGGGTTTGTCAGTGTAAAAGTAGATATTGTCTAGGGCTAAATCAACGTCAATGGTTTTACTATCGCCGCTCGTGGCTTCAGTGAGAATAACTTTAGCCGATTGTACGCCTGATTCGACAAAGCCTGTTGGGTCTGCTGAGACGGTAATTACCCCATCGCCTGAGCCTGAATGAGTATCTAAGGTTAGCCAGTTGGCATCTGTTGATGCCAGCCAGTCGTTCTGCTTACTGGTGATTGAAATTGTTTGGCTAGCAAGCTCGCTGTCACCTAATGTTGCACTGTAATTGAGTTTGTCTGTATCAGTAGTTAATTGCCATACCAATAAACTAACATCAACTTCAGTTTCGGCAAATTTAGTCGCATCGTTATTGGTTGTCGCGATGCGAATTTTAGTTTGATAACTGTCAGGCGGTAATCTGTTCGCATTAATGACTTCTAAGTGGATGGTCGCTGAACTGTCGGTGACATTTTCTGCACGATAAGTAAGCCATGGCACAGGAGACGTTTCAGGCGGGAAGCCCACTAAAATACCATCACCAACAAAATTTACCTTAATAGCGACACTGTCGCTGGACTCTTGTGCTACCTCATTACTAAAGCTGGCAGAGGAAGTATCTGCTGAAATAGAAAATACTCTGTCATCTGATGAACTGCCACAAGATTGCAATAACAGAGCCATGCTCATAATAATGAAAGCATAGAAAATGTGATGTATTTGTCCCTTCATGATGTGTCCTATTTTGCTGAACTAGCCTTTTTAAGGTTAATCAAAGGTTATTTCAATGTTAACTATAGGAGAGTATAAGAGACTAGCGGATGAGAATCTAGCTTGGCAGGCATTTGATTGTTATTGATTAACAAGCTAGGCAAGCAAACATGCTCAGTAATATTTTGAAACAATCCATTGAATTGACTGTATCAGCACCACAGGTTAATTTTACGGAGATAATAACTACAATTTAGGAAATAACATGCGACAACTTCGTACCGCACTTTCAATCACGGCAGTTTGTGTGCTGGCGGCCTGCCAGCCATCTGAAACAACCTCTAATCAGGCTAACTCTCCGGCTGTGGAGCAAGCAGCAAGCTCTGTGACAAGTCAAACAGAGAGTGAGCGCTTGAATCAGTGGTTTGCTGACAAATATGAACAGCAATTACAAATGAGCCCAATGATGTTGACCTTCCTTGGCCGTAAAGAACAGTACGATAAAGTAGATGATATGTCGCGAGCAGAAGAGAAGCGACAACTCGCATGGCAAGCAGCGACAGCTAAAGAGCTTGAAACTAGCTTTGATTATAACAAGTTAGATGATGAAGCTAAGATCTCATATGATATTTGGATGCATCAATATCATGAAGCTAAAGAGGGTGAGAAGTTTAGCGATAGTGGTTATGTATTTACGCAAATGCAGGGTATTCAAGCTTTTGCTGCTCAATTTTTGATTAACTTTCATAAGGTTGAGCAAGAAAGCGATATGCAGGCCTATAATGCCCGTATCGCAGGTATAGCTAAAGCGATTTCAGTTCTATTGGTGAGAGCACAAGAGCGTGCAGAAAATGGCATTCGGCCACCAAAATTTGCTTATCAAGGGGTAATAGAGCAAGCACAAGCCATTATTACTGGCGCGCCGTTTACTGAATCTGAAACAGACTCGCCTTTATGGGCTGATGTAAAGCGTAAAACTAACGCCTTGCTTGAGGCGGAAAAAATTGATCAAGCAACGGCAGATGCCTTGCAAGCACAAGCTAAGTCGGCATTATTAGAAGCGTTTTTGCCATCTTATCAGGCACTCATTGCATGGTTTGAAAAAGATATAGTAAACACGCAAGAAAATGCCACTGGTGTTGGTCAGCAAGCTGATGGTAAAGATTATTATAATTTTAGATTAAAAGCATCGACAACAACTAACTTAACAGCAGATGAAATACATCAAATTGGTTTGACTGAAGTTGCCCGTATTACCAAAGAGATGGAAGCAATTAAAGATAAAGTTGGCTTTGAAGGTTCGTTACAAGAATTCTTTACTTTTGTTAAAACCGATGAACAGTTCTTTTTCCCTAATACAGATGAAGGCCGCCAAGCCTATATTGATGAAACAGAAAAGTACCTAGCGCAAATCACTGAGCAACTGCCAAATTATTTTGGCATTTTGCCTAAGGCTGATTTAATCGTTAAGCGTGTTGAGCCATTTAGAGAGCAAGATGGTGGTGCTCAGCATTACTTCCCTGGTACGCCGGATGGTTCGCGCCCAGGTATTTATTACGCTCACTTATCAGATATGACAGCTATGCCTAAGAATGAAATGGAAGGTGTTGCTTATCATGAAGGTAGTCCGGGCCATCATATGCAAATATCTATAGCTCAGGAGCTTGAATCAGTACCGCAATTTAGAACCCAAGCAAGCTTTACTGCATATGCTGAGGGCTGGGGGTTATATGCCGAATTACTTGCTAAAGAAATGGGGGGCTACCAAGACGATTTCTCTGACTTTGGCCGTTTAGTGAATGAAATATGGCGTGCTGTTCGCTTAGTGGTTGATACTGGCTTGCATGCCAAAGGTTGGACCGAGCAACAAGCCATTACTTACTTTAAAGAGAAAACGCCGATTTCAGCAGAAGCAATTCAATCAGAAGTTCGTCGTTATTTAGTTTGGCCGGGTCAAGCAACAGCTTATAAAGTGGGCATGCTGAGAATGTTAGAATTAAGAGCACATGCTGAGAAAGAGCTAGGCGATAAGTTTGATATTCGAGGTTTCCACGATACCATTCTTGGTGGTGGCGCTATGCCATTGGCTATATTAGATCGCCGCGTCAATGAATGGATTGCAAAGGTTAAGCAAAGCTAAGCCTTGCCGTTGATATTTTAAGGCCTATTAGCGTATGTGCTAATAGGCCTTTTTATTTCACTTGGTATTACTGTTTTCTTTGTCGCTTATTAGCTGCTTTTACTAGCATGTCAGCTAATTCCTGTGGATCGAGAATAATGCCTTGCTCTTGGGAATTCGGACAAGCCACTATGGCTAAATCATCCTCAATAAGTCCGGGTGTCCACTTGTTTTGCCAGTCTTTGAGTGAAATAGCCTGAGCTTGGCAATGTTGCCATTCGCTTGTTGCCCAAGCTTGAGCAAGTACTTTTGATGGCCATACGGGAACACAATCTTCATCTTCAGTATTTAGCATCACACAGCCGTGTTCATCGGTAAGTAACCATACTTCATTATGATTGAGAATTTGTTGGATCAGATAAGTTAAACGTTGCTCGTCGTTATAATTATCTATGGTTTGCAGGCTAGGCTCAGGCTGTTGCATAAAGATATTCGGCGAAATAGAAATGTAAGGTGAATAATACGTTGATATTTTCTTTAAGTCATAACTATTTTTATAGCTGCTTTTATCGTGCTTGTTTTCGCTGCTAAGTTTCTACTTTTATTGTTATATGTCTACCATTTAGCAGTTTTTAATATCAAGCATTTAGTTTGCTAGCGCAATAAATACTTCGACAATAAATGTCACAATTTTGTCGTTGCTGCCAGCGTTATTGTTTTGCATAGTATCATTAATATTTTTTAAACTCATGGAAAATCAGTTGCTTGAGATTATAAAACTGAGTAAGTCGTATTTAGGTCATCAGGTCTTTTCTGAGCTTGATTTGCAGTTTAGTCAGCAAAAATATTGCATTGTTGGCGAAAATGGTTGTGGTAAAACAACGCTATTATTACTTGCCGCCGGCTTAGAGCCAGCATGCTCTGGTGAAATTTTAATTGATAAAAAGCCTGTTACGGATAAAGCCGTTAGATTTGATATTGGTATTTCATCAGATAGAATTGTTTTACCTGAATTTCTCACCTCAAAGCAGTTGCTAGACTTTCACTGCCAGCAATTCTGTTGCCCTTTTCCTGAGGAGCTTATCAAGGCTCTGCATTTTGCTAAGCAGCTTACTAAACCTATTAAGGGTTTATCATTAGGCAGCTTGAAGAAGATATCTTTATTATTGGCTTTGTGTCATCAGCCTAAATACCTATTGTTGGATGAGCCTACTACAGGCTTAGATAAGCTCAGTAGAGAGTGGCTATTAGCGTATTTACAGCGTTATAACGGCTGCTTGATTGTAACTAGCCATGAGGCTTGCTTTATCGATAATAGCCATTATAGGCAAATTAATTTGCTGCAGTTAGGCGATAATGATTAGTTACCTGAATTTACGCTGGCGAATTTATAGTGATGAATTGCAGCAATTACTAGCATCTTTACAACAGTTAATGACATTCTTGTTATTAATGTTGTACTTAGCTTTGCCTATATTGATACTAACGCCACTGTTATGCCTGAGTATCATTGCTGATATTAATACCAGTTTAGTTGAGCGTGTTATCTATCAATGGTTTTATTTGGCATTGTTATATTTGCTGGTGCGTATTCAGCGTAAGGCTGTTATAGCAAGCAGATATCAGCATTATTTAGCCAGTGTTCCACAATCAACTTTCAGCAGTAAACTTGCCAGTATTTTACTTACCTGTATGGCAGGTAATTTATTGCTGTTAGCGCCGTTAGCGTTATTAGCGTATTTGCCTAATTGGCAAGCTGTGTTGGCTAATGTGCACTTTATTAGCTTTGCCCTAGCGGCAATTGCGATAGCTTGGTTGGCGGTAACAAAAACGGGTTTTGCTTGGTTTTCCTTAGTGACTTTACCTGTGGCGCTGTTGCTTATGATGCCATTGAATATATTTAGCGCAGCTACGATGAATCTTACTATGTTAGCGGCTATTTTTTTCTCAGATCTTGTACCTTGGCCTAGTTCACATGGTAGTAACACGGCTAGCCTAACAAGTTACTGGCAATTACGTTTTATTGCTTTAAGAAGTAAGCCAAGCAGTGGCATATTCCGCCTAGTTACTTGCGTACTGATATTGGTGTTAATTGTTTATGTGCAATACCAAGTTGAGCAAACTGCGGCTGATTTTGTGCAAGTATTTGTTTGTTGGTTAGTGTCGATTATTCTAGGGTCGCAGCAATTTGATAATGAGAAATTTCATCACAGTTATCACTATTATTTAGCTAATTTCTCTAGTGATAGAAAAGTACGTTATTTATTCGATGTATTACCTGCGCTGTTCATTAGTATTTTGCTGGCTTTAGTGATGATTTATTTACTTGGTTTTAGTCACTTTGTGCTGGTATTACTACCCTTGGCTTGTTTGTTAACTCAGTTTTCGGTGCATAAGTTTATGCGCAACTTCTTTATTTTACCCAGTTTAGTATTCGCTACACTGCTTGCTTTTATGCTGTATCTTGGCAGCTAACGAATTGGTAGCGCACCTGTCACCTAGGTGCGCAACATCCATCAAAGGTATGTAAAATAACGCAATAGTGATTAAACTTTAAAGGCACTGGCAATATCTTGTAAGTTGGAAGCCAGTTCTGCTTGCTCCTTCGCCGTTGATGCTATTTGACTGGCTCCTGTGGTTGATTCCATCGATTTTTGTTCGACATTAACAACATTTTGTGCGACATCTTGAGTTACCACAGCTTGCTCTTCTATTGCCGTGGCAATTTGTTCTGTCATGGCAAATATACTACTTACTGAACTGGTTATATCGGTTAACACAGTTTCGACAGATTTTGAATGGCGTACTGCTGAATCAGCTTTTTCTTGGCTACTCTCAATAACACTAAAGGCGGCATTAGCATCATTTTGTAAGGCCGTTATATAGCTTTCAATTTCAGACGTTGATTCTTGTGTGCGTTGAGCTAGCGTGCGTACCTCGTCGGCAACAACGGCAAAGCCGCGTCCTTGTTCACCAGCTCTGGCTGCCTCTATTGCAGCATTTAGCGCCAATAGGTTGGTTTGTTCAGCCACTGACTTAATGACATCAACAACATTGGTAATGTTACTACTACTTTCATGCAAGTTATTGATTTGTCTAGCTAAGCCGTCAATGTCTTGCGCAAGCACTTCAATTGCTTGATAAGATTGCTGGACAACTTCCAGTCCATTCTTGGTTTGCTCGTCAGCTTCTCTGGCAGAATTTGCCGTACTTTGCGTATTTGAGGCAACCTCTTGAACGGTTGCAGATAACTCTTCCACGGCGGTGGCGATGAGGGCGATGCCTTGCTGTTGTTCCTGCATCGACTGTGAATTGTGCTGACACGTTTGTGATGTTTCTTCAGCCGCAGCTGCTAAGGTTATGCTGGAGTTAGAAATTTCCGTAATAGCCGCGGAAAATTTTTGCAATGTTAAGTTAAGCGCACCTGCAATTTTACCTAACTCACTTTTGCCCAGTAGCTGGCTTTGCACACTAAGATCATTCTCATCTCTAATTTTTGTCATTAACGTGGTGAGATCGGTAACTCGTTTAGATAACTCTTGAATGGTGAAGAAACTAACCAGTAGCGCGATCAGTAAAATACTGGCACTGACCACTATAGTGAAAACCATGGATTTAAACGCACTGCTTTGTTTTGTTTGTGCTAGTTGTAGGAGTGCATCACTTAATTGATTTTCAACCTTTTTAAGCTGGCCTATTCGTGCGGTTGATTGACTAAACCAGTACTCACTATCAATATTGAAATCATTGTTTTTAGCTTTGGCTATATTTCTCAGCCTTTCTACCTCGGCAATGGCATCATGGCTTAATGCAGAGTCAAAAAAGGCTTTATTTTCGGCGCTGGCAAAGCTAATAAAGTTGTTAAAGTAGGTGTTTTGCTCAGTCACTAAACTAATAAACTTTACAAACATACCAGGTAAGAATTGATTTGCAGAGAAGGTATTACTGAGCACTGCTCGTTCAATGCCAGCTCGTTCTTTACCTTGTAAAAAGTTGTAGTAGCTGACGGTTGCTTGGGTAATGGCTGCATTAGAGCTTACTTCAGCATTTAAAGCGGCAACACTAAGCAGCTTGGCATTTAAATTAGTGTAATATTTAATGGCTTCACTGGTTTGAATAGAAAGCGACTTTACTTGGCGACGAACATCATTCAGGCGTTGTAACTCTTGCTCAATGGCGCTGTTTAGCGTCTGTATTTTTGTTAATGAAAAGCTGTTGTTGCTTAAGTACTGGCGTTTTGCTTGATGCTTTTGATCTGTGTTGCTGTGCTGTGCAGTGAGCTTATTAGAGAACTTTTTTCCTTTAGAGCCAAGATAACCTGCGGTCATTCCGCGCTCTTTTTGTAATTCGTGTACTAATTCACTGTAAACAACCGACAGTTGTGTAAGCTCTGTAATGGTAGTCATTTCTTTGCTGGTTACTACACCCTTTGAAATCGCAGATATGCTTAGCCACAGGAAGCCAACAATAGGTAAAGCCAGAATAATAACTACCTTTTTTTTAAAAGAAAGATCGGAAAATTTCATGAGTGTCCCTTCTATTATTGAGATTCATGCAGCACTGAAATGAACTCTAAATAACATTGTTGTATTTTTATTAGCCACTTTCAGTATAGACTGAATTAATCGCTTCGCTAATTAGACTTAAGTCAATCATGGTATTTATTGCATGTTAGAAGAACTTAGGTGAATTTTGGCCAAAAAAAACCGGTAATTTTCATTACCGGTGAGTTAGCTATGAGGAAAGCTAGAATATTCAATTATTACAACAAGCGTCCACATAAGGGAACGAAGAGAAGTATAGAGTAGCTGCTCTATTCATGCAAGTAATTTTTGTAATTTTATTTCATTTTGGTTGTTTTTTTACATTCTTATCTTTTTCTCTGAAAAATTTCTTTGCCTTAAACTGAATTTAGATCAAGAAAAACAAGTCCGGTGTTTGGTGATTGCCCCTTGATACGATAGACTATCGGCAATTATAGCTTTGAGTGAAAACAACATGGCCTCTACAGATCAAAATCATATTGAAAATAATCGACAACACACGGATGCAAGTGAGCAAAGTAACACCACTCACTTTGGTTATAAAACAATAGACAAAGATGAAAAAGTATCCATGGTCGCGGGTGTTTTTCATTCTGTTGCTAAGCAATATGATGTGATGAACGATTTAATGTCGTTTGGTATTCATCGCCTATGGAAGCGCTTTACTATTGATGCCAGTGGTGTTCGTCCTGGCAATAAAGTACTTGATTTAGCTGGCGGTACCGGTGATTTAACAGCAAAGTTCTCTCAGTTAGTTGGTAAAGACGGTAAGGTTATTCTTGCTGATATTAATAGCTCAATGCTTAATGTTGGTCGAGATAAATTAAGAGACCGCGGTTTAGTACAAAACATTGAATATGTGCAAGCGAATGCCGAGTATTTACCCTTTGAAGAAAATACCTTTGATATTGTTACTATTGCATTTGGCCTTCGTAACGTAACCGATAAAGATAAAGCGCTACGTTCAATTTACTCTGTGTTAAAGCCAGGTGGTCGCTTACTGGTGTTAGAGTTTTCTAAACCTGAGCATGAAATTCTCAATAAAGCTTATGATTTTTACTCATTTAATATTTTACCAAAAATGGGTGAATTAGTAGCAAAAGATGGTGATAGTTATCAGTACTTGGCTGAGTCTATCAGAATGCATCCAGATCAAGACACGTTAGAAGAGATGATGAAAAATGCTGGTTTTGAACAAACCAGTTATAAAAATTTAACGGGTGGTATTGTTGCCTTACATAAAGGTTATAAGTTTTAACGATTATGGCTGAGTTTATTAAGCAAGTAACTGATTTTGCCATGTTGCCTCAGTTGTTTACTGCAACGCTTGAGCTCATTATTAATAAGGCATTGCGCCATACAAGCCAGCCAGTGAACTTGGCAGACTTACAGCAAAAAACACTGGCGGTATCGTTAGCTGAATTGCCTTTTTCCCTCAGTTTTACAGTAAGTCAAGATAAGGTGCTATGTCATACCTACACTGATAATAGTGATTGTTTAATTACCACCAGTATTGCAACCTTGAGAAAACTTAAAGCTGAGCAACAATTAACTCAGCTGATAAAAGACAATAAATTAGATGTCATTGGTGACATTAAAGTTGCGCAGCAGTTTGCGCAACTAATTGAGGGAATAGAAATTGATTGGCAGTCAGAATTAGCCAGCCACATAGGTGATATTCCTACCCATAAGCTCACGACATTTGGTAATAAAATTACAAAAAAGCTTAAAAATACTAGCGAAACTATACAAGCCGATGTGGCGGAATATGTCGTTTATGAGCAACGGCTAGTGGCAAGCAGTGTCGAAATTAGGCAATTTTCGCAAGCGGTTGATCAAATCGCTGAGCAAGTAAGTGATGTCGAACAGCGTATCAACGCGTTAATGACTAAGTTAAGCTAAATTAAAATTAAGTAAAACCGCAAAAATAGGAGCGTTTGTGAGTAGTGTTCGTCTTTATCAAATCGTAAAAACTTTTCTACACTTTGGTTTAGATGAGATGGTGCCTGCGAAATTCCTGCCTTGGTACGCCAAAGCTGCTCGCCACAGTATTTTCTGGCTACGCAATAAACACAAAGATAAACCTATTGAACAAAGATTTCGCTTAGCGATTGAGTCGCTTGGCCCTGTGTTTATTAAATTTGGCCAAATGCTGTCTACACGCCGTGATCTTTTACCGCCAGAATTTGCCGATGAACTTGCCTTATTACAAGACAGGGTAACGCCATTTGATGGCGAAGCGGCTAAGCAGTTAATTATTCATGCCATAGGCCAGCAAGCATTTGAACTGCATTTTAAAGCGTTTGATATACAACCACTTGCATCGGCGTCAATTGCTCAAGTTCACACCGCAACCTTTACTGATAACGGCGTAGATAAAGATGTTGTTATTAAAGTACTTAGGCCAAATATAGCGAAAACTATACTGGCTGATATTAAAGTCATGTCGCTATTTGCCAGCGTTGTCGCCCGTTGGTTGCCAGACGGTAAACGATTGCGCCCGAAGGAAGTTGTTGCCGAGTATCGTAAAACCATATTAGATGAACTCGATTTAAATCGAGAAGCTGCTAATGCGATTCAATTAAAGCGCAATTTCTCTCAGGGAAGTGAATACGACAAAGTATTGTATGTACCTGAAATCTATAGTGAGTTTAGCCATAAAAATGTGCTGGTTATGGAGCGTATTTACGGTATAGGTGTTGGTGAAGTTGATACTTTGCATCAACTTGGTACTAATATGGAGCTACTTGCTCAGCGCGGTGTTGAGGTTTTCTTTACGCAAGTATTTCGCGATAGCTTTTTCCATGCTGATATGCATCCGGGCAATGTTTTTGTTGATGCAACCAATCCGGCAGATCCGACATGGATTGCTATAGATTGCGGCATTGTTGGTACCTTAAATAGAGAAGATAAGCGCTACTTAGCAGAAAACTTTGTTGCCTTTTTTAATCGAGATTATCGCAAAGTAGCGCAACTACACGTTGACTCGGGTTGGGTGCCTGTTAATACCAGTGTTGATGAATTTGAATTTGCTATTCGCACGGTTTGTGAGCCTATTTTTAATAAACCTCTGTCAGAAATTTCTTTTGGCCAAGTGCTGGTAAACTTATTTAATACTGCCCGTCGCTTTAATATGGAAGTTCAGCCGCAGTTGGTGTTGTTACAAAAAACCTTGCTTTATATTGAAGGTTTAGGTCGACAACTTTATCCACAACTAGATTTATGGCAAACGGCCAAGCCCTTTTTAGAAAATTGGGTGAAAGAGCAAATGGGTATTAAGGCTGTTTTCAGTAAAGTGAAGGAAAACCTACCGTTCTGGAACGAAAAACTGCCTGAATTACCCGATCTTGTTTATGATTATTTAAAAGCTGGCAAGGAAAATCAGCATCAACAAGCACAGCTATTGGCTTTGCTAAATCAACAACAGGCAGCTAATAACCAAAAATTAGTCTTTGGTGTATTAGCATCAGGTTTTACTGTTGCTACGGTACTGTTATTTGGTCAGCAACATGCTGCCTTAGCGCTGCTATCGGGCGCAATGTCGTTAGTGTTTACCGTTTTAGCGTTAAAAAAATAACGCTATTCTTGGCGGCAGCTAGCTACTTTTTCGCCGCAGCCAATCTTGCGCGTATGTCGGCAATACCCATTTTATTGGCTTGCGCTTTATCTTGGTCGGTCTTTTTCTTAGTTTGACCTAGCTCCCAGTTTAAATCATCTTGTGGCAGTTCATGTAGAAAACGGCTTGCCTCAGTACGAGCAATCTCACCAAACTGGCGACGTTCTCTTGCGTAAGTGAATATTAACTCACGTTGAGCACGAGTAATACCAACGTATGCTAATCGTCGTTCTTCTTCAACACAGCCGTCATCAATGCTGGTTTGGTGCGGTAATAAACCTTCTTCCATACCAATAAGGAAAACAAAAGGAAACTCTAGCCCTTTTGACGCATGTAATGTCATTAGTTGTACTTGATCGCTACTGTCTTCTTCTTCATTACGCTCCATCATATCGCGCAGTGTTAAGCGAGTGACAATTTCGGGTAGCGTCATTGGCTCTTCATCGTCGCTACCTTCTAACATTTGCGTGACCCAGCTAAATAGTTCAGTAACATTTTTCATGCGCATTTCAGCAGCTTTAGCGCTTGGTGAGCTGTCATAGAGGAAATCTTCATAATTGATTTCTCTGATCATGGAGCGTAAAACTGCTGCGGTATCACCACGCTCGGCATTGTCAGCAGTTTCCACCAACCAGGCCGTAAAAGCTTGTAACTTATGCAGGCCGCGACCTGTTAAATGCTGCTCTAAACCCAGCTCAAAGCTGGCGGCAAACATACTAATTTGTCTGCTATTTGCGTAGTTGCCGAGTTTTTCTAATGTTGCCGGCCCTAGCTCTCGCTTAGGTACATTAACGATACGTAAAAAGGCGTTATCGTCGTCAGGGTTCACCAATACACGTAAATATGCCATGATGTCTTTAATTTCTGCTCGTGAGAAAAAAGAAGTGCCGCCACTGATTTTATAGGGGATTCGATTGGTCATTAGCGCTTTTTCTAATAAACGCGATTGATGATTACCCCGGTATAAAATGGCGTAGTCTTTATATTGGCTTCTATTCATAAAGCGATGACCAATCAACTCGCCAATAACACGCTCAATTTCATGTTCTTCATTTTTCGCTTGTACTACTCTTAGCTCAGGTCCGTAGGCGAGTTCACTAAACAGTGATTTGTCATACACGTGCGGGTTGTTGGCAATAAGAATATTGGCACACTTTAAGATTCGGCCACTTGAGCGATAGTTTTGCTCTAACTTAATTAGCTTTAATTGCGGGAAATCTTTACCTAGTAATACTAAGTTTTCTGGTTTTGCCCCGCGCCATGAGTAAATGGACTGGTCATCGTCACCAACTACGGTTAAGCGTGCACGCTCGCCGGTAATTAAGCGTACTAGCTCATATTGGCTAGCATTGGTATCTTGGTATTCATCAACAAGTAAGTAGCGAATTTTCTTTTGCCAACGTTGGCGTACTTCTGGGTAATTTTTTAATAATAAAGTCGGAATCAGAATAAGATCATCAAAGTCTAAGGCGTTATAGGCTTTCATGTGCTGATGATACCTACGATAAAACTCACCGTATTCGGCAGTATCAGCATCTGAAGCTGTTTTTAATACCCCGTCGGGTAGCAGTAAATCATTCTTCCAGTTGGAAATCATGCTTTGCAATTTACTGAGTAAATCTTTATCGCCATCAAGCTCGTCAATAGTAAGCTCTTTTAGTAATGCTAAGGTGTCTTGATCATCAAATAAGGTGAAGCCCGGTTTATAGCCTAAGGTTTTAATTTCTTTTCTAACAATATCTAAACCCAGCGAGTGAAAGGTCGATACGGTAAGACCACGGGTTAGATCGCGCCCTAACATTTTGGTAACACGCTCTTTCATTTCTCGTGCTGCTTTGTTGGTAAAGGTTACCGCAGCAATATTACGAGCCTTGTAATCACACTTTTGAATAAGGTACGCGATTTTTTGACAAATAACCCCTGTTTTGCCACTGCCAGCACCCGCAAGTACTAGGCATGGGCCGCTGACGTATTTTACTGCTTCATTTTGTCCGGGGTTGAGTTTCATTGCCATGTGATAACTTATTGTGATTAATTTTTCCGCCGGCGATTTTACCTGTTTTTAGTCGCGGGCAAAACCGTTACAATACAGCTTTAGCGAATTGCTTAAGGTTTATTATGATTAATGCAAAGAAAATTGAAGAAATAGCGAAGCAAGTAACTGACGCTATTCCGCCAGGATTGAAATCTGTTGCTAATGATATTGAAGATAAAACAAAAACGGTATTGCAGCGTAAATTGTCGCAATTAGATGTAGTAACACGAGAAGAGTTTGACGTACAAACACAAGTACTGATTAAAACGCGGGCAAAGCTTAGCGAATTAGAAGCTAAAATTGCAGAACTAGAAGCCAAACTTGGCGAATAACCCGCTTTCATCTTTCAACTTAACGGACTAGTTATGACCTCATCAAAAATCACCTGTTTTAAAGCCTATGATATTCGTGGAAAGTTAGGCGAAGAATTAAATACTGACGTTGCCTATCGCATAGGTAGAGCCTTCGCCCAACATACACAAGCTAAGAAAGTCGTTGTTGGTGGTGATATTCGCCTGACTAGCGAAGAATTAAAGCAAGCATTATCACAAGGCTTAGTAGACGGCGGTAGTGATGTGGTTGACTTAGGCTTGGCAGGTACAGAGCATATTTATTTTGCCACCAGTCATTTAGCTTGTGATGGCGGTATTGTTGTTACCGCAAGCCATAATCCGATTGATTATAACGGCATGAAGCTAGTACGTGAAAACTCTAAGCCAATTAGCGGCGATACCGGGTTATTTGATATTCAAGCTTTGGCAGAAAGTAACCAGTTTATTGAGGTAACAAATAAAGGCACTATCAGCCAGCATGATATTAGCCAAGCTTATACAGAGCACTTATTAACCTATATTAATGTTGATAACTTAAAGCATAGAACTAAACCGCTTAAATTGGTGGTTAATGCTGGAAATGGCGCTGCGGGCCCGGCATTAGATGCAATAGAAGCTGCCTTGGCTTCACTTGATGTACCGGTTGAATTTATCAAAATTCACCATCAGCCTGATGGTAATTTCCCAAATGGTATTCCTAACCCTTTATTAGTTGAAAATAGAGCGGCCACCCGTGATGCTGTTTTAGAGCATGGGGCTGATATGGGCATTGCCTGGGATGGTGATTTTGATCGTTGTTTCTTATTTGATGAGCAAGGTCAGTTTATTGAAGGCTATTATATTGTTGGTTTATTAGCTGAGAACTTCTTGGCAAAAACTGCTGGCGCTAAAGTGATTCACGACCCACGTTTGACTTGGAATACCATAGATATAGTTGAGCAAGCAGGTGGCGAGGCAATACAAAGTAAAACGGGTCATGCGTTTATTAAAGAGCGCATGCGCCTTGAAGATGCCGTGTACGGTGGCGAAATGAGTGCACATCATTACTTTAGAGACTTTTTCTATTGTGATAGCGGCATGATCCCTTGGTTACTTATTGCTGAACTCGTGTGTTTGCGTAAACAAACCTTATCAAGCCTAGTGAAAGAAAGAATCGCGGCTTATCCATCATCTGGTGAGATCAACAATAAATTAGCTGACCCGAAAGCGGCTATTGCGCGCGTATTTTCATCTTACCAACATCAAGCCGTGGTAATTGATGAAACTGACGGCATTAGTATGGAGTTTGATAGCTGGCGATTTAATTTACGCTCAAGCAATACTGAGCCAGTGGTGAGGTTAAATGTTGAGGCGAAAGCTGATCAGGCGCTGATGGAAGAGAAAACGGCTGAAATTTTAAAGATTTTGTTAGCGTCTTAGTATTTGTTAGCTCTTAGTAAAAGGCATTAGCGCAACTGGCTTTAAATATGGCAACTTTATACCAGCAATTTAGCTTAGCTGAGTTTGTTAAGCAATATAGTGCAGAGATAGCTCAACCTCGCTATTACGAGTTGAGTTTGCCTTGGTTGCTGGCGAGTGAAAGCTATATGTTGGCTGAAGGTGCCGATGTTATCGTACACTGCTTATTTAAAAAGTCAGATAACAAAGACATTATACTCATTGCTTGGCCATTAGTGCACCGAGGACAAGCAATTAGCTCTTTAACTAGTTTTTATTCAACCGTAACTGAGCCACTGTTTTTTAGTAAAGAAGCACAGCAAAAATTACCTTCACTATTGCAATGTATTACTCAGCAAAATCAATGGCAAAGCTTGTCTTTAGGGCCTATTGATAGCACAAGTTTGTTAGCGCAAGCACTTAGCAATGGGCAAGACAATATTGGTTATCGCAGGCTATTTGCTCAATCTGATAATTTTTATTTGAATGAGCTAAGCTCTTTTGAGCAGTATTATCAACAGCGACCAAGCCAGTTAAAAAATACCATAAAGCGCAAAGCAAAAAAATTAGCTAAGCAGCATAGTTATCACATTGATATTATTACTCAAGAAAGTGATTTAGCTGCTGCTTTTATTCATTATAAAAGTATATATCAGCAAAGTTGGAAAGCTGATGAGTACAGTTTTGATTTTATCGACTATGTTTGTCGTCATGCCGCGCAGCAAGGTAAACTGCGTTTAGGTTTATTATTTGTTGATAATATTGCCGTGGCCGCACAAATTTGGTTTGTGCAAGAAAGTGCTCAAGTAAAAGTAGCTTCAATTTTTAAGCTCGCTTATATTCCTCAATACCAAGATTATTCAGTTGGCTCTTTGCTTTCTATGGCATTATCAGAGCACGTATTATCATGCGATAAGGTTAATGAAATTGAATTTGGTATGGGCAGTGAAGCTTATAAAAAAGATTGGTTGCCTAAATTAAGAAGCAGAGTGACATATCAATTTTTTAATGCCCAGACCATTTATGGTAATTTGCTTGCCTTAAGGAAGGTTTTATTACCAAAAGTAAAAGCTTATTTTCTCAGATAAAGGATTAATAACTTAGATGAACCAAGAACAAATAACACAGCAGCTAACGCAAGCGCTTAATCAGATAATACCTAGCTATGGTCAGGACTTTTGGACGCCTGATACTGAGCTGGTTGGCGCAATTGCCGAGTTTGACTCTATGGCCATTGTAACCTTAATTGGCGAAATGGAAGAGCTGTTTGATATTGAGTTTGATGATGAAGATATTACTGGTGAACACTTTGCTTCTGTCGCCAGTTTAACTCAATTAGTGCAGGCAAGACTTGGTTAAGCTCAATGATTAATATGCATGTAGAGTTTTACTCAGGGCATAAAGGTCAGTTATTTCGTTTAGTTCGCACGCCTGCGTCTGTTAACGGTCATTTACTATTTGTTGCGCCTCTATTTGAGCAGGCAAATAATACACGTCATATGGTTACTAAAGCTGCTATTGCCAGCTACGATAGTGGTTATCAAAGTATTGTCTTTGATCACTATGGCACAGGAGATAGTCAAGGTCAGTTGGCTGATGCCAGCTTGTCAGTTTGGCAACAAGATATCATCAAACAATTAGGTGAACTTAGGCAAGTATCAGACAAGCCGATAACATTATCTTTGTCTTTATCAGCAGCGCTGTTATTAACTGATGACATGTTAGCCATGGTTGATAGTGTGCAATTATGGCAACCTGAGTTAAACGGTAAACGTTTTGTCCAGCAATTTAAACGTTTAGCGCTTGCTAAAGATTTGCAGAAAGAAAAGTCTAACTCAAACGATACGTGTACAGGCTCATTAATGACTATTGCTGGCTATACCATGACTCATTCCTTGCTTGATGAGTTAGCAAAGCAGGTGCTTGGCCACATATCTCAATGCCAAGCCGATGTTGAATGGCTTGAATGGCTTGCAGCCAATACAGAGTTAACGCAAGGCAGGCAAAAGCAATACGATGCGCTACAGCAAGCTAGTGCCAAGCAAATACAGTTAACAACACTTAGCGATGAAAAGTTTTGGCTGGCGACTGAATTGCTAGTGTCACAGCAACTACTAACTTACTTGCATGGCGCTTTTGCTTTAAATGCTCAATGCGGAGCTGAATATGATTGAACAAGGTGTTGTTTTTTACAGTAGAAATAAGCAGTTAGTCGCAATAGAGCATCAAGCGCTTGAGAAAAGTAGCCAAGGCTTAGTACTTGTTGTTGGCGGTCCGCAAACCCGTGTTGGTAGTCATAGGTTATTTGTTCACCTTGCCAGAGCGTTGGCAAAGCAAGGAGTTCATGTCTTTCGTTTTGATTACACTGGCGCAGGTGATAGTGAAGGTGAGGTAACTCAATTTACCGATATTCAAGCAGACATTGATGCGGCGCTTAGCTGCTTTGCTAAACGTAATCCTGACATTAACGCCTTCTCGCTACTGGGGTTATGTGATGCCGCTTCGGCAATTTTGCTCTACTTAAAGCAAAAGCAAGACGCCCGTATTGAACGAGTATTTCTATTAAATCCTTGGGTTAGGCAAGAGCTTACTCAAGCCAAGATGTTTTTAGGCTCTTATTATCTTAAACGCTTAACAAGCTTAGATTTTTGGAAAAAGTTCTTTACCGGTAAAGTTAATGTCACGCAGTCAGGTAAAGAAATAAAACAATACAGCAACATTGTTCGTTCAAGCTCAGCAACAAGCACCAGCTTTGTTGATGATATGCTACAAGGCTTAGTGACGTTTAATGGCGATAGTCATATCATTCTTAGCGGTAATGATTTAACTGCTGATGAGTTTAGAGTGCTCTGTCAAAGTAATCATCATTGGCAAGATGCCGTAGCAAGCCGTTTAGTGCAGCAGCATACGGTAAAGTTAGCTGATCATACTTTTAGTCAGGCAGATGAAGAACAAAAGTTGCTATCACTAATAACAAATATTTTCGCTTAAATTTTGCTCTGTAATGGTGAAATTAAGTTAAAAATGTTACTTCTGAGTTAATTTGATTTACAATTGCAATCATCGACTAAATTTTAACTACAGCACCTTTAAGGATAAAAAATGAAAATAGGGATTATTGTTGGTACTAGGCCAGAAATAATCAAAATGGCACCTGTCATTCGAGAGTGTCAAAATCGTGGAATAGCCTACTTTATCATTCATTCAAATCAGCATTATTCTGAAGAGATGGACAGTATTTTCTTTAAGGAGCTAAATTTACCTCTACCTGATTATAACCTTGGTGTTGGCTCGGGTTTGCATAGCAATCAAACCGGTAATATTCTTATTAAAATGGAGCCGATATTATTAGAAGAAAAGCCAGATGTGGTTTTAGTTCAAGGGGATACAAATACAGTTTTAGCTGGTGCTTTAGCCGCGTCAAAACTAGGTATTAAAGTCGGCCATATAGAAGCAGGTTTACGTAGCTATGATAGAGCTATGCCGGAAGAAACCAACCGTATTTTAACTGACCATATGAGTGAGTACTTATTTGCGGTTGGTCCTAATCAGCATGCTATTTTGGCAAAAGAAGGTATAGACAGCGATAAAATCTTTACTGTTGGTAATACGGTATCAGACTCTTTATTTCAACATTTAGAGATTTCTGCCAATACCAGCTCAATTTTGGCTGATTTATCACTTGAGCCAGGTAACTTTTTCTTGGTTACCGCTCATAGAGCGTCGAATGTCGATGTTTCTGCTAACTTAATGGAATTATTAGCCTTATTCGATAAGTTACATGCTAAATATAGTCAAACCATTGTGTGGCCAATTCATCCGAGAACGCAGGCAAAATTAAAAGAGTTTGGCATTGAGCTTCCTAGCTACTTAAAGCTAATTCCTCCAGTTGGCTATATGGATTTTATCCAACTACAAAAACATGCACAGCTTATTTTAACTGACTCTGGCGGTATTCAAGAGGAAGCCTGTTTACTTGGCGTACCTTGTATTACCTTACGTGAAAATACTGAAAGACCCGAGTCTATTGAAGTAGGCGCAAATGTATTAGTGGGTCGCGATGCTGATAAAGCATTGGCAGCTGCAGATAAATGGTTATCAGTGTTAGCTAATGGTGAGAAGTTATCGTGGAATAATCCTTTTGGTGACGGCCATGTCGCTGAACTTATTCTAGACATTATTACTAGCTCTACACCCAATACTTTAGCACAAGAAATTATCGCTAAAAATGAAACCATTGCCGTTGTTGGCATGGGTTATATGGGCTTACCGATTGCCAGCTTGCTTGCTGAAGCAGGTTATAAGGTTACAGGTGTTGATTTAAATAGTGAAAAGGTGGCGGCAATTAATGCGGCGCAATGTCCGTTTGATGAAGCAGGTTTGCCTGAGTTAATTAGTAAAGTTGTCGGGCAAGGCTTTTTAAGCGCAAGTACTGAAATTCCATCAAGTGATACCTATTTAGTTGCTGTACCCACACCTCATAAAGGTAATAGCTGTGATCGCAGTTATGTGTTCAGTGCGGTAGATGCTATCGCAAAAGTTGCTAAAGACGGTCAAACCGTGATTGTCGAGTCGACTATTTCACCGCAAACAAGTTTAGCTGTTGCACAAAGATTTGAACAAGCAGGTTTAGCGATTGATGTTGTTCACTGTCCGGAAAGAGCCATTCCTGGGCAAACATTGCATGAGTTGGTTCATAATGATCGCATTATTGGCGCAACAAGTGCTAAGGCACAGCAAAAAGTAAAAACAATTTACCAAAGCTTTGTTAAAGGCGAGGTATTTTTAACTAATCTTACAACGGCAGAGTGCATTAAGCTGGTTGAGAATACTTCACGAGATGTGGGCATTGCTTTTGCCAATGAGTTATCGGAAATTTGTAAAGAGCTTGATGTTGACGTTTATGAAGTGATTCGTTTAGCGAACCGTCACCCAAGGGTTAATGTATTAACGCCTGGCCCAGGTGTTGGTGGTCATTGTATTCCTATTGACCCTTGGTTCTTAGTTGAAAATACCAAAGCCGGTGAATTTGTTCGCTTAGCACGTGAAATTAATGATAATCGACCTGCTATTGTAGCTAAACAAACGCTTGATTTATTAGCAAGTTCTATTGGCTCAACTGAGCTTAAGCATAAGAAAGTGGGTATTTTGGGTGTTGCCTATAAGGCCAATGTTGATGACTGTCGTGAATCTCCGGCAGACGCAATATTGAGTTATTTTGAACAACAAGGTTTAGCTGTAGGCTATCACGATCCTTTTGTGCAAAGTTGGCAATGTACAAAATATGACACGATTGCTGATATCGACAATTGGGCCGATGTCTTAATATTGGTTACAGACCATGAGTGTTATAGTAACTTATCAGTGAATACGCCGCTGCTAAATACTCGAGCATAGCGATAAAGCCCACTAATGAAACTAGTGGGCTTTTTGTTATTTATCATCTTATAATTGATAATTAAAATAAAAGAAAGTAAAAGAAACTAAGAGCATAATTACTAAGGAAAAGTAGAATGAAATTTGTTAAAGCATCAGTGTGTTTAAGTGTGCTATTAGCCTTATCTGCCTGTAGTGAAAAAGAAACGGTAGAAGGTCATCTTAGTAATGCCAAAACATATTTATCAGAAAATAAAGTGAATGAAGGCGTTATAGAACTAAAAAATGCAATTAAGCTTGATACAAAAAATGCTGAGGCACGATTTCTACTAGGTAAGCTGTATTTAGAATTAGGTGATGGTTTAGCCGCAGTGAAAGAATTAGAGCGCGCTAGAACATTGAAGTATGCTGACAATAAAGTGTTACCACTGTTAGCAAGAGCCTATATTTTAACAGATGCAGATGCAGACGTTTTGGCATTAACTGATGCAGCTCAAGTGCTTTCCTCTGTTGAGCAAAGCCAGTATTTTGCTTATAAAACCTTAGCTGCTCTGCGCTTAGAAGATATACCGCTAGCCAAAGCAAGTGCCGAAATTGCTAACGATGCTAATGAGCAAGGCGTTTATGCCATGTTAGCTCAAGCTTATGTGCAACTGGCAGAGAATAACTTTGAACAAGCACAAACCTTAGTCACCCGCATTTTAACCATTGATAGTAATTTGCCAGATGTACTTATGCTACAAGGGCAAGTGGCTACGCTAATGAAAAATTATCTCTTAGCCAGTGAGAGCTTTAAACAATACCAACAGCTACAACCTCGTTCTGGTGTGGTGCAGTTATTGTTAGCGGACGCTTTATTAAAAGCGGGAGAGTACCTAGAAGCGGAGAAATATGCTGATGCCATTCTTGCCAGTATAAGCGGTCAGCCATTTGCGCATTATATTAAAGCCATGGCACGCTTTCAGCAGCAAGACTATAAAAAGGCCAGTGAACATGCTGAGCAAGCGCTATCAGCAGATTTTAATCAGTTTAATTTGAAGTTAGTCGCTGGCGCTAGTGCTTTTCATTTGAAAAACTGGGAACAAAGTCATCATCACTTATCAACCATTGTCAATTATTTACCTACAGAGCATCAAGCAAGACGAATGTTGGCTGTAAGTCAGTTAGAACTTGGTTTAGTGGATGAAATCAGCGCTACCTTAGGTGATTTTGATGCTGAGAATGAAGATGATGTACAGTTTCTTTCTTCGGTTAGCTTTAAGTTATTAGAGCTAGGGGCAACGAATGAAGCTAAAAAGCTAATTGAACGTAGTAATCAGCTAGCACAGCCAGATGCTAATCAAAATGCTAGGCAAGGTATTTTGAAGTTGATGATGAACGATCCTTCAGGTATTCAAGATTTAAAAGATGCTGTACAGCTAAACCCTGAGTTTATAGAGGCAGAGTTAGCTTTAGCTTTTGCCGCTTTACAAGCGAATGATATTGAACAAGCCAAAACTATTGCTAATAAGTGGCAAGAGAAGTACCCAGAAAAAGCTGGAGGCTTTAACTTGATGGCTAGTATTCATATTAAGCTTGAGGAGTTTCAACAAGCTGAGCAGCAGTTACAAAAAAGTTTAGCAATAGAAGAAAACAATGTTTTTGCGATAACGGAGCAGTTAAGAATAGCTCGTTTGCAAAAAAATGAAACCTTAAGTAAAGAGCGTGCTGAGCAAGCTATCGCCTTGTACCCATACAATAACAAGGTTCTTAGACATTACTTTGGAATATATAAAAATGAACAGGCGCTAGAAAAATTAGCTGATGCTTATAACCAAGATAAAAAGAATATTCCAAAGGCGATGCTCTATAGTGAGGCATTGATTGTTTTGAGCGAACTTAACAAGGCGATAAGCGTTTTACAGGCTTTTGAGCATGAGAGTAAGCTGCCTAAACGTTATTGGCAATTGTTGTCTTTGGTTTATCGACAAAAACAAGATGCCAGTCAGGTGCAATCCACGTTTGAAAAATGGCTAAAAGCTAATCCATACCATATCGAACCTGTAGTTTTATTGGCAGATTTTTATGCCGGACAAAGAAAGTTTGATCGTGGCTTAATCGTCGTGAATAGAGCGTTTGATTATCACCCTGATAATTTAATATTACAGTTAGTGAAAATGCAGCTGCTATTAAATAGCAAACAAATAGAACAAGCTAAGCAAAGTTACAATAAACTAGCACTGACAGATATTAATGATAATTTGAAGAAAGGTTTGTTAGGCCGCATTATGCTGCTAGAGCGAAAGTATACTCAAGCAGTGCCTAAGTTAGAAAGCTTTTATACTGCTTATCCTAGCAGTCAGAATGCCGTGTATTTAACTGCCGCTTACCTTGGTGATAATGACAAAGGTAAAGCCGTTCAGGTACTGGAAAAGCATTTACAAAAAGAGCCAGAAAATGCACGTATAAAAACTATGTTAGCAGGGCTTTATTTAGATAATGATAAAAACAAGGCCATATCTGCATATACTGAAATTGCCAAACAACAGCCACGCAATGTTGTTGCCAATAATAACTTGGCTTGGTTATATTTAGAGCAAGGAGAGGTTGATAAAGCATTTGAGCATGCTGAAAAAGCGATGGAGCTAGCGCCACAGATTGCTAATGTTGTCGATACCTATGGCAAGATCTTGCTGAAAAAAGGTGATAAACGTGCAGCATTGAAGCAAGCGACCCGAGCAAATGAGCTGGCTAATGGTAAGGATGTTGATATTGAACTTAACTATATTGAAGCTTTGATAGCTAATAGCCGTAACAATGAAGCTAAAACCTTATTAAGTGCGCTACAGCCAAAAACAAATGCCCAGCAAGAGAAAAAAGATGCTTTGCTCGCTAAGCTGTAAACTATAAAGATGTTAAAAAGGGGCTAGTTATTTAGCCCCTTTTTAATGTTAAACTTGCCGTTATCCCCCCGAATTATAATTACCGTTAAAAGGAATTGATTTGATGAGAGTATCTGTAATTAGTTTAGCTATTGCCTTAGCTATTTCTGTGAGTGCCTGTTCAGAAAAGCAATCAGTAGAACAATATATTGCTAGTGGCCAAACACATATCGCAGCAGGTGATTATGCGAGTGCAATTATAGAGTTCAAAAATGCGGTAAAGCTAGATAGTAAAAGTGCGGCTGCGCGCTTAGCATTGGCAAAAGCATATATGGAGCAAGGTAACTTTGTTTTTGCTGAAAAAGAGTTGCAACGAGCGATGAGCCTAGGGCTGGAATCATCAGCCGTTATCCCGCTATTATTTAAAGCCCAAGTAAAGCTTAATAACACTGAAGACGTTGCTAAGTTATTTGCGCTTAGTGATGACTTGCCAGATCAAGACTATATTAAAATTCTAACTTATGCAGGTATTAGTGCCTTATCAAATAAACAGCCTGAGCAAGCGTTAGATTATTTTGCACAAGCCGTCTCTATCAATGCTAATAGTGACTATGGCAAGCTTGCAAAAGCTTATTCGCTGTACAGTGACAAGCAGTATACCAAGGTGTTCCCTGTTATTAATTCGCTTATTAATCAACATGGTGAAATGGCAGAAGCCTTCTTGCTTCAAGGTCATGCTTATTATGCCAGTGGTGATTACGAGCAGGCGGTTAAGGCTTTTTCTCTTTATATTGAAGACTTACCGTTTGATCATACCGTTAAATTTTTTAAAGCGCAGAGTTTAATAAAAGCTAAGCAGTATCAGTTGGCAAATGACTATGTAGCTGAGTTGCTGGCTGTTTTTCCCGAGTCACCTACAGCGCTGCTATACAAAGCTCAAATCGAGTTTCAACATAAGAACTTCGCTGAAGCGAGAACCTTTGCAGATAAAGTTTTTGTTCAAAAAAGTGATGATATTTTTGCAAGAATTATTGCAGGTGTAAGTTCATACCATTTAAATGATATTGAGCAAACATATGCACATTTGAATGTTGTTGAGCATAAGTTTTCAGCGGATCATCCAATTACTAAGTTATTATTGATTACTCGATTTAAATTGGGTTATGAAACCAAGCAGAATGTACAGTTAAATGAGCTTGAAGGTTTTAGGTTTGAAGATATTGCTTTGCTGGATGACCTAGCAAAAAACAGTGAAATGTCTGCTATCAAAGAACAAGAAGCGATACGCCTAGCCAATGAAGGTTTAAGCATGCTAGCTAGTGATAATAAAGCTGGTATAGCACTTATTGAAAATGCTAGTTTATTAACGCTGCAACTATCAGATGTTGACCTACGATTAGCGCTAGAATACATAAAACTTGCTGAATATGATAAAGCAGCGGAGATCGCAGAACGTTTTCAAGCTCAGGAAGATGATGCACATTTAGCAGACAAGATTTATGGTCATATCCATATCGCTAAGCAAAAGCCTGAATTGGCTATTGAAAAATTTAAGCAAAGCTTAGTATCTAAACCAAGTGATATTGGTAGCATATATAGCTTAGTACAACTTTTTATTCATACCGAGCAATACGAATCTGCTTTTATGCAATTGCATGATTTATTAAAGTTTTCACCAAACCATAAAGGTGGTTTGGCTGCTTTGATAGAATTATCTACGGTAGCTGATTATGCGGAAAAGACTATTCACTATCTTGAGACTTTACCTGATGAAAAAACCATAGAGCAAATCATCACCTTAGCTCAAATATATAAACATAATAATCAATTGGATAAAGCACAAAGCGTATTAAAAGCTAAAGCTGAAAACCTTGCTACAACGCCAGCGTATTGGTTAATTTTGGGTGATAATTATCTAGAACAAAAAGCATTCAATCTTGCTAACAAAGCTTATGCATCAGGGTTAGTGCTCGATAATTCTCATTACATTTTGAATCTACGTTATATGAGTAGTTTTGAAATGCTCAATAATATCGAACAAGCATTTCAGGTAAGTCAGCAATTGCTTGAATTTTACCCAGAGAATACTCGAGCATTAATTTTATATGCTTATTTTGCCAGTCAGAGTAAGCAAGTGGCACAAGCGAAAAATGTATTAACAACATTACAAGAGCAGAAAGTACAGCACAGCTTACTTGATGCCGCATCGGGTGATATAGCACTATATGAGCGAGATTATGCTAAGGCCATAGAGTCATATGCCTCTTTGTATGAGGGCGAAGCAAATGGCGTTAATGCCGTTAGATTGGCAAGGGCATTGAAGTTTAATGGCCAAGCGCAAGAAGCTGTAGCACTACTTGAAGAATATTTAGTGCGTCAGCCTAGCGATGTCAAAATACGTTTATTGTTAATTGAGTTATTCAGTAATGAGCAAAGAGCTGAGAAGGTAAAACACTACCAGATACTGCATGATTTTTTACCTAAAGATCCTTTAATTCTTAATAACTTGGCGTGGAATCAATATAAGTTAGGGCAAATGACTCAAGCACTAGAAAACATAGGGAAAGCCTATAAAGTACAGCCTGAGAATTCTGCTATTTTAGCGAGTTATGGCGTGATTTTATCTGAAGACAAGCAATATAAGCAGGCTATTGACTATTTACAGCGGGCGATTGCGGCGGGTTCACAGGATAAAGCAGTGAAAGATCACCTAGATAGTGCCTTAAAGCACCTTGAGCATTCGCAAAATTAACTCAGTATAATTTGCACTTTAGTGTTGTCAGACTATTTTACACCTTTGATAAGTAGATGACTTTGTTTTTTATTAAGATGTTGTTTTGCTGGTGTTTTTTAATGTTGGCATGGATGATGCTTTATTGGCAATAGTAAAAATTTAATTTATCTAATAAACATTGATTAACAGCATTAGTTAACTTTAAGGATGAAAAATGAATACATTTAAGAAAATAGTCGCAGCATCGGTTGTGGCCTTAGCTGGTTTTTCAGCTTCAGCAGATGAGATTACTATTGGTGGCGTTACTTGGGATCCAGATTTCGCTTCATTAACAGCCAATGACTTTATTTCTTCAGGGAATTTTACTCAATGGTATGTAAACCCTCCTGGATCTGCGCCAGGTACTACTGATATCAATGCCGTTGTTCCAGGTACAGTAGGTTCTGTTTTACAAGGTATTGGTGAGATCACTACCTTTAACGGCAAATCAGCTGCAACAAGCCCATTTGTGTGTGCTACATGTGAGTTAACTTTTAGCTTCGGTGGTTTAGTTTTTGATGGTGACTTAACTGATGGTTCTCTATTTGATTTAGCAGCATCAGCAGCTTCAGGTTACTTCAATATTTATTTTGATGACTCTGCAGACTTTGATTATGCTAATATCCAAGGTCAGGCTGATGCAAACAATGCCTTAGATGGTACTTTATTTTTAGGTCTATCTTTTAAATCTTTACAAGAAGGTGCAGGCTTTACACCAGCAGCGGGTTCAATTGATTCAATTTGGGATGTAACTAGTGGTGCAGCTGCATATCACTTTGATACTGACTCTCAGTTATTAGGCTCTGATGTTCGCTTTGGTTCAAATGTAATTTTCCAAGGTTTGTACGGTTCATCAAATGGTTTAGCAAACGGTAACACAATTCCAGAGCCAAGCACTTTAGCTATTTTAGGCTTAGGTCTATTAGGTTTAGCTGGTGCTAAACGTCGTAAGAAAGCTTAATTTTTAGTTATTCTTTAGTTTGTTAAGAGCCTCACTTAGTGAGGCTTTTTTTTTGCCTTGATTATAAAAAAGGCAATAAAAAACCACTCAAATGAGTGGTTTATTATTAGCAGAAAGCACTGCTTATTTCATATTGGCGTAGAAAGCAGCAAGGTTTTCCATATCTGCATCTGTAAGCGCCATAACCATAGGCTTCATAGTAGGATCATTACGCTTGCCTGATTTAAAGTCTTTAAGTTGCTTAACTAAATACGCTTCTTTTTGACCTTTTAGGTTAGGATACATAGGAACCATAGAGATACCGTCAGTACCGTGACATGCTGCACACATAGTTGATTTTTTCTTTCCTTCAGCAGCATCACCAGCATATGCAGGTGAAGCCATAACAACAGTTGCTGCAACAGCAAGCACTAGTTTTTTCATAATAATCACTCTCTTTATATATCGGACATTAATAACACCTACAACGCCGATGGTGTTACTTGGTAAAATACTATTGCCCAGTATATGAAAATAAATGTCAGCTGTCCTCTTTTTTTGCAGTAGTTCTGATTAACATCAAAGTTTTGTTAGAGTTTTTACCCTAAACCTTGTAATACTATATTTTTCATATGCGTGTAAAATGGTGTTAATACGTATAAATTAGAGAAAAGGTCGTTGTTTTGTCCGTTATAGATAAAAAATCAATACAGTCAATCCGCTTACTCGATGATGTCATTGTGATTGGCTGGTTAAATACTTGGTATCAAGAGGATATAGAGGATTTATTATCAGTTATCGTGAGCTTATCCAATGATATTGAGATAGTAGAAAAACTCATTGGCGCAGATAGGGAATCAATACGCATCACATGGCAACAGCAATTTTATTTTGTTTTACATTTTGATTTTTATAGCCAGTCTTGCTGGATTGATGGTGAGGATCACCATAGTAGTAATAACTTACCAGCATTGCTTGATGACATTATGGTAGATAGGGATGAATAAGCCCTACTGTAAAATTCTCATTAGTAGCTGCTTTTTGGGAAATAAAGTTCGTTATGATGGTCAAGCTAAAGTAATAAATCATCCTGTGATTGCTTTGTGGCAGCAGCAAAATAGATTGGTGCCAGTTTGCCCTGAAGTCAGTGGTGGCTTATCAGTACCGCGCAGCCCTGCCGAGATTCAAGGTGAGACAGGTAAGGTATTAACCTGTGATGGTAAGGATGTAACCAGAGCATTTTTGCAAGGAGCAGAGCATGCTTTGGCGGTGTGCCGTAACCATAATATTCAGTTTGCTTTACTTAAAGAGTCTAGCCCTTCTTGTGGTAGTCAGTTGATATATGATGGTACTTTCTCCGGCAGAAAAATTAATGGTCAAGGGGTTTGTAGTCAAGTGCTCAGCGCAAATGGTATAGCTGTTTATTCTGAGGTTTCAATAGAAAAGCTAATTGCTGTTATTGCGCACCAAGACAGTCTTACTTAGATAATGCTTGAAGGTCTGACCAGTATGTATAACAATGCTTAGATTTGTGATTAATTACGAGCAAGGGTTAACATGGCAAATCGATTTAGTTCAATAGTAAAAAAAATCAACCGAGCGCCAAAGGCGTTACGATCATTTTTACTAAGCAAGTTATTTTCAAGTCAGGTGAAATTTGCTGGTACAACAGGGATAAGAATTGAAAAGTTAGATCAATTTGAAAGCTACCTTAGCTTAAAGAATGCTAAAAAGGTGCAAAACCATATTGGTGGAGTACATGCTGTAGCCGCGGCAGTTTTAGCTGAATCAGCAACAGGTATTGTTTTTGGTATGAATGTGCCAGATAACAAGCTGCCTTTATTAAAGACCATGACCATAAGTTATCAGCGTCGTATGCAAGGAGCTTTACAAGCAAAAGCAAGCTTAACTGCTGAGCAGGTTGCTCAAATTGAAACAGATGAAAAAGGCAGTGTTACAGTACCTGTAGTTATCACAGATGAAAGTAAACTTGAGCCAATTGTTTGCCAAATGGAGTGGGCCTGGGTAAGTAAAAATAAGTCTTAATCTAGCTGTTATTGGTGATTGCTTAGTATAAAATGGCAAGTAAGGGAATGAATGTCTAATTAAGCCATTAACTATGAATGACGTTACCAAACAAGTAACTGTAAATAAGAAAGAAAAAAACAATAATATTAATAACACCCCGCTATTGCGACTGCATTTTGGCTATTTATTAGCGGTATTTCTTCTTGCTATTTTAATTGTTATGACAGTAGCGCTGCAGTTCTTCCAAGGTAAATGGCAGCAAGGGCTAACAACACAGCAGCTTTATCAGCTTGAAGCTAAGCAAAACTATAATGATGCCTTTCGTCAGATGACGGATGCCATTGATAAAACATTATCGGCAAAAGATGGCGAGCAACTGCTTAGCTCACACCAAACTAGCTTGACGGCAACCAAGTCACTTCCCTTATTATCTACCGCCGAAAGAGCTGTTTTTCAAGTGCAGCTTGCAGAAATCCAAAGGTTATCCAAGTTGGCGCGTCGTATACAATTACATAGTCAACGTAATGATGCTCTCAAGCAAGCTGTTTTGCGGCAACTTCAATTAGTTAATCAAGGTATTGAGTCGGCAGACACTCGCCTTATAAAAGCAAATCAATTTAATTTATTAACGCCACTTATACAGCAAAGCCTTGTTGCAGTTGAAGGCCTGTCTTTAAATAGTTCCAAAGCAAGCTTTGAGATAATCAAGGTAATGTTAGCCAATGCCACTAAACAGATTGAGTTATTAGATGTCTCAATTCAAGAAAGCCATCCAGAGCTTTTCAAGCAATTCACTCGGTTAAATGAGTTACTTTACACTGAGCAAAGTGCATTAGCGAAATGGCAAGGTTACTTACGTTTAGCAAGTCAATATAAAGAGCAGCTCGCAGCGATTAAAGAAAAAGCACAGCAAGTATCACAACAGTTACCGGTTAGCACTAATAATAATCAGGCAACTCCAATTGAGCTGTGGTTAACAAGTTATGGCATAGAGATAAACGCAGAGCAATTATCAAGGCTGCTAACTGTGTTGATATTTGTGCAACTCTTTTCACTGTTACTGTTGCTTTATCTATATTATCAAAAAGTGCAAGCTTCTCTTAAAAAGCTTGTGGCATGTGTTGAGCGAAAAGCTCATGGCAAAGACACTGAACAACAAGCTCACTTCTGCTTAGAGGTAGAGCAGTTAACAGGTGTCGTGACAAGGTTTAATCAGCAAGCACATCTTCAAGAAGAGCTAGACGCAAGTGTTGCTAAGCTAAATGAGCAAGCAAAAGAGCTTATTCGATTATCGGACGAAAATACTTATCTACAGCAGCAAGTTAGTTCAGGAGATCAAGAGCAGCAAGCGCGTATTCAAGCATTATTATCTGAATATAAAGGCCTCTTTACGCAACTGAGGCAAGCCATTACTACTATGATAATAACTGCTGCTGATGAGCAGAAAAAATCCAGCCAAACGCTTAATCAAGTTGCGAGCAAGCAACAACTACGCTACATAGATGCAACACTTAGCCAATGGCAATATAGTACTAGTTTACGCAGCGCAGGGCATAGTTTAGCGTTAACTGATGTTAATCTGGTTAGTTTAATACATGCTAGTTTATTTAATTTATCACAAGAGTATCTCTGGCAAGATAATCAAGCGAGTGTCTCTATAAGCGATAAAATTATTCCTGCCATCAAAGTGGATGATGTGCTGCTAGCAAACTTTCTTAGAGCTTATATACAGTTATTGCTGTTGGAGCAGAGTAACGCCAAACTCAAGCTTGAGGTCAAGCTTAAAGATAAACGTCGCGGTCAACAAATCATCCAGCTGCTTGCTAAGGTTGTCACTAAGCAAAAGCAAGTTGCACTGCCGCAATGTTGGCAAGATCTTCAAGCTGGTGATCAGGATAGTACGGGCTTACTTACTTCCTTCAATGTGCTATTACAACAACTTCATGGTGAAGTGCCGTTATTATCATTACTTGATAACGGCTATCAGCTAACTATCGAGTTGCCACTAGCTACGGCTTCTGAGCAGGCGTTGAGTGAAGAGCTTGTTGTTGCTAGCAATAAAACTTGTGAGGATAACTTTAGCCAATTACTGGCAAGAACAGACATCACTCGGTTTATTCCTCAAGCTTGGCAAAACAAGATATATCATAGCGGGCCGCATAGTGTATTGCTGGGTGTAACTGAACCGGCAATTCACCATAAGTTACTTGCTTATTTAACCTGGCTTGGCTTACATGCTGAGTTGGCTGTGAATGAATCTAGGATGCGACAACTTTGGCGAACGGGTCGATATAGCTTGTTATTAACTGAGTTTGATATCGATGCTAATTCATATTATTGCCTTGATGCTACTACGCCTAATAACGCTTTGTTACGCGGCGTGTTTGTTGTCAGTAAGCAGTGCTTGCAAGCAGCTAAAAATACAAAGCATTGGCGAACTGGGCAGTTTACCATTGATGGTGATTTAGCAGAGCTTAGCGAGCTTTTATCACCATGGCTTATTTGCCAAGAGCAAAAGCAAGCGGATAAAACATTAACAGCGGTTGATTCGGCAACAATGGCTGAGCATGCTGCTAATACCGCCACAGTGAGCTTATCACCTGCAAGTGAGTCATTAACTGACGCCTTAGATTTTGAGCGCTATATAAAGCACCAAGCCAATGTAGAATTAGCATTATTTATGTTAGATGATTACCTAGACAATATAGAATTAAATGTCGGTAAATTAGCTAAGGCAATGGCTAAACAGCAGTGGACTAAAGCGCAGAATGCGGTTGAGTGTATTCATAATGACGCGAGAATTTTAGCGGCTAATCAATTAAAGCAGTTATCAATTCATTGGTTAACACTACTGGCTAGTGGTGATGGCCGAGAAAATAAAGCTTTAATTAAGAAACTACTCAGTAAAACGAAAGCAGAAACCGTTAAGCTAAAGAAATTCGCGGCGGCTTTATAGTGATAATGAGCAGCTGCTAAGCATCTCTTGGCAGACCTTTTTCAATTGAGCGAATAAGGCGTAAAGTCAACCTGTGATTAGCTGACTGTGATTGCTGCTCAGCGGCTATTGCTGCTCGTTTTATCATTTGTTGTTCTAGCGCCCATGAAATATGCTCTTTTACCATATCATTGGCCACATCTTGTTTGCTGTTTAATGCTGTCACTATATCTTCACTATAGGGGGCATTACCTAAGGCGACAGCAATATTTCGTAACCAGCTTTGGTAGCCAATTCGTCGAATGGGTGAGCCTTGCAACTTATTTAAGAAATACTCTTCTGTCCATGCAAATAAGCTTAATAGTGAAACATGATCAAGATTTTCTCTGGCTTGAAAATCTTCAAGCTCAGTCAGCTTGGCATACTTGTTCCAAGGGCAAATAAGTTGGCAATCATCACAGCCATAAATACGATTGCCCATTAAAGGGCGTAACTCAACAGGAATGGCTTCTGGCGATTCAATAGTAAAGTATGAGATACAGCGTCTAGCATCAACAACATACGGCTCAACAATCGCCTTTGTCGGGCAAATTTTGATACAGGCAACGCAGCTGCCACAATCATTGCTACGCACTGTCTCGTCGCTGTGTTTACTGGCATTAATGGCATAGTCATTTTGACTCACAGGTAAGGGAATATCGACAAAAAGCTCCCCAAGAAAAAACCATGAACCCGCTTCTTTGTTAAGCAGTAACGTGTGTTTTCCTTGCCAACCTAATCCCGCCTTTTCGGCTAAGGGTCTTTCAAGTACGGGGGCAGAGTCAACAAAAGGGCGACAATTAAATGATTGGCAATGTTGAGCTATTTTTTGTCCTAATTGCTGTAGGCGCTTGCGCATTAATTTATGGTAATCACGACCGAGTGCGTACCGGCTGATATAAGCCAAATTCTTATCTTTTAATATTTTCGAAAACTGGGCATTTTGTGGTAAATAATTGAGCCTTACACTGATCACTCTGAGTGTACCCGGCACAAGTTCATCAGGACGTGTTCGCATTAAACCATGACGTGCCATATAATCCATATTGCCGTGATAGCCTTGTTCAAGCCAACGTAAAAAAGCAGGCTCGTGTGCTGATAAGTCTATATCGCTAATGCCTACCTGAGAAAAACCTAGCTCTTGTCCCCAGCGCTTGATTTTTTCCGCTAATTCTTGATAGTTAATGGCAGTTGTTGTCATATTTATTAAAATTGATTACTAGATCTAGGTGATGAGTGTTGCAATGAAGTTATTACAAAGTTTACCACACACTGACTGGTTAACATCAGTATATAGCGCAAAACAAGTGCTAGAAAATGAGGCGAAAGTTGCGCAAAGTCAAAACCTCGCTATGTTTCATTTGATGGAGCTAGCCGGGCAAGCTGCATTTACTCATTTAATTGCGCATTGGCCTAGCGCACAGCATGTTTTGGTATTAGCAGGTAAAGGAAATAATGGTGGTGACGGTTTTATTGTTGCCACGCTTGCTAAAAAGGCTGGTTTAAAGGTGACGGTACTGCTTACTTGTATACCTGAAGAGTTAAAAGGGGATGCGGCGAGAGCGTATCAAGCAATGCTTGTGGCGGGTGATATTACGGTTATTAATCTGCTTGATGATAGCTCTTCTTTAGCAGCGCTTATCCATAATGAGGCAGATATTATTGTTGATGCACTGTTTGGCATTGGTTTTCATGGTAGCTTACCTGAGAATATTGCTCAATTGGTTGCTGAGGTTAATAACAGCTCAACTCCTGTATTGAGTATTGATGTGCCTTCAGGCCTTTGCGCAACAACGGGCGCTGTTTCTGCTGGTAAGTTAGTAACTCAGGCAATTATGGCTGATGTTACCGTTACTTTCATTGTCCTTAAATCTGGTTTACTCACGGGGCAAGCGGCTAATTTTGTTGGTCAGCTCAAACTTTCTAACTTAGGTTTAGGTGCAGCTTTTTCACAACAAGTTGCCACGTCAGTCTATTGGCAGCGCTTACATTTTGATGATGAAGATTCCACAGTACCTTTACTGGCTAAACGTCTAAATACAAGCCATAAAGGTAGTATAGGTATGTTAGTCACCATTGGTGGCAACATTGGTATGCCTGGCGCTATTCGTCTTGCCAGTGAAGCGGCGCTGCGCTGTGGTGCAAGCTTAGTGAGTGTTTGTTGCCATGAAGGTAATCAAGCCTTGGTATTTAATGGTCGTCCTGAGCTGATGATGTCAGCAACTGATGTTGATTCGCTCAGACAATCAAACGCTTTGACTCATGCTAAGGCGATAGTGTTAGGGCCAGGTCTAGGTCATAATGAATGGGCTGAGCAGTTATATCGGCAAGTCGTCACGCAAGAGACTAGTTATGCTAAGCCTATAGTGATAGATGCTGATGCGCTGTCATTACTCGCAAGAGACAATCAACTTAGTCATGATTTTGAAAAATTAATTTTGACCCCGCACCCCAAGGAAGCGGCTCGCTTACTTGCCTGTGATACTGCAGATATTGAAGCTAACAGAATCGAGAGTGCCAATAAAATCGCGCAAAAATATCACGCGATTTGCGTGCTTAAAGGTGCTGGTACAGTAATAACCGATGGCAAATGCACTGTTATTAATAGCTCGGGTAATGCAGGAATGGCCTCAGGTGGCATGGGAGACGTATTAAGTGGTATTATTGCCGCGCTTTGCATGCAAACAGACGATACCTTTTATGCGGTTTGTTTATCTGTATTTATTCATGGCTATGCTGCGGATATATTGGCCGAGAAAACAGGACCTCGTGGTATGCTAGCAAGTGATTTATTTGTCGAATTACAAAAGTTAGTCAATCGTTAATCGACTGGCTAGATATTTATTGATTTAAAGAAAAGCATGAAAAAATTAGAATTCCTTTTAGCTGATGAGTCGGCGACAGTTACTATGGGCAATCACATAGCTCAAGCCTTATTACATCACAATAAGCCATTATCCCAGCAAGCATTTGTTGCTTATTTAAACGGAGATTTAGGTGCTGGCAAAACGACATTAACGCGTGGCGTAGTGCGCGGCTTAGGTCATCAAGGCAATGTGAAAAGCCCAACCTATACTCTCGTTGAGCCTTATGAGTTATCGCCGTATCGCGTTTATCATTTTGATTTATATCGTCTGGCTGATCCTGAAGAGCTAGAGTTTATGGGGATTCGTGATTATTTTAATGGTCAATGCGTCTGCTTTATTGAGTGGCCTGAAAAAGGCAACGGTTTATTGGCTAGTGCTGATGTCATCATTAATATGGCTTATCAAGACGAACAAAGAGTGATTACACTGCACGCGTGTACAGAGCTTGGGGAAAGTGTTTTAGCTAAACTGGCTAGTGAAAATGGTAGCTAGAAGTATTATCGTTAAGGCGGTTTTTTAGACATTTATTTGTTTTAGTGGCTAGTGTAAGCTAAAGATGTGGTTATACAGAGGTAGGTGTTAATGTTAAAAGGGGTTATACGCGAGCAAAAAATATCGCTGTTGATATCTTTTTTGCTTTTTCCGCTATTGCTAGGTATTACACTGCAAGTTAAGGCAGCTAATAGTATTGATGGTATTCGTGTCTGGCCAGCCCCTGAAAATACTCGAATCGTTTTCGATGTTAAAAACAAGCCAGAATATAAATACTTTTCTCTGAGCAACCCAAATCGCTTAGTCATTGACTTTGCTAACACTAAAAACAGTGTTGCTTTAAAAAATCTCGCGGAGAATGACCCGCGTATTAGGCGCATTCGTACCAGTACTGCTAAGAACAAGGGCACAACACGTTTAGTGCTTGAACTTGTTAACTCATATCAGTTAACCGTTTTCCCATTAGCGCCTGCTGGCCAATATGGTAATCGCTTAGTTATTGACTTATATGATAAGAACCGTAGTAAAACTATTATCTCTAAACCTAAGCAAAACTTAGGTGATATTATTATTGGTATTGATGCTGGCCATGGTGGTGAAGATCCTGGCTCAATTGGTCATAAAGGTACCTACGAAAAGCGTGTTACCCTAGCCATTGCCAAACGTTTGCAAAAGCTAATTAACCAAGAAAAAGGCATGAAGGCGGTGATGATACGTACTGGCGATTATTACGTTAATTTAAATCGTCGTACTAGCTTAGCACGTGAAGGTAATGTTGATTTTCTTGTCTCAATTCATGCCGATGCCTTTAGAACTCCGGAGCCTCATGGCGCATCTGTTTGGGTTGTAACGAAAAAACGAGCCGAATCTGAATTAGCACGTTGGCTACTAAATCGAGAAGAAAAATCTGAGCTACTTGGCGGCGGTGGCGGCGTTATTAAAAATACATCAGACAGTCATCTTGCTTTAGCGCTTGCCGATATGAGCAAAGAACACTCATTAGGGGTGAGTTTTGGTGCTGCAAATAATGTTATTAAAGAACTGAAAAAAATTACTAAAATGCATAAGAAAACCCCGCAAAGTGGTAACTTTGCTGTGTTAAAATCTTCAGATATCCCTTCCATTTTGGTTGAAACAGGTTTTATTTCTAACCATAAAGAAGAAAAGAATTTAACTTGGGCTAAGCATCAACAGCGCTTAGCAAGTGCAATTCACACTGGCATAAAAAACTATTTTTTAGATAACCCGCTGGCAGGATCTTATTTTGCGTCAATTGGTTATAAAAAGCATAAAGTCAGAAGTGGTGAGTCACTTTCGGTACTAGCGCAACGTTATAATATTTCCATTTCGCAAATAAAGTCTGCTAATAACTTAAAAAACAATGCTCTAAAAATAGGGCAAACATTGAAAATCCCGCGAGCGGGATAAGCCTCACCTAAAAACAGGTATCCTCAATCATGACAATTGCAATATTACCAGCGCGTTTGGCTAACCAAATAGCCGCTGGTGAAGTAGTAGAGCGCCCAGCATCAGTAATTAAAGAGCTAATAGAGAATAGCTTAGATGCCGGGGCAACCAATGTGCATATTGAAGTTGAAAAAGGCGGCATTAAAAAAATTCGCATATCTGATAATGGCTGTGGCATTGCTAAGGAAGAATTAACCTTAGCACTGAGTCGTCATGCCACCAGTAAAATTAAAGATTTATCAGATTTAGAAGCGATTAATAGCCTAGGCTTTCGTGGTGAAGCGTTAGCGAGTATTAGCTCGGTTGCCCGTTTAACTTTAACGTCTAAACCCAAAGAACAAGCAACCGCATGGCAAGCAACAGCCGAAGGTCGTGACATGGAGGTTAGTGTTAAACCTGCTGCTCACCCTGATGGTACCAGTATTGAAGTGTTAGATTTATTTTTTAACACACCTGCGCGTCGTAAGTTTCTAAGAACAGAAAAAACAGAATTTCATCATATTGATGAGGTTATCCGTCGTATCGCTTTAGCCCGTTTTGATGTCAGTTTTACACTTACCCACAATGGTAAACTTATTCGTCAATACCGCTTAGCCACAAATCAAGCACAATACGCTAAGCGCGTTGCTATGGTGTGCGGGCAAAAATTTATTGATAATGCCATTGAGGTAGAGTGTCAACATGACAATATGACCTTAACGGGTTGGTTAGCTAAGCCAAGCTTTGCCCGAAGCCAAAATGATCTCTGCTATAGCTATGTAAATAGTCGAATGATGCGTGATAAGTTGATAAATCACGCAATTAGGCAAGCTTACGCAGATTTATTGCCACATGACGCTTACCCTGCTTTTGTCTTATTTTTAACGTTAGATCATGCTGATGTAGATGTGAATGTTCACCCGGCTAAACACGAGGTACGTTTTCATCAAAGCCGTTATGTTCATGACTTTATTTTCTCGGTATGTCAGCAGGCCTTACAAAGTGAGCTAACACCATCGTTAGTTGCACAAAGTTCAGTTAATCAAATGGAGCAAAGTAATGAGGTGCAGCCTGTGCGAGAGTATGATTATGCTCAACGTGAAAGGCAGCACCATATTGATAGTGTTCAGCATCAGCAATCTTCGTATATTACCCCTATTAAGCAAACTTCGAATGTAAGTGAATCAGGGGCATCTGCTTATAACTATACGCAAGGCAAAGGCAGTGTATCTTCAAGTGCGGTAGCAAATTATCAGCAACTAATGTCAACACCATCAGTGGCGACAGGCGTCAGTGACCAGGTTGCGCTTGATAGTGACGCAGTAACTAACCTATCTGCGACAATAACTAGGGAGTTTGACTTTATTTTAAAGCCGCCTAGCTATGCGTTATATCAAGATAAAGGGCAAATACGCCTGCTGTCTCTTGGTAAACTCGCCCATAATATACACAGTAAACGAGTGCAACAAAGCTGGCAGCAAGAGAGCTCAGGTTTGGTTAGTCAGCCTTTGTTGTTACCTGTGATGATATCAGTTAGCGCAGCGCAATATGAGACAGTGCAACAGGCTCAAGAGCTGCTCACATTAGCTGGCATAGCGTGTCAGTTACTTAGTAATAATCGAGTGCAAATAAGACAGTTTCCTGCCTTATTAAGAGAAAAAGATGTTAACTCGAGTTTTACTAGTATCATTGAATCATTAATGGCTAATCATGGTGATGATTCTAGTAAAAATTATGGTGAAGCCGATATGATTGCGGCGATAGCGCATGCATTGGTAGCAGATGAGTATTCAGATGAGCAAGCAAATAGTTTACTTGTAATGGCTAAAAATACCTTTAATGAACAATTTAGTCAGAATTTGCACTTGAATTCCATTGAGGTTGACCTTACATCTTTCATCAAGCAATTATAATAATTTAACCAATTGGTTTAATCTGATAAGAGTCTAGATTAGTGTCAGACAAAGAAACAGCAAAGCAGCCTCCCGTTATTTGTATTATGGGACCAACAGCATCTGGTAAAACTGCTTTAGCAATGGCGCTAGCAGATGTTTTACCTTGCGATATTATTAGTGTTGATTCCGCGCTTATCTATAAGCATATGGATATAGGAACAGCGAAACCAACAAAAGCAGAGCTGGCTCAGTATCCGCATAGCCTTATTGATTTACGCGATGCCAGTGAAAGTTACTCTGCAGCAGATTTTTGCCGTGATGCCTTGGAAAAAATCGCAAATAGCAGAGCGAATAACCGAATTCCCGTACTTGTTGGTGGTACTATGATGTACTTTAAAAGCCTACTTGAAGGTATTTCGCCCTTACCTGAGGCCGATGACAATATCCGCGCTGAAATTGAACAACAGGCGAAAGCGCAAGGTTGGCCGGCACTTCATCAAGAATTATTGGCCGTTGATCCGCAAGCTGGTGAACGTATACATGCCAATGATAGCCAGCGTATTACCCGAGCATTAGAAGTATTTCGACTCACTGGCAACACTTTGACACAATTATCTCAAATAAAGGGTGATAAGCTGGAAGGTAATGTTTTACAATTTGCTATAACAACAAAAGAGCGTAGTGAATTGCATGATAGGATTGCCTTGCGATTTGAGCAAATGGTTGCCTCAGGCTTTGAAGATGAAGTAAGAAAGCTTTATCAACGCGGCGATTTAGATGAAAGTATGCCGTCAATACGCTGTGTTGGTTATAGGCAAATGTGGCAATATCTCAATGGAGAGTGTGACCACGACGAAATGATATTTAAAGGTATTTGCGCGACAAGGCAATTGGCAAAGCGCCAGTTGACTTGGTTACGGAAATGGCCGGATTTACATTGGCTAAATACCGGCGATGAAAGAAATTTGTCGGTTGTCTTGTCTAAGATTAAGGCAGCTGAATAGTATTTGTTATCTGCATGAGCAAATATAAAGCATTATCAATATATTGATGTATAATTAGTTTTGAGACTTGTGTTTATACAGGTATGTTGTGAATTAGTTTAAAGAATTTGCGTTCCTTTAAACGTTGTATCAGTTGTATTAATACGCATTTTTATTTAATTTTATATTTTTACATAATAATAAAAGGGACCATATAATGGCAAAAGGGCAATCTTTACAAGACCCATTTTTGAATGCTTTACGTCGTGATCGCATTCCTGTTGCAATTTATTTAGTTAACGGTATTAAGCTACAAGGACAAGTAGAATCATTTGATCAGTTTGTGATATTACTGAAAAATACTGTCAGTCAAATGGTTTATAAGCACGCTATCTCTACAGTTGTGCCAGCTAGAGCTGTTAATACAGCCCCTACACCAAGCCAAGCAGAGCATGATTTATCATCTGATGTCTAAAGCTAAACTTGTGTTAACTGTTTTTAGGGTTTAACGCATTTGTTTGATCGTTACCAAGCTGGTGAACAGGCTGTTCTTGTTCACCTTGATTTTCCTGATGAAACTACGCGTGAAGACTTAAACGAGTTTAAAATGTTGGTGTCTTCTGCTGGTGTAAATGAGCTTACGGTTGTTTCTGGCAAGCGTAATACCCCGCATCCTAAGTATTTTGTTGGTAGTGGTAAAGCTGAAGAAATTGCTGAAGCTGTTAAATTATTTGATGCCAACGTTATCTTGTTTAATCACAGTTTAACTCCTTCACAAGAAAAAAATATTGAAGCCCTTTGTCAATGTCGTGTGGTTGATAGAACAACGCTGATCTTGGACATTTTTGCCCAACGGGCCAGAACTCATGAAGGCAAGTTACAAGTAGAGTTGGCGCAACTACGTCATATTAGTAGTCGCCTTATTCGTGGTTGGACGCATTTAGAAAGACAAAAGGGTGGTATTGGTCTACGTGGACCAGGTGAAACTCAGTTAGAAACGGATAGACGTTTATTGCGCGAGCGTATGATCAATATACGTAAACGCTTAGAGAAGGTGGAAGTTCAGCGACAGCAAGGGCGTAGAGCGCGTAGCAGGGCTGAGCTACCTACTTTATCTTTAGTGGGTTATACCAATGCAGGAAAGTCCACTTTATTTAATTTATTAACAAAAGCAGAAGTTTACGCAGCAGACCAACTTTTCGCCACCCTCGACCCTACGTTACGTAGAATTGAGTTAGAAGGTGTAGGTCGTGTCATTCTCGCTGATACTGTAGGCTTTATTCGCCATTTACCGCATGATTTAGTCGCAGCATTTAAAGCAACATTAACAGAAACACGAGAAGCAGAATTATTGTTGCATGTTGTTGATATAGCGGACGATAGGCGCACTGAGAATATTGATGAAGTGCAGCACGTGCTAACGGAAATTGAAGCAGGTGATGTACCTCAGTTGGTTATTTGCAATAAGATTGATAACTTAGAGAATATAGAGCCAAGAATTGACCGTGATGATAACGGCATGCCGATTAGAGTCTGGGTATCTGCACAGGAAAATCTAGGTATGGCGCTTTTATTTGAAGCATTAGCGGAACGTTTAGGTACACAAGTTGTTAATCATTTATTAGCCATTCCACCAAACGAAGGTAAGCTTCGTGGTGAGTTATACAAGCTTAATTGTATTAAGCAAGAGCACTATGATGATGCTGGCTTTTGCCATTTAGATATTAAATTGCCAGTGCGAGAATGGAATAGGCTGTTAAAAACAGAATACACTGATATAGAAAAGTTTGTTGAAGGTTAGTTAAGTTTGCTTAGTTAACTAAAATATTTACATTGATAGGGTAGTGCAAACTGCCAAATTTTTACTGGAGAACAACATGGCTTGGAATGAACCGGGGAATAATGACAATGACCCCTGGAAAAACAAAGGTGGTAAAAATCAAGGGCCACCTGATTTAGATGAATTACTAAATGATCTAGGAAAAAAAGTGACCGGAATATTTGGTGGTAAAACAAGCCAAGGTGGTTCAGGAAAGAGCTTTTCAAGCATTGGCATCACCATTTTATTAATTATTGGCTTAATTGTTTATGCGTTTAGTGGCTTCTATACCATTAAAGAAGCGGAACGAGGTATAGTTTTACGCTTTGGTCAATACTCAGGTACGGTTGAGCCAGGTTTAAGATGGAAGTGGACCTTTATTGAACGTATCATTCCTGTTGATATGCAAAGTACACGAGACTTACCCGCTTCGGGCTTTATGTTAACGCAAGATGAAAATGTTGTTCGTGTTGATATGCAAATTCAATATCGTGTTGTTGATGCACGTAACTATATTTTTAGTGTTACCGATGCCGATCAAAGTCTGAGAGAATCCCTTGATAGTGCTTTACGTTACGTGGTTGGTCATGCAAAAATGGATGATATTTTAACCAGTGGTCGTGAGCAGATTCGTCAATCCGTTTGGCAAGAGCTAGAAAAAATCATTGAACCTTATAGTCTAGGTCTAATTATTGTTGATGTTAACTTCAAAGATGCTCGTCCGCCGAATGAAGTAAAAGATGCTTTTGATGATGCTATTGCTGCACAAGAAGATGAAATTCGTTTTATTCGTGAAGCGGAAGCCTATGCACGTGGTATCGAGCCAAGAGCGCGTGGTCGAGTTAAGCGTATGGAACAAGAAGCGATTGCTTATAAAGAGCAAACGGTTTTAGATGCGCAAGGTGAGGTAGCTCGTTTTGAGAAAATCTTACCTGAGTATAAAGCGGCGCCAGAAGTGACACGTCAGCGTTTATACTTAGCAACCATGGAGCGAGTATATAGTAATACGAGTAAGGTTATGGTAGATGTTGAAGGTGGAAATAATATGATGTACTTGCCTTTAGATAAAATTATTGGTCAACAGTCATCAGGTCGCACGACAACACAGAGCTACACGCCAGCTACTCAACCGACAACAAGTATAAATACTTCGCCATCGACCTCTACTTCGGGTCGTTCAGATAGATTTAACAGTGGGAGAAACTAATCAATGAAAAATTTTTCCATTGCAATTGTATCGTTATTATTTATTTTAGTGGTGTCGTCGGTCTTTATTGTCTATGAAGGTCAGCGTGGCATTGTCTTTCAATTCTCAAAGATTAAGCGTGACTCAGCTACTGATGAAATGATGGTATTTGAGCCTGGCTTACACTTTAAAATTCCATTTATTGAATCAGTGAAAAAGCTTGACGCACGTATTCAAACCTTGGATGAAGCACCAGATCGTTTTGTTACCGCAGAGAAAAAAGACTTGATGGTTGACTCATTTGTTAAATGGCGAATAGTTGACTTTTCAACCTACTATTTACGTACTTCAGGCGATGTTGATACTGCTAGATCGCTATTAAAGCAAAAAGTGAATAATGGTTTACGTACTGAGTTTGGTAACCGCACCATTAAAGAGATAGTTTCAGGTGATCGCTCAAATCTTATGACTCAAGCGTTAGAAAGTACCAGCAGTAGTCGTGAAGAACTAGGTATTGAGGTAGTTGATGTGCGAGTGAAAGCAATCAATTTACCAACAGAGGTGAGTAACTCGATTTATGACCGTATGCGTGCTGAGCGTACAGCGGTTGCTAAAGAGCATAGATCTCAAGGTCAAGAGCAGGCCGAAATCATTCGCGCCACTATTGATGCTAAGGTCACGGTAATGCTAGCTGAAGCGCAAAAGAATGCTTTTACTATTCGAGGTGAAGGTGATGCCCTTGCTGCTAAAGTCTATGCGGATGCTTATAAGAAAGATGCAGAATTTTACAGCTTTTACCGTAGCCTAGAAGCCTATGAAAAAAGCTTTAACAGCAAAAATGATGTTATGGTTGTTAAACCAGATAGTGATTTCTTCCACTATTTAAAAGATGGTGCAAAAGCTAAGTAACATCACTACATATTAGACTTTAAAAGCCAGCGTTATGCTGGCTTTTTTGTAAAGGAGACATAGAGAATGAAAGTTAATTTAGTCCGCTTACTGTCTTTGCCTATGCTACTGATTACCACAGTAGCCTATAGCAAAGAAGCTCCCCTTGTATCTATTGCTAGCCATGATAGCTTTTTTAGTAGTATTGCTAAACATTGTGGTAAAGCTTATCAAGGTAAAGTGACGGTAGATAATTCGCAAAGCGATAGCTTCGCTAATAAAACGTTAGTCATGCATGTGCGTAAATGTAGTGATAGCCAGCTACAAATTCCTTTTCACGTTGGTACTGACTCTTCAAGAACCTGGATTATTACAAAAACCGGCTCGGGTTTATCGTTAAAACATGATCATCGCCATAAAGATGGTAGTTATGATGAATCGACCATGTACGGTGGTCACACGGTTGACGCTGGTTGGCCACAAGCGCAATCATTCCCTGCTGATCAATACTCGAAAGAGCTGTTTATTGCCCAAGGTATTCCGCAATCGGTTGGTAATACGTGGCAAATGTTTATCTATCCGGATAAATTTACTTATCGTTTAGTTCGTCAAGGGCGAGAATTTCGTGTTGATTTTGATTTAACTAAACCGATTGAAGTACCAGAAGCTCCTTGGGGTTATTAGTTTTCCATCCTTAGAGCATAAAAAACTTTTCAATAAGCTATTCACTTTATTGCGCATTTTTTCAACGAAGAAAAAATGCGCTATTTTTGCTTGGACTCATATTTGATTTTTGCTAAAATCCCCGCCTAATTTTCTTTTGACATAGTAAACATGGGCAAAAACGTAGTAGTTCTAGGCACCCAATGGGGTGATGAAGGTAAAGGTAAGATTGTTGACTTACTAACCGACAAAGCTAAATATGTAGTTCGTTATCAAGGTGGTCATAATGCCGGCCATACACTTGTTATCAACGGTGAAAAAACAGTATTACATTTAATTCCATCAGGTGTTTTACGTGATAACGTAAAATGTTTAATTGGTAATGGCGTAGTTTTATGCCCTAAAGCGTTAATGGCTGAGATTACCATGTTGGAAGAGCGAGGTGTTCCAGTTCGTGAACGCTTACTAATCAGTGATGCTTGTCCACTTATTCTTCCATACCATAATGCACTTGATGCAGCCCGTGAAGTAGCACGTGGCAATAAAGCGATTGGTACAACAGGTCGTGGTATTGGTCCAGCTTATGAAGATAAAGTTGCACGTCGTGGTTTACGCGTTGGCGATTTATTCTGTGCAGAATCTTTTGCAGCTAAGCTTAAAGAAATCGTTGAATACCATAACTTCTCATTGGTTAACTACTATAAAGTTGAGCCAGTTAACTATGAAGAAGTGTTGGCTGATGCCATGGCGGTAGCCGATATCATCAAAGCGATGACAGCTGATATCTCTGAAATCTTAGATCAAGCGCGTAAAGACGGTGAGTCTATTATGTTTGAAGGTGCGCAAGGTACCCTTCTAGATATCGACCACGGTACTTACCCGTATGTGACTTCTTCTAACACGACAGTTGGTGGTGTTGCTACAGGTTGTGGTTTTGGTCCGCGCAACTTAGATTACGTATTAGGTATTACTAAAGCCTATACAACCCGTGTTGGCTCTGGTCCATTCCCAACTGAATTAAATGATGAAATCGGTAACCATTTAGGTACGGTTGGTCATGAATTTGGTGCAACAACGGGTCGTGAACGTCGTTGTGGTTGGTTTGATGCTGTTGCTATGCATCGTGCTATTCAAGTAAACAGTATTACTGGTTTCTGTTTAACTAAACTTGATGTACTAGATGGTTTAGAGACGTTGAAAATCTGTACTGGCTACAAAACAGAATCTGGTGATGTCATTACTGTGCCACCAACGGCAGCAGAAGGTTATGAAAAAATAACACCTGTTTATGAAGAAATGCCAGGTTGGAAAGAAAGCACTGTAGGTGCAACATCAGTTGATGCACTACCTGAAAACGCTTTAGCTTATATTAAGCGTATTGAAGAAATTACTGGCGTTCCTGTCGATATTATTTCAACAGGTCCAGATCGTGTAGAGACAATTATTAAAGTGAATCCATTTGTTTAAGCTTTAATTGCTCTCTCAAATAAAAATCCAGCATTTGCTGGATTCAGATTACTGACAAACCCCGTCATTCTGTTCGGGGTTTGTCTTTTATGAGCAGCCGTAGGCTGCGATCTCGATATTTTTCTAGCCACGTCTTTTCTATTTTATTTGGTTTTTCTGGACTTGTTTGGGGCTTATCTTCCCTATTTGGCGTGTTAATGTCTCGAATTGAGCTTTTAAAGGGCTATCCTTTTTAGATTGCCATTATTTGGGGAATATTTGATAGCGTCATTGCTATCTTCTTCATATTTTGTGCTGCCGCAGCCATATATGCTTGCATTTGAACATTATGCTTACCTCGGTATCTTGCATACCTGTGACCATGGTGTTGCTTTGCATCAGCAAAACTTCTTTCAACGGTTTCGCATCGTCGTTTGTAAAGGTATTTACCAAGGCTTGTTAAGCGAAATTCATTAGCCCGATCTTGACTCGCAGCCATTACGTGGCGTGTTATCACTTTCTTATGACTTTTACTCTTAGTGCAATCTTTTAATTGAGGGCAATTAACGCATACCTTGGGGTCAGAATGATATTCTCGGTAACCCTCTCGACTGGTGGTCGAGTAGATTAACGTTTGCTCTTGCGGGCAGGTATACGTATCTGCTTTCTCGTCGTATTTGAAGTGCTTTTTCTTAATGGCATTCTTCGTTCGTGAAGGACGACGGTAACCAAACACCCCTTGGATGTTACGTTGTTCCAGATTAAAACAGACGGGCGCTGTGAAGTAGCCTGCATCAATACCAACAAATTCAGGGGATAGTGCAAAGCGATTTTCAATGGCATCAAGGCGAGCAATGTATGGTTGAGAATCGTGGACATTACCTGGCGTAATATGCGTATCTACAATAATGTTATAGTCGTTATCTACGGTTCTGTGGTCTAGGTAGAAAAAACCTTTTGGCTTTTCATCTCGGTGCATATAACCGCTATCACTATCGGTTTTACTTACCTTATTCCGCTTTATCTCACAATAGCCTTTATCCTTGAGTGGCTTTTTTCCAGCCGCTTTACGGTCTGCCTCCACAGCTTTGTTGATTTGCTTAATATAGGCACTGGTTGAGACGGGTTTGAGCTTGTTGGTGAACTTTCGTTTATTGGCGTTTGCTTTTAAGTGTGTGCTGTCGGTGAATAAGGCTTTGCCCCCAACTAGACCATGTTTAATGGCTTGTTGGACGATGTGATTAAATATACGTTCAAATACATCTGTGCCATTGAAACGACGAATACGATTTTGACTAAGTGTTGAGGCATCGATAACTTTCTCGGTAAGCCCCATGCGGAGAAACCATCGATACGCGACATTTACTTCGATGTCTTTGATGATTTGGCGCTCACTTTTAATACCAAATAAGTACCCAAGTAGCATAATTTTAAATAGCTGGACTGGCTCCACCGGAGGACGACCATTATCAGTGCAATATAAGTCTTTGACTTCATCTCGAATAAACTCAAAGTCAATATACTTATCGAGTTTACGAACTAGATGGTTGGCTGGAACTAACTGGTCTAGCGTGACCATTTCGAGTTCATGTTGTTGCGGGGAAGGTTCTCTTAACATGGTTAATTTTTGTAATTTTCCATGTTTTTATTAGATCAAAGTCCTAGACTACTGTCTAGGACTTTGTCATCAGTCTGAGCCATATATTTATGGCTTTTTTTATATCTAAAATATGCGCAAAGCTTAAAATTTCATTCATCTTTATATCTCTGAATTCATTCAATTACTTTTACTTGAGTAAGTAAAACACCATAAAAGCCTAGACAAAGTCACATCTGCGAGTAAAATTTGCCCTCTTAAATTTTAGCAAGTGGTCAACACCATTAAAGGTATTAATATGTTTAGTCATATCCATCCAGATAACTATCAAACGCAATTATCGAAAAAAGAACGCGATATGGCAGAATTATTTAGTGAATTTAAGCTACCAGCAGCAGAAATTTTTAATTCTGCGCCATTGCATTATCGCCAACGAGCAGAGTTTCGCGTATGGCATGAGGGAGACGATCTTTACTACATTATGTTTAATAGCGAAACCAAGCAAAAGTTTCGCGTAGATGAATTTCCAGTAGCTTGTGAACTAATTAATACCGCTATGAAAGCATTATTGGTTGAAATAAAGGACAAACCAGTATTGCGCTATAAACTCTTCCAAGTAGATTTTCTAGCAACGTTAAGTGGTGAATTATTAATTAGCTTGCTTTATCACAAACCATTAGAAGATGAATGGCAAGATTACGCTAAAAAGCTAAAACAGCAGCTCACAAGTATTGCTCCTGTTGATATTATTGGCCGCGCGAAAAAGCAAAAGATAATCCTTGATAAAGACTATGTGACTGAAAAATTGCAAGTGGGTGATAAAACACTTAGTTATCAACAGGTAGAAAATAGCTTTACTCAACCAAATGCTCACGTAAATGAAAAAATGCTTATGTGGGCAAAAGAAGCTACGCAAAATGTTGGTGGTGATTTAATCGAGTTATACTGTGGTAATGGCAACTTTAGTATTGCCTTGGCTGAAAACTTTGCTCGTGTACTTGGTACAGAAATCTCAAAAACGTCTGTTAAATCAGCACAAGTTAACATCAAAGCTAATAATATGACCAATATCGATATTGTCCGTATGTCCAGTGAAGAGTTCAGCCAAGCCATGAATGGCGAACGTCAATTTCGCCGATTAGAAGGTTTTGATTTAAGTCAGTATAACTATGATACTGTATTAGTTGATCCACCAAGGGCAGGGTTAGATCCTGACAGTGTTGAATTAGTAAGTCGTTTCAACAAAATTATCTATATTTCTTGTAATCCACACACACTTAAAGACAATCTAAGGCAACTGACTCAAAGCCACAACATTGAACAGTTCGCCCTTTTTGATCAATTTCCTTATACAGATCACGTAGAAACGGGCGTTGTTTTAACCCGTAAAAACTAGAGCGTGTTGACCTTTGCTGTATATTTTTGCAGCAGTCTATTGAGGATTTATACAAGGCAGAGCCTATGAAATGTGGTTATTCTACATAAATAGGCGATAACGCAGTAAAAATGCTCAATAGCCGCTGTCTTGTCGATTCGTTTAAACGCAATTTACTCTTTGTTGTCACGATTTTATATAGAATAACTATACAGCAATCGAGACGCCGCGATTAAATTGCGTTTAATTCGAACAAACTTTATACCTCAAAGATCAACACGCTCAATACTACTGCCTTTATTCTTTGCCCGCCTTGCGTCTGTTACTTAAATCAGCCGCACCGCGGGCAATAAACCTTAGCTGTTGAATGGTTCGAGTAGCGAGTTGCTCACGTTCATTTTTATCATCAACATCTAACGCATCTGAGCCAGCACTAAAAACAATAGTTACCGCAGCATTGGCTTGTAAATAAGCAATATCCGCATCTAGTTGGTTTGCCTGTTGAAGGTAGTCACACAGCTCTAAGGTAAAATAACGAATTTCTCTTGAAACTGCGGCACGAAATGCCGATGAGGTACCTGAGCGTTCTCGTAGTAATAATCGAAAAATATTACCGTTGCTTTCAATAAACTCCATAAAAGTTAAAACAGAAATTTGTATAACAGAGCCACCTTTAGCTATACGCTGCCTAGATTGTCGCATTAATTGACGTAATGTTAAGCCAGCTTCATCCACTAAGGTTAAGCCAAGTTCATCCATATCGGTAAAATGTCGATAAAACGATGTTGGTGCTAAACCAGCTTCTTTTGCTACTTCACGCAAACTTAAACTAGAGAAGCTACGCTCGGCGCTTAATTGATTTAACGCGGCATCAATTAACTGTCTGCGAGTTTTTTCTTTTTGTTGTGCTCTAACGCCACTCATTTCAAATACTCAGGAAAAAAAAAGCTATCATTATAATACGGCAATTAAGCACTAATGTCAGCGCCTGACATATTTTCGAGAAAACGACAAATAGACTTGACTGGTCAGAGTTGCAAGCTAAACTATAACAGCGTACACGTGTACACTAAAATTTAAATCATGCAATCGTCTTTGGAATGTAAATGAAAAAACCTGCAATAATTTGGCTCAATGTCGCCATTTTCACTATTACCTTTTTAGTTGCTGCCATTGCAGTACCTTATAGAGCCTATACCGTCGGCTTTGATATGACCGAAATACTGTTTGCCTTACTATGTTTTATCTACTGCGGCATGTCAATTACCGCAGGTTATCATCGCCTTTGGTCTCATCGTACGTATCAAGCACATTGGAGCTTACGCTTAATTTTCGCTATTGGCGGCGCGTTTGCATTACAAAACAGCATATTGCATTGGTCTTCTGATCATCGTATTCATCATAAGCATGTAGATGATAATGACATTGATCCTTATTCGGCAAAACGTGGCTTTTGGTATTCTCATATTGGCTGGATGTGCCGAGAGTACCAAGCGCACAGATATCACGACTATAAAAATGCACGTGACTTACAAAAAGACAATATAGTTATGTGGCAGCATAAGTATTACGTAGCACTTGCCTTAATCACTAACTTCGGTATACCGATAGCCTTTGGCTTATGGCATGGCGACCTAATCAATAGTTTATTACTTGCTGGTTTTTTACGTTTGGTACTGAGCCATCACACAACCTTTTTTATTAACTCTTTAGCACATATATGGGGTAAACAAACCTACACAGATAAGAACACAGCGAGAGATAATGGCATACTAGCCTTACTAACCTTCGGTGAAGGCTACCATAATTATCATCATATTTTTGAGAACGATTACCGCAATGGCATTCGCTGGTGGCAGTTTGATCCAACCAAGTGGTTAATCAAATCATGCCAATGGTTAGGGTTAACATCAAAGCTAAGAACAGCTCCTGAAGATAAAATTGAAAAAATGCGTTTAGCCATGACCTTAAAACTCAGCAAAAAGAAACTTATTAACCACCCTGAGGCAGAAAAAATGCTGCGTCGTTTACAGCAAGAGTACGACAACTTGATTGCTCGCGTAAATGACTACTACCAAATTAAAAGAGATTTGCTACAAGCAAAACGACAACAAGTAAAGTCAGAGGTTGAAAACTCTGAGTTATTAAAGCAATACCACGAGATGAAAGAAAAGTTAATAGCACAACAACGTTGCTGGCAAACAATGACAGCAAACCTTGTTTAAAAACAGTTAACTTATACTCAAATCCTGCTAGAATTTTTGTACATGTAGGATTTGAGGTATGACTTTTGACAAAATCAAGCAAACAGAAAAAAAACACCGATATTAATTATGATTATGATGTCATTATCATCGGCACCGGCCCAGGCGGTGAAGGTACTGCAATGGAGCTTGCCAAGAAGTATAAGAAAGTTGCCATAGTTGAGCGCTATAAAGATGTTGGTGGTGGCTGTACGCACTGGGGAACCATTCCTTCAAAAGCGTTACGTCAAAGTGTCAGTAGATTAATCGACTACAATTCAAACCCACTATTTCGTGGTCATGAAAAAGCTAAGCATCTTACCTTTCCAGACATTTTAAAACACGCTGCCTCGGTTATACGTAAACAAGTACAACTACGCAGTGGTTTCTATGATAGAAATAGAGTTGAACACATTGTTGGCGAAGCCTCTTTTATTGATAGCAATACACTAAAAATTGTTAAGGATGATGGTTCTTTAGAAAAATTAAGCGCTCGACAAATTGTCATTGCTACCGGCTCTCACCCTTACAGACCAGCAGATATCGATTTTAATCACCCTCGCGTTTATGATTCAGATACTATTCTTTCATTACAACACGATCCGCGCTCAATCATTATTTATGGTGCTGGTGTCATTGGCAGTGAATACGCGTCAATATTTAGAGGCTTAGGCGTTAAAGTTGATTTAATTAACACCCGCGACCGTTTACTTTCTTTCTTAGATGATGAGATGTCAGACTCACTGAGTTATCACTTATGGAACAATGGCGTTGTTATTCGACATGGTGAACAAATTGAGCGAGTTGAAGCAACAGATGATGCCGTTATTGTACATTTAGAGTCAGGTAAAAAAATGCGTGCCGACTGCTTATTGTTTGCAAATGGCAGAACAGGCAATACCGCAGATCTTAACTTGGCTAATGCAGGGCTTAAAGCAGATGGTCGCGGCCAATTGAAAGTGAATGATCATTATCAAACTGAAGTTGAAAATATTTATGCTGTTGGTGATGTTATTGGTTACCCAAGTTTAGCTAGTGCTGCTTATGACCAAGGCCGGTTGGCTGCATCAGCAATGATTGACAAGCAAAGTACCGCTAAATTAATTGAAGATATTCCTACCGGTATTTATACCATTCCAGAAATTAGTTCAGTAGGTAAAACCGAACAAGAGCTGACAGAAGCTAAAATTCCTTATGAAGTGGGTAGATCACAGTTTAAACATTTGGCAAGAGCGCAAATAACCAATAGTTTGGTTGGTTCTTTGAAGATTTTATTCCACCGCGAAACCAAAGAAATTCTAGGTATACATTGCTTTGGTGAAAATGCTGCTGAAATCATCCACATTGGTCAAGCCATTATGCAACAAAAAGATGGTGGCAATACCATAGAGTACTTTGTTAATACCACATTTAACTACCCTACTATGGCAGAAGCCTTCCGTGTTGCTGCCTTAAATGGCTTAAACAGATTATTTTAACCCTACACTAGGGTAGCAAGCGCTGCCCTAATTTCTCTTTTCCTTCATTATGTTAATATAAAGTTGCTGAATAGTTATTATTTAACTGGTCAGAGCTATTGCCAAAGCAAATTGATTCGTTACAATAATTTGTACTAAAAATATACTGCTAACAACAATAATAGGTAATTAAACGTCATGACATACAAAAGTATATGTATTTCTGTTGCAATGTTATTGTCTGTGGGACCCGTCGCAGCTGATAACTTTAGTATTTATTTAACCCGACATGCTGAAAAGGAAAACGGCCAACAAGATAAAAACCCTTCGCTAACACGCTGCGGAAAAGTTCGTGCGCAACAACTAGCTACTATATTATCTGATGCTAAGCTTGAGAGTGTTTATAGCACCAGCTTTCAAAGAACCATGCAAACCGCATTACCCATTGCTACAGCGCAAAAAAAGTCTATTAAAAACTATAATCCTCGCTTTCTTTTTCAAGTCGCTAATCAATTAAAGCAAAATAGAGAAAATGCACTTGTGGTTGGCCATAGTAATACCACGCCTGAATTAGTTGAGTTACTTTCAGGTGAAAGAGTGGATGAAATAAAGGAAGGAAATTATCAGGTGCTTTATCAAGTACAATTCGTTGATGAACAAGCCATTGTCACTAAATTTATGCAACCACTGGTGTGTAGAAACTAGCGATAAAATCGCGCCTGTCAATTTAGCACAAACAAAAAAGCCATGGCTGATGACACCATGGCTTTATTTTTTAACGTCGACCTAGTCTTTATTCCATATAATTCTCAGGCATTTCTAGAGCAGCAACGCCAGAATCAATCGCAGCTTGTGCTACCGCTTTAGCCACAGCTGCACATAGACGAGAATCCATTGGCTTAGGGATAATATAATCCTTACCAAAGGTTAATTCAGCTGTGCCACTTGCCGCTAACACCTCAGCAGGCACTGGCTCTTTAGCTAACGCTCTGATTGCGTGCACAGCTGCAACTTTCATCTCATCATTAATAGTACGTGCACGCACATCAAGCGCACCACGGAAAATAAATGGGAAACACAATACATTATTTACTTGGTTTGGATAATCTGAACGACCCGTCGCCATGATCAAATCACTGCGGGCTGCAAGTGCAAGCTCTGGCTTAATTTCTGGATCAGGGTTTGAACAAGCAAATACGATTGGGTTATCTGCCATTAATTTTACTTGTTCTGCGCTTAATAGATTAGGACCAGATACACCAACAAAAACATCTGCACCAGTAATAGCATCATCTAATGTGCGCTTATCTGTATTGTTGGCAAATAGTTTTTTGTATTCGTTTAGATCATCACGACGTGTATGAACAATGCCTTTTGAATCAAGCATGTAAATTTTTTCACGCTGTGCACCACATTTGATCAATAACTCCATACAAGCTATCGCTGCTGCACCGGCACCAAGACAAACAATATTTGCTTGATTAATATCTTTACCTTGAATATCTAGTGCATTCATTAAACCCGCGGCCGTAACAATAGCAGTACCATGTTGGTCGTCATGAAAAACAGGGATTTTACAACGTTCGATTAACGCTTTTTCGATAGCAAAACATTCAGGCGCTTTAATATCTTCTAAATTGATGCCACCAAAGCTATCTGCAATGTTAGCTACTGTATTAACAAACTCTTCTACCGTTTTATGCTTCACTTCAATATCAAATGAATCAATATTTGCAAAACGCTTAAACAGTAATGCTTTACCTTCCATCACAGGCTTAGACGCCATAGGACCTAAATTACCTAAGCCCAATACAGCAGTGCCATTACTAATAACAGCTACCGTATTGCCTTTCGCCGTATACTTGTAGACATTATCTGGATTCTCAGCGATTTCACGACACGGCTCAGCAACACCAGGGCTGTACGCGAGAGACAAATCTTCACTGGTTTCTGCTGGTGTTGTTAATTCAACACTTATTTTTCCTGGCTTGGGTAAAGCGTGGTAATCCAAAGCTTGCTGACGAAAGTCGGTCATGGTGTTTTCCTAATGCGTTTGTTGTCGAGTTTGTAATTTGTTAATTCAATATTTAGTGTCGTTACAATATGCTTATTAACGTTAAGCTATTATTTTTATATTTGTATGGTATTGCAATTAACCTAGGCATTCCAAGCCCATTTCACTATATAAAATTTCTGTAAGCTATAAACAATGTAACCTTAACCTAATCAGGTTTCATATTAATTTGCTTAATAGCCACTATTTTCGCGGCTATTATACACCCAAAACACTTGACTATCTGGTAAGACTAGCTAAATAGCTCATAATTACACATTATATCCTCTAGGCATTACTTTTATTGGCATTGTAATGAAAACCGGATTATTTTACTTAGCTTACACAAGTGCTATAACATCAAATTACAGACAAAAAAAATCCAGCAAATGCTGGATTCAGACTGATGATAAAGTCCTAGACAGTAGTCTAGGACTTTGATCTAATAAAAACATGGAAAATTACAAAAATTAACCATGTTAAGAGAACCTTCCCCGCAACAACATGAACTCGAAATGGTCACGCTAGACCAGTTAGTTCCAGCCAACCATCTAGTTCGTAAACTCGATAAGTATATTGACTTTGAGTTTATTCGAGATGAAGTCAAAGACTTATATTGCACTGATAATGGTCGTCCTCCGGTGGAGCCAGTCCAGCTATTTAAAATTATGCTACTTGGGTACTTATTTGGTATTAAAAGTGAGCGCCAAATCATCAAAGACATCGAAGTAAATGTCGCGTATCGATGGTTTCTCCGCATGGGGCTTACCGAGAAAGTTATCGATGCCTCAACACTTAGTCAAAATCGTATTCGTCGTTTCAATGGCACAGATGTATTTGAACGTATATTTAATCACATCGTCCAACAAGCCATTAAACATGGTCTAGTTGGGGGCAAAGCCTTATTCACCGACAGCACACACTTAAAAGCAAACGCCAATAAACGAAAGTTCACCAACAAGCTCAAACCCGTCTCAACCAGTGCCTATATTAAGCAAATCAACAAAGCTGTGGAGGCAGACCGTAAAGCGGCTGGAAAAAAGCCACTCAAGGATAAAGGCTATTGTGAGATAAAGCGGAATAAGGTAAGTAAAACCGATAGTGATAGCGGTTATATGCACCGAGATGAAAAGCCAAAAGGTTTTTTCTACCTAGACCACAGAACCGTAGATAACGACTATAACATTATTGTAGATACGCATATTACGCCAGGTAATGTCCACGATTCTCAACCATACATTGCTCGCCTTGATGCCATTGAAAATCGCTTTGCACTATCCCCTGAATTTGTTGGTATTGATGCAGGCTACTTCACAGCGCCCGTCTGTTTTAATCTGGAACAACGTAACATCCAAGGGGTGTTTGGTTACCGTCGTCCTTCACGAACGAAGAATGCCATTAAGAAAAAGCACTTCAAATACGACGAGAAAGCAGATACGTATACCTGCCCGCAAGAGCAAACGTTAATCTACTCGACCACCAGTCGAGAGGGTTACCGAGAATATCATTCTGACCCCAAGGTATGCGTTAATTGCCCTCAATTAAAAGATTGCACTAAGAGTAAAAGTCATAAGAAAGTGATAACACGCCACGTAATGGCTGCGAGTCAAGATCGGGCTAATGAATTTCGCTTAACAAGCCTTGGTAAATACCTTTACAAACGACGATGCGAAACCGTTGAAAGAAGTTTTGCTGATGCAAAGCAACACCATGGTCACAGGTATGCAAGATACCGAGGTAAGCATAATGTTCAAATGCAAGCATATATGGCTGCGGCAGCACAAAATATGAAGAAGATAGCAATGACGCTATCAAATATTCCCCAAATAATGGCAATCTAAAAAGGATAGCCCTTTAAAAGCTCAATTCGAGACATTAACACGCCAAATAGGGAAGATAAGCCCCAAACAAGTCCAGAAAAACCAAATAAAATAGAAAAGACGTGGCTAGAAAAATATCGAGATCGCAGCCTACGGCTGCTCATAAAAGACAAACCCCGAACAGAATGACGGGGTTTGTCAGTAATCTGAGCCATAAATATATGGCTTCTCGTTGTTACTTTGTTATGTGGCTAACTACCTTGGTTACTGTCAACCCTTTCAGGTCGCTCCTTAGCCTCTCTAACTTTTAACGTTCTTTGTTGAAATTCAGTGTCGTTTAAAGCATTAATAGCTTTGTCTAAATCGTTTGCTGCCATTTCAACAAAACCAAAGCCACGGCGTTTACCTGTATGCTTATCTTTCATTAATCTAACAGAATGCACTAAGCCGTATGTAGCGAACAACTCTCTTACTACTGTTTCGTTGGCTCGATAAGGTAAGTTGCCAACGTATAATGTTTTCACATCACCGTTTGAAGCATTACTAGATGAGCTGGCTTGGGCTGAATTTGAAGTGCCTATTAAAGGTGCAATAAATGCACTAACAAAAACTAAGCCTGCAGTAAGAATAGGGCTTAGCGCAACAGCACTTGCGAGAATAAAAGCGATAATTGCAAAAACAGCAGCAATGATTACTGTTAAAATTTGCGGAGATTTCATAATGAATACCTAATTAATTATTATTTTGTTTGAGCTGTATATGAACATGTTTCAATGCATGTAAAAACACGAATTGCAATTCTATGTTACTTAGCTTTTTGTATAGTGCAACTATAAGCGTAAAATTTATGCAATATTTGAGGATAAATGTACAAAATAGTGAAATTATTCTGAATAGTTCTTCTTAACAGGTTAAAAAACACCAAAAACTATCCCCCTATGAAGCATTTTTGCACTGATTGAGTGAATATTCATCGAACGATCAAAAAAGTGAAAATAGTGCTTGATCCTTTTGCGAAAGTGTCTAAAATGCGCATCCACTTCTCAGGGAGACTTAAGAAGTTAGTTTTGACAAGTTTAGTTATCCAAGTTGATAGCAAAACAGCAAAGAAAACGTTAAAAATTAATTTGAAATAAGTTAAAAAAAACGTTGACATCAAAACTAGGAAGCGTACAATGCGCATCCGCTTCGGGGCAAAGCTTACGAAGCATCAGGTATAAACGAATGCGATTTATATCTTCTCGCAAGAGATTCTTTAACAATTAGTTATCATGCAATTTGTGTGGGCACTCACATTGATGTTGGTTTTACAAAAGTCGTTACTTTTTTAAGTAAAGACGTAAAACAGCACTTTGATGAATGTCACACAGATACTTTATTTATACGAAAGTATACTTATATATGTAATGCGATATCAACTTTCGAGTTGGTATCACGACAGAATTCATTGAGCAGGAACGTTTCTTTATAAGGGACGCTCCACAAACGATTTTTTAATTGAAGAGTTTGATCATGGCTCAGATTGAACGCTGGCGGCAGGCTTAACACATGCAAGTCGAGCGGAAACGAGAAGTACTTGTACTTCGGCGTCGAGCGGCGGACGGGTGAGTAATGCTTGGGAATATGCCTTTAGGTGGGGGACAACAGTTGGAAACGACTGCTAATACCGCATAATGTCTACGGACCAAAGGGGGGGCTCTTCGGACCTCTTGCCTAAAGATTAGCCCAAGTGAGATTAGCTAGTTGGTGAGGTAATGGCTCACCAAGGCGACGATCTCTAGCTGGTTTGAGAGGATGATCAGCCACACTGGGACTGAGACACGGCCCAGACTCCTACGGGAGGCAGCAGTGGGGAATATTGCACAATGGGGGAAACCCTGATGCAGCCATGCCGCGTGTGTGAAGAAGGCCCTAGGGTTGTAAAGCACTTTCAGTAGGGAGGAAAGGGTGTTGATTAATACTCAACATCTGTGACGTTACCTACAGAAGAAGCACCGGCTAACTTCGTGCCAGCAGCCGCGGTAATACGAGGGGTGCAAGCGTTAATCGGAATTACTGGGCGTAAAGCGTGCGTAGGCGGTTTGTTAAGCAAGATGTGAAAGCCCAGGGCTCAACCTTGGAACTGCATTTTGAACTGGCAAACTAGAGTACTGTAGAGGGTGGTGGAATTTCCAGTGTAGCGGTGAAATGCGTAGAGATTGGAAGGAACATCAGTGGCGAAGGCGGCCACCTGGACAGATACTGACGCTGAGGCACGAAAGCGTGGGGAGCAAACAGGATTAGATACCCTGGTAGTCCACGCCGTAAACGATGTCAACTAGCCGTCTGTTGCCTTGAGCAGTGGGTGGCGTAGCTAACGCGCTAAGTTGACCGCCTGGGGAGTACGGCCGCAAGGTTAAAACTCAAATGAATTGACGGGGGCCCGCACAAGCGGTGGAGCATGTGGTTTAATTCGATGCAACGCGAAGAACCTTACCATCCCTTGACATCCTGCGAATTTTCTAGAGATAGAATTGTGCCTTCGGGAACGCAGTGACAGGTGCTGCATGGCTGTCGTCAGCTCGTGTTGTGAAATGTTGGGTTAAGTCCCGCAACGAGCGCAACCCCTATCCTTATTTGCCAGCGCGTAGTGGCGGGAACTCTAAGGAGACTGCCGGTGATAAACCGGAGGAAGGTGGGGACGACGTCAAGTCATCATGGCCCTTACGGGATGGGCTACACACGTGCTACAATGGCGTATACAGAGGGCAGCAATACCGCGAGGTGGAGCGAATCCCACAAAGTACGTCGTAGTCCGGATTGGAGTCTGCAACTCGACTCCATGAAGTCGGAATCGCTAGTAATCGTGGATCAGAATGCCACGGTGAATACGTTCCCGGGCCTTGTACACACCGCCCGTCACACCATGGGAGTGGGATGCAAAAGAAGTGGCTAGTTTAACCTTCGGGAGGACGGTCACCACTTTGTGTTTCATGACTGGGGTGAAGTCGTAACAAGGTAACCCTAGGGGAACCTGGGGTTGGATCACCTCCTTATCTTGAAGTAAAACAATGCTTTGTTGAGTGTTCACACAAATTGTATGATGACAAAAATGAGAAGAAACTTGTTTTGTTTAGCTTAGCTAGTTAGAACGTACCCATTCCTGATTAAAGGCAGGGTGAGACTGACGCCGAAAAGTTAGATAGAGCATAACCATGATAGGTCTGTAGCTCAGCTGGTTAGAGCGCACCCCTGATAAGGGTGAGGTCGGCAGTTCAAGTCTGCCCAGACCTACCAATTTCTTCAGCGTAAAGAAAAGCCAAATTTAAACTAAGCTTCATAAGTTATTTTAAATTTGGTTTTTTTAACCACGAATTAGCCGAATGTGCGCTAGTTTGACGCTCTTTAACAATCTGGAAAGCTGATATAAATACCCGGTATTTATATGGTGTGCGAAGTGTCGCGCTTCAATCACATAAGTATAAATACCAACAATAGCTAAATGATGTATTCCTTAATCATTTAGACCAATAGTTGAAAGACTATTAACTCTTATTCAAGTAACTCATCACTTTAACGAAAGTTAAGTGAAAGTGCGTGAAAATGTCAGACTTTACAATTGCCTTGGTTTAGTCACCAAGGTCTACTAAGACTACTTAGGGTTGTATGGTTAAGTGACTAAGCGTATGTGGTGGATGCCTTGGCAGTTAGAGGCGATGAAAGACGTGTTAATCTGCGATAAGCCTAGGTAAGGTGATAAAAACCGTTATAACCTAGGATTTCTGAATGGGGAAACCCACTGTCATAAGACAGTATCTTTATGTGAATACATAGCATAAAGAGGCAAACCGGGAGAACTGAAACATCTAAGTACCCCGAGGAAAAGAAATCAACCGAGATTTCCTTAGTAGCGGCGAGCGAACGGGAATTAGCCCTTAAGCGGTTTGTAAGTTAGTAGAATGTTCTGGAAAGGACAACGATACAGGGTGATAGTCCCGTATACGACAACAAACTTACCGTGAAATCGAGTAGGACGGAGCACGTGAAACTTTGTCTGAACATGGGGGGACCATCCTCCAAGGCTAAATACTCCTAACTGACCGATAGTGAACCAGTACCGTGAGGGAAAGGCGAAAAGAACCCCTGTGAGGGGAGTGAAATAGAACCTGAAACCGCATACGTACAAGCAGTGGGAGCCCCTCGAGGGTGACTGCGTACCTTTTGTATAATGGGTCAGCGACTTATATTCTGTAGCAAGGTTAACCGATTAGGGGAGCCGTAGCGAAAGCGAGTGTTAACTGCGCGTTTAGTTGCAGGGTATAGACCCGAAACCCGGCGATCTACCCATGGGCAGGTTGAAGGTTGAGTAACATCAACTGGAGGACCGAACACACGTATGTTGAAAAATGCGGTGATGACTTGTGGGTCGGAGTGAAAGGCTAATCAAGCCGGGAGATAGCTGGTTCTCCCCGAAATCTATTTAGGTAGAGCCTCGGACGAACACCACTGGGGGTAGAGCACTGTTAAGGCTAGGGGGTCATCCCGACTTACCAACCCTTTGCAAACTCCGAATACCAGTGAGTGATATCCGGGAGACACACGGTGGGTGCTAACGTCCATCGTGAAGAGGGAAACAACCCAGACCGCCAGCTAAGGTCCCAAAGTCATAGTTAAGTGGGAAACGATGTGGAAAGGCATAGACAGCTAGGAGGTTGGCTTAGAAGCAGCCATCCTTTAAAGAAAGCGTAATAGCTCACTAGTCGAGTCGGTCTGCGCGGAAGATGTAACGGGGCTAAACTATGCACCGAAGCTGCGGATTCAAAATTTATTTTGAGTGGTAGGGGAGCGTTCTGTAAGCCGTTGAAGGTGAATCGAGAGGTTTGCTGGAGGTATCAGAAGTGCGAATGCTGACATGAGTAACGATAATGGGGGTGAAAAACCCCCACGCCGAAAGACCAAGGTTTCCTGTCCCATGTTAATCAGGGCAGGGTAAGTCGGCCCCTAAGGCGAGGCGGAAACGCGTAGTCGATGGGAAACAGATTAATATTTCTGTACTTCTATATATTGCGAAGGAGGGACGGAGCAGGCTAAACAAGCATGGCGTTGGTTGTCCATGTGAAAGTACGTAGGTTGGAATCTTAGGCAAATCCGGGATTCTAAGACTGAGATACGAGACGATGCTCTACGGAGCAGAAGTTGTTGATGCCATACTTCCAGGAAAAGCTTCTAAGCGTCAGATATATAGGAACCGTACCCCAAACCGACACAGGTGGTTAGGTAGAGAATACTAAGGCGCTTGAGAGAACTCGGGTGAAGGAACTAGGCAAAATAGTACCGTAACTTCGGGAGAAGGTACGCCGACTATGGTGATGGGACTTGCTCCCTAAGCTGAAGTCGGTCGAAGTAACCAGGTGGCTGGAACTGTTTATTAAAAACACAGCACTGTGCAAAATCGAAAGATGACGTATACGGTGTGACGCCTGCCCGGTGCCGGAAGGTTAATTGATTGGGTTAGCTCTGCGAAGCTCATGATCGAAGCCCCGGTAAACGGCGGCCGTAACTATAACGGTCCTAAGGTAGCGAAATTCCTTGTCGGGTAAGTTCCGACCTGCACGAATGGCGTAATCATGGCCACACTGTCTCCACCCGAGACTCAGTGAAATTGAAATTGCGGTTAAGATGCCGTATACCCGCGGCTAGACGGAAAGACCCCGTGAACCTTTACTATAGCTTGACAGTGAACATTGCTCCTACATGTGTAGGATAGGTGGGAGGCTTTGAAACCATGTCGCCAGATATGGTGGAGCCATCCTTGAAATACCACCCTTGTATGCGTGATGTTCTAACCTAGGCCCGTAATCCGGGTTGGGGACACTGTCTGGTGGGTAGTTTGACTGGGGCGGTCTCCTCCCAAAGAGTAACGGAGGAGCACGAAGGTTGGCTAAGTACGGTCGGACATCGTACGGTTAGTGCAATGGCATAAGCCAGCTTAACTGCGAGACAGACACGTCGAGCAGGTACGAAAGTAGGTCATAGTGATCCGGTGGTTCTGTATGGAAGGGCCATCGCTCAACGGATAAAAGGTACTCCGGGGATAACAGGCTGATACCGCCCAAGAGTTCATATCGACGGCGGTGTTTGGCACCTCGATGTCGGCTCATCACATCCTGGGGCTGAAGTCGGTCCCAAGGGTATGGCTGTTCGCCATTTAAAGTGGTACGCGAGCTGGGTTTAGAACGTCGTGAGACAGTTCGGTCCCTATCTGCCGTGGGCGTTTGAGAATTGAAGAGGGCTGCTCCTAGTACGAGAGGACCGGAGTGGACGAACCTCTGGTGTTCGGGTTGTCATGCCAATGGCATTGCCCGGTAGCTACGTTCGGAACTGATAACCGCTGAAAGCATCTAAGCGGGAAGCAGGCTTTAAGATGAGTTCTCACTGGGACTTTAAGTCCCCTAAAGGGTCGTTGGAGACTACGACGTTGATAGGTCAGGTGTGTAAGGGTTGTGAGGCCTTGAGCTAACTGATACTAATTGCCCGTGAGGCTTAACCATACAACGCCTAAGTGGTTTTGTGTATGAAGCTGATGAACATCACGCACTAAGTTACAAGAGTTAAAGATTTATATTAAGTTTTCGAGATTGTCCTTTTTTGCTTAGCGACAATAGCATTGTAGAACCACCTGATCCCATTCCGAACTCAGAAGTGAAATGCAATAGCGCCGATGGTAGTGTGGGAGTTCCCATGTGAGAGTAGGACATTGCTAAGCACCTATTTAAGAAAAGCCCGTAACACAAGTTACGGGCTTTTTGCTTTTCTGCGTTCAGGAATTTAATAAGCAGACAAGCTAGTGTTTAATGTCGAGGTTGAATATTATCGATATAGAACCACTCATCCCATTCGTCATACCTAAGAAAAGCAGAAGTGCAATGCAATAGCGCCGATGGTAGTGTGGATTATGTCACGAGAAGCCCATATGAGAGCAAAGCGGGACATTGCTAAGCGCCTAATTATGAAAAGCCCGTAACATACGTTACGGGCTTTTTGCTTTTCTGCGTTCAGGGGTTTAAAAAACAGATAAGCTTAGTTAATTATCGCCGATTAAGCTGCTCCCAGCTTTAATTGCAGATAGCGAGTCACTCATCCCATTCGCCATACCTAAGAAAAGCAGAAGTGAAATGCAATAGCGCCGAAGTTGATAGCGTGTGGCTGTTGTCTCTTTATGTGAGCGTAGGACATCGCTAAGCGTCTAATTAAAGAGAGCCCGATACGAAAGTGTCAGGCCTTTTGCTTTTCTGCGTTTGGGGATATAAAAAACAGATAAGCTTAGTTAATTATCACTGATTAAGCTGCCCCTAGCTTTAATTGAAGATGGCGAGCCACTCATCCCATTCGCAATACCTAAGAAAAGCAGAAGTGAAATACGATAGCGCCGAAGGTGATAGCGTGTGGGTGTTGTCTCTTTATGTGAGAGTAGGACATCGCTAAGCGCCACTGTTTTTAAAAATAACAGAAAAGCCCGTAACATACGTTACGGGCTTTTTGCTTTTCTGCTATCTGGTTTCCTATTTCTTTGATTTCACAAGTTTAAAGTAGTTATCTAGCTATTCTCATATGTAGTTACTCGACAGGAGATTAATACTAAGTTAATCTGGTCCTACCTGTTTATCTGGAAATTAAATGCCATGTCGAAAGAACATATTAATGATCGTCTTACTGTTGAGATAAAAGAGCAAATTGCTTTTGTTACGCTAGAACGTCCTGATAAACATAATGCGTTAGATATGGCAATGTTTTATGCAATACGAGATGTGATTAAGAGGTTGCATCGTAATCGTAATATACGGGCGGTGATTATTGCTGGGGCAGGAGAAGATTTTTGTTCAGGATTAGATGTTAAATCTGTAATGAAATCTAAATCTGCACCGCTCAAGCTGTTATTCAAGTGGCTGCCTTGGCAGGCAAATTTAGCTCAATACGTGTCAACTGGGTGGCGTTCGTTGCCAGTACCTGTTATCGCAGCTATTCATGGGCGTTGTTGGGGTGGTGGTTTACAAATCGCCCAGGGTGCTGACTTTATCATAACTGAGCCAAATGCTTCTTTAGCGATTATGGAAGCGAAATGGGGTTTAATTCCTGATATGGGCGGTTCGCTAGCTGTGCGTGAGTCATTAAACCTAGATGTTGCAAAGCGATTGGCTATGACTGGTGAGCAAGTTTCAGGGCAAGAGGCTGTTGCCTTAGGTTTAGCTAGTATTTGCAGTGAAAATGCTAAAGAGCAAGCAATAGCGTTGGCGCAAGAGTTAAAAGTGCAATCGCCAGACTCTGTGGCAGGAGTTAAAAAGCTATATAATAAGTCGTGGTTCGGCAGTGCAGGTATGGCTTTAGCTAGAGAGTCATATTATCAGATTCGAATTCTTATGGGTAAGAATAGCCAGATTAAGCGTTATAACCAGCTTAATTCTGATAAACCCGAGCGTAAATTTAAGCCACGAAAATCTTGGTAGTTGAAAGAATCCGATAATGTTTGATGATTATCAACAAGCTGCAAGTTAAAGGTTCATATTAGCTGAGAGCATGCTATTATCTCGCCCCTTTTGTTATGAGATACCTAGTATGGAGTTATCAAGCTATCTTATTTACCTGAGTGTTTCTATTGTTGCTTCGGTTAGCATTGGCCCCTCCGCTGTATTAGCGGCAAGTAATGGTCTTAATTTTGGTCGTCGCAAGGCGCTTTCTGGGGTGCTTGGTCATGTCACTGCAATATTCATACTTGCGATATTATCAGCTGCAGGTATAGGTAGTATCTTTTTGGCCTCTGAGTGGGCGTATCAACTTATTAGAGTGTTAGGTTGTCTATACCTTATTCATATTGGTATATCTATGTGGCGTAGTAAGGGGAATTGGTCATTAATCCAAGAAAATACCAATACGCCTTCAAGTAAGCACCTGTATAAAAAGAGCTTATTACTGGGACTAAGTAATCCCAAAGCTTTGGTTTTCTTCACTGCCTTATTTCCTCAGTTCTTGAATCTCAAGGCTGCTCTTTTACCGCAACTTACGTTATTAATATCTACAAGTTTAGTTAACGCATTTTTATTCACATTTCTTTATGCCTTGATTGGTTATAACTTTAAAGCAAGATTATTACCCTTGCTAAATGGCGGACGCTTGGGCCGTATAATGGGCTCAATGTTTTTTGGCTTTGCCGCTATGTTAGCGGTCAGTAAATAAGAGTAAATAAAGTTAGTAAACCTCAAGTTAATGGATCGGCTATTAAGCAAATAAACCGCTATGCTAAGTTAGCCGTAGCGGTTTAAAACTACCTGGCTTTTAAAATAACTATTTAGATATTTATCCTATAATTAGCTAAGGATTAGTTACTAGTGCTTGAGATAGCAGCTTCAGGTATTCATCAATCGCACTAAAAGCACGGATGATTTAAAACTAAATACGTTTAATTTTTGCTTTTGGGCTCGATGTGTCTTTTTTAAAACCTCGATTTTATGTCTTTTTATTTTTAACTTTCTTGCCTTTACTGAGTGTGGCTAAGCAAGGTGGTGACCTCGCCTTTGAAACCATAGGTGATAAATACGCTATCCCGCACGGTGTTGTTACAGCGCTTTTACAAGATAAACAGGGCTTTATTTGGATTGGTACTCAGCAAGGCCTGGTTCGCTATGATGGCTATCGTTATCGCTTGTATAAGTACCAAAGCCAGACTAGTAATTCGATCGGTGGTGACTATATTCGTGCTATATACCAGAGTCAGGATGATAAAATTTGGATTGGCACCATGAACGATGGTGTCTCTGTTTTAGATCCGAATACAGACAAGTTTTATCACTATCGTCACCAACCTGATGTGAAAGCTTCTATTTCGAGCAATCAAATTAAGGCCATTACTGCTGACCCTGAGGGTGGTATGTGGTTTGCTACCGGTAATGGTTTAAATTATTTAGCGCCTGGTAGTAAAAGCTTTGTTGTGTATGACAATAATTTACTGGAAAGTAAACTACAAAGCTTATTGCATGATAAGCATAATCGTTTATGGGTGGGGAGTCGCAAAGGTTTATATTACTTTGATTTAGCGAGCAAACAACTTGTGCTGGTTGGTGCGCTTGCACAGGTTAGTATTGAAGCTATTTATCAAGATTTAGAGGGTAGATTATGGCTTGGAACTAAGGGGCACGGCATTTATGTATATTCTACCAGTAGTAAAGAAATAGTACATATCGCCACGGGCGACGCGAGTAAGCATTTGCTTTCACACCCGTGGATTTTTTCATTTGTACAACCAAGCCAGCAACGTATATGGGCAGCTTCATTGGGGGGCGGTGTTAATGTTATCGATACCAAGACATTAACAGTTGTTGAAGTAATCCAACATGACCCTGTTATAGCATCTTCTATTAACCTTAATAGTGTTTCTCGCTTGATGATAGATAGGTCAGGGCTATTGTGGTTAGGTACCTGGGGAGGAGGTCTAAATCGGCATAATGTATCGCAGCAAGCTTTTCGGGTGTTACAGCATAGTCCGAAACGAGCTTATAGCTTATCAAATCCTGATATTCACGCAATATTACAGTTAACTGATGGCCGTTGGTTAATCGGAACCGGCGGTAGTGGCGTTGATATACTCGATAGTAATTATCGACGTATTGCCAACCTTGGTACAGAGCAAGTTACCACGACGGGAAAAGGACTTGGTATTATTTCTGGCTTAGCGCAGCGTAATGAACATCAAGTATGGTTAGCAAGTGTTGAGCACGGACTTTACTTATTATCTTTAGATGATTTCTCATTAACGGCAGTAAGCCATACTGAGCAAAAAACGTGGCCTGTGATTAATCAATTATTAATGGATGATTCAACCTTATGGGTTGCCACACATTTCGGGCTATTTAGTGTTAATGATGAAACTAAGTTAACCACAGGGTATTTGTATCAAGGAGCTCCCTTTGAAGCCAGAGTTAATACTATGGTCGTTGATGGTCAAGGTGATTTGTGGCTAGGGACGCATAAAGGCTTATATTTTTTAAAGCAAGGTAGCAGGGAGTTAATAAGGTTCAACCATGATCCGCTGATTTCTTCGAGTATATCGAGTGATCAAATTTCTGGTTTATTGGTGGACTCAAAGCAAAGGTTATGGGTTGATACGGCAAAAGGTTTAGATCTATTAATAACTCATAATGGCAGTCACGCTATTTTCGAATCAGCGAGTGATAAATTGCAACAACCGGGTTTATATTTGGGCGGCAATTTACAGGAAGATGAAAAAGGTAATATTTGGACACAGTGGCATACCTTTAACCCAAATACATGGCAGCATTGGGCTATCAGTCAAGCCGATGGTGCCGACATAGGCACTGTATGGACAAATTCACATGCTAAAGCAAGTAATGGTCAGCTGCTATTTGGTGGCACAAAGGGCGTATTGGTAGTTACTCCTAGCTTATTTAATCCGAAGAGTTATCAGCCGCCTTTGGCGATAACAGAGTTGAAAGTTGATGGTAAAAAGCGAGCCATTGAGTCGCCATTAGTTTTAACGCCAAGTATGCAGGGGTTTAGCTTAGAATTTACCGCGTTTGACTATGCGATTCCAAGGCAAAATAAATATGCCTATAAGCTCAAAGGTTATAATGAAACATGGATTTATAGTGATGCTGACAATCGTTATGTAACTTATACCAACTTAGCCCCAGGAGAATATCAATTACAACTTAAAGGCAGTAATCATTTAGGTGAATGGAGTGATAAACAGTTGAGTTTAGCAATTGTTGTTGAACCTGCCTTGTATCAAACATTTGCCTTTAAATTGGTTGTACTAATCACTTTGTTGAGTATTGCTTATGTTGTTTATTTATTACGTGTTAATCAATTGGCAAGACAGCAGCACGAGCTAAGAGAGCAAGTAAAAGCACAAACTAAAAATTTAGAAAAAGCCCATCAAAACTTAGCCACAATAAGTGAGATAGGGAAAGATATTACCGCTACGCTAGATTTGAATCTGGTATTAGAGCAGTTATTTGAGCACAGCCAGCGTCTTATGCAGGTCGATATTTTTGGTATTGGCTTATATCGCGAAGAACAAGGGGTTATTGATATAGAGCTGGCGGTGGAAAATGGCATTAGGTTAAAGCCTTATCAGCGCTCTATGAAAGATAAAGACCAGCTTGCTGTTTGGAGTATCAGCCATAATCAGTCCGTTTTAATTAAAGATGCAGATTTAGAGCTTGATAATTATATTGATCATATTGGTTTACAAGAGCCAGAGTCGGGCTTTGAAATGGAAGGCGGCGCTTTTATGCAAAAACCTTGCTCATATATTTATGTGCCATTAACTATTAAGCAAAATATTGTCGGCATTATCACGGTACAAAGTTATCAAGCACAAGTATATGGCGAGAAACAATTAAAAATGATGCAAGCGCTTGCTGCCTATGCCGCAATTGCCGTTGATAATGCCGATAAATTGCAGCAGCTAGATGCAAGCAATAAAGCGCTGATCAGTACGCAAAACGAGTTAAAACTTTCATATAAAAGATTAGAAGAAGTTAGCGTAACGGATCAATTAACAGGATTAAAAAACAGGCACTTTTTGCTTAAACAAATTGGTGCTGATATAGACAAAACCATGCGTGAATATCGAAGTTGGGAGCAAGATAAGCGCCAAGCTATGCCAACTAAAGATGATATGGTGTTTTTCTTAATAGACTTAGATCATTTTAAAGCGGTTAATGATACCCATGGTCATAAGGCTGGCGATATTATTCTTATGTCGATAAAAGAGGTTTTGTTAAAAATATTTAGAGAGTCAGATTATCTTATTCGTTGGGGCGGAGAAGAATTCCTTGTTGTTGCTCGTTTTACTCAACGTGAACAAGCACCTAAATTAGCGGAGCGTATTCGTAAAAGTGTAGAAAACTATCATTTTGCTATTGATAAAATAGTGTTACGACAAACCTGCTCTATTGGCTTTGCCTGCTTTCCTTTTGTGCAAAAATACCAACCAGATTTAACTTGGGAGCAGGTGATAGAGATAGCTGATAAGTGCCTTTATGCGGCAAAGAATACTCAACGTAATGCTTGGCTTGGTGTCTATGGCGCGCAAGACTCAGATTCTGAAACCTTTATGGAATCATTGTTTGAAGATCCCGGCGCGTTACTTAATGCTAAAGCCATGCGTTTAGTGACGTCTATCTCACCAGAGAAAACCATTATTTGGCAATAATTACTTTATATTGAAAGTGTAATTATTACAGAGCAGAGATTACTACTTTATTGCGCTAACAATAAATTTTAAAACAGGATCGGTAGTGCTAGGTCTACGAATTGCAGGGCTAATAAATTTCGGGGCGATAAAGTAGCCTTGCCCGATCAGGTTATCAACTAAGGATAGCTGTTCTAATGACACCTTGCCGCACAGTAAGTTTTTGATATTTACCTTACTTTGATATGCAGCAAGTACCTGCTGAAACCCTTTTAAATACAGGTAGTCTTTGGTAAAACCACCGCCACGATATGCTCTAGCACATATGGCAAAGGCTTGGTTTGCTTCTGCGTGGTGCTCTTCAATTAACAAATTAAAGGTACGCTTAAAGTCTTTTTCAGTAATCATAGAATTAACCGCTATTACCCTTAATGCCAGTGTTCTTAAGCGCTCAAATGTCATAAAACCAGCCAAGTATTCGCATAGCATCGCCAAGCCCTCTTGTGTGGTGGTGTTGACGGGAGAGCCTAAGCGTAAAATTTTTAGCGGCTGAGCTTGTGCATTTAAGGTACTTGCTAAGTGCACCCCCAACTCATGATGTGCCAAGGCTTTTAATTGAATATTGCTAAGTTTTGCATTGTCACTGATCTTTACTTGTTCGCCAGACACTAAGGCATTGGCGATCATGCCTTTTTCAATAGTGAGGTTAAGTGGGTATTGATTGGCATCAGCAAAGTTCTCGAAATAACGCTGAATATCTTCAATAGCTACATGCTCACTAGAGACGCCTTGGTAACCAGCGGTGATATGTAAAAGATAGCTAGCATTTTTTAATTCACCTTGACTGGGTTCACCATAGTAACGCAATGAATCGTACAGAAACTCTGGATGTCCTATATGCCGGAATTGATCTAACTTATCAATGTAAGCTTGTATCACTTCACTATATAAACGATATAGCTGCTTGTTGCGTATTTTCTCAATAGGAATATTGAACAGAGCTCGCTTCTTTTCAAATAAAGCAATGTTATTTTCTTTGTAGGCAAAGTTAGGGTTAGCGCTACATTTTTTCTCAAAAAACAATGCCTTTTCTGACTGATAGTTTTTGGGAGCAATTGCATCTAGGATGTCTATATTGGCAACACACTGATATAAGGTGTCGTCAATTGTGCTTAGCTCTGTGGAGATATTTTTTAGCTTTTTCACTGTTTATTACCATGCCAATACAGAGATAGTAATGTAAGTGTATCAGAGCATTTGGTACAGCAAATTGTTTTTATCGTACAGATAAAAACATGCGGTTATGTGAAATGTGCAGGAATAACACTCAGTGCTTGAAATGCTAACAGGCTATAAGTTACGGTTATCTTTAATTTTAATATTTAAGTGGTTGTTTTATTTGTTTTGATCTTGTGTTGGTTAGCGTTAATAGAGCATATGATAAGTAGTAACTACACAAAATATTAGACACAGCACTTGGCATTAAATTTTAGTGATAATAACTCTCATTGAGAGGAAAAATGGGTACTGCCAAGTATGAGATAGTATATTTAAGCTCACAGTGAAACAGTGAGCTTAAAATATGGTATTAAATGATGAAAGTTAAGAAATATTATTTTCTACATTCTCCGCGATCTCTAATAGCTTTTCAGATAGATCACTAAGAAGTTCTGTATCCTGCTTCGAAAAATCAAAACTTGATAACTTATCTAGTACATCGTTTATATTATCGGTGGTAATAAATAAGTTATCACCTTCTACGTCTACAGCTATGTCATTGCTTTGATTTAAGGCTTGGATATTGTGTCTAGGAAATTTATTCGTATTAATCCCTAACGAGTGAATCGATGCACCAGGAACAGTCGGCATACTATCTACTAAATCAGCCACTCTGCATATCCAATTAGAGTTAGTTGCTATTCGGGTTAGCAAAAACCAAATTACGGAAAGCAAACCATAAAGCTTTGTTTTTTCCTCTTCCCCTAGGTTTAACGTATTAAAGTACCCCAACCTCGGGGTTTTTAATCTCCGAGGATTTTGTTTATTAAATAGGCGAGAATGATGAGCACATCTATTTCTCAATCCGTTTATGTTTATTAACCAGTTATCGAGAACAGATCGGTTATCAATTCCTATTCTCGCGCAAATTAAATCTTGGTTACTCCCTTTCAGCATACTATAAAATGTTGATAAAGTGCCAAAATCCCATGCTTCACATGCAACCCATAAAGGTAGCTTCTTTCCTGTCTTCTTGTGATGAATAATACATTCTTCTTTACTACGCTCTATTAAAGAGTCATGCTTTTCTAGCCATTCATCATATTTAGGGATTTTGCTTTCTGGTTTGAAAGCGTCTCTGGAGAATTGCTTTTTATCTAAATAAGCAATGGGCGAGATGCACCCAATCTCGTGAGCTATTATTGTTCTTAAGAATATTTCAATGCGCTCTATAGCATCAGTTATTTCTAGTCGTAATTTTTTATCAAAAATATATAGGCTAAAAATATCGTCAAACGTAACCCCTTTTCTGAAGTTACTTTCAAATTCGCGAGTCTTATAATCTACTTGCTTATAGATCCTAGAGTTATACCAATAGCCAGACAATCTGTAGTAACCTACTTGAGCTATTTTACGTTTAGCACGCTCTCTGTTTTTAATAGTCATCCCACGATCTAAAAGAAGAGTGATTAACTCATCATATTCTTTGAATGGCTTTACGTCTGGTTTATCTTCCATGAAGGGATTATATGGAGGTTGGAAAAATAAAGGCCAAACCGTCACCAACGCTAGGCTGGGAGGGGATTTGGCTCTGTTGCAGTAAATTATACGCAGTTTTTACTTCTTGTCAAACTTCTCTCTCTGTTTTATACGTAAGTGGCTGCCACTGTATTGGTTGTGTTTATGTTATTGAGTATATTGGATAAATATGTTTTTTATCGGAGGTTTATTCGCATAACTTGACTGTCCAGTAAGAAAATAGGGGTTAAGAAATAAAATAAATCTCTAACTTGCCTGAACATTAAAAATTGAACGTATAAAAAAGCCAGTGGAATAAACTGTATCGCTTAATTTTATTAGTCTGATAGCTTGTTTCGAATTTTTCTGAGGAAGAAAATAATGGGGTGGCTAATGGGACTTGAACCCACGACAACCGGAATCACAATCCGGGGCTCTACCAACTGAGCTATAGCCACCACTGAGGTGTACTTGTTGTACAAAGGTGCTGTGAATTATCAGCGCGGGGATTGTATTGCATTTTATTGTCTTTTGACAAGCAAAAGTTGGCTATTTATGTGCTTATTAGGCAATAAAGTTTAATTGTGCTGAAATATTGATGCGCAATTGTACAGTTTTAGCTGATGACAGTCTTTGCTTGTTATTACTGCTTTTCAAATCCTGAGGTTATATACTTTTATTTACCAGCCTTTTTATCTTTGGTTACTTTGAATGTCATTAGAAAAAATTAGTCAGCAACTTGCTAACCAGTCACAAAAGTTGCCACCTGTTGAGTCATGGTACCCTCCGTATTGCGGAGAGATTGATATCGAAATCAAAGCCAATGGGGATTGGTTCTATAGCGGTACTATTTTTAAGCGTATGTCATTAGTTAAATTATTTGCTTCTGTGCTTATTAGAGAAGAAGGTCAGCATAACGATGACTATTTTTTAGTGACGCCAGTCGAGAAAGTCAAAATTAAAGTGGTTGATGCCCCCTTTGTGCTAACTCAATGGCAATGGGATGAAAACAAAGAAAATATGATAGTACAAACAAATTTAGCTGATGAGTTTGTGCTTGATGCTCAGCACCCTTTAATTGTTACAGAGCAGGGCGATTTATACGTTACGGTTAGGCGTAATTTACTGGCAAAAGTACATCGTAATGTCTATTACCAGTGGGTAGAAGCAGCAACAGAAGTTAGCACGGAAAAAGGCACAGAATTAATGCTTAGTAGTGCTAACTGTCAATTTTCTCTTGGCGTTATAGATTAAGCTATTCGCGCTAATGACCACACACGCTGCAATTAGCTTGTTTTTTCATGGTAAATTGTTGCCAGCGGTTAGCTAAGCCATCTAACAAATTTAATTGATTAATTTGCGCATTATTGCCGGTTAATAACTTAATGGCTTGCAGTGCTTGCATGCCTGCAACCATGGCGAGTACCGGGCCAATAATACCTATGGTTTGGCAATTATTGGCTGGCGCTTTTTCACTGGCGGGAAACAGACAGTGATAGCAAGCACTTGTTTCATCTCTAGGGTCTACAGTAAGTTGTTGGCCGTCAAAGCCTGTAGCAGCACCAACAACTAAAGGGACTTTATGCTCGATACAGGCTTGGTTAATAAGGTAGCGCGTTTGAATATTGTCAGAGCAATCTAAAACCAAATCAACTTGCGGCAAATAGTAATCGCATAGCTCTTTATCTAGCATATCATCTATGGCTTCAATGCTTGTATCTGGAAATTGCTCACTGAGTTTTTCTGCGGCAGTATCGGCTTTATTGCTATCAATATCTTGCTCATTAAATAGAATTTGCCTTGGCAGATTACTCACTTCAATATTATCACCATCAGCAAGATATAAGGTGCCAACTCCTGCGGCAGCAAGGTATAAGCTGGCGGGGTTACCTAAGCCGCCAACACCAAGAATAAGTACTTTGGCATTACGTAAAGCTAATTGCCCTTGTTCGCCAATTTTGTTGAGCATTACTTGGCGGGAGTATTTCAGTTGTTCTTGTGTGGTAAGCACTGAGGTTCCTTTGATATGTTAATCATAAACAGCTGGGGTGTAGTTAATCCCATTGCTGGGCTTTATTTTGATCGCTGTCTTTAGCATCTAGCCACATTTCGCCCTTATTGGTGCGTTCTTTTTTCCAAAATGGCGCTTGTACTTTTAAATAATCCATAATGAATTCATTGGCGGCAAAGGCATCTTGTCTGTGTTTGCTGGTGACACCAACAAAAACAATTTGTTCACCAATATTAAGTTCGCCAATACGATGAATCACTTTAACGCGACCAATATTCCAGCGCTCTTTTGCTATGGCAATAATCTTAGCAAGGGACTTTTCCGTCATGCCAGGGTAATGTTCTAGCGTCAGCCCAGTAACATGATTACCATTATTTTGGTTTCTGACTCTGCCGGTAAAGGTTACTACGGCGCCGTCAATAGCGTTGTCTTGTTCTAGTAAGGCGACTTCTTCACTTAAGTTAAAGTCATGTGTTTGAATAGATATTTCCATACTTTCAACTTGTGCCATGGCATTAACCACCAGTTACCGGAGGGAAAAAAGCCACTTCATCACCTGCTTTAACACTATGATTGCTATCTACCATATCGTGGTTAACGGCACAAAGTAGCGAGCCGTTATTAAGCACTTGCTGCCACAATTCGCCTTTAGCTACGAGCTGTTGTTTAACATCGGCAATGGTTGCTATATCAGCGCTATCAAGAGATAACTCATCACAGTTAAGTTGCTCTCGAAGTGCTGCAAAAAAAACTACTTTAATCATCTGTATTACCTAGCTATGAGTTGTTGGCTTGCCAGCTACCTGACTTACCACCTTCTTTGCTTAATACCTTAATGCCGTGAATTTCCATGGCAGGATCAGCGGCTTTACACATATCAAACAAGGTTAAACAGGCTACTGAAACGGCTGTTAATGCTTCCATTTCTACGCCGGTTTGCCCAGTAAGACGACATAAGCTAGTAACCTTTACCTGGTTATTTTCTTCATCAAGGGTGAAATCTACCTGTACCTTGCTGAGCATTAACGGGTGACATAGCGGAATTAAGTTACTACATTGCTTCGCCGCTTGAATACCTGCAATGCGAGCGACGGCAAATACATCACCTTTTTTATGTTTACCTGTGGTAATTAAGGCAAAGGTTTCGTCATTCATTTTGATAAAACCTTGCGCTGTTGCAGTGCGTGATGTCATGGCTTTTTCGGTAACGTCAACCATGTTCGCTTCACCTTGTTGATTAAGGTGGCTTAGCTCAGGAGTTTGCTTTGCTTGCGTCATTAGTTTCGAGTCTCACATTGCTCAGCGCTAATATTTAAGTGTGGTACGAAGTTACAAGGACGATGACTGGCATCAAGTTGCTCTTTAATTACTTTGTCCCAGGCGGTTTTACAGGCATTGGTTGAGCCTGGTACACATAACACCACTGTTTTATTCGCTATGCCGCCAAAAGCGCGAGATTGTATGGTAGATGTACCAATTTCACTTAACGACACATGACGAAATACTTCACCAAAGCCTTCAACGGCTTTATCAAATAGCGGCATTAGTGCTTCTGGCGTGTTATCGCGTTCAGTAAAGCCAGTACCACCAGTTGAGATAATAGCGTTGATGTTCTCGTCTGCAATCCATTTTGAGACAATAGCGCGCAATTGGTAGACATCATCTTTTACAATGGCTTTTTCAGCAAGCTTATGACCCGTTTCAGTTAAGCGCTCAACCAAGGCTTGCCCTGAAGTGTCGTTTGCTTCTGTACGTGTGTCTGATACGGTAAGTACCGCAATGTTTAATGGAATAAATGATTTGCCACCATGTGCTGACATAAGGTTTTCCTTTTTTACATGCTAAGTTGGTTAAAACACTGCTGTGCTTGTTGCCAATCTTGCGGAGTATTGCTGTTAAATAAAATGTTAGTTTGCGCAAAACGCTTGCTGACAGGCAGGCTTTGGCTGGGAATATTTTTCAGTAGCGCTTTGATAGAAGGGCCAAACTTTTTACTTTTTATTTGACTCTCTTCACAGCCCGTTTGCGTAAATGCTTTAGCTAAAAAAAGTTCAAGCAGGGCGCTATTCGGTAAATACAAGGGAATGTTATGGGCATCACCTTGGCTATCTGTAAAATAAGTGGCTTTTTGGCTAAGCTCACCTGCTAAGCGCAGTTTTTCTAGTGCTGTTGCCGTCATTAGTGGCAAATCTACTGGTAAAATCAGTAAAGCTTTAGGTTTATCTTGTTGGCTATAGTGCGATAACACACTGTAAATACCGCCAACGGGGCCTGCTTGTGGCACTACATCTGGAATATCATGACTATTACCACTAACCACTACATCAGTAATGCCTGAGTCGATAAGCAACTGCTTGGAAAAATCGAGCATGGCTTGTTTTTGTCTAAGCAATTGCGCTTTATCTTGCCCCATACGAGAAGATAAACCACCAGCAAGGACAACGCCTAAGCAATGAGTATGGGAAAAGCTCATTATATTATCCACCTAGCATGGCTAAGTGCTTAGTCGCACCTGTTAGTTTTTCATGAAGAAAATGTGTTGCTTTTTTATCACCCAACAAAGAAACAATGCGCTCTTGTAAAGGAACTAAGTCATCTTGCTGAAGTTGCTCCCTTAATGATAAGCCTTGATCACCAAATAAACATAAATGTAATTTGCCGCTAGAGCTAACGCGCAGGCGGTTACAACTATGACAAAAGTCTTTGGAATATGGCATGATCAGACCAATCTTGCCTTGGTAATCAGGATGGTAAAATTCTTGTGCAGGGCCTGCTGATTTATTCTGAATAACAGGTAACCAGCCATCTAATATCAGGTTTTGCTTAATACGAGAGCCTTGAACATGCTGCGCGTCAAAAAATTCCTGATTATCACCAGTTTGCATTAATTCTATAAAGCGCAAAGTGATCGGTGTGTCTTTTATCCAGTCTAAGTATGATTGAATATCTTTACCGCTGTATTCACGCATTAATACCGTATTCACTTTAAGTTGAGTACTGCCATCAGCTAAAGCCATATCAATGCCTTTTAAAATGGTTTGTAACTTATCATGACCAGTAATGGCGTGAAATTGTCTAGGGTCTAAACTGTCAATACTGATGTTGATGGCATCAATGCCGGCATCTAACCATTGTGGCAAATGCTCTGGCAACTTAAAGCCATTTGAGGTTAAAGCAACTTTTTTAATACCTGCGGTACTTTTACAGATATTAATAATTTCAGGTAGATCTTTGCGAAGCGCCGGTTCGCCGCCCGTTATACGGATTTTTTCCGTGCCTAGTTGGGCAAACGCTTTGCTTAAACGGGTAATCTCAGCCAAAGATAAAAAATCGCGCGGCTGATCACATTCGTAGCCATCAGGTAGGCAATAATTACAACGGAAGTTGCATACATCGGTAATAGACAGACGTAGGTAACTAAACCTACGACCAAAGTTATCTGTTAACATTTCACCTTTCCAAATGCCGGGAGACTAACGCGTTTCCTTGTTAACCCTGGTAAGTAATACATTATTACTTACGGCTAAAATAGCATGCTAAATAAAACGTTACTTAGGGTAGCTATTGAAGCTTCGGTGTAAAAATACTTTTAAATAAGTATATATTAGTTTAGGAGAGAAATGATAATTTCTTTTGAAATCGATACTTTGATCAATATCAAAGAATTAAATTTTAAATCACTATTCTTTATAGGGGTAATTAGGCGATACTAGCGCCATTATTTTTACAACTATAGTTTAAGCGAGCATCTTATGTCTGATTGTTGTTCAGCCCCAGGCTTGTTGCCTTTTGAAAATGCTTTAGCGCGTATGCTTGAGCAAATTACGCCGATTACAGAAACCATAGAATTACCCATTAAAGACGCCTTAAATTATGTGTTGGCAGATAAGGTATTAAGCCCATTAAATGTGCCGCCACATGATAATTCGGCAATGGATGGTTATGCGTTTTCACTGGCTAGCTTAGCAAAGAGTAAAACATTGACTCTCGTTGGTCGCTCAATGGCTGGCTCGCCGTATCAGGGAGACTGTCAGCCGGGTGAATGTATTCGCATTATGACAGGGGCGAAAATGCCTGATTGCTGTGATAGCGTGGAAATGCAGGAAAACTGTCAGGTCGATGGTGAGCAAATAACTTTTCTAAAAGACAAGCAACTTGGCTCTCATGTGCGCAAAGCTGGTGAAGATATTCAAATAAACCAGCAAGTGCTAGAAAAGGGCCATAGAATTAGCGCCGTTGATATTGGTGTTTTAGCTTCGCTAGGTGTTGCCACCGTAACAGTTTATCGTAAATTAAAAGTCGCTTTAATTGCTACGGGTGATGAATTAAAGCTGCCTGGGCAAGCGCTTAGCGAAGGCGATATTTATGAAAGTAACAGTTTTGTGCTTTCAGCCATGTTAGAAAAATTACATGTTGATGTGATTGATTTTGGCATTATTAAAGATGATTTAGCAGCAATTACTGACGTCTTTGTTAGTGCTGATAAACAAGCTGATGCGGTTATTTCTTCAGGTGGCGTTTCTGTTGGTGATGCAGATTATACCAAAACAGTATTAGATGAATTGGGAGAAATTGGCTTTTGGAAGATTGCCATGAAACCAGGTAAGCCTTTTGCCTTTGGCAAGTTAGCTAATAGCGTATTTTTTGGTTTGCCGGGTAACCCGGTTTCAGCATTAGTTACTTTCCATCAATTAGCGCTGGTTGCTTTAACGAAAATGCAAAACGCCAAGCCGCTAACGCGTACCAGTTTACAAGTGAAATGCGTGAGTGATTTACGTAAATCACCAGGACGTATGGATTTTCAGCGTGGCATCTTGTCGGTGAATGAGCAAGGCGAGACTGTGGTGGCATCAACTGGCTCACAAGGCTCAGGAATATTGTCGAGTTTGGCGCAAGCTAACTGCTTTATTGTTTTAGCAAGCGAGCAGGGTCATGTAAGTGCGGGTGAAACAGTGTCAGTACAATTATTTGACCATTACCTGCACTAAATTTGGCGTGTAAATATCATAGCAACTATAGTACATAAGCTGAACACCTTGTTTTGGTAACTACTAGGGATGGCTCATATGAAGTATAAGTTAAGTTTTGCCACCATTAACCTTATTAAAGACAATATTATTGAAGTCATTGTTGATGCTGGCGTAGAAATATCGATGGAAATGGCTGAGGAATATGAAGATTTTTTAGCCAAATTATTTGATGATGATTTTGCTGTCTTGGTGAATAAAATTAATCGCTATGATTATGCCTTTGAAGCCAAACTAACCATAGCTTCTCATGAAAAACTTAAAGCCATCGCGGTGATTAGTTACGATGATGAGGCTACCAAGAAAGTGGATGAAATGAACAAGTTGCGCCAACTTGATGGCTGGAATTTAAAGGTTTTTTCTGGCTTGAATTTTGGCTGGCAAGATGGTGTCGATTGGTTAGAGCAAGAGCTGCTAGCAGGCTAACAGCTCTTTTGATTTGCTATTAAAGCTGTGCGAAGCACTTATCTGCGGCAGCGAGTGTTTTCTCGATGATTTCATCGGTATGTGCAGTAGATAAGAAGCTTGCTTCAAACGCTGATGGCGCTAAGTAAACCCCTTCATCTAACATCAAGTGGAAGAATTGTTTGAACTTCTCACCGTCACATTCAGTTGCCTGCTGATAACTTGAAATTGGTTGCTCTTCATCAGTAAAGAAGAAACCAAACATAGCACCAACATAGTTAATACTTAAGCTAACACCATTACGCTCTGCTGCTGCTTTAAAGCCCATAGCAAGTTTTTCTGTTGCTGCGCTTAATTGCTCATGCTTATCACCTTGTGATAATTCATTTAATGCCGCTAAACCTGCTGCCATAGCAATTGGGTTACCTGATAAGGTACCTGCTTGATAAACAGGGCCAACCGGGGCGATATAATCCATAATCTCTTGTTTACCGCCAAAAGCGCCTACTGGCATACCACCACCAATAACTTTACCTAAGGTGGTTAAGTCAGGTTTGATGTTGTAGTGTGCTTGTGCGCCACCTAAAGCAACACGGAAACCTGTCATCACTTCATCAAAAATAAGTACGCTACCGTATTGATTACATACTTCACGTAAACCTTCTAAGAAGCCTGCAACAGGTGGAATACAGTTCATATTACCTGCTACTGGTTCAACAATAATACAAGCAATTTCTTCTGCGTATTTGGCAAAGATTTCTTTAACTTCGTCTAGGTTGTTATAGCTTACCGTTAAGGTGTGTTTAGCAAAGTCTGCTGGAATACCTGGAGAGTTAGGTACACCCATAGTTAATGCGCCTGAGCCTGCTTTAACTAGTAAAGAGTCTGCATGACCATGGTAACAACCTTCAAATTTTAAAATTTTGTCGCGACCTGTGTAACCACGGGCTAAGCGAATAGCGCTCATTGTTGCTTCAGTACCAGAGCTTACCATACGTAAAGATTCCATTGACGGTACAAGTTCACGTACCTTTTCTGCCATGGTAATTTCTAATTCAGTTGGTGCGCCAAAGCTTAAGCCATTTTGTGCAGTATTCATCACGGCTTGTAAAATTGCTGGATGGTTATGTCCTAAAATCATTGGACCCCAAGAGCCAACATAATCGATATAAGCTTTATCATCAGCGTCATAAATATAAACGCCTTCTGCGCGCTTAATAAAGCATGGGTTACCGCCAACGCCATTGAAAGCGCGAACAGGTGAGTTAACCCCACCTGGGATAATTTTTTGTGCTTGAGTAAATAATTGTTCTGATTTATTCATAATAAGCTTCTTGGTTCTCTATGAGTTAATCGTGCGATAAAATAGCGCATGCTATAAGCAGGCGCTATTTAATCATTTTGTTTGTGTACCAGTTTACTGGCTTTTCGTATTGCGTTAATTGATCTTCAACACCTAAAGTTAAAGCAAATAGTGCCATTCTCACTAATACACCATTTTGCGCCTGTCTGAAGATGGCAAGATTATCTAAGTCATTAAGATCGGTATCTAACTCGTTCGCCTCTGGGCGTGAATCTCTAGGTAACGGGTGCATAATTACGGTATTTTCTTGACAATATTGTTTATAAATACTGCGATTTAAACTGAAATGACCACGGTATAAATCGGCTTCATCTTTGCTGGCGAAACGTTCTTGTTGAATACGAGTTTGGTAAATAACATCAGACTTTAAATTACCGGCCATTTCTTCGGTAATCACCACTTCATGGCCTGCATTAGTTAAGGTTGAAATCACGCTATCTGGCATTTGCAATGCTTTTGGTGACACCATAGTGACTTTAACATTATTGTATAAAATCAATAGTTTAGATAAAGAGTGTACCGTTCTACCGTGCTTTAAATCCCCCATAAGCACAATATTTAAGCCGTCTAACCCTTTGTTATAGTGCATCATTTCAGATTGTATGGTGAATAAATCAAGCAGCGCTTGTGTTGGGTGCTCATTAGCGCCATCACCGCCATTAATAACGGGCACAGTACTACCTTGAGCAAATTCTTCAACGGAATGCATTTTTGGGTGACGCATAGCGATAACATCAGAATAGCCACTGATTACTTGCGCGGTATCATAAAGTGACTCGCCTTTACTTAAAGAAGAATTCTCTTGGCCTACGGTTTCTCTAACAAAACCGCCGAGTAAGTTAAATGCGGTGCCAAAGCTAACACGAGTACGGGTGCTAGGTTCAAAAAATAGGTTGCTTAAAATCGCGCCATCAAGCACGTGACAACGCTTTTGTCTTGAGGCGTAGGGCGCCATTTGCGCTGAAACTTGTAGAATTTTAGCGATAGCATCACGATCGAACTGAGAGACTGACAGTATATGACTGCCTTGGAATTTCATCATCTTAATGAGCCTAAGAAATGTTATACCCGTCGCATTAGCGCCTGGTAACAGGTTAAAAAAATTTGCCAGAATATAGCACAATAGGCGAAAGTTGAGAATTATTAGATATGTTTTCTTACAACTAAGATGACGCAAAATTGTTTTGCGTCATCTTAAGGGTTAGGCGGTTGTACTGCGAAGAGGCGTTGATGCTTTTTGGGGAAATGAGATAAAAGCAACGGCAAAAAAGAGCAGAAAAACAATAAAAGTGCTGATATTAGATTGATCGCGAATGCTGATATTAAAGTAGAACCATGCTTGCTCTACTAAGCCTATAATCAGGCCAATAGCAAAGAGTATTTTAGGGCTGTTTTCTCCCTTGGCGCCAAGCAGTTTGGCTAAGGCGTAACCTAAGATGGGCATAAAGGTCCAAATAAAAAAGACAATAACGGAGAAAAACACCGCAGAGGCAGAAATACTGACCTTAAAAAAGATACCAAAGACTAAATAAAGCTGAAAGACTAAATAGCCATAATACAGTGGTAGCATGTGTATATCCTCACCTTTAATTAAGGCTTAACATAAGCCAAAATAATGACAGCAAATAAGATAATTACTGGAATTTCATTAAAGATACGGTAGAACTTTCCTGAACGAGTATTCTTATCTTGAGCAAAGGTTTTCACCAGCTTGAAGCAGTAGCCGTGATAAACAAATAACAAGATAACTAAGGTGATTTTAATGTGTAGCCATTTAGCTGCTGCAAACCAATCAGCGCCATAGGCATGAATAAGCGCTAAGCCTAAAACTAAGGTAAAAATGGCAAAAGGGGTGACAAAATAAAGTAAACGTCGCTCCATACCTTTTAATTGCTCAGCAACTTCTTTTGACTTGGTTTCAGCGTGATTGACAAATAATCTAGGTAAATAAAAAATGCCAGCAAACCAAGCAACCATAAAAATCACATGAAATGCTTTCAGCCATAAAATGTTACTGAGTAAAAATGCGCTCATTAAATTAATTTTCCTTCAACTAGGTAGTATCTTAGTTGTTCAAATGTAACAACGCCGATAATGTCATCAATATTTTCTTGGTAGATATAAACACCGCCACAACGTTGCTCTACCAGGGCTAAATAAGCCTCAGCCAAGGTTGCTTGGTTGGATAATGGTATAAGCTGATGAAGTTGCATTTTACCGTCAAACTTATATTCCACTTCCGATTCTTTGTGACCATGACTATTTTTTGTCTCAGGCAGTGAGACTAATGGTACATCAGCGTCAAATTCAGCCCAATAGTACGTGTTTTTGCCAGATGATTCTTTGTTTGATATCACTTTATTGATGACTAACGTATCAGCAGGTGTGCTGACTACTTCACCAGCAATAGAGCGCTCGCTGGCGTTAGTCAGAATATTGAGTTTCTCTTTCATCACCGCTAGCACGCCAATTTTTTGCAAGGCTTCTTCGATGGGCGGCTTGTGGTAAATCAAGCCTTGAACATCAAGTTGCATCGTAAAAATTGAACGATTATTAAAGGCTTGCTTGGTAATAACGCTGGCAACCGTAATAACTATCATGGCTGGCACTATAATTTCTAATTGCCCGGTTAATTCAACAACCGCTAATAATGCCGCTAAGGGGGCATTTAAGGTTGCCGCCATAAAGCCAGCCATACCCATTAATATATAATCGCTCGCTAAGTTACTGCCAGGGAGTACTTGCGTTGCAATAACACCTGCGCATGCCCCTGCAATTGCACCAATACCGATAACCGGACCCACAATGCCGCCAGGTATACCTAGGCCAAGCGCTGTCATGGTCATGATAATTTTTGCCGCTAATAAGCTAAGTAATAAGCCAAGTTGCCAGTGATTGGCTAGAGAAAAATCAATCGCACTAGTGCCTGTACCCATAGCACCAGGAATTAAGTAGCCTAAGCTGCCAGTTATAAAAGCCGCCATCATAAAGCGCGGAATGATATGTAGATTAGTGCTGTGCTTAACAAGCAAAACTAAATATTTATTAAATAGCGCAGCTAAAATACCAAGAAATACACCTAAAATAATTAAGGAAAAATAGTGACCATGCCCTAAGGTGATAGTGCTAAAGTACTCAAATTCATGCTTAGCACCAAAGATAGACTGGGTGATTAATGAGCCAATAATGGCGGCTAACATAACGGGAATAAAAATGTGAATTTTGTATTCGCGCATAATAACTTCCATAACAAAAATCACCGCAGCAATAGGGGTATTAAAGGTGGCGGCAATGCCTGCGGCAATACCACACGCACAAAGCGTGCGAATACTGTTATAGGGAAGTTTTAATAAATGGCCAACATAACTGCTACATGCTGCACCTAAATGTACCGCTGGCCCTTCTCTGCCAACAGAAAAGCCTGATGCTAAGGCGACAGCGCTGCCCCAAAATTGGTTTAAGGTATTTTTAAATGGGATGATGCCGTGCGCAACTTTTAGTCTATGTAAAACAAAAGGAATACCTGTTCTTAGGTATTTGTATCCGGTAAGCCAACCAATAAATAAAATAACTAAGGAGCCAAGAATGGGTAAATCAAAACGACTTATGGAATCTAAACTGTTATAGTTATCGCGTTTTGTTAAATAGAGCTGCTGAATTTGTTCTATGGTCAGCGTAAACAAAACCACTAACAATGCTGAAGCGCAACCACCCAGAATGGCTAACAAACATATTTGCCAGGACGTTTTTGGCAAAGCCAAATGTTTTCGAATTGCCGCGATTGATATCATCTAGTAGGTAAATATAGAGTATTACATTTAACTTATAGGATTATTGTACTTTACAAATGAATTGGTTAGCAAAAATAAATCTTAATGTTGTCGTACAAAGGTTGGGACCTTTTAAGTCAGCGCTGTTTTTAATTTTACTGATTAGTTTATGTCTGTTTGTTGGTTATCGCCTTGGTAATTATTATCATCAACATCAAGCGGCAAAGCTTAATCAGCAGCAAAGTCGCCTTGACGCTTTATATGAAGAACAAGCCAAGTTATTAGAGCGAATTCATACCTTAGAAGTTGAATTAACTGTTGAACAAATGGCCAATCAGCAAGCACAAGAAATGCTTAAACAGACGGCACAAGAACATTATGAAGATAAAAAGCAGCTAGCGTTTTATGAAAAAGTGATGGCACCGGAAAAGCAAGCTGATGGCTTAGTGATAGATAATGTTAAAGTTATAGCCACGCAAAGCCCTCATCATTATCAATTTCAAGTGGCGTTAGTTCAGCAGCAATTAAAACGTAGGCATACTAAAGGTTTTATTGACCTTGTTATTGCCGGCAGTTTAGATAATAAACCTACTCAGCTTAAGTTATCAGAAGTCGCTTCATTAACTAAAAAACAGTTATCTTTTAATTTTCAATATTTTCAGATTATTTCAGGCGAGCTTACTTTGCCAGAAAACTTTATCCCTGAACAGATTATTGTTAGTGCTACTTTACCTAAAGCCCGCTGGCAAAAGTACTTTAAATTAGATAAGTCTTTTGCCTGGCAGCTAGATGAAAAATTATAATACTTGATAAAATCACTCAGGTTTAAGATAATTACTAGTCTGTAAGTATAACCTTTAGTCGATTTTAAAGTAGAGCCATGTCTAGTCCTGAGTTACCGATCAAATTTACTGATGCTGCTGCATCAAAAGTATTATCTTTGATCACTGAAGAAGAAAATCCTGAATTAAAGTTGCGTGTTTATGTAACAGGCGGCGGCTGCTCAGGTTTCCAATACGGGTTTACCTTTGATGAGAAGGTTAATGACGGTGATATGACCATAGAAAAGCAAGGCGTCGTTATGGTGGTTGATCCTATGAGCTTACAATATTTAGTTGATGGCGAAGTAGACTATTTAGAAAGCTTAGAAGGTAGCCGCTTTGTGGTAAATAACCCAAATGCAACCACAACGTGTGGCTGTGGTTCGTCATTCTCGATATAGAAGCTGTATCACTTAAGTTTTATAAAACACCGGCTAATTAGCCGGTGTTTTTCGTTTAAGCGCTTATTTTATTTTGCTTTGAATTAATTTGCCTTGAAATAATTTACCTTGAAGTAACCAGTATCGGATATCTGCTATAGTTAAAAAGTTTTGCTGTTTTGCTTAATTTGAAATGGAGAAGCTATGGTAGATAATAGTAACTCATCTACAATCGCTTTTATGCGCGAAATATTTGCCTATTTAGGAACCAGCACCAGTACTTATAAGTTATTAGACTCCATTCATACGAGTTTGCGCTCCGTGTTATATGCAGAAAACTTCTTTGTTGTCTTAGTCAGTGCTTCAAAACGCTATGTTAATTTTCCTTATTACCGTGATGTCAAAGATGATATCTCTATTGAGGAATTAAACATTGTCCCGCTGGAAAAACTATTTAAAACCCTGACTATGTATGCCATCAAGAAAAAGCAGGTGGTGTGCTTAACTAAGCAGCAAATTAGTCGTTTAAGTGAACAAGGAGAGGTGCAAGTTTTAGGTACGGTACCAGAACAATGGTTGTGTTTTCCGCTTATTCATCAGGGGGAATATTTAGGTAGTTTTGTTATTCAATCTTATCGCAGCAGTGAAGAGTATGAGCAACATGATATTGATGTTTTAACCTTGATTAGCAATGTTATTGCCGCAGCGTTATTTCTATTTAGGCAAAATACCGAGCTTAATCAAACACTACATGAACTTGAACGACATAAAGAGCAATTAGCAGAGAAAGTAACAGAGCGAACAGCTGAATTAGAGCAAACCTTATCAAGCTTGCAGTTAGAGATAGCCAAAGGTAAAGAGCTTGAACAACAGCTAAAAGAGCTGGCTTTTCATGATGGCTTAACTAAGTTGTATAATCGTCAGTACTTTGTTGATCAAATGGAAATGCTTGCTTCAAAAAGTAAGCGAGAGCCAGTAGAGGCGATAGTAGCCTTTTTAGACCTTGATGGCTTTAAACCCCTGAATGATAACTTTGGTCATGCTTGTGGGGATCATGTTTTAAAAGTGATTGCCAAACGTTTGCAAGACTGTTTTCGTCGTCATGATATTGTTGCTCGCTTTGGCGGGGATGAATTTGTTGTTCTTATCGGTAATCCCATTTCTACAGCTAACTTGGAAAATTTACTTAATAGAGTGGTCGCGACAATTTCACAAGCGATAGAGTTTCAAGAGCAAAGCGTACGTGTAGGAGTTAGCATTGGTATCGCTCGTCACTTGGGCGAAACTTTTGATATTGATAATTTACTCGAGCGCGCAGATTTCGCCTTGTATCAAGCCAAAAATAAAGGCAAAGGCTGCTTTGTTTTTAATGAGTAGCGGTAAAATTGACTAGTTAGTATAAAAATCTACATTTTTTAAACAATTTGTTGCAAGTAAACTTTTTTCTTTGGTTTACAAAAAAGTTACCATAGTCGTAATATATTTGGAGCTATTATGACTAAATTCACCTTAAATATGCGCTGGCTTGAACAGCGTCCATATATAATCGCCATTATCATTGCGTTAACTTTAGTGCTTTGGATGGCATCTGGCAGTAATGCAACCGCCAAAGATGCTGATAGCAATGGACAAGAAAGCAAAGAAGCGGTTAAAGCACAAGTAAAAGTTGAAACTCACCATGCCCAAGATGTTTTTCGTACCGTTGAGCTTTACGGTCGTACTGAGCCTGATCGTGTTACCACGTTAAAAGCTGAGGTACGTGGTAAGATAGTTGAAGTATCAGCTAAACGGGGCTCCCGCGTCGAAAAAGGACAAATTATTGCGCAAATTGCGTTAAATGATTTGCCGTCGCAATTAACCCGCAGCAAGGCTTTACTTAAGCAAAGAGAAATTGAATATCAAGGTGTGTTAAAGCTGAATGAAAAAGGCTATCAAGGTAGAGTGCAGTTAGCACAAGCCTTTGCTGACTTAGAAGCGGTAAAAGCAGAGATTGAGCGCCTAGAGTTAGATATTGCTAATACTGTGATTAGAGCACCATTTTCTGGTGTACTCAATACAAGGTATGTAGAAGTAGGTGATTATGTAGCTTCTGGTGATGATATTGCCATGATTGCAGATTTAGACCCACTTATTGTCCGCGCGCATGTTACCGAAAATCAAATCAACTTATTATCTATTGGTCAAAAGGCTCAGGTCAGTTTGTTGAATAAGCAAACGGCTCAAGGAGAGTTACGTTACATTGCCAGTGTCGGTAATGACGCAACCAATACTTTTAAAATTGAAGTGGCAATAGAGAATAAAGACAGTAAATTACTGGCTGGATTAAGTAGTGAACTAACCATTGCTTTAGAGAAGATTCCTGCCATTAAAGTATCACCGGCCTTACTTGCTCTAGATGAGCTAGGTAATATCGGCGTAAAATCAGTAGATAACAACAGAGTAACCTTCACGCCAATTGATATTGTAAAAAGTGAAAGCGATGGTGTTTGGTTAACAGGTCTAGGCAATCAAAGTGATATCATCACCTTAGGGCAAGGTTTTGTTCGCCATGGCGATAAGGTTGAAGCAATTTTTGCTGACGATAAGCAGCCTAAGTCTTCTGCCGCTAGTGATGCTAGCACAGCAAGCAGCAATCTATAGGAGCCACTATGCTAACGCTTATTGATGCAGCTATACAGCGTACTCGCTCTATCTTGATGCTATTCGTGTTGCTGTTAATTTCGGGTGCGGTTACTTACGCAAATATTGCCAAAGAATCGAACCCAGATATAACCATTCCTATTATCTACGTATCCTTAATTCACGATGGTATATCGCCTGAAGATGCCGAACGCATGTTGGTTAGGCCGATGGAGAATGAGCTAAAGTCCATCGCTGGTATTAAAGAAATGCGTTCAAATGCTGGTGAAGGTCATGCCTCTGTCACCCTTGAATTTGTTGCTGGCTTAGACCCAAAAGAAGCACTGGCAGATGTACGTGATAAAGTGACTTTAGCCAAAGCTAAACTGCCAAGTGAAACAGAAGAGCCTGAAGTTCATGAAGTGACTATGGCTAACCAAGAAGCGGCAGTTACCGTGATTTTATCAGGCCCTGTTACTGAGCGTGGTTTGATTACCTTAGCGCGCTCGGTTAAAGATAAAATTGAAAGCATGCATGAAGTGCTGGAAGTGGATATCGGTGGTGACCGTGAAGACATGGTTGAGATCTTAGTTGATCCGTTATTAATGGAAAGCTACGGTTTAGATCAAAATGATATCTACAATTTAGTTGAGCGTAATAACCGCTTAGTACCAGCAGGTACTATGGATACAGGTAAAGGGCGCTTTGCAATCAAAGTACCTTCGGTATTTGAGAACATTCAAGACTTATTAGAATTACCAATAAAAGTAGAAGGTGATCGCGTTATTACCTTCCAAGACGTTTCAACGGTACGCCGTGCTTATAAAGATCCTACCAGCTTTGCCCGTTTAAACGGTCATCGCTCTGTGTCACTCGAAGTTAAAAAGCGCTCTGGTGAAAACATCATTGATACCGTGAATCAGGTAAAAGAGATTGTTGAACAACACCGTAAAAAGTGGCCGAATCATGTGGAAGTAGATTATGTCGGCGATAAATCTGATGAAATTAAAGAAACCTTAACTGATTTGCAAAACAACGTTTTCTCTGCGGTATTGTTAGTTGTCATTATCATTATTGCGGCACTAGGTACGCGTACTGCTATGCTAGTAGGCCTTGCTATTCCTGGCGCGTTTTTAACGGGTATCTTAGTTATCGCTATGGCAGGTATGACAGTGAATATTGTTGTACTGTTTGGTTTAATTATGGCTGTGGGTATGTTGGTTGATGGCGCGATTGTAGTGACTGAATTTGCCGACAGGGAAATGAATGAAGGTCGCTCGCGTAAAGTGGCCTACAGCTTAGCGGCTAAACGTATGGCTTGGCCGATTATTGCCTCAACGGCAACAACACTCGCGGCATTTGCGCCGTTAATGTTTTGGCCGGGTATTATGGGTGAGTTTATGAAGTACTTACCTTTTACTCTGATCGCGGTATTAACAGCATCACTAGCAATGGCATTGGTCTTTGTGCCTACCTTAGGTACGGTATTTGGTAAGGCGCGAGCAATAAGTGCCAATGAGAAAAAGCAAGTAGAGCGTGCCGAGCAAGGTGATTTATCGAAATTAACAGGCTTTACCGGTAAATATATTAACGTGTTAACAGCGGCAATAAAGCACCCTTGGAAGATAGTTATGGGTACTTGCGTCATAGCCGTTGCGGTTATTTATTTATACGGTAACTCTGGCTTAGGGGTGATCTTTTTCCCTGAGGTTGAACCTGAAAGTGCCACTATGGTAGTGCGCTCGCATGGTGATTTATCAATTAAAGAAAAAGATGCCATTATGCTATCAATTGAAGAACGCTTATTGCCGTTTGAAGAAGTTGAGACGCTATATACTCGCACAGGTGGCACAGACCAAGTGGGAACCTTTAGAGTTAACTTTGTTAACTGGCAACTAAGACGTCCTGCTAATGAGATTATTGAAGATATTCATCAAAGTACTGCTGATTTGGCGGGCGTAGAAATTGAAGTGCGTAAGAATGAAGCAGGGCCACAAAGCGGTAAAGATTTAAAAATTGAATTGAGTTCGCGCTTTCCTGATAAGTTACAAGAGTCTGTCATCATTATTCGAAACGCGTTAAAAGCTAATGGTCAATTTACTTCGATTGAAGATACTGGCTCTAAGCCCGGAATTGAGTGGCAGTTAGTTATTGATAGAAATTTAGCGGCAACTTATGGTGCTGATGCTGCCTTAGTTGGCTCAAGTGTACAAATGGTCACCAATGGCTTGAAGTTAGGTGAATACCGACCTGATGATGTTGATGATGAGCTTGATATTCGTGTTCGCTTTCCTGAAGAAAAGCGTAATATCAATCGCTTAGATAGCTTAAGATTAAAGACACAATCAGGTTTAGTGCCTGTTGGCAGTTTTGTTGAACGTAAAGCCGCACAAAAGGTTGATACCATTCGTCGTGTTGATGCTAAGCGCGTGGTGACTATTCAGGCAGACTTGATTCCAGGAGCGCAATTACTACGTGAATTACCTAAATTAGAGCAGCAGTTTCCAAGTTTAGGTATTCACCCAAGCGTTGAGATTGCGGTAAAAGGGCAAAACCAAGATCAGCAAGAATCACAAGAGTTTTTAGTGAATGCCTTTGCCGTTGCCTTATTTGTTATGGCAATGATTTTAGTTACTCAATTTAATAGCTTTTATCAGGCGTTATTGATTTTAAGTGCCGTGGTGTTCTCAACGGTAGGCGTGTTCTTGGCTTTGCTTATTGTACAAAAACCGTTTGGTATTGTTATGGGCGGTATAGGTGTTATTTCGCTTGCGGGTATTGTGGTTAACAATAACATTGTTTTGATAGATACCTATAATGTCTTGCGCCGAGAAGGCTATCAGGTTGTCGATGCTATTTTAAGAACTGGTGCACAGCGTTTACGCCCTGTTATGTTAACAACTATTACCACCATACTGGGCTTATTACCTATGGTATTACAGGTTAATTTAGACTTCTTTGAGCGCACTATAGTTTTTGGCGCGCCATCAACACAATGGTGGACACAACTTGCGACTGCCATTGCCGGTGGTTTAGCTTTCGCGACGATATTAACTTTAGTATTAACGCCGTGTTTGTTAGCACTAAGAGATGTGCGTAAAGAGAAAAAGCAAGCTACCTTGCAGTTTAAACAAGAAAGCAACAAGCAAACGGTTAGCACTGCTGCCTAACACGGTTTTATCACCATTAAAAAAGCCCGCTAATTGAGTTTAGCGGGCTTTTTGTATTTTTAAGCATGTGCAGTTTAAGTCTGAGGTACCTTTTTGTGTAAATAGAGTTGCTCATCCGCCTGTTTTAGTAACTCTGCCATGGTTTTTTTACCATCGCTTGCTGCGGCGCCGCAGCTAATGGTAACGGGTAAGGCAGTATTATTGTAAGGCATAGGGTGTTGCTGAAAATACTCCGTTAGCCTTTTAGCTACCTGCAAGGCTTGCTGGTAGTTTTGTCCTGATAAGGTTACGACAAATTCATCACCCGCATAGCGAAAACACTTATCGTTATCTCGAATCAGGGTTTGTATTTGTGTGGCAACATAGGTGAGCACCTGATCGCCACAGTCGTGTCCATAAGTATCGTTTATTTGTTTAAACTTATTGCAATCAATAAACAATAGCGCAAATGGCGTATTATAGCGCTTTTGCCTGTTGAGCTCCTCTTGAATACTCACTTCCATCAGCCTGCGGTTAGCGACACCAGTTAATCGGTCATAATTAGCCATATACTCGAGCTGCTCACGTATGAGTACATTTGCTAAACATAGGCTGGTTTTTACCGCGAGTTGCTCAAGGTGAAATGTACCTAAGTTATCGTGAAATCTTTGCTTATTGGCATCAGTAAGTAATAAGCTTGCGAATAGTTTTCCTTCCATGGTTAAGGGAATTAGAGCAATAGATTGCGCGTTATCTAATAAATGCTCAGGAATAATATTGTTTAACTGAGTTAATTGATTGCTTAGCAGGGGTTTGCCCTTGGGGTGGCAGGTTGATAGTTCGTCTGCTTTGACACTATAACAGTGTTGTTGATGCCAATTGGATTGCACGCTGGCTTTTATTAGATGGTTAATTGGTGTTGGCTCGATAAGTAATAGCGCAATATTAGTGAGAGAAAATTTATTTTTAATGGCATTAAGTAGTTGTTGCAGTAATTCGTTACTGGAATTGCAGGCTAATATTTCTGTTTCTATTTCAAATAGCTTTTGTGCGATTGCCTCATTAGCGCGTGAATTTTCCAATAACTTGGCTAGCTGCTGTGCTGAATTGTCCATAATTATCCATCCATCATAAGCATTTCAATGATTTGGTTCATATCGAGATTGAACTCTTCTGCGCGTACACCTTTAACGATAAAATCATCACTGGCTTTTAAATCTATTTCTTGGGTATTGAGGTATTGATTTAATTGCACACTATAAAATGAATGCACTTTCGGGTTTGTTGGATCACCTTCATTGCGTTGTTTTACCAGCGCAAGCTTTTTAGATTCAAGCTGAACCAAAGAGCCGACCGGAAATACGCCAACACAACGAATAAAGTGATCTACTAGTGAGGCATCTAAATGATTTTGCTGGGCAAGCTCACGTAAAATAGCAAAGGCTTTGCTATGGGGAAAACCGTCTTTGTAGACACGATTCGCCGTTAATGCATCAAAAATGTCGCAAATGGCAATCATACGACCATACTGGCTAATGTTTTCCCCTTTAATGCGGAAAGGATAACCCTGACCATTGAGTTTTTCATGGTGGAGTGCTGCAACCTCAAGGCTTAACTCTGATACACCAGGTGTTTTTTCAATGATGTCGATGGAGTGGTTGGCGTGAGTTTTCATGATAGTAAATTCTTCATCGGTCAGTTTGCCGGGTTTATTTAAAATACTATCAGGAATTTTAATTTTACCTATGTCGTGTAAAAAGGCGCCAATAGCCAGTTGTTCTATAATGTCGCGATCAATTTCTAGATAGCGGGCGAATAAGGTCATGTACACGGAAACGGCAACGGAATGCTCTAAAAGGTATTCATCTTTGGCGCGAATATTGACTATGCAGGCAAGAGAATCAGGACTTTCTATGATGGCATCAATAGATTTATTGGTCACATCGACCACAGGACCTAACTCTATAGTGGCGCCACTTAAAGCATCATCAAAGAGCTTTTTTTGAATGACTTTTGATTGCTTGAATATTGCTTGAGCTTGTTTTACTTGTTCAGTAACAATTTGCTTTTTTGATTTATTTTCAGCGGCTTTTGCTTTGCTGGTATCAACAATAACGCTGTGCACCTGTTTGCTTTTCAGGTTATTAATAACAGCACTATTTTTTATATGACCTGATGCGGTTAATTTATAGCTTCCTGATTGGCTTGCTATTTTTACCACGAAGTCGCCTATGTTTAATTCAGTTATTTTTTTTTCTTTTAGCATGTAATAGCGCCGTTGTGATAATTAATCACGTAAAAATACTCTTTAATACTGTGCGTGCCTTACTTGGGTGTATTTGCTATGAACTGCTCAAAGCACGCTAATTTATGGAGATACGCTTAATTTCATACTAGCTATTATTTGACTAAGGTACAATAAATTTAATTTTAGCTAGGTTTATGTCTACGGATATCATTATTGGCTTGTTTCGTGCTTAATATTTGCATGGAGTGATAGAGTTAATTTTTTTGCTAACGTGCCGATATAAAGTTGACGGTTTGATTGTTCATCAACTGAGTTGTTTGGTTATAGATTATTTTGTGCGGTATTTTTTCGTGCAGTATATAGGATAAGTATGCGTTTTTTCATTTTAGGCTTAATAGCTCTTTTTATGTTATCGCCAGCGTATGGTTTTCAAAAAAACTTGCAGGCGGTACAAATTTATACTGATGACCAGTTACTTGATTTAATAAAAGAGAATAAACATTTAGGTCAGGTTGTTTTAGATGAGTGTCAGTTAGTTCAAGATATTGAAGCGCGTGCTGTCAAAGCAAAAATGCCTTCGTACCAATTCTTATGGGGTGATATGCTTGCTTACGGCGTATGTGTAAAAAAAGATGTTGAGTTAGGTCTTTATTTTATGCGCCTAGCTGCCGATCAAGGGTTAGCGGAAGGGTTAGAGCAATTAGGTCGTTATTATCATATTGGCAAATTTATGCAGGTGGATATCGACAAAGCCATTGTTTATTTAAAAACAGCGGCATCATTAAATAACCTTGCTGCGCAAATGCGCTTAGCTAAGCTTTATCATCAGGGGTATGGAAGTCCGCTTGATTACCCCGCATTGTATTCCCAGCTACATCATGCCGTAACCGATGATAAGAAAACCCATAAGCAAATTGCTAATTTGCTTACTCAGTTGGCAACGAAAATGCCAGCTCGGGTGATAGAGCAAGCGAAAAAGACTGATTATACTAATTAACTTATGTCTAGGCCTTGGCTTTAGCTTAATTAATATCAATTAGATTTATTGTGCCATCAATATGTTATACTGCTGCTAGACATTGATAAGCATTGAAGCTAGATTTTGACACTACAAGACCCACACGCCAAGCGCGAAGCAGAAAAGTATGAGCAGCCTGTTGCCAGCCGAGAGCTGCTATTATCTCTTATTGAAAAGTCTTCTCCTCCTCCGACATTCAATGCTTTAGTAAAAACATTAGGCTATAAAGACGAGCATTTGCTTATTGGCTTAAAACGTCGTTTGCGAGCCATGGAAAATTCAGGGCAAATCGTTTTCAATAAATTTAAACAATATGCTTTACCGGCAAAAAATAGCCTACTTACCGGCAAAATTATTGGTCATAGGGATGGTTTTGGTTTCTTTGCTCCTGATGATGACAAGGTAACAGATAAACGCGGTAAAGATTTCTACGTGTCTTCCCATGAAATGCAGCGGGTATTTCATGGTGATATTGTTCAAGCCATTTTGGTTGATAGAACTGATAGAAAAGGCCGTAAAGAAGTTAAAATTCTCGATGTCGTCGAAGGGCGAAAAGCGCCGATAGTAGGCCGCTTTTATGTTGATCACCATGTTTGTGTCGTTGTTCCTGAAGATAATAAGATCAAACAGGAGATTCTTATCGACCCTAAGGCAAAATTAGGTGCGCGCCATGGACAAATGGTGGTGGTTGAGTTACTGCAAAGACCCACGAAACGCTCAAATGCCATAGGCAAAGTAACTGAAGTGTTAGGTGATCATCTTGCACCGGGAATGGAAATTGAAATTGCCCTACGAGCGCACGATTTGCCACACCAGTTTTCTCATCAAGTGCAGGCTGAATTAACGCAAATTAGTGATGAAGTAGAAGAAAGCGCTAAGTTAGCTCGAAAAGATTTACGAGACCTTCCCTTAGTGACAATTGATGGTGAAGATGCCCGTGATTTTGATGATGCCGTTTATTGTCAGCCAAAAAAATCCGGCGGTTGGCGTTTATGGGTAGCCATTGCTGATGTGAGTCATTATGTTCGACATAAAAGTGCTTTAGATGATGAAGCGATATCACGTGGTAACTCGGTTTATTTTCCAAGCCAAGTTATTCCTATGTTGCCGGAAAAACTGTCCAATGGTTTATGCTCATTAAACCCTGATGTCGACAGACTTTGCATGGTCTGTGAAATGACGGTTAGTGCTGCAGGTAATCTTTCAGGTAGCCAATTTTACCCTGCGGTAATGCGCTCTCACGCACGCTTTACTTACACCAAGGTAGCGGCGATTTTAGCTGGCGATGAAACACTAAGAGAGCAGTATCAAGACCGTGTTGCCGATCTTGAACAGCTTGAATTAATGTATCAAGCATTAAGTGATGCCAGAATAAAACGCGGTGCTATTGCTTTTGAAACGCAAGAGTCAATCTTCCTATTTAATGAGCAGCGAAAAATTGAAAGCATAGTGCCACTTATTCGTAATGATGCTCATAAAATTATTGAAGAATGTATGATCTTGGCTAATGTCGCCACGGCCAAGTTTATTGAAAAACACGATAAGGCTGGTTTATTTAGGGTGCACGATAAGCCCAGTGAAGATAAATATAATAACTTTGTCACTTATCTTGCTGAGCTAGGCATTACATTACCAGCGAAAGAAGAGCCAGAGCCGCGAGATTATTGCGATATCTTAGCGAAAGTAGCAGGGCGACCTGATCAAGAGCTGATTCAAACTATGCTACTTCGCTCAATGCGCCAAGCGGTTTATCAAAGTGATAACTTAGGTCATTTCGGTTTAGCGTTAAAATCTTATAGTCATTTTACCTCACCCATCAGACGCTACCCTGATTTAGTTGTGCATCGAGTGATTAAAGCGATATTGATTGAGCAAGCCAAAGAGAGTGAACAGTTGAGTCAAATAGAGCAAGCGAATGTTGGTAGCTATGATTACTCATTAGAAGAGGTTATTGAGTTAGGTGAACATTGCTCAATGACAGAGCGGCGCGCCGATGAAGCAACACGCGATGTTGCCGATTGGTTAAAGTGTGAGTTTATGCAAGATCACGTCGGTGATACTTTTACCGGTGTTATCGCGACAGTCACTAATTTTGGTATGTTTGTTCGCTTGCAAGACTTACACATAGAAGGCTTAGTACATATTACCTCGCTGGGTCGAGATTTTTATCATTATGACGATGTCCGTATGTGTTTAACCGGAGAAAATACCGGCGTTAAATACAGTGTTGGTGATGTTGTTAGTGTGCAAGTTGCCGCGGTTAACCTTGATGAGAAAAAAATTGACCTTGCTTTAGCCGGCTTAATTAGTCGAGCAAAAAAGACCAGACAAGCAACTAAGACAACAGCGAATAAAAAGCCGAAAAAAGCGGGTAAGTCGTCTGGAGAACTTGAGCCTTTTGTTAAAGGCAAGAAGCCAGGCGCTAAAAAAGCTAAACCTAAAAAAGAGAAAAACAAGGCTAAAAAGCGCAGTGAACGCAAAAAGCGCCCGGGTAAAAATGCTCGTAAAAAGACGAAACAATCTAAATAAGAATGATAGTGACATTGGTCGCGCGCAGGAAAAATCATGGCAAAAAATGAAGAATTAGTATTTGGCATTCATGCTGTTAATGCATTATTAAAGGCAGCACCAGAGCGTTTTATCGAAATTTGGCTACTTAAAGGTAGAGAAGATGAACGCTTAATGCCAATAATTAATTTGGCTCGTAAGTATGGCTTACCGGCACAAATGGTTAACCGTAAGGTGTTAGACGATAAGAGTAAGGGTGAGCAACATCAAGGTGTTGTTGCCCGGGTCAAACAAGGCAAGCAATTAAGCGAAAATGACTTAGATGATATTATTGCTCAAGCAGAGCGTAATAATACTTCGCCATTTTTACTGATTTTAGATGGCGTAACAGATCCGCATAATTTAGGTGCTTGTTTACGTAATGCTGATGCTGCTGGCGTACACGCTATTGTTGTTCCAAAAGATAATGCTGCCAAGATCACAGCTACGGTAAGAAAAGTAGCCGTTGGCGCTGCGGAAACTGTGCCTTTAGTGCAAGTTACTAATTTAGCGCGTACCATGAAAACATTACAAAAAATGGGTGTTTGGATTATTGGTACTGCGGGTGAAACAGATACTTGTCTTTATGATGTTAAGCTGTCAGGTCCTATGGCATTAGTCATGGGCGCAGAGGGTAAAGGTATGCGTCGATTAACCCGAGAAAATTGCGATCAATTAGTGAAACTACCTATGGCAGGTAGCGTTTCTAGTTTAAATGTGTCGGTGGCTACTGGTATCTGCCTATTTGAAATAGTACGTCAGCGCCTTGTTAATTAATATATCTGACACTGAAGCTCAGTAGATAAGGTTTAGATGCTCCCATAAAAGAGCATCTGCCTAGCTAAAAATTAAAAATTAAAAACTAAAAACTAAACTTAGCTGGTTGATAATTTATAAGTTAACAACGTCAGAGTTTTTTCATTGGCTAAAGCGCAAGTGCTCAGGCTTTGTTGCGCTTGGCTTAACATATGGCTGTTATCGTCCTTCATTTCAGTAATATTTTCTGCTATCTCATGAATGGCAATACTTTGCTCTTTTACTGCTGTGGCGATATTGGCGGTCATTGCTTGAATAGAACTGACTTCATTAATAATGCTGCTAAGGGTAAGGGTAGATTTATCCACTTGCTTAAGGTTTGCTAAACTGCCTTCTCGGCATTGGTTAACACGGGTGACGGCATTGACTGTCATGGCTTGAAGCTCAGTTATGATGGCGGTAATTTGCTCGGTTGACGTTTGTGTTCTATTAGCCAGCGTTCTCACTTCATCAGCGACCACTGAAAAGCCTCTACCTTGTTCACCAGCTCGTGCGGCTTCAATGGCAGCATTGAGCGCCAGTAAATTCGTTTGCTCAGCAATGCCGCGGATTTCTTCAATAAAGCTATTAATTGAACGACATTTTTTATCGAGAGCGTAAATATCATCAGTTGAGCTGACTAGTTCATTACTGCTTTGTGTTAAAAATTGATTGAGCTGATGGAGTTGCTGTTTACCTGCATTAGCTTGCTCAGCAATAAGGTTGCTGGTTTCGCGTGTTGTTTCCGTACCTTTAACAATTTCATTCACTGAGGCATCGAGTTGAATGGTGGCGGTAGAAACCTGCTCACTTTTAAGCATTTGCTGGTTTAGACTCGCTTGTGTTGATTGCGCACTTTGCTCTACGGCATTACTGACTTGTCGCAGCTCTTCCACAGCATTGTTAATTTTGTGGGTGAACTTGATGAAGTTATTCATTGAGTCAATGACCTGACCAAATTCATCGTCAGTTTCTTTAATGACTTGCTTGGAAAAATCTCGTTTGGCAATAATGTCTTCGATATTGCTAACGGCTGTTTTGATTGGCGAGATAATAATGTTAATTAATTTAAAGATAAATACTGATAAAGCTGTTGAAATAATAAGGAAAATCGTGATAGAAAGCCAAAAGGTTTGGCGTTCTTGTTTTTCGATATAAGTATTTGTTTCTGCAACGGTCTGCTTTAGAAGTGATTCAGCTTTATGAGTGGCAGCACGCATTTTACCTCGAATACCTTCTTCTTGGCTTAAGCCGAGCTTTTTGTCAATGGTAACATAAGCATTCAGCGCTTTTTGATAGTTGTCTATCAGTTGTCGGGTATTAGCTATTTGTTGTGAGTTGAGCCTTAGTGTCGCTAACTCCTGCGCGAGTTTATCTAGGTATTTGCTATCATGGCGTAACATATAGTCTTTTTCATGGCGTCTAATTGATAACAAGGTCACTTGCAGGCTGGTATCATTAATGGCTTTGTAGATATCTTCAAGCTCATGTGTGGCATGGCGTAACTTGCCATATAAGCCCGCGTCTTTATCAAGGCCTTTAGTGGTCATGGTTTGCGTTAAGGCGATAAATTGCTGGCGATACTCTAAAAAACTCTTTTTTAACTGGTTAATGGGTAAGTCAATATCAATGCTCTGGTTAAGCTCAGACAGTAAGTCGAGTTGGCTATTGAGTTGATTAAAATTACCTTGGTGCTTGTCTAAATATTTAGGCAACTTACGTATGAGAAAGTCTTTTTCGTTGCGCCTTAATTGCAAGGCAGTAATATCAATTTGTTGTACGGTACTTTTCGCTTGTTCTAGCTGTTTGACCTGGTAGGAAAAGTAGTTAGTCGAGAAAAGTAATAATAATAGTCCAAGGATCACCGCAGTTAATAAGATTAATAGCTTGTGTCGTAATGAAAGCGTCCGTGAGGGCATGTAATGTCTCCTTGCACTGTATAATGATTATACACCCATCATTTAACCTAGAAGCTAAGTCATAAAATTGCAAAGAAAATGCCATATAAAGTTCATAAAATAATTCACCTCCTTAGCTTTAGCCAAGACAGCACCTGAATGGAGCGCTTGTAAGCCCTTTGGTAACTAATATTTTCCAAGATTCGTTAGGCGTTTAATCTGTTTGCATTCTAAGCAAGCTTTCCCTATAATACGCCTCCTTAATTCAGCCTGAACTTTTTGTTCCTTGCCTCTACACTGGTGTTGGCTGAGCCAGATTTTGAGGCTACAACCCATAAGGAGCTCGTAATGCGTCATTACGAAATCGTATTTATGGTTCACCCTGATCAGAGTGAACAAGTGCCAGGTATGATCCAGCGCTATACAGACTTGATCAATGCTGCTGAAGGCAAAATCCACCGTCTAGAAGACTGGGGTCGTCGTCAATTAGCATACCCAATCAATAAACTACACAAAGCACACTATGTTCTTATGAACATTGAAGCGCCTCAATCAGTTATTGATGAATTAGAAACTTCTTTCCGTTATAACGATGTTGTTATTCGTAACATGATCATGCGTACTAAAGACGCGGTAACTGAAGCATCACCTATGGCTGCTGCTAAAGATGACCGTCGCGAAGCTAAGAAAGAGGTTGCTGCTGAGCCAGCTCAAGCTGAAGAAGCTACTTCTGAAGAAGCTGCTAGCGAAGAATAAGCACCCTGTGATGTTTCTTTTTTAGAGTGACTGCAATGCAAGAAGCTCTAGCAGAGAATAGCCTAGTGTTGACAGGTGAGGTGGTGAAAACCCCGAAACAGTCAACCAGCCCAGCAGGTATCCATCATAGCCAGTTTTCCATAGACCATAGGTCTATTCAAAGTGAAGCGGGTATGAACAGACAAGCATTTGTCAGGATACAGGTTGTCGCAACAGGTGAATTATCACACTTAACTCGTGAATTAGTTGCGGGCAGTTTAGTAAAAGTGGCAGGTTTTATTAATCGTCACGAATCTAGAAACGGAAATCCGCTTTTAGTGTTACATGCCCAACAAATTGAAATGATTAATTAGATTTAGCTCAGCTTGGCTAGCTAGATCATATGAGGAGAACTCCATGTCTCGTTTTTTTAGACGTCGTAAGTTTTGCCGCTTCACAGCGGAAGGCGCTAGCTCTATCGATTACAAAGATATCGCTACGTTAAAAAACTATATCACTGAAAGTGGTAAAATTGTTCCTAGCCGTATCACTGGTACTGCTGCTAAATATCAACGCCAATTAACTCGTGCTATCAAGCGTGCGCGTTACTTGTCATTGTTACCATACACCGACTTACACAAGTAAGCTAATAAGGGGTTTATAATGGAAGTAATTCTTCTAGACAAAATCGCCAAATTAGGCGGCCTTGGTGACAAGGTAACTGTTAAATCAGGTTATGCACGTAACTACTTATTACCACAAGGTAAAGCAGTTTTTGCATCTCAAGCAAACGTTGAGCACTTTGAAGCTCGTCGCGCTGAAATCGAAGCTAAATTAGCTGAAGCTTTAGCTGCTGCAGAAGCTCGTGCTGCTAAACTAGCTGAATTAGCAGAAGTTACAATCGCTTCAAAAGCGGGTGACGAAGGTAAATTATTTGGTTCAATTGGTACTCGTGATATCGCTGATGCGATCACTGAAGCTGGCGTAGAAGTTGTTAAAGCTGAAGTACGTTTACCACATGGCTCAATCCGCGAAACAGGTGAATTCGATATCGCTATTCACTTACACACTGATGTTGACACTAGCATCAAAGTTGTTGTTATCGCTGAAGCTTAATATCAGCTAGCAAGCCTCTAGCTTGCTTGACGATAGTTATAAAACACCGTTTTTTGTTATTTTATGATAACAAATGCGGTGTTTTTTTTTATTCCCTTTAAAAAACTTGCACCTTAGCATTAATAGAGGATAATGTTAGATAAGTGTTTATTTTAGATACTTCTTTTATTTAAATAAAAAATAACAATACATGTCACTATTAACACGCATAACAAATATCTTCTCAGCTAAGCAAAGTAACCAAAGTATTGGTATTGCCTTGCAAAAAAATGCGCTTACACTCTGTTCAATCCCCGTCAGCTTAGATAAGCACGATAATGAAAAAGCGGTTTTTAATAGCTCGGCTTTAGTTGCTGAAAGTTATGAGCAAACGATAGCTTCATTACAAGATGAGTTAAGTTTATCTGGCAAAGTTCATTTGATTATTAATGAGCAACAATCACAAGTAGTGCAAATAGACAAGCCAAGCGTGCCTGAAGCTGAACTACATGGCGCGTTAAAGTGGCAGGTGAAAGATCTAGTAACCATAGCACCAGAGAACATGGTGTTAGATTATTACGATGCACCAATTATGGCGGGTAAAGAGAAACTTAACGTTGTTTGTGCGCCGTTAAAAGAACTGAAACAGCTAGTGCAAAGTATTACTGAGGCCGGTTTAGCGTTAGAAAGTATCATTACACAAGAGTTTGCCTTTAAAAATTTACTCCCTGTACAGCCAGATGCTTGCCTATTGGTATGCCAACAGCCAAATGAAGAAATTGTCTTGATGATAGTAAAGCAAGGGCAAATATACTTTCATCGTCGACTCAGAGGCTTTGCGCAAATCGCTAATAAAACGGAAGAAGAATTAAGCTTTTCCGTTATCGATGCCTTGAGTTTAGAGATACAACGCTCTACCGATTATTTTGAGCGTCAGCTAAAGCAAGCGCCAATTAAAGAAATCAAAGTGTTATTGCCTATTGCGCTTGAAGGCTTTGTTGCCAGAAAATTGTCTGAAAATACCAATGTGCCAGTAACCTTACTTGATTTACCTCAGCCATATCATGAGCAAAGAGAATATGGCGCTGTCATTGGTGCTAGCATGGCTGCAATACACGCTGCCAGTGAATTAAGCCATGTTCAGGAGGCAGCTAATGTCAGCTAAACATAGCATTAATTTATTGCAGCCTGAGTTGTTGCCAGAAAAAGTACTGGTTACGCTGCCTAGGGTTGTTGCTGTTTGGGGTGTAGCGTTTGTTATTATGCTGGTGTGGGCGCTTTTCACACACTACCAAGCTACCCAGTTAAGCAATCAACATAGCATAGTTAAGCAAGATTATGATAAGGCGAAAGCGCGCGCTAACGAGTTAGAGCAGCAAATAGCAACTCGCCGCGTTGATAGTCATCTTGCTGAAAAGCTGGCAGTGATGACCTTATTAATGAAGCATAAGCATGCCTTACATGATAAGTTAACCGATCCTAGTCGAACTTTCGTTACTGGTTTTGCCGCAGCGATGGAAGAGTTATCGGCCATGCACCATCAAGATATTCGCCTAAAAGAAATTCATATTAATAATGATGATATGAGTTTTACTGGTTTGGCAAAAGCACCAGAAGCCGTACCTGCTTGGCTTGCTGGTTTTGAAAATTCAGTGCTACTTTCTGGCAAATCATTCGTTCACTTTAAATTATCAAAAAATGAACAAGATATGACAGAGTTTGTTGTCAGCTCTAAATCATCAGTAGAGGAAAGTGACAATGAATAAACAGTGGCAACACTATTGTGAGAAATACCTAACGCTAACAGCTAGAGAGCAGTATTTAATATTGCTTACGGGCTTAGTTGCCGTTTATTTTATTATTTACCACGCTTTTATTGATGCAACCGCATTGCAAAATACTCAGTTAGCTAAGCAAATAGCGACTATGGAATCAGATAATCGCAACTTAGCATTATCAATTAATGAATATCAAATTGCCTTGCAAAAAGATCCGAACAAGGCAACGCGAGATCAAATAGCTCAGTTAGAGCAGCAAATGGCTGTTGTTGATGAAAAGCTACTAACCTTAACGTCAGAATTAATCGATCCAATTCAAATGCGTTTCGCCTTGATGGAGCTATTAAAAGTAGAGCCTAAAGTGTCATTAATGTCATTTGAGTTAATTGGCGCCCAGCCGTTGCTAGCTCAACAAGACTTAGTGCCAGAAAGCAATACCAGTGTGGCTTCAGGTCAGCAGCCATCGTCACAACTACCAACAATAGATGCTGAAGCTGCAGGATTAAATTTATACAAGCATGGTATTAAAATTAAATTATCAGGTAGTTACTTTGATCTTCGAGATTACTTGTTGCAGTTAGAGAAGTTAAAGTGGAAGTTTTTCTGGAAAGATTTTAACTTTACCTTAACAGAGTACCCAATGAATGAGCTAACTATTGAGATATATAGCTTAGGTACTAAGGAGGACTTTGTTGGTGTTTAACTTAAAGTTACTACTTTGTGCTGCTATTGCCTTACAGGTTTATCCTGCAATGGCTAATGTCGATCCAACCAGCCCCTTTGGCAAAGGCTCGGCAAAACAAGTAGCCAATCTGGAAGATAAGTTGATTTTAGAGTCAATTATCCATGGTGAAGGAATCCATACAGCAGTCATTAATGGCAAAATATTAAAGCCATTGGACACTATTGGTCAGTATCGCTTAGTTGCGGTTAATAACGATAGTGTGGTGTTGCGAAGTGAAACAGAGCGCTTAAAACTGTATGTATTTAAAGCGTCAGTATTAAAAAATAATTAAATATTTGGCTATTAAGCAATGATAAATAAACATTTAGTGATGAAAAAATTTCAGTTGAGTTTGTTATTTTCTGGTTTAGTACTCTCCCTTGTTGGTTGCCAATCAGTACCATCACAACCTGATGATATGAAAGATGGTTTAAATCAAGCTATTGTCGATACTAAAAGCCTTAATGCGCCGAAACCATTAACGCAAGTGCCTAACTCTGTTCAGCAAGAGTTAATGCAGCAAAGTATGTCTGAAGCCAAGCAAGGGCTATTAGCGGAGAAAAGGTTACAAGTTGCCGCAACTGCTGTTGAAGCAAAAGACTTTTTCACTGCTTTAGTTGAAGGCTCACCTTATAGCATTGCTATTCACCCAGAAGTTGCGGGTCAAATTACCTTAAGCTTAACCGATGTTACTTTATTTGAAGCGCTCGATGTGGTGCAAGATATTTACGGTTTTGATATTCGTCAAAACAATAACATTATCCAAGTTTATCCTTCAGGTATTCGCAGCGAAACCATCGCTTTAAACTACTTATTTTTAAAACGTTTTGGTACATCAAGTACCAGCATCAACTCAGGCGGCGTATCTGAAAACGATCCTAATTCGGGCGGAAATAATAACAATAATAGTCAAGGCGGTAATAACCGTAACAGTAATAACCGCAATAGCAATAACTCCAATAGTCAAAGTACAACGAGCGGTATTAATATTTATACCGAAAATGAATCAGACTTTTGGCTTGAGTTAAAAGAAACCTTAACGGCATTTGTTGGTACAGAAGGCGGACGCTCGGTGATTGTTTCTCCGCAAGCAGGTTTAGTTACTGTGCGTGGTTTGCCTGAAGAAATTAATGCCGTTAAGAAGTTTATCAATGACACAGAAACTCATCTGCATCGCCAAGTCATCATAGAAGCGAAAATTATGGAAGTGACCTTAAATGATGACTACCAGCAGGGCGTTCACTGGCAGGAAGTGCTTGGCAGCATAGGTGATACTAATTTTACCTTTCAAACTAACGGCTCTATTACTGGTAACCCGATTTCATCAGCCATTGGCGGTGCAACTAGCTTAAGCTTTTCAGGCCCCGATTTTAGTGGCGTCATTGAGTTACTGCAAACTCAAGGCAATGTACAAGTACTGTCTAGCCCACGTATTACCGCAACAAATAACCAAAAAGCAGTGATTAAAGTCGGTGAAGATGAATACTTTGTTACTGAAGTTTCAAGTACTACCACGACAGGCACGGCAACCACGACAACACCAGAAGTGACTTTAACACCATTTTTCTCTGGTATTGCTTTAGATGTAACGCCGCAGATAGATGAAAGTGGTGATGTGGTTTTACATGTTCACCCGTCTGTAACACTTACTGATGAACAAAATAAGAGTATTCAACTGGGTAGCCAAGAGCTGATTCTACCACTTGCGCAAAGTAGTGTTCGTGAGTCAGATACTATTATTCGTGCTAAGTCAGGTGAAATCGTTGTTATTGGTGGCTTAATTGAAACTTACACTATAGATCAAGAATCAAAAACGCCGCTGTTAGGCGATATTCCTTTTGTTGGCGAGTTATTTAAAAGTAAAAGTGAAACCTCGCAAAAGCGTGAACTGGTCATATTACTCAAGCCTGTTGTTGTTGGTGTTGATACATGGCAAAACCAATTGCAAGAAGCAAGACAGCTACTTGATAAGTGGTTTCCTGAAGAAAGTGAGTAGTTACTAATTTAAATGTAGAGAAGTTATCAACAAAGATCGCTTATGTACCTATACCATTTTGGTTTAAGAGAGTTACCTTTTACGTTAACACCTAATACAGACTTTTTTCTTGGTTTGGAGCCTCATCATGAGGCTCTTGCTGTGTTAATGACAGCGTTAAAAACGGGTGAAGGTTTTATCAAGGTGGTTGGTGAAGTCGGCACGGGTAAAACCTTGCTCTGTCGAAAACTACTCAATGAAATACCTGAGCATTTTGTTACTGCCTATATCCCTAATCCTTATTTAAATCCTGACGAGTTACGACGAGCTGTTGCCGTTGAATTAGGCGTTAAACAAGCACAGCGTATGTCTGCACAGCTGTTAACGCAACGTATTCAAAATCGCTTACTTGAGCTTCACGCACAAGGTCACTCTGTTGTGCTGATTTTAGATGAAGCACAAGCGCTACCAGCAGAAAGTTTAGAGGCGCTGCGCTTATTTACCAACTTAGAAACTGAAAAGCGTAAGCTATTGCAGGTGGTATTATTTGCTCAACCTGAGTTAGATGAGCGCTTAAATGAAAAGCAATTTCGCCAGTTAAGACAGCGTATCACTTTTTCATATAAATTACGGGCGATGAATGTTAAAGAGGTGCAGCATTATATTCAGCACCGAATGCAAGTTGCTGGCTATAAAGGGGCGAGTTTATTTTCGCAATCTTTGTGTAAGAAAATCACACAAGTATCTCAGGGCATTCCACGGCTAGTTAATATTCTCTGTCATAAAATGTTGATGCTTAGTTATGGTCAAGGTCAATATCAGATGACGCGTAAACATTTATCTGCGGCTATTGCTGATACAGAGGGAATTGCCCGTAAACCAAGCTTAAAACAGCTAATGCTAGCCGGTATTGCTTTCGTTATTTTGGCTATTGTCACTACATATTTCATAGGAATTCTTTAATGAGCGTTATTAATCAAATGCTTAAGGATCTAGAGCAGCGCTCTCCTGAACAGGGTGGGGGCAATGCTGCGCCTATTGCCGTGCCTGAAAAAACATCGACAGTAAAAGTGGTTGCTTATACGGTTTTGGTTCTGTTAGTAGTCAATGCCGTTGGTATTTATATTTGGCAATTGCTCAATGAAAACTCAGCGTTGAAACAACAAAATCAAGCTAGGCCAGCAGCTATCTCAACAAGTGTCAATTCACAGCAAAGCACGCCAATTAAGGTGATTGAAAATAAAGAGCAAGCTACAGCTAAATTACCAAGTAAAGAAGAAGTTATTGAGAATAGCAGTACTGATAAAGAAGCGTTTGCAGAGCAAATGGCGGCGAAAAATATGCCAAGGCGTGAGCTAAGTAAAGCACAATTTCCTCCAGTTCAAGCAAGCGAGCAGTCAGCGGTAAAACCTCCAGTGAGTGAAAATAAGGTGGCAGTTAAGCAAGTACAGCAAGCCACTAATTCTGTGGTGAACCACGCACAAGTTACCCCAGCTAGCAAAGAGCAAGAGTTGCAAGTCACAGCTAAACCTGTGGCAAAAATGTCAGTATCTAGGCGGCAATTAACGGCTGAAGAGCTTGTTACGCAAAAAATGGCGCAGGCAGAGGAACTCTTAGCGGCTAAAGATATTGCCAAAGCTGAGCAAAGGCTGGAAGACATCTTAATTATTTCACCTAACCATATTCAGGCGAGAAAAAAGCTCGCTGCCTTATGGTTTGGTCGTAAAGCTTATCAAAAAGCCAGTAATTTATTATCACAAGGTATTGCCTTGTATCCACAAGATAAAAGTTTGCGCGTGATGAAAGCGCAAGTTCACTTAAAACAGCAACAAGCAACTTTAGCATACCAAACCTTATTACCTTTAGCTGAGCTAGAAGATGTTGAATATCAGGTGATGTTGGCCAATGTAGCCCAGCAAAGTTCACAATGGCAAAGTGCCATTGATGCTTATAAGTTATTGGAAAAAATGCAGCCAGGTAGTGGTCGTTGGCCATTAGGCTTGGCTATAGTTTATGATAAAACCAGTCAATTTCCTTTAGCAATTCAGGCCTATAAAGCAGCATTGCTAAAATCAGGGTTAACCGCCTCATCGGCTGAATTTGCAGAGCAAAGAATTAAGGCGCTAGGAGAATAAATATGGCAGCACCAAAATTAAAAATGCGTCTAGGTGATTTGCTGGTACATGAGCATATCATCACTAATGAACAGTTAATGCAGGCGCTTAATAGCCAAAAGTCAACGGGGCGCAAGCTAGGTGATACCCTGATTGAGCTGGGTTATCTTTCTGAACGTCAACTGCTACAGTTTTTGGCTCAGCAGCTGGATGTTCCGTTTTTAGATATTAGCCAAAGACAAATTCCATCGAGTGTTGCCGCCTTATTACCTGAAGTACATGCAAGACGTTTACGGGCATTGATTATTGAAGATAAGGGTGACTCAGTCGTTATTGGTATGAGTGATCCGGCTGATTTAAGTGGCTTAGATCAACTAGAAGTCATGTTATCTCCTAAGCGCTTAGAACTCGCGGTTGTTATGGAATCGCAATTGTTTGAAGCTTTTGATGGTTTATATCGTAGAACGGCAGATATTGAATCTTTTGCTAGCCAATTAGAAGAAGAGTACCAAGAAACCTCAGAGTTTGATTTATCAACCTCATTTGTTGATGAAACGGGTGATGCTACCGTTGGTAAGCTATTACAGTCAGTTTTTGAAGATGCCGTGCAAATGCGCGCTTCAGATATTCATATTGAGCCAGATGAGTCGCAATTACGTATTCGCCAACGTATCGATGGTGTATTACAAGAAAATATTTTAAAAGAGAATAAAATTGCCTCAGCCATGGTGTTACGTTTAAAGCTGATGGCAGGCTTAGATATTTCTGAAAAACGTATTCCGCAAGACGGTCGCTTTAATATTCAAATTAGCGGACACAGTATTGATGTTCGTATTTCGACTATGCCAGTACAATATGGTGAGTCAGTGGTTATGCGTTTGTTGGATCAATCTGCAGGCTTATTATCTTTTGATCAAACGGGTATGCCGGAAGACTTAATTGCTCGGGTGCGTCATCAAATAACGCGTCCGCATGGCATGGTGCTGGTAACAGGGCCAACGGGTAGCGGTAAAACCACTACTTTATATGCCGCGTTGAGTGAGCTTAATGAAGCCAGCAAGAAGATTATCACGGTGGAAGACCCGGTAGAATATCGCTTACCGCGCATTAACCAAGTGCAGGTTAATCCGAAAATTAATCTAACCTTTTCCAGTGTCTTAAGAACCGCGCTTCGTCAAGATCCCGATATTATGATGGTGGGTGAGATGCGTGACCAAGAAACGGTGGAAATTGGCTTAAGAGGTGCCTTAACAGGTCACTTGGTATTATCAACACTGCATACTAATGATGCCATTACCAGCGCCTTAAGGCTGATTGATATGGGCGCTGCTGGGTTTCTTGTCGGTAGTTCACTACGGGCTATTATCGCCCAGCGCTTAGTTAGAAGAGTGTGTGATAACTGTGCGCAGCCGCATCAGCCAGACTCTCAAGAAATTTTGTGGTTAACAAATCTAGCCGGTGACAAAGCACAGCAAGCACAATTTGTTAAAGGTACTGGTTGTCAGTCATGTCAATATACGGGTTATAAAGGCCGAATTGGTGTATTTGAACTACTGGAAATGAATGAAGGTATGATGGCGGCATTAAAGCGTGACGACAGTGAAGCGTTCACCGAGTTATCAAAAGCTAACCCAAGCTTTAAACCTTTAGCTTTAGCAGCATTTGATTATGCGGAGCAAGGTATCACCACAGTTGAAGAAGTACTACGATTAGTTGAGACAGTTGATGTTAGTTAACTTATTTACTTATCGTTATTGTCAGGAGTGCGTCTAACTTATGCCTTCTTTTAAGTACACAGGTCGCAACGTTAGTGGCAGCCAAGTTAATGGCAAGGTCGAAGCCGTTAGTGCTACTGCCGCTGCTGAGCAGCTATTTAGACAAAACATTACCCCTATTTCTATAGCTCAGGCCAAGGAAAGCGGTGGCAGCGCAGCTAATCTTGATGTCAGTGAATTACTGGGCTTATCACGGGTAACGCTAGATGAAATGATTATATTTTGTCGACAAATGTACGCACTAATGCGCTCTGGTGTACCTATTCTTAGAGCGATAAATGGCATGTCAGAGTCGAGTAATTCTGCGCCATTAAAAAAAGCACTTGCCGATATAGGTAAGCAGCTTGAAGGTGGTTATGCACTGTCTTCAGCCCTGAACCAACACCCTAAAATATTTAACTCTTTGTTTGTTTCTTTGATTCATGTTGGTGAAAATACCGGTCAGTTAGATGAGTCATTTAATAAACTGACGGTTTATTTAGAGCGTGAGCAGGCCACGCGAAAGCGTATAAAAACCGCGTTAAGGTATCCATCTATGGTGGTTATTGCCTTATCAGCAGCTTTGGTGATTTTAAATATTTTTGTTATTCCAACCTTTGCCAATATGTTCTCAAAACTTGGCGCGGAACTGCCTTTAGCGACACGTTTTTTAATTGCCAGTTCCAACTTCTTTATTAACTTCTGGCCCTATATGCTAATGGCGGTAGTGTTAGTGTTTATTGCGGTTAAGCAATCTCTAAAAACTAAGCAAGGGCGTTATCAATGGGATAAACGCAAAGTTAAAATTCCTATTATAGGCAATATTATTGAGCGCTCGATATTGGCGCGTTTTTCTCATAGTTTTGGTATTGTCTTGACCGCAGGTGTGCCCATGACATCTGGCTTAAATCTAGTGGCTGATGCTGTTGATAACAGCTATATGAAAGATAAAATCGTTGCTATGCGTATGGCGATAGAAAGTGGCGAAAGCTTACTGCGCTCAGCTATTGCCAGCACCTTGTTTACGCCTTTGGTATTGCAAATGATTGCCGTTGGTGAAGAAACAGGCCGTGTTGATGATTTATTAAAAGAAGTCGGCGATTATTACGAGCGTGAAGTGGATTACGATTTAAGTACGCTAACAGCAAGGATAGAGCCATTATTATTGATTGTTGTTGCCATTATGGTGCTTATTTTAGCGCTAGGTATTTTTACCCCTATGTGGGATATGGCCTCAGCAATGCAAGGAAAGTAGTGACAGTGCTTTAAAGATGTTATGACAGATAATGTTGAAAAACGGGAAAAGTCATTGGCAGAGTTTATCGTCATCGTTATATTGATGGCGTCACTTATGGCGATTTTTATCTACTACTTTTTTAAGCAAGAGCAGCAGGTTGCTAGCGCAGGATTTAATAATATAGCGCAAAATTTTAATGCTACTGTGCTGGCGGTACATGCGCAATGGTTGATGGCAGGCAAGCCAAAGCTTGTTTACTTAGCGCAGTTAAATCAAAAGGATAAGCAAAGAATCACAGTGAATAAATTAGGCTGGCTAGATGCTGAGCCAAGTCATGGTGGTAGTTCTGCTTGTCATAATATTTGGCAACAAACTATGCAGACCCCCTTGTCGTTAATGAAAATGTCTATTGCTGTGGTAGAAATACAAAAAGGCAGTGCAGATGAATTTCATCATTGTCGCTACTTACTATCTTCAGGGCAATACTTTGATTATTTTACTGGCACAGGCAAGGTGAGTAAGATATATCAAAATGAATAGCGGTGTCACGAGTTGGCGCAAACAGTGAAATAACAGCTAATATTAAAAAGTAAGCAGGTGAATATGACTGTATCTGCACAATTGTGTTAATGCTTGCTAATAATTTGATTTAAATTGTTATTTATGGTCATTATGGTAATTTAATCAGTGACGAAAAACTTTAATCCTTGTTACAATGTTTTAAAGAAAGATTTAGCAAGCTTAGTGAGGTTCTAATGAGAATGAATGTTCAAAATAGCGTAAGCGTGAAAGGTAAACAACAAGGCTTTACCTTAATAGAGCTAGTGATTGTTGTAGTAATATTAGGCTTTTTAGCGGTTACTGCTATACCTAAGTTTCTTGATTTAACCGATCAAGCCAAAGAAGCCAATATTGAAGGTGTAGCGGGGGGCTTTGCTACTGGTGTTTCATTAGTTAGAGCGCAATGGGAAGCAGAAGGTCGCCCATCGGCAAATGATGTTAATCGTGTTGATTATGATGGCTCATTTTTTGCTCTAACAACTCCGACAGCTGCAAACCCTAAGAGTGTTAGAGAGGGATATCCGGTAGGTTTTGACGACGCAAATGTAGCGAGTGCTAACATGAACAATGCACGTTGTATTGATGTATGGAATGGCGTTTTTGCTCAACCTGCGAGTATTTCATCAGTTATAGGTGACTTGAATGACCCTGATCAAAATATCAATTACCTAGCAGATACCACTACTGTTTCGCTGACCGACGCAACAGGCACAGCTCAAACCTTTACTGGTTGTGTTTTTTATTTGAAAGAGACTCTAAATAAAGACGCTAGCGGCAATTATCTTACGCCATCAGGCGATATCGGTATTGGTAATAACTTCACGTATAATGCTGCAAATAGTCAAGTCATTATAAATATTAACAATTCTTAATAGCCAAGTTGGTTTATTAATGAGTCAAATTGAATTTTAAGCGTATTGATAGGAAGTAAAATGAAGTATTCAGTAAAAAATAAAGCACAACAAGGTTTTACCTTAATTGAATTAGTTGTTGTTATTGTAATTTTAGGTATTTTAGCGGTAACTGCGGCGCCTAAGTTTATTAATCTACAAGATGATGCTAGAACAGCTACTCTTCAAGGTGTAAAAGCGGCTATAGAAAGCTCGACAGCTTTAGTGTACTCAAAGTCATTAATTGCTGGTAATGAATCAGACGGAACCGGAACTAAAGCAGTTCCAATTGATGCAACGAATAATGCAATTGCTACAGTTTTTGGTTACCCAATTGCCGAACCATTTGATACAACTACTCCGGCACCTATCACAGCGGGTTCAATAGCTAACGCTCTTGATATTGATATTGCTGCTAATGCTGCAAACCCAACCACTGAATTTGTTTATGTAGAGTTTGCGGCGGATAATGCTGTTGGTATTTATTTAGCGACTACTGTTCCAGGGACACCAGCTTTAAATGATGATTGTAGTGTAACTTATACTACTTCTACTGGTGTTGGTGTTAAGCCAGTAATTGCAGTAAATGAGTGTAGTTAATAAAATTACTTGAATGAATAAAAAGGAGAGCTTATGCTCTCCTTTTTTGCTTTAAGTGCTTTATTTTGCTAAAAATAACATTAATTATCTTCTGTTTGTAAGCATATGAATCTCCAACGCGGTTTTACTTTAATTGAATTAGTGACTGTCATTATTTTGATAGGGATTCTTGCTGTGAACGTTTTACCTAAATTTGGCGGCACGGCGAGCTACGAGGCACACACTCACAGAGCACAACTTATTTCGGCACTTCGCCTGACGCAACAGCGAGCTATGCAGCAAACTGATTTAACTGCAGTCGATAAAGGCACTGTAAATGAAAGGCCTTATTGCCACCATATTGTTTTTGATGACCGAAAATATGGTGTACCTGACAGGCTAAATTGTAATGAGCGTACATTTAATAGTGGTTGGGATAAAGACAAAGATATTACCGGCCATGAAGTAGATTCTCGCTATGAGATTAGCTTTGCTGTACAAGGGGCAGCTAAGCCTGCGCTAGTATCCTTTGATTGGATGGGGCGTCCGCTAGGTGACTGCGATGGAGGTTGCACCATTGAAGTAACAAGTGCAGTAGAAACATTAGAAATTATCATTGAAGCTGAGGGCTATATTCATGCGAATTAAGTGCTCCTTGTCTAACAAACAAAGCGGTTTTACTTTAGTTGAAATCATAATCGGTATTGTTGTGCTTTCAATTTCTTTAGCCATAGTGTCTACCTTGATTGCGCCGACTGAAGAGCAAAGTGCTGATAACCTTTTACAAATTAAAGCGGCAGAGTTAGGGCAAAGTTATTTAAATGATATTACCAGCCGCGCCTTTGATCATAATTCTGATATGGCGGGAGGTCGAATTCGTTGTGGTGAGCCTAATGCTATTGTTAACCCTTGTTCTGTAGCATTAGGGGCAGAGCCGGGAGAAACAAATCGTAACTTATTCAATGATGTTGATGATTTTCATAACTATACATCGAATAGTGATGCGATTGATGATGGTTTAGATGCAGGTTATCGCAATTTTAAAGTGGCGGTCACCGTGGTTTATGCTGGGTGTGACTTAGGCTTAGGGAACTGTCCTAATGCTGAGGGGAATTTGTTAGCAAAAAAAATTACCGTCACGGTTACCACGCCATTGGGCACACCAATTGACTTTGCTACCTATAAGACGAATTTTTAATGATGTTGCCACCTAGATTCACCCCACGTTCAGCCCTTACCTTGAGTTCATGCCGAGCCATGTTAGTCGTTGGCTTTACACTAATGGAGATGATTGTTGTTATTATTATCTTAGGTGTTATGGCGGTTGGTATTGCTGGTTTTATTACTTTAAGCACACAAACTTATGTCAATGTGAGCGAGCGTGATGAACTGCTTTCTAGCGCTCGCTTTGCCATTGAACGTTTAAATCGTGAAGTCAGAAATGCTGTACCTAATAGCATACGTGTTCTTAGCACAAGTACTCATCAGTGTTTAGAGTTTGTCCCGACGATTGCTAGCACCATTTATACTGATATTGCCGTAACGCCTGAAGCGCCGCGTACTGACTTAAGCGTTATTCGTATTATCGATAATAACGATAATAATTATGTTTGTGCCGACGGTAGTTGTAATGACTTTGTCAGCGTTTACCCTATTTTGCCTAACGGTAATGATATTTATTTGCCAGCCAATGCTAAAACCTTTGCTATGGCGCGTTATACGCCAGCAGGTGCTGTCGGAACCATCACTTTAAATAATAATCAGGCTTTTAGTGAACACTCACCGACAAATCGTGCTTATATTTTTAATAGCCCAGTATCATTTTGCATAGAAGATAACGGCGCTAACATGTATCGATATGCGAATTATGGCTTTAATCAGGTTCAAATACTGCCTAACACCGTGGGCATGGCGAAATCTTTAATGGCAGAATCGTTGGATAATAGCGGAATACCTGCGTTTGTATTACAACATGCAACGTTACAGCGAAATGCTGTGGTGCAGATAAAGCTAAAATTTGTTAGAGACAGTGGCAATGAAAGCGTTGTTTTTGATAACAACATTCATATTAATAATGTACCTTAATAGTTAGCAAGCCTATTGGACTATTCTTGCTAAAGTGGCGGCATAAGGTTACCTTTAATATCAGTGATTAATAGCACTGATTTGTATAGTAAAAGTAGTAAAGCATGATGTATTTACAGCCGAAAAAGCAGTCTTTAGTAAAGCAACAAGGCAGTGCCTTGATGCTAGCTTTGTTTGTGATGATCGTTTTAATGCTTCTTGGTAGCGCCTTAGTGAAAATATTATCCACCAGTAGTGAAACTATTGCTCAAGAAGTGATAGGGACTCGTGCCTTAATGGCGGCCAATGCTGGCATGCAAGCGCACCTACAAAAAACCTTTCCGCTTAATACGCCAAACCCACAGGCATGCCCGGCCGATTTTAGTTACGATTTAAGCGCAGTTGATGGCTTGAAGCACTGCTGGGCTCATGTTACCTGCATAGCTTATAGCACTCCTGCTCCAGGAGAGAGTTATTATCGTTTTGTTAGTCAAGGAGACTGTGGCAGCAGTGCTATTGACTCTGAAAGTATCGGTATTGTCCGTAGTTCCCGTACACTACAAGTTGAAGCGAGGAATTTATAATGTTAACTCGTTTTGTGGGTATTTTCTTAGTAGTTTTCGCATCGATACTGACCAACCTTGCTTATGGAGCGGCTTGTTTAGATATTTTCCCAGGAGCTACTAATGACAATTTAGCTAATAAAGGGCTTGAATTTATTAATGTGCCACCATTTACTGGTGCAGATTGGTATTTAACGAATCCAGATCATATCCCCTTGGGCGATAGCCAACATTTAAGCTGGTACAGCCAACAAATAATTACCGTTAGCTCAACGCCTGTATCTGAAACTACAGCTAGGCTCTATATTGCCAATGGCGCTAGTTGGACTAATGCAAAAATTAACGTTGGCGGCAACCCTGAAGATTTGATCATTATCGTTAATGGCAGTATGGCTATCAGTGGTGGAATTAGTGGTGGCAATACGGAAATTAATGCCATTATCTATGCAACTGGCTCAATCACTATCACAGGTAAGGTTGAAATTAATGGCGCGGTGGCCGCGGAAGGTGCACTCAGCACCACGCCGAGTGCTGATATCGATTATGATGATGATGCAATAGCTGCCGCTGATTTTAATGGTATGTGTGATAATGGTGCTGCTACTGTCACGCCAATATTAGACTTTCACTTTGACGAGTGTTCATATACTGGCGCTGCTAATGAGGTAATTGACTCTGTTGGCAACTATGCTGGCACAGCGATGAATGGCTTAAATACTGCTGATGCTGGGCAAATAGAAAAATTTGCGCAAATCACTGATGATCAACACTATGTAGATACCTCAGTACCGCTGCCATCATCTTATAGTGTCAGCACTTGGTTTAAAAAGCCAACCGCGACAACAGGTAATGATTATTTTGTGCTAGGGGCAATGGCATCGGGTGGCGATTTATTATATTTAGATCGTAGCAATAGTTGGCGATGGGGCGTATATGATGGCAGTAACGCTAGCAATGGTAGCTATTCTTTTGCCAGCTTAGATGATAACTGGCATCACCTTACGCTTGTATACAACGCCGGACAAACATTGCTTTATATAGATGGTGTGCAGGTAGACTCTGTTAACCGCGTGCCTGCGGGTACTTTAAAATATATTGCCACTTCTTTTGATCAGGTTAATAGCAGTAGCCCACAAGGCTTTAGAGCACCTTTAGATGAATTTATGGTCTTTGATGGCGTGCTGTCGGCAGGTGCAATTCAAACCCTATACAATAATCAGCTTGCTCAGAATAATTATGATGGCACAGCGAGAGCGCCGGTTGTTTGTCAGTCGCTATTAGCTCTGTATAAATTTGAGCAAACTGATTTTTCAACACAAATTGATGATACTAGTGGCTTAGATAACCATGCAGCAAACCTCTTTGGTGGTTTATCAACCCCAGATGGTAAATATTGTCGCGGTTTTGAAAGCGAGAGCTGGAATGACTCGAACGCTATTACCGATTCTTTTAGGTCGCCGCTAGATGTTAATGACAATATCGGCTTACAGGGCACCATTAGTTTTTGGTTCCAAAGCCGTATAGATTGGGATCAGGGGCAAGAGCGGGTATTGTTTGACGCCAGCGCAGGCAGCAACCAAACTGATAAATATTTTGTTTTTGAAATTCAGCAAGATGGCCGCTTGAAGTTTGCTTTTGAAGACTCTGTTGATAGTGACTTTAACATTATAGAGCCGCTTAATTATAATCGCAGCGCCGATATTTGGTATTACCTTACGGTAACTTGGGATTACGTTAATAATAGCTTTGCCATTTATGTTGATGGCAACTTGGTGAGTCAACAAACCCGTAATACCAATGGCGCTATGGGGGAGTTACTGCCGATTGTTTTTGGTGACAACTCTTCTGACTATACCCAAGCAGGCAATTCAAATATTGCTTCACCTTATTCTTCATTTGGCAATTATGATGAAGTACGCATTTATAATCGCGTGCTTTCGCAAGCAGAAATTCAAGCGGATCGTGATGATGATACTGGCTGTGAAAAGAACCTTATTGCTGAGTGGCGCATGGACGAAATAAATTGGTCGGGTGCTAGTGGTGAAGTGCTAGATCAAATTGCTAATTTCCATGGGCAGGCATTTAATGGCGCGAATACCCAAAGCAGTGAACCAGCCAGAGTGGGGAATCCGGGTACTTGTGGTTATGGTGTTTTTGATGGCATTGATGACTATGTCGCCATTGCTGATGATCCTGCTTTTGATTTAGAAGAGCAGTTAACTGTTTCCGCATGGGTATACCCTGAGAGTTTACCTAGCTCAGATCTTATGACCATTTTGTCTAAAGATGAAAATTATGAATTTCATCTTACCCCACAAGGGGAAATTAACTGGTGGTGGCAAACCAATTCATATACTAGCAGTGGCGCCAATATCACCCCAGGTAATTGGTATCACATAGCGATTACGTATCAAGATGGTCAGCAAGTTATTTATGTTAATGGTGTTGATAGGGGCGCGCGAACTTACTCGGGTAGCTTAGTGCTTAACAATGACCCAATCCAGATAGGTCAAGATCAATTCCACCCTGGTCGATATTTTCATGGTCGTATTGATGAAGTACGCATCTATGACTATGCCCTTAATTCAGGAGAAACGAATGCGGTTTATCAAGACACGCATCCGTGTACTATTTATATAGATCACTTTGAAATTGACACCTTAGATGAGCAAGGCTTAACTTGTGAAGCGGATAATATTGTTATCAGGGCATGTGCGGATGCAAGTTGTAGTACGTTAAATACCGATGAATTTACCGTAGAGCTGTTAGTTAACAATACCAGTAAGGGCAATATTACCTTCTCAGGTGGTAGTGTAACTACAGACTATGTTCATACTACAGCGGGTAATGCCGCGTTAAGCTTAAGTCAGGCCTATTCGTGTCGAAACTCGACTACTTCCCCCTGTAATGTAGATTTTAGAGATGCTGGTTTTGTTATCAATAATGCCTTAGGTGATGGTATTCCACACCAAATATCTGGTAAGCCATCCGATACTGGTTACAATGCAAGAGACTTGTATCTGAAAGCGGTAAAAACAGATGATTCAACCGGGGCTTGTGTTGGGCTATTTCCAGATGGTGCTGATGTACCTGTGAACTTGTCTTATACCTGTCACGGTGACAGTAGCGCCTGCTCTAGTAATTTAACGCTAACCAACAATGGCGCAGATAAGCTGCTTACTCAGACTGCAGCTTCACATAGTTTACGATTTTCTGCTGACTCAACAGCCTATTTTTCATTAACTTACCCTGATGCAGGCAAATTAATTTTGAATGCTCAAAAGCTAGTTGAGGTAGAAGATTCGCAAGGAAATAAAGAAACGCTTAATTTACAGACATCTTCCAATGCTTTTGTTGAAAAGCCTTTTGCTTTTAAGTTGGACTTTTCTGCTGATAGCAATGCGGGTGATGCATATGCACTAGATCCAGATGGTAGTAAATTTAAAGTCGCTGGTGATACCTTTAAGATGACAGCAACTGCAGTACAGTGGGCAAATGGTCAGGATACTGATAATAATGGCATTCCTGATGATTTAACTGCCGTTACAGGCAACGCCACTGCTAATCACTTTGATGCTAAATCGTTAACTACCACTCACACATTACAATTACCCTTGGGTGGACAGCAGGGAATATTAACCGCAGAGCAATCGAACACATTCGCCAATAGTGTTGTCACCAATGATTTTAATTACAGTGAAGTCGGTATCATTCAATTAAACACTGAAATTGAAGGTGTTGGTTCTAATAGTGGTGATTACCTTGGCGCAGGTAATGTATTTGGTGAAGTACAAAATGTTGGCCGTTTTATTCCTGCCTATTTTGATTTAGCACAGAATGATGGTGCACTCGCCGTTTATTGCGATATCAATCCTCCAACTCTGCCATTTGCTTATGTAGGCCAGAAGCAGCAAAGTGATAATAGTATCGGTGCTATTCGTTATGGAAATGGTATTAATGATAATCCTAGTTTTACCATTACGGCTATGTCAAAGAACGGTGCTAATGTCACGCAAAACTACACTGGCGCTTTTATGAAGCTTGTGGAAACAAGTATTGAACGCGTGACCCCTACTTTGGATAGCGATATTGTTAACAATCTCGGTAGCTTAGGCAATCAATTAGCTATTGAAGCTAATATTAATAAAATTTCTACCAAATATTTACAGGAAAATGAAGCCGAGGGCGTGATAACCGTAACCTATAAAGATGAAGATAATTATTTTTATGAGCATGTACTAAATGCACAACGAAACTTAATTACGTCAGATATTGATTTATTGGTTAATGCGATTACAGATGAAGATGGGGTTGTGCCTGAGAATCCAGCTGTTCCGGTATTAACCCTAGAGCCAACAGGGGTCGAAGTGCGCTTTGGCAGAGCAAACCTGGCCAACAGCTATGGCCCAGAGACCTCTCCTTTACCGCAAGAATTGTCTGTTGAATATTTTAAGGATGGTAATTATTTACTAGCAGATACCGATAGTTGCAGTCAGTATAACAGTGCTAATGTCAGCTATGGTCTTCCAAATGAACCTGGTATTAGTGCTAGCGATATAGAAGCAGTCACTGGTAATTTTGTTGAAGTGCTTGACCCTCCTAATGGCTTAACCCGTGCTATTGTCATTAAAGCGCCAGGTGCCGGCAATACGGGTCAAGTACGGGTTAATTATAATATTTATGACTGGCTCAAGTTTGATTGGAGCGGTAATGGAAGCTTTACCGAAAACCCATGGGCAATTGCCACTTTTGGAACTTATCGTGGTAATGATCGCATTATTTATCAGCGAGAAGTGAGCCGATAATTTCTTGGTACTTTCAAACGATAAGGCAATTTTGCACTGAAAAGTTGCCTTTTTTATCAACTGAAATTTTTACTGACAAAATTTCCTCATTTTCCTTATCTCTTGGCGGATTTCTTATAAAAAAAGCAACACATTAGCCTAATACTAAGGTATGATTGTTCGATCTGTGATTTGCTTTATTGCTATCACTACTTAATTGGCCATTTTTAAGGATATTTCGACCCTATGTTTAAAAAATTACGCGGCATGTTTTCTAACGACTTATCCATCGATTTAGGAACTGCAAACACTCTTATTTATGTCAAAGAACAAGGCATAGTATTGAACGAACCCTCTGTAGTAGCTATTCGTCAAGACCGCTCAGGTGGCTCTAAAAGTGTTGCTGCTGTTGGTGTTGCTGCAAAGCAAATGTTGGGTCGTACGCCGGGTAATATTGAAGCCATTCGCCCAATGAAAGATGGTGTTATAGCTAACTTTTTTGTTACTGAAAAAATGCTTCAGCACTTTATTAAACAAGTGCACAGTAATAATTTTTTACGTCCAAGTCCACGTGTATTAGTATGTGTTCCTTGTGGTTCTACACAAGTTGAACGTCGTGCCATTAGAGAATCAGCCATGGGCGCTGGTGCTCGTGAAGTTTACTTAATTGATGAGCCAATGGCGGCGGCAATCGGTGCAGGTATGCCAGTATCAGAAGCAACGGGCTCTATGGTTGTTGATATTGGTGGTGGTACTACTGAAGTAGGCATTATTTCACTTAACGGTGTGGTGTATTCATCATCGGTACGCATTGGTGGTGATAAGTTTGATGAAGCTATCATCAACTATGTACGTCGTAACTTTGGTAGCCTTATTGGTGAAGCGACCGCTGAGCGTATTAAGCATGAAATTGGTTCCGCTTACCCAGGTGAAGAATTAATTGAAATTGAAGTACGTGGCCGTAACTTAGCGGAAGGTGTACCGCGCAGCTTTACACTAAACAGCAATGAAATTTTAGAAGCATTACAAGAGCCATTAACAGGTATTGTTAGTGCCATTATGGTTGCCTTAGAGCAATCGCCACCTGAGCTGGCGTCAGATATTTCTGAGCGCGGTATGGTGCTTACCGGTGGTGGTGCACTACTTAAAGATTTAGATCGTTTATTAATGGAAGAAACAGGTATTCCAGTTGTTGTTGCTGAAGATCCATTAACCTGTGTGGCACGTGGCGGTGGTAAAGCGCTAGAAATGATTGATATGCATGGGGGAGATTTGTTCTCCTACGAATAAAAACTATAAATTTTCTTTGTTATTTAGCTCTATTACTTCGTTAAAGGTACTCATTGGCAAAAGCCAACTCCGTGCCTTTGCCTCGTACTAGAACTGAATAACTTTGAAAATTTAGCAGTTTAGATAATGTATTTTATTTTAGGTACTTAACTGACAAACGGCCATTCTAGTTCTCCTATGAATCCAATTTTTAAACATGGACCATCACCACAGCACCGACTTATCTTGGTGCTGTGTTGTTCTGCGGCTTTGATATTTTTTGATCACAAAATGTCGAGCTTTGATGTCGTGCGTGGTTATTTGCAATCACTGGTGAGCCCGCTGCAGTATATGGCAAATGCACCTAAGCAAATGCTTTCTTGGGCAGCAGAAAATATTGTAACTCGCCGACAATTAATGGCGGAAAATGAAGCCTATCGTAAAAATGAGTTGGTGTTTCACGAACAAGGTATGCAGCTTGATATTATCAAGCAAGAAAATGCTCGACTTCGTGCTTTATTAGCATCGCCAATCCGTCCTGACATTAAGAAAATGTTTGCTGAAATTTTATCGGTAGACAGTGATCCTTATACTCATCAAGTATTAATTAATCGCGGTGCCAGTGATGGTGTTTATGAAGGGCAGCCTGTGTTAGATGAGCAGGGCATAGTCGGCCAAATACTTCATGTCGGTGCCCGCAGTTCACGCGTAATTTTAATGACTGATGTTACGCACGCCGTGCCCGTTCGTGTGGAACGAAATGGTTTGCGCATGGTGGCCTCAGGTACAGGTAGAATTGATTTATTAACGCACAATTTTGTTCCACATAGCGCAGATATCCAAGAAGGTGACTTACTTGTTACTTCGGGACTTGGCGGTAAATATCCTGAAGGTTATCCGGTTGCCAGAGTAACTCATGTCAGTGATGATGAAACCCGTGAGTTTGTTAAAGTTTATTCTCGTCCTGTGGCGCAAATAGATCGCTTACGTTATTTATTGCTACTCTCAAAAGAAGAGCCCAGCAGCATTTTTTCTCCCAAATCAGCAGCGGGAGGTAAATAGTGTTTTCTCATAACGGTATCATTATTGTTTTTACCTTATTGATAGCACTGATGGCAAGTATTATGCCTATGCCACTGAGTGTTGATGCCTTTAGACCTGATTGGGTTTTGATTGTTTTAGTGTATTGGTGCTTAGCTCTGCCTAATAAAATCAATATTATCACGGCTTGGTTTATGGGCTTTATTCTCGATGTGTTATTGGGCTCGGTATTAGGTGTACATGCTGCAGCAATGGCGCTCTCTGTTTATATTGTTGTCGTTAACTTCCAGAAAATCCGTAATTTTTCCGTATGGCAGCAAGCGCTGATTATTGGTGTTTTAGCGGCGCTTTATCATTTATTAGTATTTTGGCTGCAACGTTTTTTAACAGACGCGGTGTTTTTAACCAGTTATCTTTACCCTGTGATCACTAGTGTTATTTTGTGGCCTTGGGTATTTTTATTGTTACGTCGTGTTCGCCGCCACTTTAAGATTAAGTAATGATGAGTAAAAAACTAGTATTGGCATCGCAGTCGCCAAGAAGACAAGCTTTCTTGAGTCAGCTTGGTTATGAATTTGATGTGTTAGCGGCTGATATTGATGAATCGCCGTTAGCAAATGAAATTCCGGCAGATTATGTGCAACGTTTAGCAACACAAAAAGCGCAACATTGCTTTGCTTTACTGTCGCAATCAAGCGATAGTTTAGTTATAGGCTCTGATACTTGTGTGGTTTGCCAAGGAAAAATACTCGGCAAACCTAAAGATGAAGCAGACTGTATTGCCACCTTGACCTTGTTGTCAGGTAAAACACATCAGGTATTAACTGCGGTTGCTCTAGTTGCTGACGGGCTAACGGTAGCTAAGTTAGTGAGCACAGAAGTGACTTTTAGAACGCTAACATTGGCAGAAATGCAGCGATACTGGCAAACAGGCGAGCCGCAAGATAAGGCCGGCTCTTATGCTATTCAAGGGTTGGCGGGACAGTTTATAACATCTATTTCGGGAAGTTATTCATCTGTTGTTGGCTTACCTTTGGTAGAAACCAAAGCATTGTTAACGCAAGCAGGCTTAACGGCACAAATGCCGATAAATTAATCAAATAATGTATTCGCTAGTTGAAACGTGTTTCTTATTAGACGAGCTATAGGTAAAGCAAATGACGGCAGAATTATTAATTAATGTGACCCCAAGCGAAACGCGTGTTGCTTTAATAGAAAATGGCTCATTACAAGAAGTGCATATCGAGCGAGAAGCTAAGCGCGGTATTGTGGGTAATATTTACTTAGGTAAAGTCATTCGTGTTTTACCTGGTATGCAGGCCGCTTTTGTTGATATTAATTTAGATAAAGCCGCCTTCTTACATGCATCTGATATCAATACCAAACTGATTTTAAATGAAGAAACTGAGCAAGCGCCGGATATTCGCTCCTTAGTTCATGAAGGTCAGTATCTCATGGTGCAGGTGGTTAAAGATCCTTTAGGTTCAAAAGGTGCCCGTTTAACGACAGATATTACCATAGCGTCACGCTATTTAGTGCTTATGCCTAATGCCACCCATGCTGGTATATCACAGCGTATTGAAGATATTGAAGAACGCAAACGACTTAAAACAATTGTTAGCCCATATTGTGACGAAGAGCAGGGCTTTATTGTCCGTACTGCTGGTGAGGGCGCAGGTGAAATAGAGTTAAAACATGACGCTGAGTTTTTACGCCGAGTGTGGAAAAAGGTGTTAGCGCGTAAACTGCGCAAACAAACCAAGTTACCCTTATATCAAGACTTACCTTTGTCATCACGAGTGCTACGTGATTTTGTTGGTATTGAATTAGAGCGTATTCGCGTTGATTCTAAATTAACTTATGATCAATTAAGTGAGTTCACGCAAGAGTTTGTACCAGAATTAACGCCGTTATTAGAATATTACCCGGGTGAGCGACCCATTTTCGATTTGTTCTCCGTTGAGCGAGAAATTCAGCGAGCACTGCATAGAAAAATAGAATTAAAGTCAGGCGGTTATCTTATTATTGATCAAACTGAAGCCATGACTACCATAGATATTAATACTGGCGCCTTTGTTGGTCATCGCAATTTAGAAGACACTATTTTTAGTACCAATATTGAAGCAACACAGGCTATTGCAAGGCAACTAAGGTTGCGCAATCTTGGTGGCATCATCATTGTTGACTTTATTGATATGCATAACGATGATCATAAAAGGCGCGTGTTGCATAGCTTAGATATGGCGATGAGTAAGGATAAGGTTAAATATAGTATCCAAGGCTTTTCGTCATTAGGGTTAGTAGAAATGACCCGAAAGCGTACTCGTGAAAGCTTAGAGCATGTATTGTGTGATGAGTGTCCTGTGTGTACGGGTCGAGGTAATTTAAAAACAGTAGAAACCGTTTGTTTTGAAATTTTAAGAGAAATTGTGCGTGTTAATCGTGCCCATGACGCGGATAAATTTATTGTTTATGCATCGCCTGCGGTCAGTGAATTTTTAGTGAACGATGAGTATCATAATTTAGGTGAAGTGGAAGTATTTATTGGCAAGCTGATTAAAGTACAAACTGAGCCCATGTATAGCCAAGAGCAATTTGATGTTGTCATGATGTAATGAATCAATGACGTTAAAGTTTATCTAATTAAAGTAAGGTTTTTATAGCAAGTAATTATGAGTATTAGCAGCGTATCAAATAAATGGCTTAATCGCCTTTATAAAACCATAGCCATATTCTTGGTTATGGTTGCTGTGATGCTCAGTGCTTTTCGTTTACTTCTACCTTATGTAGAGAATTATCGCAGCGACTTGCAAAACTATGTCAATAGCCGTAACGGCACCAATGTCCAGATTGGTTCCTTGTCTATGACATGGCAACGATTTGGCCCTAGTTTAGTGGCTAAAGATGTCATCTTACTTGAAACAGAGCAAGCGTCAGTCTCTATCCAAGAATTAGAAACTAAAATTGATTTTTGGGGCTCGTTAACTAAGCAACGCTTAGTGACCAGTAACTTGATCATTACAGGTGCCAAAGTTAATGTGGAACAAGCACTATGGCAAAGTGATGCTGAGGTTAGCTCTGCTGCGACAAGCGCTACAGTGAACCAAGCAGAAAGCTTTGATAGCATAGTTAATTTATTTTTGAATCGCTTAAATGAATTTTCAATTTTAAACAGTCAAATCGTAGTTCGAAACAAACAGTTAGCACGTAAATTTCATATTAATACCTTGAATTGGTTAAACACGGGCGACTTACACCAAGCGCAAGGTAGCGTAGTTGTTAATGGTTTAAGTTCAAATAATATCCAGTTAAAAATAAACCTGCATGGTGGTCAAAGTGATGAGCTATCAGGGCAAGTATATTTGCAAGCAAATCATTTAGATATAACGCCGTGGTTAGATAGTGTTTTAGCAATAGATAATGATAAAACTAAGTCTGATATTAGTTTTGCCGCTTGGTTAAATGTCACTGATAGTGCCATTGATAGATTACAAGTTGAGTTGCCCGAGAACAGTATTCACTGGCAAGTTGAGCAAGAATCGCAGAGTTTGAAGCTAGGCCAAGGGCAGTTGCTGCTGGTTAAAGGCAGAGAGGAGCAAAGTCTTAAGTTATTTTCAACCCCTCTATCGTTACAGTTTAATGAGCAACCAGAGCAAAAGCTTAAAGTGATGCTAAGCAAAAAGGCCAGTGACTATAGTGCTTATCTCTCTGCAATTGATTTGGCGTTTGTTGGCCAGCTTTCACCTTTATTCACTAGTAAGCCCGAACAAAGGAAAATGCTAACGCAGTTAGCCTTAACGGGGCAACTAAATGATACTTATGTTAATTATGCTGATGGTGACTTGCAGTTTTTAGCCGACTTTAGCCAAGCCTCTAACGATTATAGCAATGGCATACCTGGCATGAGTAACCTGTCGGGTAAGTTAAGTTATAACCAACAGCAGTTGTTTGTTGCCGTTAATGGCGAAAATGGTGCGCTTGATTTTAGTGATATTTTTGTTGCGCCAATTCAGTATCAATCGTTATCGTCAACGTTGGATGTTGCTTTTAATGACCAGGGCTGGCAACTTCGTGTTGATGCCTTAGATATTGTTTCAACAGAATTAAGCTTTGCTGCGCAAGTGAAAGTAGACGCACCTGTTGAAGGTGAAACAACTATGGCGTTACTGGCAGATATTACTCGCGGTAATGCCGCTTTAGCTGGGCATTATTATCCACTAAATTTAATGAGTGATGATTTAGTTGGCTATTTAAATGAGGCTTTAGTTTCAGGGAACATTGAGCAAGCGGCAGTCTTGGTTAATGGTCCTTTATCGCATTTTCCATTTACTGATGGCAGCGGTATTTTTGTTGTTGATGCTGAATTAACCGATAGCACATTTAAGTTTGCCAGTGATTGGCCGGCCATTACTCAGTTTGACGCTAACTTAAACTTTACCAATAACTCTATGTTGATAACAGGCCGAGCTGGTGAGCTTTCTGGCTTAGATGTCACTGGTGTACGAGCTGCCATAGATGATTTAGGTAATGAGCAAATACTCACGGTTGCCGCAGATATAAAACCGTCAGGCGCTAATTTAGTGCATGATCTTATGCTAGCTAGCCCGCTTAAAGATAGTGTCGGTAGCGTGTTAGATCAGCTGCAAATTGCCGGTGATGTGTCAGGTAAGTTTGATTTGAACTTACCGTTAAATGATGCCGAGCAAGTATTGGCAAGCGGTGTGATACATTTCGCCGATAATGATGTGGCACTGCAAGCACCGCGTATGGACTTTAGCAAGGTAAACGGCAGTTTAAGCTTTGCCAATGATAAAATTAGCACACAAGATTTGCAGCTTACTTGGCATGATTTACCGCTTGAACTTGTGGTTAACGGCATTAATAAAGAAGCTTATTACGATACAGATATTCAAATAACAGCGAATTGGCAAGCTGATGACTGGCAAGCCCATGTTCCTCCTTTACTGAAAAAATATGCCGACGGCGAATTACCATGGCAGGGGGCATTATCACTACATCAGCACCACCAAGGAGGTTTTTCATATCAGTTTGACTTAAGTTCGCAGTTTGAAAATACCAAGTTAAATCTACCAGCCCCTTATGGCAAAACAGCTGAGCAAACTAAGCCGTTTCAGGTTGAAGTAACAGGGCAATTAGCACAGTCAAAAATTACCGCTCAATTAGCAGATGATTTAAGCTTTTTTGGTATTTTAGATCATGAAAGCACCAGTTTTTCTCGTGCTCATTTAGTGCTAGGTAATGAAGAAATGCTGCTGCCTATGGATGGCTTCCATATTACCACCAAACTCGATAGGGCAGATTTTGCTTATTGGCAACCACTGTTAAGCGATATTACCGATACGGTTTCACAGCCTAGCACGACAAGTGTTGCATCAAACAATGACTCACAGCCGATATTAGATAAGCCACTATTTGCTAAACCTGAGCGAATTCGTGGCACCATAGAGCAGATGGAAATTTTTGGTCAACAACTAAGTAACATTTCCTTTAACCTCTTGGATAAAACGGATTGGTGGTTGCTGCAATTAAATGCGACAGAGACCCGAAGCCAGTTAAAGTTTTATCCTGATTGGCATAAGCAAGGGCTCGATATTAATGCTGAATTTATTCACTTAACTTCACAAGATTTATCAAATGATGAAAGTCAGAGTGATACTGCTACGAATCTTAAACCTGAGGTTGATAATAAAGTCGTTTTTGCCAATATACCGCCGCTACGCCTACATTGTGATCGCTGCCAAATAGATGCCTTAGATTTTGGTAAAGTGGATCTTGCGATTGAACGAGTTAACGAGGAAAAAATTCAAATTAAGCAGTTTAATGCGCAAAGAGAGCAAGCACAGCTCGCATTTACCGGTGATTGGCATATGAATGCGCAAAGCTCAACAACTGCACTACAAGGCGATGTTTCGGTTGATAATATTGAGTATGAACTAAACCAATTGGGCTATGAGTCAATTATTAGAGACAGTGGCGGCAAGCTAGACTTTAACTTAAATTGGCAAGGTGGGCCGCATGATTTTGATGTGAAAGCTTTATATGGTGCTTTTAATGTTCGTATTGATGATGGCTATTTGGCGGATGTTAGTGATAAAGCGCGAATTTTCTCTATTTTAAGTCTGCAATCTTTAGTGCGTAAATTAACTTTAGACTTTAGAGATATTTTTAGTGATGGCATGTTCTACAGTGATATTAAGGGTGAATATCATATAGAGCAGGGTATTCTCTATACAGATAGAACTAAAATGAATGGTACTGCTGGTAACTTAGATATGACAGGTAGTACTGATTTATCGACAGGACTTTTGGATTATAAAATGTCTTATAAGCCTAATCTTACCTCAAGTTTACCTGTGCTAGCCTGGATTGCGACACTCAACCCGGTAACATTTTTGGCGGGGGTTGCCATAGATCAGGTGATCAAATCACAAGTTGTTTCTGAATTTAAATTTGAATTAACCGGTAGCGTTTCTGAGCCTAACTTCCAGCAAGTAGAACGTAAGACTAAAGAGGTTAGGGTTGGTCGTAGTAAAACACCGGAAATACTCGATGACAGCCAGCAAGGCGATAAAAAAGAATCGCCGAAAAAGAGTCATTTACAGCAGTATGAAGGGGCTATAGAAACAGATAAGTCTACTGAGCCATTACTTGATGGTGCAACCCTTTTTACTATACCTGCGGAGCAAGTAAATCATGGTTAAGTTAACCGCCATTCAAATGTGCTCAGTGCCCGATGTTGATGCCAATTTAGCTGAAATTAGTCGGCAACTGCTGTTACTTACTGAGTCTCAGGAGCAGGCAGCTGATACCACCCATTTGGTGGTTTTACCTGAATGCTGTTTATTTTTTGGTGGCAAAGATAGTGAGCAATTAACCTTAGCGAAAGCCAATATGGCAGAAAGTGGCCTTATAGCATCGCTTTCTGATTTGGCTAAGCGTTTTAATGTCTATTTGGTTGCTGGTACTATCCCTATTTACTGTCAAGAAACGGATAAGTTTACTAATTCAAGTTGTGTGTTTTCGCCTACCGGTGAGCTGCTTGCTCAATACGATAAAATACACCTATTTGATGTAGAGGTAGAAGATAGCGAGAAAAGCTATTTAGAATCTCGTTTTACCAAAGCGGGGACGTCGGTTGAAGTTTTAGAAACTGAATTTGCCACCATAGGCTTATCTGTATGTTTTGATGTGCGTTTTCCTATTTTATATCAAGAGCTGGCAGCAAAAGGTGCGCGCATAATTACAGTACCAGCAGCGTTTACACGTGTTACTGGTAAAGCGCATTGGCAAACCTTACTGCAAGCGCGAGCCATTGAAAATCAGGCTTATATTATTGCCGCAGCACAGGAAGGTGTGCATGCTAATGGCAGGGAAACTTGGGGGCACTCAATGATTATTAGCCCTTGGGGAGAAGTATTGGCTTGCCTTGAAGAAGGTGAAGGCCAAGTAAGTAGTATATATCGAGAAGAAGAAGTGGAGCGAATACGTCAACGTATGCCGCTGAAATCAAAGTTAGGCAAGGCTTAGTTGTATTAAGCCTGTTTATTAGAAGTTGAGTTAATACTAAATGAATAGTGTCGAGCAATCGCTATTGGCTGAAAGCCAAATTAATGATGAAATTTTAACAAATACCTTAGCTAGTATGATGACTAGAAAGGTAGACTTTGCTGATCTTTACTTTCAGTCAAGCTTACATGAATCTTGGGTATTAGAAGATGGCATAGTCAAAGAAGGCTCGTACAATATTGAACGTGGTGTTGGTGTGCGGGCAATTACCGCAGAAAAAACCGGTTTTGCTTATTCAGATGATATCTCCGAGCAAGCACTGCAAAAAGCCGCAGATGCTGCTAAAGGTATAGCAGATAGTGGTGAAGGTGCTAAGGTAAAAGCCTTTTCACGTACCTCGCCAATACAAGTGTATCAATCAGTTGAACCATTAGGCAGCTTAAGCCAAGAGCAAAAAATAGCATTACTGCATGAAGTAGAGGCGCATGCTCGCAGCGTAGATAAGCGGGTTAAACAAGTTATTGTCAGTTTATCTGGCGTCTATGAAAAAATATTAGTTGCAGCATCAGATGGCACGTTTGCCACAGATATTCGGCCTTTGGTTAGATTGAATTGCTCAGTATTAGTGGAAGAAAATGGCAAGCGTGAACGTGCTAGTTCTGGCGGTGGTGCTCGAACTGATTACAGCTATTTCTTTGAAGTTGAAAACGACAAAGCTCGTTATTTAGCGTTTGCTGAAGAGGCTGTGCGCCAAGCTTTAGTGAACCTTGTGGCGATTGATGCGCCAGCGGGAACTTTCCCTGTGGTATTAGGTGCAGGTTGGCCGGGGGTATTATTACATGAAGCGGTAGGCCATGGTTTAGAAGGTGACTTTAACCGCAAAGGCTCATCAGCGTTCTCGGGTAAAGTAGGGCAGCAGGTAACATCAGAGCTTTGTACTATAGTAGATGATGGTACTTTAGCCAATAAACGTGGTTCAATCTCTATTGATGATGAAGGTACGCCGGGTCAATACAATGTTCTGATCGAGAAAGGTATTCTAAAAGGCTATATGCAAGATAAGCAAAACGCCGCCCTAATGGGAGTGAAGCCAACAGGTAATGGCCGACGTGAGTCGTATGCGCATTTGCCTATGCCGCGAATGACAAACACCTATATGTTGGCAGGCGAGTCTAGCCCTGAAGATATTATTAAGTCAGTGAAAAAGGGCATTTATGCGCCTAATTTTGCTGGCGGTCAGGTTGACATTACCTCAGGTAAGTTTGTGTTTACTAGCTCAGAGGCTTATTTGATTGAAAATGGTGAAATTACTTCACCAGTTAAAGGCGCGACGTTAATTGGTAGTGGTCCCGATGCCATGAAGAAGGTAAGCATGGTCGGTAATGATCTTAAACTTGATGCTGGTGTGGGTGTTTGCGGTAAAGATGGGCAAAGTGTACCAGTTGGTGTTGGTCAGCCAACATTAAAAGTAGATGAAATGACCGTTGGTGGTACTCAATAAAGTAAAAGTTTTCTTATTTGCTAAGATATTGAAAGTCAAAGAGATATAAATAACACGATAAATAAGCACCAATAATTCTATTGATCTAGATCAAAAAAACTGTTCATTTTGATGAATTGTCGGTATGATGCGCATCTTTTAAGCCCTTAGGGGCAATTTGCTGTATAGGAAAATAAAGATGTCACAAAACGAAGAATTCAAAGATAGCTCATCAAAGCGTCACTTATTTATGATTTTGGCAGCCTTAGTGGCATTTCCATTACTGCCTATGTTAATGGGCTGGTATACAGTATTAGCTTAGTATTTGATAAGCAAAGAGATATAAAAAATGGCGATAAGTTAGTACTTATCGCCATTTTTGTTTGTGCTATGTCATATTAAGACTGAGCTTAGCTTGCCTAGTATTGCCTAGTACGGCTTTGTTCTTAAGCAACTTGCGATTAAAAGTAGCAGGGTAATAAGCGCACTCGAGCCGCCGCCAGAAGATGAGCTTGTTTCTGTTACTGGGGCAGCGTCATCATTTATGATTGTGACTGTCATCATGTCATTATCGGCAATATGCTCGCCGGTTAATGACAGGGTAAAGGTTTTGTTTGCGTTGTGAACATTGTTGTCAATGATATCAAAGGTAACCGTGAATTCGACTTGCCCTTGGGTTAAGGTTACTTGTTCATTAATCGCGATATAATCTTGTCCAGCTTTGGCACTGACATCTGTGGTATTAATTGCAAAGCTCAGCTCATCATCAATGCCATCAATTCGCTCAACTAAAACCGTGATAGTTTCTGCATTTTCAGCAACAGTCACGTTGCTAAGTTTAAATTGAACTAAACCGCGATGCTCATTATCTGTGATGGTAATATCAGCTGATGATTGAGTTGATTCATCAAGGTTATCACCTGAAATAGTGAGGCTAAGCACTTTATTGCCGTCAACGATAAAATCATCCAATAAAGAAACGGTCACAGTTTTAGTTAACTCACCGCTGGCGAAGCTGATGGTATCAAAGGTGAGTGCTTGATAATCAACACCTGCAATAGCATGCTCAGAAGTTATGGCAATATTAACTTTTGAATCGGTGCCATCATCAAATAATCGGCTAATGGTAAAGTCAACCTCAGTATTGGCTTCTTCAATTGTGGTTATTTCAGGTGCGCCAACTGATATTGACATAGGTTTAGTGCTACTGTCTAAACCAAAGTAATCAAGGTATTTTGCCATCACTGTCATGGTTAGATCAGATGGTAACCAGGAAAAAGCGCCCGAGGTGGCAATAATTTTGGCTGTACCTATTTGATTCGCGGCAGTGTTACTGAAGTTACCATCATCACCAGTCCATAAAGGTTTTGCGTTGGCTTCACCATCTAAGCCTTTTACTTCTGCAAAAAGGTAATACTCTTCTGGAGCTTGGAATGTTAAACCTTCAACAATCGAACCTTCTGCGCCAGAAATAGCCGTAATCGATTGTGACCATTGCCCTGTTGCTTCAACGCCAAGAAAGCTAACTTTTTGATTGACTAAGTCGCGATCCCAATACCACTCAAGGTTCTCATAGTATAAATGACCGCCAGCGTTAATGTAGTCTTGAATACGACTTGCTTGCTCATCAGACAATATTTCGTAATCGTGATCGACAATAAACATGGCTGGAGCATCTGCTGGTGAAACTAAAGGTATATCATCAAAGCTTGTTATAGGCTTAATAAAGTTATGCAAAGTATTTTCAAGCTGTGGCATATATGCCAAGTTAACAACGACTAAGCTAGGCTCATCGGGTAGTTTTAATGCTGTGACTGAGCTGCTACCTTTAGCAATGGCAGTAAAAGCCTCTGCCTTGATAGTTACATTACCTGGTTCGATGCTTGTTGTACTTATATCAAATTCATAAGGGGCCTGAAAGTCTTCAGCAAGTACAGTATCATTGAGTGAAAGTACGACTTTAGTTACCGTCTCTACAGAGTTAACAGAGACACTGATACTGTCTAGTTGATTGATACTTTGTAAATACTCGATACCTTCAAGTGACACCTGTGGAATATTTACAATACTTGCTTGTAAGGTATAAGTGTCATCTGTTCGGGTTATATCTGTAATTTCGACTGCTTGATTTCTATCTCTGTAACTTTGGCTACTCGGTGTTGTTAGCGTTGTTAGTTCGTGCTCGCTTAGATAATAGTGGTTTTCATTGGCCGATAACAATCTGATTAAATGGTGATCACTATAACTATTGTTGAATTCAAAGTTACCGTATTTTAAGGTTGCGTCTACGTGCCATATTAATAAGCCAGCGCTACTCATATGAGTATCGTTTAACTCTCTATCTCTGTGCTGAACAACAAAATACTCACTTAAGCCTTTGTCTAAGGTAAGCTCTGGCATGATGATGAGAGCATCTTCACTGGTGCTTGATGGTGCTAAACTAATGGTTTCTGAACCAGAGCCAACGACTTTAGGGGTAATCCAGCCTAATAAGAATTTCGAAAATGAGTTATGATCGCCCAAGTTATTACGCATCATATCATTAACTGGAATTTCAACCGCTGGGCCTACATCGACATCATAATCATAGTAATCTGGTAAGCCTAGTGCGTGGCCAGTTTCATGAATAAGCACTTGTGGGTCAAAATCATCATTGGCGTTATCCCAACTTAGCCATTGCCATGAGTACGTACCAAAGGTTTTTCCTGATAGTTTAAAGTCAGGATCGTATAACGAGGTTTGATGACCCCACCAAGTAGAGGCCCATTCGCCAACTTCACCTGTCCAGATAACTGAGAAGTAGTCGATATCACCATCGCCGTCGTTATCATACTGGCTAAAATCTACGCCTTGATTAGCATGATATTGCAGCGCTTCTTTAATCACATCTCGCTCGCTAACGACTTCGTCACGAGGATATGGCGTGGTGTACCAATCAAGTACATCACCCGTTATGGTAAGCTGCCCGTATGAGGAACGCTTATAAAAGTTAGTGAGGCTTTCATTAGGATATCTAGCAGGATCGCCATCACCATGAATATGATTATAAATAACCTCTTTTGATTGATGCTCAGGCGCAGGGGCATCTTCAAAGGCGAGCAGCAAGGTAAAAGTTTTTTGTGTACCATGGCTAGCAAAGCCATTATCCCAAGGAGTTATTTGCGGGCCAGCATAATTGCTATATCCAGCAGCTTTACTTACTTTCTGATGAGCTAATTGGCTTAGGCCAGCTTTGGGCTTATGGTTGCCGTAAGCTTTAGCTTTGCTAATTTTTTCTTTTAAAATACCTTGGCTTTTGTATTTTTCTAGCTGTTCTTTTGTTGGTGGTTGTAATGCCTGAGCTGACATTGAAAGTAAGCTCAAAGCAATCAACAAGCCAGTCATTTTTTTGATTGTTGCCATAGTATTCCTTTTACTGCTTGTATTTTTAATGATAATTATTAGCTGTTTTCTTTTAGGTAAGCAAATAAGTTTTGGTAATGTTTGCCGAGTTTTTCTGCTTTCTTCTCTTTACTGGCATGCCTGACTAATTGCCTTAATTTTTGTCTTTCCATGGTGGGGTTTTCTGATAATAGCGCTTCAATGGCGGTAGAGCCTTTTTCAATCAGTTCATCACGTAGGCTTTCTAATCGAACAAACTTGGCTGTTTCTTGCTGATGTTTATTTGCCATAACATCAAGTGCTTGATGGATGGGAGCTAGATCTGTTTCCAGTAATATTTTGGCGATATGGCGAATGTGGCGACGTAGCGCTTCATGCTTATTGGTTATTTTATCTGCAACAACCATGGCTTCTTTAAGATCGTCAGATAGAGGTAGACGACTACGTTGGTGCTTTGACATTTCCACAAGCTTCTGGGCAAAGGCTTGCAATTCGTGCATTTCACGTTTTATTTCGGTTTTACTTTTTAATTCTTGCTCTAAGTCGTCGATATCGTTTGCTGAGTGGGGCATAATAATAGTACTGGCATGTTTTTAGGATAAAACGCAATTATATCACTATTGCTGCAACATGCTAAATCTGACGAAAAGTAAGTAATAAGTAGACGAAATATGACCACATTAAGCAAAGAACAAGATCAATTAACTGAGCAAATAGGCAAAGTTGAAGAGCGTGTTGCCACAGTACTCGACTTAGCTAAGCGCTTAGGGGCTGATGGCGCGGAAGTCGCTATGAGTAAACAACAAGGCTTAAGTGTTGGCACCCGTATGGGGGAAGTAGAAAATGTTGAGTTTACCAACGATGGTGCTTTAGGGATCACTGTCTATCAACAGGGTAGAAAAGGTAGTGCATCGAGCGCTGATTTGTCAGAAAAGGCATTAGCACAGGCTGTACAAGCGGCGGTTAATATTGCTAAGTATACTTCTGTTGATGACTGTGCTGGCTTAGCCGATAAAGATTTATTGGCGATGCAGCCGCAAGACTTAGATTTGTATCACCCGCATGAATTAACAACTGAGCAAGCAATCGCATTGGCAACCGAGTGCGAGCAAAGTGCACTTGCTGTTGATAAGCGTATCACCAACTCGGATGGCGCGAGTTTAGACAGCTTTGTTGGCTTTAAAGTGTATGGTAATAGCCATGGGCAGTTAGTGAGTTACCCAAGCTCACGCCACAGTTTAAGCTGCGTTATGATAGCGAGTGATAACAATGATATGCAAAGAGATTACGCGTATAGCGTGAATCGTGATTTCACTTTGCTTGATAGCGCTAAACAAATAGGTGTTAAGGCATCACAAGAGGTGTTGTCGCGCTTAAATGCACAAAAGTTAACCACAGCTAAAGTGCCGGTATTATTTCGTGCTGATATTGCCAACAGTATTTGGGGACATTTAATTGCGGCCATAAGCGGTGGTAATTTATATCGAAAATCATCATTCTTACTTGACGCTTTAGGTAAAGATATTTTCCCGCACTTTTTAAATATCAGTGAAAGGCCACATATTACTAAAGCCTTAGCTAGTAGCGCTTTTGATAATGAAGGTGTGCTGACTAAAGATAGAGAAATTATCTCGCAGGGCTGTTTGCAAACCTATTTACTTACTAGCTATTCGGCGCGAAAACTTGGTTTACAAACCACAGGTCATGCTGGTGGTATCCATAACTGGTTAGTGGCTGCACAGGGACACCAAGGTGATTTCGATGCCATGTTAAAAACCATGGGTACAGGTTTATTGGTAACTGAACTTATGGGCCAAGGCGTTAATGTGGTAAATGGTGATTATTCACGAGGCGCTGCAGGTTTTTGGGTAGAAAACGGCGAGATTGCTTACCCTGTAAGTGAAATTACTATTGCAGGTAATTTACAGCAGATGTTCAAAGGTGTTGTTGCGGTTGGCTCAGATGTAGATATGCGTGGCAGCATAAGAACAGGTTCAATTTTAATTGATGAAATGCAAGTGGCAGGTCATTAGTAGATAGAGTACTTAAGCCTAGCTCAGGTTACTTAGTTAGGCTGAGCAGGTTATAAGTGAATAACGGCTTAGCCTAATAAAGCTTTTGCTAGGTTAGCAATAGGCTGGCAGTACCTAAAAAGGCAAAGATACCAACAACATCGGTTACTGTGGTGATGATGACACTGCCAGCTAGGGCAGGATCAATATTCATACGTTTAAGAATAAGCGGAATACTTACCCCAGCAAGGCCTGCGGCTGTCATGTTCATCAGCATGGCAAAGGCAATAATTCCACCAAGCATAAAATCTTGCTTCCATAGTGCGACCACACTGGCAATCAGTACCGCCCAGATAATGCCATTTAGAAATCCTATAGCAACCTCTTTAGTTAACAGTGCTTTAGCATTACTTTCACCAACATGTCCTAAGGCGATACCACGAATAACTAAGGTTAAGGTTTGATTGCCGGCAACACCACCCATGCTAGGTACTAATGAGTTTAATACCGCAAGAATTGCTAGCTGAGCGAAAATTTCTTCGAACATACTGGTTACTGCTACAGCCATTAAAGCTGTGATTAAGTTAACACCTAACCAGAGTGAGCGTTGTTTAGTACTTTTAATTACTGGGGCAAAGGTGTCGGCCTCGTCATCTAAACCCGCCATACTCATCATGGAGTGTTCAGCTTCTTCACGGATAATATCGATAACATCATCTATGGTAATACGACCTAATAAATGGCCTTCTTCATCGATAACAGGTGCGGAAAACCAGTCATGACGTTCAAATAGCTGTGCGACATCTTGCTCGGTCATATCTGCTTGTACCGCCTCTACCTCATCATCAATAAGAGTAGAGACAATAACTTCAGGCTTTGCCGTCACTATGGCGGCTAGGGAAACGGCACCAATAAAGTGGTTATTGCGATCAACCACGTAAAATGAATCGGTTGATTCAGGCAGTTCACCTTTTAAACGTAAGTAACGTAATACCACATCAACACTAACATCGGGACGCAAGGTAATTGTGTCGGTGTTCATGATACCGCCAGCGGTATCTTCCTCATACGATAGTGCAGCTTCTACTCGACTTCTATCTTGTGAGTCCATCGAGTTGAGTACTTCTTTGTAGACACTATCAGGCAGTGTTCTAAGGACTTCAGCTAAATCATCAACGTCCATGCCTTCTGCAACAGCAGCCAGCTTTTCCGGACGCATACTTTTTAAGATGCCTTTACGAACTTCTTCATTAAGCTCTTCTAGTACTTCACCGTGAAAGTCTGGATCAATTAATTGCCACAGTACGGGTCTGCTTTTAGCGGGTGAAGATTCGAGAATAAGAGCAAGATCATAGGCTGGCATGTGCTGTAATAATTTACGCACATAGACAAACATACCACTACCAAGTGCTTCGTTAACTTGTTGTAGTCTTTGCTGATTGTATTCTTGCTCTGTAGTTTCTGGCATAGCGACTCTGTTTATTAATAACAACTAAGGCGTTGCTGTAACGGAAAAGGAAACAGGTTTAGCAATCGAAATATCCTGTGATTGCTGCTACTTGGTATTGAGCTTAAGTTTATCGTAAGTCTGTGGTTTTATCAGCATTTTTCTTTGCTGGCTAATGCTGCAAGGCGGTTTTTTGTTCGAAGGGGCTATTCGCTTTCGTCAAATTTATCTGAAATTAATTGGCATATTTCCGTGAGAGCTTGCTCGGCATCCTCGCCGTGGGCAGTAATATTCACGGTTTTTCCTTTACCGCCAGCGAGCAGCATAAGTGCCATGATACTGCTCGCATCTGCTTGTTTGCCATCAAGCTCTAATGTGATAACTGAGCTGAATCTCTGACTTAGCTGGGCAAGTTTAGTTGCCGCTCTAGCGTGTAATCCTAGCTTATTGCAAATAGTAACTTGTTGGCTCACTTGGTTTGTCATCACACTTTTTCCTAAGCTAGGTTGACTTTAAATCTATATCTCGGTGGTGACTTTGAATGTCGTCACGTTCCTTTTTAAAGTTGCTGGCGAGTAATTCAGCAATATAAACAGAGCGATGTTTGCCACCGGTACAGCCAATGGCAATGGTGACATAACTGCGATTGTTACGTTCAAGGTGAGGCAACCAAGTCATCATAAAGCTATTAATTTGCCAGACAAATTTAGTCACTATCGGCTGGCTGGCGAGAAAGTCTTTTACTCCCTGATCTAACCCTGTTTTTCCTTTAAGGTCTTTTTCCCAAAACGGGTTAGGTAAGAAGCGGGCATCAAAAACATAATCGGCATCAACGGGAATACCATGCTTAAAGCCAAATGATTGGAATACTAACACCATAGAGCCAGTTTTCTTACCTAATATCCGTTCTCTAACTAAATCAGCCAGTTGGTGTGGGCTTAATTGACTGGTATTGATATAGAGATCGGCACTGGTTGAAATAGGCTCTAACAGCTTTCTTTCTAGAGCAATAGCTTGATCTAAGGCGATATTTTCTTTGATAAGAGGATGTAAGCGTCGTGTTTCGCTAAAACGGCGAATTAAATCATTATCGTCAGCATCTAAATACAGAGTGGTAACATTAACCGCATTGGGTAAATAGCCGATAATTTCGGGAATATCTTGTGGATCGTTAGGTAAATTACGCACATCTAGGCTAACGGCGACAGTTTCATAGTCGTTAATAACAGTGTGAGTTAAGGCCGGTAGTAAATTGACTGGAATATTGTCAACGCAATAATAGCCGAGATCTTCCAACACCCGTAACGCAACTGATTTTCCTGAGCCTGAACGGCCGCTAACAATAATTAATTTCATAGCAAGATATGCCTGTATTTACTTGATTAGTCTGTACTAATACCGTTAGTAATAGCAATTTAATTTAACTGGCTTGCTGGATAAGGTCATATAGCTGCTTATCGTTTGAGCATTTGCGCACTTGCTTAATAGTTTGTTTATTACTAAACAGTTTTGCAATACATTGCAAGGTTTCTAAGTGTTCTTGGCAGCTATCTTCTGGTACAAATAGGCTGATAAAGACATCAACATCGCGGTTATCTATGGCGTCAAAATCGATCGCTTTTTCGGTTGTAATAAGTACTGCGACCGCTTTATGACTATTGCTCAAGCGACCATGTGGAATAGCGATACCGTTGCCAATGCCTGTGCTACCCATTTTTTCTCTATCAAGTAAGCTATCGAGTAAGTCACTTGGATCAGCATTGCCTATTTCAACGGCTGCAAGCTGACAAATTTGTTCTAATAGGCGCTTTTTGCTTGTCACTGGAACTGCACAGGATGTGCAGTTCAGTGAAAGAATTTCTTGTAATTTCATAGTTTAAATAAGAAAGGAATTAGTGACTCGCTACTTTACCTTTGTGCTTAAGAATTTGGCGATCTAGCTTATCTACTAAGGTATCAATTGAGGCATACATATCAGCATTTACAGAAGACGCGAATACTTCACCACCCTTCATATGTACCGTTGCTTCTGCTTTTTGATCCAGTTTTTCTACAGTTAGAATAACGTGAACGTTATTAATTTGATCAAAGTGACGTTCTAATTTGGCAAATTTTGTATTGACGTATTCACGTAATGAGTCGGTAAGTTCAACATGATGACCTGAAAGATTAATTTGCATAAGTCGTATCCTTTTTTGTTTTTGAATTAGTGTTCTACAATAAACTTTTACGTTGATTTGACGGTGGGATTGCCAAAGACTCTCGGTACTTGGCAATGGTACGTCGCGCTACTTTAATGCCTTGTTCAGCAAGTAAATCAGCCATTTTACTATCACTTAATGGCTTGGCTGGTGTTTCGGCTAGTATCAGCTTTTTAATTAATGAACGAATGGCTGTAGATGAGCATTCGCCGCCATTTTCAGTGCTAACATGACTTGAGAAGAAATATTTTAGTTCGAATATACCTCTTGGCGTATGCATGTATTTTTGTGTGGTAACACGGGAAATAGTCGATTCATGCATATCAACGGCTTCGGCAATATCATTAAGCACCATAGGGCGCATAGCCTCTTCGCCGTGCTCTAAAAAGCCTTGTTGTCTTTGCACGATACAGTTCGATACTTTAAGTAAGGTATCGTTGCGTGATTCTAAACTTTTAATGAACCATTTCGCTTCTTGTAAATTAGCGCGAATAAATTGCCCATCAGTTGAAGACTTCATAGTTTTAGTCATGGCAGCATATTGCTGATTGATAGACAGTTTAGGTGCTGTGTCTGAATTAAGCTCAACAACCCAGCGACCATTTTTCTTTTCAACTGATACATCAGGGATAACGTATTGATCATCGCTTTTAATGACGGCATCGCCAGGTCTAGGGTTAAGGCTTTGAATTAAGCGCATAACTTCGCGTAGTTGATCTTCTTTAAGCTTAGTTTTACGCATTAATTGGCGATAATCGCGATTGCCTAATAAATCAATATGATCGTTAATGATTTGCTTACTTTCTTTTAAGTAAGGGGTCTCAGGATCAAATTGATTTAGCTGTATGGTTAAACATTCGGGAATTGAGCGTGCGGCAACGCCAATAGGGTCGAACATATTGATGCGTTTTAATACCGCTTCCACTTCATCAAGTTCAATGTCTTCTAAACCGACACTTTCAAGAATATCTTCGCTGGAAACCGTTAAGTAACCAGCATCATCAACCGCTTCTATGATAGCTGTTGCGATAGTTTTATCGGTATCTGTAAATGGAGTTAGCTCCATTTGCCATAATAAGTGATCTTGAATAGAGTCGGTGGTTTCCCCTTGATAGGTATAATCATCTGCAGGACTGCTGACAGCGCCTGTATTTGATACGCCTGCACTATAGCTTTCTTCCCAAGTGGTATCTATGTTTAACTCTTCAGGAATATCGCTTTTCTCCATGGCTTCAGTCGTGCTGATTTCATCAATACTGGCAATGGCTTCATCTGTATCCTTGCTACTGGTAATATCTGAGCTAGCTTCTGCGGAAAACGCTTCTTCTAAGTTATTCTGCTCGGAATTTACTTCCCCTTGTTGGCCTTCTTCAATTTCAAGCAAGGGGTTACTTTCAAGCGCTTCTTGGATTTCTTGTTGCAACTCTAACGTAGATAACTGCAACAGTTTTATTGCCTGTTGCAGTTGTGGAGTCATTGTTAATTGTTGTCCAATACGGAGCTGTAGTGTAGGGCGCATCTAGGTGTTACTTTTTCCTAATCTTATATTCTAATTCTTGTTGTCACACTTTACATTGCTAACTATAGCGTGAATTGTTCGCCAAGGTATACATCTCTTACCTTCTGATTAGCAAGAATTTGATCTGCATTGCCTTCTGCGATTATTTCTCCATGACTGACAATATAAGCGTGTTCACAAACGTCCAATGTCTCTCTAACATTGTGGTCAGTAATTAAAATCCCTATGCCTCTTTGCTTTAAGTGTATGATGATTTTTTTGATGTCGCCAACCGAAATTGGGTCAACACCAGCAAATGGTTCATCTAATAGGATAAATTCTGGATCAGCTGCCAGCGCTCTGGCGATTTCCACACGACGTCTTTCACCACCAGATAAGCTCATACCTAAGTTATCTTTTATATGACAGATATTAAATTCTTCAAGTAGGTGCTCTAACTTTTCAGACTTTTCTTGGCTAGAAAGGTTTTTACGCGTTTGTAAAATAGCCATAATATTTTCAGTCACGGTGAGCTTTCTAAATATAGAGGCTTCTTGCGGCAAATAGCCTATGCCTTGCCTAGCTCTTTCATGCATTGGCGCAAGTGTTACATCGTGATCATTGAGAATAATTTGACCATGATCGTTGGGCACTAAGCCGACAATCATATAAAAGGATGTCGTTTTTCCTGCACCGTTAGGGCCAAGTAAGCCAACAATTTGCCCTGATTCTACTTGCAAGCTAACGCTTTTAACTACCTGACGACTCTTGTAAGACTTGGCTAGGTTCGTTGCAATCAGTGTTGATTTACTATTGTGCGCTGATGAGCTATTGCTTGTCACTATTGTCGCCTTCTTTGTCTTGCTTTTCTTTCTTGGCTTGCTGCTTTTTAATGACGTTGGGCTGCAAAATAGTCGTAACAGTTTCGTTGTTATTACTTTCAGCTTCTAGCTTTTCGCTTAAGGTGTTGTAGGTGATTTTACTACCACTTACTTCACTACCAGCTTGTTTGACCAAAGCATTACCCGAAACTGTAATGGTATTAAGTTCAGGCTGATATTTTATTTCATCTGCCTGTAAGCTAATTAAACTGCCATCTTCAAGTTGCTGTTGAAATACCGCTGGCTTGCCTTTGGCGATATAAATGTCAGCTTTTTTAGCACTTTTATCGTCTTTATCACTGAATACCTGCACAATATCAGCGGTAATTGAAATCGAGCCTTGGCTGATTTTTACATCATCTAGGTAACTAGCTATTTTGTTTTTTAAGTCAGCAGCTTGTCGTTGAGATTTGATGGTAATCTCTTGTTCTAGATCTTTTTTCGCAGCCAGTGCTGTTGTGCTAAGGGCAGCGCTTGTTAATAAGCATAAGCTCACTAGTAAAGCTGAAGTATTAAAGCGATTGTTCATGATTCTCTTTATAAATTGTGCGTACATGCTCAGTTAATGTCATTTGTTTAGTGTTGAGATCTATAATCAAACCTGAGCCATACATGGTAAAATCTTTGCCTAGCACCATGACGGTTTGCTCTGAGCTAATTATATTCGTGGTTAAATCCAGTTCTAAATATTTGCAATGTATTTCTTCTACAATGCTATTTATATCAGTAGCTTTTAATCGTACCCGATGATTTAACACTACTCTATTGTCTTTGTATAGTGTTGCCTCGTTTGCACTTAACTGCCAAGGCTCGCTATTGTCTTTAGGGTGCAAGGTATAATTCGGCAGTTCAAAGTGGGTTACCGCTAAGCTAGAGTAATGTTCCATGCGATCAGCTTCAATGGTATGTGAAAGCTGGCCGGCATCGGTATAAATATTACTCTTTAGGGTTTCGGCAATAAAATCAGGTGAAAGTTCATCATCGATAACATCTTGCTGTTCAACTAAAGCACTACGCCATTCGATAATGCCATAGGTTATGGCACTTAAGAATAAAACAAATAATGCTAAGCTGTACAAGCGGTTCATATACTAGCGCCCGCTGCTTGTGCCAAGCTACCTTGGCATTGCATGATTAAATCACATACTTCACGTACAGCACCAAAACCACCACGGGTAAAGGTTATATAATCAGCATTGTTGATTACCTGCGGATGAGCATCGTTAACACTAATACCTAAGCCGCATGCCATAATACAGGGTAAGTCAGGTACGTCATCACCTATATAGGCTATTTCATCCGTTGCTAAGTTTAACTGTTCTGCTAATGCTTGTAGTGCCGGTAATTTATCTTCTTGCCCTTGAATAATATGTTTTACATTCAAGGCTTTCATCCGATTAGCAACAATGGCTGAATTTCTGCCGGTGATAATGGCAACATCAACACCGCTAGCACCAAGTGCTTTAATGCCAAAACCATCTTTTGTGTGAAAGGCTTTTAGCTCTTCGCCATCATTACCTAAATAAATTCTGCCATCAGAAAAAACGCCGTCGACATCGCACACGAGCAATTTAATCGTTTTGGCTTTATTTAGTACTTCTTGTGGCACATTGCCATATAAGGTATTCATTAAAGTACCCCAGAGCTAAGTAAATCATGCATATTCATTGCGCCAACAGGTTGGTTCTTATCATTAACAATAATTAAACCATTAATCTTTTTGTCTTCCATAATTTTTAGCGCTTGCGCTGCCAGCATTTCATCACTTGCGGTGCAAGGAGATTTGGTCATAACGTTAGCAATATTATCTTGATGTATATCTATTTTGGCATCGAGAATACGGCGTAAGTCGCCATCGGTAAATAAACCCACTAGAGTATTTTCATTATTAACAACCGCGGTCATGCCTAAGCCTTTTAGCGACATTTCAACAAGCGCGTCTTTAATAAGCGCTGATTCTTGCACTACAGGTAGTCTATCCCCTTGATGCATAATATCACTTAAGCGTAATAATAATCGCTTGCCTAAGCTACCACCCGGATGCGATAGGGCAAAATCATCGGCGGTAAAGCCTCTGGCGTTAAGTAGAGCTACCGCGAGTGCATCACCCATGACTAAGGTTGCCGTGGTACTTGATGTTGGGGCTAAGCCTAATGGGCATGCCTCTTCAGCAACGTTAATGCAAACATGGGTATCGCTTAATTGAGATAATGTTGATTCTGTATTACCTGTCATGGCGATTAATTTGGCACCTATGCGCTTAATTACCGGAATGATTGCCAGTACTTCATTTGTTTCACCAGAATTAGAAATTGTTAAGACAACATCATCACTGGTGATCATGCCTAAATCACCATGACTGGCTTCACCTGGATGAACAAAAAATGCAGGTGTGCCCGTACTGGCTAAGGTGGCAGCAATTTTGCCGCCAATATGGCCTGATTTGCCCATACCGATAACAATAACGCGACCTTGGCATTGATACATAAGTTGGCAGGCTTGCTCAAAGCTATCGTCAATGTATTGCAGCAAGTCAGCAATGGCTTTTTGCTCAATGTTGATGACATTTTTGCCGAGCTGTTTAAAGTTATGCATAGTAAAAACCAACCTTAGTTATTATTTAACTGACCAAAAAGTAAAAATTGATAAGCAACAAAGCTCAGTAATAGCAATGCACCTTTGGCGCGAGTAATTCTAAAGTAACCAAACTTTCGACTAAAGCACAGTACAAAGAGTAATAAGGTGACACCTAGCATATAAGGGGCATCACGTGTTGAGGCCAGCGCATTAATATTGCCTGGGGCAATAACACCCGCTAATGATAAAACCGCTAAAATATTAAAAATATTAGAACCAATAATGTTGCCTAGCGCTAAGTCATCTTCTTTTTTCAAAATACTCATAATGCTTGCCGCTAGCTCTGGCAAACTTGTACCTATGGCAACTATGGTGAGGCCAATAACTAAATCACTGACGCCAAAGGTTTTAGCAATAAAGACAGATGAGTCAACTAAATAATTAGCGCTAATAGGTAAAATGATCACGCCGACAACTAACCACATAATGGATAGTTTCATATCGACGGCTTCTGCCACTTCTTGTTCTGCTTCAATCACTAAAGGGTCATCGCTTGGTTTATCTTTAGTGCGTCTTAAGGTAATAACAAGTAGAGCAATGATATAAATAAAAAAGCCTATCATCAGCTCAACTCCTTCAAGGAAACTAAAGTGTTGATCGAGTAGTATCCAGTAGGCGAATGCCGAAATAATGAGAATTAACGGTATTTCTCGTTTAACGGTTTGTGATGACACGGATAAGGGTTGTAATAATGCTGTAATACCTAAAACAAGGGCAATATTGGTGATGTTGGAACCGATAGCATTACCTACAGCTAGATCAGGCGAGCCTTGTAATGAAGCGGTTGCTGCTGTCATCATCTCAGGAGCAGAAGATCCCATAGCAACTATGGTTAGGCCGATAATCATAGGTGAAACACCAAGATTACGTGCTAGTGATGAGGCGCCAAAGACAAATTTGTCAGCACTCCATACTAGTGCGACTAAGGCAACGACTAAAATAAAAACTTGTTCTAACATGTATTACTCCGCAAAGGATACCAATTCTCATTGGTACAAGGGTAAATTGTCGCTGGTTGTGAACCAAAAAAAAAGTATTTAATGCTTTGTTAGTAAAAAAAGTCTTATTTTGCCTTACTTTTAGACAGTCAAACCATTAAAAATGATCACTTACTTACAATTGAGAAGAGTTTTCTTACATTTATTCTAGGTATATTGAAGAATTTCTAATGAACAATTGTTGTTGCTCAGGTAAAATCGACAACAATTGAATAACCTCTACAGCGCCGCTATAAGACATTGACGTTACACACATGATAAATTCGGATACTTCAGCCAATTTAGTTGAAATTGAAAACTTAACCTTTAATCGCGGTGAACGGGTTATTTACGATAATATTAGCCTAAGCATACCTAAAGGCAAAGTGACCGCAATTATGGGCCCTAGTGGCATAGGTAAAACCACCTTGCTCAGGTTGATTGGTGGCCAACTTAAGCCAGATAGCGGCAATATTTATTTTGCTGGCAACAATATTCCACAGTTATCTCGCAAGGCGTTATACGAAACACGAAAGCGCATGAGTATGTTGTTTCAAAGTGGTGCGCTTTTTACTGATATGAGTGTTTACGACAATATCGCCTTTCCTATTCGAGAGCATACTGATTTATCGGAAGCATTAATTGAAAAAATAGTGCTGATGAAGTTAGAGGCAGTTGGTTTACGTGGCGCAAGACATCTTCATCCTAGTGAGCTTTCTGGCGGTATGGCGCGCCGCGTCGCCTTAGCGCGAGCGATAGCATTAGATCCAGAATTAATTCTTTATGATGAGCCGTTTGCAGGACAAGATCCTATTTCTATGGGGGTGATTGTTCGTCTTATTCGCGCTTTAAGTGATGCTTTAGGTTTAACTTCTGTGGTTGTTTCCCATGATGTGCCAGAAGTGATGAGTATTGCTGATTATATTTATATTGTTGCTGAGCAAAAAATTATCGGTCAAGGTACACCTGAACAAGTGAGGCAAGATTCATCTGAACTGGTAAAACAGTTTGTTCAAGGTCAAGCTGATGGTCCTGTGCCATTTCATTTTCCTGCTCCTGAATATGGTAGTGAAATGATTAAATCAGGCAGCAAGGGAGGCAAATGATGCAGCAATTAATTCGTTTAGGTAGGCACACCATTGCCTTAATCAGTGGCTTAGGGCGTGCGGTATTATTGTTAGTTTCATCGCTAACGCATGTACCTAATGTTCGTAAAGGTACGCCATTATTGATGCAACAGCTTTATAGTGTTGGTGTCATGTCACTGATTATTGTGGTCGTTTCAGGTGCCTTTATTGGCATGGTACTGGCGCTGCAAGGTTATACTATTTTGGTTGGTTATGGTGCAGAAGCCAGCTTAGGTCCTATGGTTGCCTTATCGTTATTAAGAGAACTTGGCCCTGTTGTTGCCGCTATACTGTTTGCTGGTCGAGCAGGTTCAGCTCTTACCGCTGAAATTGGTTTAATGAAAGTAACTGAGCAGTTATCTAGTTTGGAAATGATGGCGGTAGATCCATTACGTCGGGTGATTGCGCCACGTTTTTGGGCTGGCTTTATTAGCTTACCTTTATTAGCGGCAATTTTTTCTATGGTGGGTATTTTAGGTGCTCATTTGGTGGGGGTTGACTGGTTAGGTGTTGATGGCGGTACTTTTTGGTCTGTTATGCAAGATCAAGTGGACTTTAATAAAGATATTATGAACGGTGTCATTAAAAGTGTTGTCTTTGCTTTTGTGGTGACTTGGATAGCTGTTTATAAAGGCTACGATTGTGAGCCAACGTCGGAAGGCATTAGCCGAGCAACCACTGCAACGGTTGTCCAGTCTTCGTTATTAGTATTAGGTTTAGATTTTATTTTAACGGCATTGATGTTTACTAAATAAGTCAACATCTACATATAATATGCGGTTAACAGTGATTGTTTTAAGTTTTGGTGAATGACATGGTGTCAAAAAAAATTGAGTTAATGGTCGGCCTTTTTGTGGCTTTGGGTATTCTTGCCTTATTGGTATTATCGCTAAAGGTTGCAAATACGGGTATTTCTGGCAATGGGGCAAGTTATGATTTATTGGCTAAGTTTGACAATATTGGCGGCTTAAAGGTGCGCTCACCTGTTAAAGTTGGCGGTGTGGTTGTTGGTCGAGTTAGTGATATCTCATTAGATGAAGAAGATTACACGCCAGTAGTGACGTTAAAGATCTATACTCAATATAATAACTTTTCTGAAGCGACATCAGTGGCCATATTAACCTCAGGCTTACTTGGTGAGCAGTATGTCGGTTTGCAGCCGGGCTTTATTGATGAATCGTTAGATACATTGCAGCCAGGGGACTTTATTGAAGACACTAAGCCGGCATTAGTTTTAGAAGAGTTAATAGGTCAGTTTTTATTTAGCCAAGGAAGTGGTGATGAATAGCAAAAAAAAGAGAAATGTAATGCAATTGTTAGCTAAACCCCGAGCACTTATTGCCATAGTGCTTATGACTTTTGCTCATGGTGCTATGGCTCAATCTAGCTCAAGCACAGCGGTAAGTAGTTCAACACCAACAGTGATTGTTGACAAAACTAACCCATATTTAATGATTAAAGAAGTAGCAGGCCTTACCTTTAAACGTTTTGCTGATGAGCAAAAAGCGATTCAGGCTAATCCAAACATATTAAAAAATATTGTCCGTGAAGAGTTGATGCCTTATATCAACTACAAGTATTCAGCATTTAAAGTAATAGGTAAGCATCTTAAAAAGACAACAGATGAGCAAAGACGTGCTTTTGTGCCAGTTTTTCGTGAGTATTTAGTGACTTCATATGCACAGGTTTTTACCTTATATGATAATCAGCTTGTTGAGTTTGCGCCTGAGCGTGATTTTGCCGATAAGAAAATCGTTGCCGTTGATACGAAAGTGATTATGCCGGGCAGAGATGATATTGATGTATCGTTTAAAGTGCGTAAAAGTAAGAAAACTAAGCAATGGCAAGCTTATGATATGGTCGCAGAAGGTGTTAGCCTGCTTGACTCTAAGCAAGCCGAGTTAGGTAGTATTATCAGACAAAAAGGCCTGCCTTATGTCACCGAAATGCTAAGAAAGAAAAGTGAGCGTGATATTGTTTTTAAAGATAAAAAGAAAACAGAATCAGCACCAGCGGCTAATAAAAGTGCTGGGCAGGGCTAACAGGTGAAAAGTGTAACTTTTGCTGTGAATGGCAGCAATGTAAATGTTAGCGGAGAATTAACGCGGCATACGGTTATGCAGGTTGCTAATAAAGAGTTGAAAAGTGTCTTTAGCCATAATGCGGTTGAATTGGACTTTTCCCAAGTAACTCATGTTGACACCGCCGGATTAGCTTGGTTATTTTTGCTATTAGAACAAGCGGCTACTCATAACTGCCAGCTAACCTTTCAGGGTTTGCCAAAAAAATTAGATAAATTAATTGAACTCAGTGGTGTGCAAGGTTTATTGCCAGTATAAATGGCACCACAAAAGTAGTATTTTAGGAGAGTAAATTGGAAATTAATGAAATTGAAGCTTTAGTTGAAAAACTAATTAATGATGCCTTAGAGCTAGATGAACTAAAAGTGAAGTTTGACGGCTCACAATGCGCCATTATTGCCGTTGGTGATTTCTTTGAAACACTATCTCGAGTAAAGCGTCAACAAACGGTATTAGCTCCGTTATCTGAAGTGATACAAAACGGTACTATTCATGCTGTATCAGTAAAAACCTTTACTAAAGCACAATGGCAACGAGATAAAATGCTCAACGGTTAGTTTGACTAAAGCAAACTACAGATTTTTTATCTTTTGTGTATACTAGGTCGGTATTTTTAATTTTTTAGTAAGTAGTAAGTTATTTTGGACGCATTTAAAGTTATTGGTGGTAAACCACTACGCGGTGAAGTTGTTATTTCAGGGGCTAAGAACGCCGCACTTCCTATTTTAATGTCAGCATTATTGTCGAAAACCCCAATAGTTTTTTCTAATGTTCCCCAGCTCAATGATATTTTAACCACGGTTAAATTATTAGGACAATTAGGTGCTAAAACCCAATGGTTAGCTGATGATAAATTATCTATTGATGCTAGCACCATTGAATTGTGTCGAGCGCCTTATGAGCTGGTGAAAACCATGCGCGCTTCTATTTTAGTGTTAGGCCCTTTACTTGCTAGAATGGGACATGCTGAAGTGTCATTGCCTGGCGGCTGTGCTATTGGTGCTAGACCAGTTGATTTACATATTCAGGGCTTGAAGTTGATGGGCGCTGAGATTGAAGTCGAGAATGGTTATATTGTTGCGAAAAAGCAAGGTCGTTTATTGGGTGCCAATATCTTTATGGATACTGTCAGTGTTACCGGTACTGAAAACCTTATGATGGCGGCAGCCTTAGCAGAAGGTACAACCGTGATTGAAAATGCTGCCCGTGAGCCAGAAATTGTTGATTTAGCCAATTGTCTTAATGGTATGGGGGCAAAAGTATCTGGTGCAGGTACTGATACCTTAACCATTGAAGGTGTTAGCGAGTTAAATGGCGAGCATTATAGTGTTATGCCAGATCGCATTGAAACAGGCACTTTCCTTGTTGCTGCGGCGGTAACTCAAGGACATATTAAATGTTTAAATACTGATCCAAGTTCACTTGAAGCGGTATTAAGCAAGCTACAAGAAGCCGGTGCTAAAATTACGACAGGTGAGGATTGGATTGAACTTTCAATGTCAGCTCCGGCCAAAGCGGTAAATATTCGTACTGCGCCACACCCAGCATTTCCAACTGATATGCAAGCCCAGTTTATGACCATGAACGTGTTAGCTCAAGGTACTGCGACGGTAATTGAAACCATTTTTGAAAATCGTTTTATGCACGTGCCAGAGTTGCAACGTATGGGGGCAGATATCTCTTTAGAGGGCAATACCGCTATTGTTAAAGGTGTTGAAGAGCTTCATGGTGCGCAGGTTATGGCGACTGATTTAAGAGCATCAGCTAGCCTAGTTATTGCAGGGTTAGTTGCTAAATCACCAACACAAGTTGATAGAATTTATCATATCGACCGTGGCTATTTACGCATAGAAGATAAGCTGCAAGCACTTGGTGCTGACATTACGCGCATTCGTGCTGATGCATAATAGCTAAAGCTATTTAACCTCAGGTTATTTAATAACAAGAGCAACCTATTTGTTGCTCTTTTTTTATGGTTATTTTTCTTGTTTATTTCGGGTTATATCTGCCCAAGCTTAATACAGCATTTGGATCTAGTACTTGTTTTAGTTTGTTTACTGTTTGCCAAAACGGCTGCTCTTTATCCAATAACCATTGCTGTTGATCTATGTTTAATCGATAAGGGACAAAACCTTTTTTAAGACCTTCAGTGACTAATTCTTTTAAACAATTATGAGCATCTTCAACCGCCTTTGGGTTGGTTAAATCAAAGACAATTGGAATGGTACTATCAACGCAATCATGCTTTAAGTTGGTAAAAGTGATAAAAGGCTCGATGTTGTATTTAGGGCAAGTCGTACGGATAAAATTCACATAATCTCGCATGATCGAGGCTTTCATAGTGATCAACGGGGCATACCAAAGTAAGCCACAGTTATCGTTACTTGGTGATAGCTCTTCAGGGTCTAGTTGCTCACTTTCAGGGTTTCGCCAGTAGGCAAGCTTTAAGGCAACTTTGTTAGGTCTACCTAACATGATGGCCTTACCCTTATCAAACGAGTCCATTTGTTGAGCAATCATAGTTAATATAGCCACTCGCTTGACTAACCACTTAGGTAAGGCGTTAATAAACTTATTTACTACCACTAGCACAGGGCTAGTTGAGTAAATTCGCTTGCAGGGAATTTGCTTAAAGAGATTATTGATTTCTGTTTTAACGGCTTTTACCACGCTTTTACTACCGTAAATACTACCAACAATAGTCCAGCTCGGGGTTTGCTGTTGTTTAGCCAATTGTTTGACATCGCTATCACTCATGACCTTGTGTTGCTCATTACCATTAGGGTTCTTAGCAAACATAGATAAAACACGACGTTGATCCATCAGGTTGATAGAGCCGACAATGCCTTCATAATCTTGCAGGGTTTTCCTAATAAGCGGTATGGCTTGCTCCATAAGCTCATCATCAGCAAGCTGGATAAAAAATGAGGTAAACGCGGGTTTTATTTTGGCAAGGCGAATGGTCATTTGTGTTACTACGCCAAAACTTGATTGCGTAAAAAGCCCATCTAAATATGGGCCTAAGCCCCACTTATAAGTTTTATCAACGACTTGCTCAGTGCTTTGATCTAAGGTATTTACCGCAGATTGGAAACAGCTGCCATCAGCCCAATAACCTTGAATGCTATTAACAGCGCTAAAGTGATCAGTATAAGGTGTTATGCCATAGCCGCGCTCTAATGCGTTCGCTAATATAGAGCAATCTGGGCCAGCACCAGTAACGGGAACCATATAAGGGTAGTCATTTTCGATGAGAAAATTACTGAGTTGCTGTTGAGTTACGCCCGGCTCTAGCGTTACTAAACCTAGCTCTTCATCAAAGTAGCTAATATTATTAAGTAAGCTGAGGTCGAGTAGAATAATATGTTCGCCGATTTCAGCAGGTTGACTTGTGCCATAACCCCAATTTTTCCCTGTGCTTACTGGGTATAAAGTAAAGCGCAGTTCGCTATTTGCTGACAGCTCATTTGCTAAGGTTAAAACAGCTTTGACATCTGTTTGCTTACTTACCTTTATGAGGGCAAAAATATTACGTTTCTTTTCTTGAAAATTTTCAAGCCCTTCAGTGCCTTGAAGGTACATTGCCAGTACTTCTGGCTCTGTTGAAATACAGGCGTTTTTTGATAATACACCAGTTAATAGTGTGAGTAATTGCTCTGACATGGAGACTCCATCAAGATTGGCTGTGCAGATAAGTTACATTAACTGTAATTCTCTTAGCTGTACGCAGATGTCCTTTTCAATTGTGTCATATAGGCTGCGAAAGCCAGGGGAGAGATTACTCATAAAAATATCAGGGTTGATATAATAAGGAGCTCTTAAACCGTGATAATCCACAGGGGCGCCAAGCTGTTGAAAAGTAATACCGATAAATTTCATACTGCGAGCTAATCTTGGCTCCATCATGACATAGACATGTCGAATGCCAGTATTCATGCCCATGGTTGCCGCAGCCATGTATAAGCCAATAGCGATAAATGGAAAACACCTCAGCTCGGTTTCAGAGTAGCTTATTTCACTAATAACACCTGTACCTGAGCCTTTAAATTGATCGCTTTTACGACGTCTAAAATCAGACTTTACGGCTAAACGAGAAATTTCTGCTATTTCAGCACGATTAAAGCGTTCAGGGCTTAAGTCAGTATTGGTAATTGAGTCTAAGCAATACTTTTCAATGGGAAGTTTTTCATCAGGACCGCTGGCGGTAACTAATCGCACACAGCTAGTAAAGGTTCCCGTTGGTTTATGCTTGATAAGTGAAAAAATTGATTGCTCATCAAATTCGTCTTTTTCTTGACCATCGTCTCTTACTTCTTCAAAAGCGAGCTCTTCACAATAGACATTGTGGCGAATTTTGAAGACTTCGTTTCTTAAGGTTTGGTCGGTTGCTATTTGAGGCTGCAAAAACTGTGTAAAGTGATCGGCAATACTATGCGCTTCTCTACTTGCTTTAATTGAGGCAATCTTTTTTGTTAAATCCCCAATAATAGGGGTTTCTAGCAGCCGCTTATTCCAATTCATCTTAATTCCATCTTAATTAAGTTATGGCAACAATCATGTTACTCAAGTTGCTAATACCATTATAGCTGTTTGCCACAGATAGCCGTAATTTTAGCTAGCTTAATTTAATATTGTTGCTATAACAGTATTTCACTCAGCTTTGGTTGGCTCAGAAAACCTTGCGGGCTGGCACTTGCACCATAGGCTCCCGATTGAAAAACAACAAAATAATCACCTATATCAGCCTTGGGCAATGTTACTTTTTCCGCCAAAATATCTAACGGTGTGCACAGTGGCCCGACAACGCTAACTTCTTCTGTTGCTAATGATGTTGCCATTTTGTTGGCAATCGCTACCGGGTAGTTTTTACGAATTACCTGACCAAAATTGCCTGAGTTGGCTAAATGATGATGCAAGCCGCCATCGCACACTAAATATTTTGTCCCTCTTGAGTGTTTTATGTCAGTGATTTTACAAATATAAACACCCGCCTCTGCCACTAAATATCGACCAAGCTCCAGCACTATTTGAGTATTTTGTAATGTACTTTTATATAAGGCGATAAGCTCTGCTAAATTGGCCATTATTTTATCCGTAGCTAATGGCTGCTCTGCTTTAAAGTACGGGACGCCAAAGCCGCCACCGATATTAATATAATCTAGCTGTTCATTGAGTGTATTTTTACTTATGTCGATTAATTGTTTAGCCAAGGCAAAAGTTTGTTTTTGGCATTCGATAATTGCTTGAGCATTTAAATTTTGTGAGCCAGAAAATATATGAAAGCCGCGTAGCTTTATATATTGCGCAGGCAGCGCCTTGATGATTGCACCAATATTTTCTTCATCAATACCAAAAGGCTTAGCACCACCAGACATTTTCATACCTGAGGCCTTGAGCTCAAACTTGGGATTAACGCGTAAAGCAATATTGGCGCAAATAGCTAAAGATTTGGCGCTTTCAATCACTCTAGCAAGCTCTGTTTCAGACTCAATATGTAAGGTTACACCTGAGATTATTGCTGCCTGAATATCTGCCAGTGATTTTCCAGGGCCAGCGAAGCTGATGTGCTCCGGTTTTATTTTGGTTTGCAGTGCCAGTAAAAGCTCTTGCTTTGAGGCAACATCAAAGCCACTAACATAATCAGATAGTAAATGAACTAGGCTTGGGTAGGGGTTAGCCTTAATGGCATAGTGTAGCTTTACTTGTTTAGGTAATATCTTGGTTAGCTGCTGAGTGCGAGCGATAATTTTGTCTTTATCGTAGGCATAAAAAGGTGTGCTACCTAACATGTTGTCAATATTGCTCACTAAGTGCTTACCTATCTTAAGCACATGCTGCTCTTGACTAAAGATAGTTGGCTCTATTGTTAACGATTTGTCAGTACTCATAAATTGGTCTCTTTTGGTTAGACAAATATCATCAAGAATGTGTGTATTGGCTGTAATAGCCTTGCTTTAATTTGCTGCGATCAATTTTGCCATTAGCATTTTTGGGTAATTCATCCAGAATGATAATTTCTTTTGGCAGCATATAGTTAGGTAAGCTTATTTTTGCTTGCTTTAACAGCGCTTCTTGTAATTCTGTTTTGGCTTTTTCTTGAACTGTGCTACTGGCAACAACCATAATGGCTTGACCAAGCTCTTCATCAGGTACGCCAAACGCGACCAGCTCATTAATATATTCTGCTTGGCTTAGTTGCTCTTCAATCTCTGTTGGACTAATACGATAGCCTGATGATTTGATCATTTCATCTGCTCTAGAGACAAAGTATAGATAGCCGTCACTATCGCGCTTGACCAAGTCACCTGAAAAAACTGCTTTGTTGCATAAAAATTCTTGGCAAAGGTGTTTAGCAACCGGTTTAAATTTGGCATCTGTTTTTGCGCTATCTTGCCAGTAGCCTTGGCTAACTAAGGGGCCTAAATGCACTAATTCACCTACTTCGTCGTCATCACACTCACTGCCATCGTTTCTTAGTACCAGCACTTTGGCATGGGGGATTGCCTTGCCCATAGAGCCCTGCTTTTTATCTAGCATGTTAGGTGCTAGGTAGGTTGAGCGAAATGCTTCTGTTAAACCATACATTAAATAAGGCTCAGCATTGGGCATAACCTTGCGCAATTGCTCTAGCACTGAGGTGTTAAGCACGCCGCCTGAGTTAGTAAAATAGCGAACTGAGCTGGCATCTAACCAGCGAGCTTTAGCTAGTTGCGACCATAATGGTGGAACTGCAGCTAAACCGGTGATTTGGTGTTTGTTAATGGCTTTGATGACATCATTTGCTAATAGATAATCTAATAAGATGCATTGTCCACCAACGAGCAAACATGAAAGTAGCTGATTTAAACCATAATCGAAGCTTAAGGGTAATACTGTCAGTATTTTATCTTGCTCTGTTAAAGATAAGTATTGGGCAACCGACTGAGCACCAAGCACTAGGTTGTGATGACTGAGCATAACCCCTTTGGCTTTGCCGGTGCTGCCAGAGGTATATAAAATAGCCGCAGTATCTTTGCTGCTGGCACTATTTGTCTTTATTGCATGACCAGTTTCATTGGCTAGTATTAAGAGTGCTTGCCAAGTTAACAGCCTTTGCTTAATGGCATTAGTTTGGGTAAATGCCTGCAGCTCTTCTTCGTTAGCGTCTGTTACTAGGATAACTTCTAGGCTAGAGTTTTTTGCTAACAATGATTTAATTGCCTGTAATCTAGCTTTATTGGTAATGATGATTTTGACTTGGCAGTCATCAACAATATGCTGTACTTGTGGTGATTTCAGTACTGGGTTAATGGGGACAAAAATACTATGCGTGTATGAGCAGGCTAGTAATGCTTGAATATTTTCAACAACTTTAGGTAAATAAATAGCCACTCGCTCATCAGCTTTTAGCCCCAAAGCAAGAAAGCCTTTCGCTACAGTGTAAGTTTGTTGCTGTAAATCTTGATAATTAATTGCAGCATCTTTTATTTGTACAGCAACTGCATTAGGCCTTTGTAAGGCGCTTTGTATGAGCAAGTCGTGAACACAGCTAAGCATGAATCATCCTGACATTGGTATTAGCAAAGTTATCAAGCGCTATTATGGCAAGTAACCTTACTTTGAAGCAAGGAAGATTAAACATTACTCGTTAATTTACTTGGTTTTTTTAACTTTGATTCGAGATTTTTATTGGGATCACTTCCATTGCTGTTTGAAAGCCAATTTTGTAGAGTTCGTGCTTTTGCTCTTTCGTCATTTTAAAGTCAACGGCTGAGTACTCGCCAATATTAATCACTATGGTGTTATGCCAGAAGCTATCGTTGATATATTCACGCGAAATGGTCGTCATAAAAGTGCGAATTAGTAAGGTGACATAATTAAAAATCGGAAAGAATCCGTTAACATTTAATTGATCGTATTCATGCTCGCCACGTAGGCGGAAACATAAAACGGGGGTGCCATGATGATCCCAATCTCGATGTAAGGCATCTTCAGACAGAATACTGCCATCTACCATAATACTATTGCCAAAGGGCTTAAAGCTAAAAACAAGTGGAATTGACATAGAGAAGCGCACCGCTTGTGAAACCTTCATGTCTGGCGTGCGTTCAACATCAAAGATCACTGGTTTACCATGGGTTACGTCAGTGGCGACTATGTGCAGTTTGTGGTTTAGCTCAGCGAAGGTTTTTCCTTCTAAGTGCTTATCAACCCAACGTTCAAATTCATCGCCTGAGCTTAAACCGCCGTGGCGAATAAGTTTGAGTAATGAGAACTCTCTAAACTGATGGTAGTTGGTTTTTAATGCTATGGCTTTTATTTCATTTAGCGGCATACCTGAGGCAAAAAAACTGGCTATAATGCTGCCACCGGAAACACCTACTAAGTGGTCAAAGTTAATATTAAGTAACTCTAACGCTTTAAGCACTCCTAGGTGAGCGGGTAAACGTGTACCGCCGCCGGCGAAAATAGGCACAATAGATCTTGTCATATCCTCCCCCTAAATTAAGCACTCAGTTGGTTATAGAAAAATGTATTATTATTTTTTGCGCTATGCTTAGCTGCTTTGTAAACTTGAGCAGTAAGCGCAAAGCATGTATTGCTATTAAGTATGGACAAAATTGCTTATTTTGCGAAACAGCTAAGGTAAATTAATTCAATTGGTTAGTGTGAGAGCTTAGTTATGCTCTTGATAAGGAACGAAGATGACAGCTTTTAACCGCTTTATAACGATACTTTTACTGGTGTTTGCTGCGACGGCTCAAGCGCAGCTAAGTGATGTGGTTGCTAAAGTTAAACCTTCGGTTGTTGGTATCGGTGTGCACACCCCAACGAGCAGGCCGCAAAATATTCTACGTGGTACTGGTTTTGTTATTGGCAATGGTCAATATGTGGTAACTAATGCGCATGTCTTACCCGAAGAGCTAGATCCATCATTATTACAAAAAATGGCGGTGTTTGTTGGCTCAGGAAAATCTGCCAAGGTCAGGCAAGCGAGTATTGTGGCAACGTCAAAGCGATATGATCTCGCTGTTTTAAAATTAGCTGGTTCGCCGTTACCGGCACTTAAATTAGCGGGCGATGACTTTATTGCTGATGGAAGTTATATTGCTTTTACGGGCTTTCCCATTGGGGCTGTGTTAGGGCTTTATCCGGTCACTCATCGAGGAATTATTGCTAGCGTTACCCCTACGGTAGTGCCTGCAGTATCTGCTGAGCAAATCAGTTTAAAAATGCTGAAAAATATGCGTAACCCTTATTTGGTCTATCAACTAGATGCAACTGCTTACCCCGGCAATAGCGGCAGTGCAATGTACGATGTTAATTCTGGACAAGTGCTAGGCGTTATTAACAAAGTGTTTGTTCAGGAAACCAAAGAAGCCGTTATCAGTAAACCCAGTGGTATTACTTATGCAATACCGGTCAAGTACTTACGACAATTATTGCGAGAAAATAATATTAGTTTTTAGTATTTTACTTGCTTGCTAGTTAGGGTTAGTCACTTGCTAAGCTTGCGGTATGAATGCTGCTTTTTTCATAAAGCGTAGACAGTGGTACTAGCTCAATATCGTGCTCTGCTAAGGTAGGTATTAATGACGTTAAGCTGGCAACTGTTTCAGGGTGCGGATGAGCAATAGCAATGGCTAGGTGATGCTTTTGTGCGTGCCTAATTAGCTGTTGAAATTGTTTAGCAATGTATTGGCTATCTAAATGGTTATCTAAAAATACATGGCGAGACTGTACAGGAACACCTAAATCTATAGCCGCTTGTTCCGCTTGCGAGTTTGGGCTGGTTTTACTATCTAAAAATATCAATTGGTGTTCTTTTAAGTAGCTCATCGTCCATGCCATGGCTTGATATTGCTGAGTTAAGTGGCTACCCATGTGGTTATTGATACCGATAGCAAAAGGAATTTCGGCAAATGATGCCGCTAAGCTTTGCTCGATTTGTTGGGCATTCATCTCACTTGTTAAAGCACCAGGGCCCAGGCGCTTTTTATTCTCTGCTTCCATGGGAATATGCAAGAGTACCTCTTTTTGCTGGGCATTGGCTTTTAACGCCAGTTTTTTACCATAGGTGGTATGCGGTAGAATCGAGTAAGTGATCTCTCCTGGCAGCTTAAGGGCATGTTTATCTGTGTAACGATAGCCCATATCATCAATAACTATGGCTACTTTAGAGGCGGCATGGACACAACTGATAGAAAAAATACCAGTGAATACGAATGAGAAAATATAATTAGGCACGATAATAATTTTTCTTATATAAAATAATGAGATAAATAATAAGCATAGCATTTGTTAAAAATGAATGCCTTAAGTTCTAAACATAGCTTGCTGTCTATTGTTTATTTACACCAATGTTTTGGGTTAACAGCTTTACCCCGGTGGCGAATTTCAAAATATAGCCCTGATTGTGATTGACCACCACTTTGTCCAACTAAGGCAATTGGCTCGCCAGTTTCTACTCTATCACCTACTGACTTTAATAACGTTTGATTATGAGCATAGAGACTCATATAGCCATTGCCATGATCAACCACAGTAAGTAAACCATAACCCTTTAACCAATCAGAAAATAATACCGTACCATTGTGGATGGTGTGAACTTGTCTGCCAAGGGGCGCAGACATCATAACACCTTTCCATTTTAGGTAACCTTGCTTACGTGTACCAAAGCGATTGGTGATGCGTCCTTTTACTGGCCAAGAGAGTTTATTTTTAAGCTTGCTTAAGCCTGTTAAGCTGATTTCTGCTTGAATAAGCGCAGTAAGCTTTTGTAAAGCTTGGTTTAAGTTGTTTTCTTCCGCTTTAAGCTTGGCTAACTGCTGCTGACTAGATAGTAACTTTTTACCTAAGCTAGCTAAGGTTTTACTACGTTTAGCCTTAGTGCTCTTAAGTTTTTGCTCTTGAGTATTTTGTTCAAGTTTTAACTGCTCAAGTTGCTCTATTTGCTCTTGGTGCTGGCTGGTAATTTGCAAAAGCTCTGCGATAGTAGCCTGAAACTTGTCAATTTCCTCAATGCGTGCTTTATTGAGGTATTGGTAATAAGTGACTGTGCGTTGTACTTTTTCGCTTTGCTCTTGGTTTAACAGTAATTTTAGATAGTCGTGCTGACCTGTGCTATAAGCTGAGCGTAGTTGCTTCGCGAGGAGTTGTTCTTGCTGTTGCTTTTGCTTGGTAAGTTTTTGTTTCTTTTTGCCTAATTGCTTGATTTGCTCTGTGCTTGCCTTTTGTTTTTTTTCAATTTCAACTATGGCTCTAGCTACTTTGGCAATGGCTAAATCATCTTGCTTTAATTGCTTTTCTAATTTGGCTCTGGCTTTGTTGGTATTGAAGATGTTGCTTTCTTGCTTAGCAATGGCTTTTTGAACGTCGCTTAGTTTAGCTTTATTCTCTTGTTGTGCCTTTTCATTTGCGCTTACTTGTTGGGCAAGCGCTTGCGAAAAATTCAGCAGTATGCAGCATAGTAAAATGCTGCATACGGTGAACAAATTAAAGCTGCGTGATAAAGGCTTACAGCTAAATAAAGTCATAAATTAACGAGCTCTTAGTATTGTTATTATTTAATCGTCATTAATGTTGAGCCGGTCATTTCTGCAGGTTGCTCTAACCCCATAAGATGCAACAAGGTTGGTGAAATATCACTTAAGGTACCCGTTGTTGCAGCTTGTGCATCTCGACCTACATAAATTAGCGGTACAGGCTCACATGTATGAGCAGTATGAGCTTGTCCGGAAGTTTCATCAAGCATTTGTTCGGCATTACCGTGATCAGCTGTGATCAAACATTCGCCACCAACTTTCTCTAATGCTGCCACAACTCTGCCAATCGAGCTATCTACTGCTTCACATGCTTTGACTGCGGCTTCAAAATCACCTGTGTGACCAACCATATCACCATTAGGGTAGTTACAGACAATAAAATCATATTTGCCACTTTCAATAGCGGCAACTAATTTATCCGTGAGCAAAGTCGAATTCATTTCTGGCTGTAAGTCATAAGTGGCTACATCAGGTGAGGGCACTAAGATACGCTCTTCACCTGCAAAAGTATCTTCCTTACCACCGCTAAAGAAGAAAGTAACGTGAGCATATTTTTCAGTTTCTGAAATACGTAATTGGCTTTTGTTATGTTTAGCTAGCCATTCACCCATGACATTGTTTAGCTCTTCTGGCGCAAATGCGCAGCTTGTCTCAATATCTGCTGAATATTGCGTTAACATAACAAAGTCAGCAAGTTTTGGTGTTTGCTTACGTTGAAAACCATCAAAGTTTGCTTCGGTAAAGCAACGGGTAAACTGTCTGGCGCGATCGGCTCTAAAATTCATGAAAACTAAAGCGTCACCGTCATTGACTTTAATGGTTTCGCCTTGTGCATTCGTAATAGCACTTGCTTTAACAAATTCATCATTTTCATCGCGTTGATAGGCTGCTTCTAATGCCGAAACTGCATTGTCGTAGTTAAATTCTGCTTCACCAGACACCATTAAATTATAGGCTGCTTCAACGCGTTCCCAACGTTGATCTCTATCCATGGCATAGTAGCGACCAATAACTGATGCAATTTGCGCTTCGCCTTGGCTTTCATCGGCAAATACAGCGTTAAGTTTTGCTTGCGCTTTTTCTAGTGATGCTTTAGCGCTACGTGGTGGTGTATCGCGGCCATCTAAAAAGGCATGCAAATAAATCTTTTTAGCGCCTTGCTGTTTGGCTAGGTCTATCATGGCAAATAGATGATCTTCATGGCTGTGTACACCACCAGGTGATAACAAACCAAAAATATGTACCGCGCCTTGATTTGCTGCTGCTTTTTCTACCGCGTTGCAAAGGGCTTTATTTTCAAAAAAGCTGTTATCCTCAATCGCTTTAGTGATGCGAGTAAAGTCTTGATAAACAATACGACCGGCTCCTAAATTAACATGGCCTACTTCAGAATTACCCATTTGTCCTTCGGGTAAGCCTACGGCCATGCCCGAGGTATTGATTAACATATTAGGATATTTGGCAGTTAGCTTATCTAAAACTGGCGTGTTCGCTTTATAAATAGCATTAGCTGTACTGTCTTCCCTGTAGCCCCAACCATCTAAAATTAATAGCACCATAGATTTTTTGTTCGCCATTTGTCGTTCCTGTTATGTTTCAATATGAGTTTTTAAGAAAAGTGGCGTTATTGTACACGCTCGCTTTAGCTTATTCATCAAAGAAATGTTTCAAGGCTACTTCTACAGTGCGCGAAGCTTGTTGTTGCTTGCTTTGGTTATGACTAGAAATTATCAATAAAAATACGGAATTTTAGCTTAGTGGCTTTGCTTGGGGGTTAAACTCGCATTTGTGTGATACTTGGGTATAATGTGCCGATTCAAAAATCCAAGAAGAAGTGGTCTTTATTTATGGAACAATTTATTACCTTTGCTGGCGAAAATGCCGTATTAAGTGCTGTATGGGTTGCACTTGTTGTGATGATTATTGTAACTACAGTTAAAATCAAGCTGTCGCCGGTGAAACAAATCAGCCCGCAAGACTTAACTTTCTTGATGAATAGAGAGCAAGGTGTTGCTGTAGATATTCGTTCAGATAAGGAATATAAAGCTAGCCACATATTAGATGCGATAAACTTGCCTAACGAGAAAATCACAGAAAATGGCTTCACTAGCCTTGAAAAGCATAAAGACAATCCCATCATTGTAGTGTGTGCTGCTGGCATTACTGCCAGCAAAGTAGCTAATGATTTACATAAAGCAGGTTTTGCTAAGGTAAGCATTCTTAAAGGTGGCATGAATGCTTGGCAAGGCGCAGGCTTACCTGTAAAGAAATAATAGCAGTTTAATTAACAGGTAACAGACATGGCTAAAGTAGAAATTTATACTAAGGCATATTGCCCATATTGTATTCGTGCCAAGGCATTGCTAGAGCAAAAATCAGTTGCGTACCAAGAAATCAAAATAGATTTTGATGCACAGTTGCGCGATGTCATGATTTCCCGTAGTCAAGGCGGTTATACTGTGCCACAAATTTTTATTAATGATAAACACATTGGCGGTTGCGACCAACTCGTAGAACTAGAAATGGCGCAGCAGCTTGACTCTTTATTGTCAGAGCAAGCAACCGCTTGAGCTGAAAAAATTTAACATGATAGGAGGCCATAATGGCTGAAGAAAACCAAACAGAACAAGGCGCAGCACAAGAATCTGCACCACAATTTGCTATTCAACGTGTATACACAAAAGATGTTTCTTTTGAAACGCCTAATTCACCAGCCATTTTTCAAAAAGACTGGCAGCCAGAAGTTAAGTTAGATTTAGATACTCGTTCTACTAAGTTAGCTGAAGACACGTATGAAGTAGTATTGTCTGTGACAGTAACGGCAACAGTTGAAGGTCAAACAGCCTTTTTAGCTGAAGTACAACAAGCAGGTATTTTCACCATTGGTAATCTTCCTGAAGCACAATTAGCGCACACTATTGGCGCTTTCTGTCCGACAACATTATTCCCATATGCGCGTGAAACTGTGGCTAGCTTAGTTAACCGTGGTTCATTCCCACAAATTAACTTAGCGCCAGTAAACTTTGAAGGTTTATACGCATCATACGTACAACAACAAGCGGCACAAGCACAGGCGCAAGCAAATATGCCTGAAAGCTCAGAAACGCACTAATATAATAGGTTTTTCATGACGATTTCTGCACAAATTACCGTACTGGGTGCGGGCTCTTATGGCACCGCGTTAGCTATTTGTTTAGCAAGAAATGGTCATGAAACCTTACTTTGGGGTAGAGATAGCAATCATGTGCAAGATATGGTTGCTGAACGGGAAAATAGCAAGTATTTACCTGGTTGCCCCTTTCCTGAGCAATTATCGCTAAGCCAAGATTTAAAGCAGGCTGTATCTGCCAGCGATAAGGTGTTGATTGTTGTACCAAGTCATGCCTTTGGTGATATGTTAAAGCAAATTAAGCCTATGCTTAAGGCTGAAGCTAAGATTGCTTGGGCAACTAAAGGTTTAGATCCTGATAGCGGTGATTTATTGCAAACCGTTGCTCGCAAAGTGTTAGGAGAAAAGGTTTCTTTAGCCGTGCTTTCTGGGCCAACCTTTGCTAAAGAGATGGCTGCAGGGTTGCCAACCGCAATTTCCTTGTCTTCAACCGATGATAACTTTGTTGCTGAGCTTTCTGATTTACTCCATTGTGAAAAGCGTTTTCGTGTTTACTCCAATAAAGATTTTATTGGCGTGCAATTAGGCGGTGCGGTTAAAAATGTTATCGCGATTGCGGCAGGTATTGCTGATGGTATTGGCTTTGGTGCTAATGCGCGAACGGCATTGATCACACGTGGTTTAGCTGAAATGACTCGGTTAGGTATGGCACTCGATGCTCAGCCAGCAACCTTTATGGGCATGGCTGGATTAGGAGATCTGGTTTTAACCTGTACAGATAATCAATCGAGAAATCGACGTTTTGGTTTAGCTTTAGGGCAAGGTATTGAGGTTGAGCAAGCGATGGCTGATATCGGCCAAGTGGTTGAAGGTTATCGAAACACTAAAGAAGTATATATGCTAGCACAGCGCAACCATGTTGAAATGCCAATAATAGAACAGGTTTATCAAGTGCTTTACTGTGCTAAAAGTGCCAAATTGGCAGCTGCCGATTTATTATCTCGTGATAAAAAATACGAATAACTGCCTTGTTATTTATTATTTAAACTGCGTTTACAAAGCCTAATTGTCGCCAAGCATCATAGACAATAACTGCGGTGGCATTTGATAAGTTCATGCTTCGACTCCCTTCAAGCATAGGAATTCTTATTTTATCTTCATCAGGAATTTGCGCACGTACCTCTTCAGGCAAACCACTGGTTTCTGAGCCAAATAATAAATAATCACCTTGGCTGAATTTAACATCACCATAATAATTTGTTGCCTTGGTGGTAATTGCCAGCACACGCTTTGGTTGCTCTGATTTTACAAAGGCGGTGTAATCTTTATGGCGCTTTACTGCGGCAAATTCATGGTAATCTAATCCGGCTCTTTTTAACTTTTTATCATCTAAATCAAAGCCTAATGGTTCAATTAGGTGTAATCTAAAGCCAGAGTTTGCGCATAAGCGAATAATGTTACCAGTATTGGGTGGTATTTGAGGTTGAAACAGGACTACGTCAAGCATAAGCAATGTGCTGGTTGAAAGTTTGCCACTATTATACCAAGTGAAATAATTATTTGAACAGTTCAGAGCTATGTCAGGGAGGTGAGAATAAAGCAAATTGATGCCGCTGTAGTCATTCTACAGCCAAGAAATTTGTAAAATTATCATCTTACTGACAAGCTCCCAAGGGCGAGTTTAAAAGGCTTATATGCTGTGTTATTGATTTTGACAAGGGAATAACCATTCTCTGCAATCAATGCCTTGCCTATAAGCCTTTTAACTCTCGCTGAATGAGCAAATAGTTAATTCAATTGGTATGGTACCCTAGCGCGATAAATATGCGAGCAGCATAAGAGAAAGTTAGCTTGGCGAAGCGCCTTCATTTGACGATACATAGCCAGTGATTTTCCTCTATACTAATATGATTAATAATGAGTTTTATATCTCAGTGATATGAATTGAACAGGGACTAGGACGAAGCAATGGCAAACAATAAAATCTCAAATGATGATTATGCTTTTTGGGTCAGGTTAGCAGCAATTGTATCTACGAGCATAGCGTTAACCTTAGTTGTTATTAAGCTTTATGCTTGGTTAAAAACAGACTCTAGTGCCATGCTAGCGTCAACCACTGATTCTTTACTGGATTTATTCGCCTCTTTGATGAATGTTATTATTTTGCGCTTTGCCTTAGCCCCTGCTGATAAAGAGCATAGTTTTGGTCATGGTAAAGCGGAGAGCTTAGCCGGGTTAGTGCAGGCAGCTTTTGTTTCAGGCTCTGCTATTATTTTGATTTTTAGTGGTATTTCAAGGTTAGTTAACCCGCAAATTATAATACACAGCGAAGTTGCTATTTGGGTGACTGTGATTGCTATTATCTTAACGCTGGCACTTGTTGTTTTTCAGCGCTTTGTTATTGAAAAAACGGGCTCCATTATCATCAGTGGTGATGCATTACATTATCAATCTGATTTATTGCTTAATTTAGGTGTGCTGGCGGCTATTATCTTAAGTCAGAGTATTTGGATATACGCTGATGGCGCATTTACCATAGCTGTGGCGCTCTATTTATTATTTGGTGCAGGGCAAATTATCTATCAAAGTGTTAACCAACTGATGGATAGGGGCTTAGACGAAGCAGAGCTTGAAAAAATTACTGCTATTGTCTTGTCTCACCAATATGCTAAAGGCTTGCATGAGTTAAGAACGCGACAATCTGGAGCGCAACGTTTTATTCAGTTTCATCTGGAACTTGATGATGATTTATCTTTATTTGAAGCACACCGTATTGGTGATGAAATAGAAGAACAAATTTGCCATGATCTTGCCCCGTGCGAAGTATTTATTCATCATGACCCAAGCTCTGTTGTGCGTAAAGGGCATGCTGAGCAAGAATATAACAGCTAGAAATACAGGCTGAGTAAAGCTGAGCTTAGATTAGTGCTACTGGTGTTTTTCAATCCAATCTAGGGTGTGATTAAGCGCTAGGTTTCTATAGCTATCTATTTCAAAAAACAACTCATGATATGCACCATCAATGACCATAGCTTTGCCATCAGGACAAGAATCAGCATTGATTTGATTTAGTTGCTGGCAAAACTCATCTTGTGCTTGGTTTTTAATAATAATATCTTTACTGGCTTGGAGCACGAGTACTGGCGTAGTAATTGCGGCGAGTTGTTGAAAAATAAGCTCTTGTGCTTTAACACTTTCAACTAGCCATTTTACCGTAACACCACCGAGTTGCAGGTGCTTTTCTTGTTGATATAAATCGAGATAGCTTTGATAACGAACTTGTGAGTGACTTAACAAGTTATCTTTAAAAGGCGTGGCAATAAAGTTTTTATGCCCTAAAAAATACCAAGGTTTAGCGCCTAGCCACTGATTTAGCTTTTCTGCTTGATTTATCAGGTTTTCCGCAAGTTTTTCTGGCACCTTACCAACATTAAACCCTAGCATAGGTGAAGCTAATACAGCGGCTTTAATGCTATCTGCTCGGTATTGTAAATATCTGGTCGCGATAGCGCCACCCATAGAGTGGGCGAGTATATAGTTATCCTGAGGGCTTTGTATTTTAACGATATTCTCAATGAAGTTATCTAAATCTAATACATAGTTTTGAAAATCATCTACATAACCTTTTTGCCAGTTATCAAGCATACGCCCTGATAAACCTTGACCTCGGTGATCTAAGATAAAGATATTAAAGCCTTGTTGGAATAGATCGTAACAGAGCTCTTTATACTTTAAATAAGCCTCGCAGCGCCCAGGCACTATAATTAAATTTGGCCGAGTTTGTTGCTGAGTGAAGTAGCCATAATGAATATCTACGCCATTTTCACCATGGAAGTGATTAAAGTGTCCTTGCTGCCAAAAAAGTGCAATTTCATTTGCCAAGCGTTCAGTAAGCTGTTGCTCAGTGGTAAATTGCCTGTTGTTTGGCATCTTGTCTTCCTGTCTAACTGGTTAATTCAATTAACTTTAAATGGCTTTCAGTGGAAGTTCAATAGTTACGGTAAGGCCAGTGACATTTGACTGCGGGTCAAGATTGTTTTTAGCATAAATTTTACCCTGATGGGCAATAATAGCTTGTTTGGCTATGGCTAGGCCAAGACCAATGCCGCCGGTATTTCTATCTCTTGCTTCATTCACGCGATAAAAGGCATTAAACAGCTGCTCGATAGATTCTTGTGGTACGCCACACCCAGAATCGCTCACTGATATTAATACAGTATCTTTATTTGCAACCAGCTTTATGTCTATTGTGCTGTCTTCATCGCTGTATTTAATGGCGTTAGATAATAAGTTACTTATCGCGCTTGATAATAAGCCGGAGTCTGCACTGATATTAATATTTTTTGGCGCATGCAAGCGCAATTTAATGCGCTTTTGGTTAGCGATAAACTGTTCATCAGCGATAATATTGTTGATTAAAGCGACTAAATTAAAGTTTTCTATTTGCAGCGTTTGTACGGTATTTTCCATACGTGACAAGGCTAACACATCAGCAATCATTTGATCTAAGCGGCTTATTTCTAACTGACAGCGCTCAAAATAGCCATCGCGAACTTTATTATCAGATTCTGCTTGCTGTGCTAGTGCTAAGGCCATTTGTAAGCGTGTTAATGGTGAACGAAGTTCGTGGGATACATCACCGAGTAACCTTTGTTGAGCTCCGACATTTTGCTCTAACTTGCTGGTCATTTGGTTAAAACTAGCAGCCAGTTCACCTAGCTCATCATTACGTTTTTCAAGTCCTGTGACCCGGGTAGAAAGCTCACCTTTGGCTATAGACGTTGTTGCTTGTTTTATTTTCGCTATTGGTTTACTGATAGAGCGAGCAAGTAACCAGCATAAAAAGAAGCTGATAGACAAGGGAATGATGATGGCTGCCCATCTAGGTAAGCGCTGAACAAATTTACGAAAGTGTCCTCTGGGGGCTTTTTTCGAAACATAAATTTGGTAATCAGTTTTGTTTAAGCTGACATTGATAGGGCCAGTTAAGCGGGTATGCGCAAACAGCGTGGTTTCAATTGCCACATTGTTACCATTGCTGAGTATGTAGTTCTTAATCGCGCGCATTGGTTTATCAGGCACTGGTTGATAACTTTCAATATTTGAGTCATTTACCTTTTTTAGCCAAATATTGTATTTAGTGTGTCGCTCTATTGGCAAAGAGAAGAGTGCATCAATAGATTTCACCTTAGCTTGTCTGATAACTCTTTCTAACCTAGTCAGCTGCTTTAAATCACCTGTGTGGACGCTTTTGGCTGTAATGGCTGCATTGCTATTAAAAAGGATTTGTTGTGATATATAACGCGTGCCAAAGATAGAAATAAGCGCAACTAACCAAAACCAAAAGAAAAGTTTGATATTAAAAGAGGATAGGGCTTTGATTATTTTATTTGCACTCACTGGCTTTCTCCAGGGAGGAAAATATAGCCAGCGCCTCTGACGGTTTTGATTTTTTCTTCTTGGCTAAAAGGTAAAATTTTTCGTCTAATGTTGCTTACATGTACATCAATACTGCGATCAAACATGGCTAACTTTCGTCCTAACACTTGTTCAGAAAGCACTTCTTTACTGACAATATTGCCTTGTTGTTGCATAAGTAGTGTGAGCACGTGATATTCTGTACTGGTTAGTTCTAGTAAGTTTTCTTGGCAAGTTACCTGCCTAGTTGCATGGTTTAGGACTATGCCGTTTGCTTGTAAAAGTTGCTCTTGCGTTTGCTCGCCTTGGTGTTCTTTGGTGATGGCAATACGTCTTAGAATGGCATTGATGCGAGCTAGCAGTTCTTGATGGTGAAATGGTTTGGCTAAGTAATCGTCAGCACCTAATTCTAGCCCTAAAACACGATCATTATTATCCCCTTTTGCTGTTAGCATCAATACCGGAGTCTTAAACTGACTACCAAGTGCTTTAAGTACCTCAAAGCCGTTTAGCTTGGGCATCATAACATCAAGTAAGATAAGATCGTATTCATGGGAAAAGGCTTTTTTAAGCCCCGACTGGCCGTCAAAACAGCAATCGACCGTGAAGTGATTTGCAGATAAATAAGCACTTAACAAATCGGCTAAGTCGTGGTCATCATCAATCAGTAAAATACGTTTATCGCTCATAGGTACCTCGCGTATAATTATTTCACTTGGTATTAGTGGCATTGTAAACTGTTGCTAAATAAAACGCTGGCTTTAATTGTAAATTTACTCAATCTTTACATTGGCTTTGCACTTCTTTGCATTGATTTTTCTATACTGGATATCGTTATTAATTTCGTGAGGAAAGGTTATGAATAATCTCAATGTAGTAAAACCAGTAATGATTGCAACAAGCTTCTGTTTAGCTCTAGTGTTTTCAGCTAGTTCAATGGCTGACGGAGACTTTCGAGGGGGCAACGACAGGCATATTGCCAGTTATGAAAGCGAGTTTTTTAAAGGTAAAAGTGTATTTAAGAAAATGGCTAGACATCTACAGTTAACTGATACGCAAAAGCAAGAAATGAAAGCGATCAGACTCGCTGCCAAAGAGCAAAATAAGGCTTTACGTGACTCATTAAAACAATTTCGTAGTGAAATGAAAACACTATCTCAAGCAGATGTGTTTGATGAGCATGCCTATACTGCGCTGTATAACGCCTATCAACCTAGTCTAGCGCAAGCTGCATTAACCAAGGCTAAAACCAGACACGCCATTTATCAGGTGTTAACCGCTGAGCAAAAACAGCAATGGCAATCATTTATGGAAAAAAGAAAGCAAAAGCGTGCTAAAAAAAGTAGTTAAGCAGGGCGATTTAGCCGTGTAAGCTAAAAGAGAATATTTTTGACATTTGGCTTTCTACCGCTTTGCTATCAACAGTTGCAGGTAGAAAGCGCCATTTACGCATAGCTGAGCGAATGGCATTTTTAAAGTAGTTTACGCGGTTTTGTGAAGCAAACTGAATATTTTTAACTCTACCATTGGCATCAATAGTAAAGTTAACTTTAACTTCTATTTCTATTCCCTTTCTTTTCGCTAAGCTAGGATAAATAGGGTCTTCCATTTTGATTGGTTTGGCTTCTAGTCTTACAGGGGCTGCGACCGTATTTCTTTTAACGGGGGCGTATATATCTTTAACAACATTGTTTAAATTTGAGGCAATATAGGTGGTATTTTCACGACTTAACTCATCTAATTGCGCTTGATATGGGTTGCTAAACCCGGTTGATTTGTTATTTAAACTGACTTCAATGTCATTGTTTTGTGCGCTTAATACAGGTTCGATTTCAGCTTGGCTAGTGGCAATTAACTTCTCGGTTGAACTTGCTTTTTGCTTGATAAAGGCAGGTTTATTTTGCTCAACCGCGACAGCATCTTCAGTGATTATATTGTGCTTAGCTGCTAGCTCTTGCTGCTGAGTATTAGTGTTAACTAGCGTTGAGGTGGTAATCTCTTTAGCTGGTACTGATGTTTCAGGTGCCAGTTCAAGCTTTGCAGGTACAACAGCTGGCGCTTTGTTCGCTGAAACAACAGATGAAGATAGTTTTTCAGCTTCCATCGAGTCAGTTAACTTATTGCTAGCTTGCTTTGTGGTAACTTGTTCATTGCTTGATTCTAACTCTTTGTTTGCTTCGCTTGGCTTGCTAAGTAGTTGCAGAGCAATTGAATCATTGGCTAAATCAGCGCTATGTTGCTGCTGTGATTGAACTGGCTGATTTGTATTGTGTTGGAAATTAGCATTGTTTGATGACCAATCAAGACTGTTTTCCCACTGCGTAGACAGCGGGAGTTGCATTAATTGCTGGCTGGCAATAATAAACAGAGTTAAGACAATGGTAATGCTCGCTAAAAATTTACTTGTATCGTTTTTAGGGGCGCAGTGGTGATCGACTAAACGCAGTACACGTTGCTTAAGATCACCGCCAGATGCAGCCATTGCCATGCTTGGTATCGTATGTTGATGTCTATTGGCGCAAAGTGATGCGGTATCTGTTAATGTGTGAGCATAAGCAATGGGGTCACCACAGTGTTTTACGGCAATGTCGTCACTACAGTACTCACGTTCATTACGCATTTGTTTTGCAACCCAACTCACTGCGGGATGAAAGAAAAACAATAACTCAATAATCGATTGAATAAAGTTAACTAAATAATCATGTCTACGTATATGTGCGAGTTCGTGCAGCATTAACATTTCAAGCTGCGCTGAATTTAAGCCTGTCACCATACTTGCTGGCAATAACACTACAGGCTTTAACCAACCTATTGCCATAGGTACGTCAACATGCAATGAAATAAGTAGTTTAGGCGCTTTTGTTAAATTAATTTGCTTTGCTAGTTCGTTAAAACGCGCTAACAGGTCATCGCTAGGCAGCACTTTGGCATTTTTTGGTAAACGATTAACACTGTGTACTTCGATAACTAATTTACTTGCCAAAATGAATACCGAAGCTAACCATAGCAGGGCAATATAAGGTAGCGAGTAAGCTAAAATGGAAGGTAGTAACTCTTGATAGTTTAATAAGGTACTATCTTGGCGTAGCTCATTTACTAAGGTGGTTAAGGGTAAATGACTATTTGCCGCAGCAGTAGAAATTTTTTCGCTTGGAAAAACAACAAAAAAGGTAATGCTAGCGATAACTAAGTTAGCTAGCATAGCCAATGAAGCCAGTGCATATCTTAGTTGAGATTTGCTTTTATCAATTACCACTAAAAGCGACTTAAGAGCGAGCGCCACTAATGAGCCTTGCCACAAAAAGTGCAATAGCGTTAGCGCTAAGCTATATAAGTAGGGGTTAGTGAATAATTGCTCAAGCATAAAAAACAGTATCTAGGCTCTGTTATTTTTCTAGTGAATTAAGTAACTGGCGAATATCGTCAATTTCTTTGGCACTCGTTGAGTCATCAATGGCGCGCATAACTAATTTTGATGTTGAACCACCAAACGCCTTGCTAATCAAATCTTTAATTAAAGAGCTTTGTGTGTGTACTTCGCTATTAGCTGCTGCATATACATGAGCACGGTTGCTTTCGTCACGAATAACCAAGGCCTTCTCATGCATAATTTGTAGAATTTTTAATACTGTGGTGTAGCCAGTTTTCTGGTTAATACTAACAGCTTCGTGTATTTGTCTAACGGTTGCAGGACCAATTTGCCAAAGCACATTGAGTAATGTTAATTCAGCCTCTGTCGGCTTAACAGCAGAATTATCACGCGCCATTTAATTTTCCTTAGTTCGGATTGTGAGCTAATACAAGCCCTGAGGCCTAATTAATAAGCCTCAAAAATTGTGAATAATTGTTAAGATACGAACTTAATCGTATCTCGTGTTGAATAAATGAGCAACCTTTTTATTATTTCGCTGCGATTGTGATTGAATTTACAAGCCAGCTTGCAACGATTAGTTTGCTAACTTAGCGTATAATTCACCTAGTCGAGTTACTGTACCTGGGCCTGCGCCTTTTGCGAATTCTGCTACCATGTTTGGTGCAAAAGTTGTCACAACCGTTGAGCCTAATTTAAATCGGCCCATTTCATCGCCTTTTTCAAAGGTGATGGCTTCAACACCTGAGGCTGGATAGTGCCATCTAAATACATCTTTACCTGCTGGAGGTGTGATCGTACCGGCCCATGTTGTCTCTATGCTAGCAACGATAGTTGCACCAACGAGCACCATTGCCATAGGGCCTTTTGCGGTATCAAAAATAGCAACGACACGTTCATTGCGAGCAAAAAGGTCGGGTACATTGCGTGCGGTAAGAGGGTTTACCGAAAAAAGATCACCCGGCACATAAATCATTTCTCGCAGTGTTGCCGCAATTGGCATATGAATTCTATGGTAATCTTTTGGTGCTAGGTAAATACATGAGAATTTTCCACCGACAAAAGGTTCGGCTGTTTTTTTATCACCGCCAAGCAGTGAGGTAAGACTATAGTTGAAGCCTTTTGCTTGGATTAATTGTTCATCGACAATATCACCTTGTTGACTAATGGCACCATCAACAGGGTAACAAAGGTTTGTCTCATCGTTATCTATTGTTCGAGCGCCATCTTCTAATTCACGAGTAAAAAAGTCATTAAAGGTGGCAAAGTCGCTGGCATTCTTTAGCTTGGCCTCTTTCATATTAATGCCGTAAGCCTTAATGAAAGCATTAATGATTTTGGTGGTAAACCAACCTAATTTTGCCGCAGCAAGCTTGCCAACTAAGCGTGAAATAGCATGCTTAGGCATGATGTACTGAAGAGCAATTTTAATTTTGTCTGTTAAAGTATTTTGTGAAGACACTCAGTTTTCCTTAATCGTTAAAACGTGATGTAAGTTTATTTTCGCCTAAACTTGCGAGAATTCTTTGAAAGCTCGTTAATCTTTTGGCGGTAATCTTGTTATTGTTACTTGCTTCGACAAGCGCACAGCCAGGATCTGTTTGGTGTTTGCAGTCTCTGAATTTACATAGCCCTAAAAAGGGTTCAAACTCGATAAAGCCTTGGTAGACTTGCTCTGGGGTTAAATGCCATAAACCAAATTCGCGAATGCCGGGAGAATCGATTAGATCGCCACCGTCATCAAAGTGATATAAACGCGCTACGGTTGTGGTGTGTTGACCTAGGCCTGAGTTTTCAGATACCTCTTGGGTCAATAAACCTAGATTTGGCATAAGAGCATTTACTAAAGTTGATTTGCCGACGCCTGATTGACCAACGAAAATACTGGTATGCGCTGACAGCTGCGACTTTAACTCGCTTATACCCTCACTGGCTTTACTACTTGCATAGAGTACTTGATAGCCAATATCACGATAAATTTGTAATTGCGCTTCTATTTCTTGCTGTTCGCTTTCATCAAGCTCGGTTAGTAAATCAGTCTTATTTAATACAATAACTGGCGTGATACCTGTTTGCTCTGCTGCGACTAGATAGCGGTCAATAATGTCGCTATTAAAGGCCGGTAATACCGAAGAGACGATTAATATTTGGCTGATATTGGCGGCAATGGGTTTAAGGCCATCATAAACGTCGGGACGTGACAACATAGAATCACGCTCGTGAACAGCTTCAATGATACCCGTGACACTATGCTGAGTTTTTTTACCTTCACGCCATAATACCTTGTCACCACAAACTAATGAGTCAATGGAGCGTCTTAAATTGCAGCGATGAATGCTGGCATCTTCTGCTTCTACATCGGCATGTTGACCAAAGCGACTGATGATGACACCGGTTTGCGGTTCACCTAACTCATTATCCAACCACTGTATTTTTTCTGACTTATGCTTAGAGCTTTTTTGCCCCTGATTGCGTAACTTTTTGTCTTGGTTGGCTTTTATTCGCCTAAGCTGACCTTTAGTCAGTTTTTTGGCCTTAGCCACGAAGATTAACCATGTTATTAAGCTTACCCTATTGTTTGAACGGCGCATTGACGGATCAATTGTGCCATACTTGAACGTAGAAATTATTATAACTTACTAGCGAAAGGAATATCATCCTAGTAATATCTACAGTATTATACCAAGTCTAGAATGGTTTTTCATAGGCGGCATTTACCTGAGGCAATAGCCCATGCGGTAGGTGATATTTTTAATGTATATGCTGGCACTTTTAAGGGAAGGTTATGACCTGTAGCGATTCAAATTTAATCTGGCTTGATTTAGAAATGACAGGTTTAGAGCCTGAAGTGGATGTTATTTTAGAAATAGCCACTATAGTCACTGATAGCCAACTTAATATTCTTGCGCAAGGTCCTGTTTTTGCTATTAGTCAAAGTGATGACGTGTTAGATAATATGAGTCCTTGGTGCGTAGAGCATCATGGTAAATCAGGTTTAACTCAGCGCTGTCGTGAAAGTGATATTAGTTTAGCTGAGGCAACAGAAAAGACGATTCGCTTTGTTGAACAATACGTGCCAAAAGGAAAATCTCCTATGTGTGGTAATAGCATAGGGCAAGATAGGCGTTTTATTAATAAGTATATGCCTACATTTGAAGATTACTTTCACTACCGAAACCTTGATGTCAGTACCGTTAAAGAACTAGCCCGTCGCTGGAAACCTGAAGTATTAGATAAGGTAGTTAAAACAGGCGCTCATTTGGCTTTAGATGATATTAAAGAATCTATTGCTGAGCTTAAAGTTTATCGAGAACACTTCTTTAAAGAATAATTAGCTTAATAACTGTCGAGTGCGTTGCAGTAGCTGGTTGATATGTTCGCCATTGGTTAACTCACTCGCGGTGAAGTTTATAGTTACTTTCGGCAGCTTGGTTTCTGATTTTGAACTAACAAAGCGCAACTTATCAACGCCTTGCACTACCTTTTTTCCTATTTCTTTAGCAACGGCTAAATCAATATCAGGTAAAAGTAAAACAAACTCGTCATAGCTTGCTCGAATAGGTAAACCGCTGTTATCAACATAACTGGCAACCTTATGGGCGATTTTAGCAATAATAACATCGCTTAACAGTGCGCCAAAATTATCAACAAAGTCATTGAACTTATTTACTTTAATAACAATGGCGAAAACCTGACAGTTTTCATTGTTCGCGCGCCACTGTTTTATGTGTTGAGCAACAGATTTTTCGTTAAATAAGCCTGTGACTGGATCTAAATAGATTTCCTGTCTCGCCTTGGCTAGCTCATCTGCCAGCGCTTTATTTTCTTGTTCTACTTGTTTTAATTGCTGGGCGATATGCGCTTGTTGCTGTTTAAATGCTTGGCTAGCAAGTTGAATGGCTTCTATGGCTTCATTAACTTGGTTTTTATCAACAGAGCGTAATTGAGGAATATTGTCATCAAGCTCGGTAATAAGGTGTTGCGCAGAAGAGGATGATTGCGCATTGCTGTGACGTGCAATTGACAGTAAATTATTAAGATCGAAAATAATTTCATCTCTAAACTGGCTTTGCGCGAGTACGTGCTCTTTGAACACAGACTCCATAAAAAAGCCATCAAGTTTACCCTTGTTAGTTATTTGTTGTTCAACTTGCTGTACTAAACTGTTATTGCAGCGCTGCTGGTATTCGTAACAGACAGCATAATTGATGGGGCTTATGGGTAAGCACCATTGTTTTAATTGCTCAACGCAAAGCGCCATAAGCTGCTCTGCTTCATTTATAGAGTCGTGATACTTCATTTAGGTTACTTATTCACTTCTATAGGGCAAACCTATTCTCTCGGATCAAAAGCAAAATATCTAGTACATTTAAGTTACATTGTATGCAAAAAAATCACATCATGGTTATAAGAACGTAATGACACAAAAAAGCTAGCAGTTTCGTTTCGCTGTAAGCTTTCAATTTATAGCCGATTTGTTAGAGTAAGAGCACTTTTAAAATAGGAATATCTTAATGAAAGTTTTTTTTCAACTCTTGCTTATATTGTCACTTGCGGCTTGTAGCCAAACAAATAATAGCTCTGATGCTCACTCCTATGACTCTGCAGATCAACTATTACAGCAGCTTATTGTTAAACATCAGCAAGTTTACCAACAGGCAAGCCCATTTCATTTCCCAGAAGTGGGGGGCAATAACGCAAAGTTACCGGATCTTTCTCCAAAAGCATTAGAAAAAGCTTATCAGGCTAATTTAGCAATATATACAGAGTTGATGACAATAGACCAAGATAAATTAACGCAGGAAAATCAGATTAATTGGTCTGTGCTGACTTACAGCTTAAAAAATGAAATAGATGGTTATCTAAATAAAGAACACTATATGCCATTAACGGCTGAATCTGGTTTTCATGTTTGGATTGCCAATATCAGCAGTCGTATTCATTTTAAAAGTGAACAGGACTATATTGACTATATCGCTCGCCTTAACGCAATTCCTCATTATTTTGATCAGCAAATGGCGTGGATGGAGCTAGGTATTGAGGAAGGGATAACTCAACCTCAGATAGTGTTAGCAGGATTTGAGCAATCTATCTTGGCTTATATTAAAGATGATGTCACCTCAAGTGGTTACTATCAGCCATTTTTAGCTATGCATGACTCTGTTTCACCCCAAGTACAACGTCAGCTGCAGGCACAAGCAAAGCAAGTGTTATCTAGTCAAGTTATGCCTGTCTACCAAAAGTATTATGACTTTATGGTAAATAAATATCAGGTTAAAGCACGTAAAAACATTGCTGCTAGTGCCTTGCCAAATGGTGAACGTTATTATCAAAATCGCGTCGAGCACTATACAACCTTACCTATGACAGCAGAGCAAGTGCACCAACAAGGCCTGCAAGAGGTGAAACGTATTCGCGCAGAAATGGAGGCCGTTATCAAAGAGGTTGGCTTTACCGGTAGCTTCGCCGAATTTGTGCAATTTTTAAGAACAGATCCGCAATTTTATGCGCAAACTCCACTTGAGCTGATAAAGGAAGCCTCTTATATTGCCAAGCAAATGGATGCAAAATTACCGCCGTTATTTAAAACATTACCACGAACACCTTATGGCGTAATGCCTGTGCCGGAAAACATTGCCCCTAAGTATACAACGGGTCGATATTCAGGTGCTGCGCGTGATGATCAACCTGGTAATTATTGGGTTAATACCTATCGCCTTGATCGCAGACCGCTTTATGTGCTTACTGCGTTAACTTTACATGAGGCGGTACCTGGGCATCATTTGCAAATTGCGTTAGCTAAAGAAATGCAAAATGTCCCTAAATTTCGTAATCGCACTTACATTTCAGCCTTTGGTGAGGGTTGGGGATTATATTCTGAGTATTTAGGCATTGAAGCGGGTATGTATAGCGACCCTTATCATAACTTTGGTCGATTAACCTATGAAATGTGGCGAGCTTGTCGACTTGTTGTTGATACCGGTATGCATAGTCAAGGTTGGTCTCGAGATAAAGCGATGGACTTTTTAGCCAGTAATACGGCTTTATCATTACACAATGTGAAAACAGAGATAGACCGTTATATTTCTTGGCCTGGACAAGCACTGTCATACAAAATTGGCGAGTTAAAAATAAAGCAATTGCGTAATAAAGCTGAGCAGCAATTAGGTAATCAATTTGATTTAAGAGAGTTTCATGACCAATTGTTAAAGCATGGCTCTATGCCCTTGTCTATGTTAGAAAAAGTGATTGATAGCTACATAGAAGAACAGTTAAGGAAACAGGAGTTAGCACATGAGTAAGAAGGGAAGGCGCGCAAAGATATCGGCAGAAAACTGATAGAAGGCCAGCAAGTAAAGATAAGCCCCCACTATATCTAAATTTGGTAGTTCCGCTATCATAGGTTTCCCATTAGACCGGTAACTTTGCGTCGCTAGTTTTCACTAGGTTTGCCCTTGTCGAGCTTTAGCAGCTCAAAATCATTATAGATCAACCGAAGGGCTTGTAAACTAAAAAAAAGTTTACAATAAGTTAATTAAGTTAAATCACCGTTAAATGTTTTAGTAGAGTATTGTTTTGAAAGTGTTTTTTTATATAAAAAAAAGTTGTTTTTTTGCTATTTTTACCAGTTTTTTACTGGTAAATGTATGCCTTTCATTAGCACATGCTCAACAAGAGCCTAGACAAGAAGCGTTAATTGAACAGGTTCAGCGGTTAAATCAAAGTAATTATGAATTATTAGATTACCAAGAAGTGACTGAACTTTCTAAGCGCATTATTCCAAATAGACATCAATACCCAAGTGACACTATTGCCAAATTGTATTTATTGCTTGCCGATGTCGCGACCAATATAGGTGATACTGAAAAAGCACTGCAATTTGTTCAAGATGGTTTAGCGGTGAAAACCTTAGATAAAGAGGTCAGCTTGTGTTTAGCACTCAAGCTTGCGCGGCTTTATATGAATAAACAGCAATATAATTTGTTGTTAACCACAGCAGAGCATGCTGTAAGTTTGAGCGAACAAGATGTTGATATTAAATTTCGTTTATTCGCTTTAAGTTATCGTAGTGTTGCCTATGTCATGTTGGCTGATTTTAACAAGGCATTACTAGATTTGCAGGAAGTGGAGCAAGGTATTGCTCAAGAGCCAGTATTTTCTGAGCAAATTGAGTTACTAACTATTTTGGCAAATGCCTATCATTACCTTGGCGATTACCAAACAGCATTAACTATTCAGCTTAAAGTGCTAAAGCTTAGATTTGATTTAGCGCGTATGGCAAATGTTGATCAAACGTATCTGCAATTGGGTAATGCGTATCTTTTTACTGCCAAATATGACGATGCTTATAATGCTTTTTGGGAGGCAAGAAAGTATGCCGAAGAAAAACAGGCGCCTATCAGTGTTGCCAGAGCATCCGTTGGTTTAGCCAGAACACTTTATCAGCAAGGAGAATTAGCGCCAGCAGAGCAGGCGTTGCTCGCTGCAAAGACCGTTTTTAAGCAGAGAAACCTTAATTTAGATTACGCTAAAGCTTTAATTACACTAGCGAAAGTTTATTTTGCCAGCAAGCGTGAGCTAGAGGCTAATGCCTTGTTAATAGAAGCAATGCCGCTTATTGAGCATGAGTCATTAAGCAAAGGTTACAAAGACTATTATCAAATGCTCGCGAACATGTACTATCAACAAGGTGATAGTGACAAAGCCTACTTATGGCAAATTAAATACGGGCAACTACAAGAAAGGCTATTAACCAGTGATAAGTTAGCGAAGTCTTCTCTGCATCAATTTTATCACCGTGATAGCAGTCATGAACATGAGCAATTTCATAGCGTAGCAGAACAGCAAACCCGAGAAATTGCGGTAAAACTGGCACAAGAAAGTGAATTGTCGGCAAGTTTTACTGGCAAATTCGCTAAACAAAAATCAATTATTATTAGCTTAGTTGCCGCTGTGATTCTGCTGGTAATTACTGCGGTTAGCTTTTATCTTAGGTTACGAGCAAGTCGACATAATCTTGTCTATTTAGATATGGAAAGGCCAAAAAACTTTTTGGTTCAGCCTATGCAAACTAAGCATATTTATCAGCTGGTTTATAAGAAGGCGAGGCAATTTCAATTTCCGATTACGGTAATGTATATATCAGTCGATAATTGGCAAGAATTAACTTTTAGGTTTAATAAAAAATCAATAATCAATGAAGTTTCTGATGATATAGCCAGAATTATCAATGAAAATATTGATGAATATGATTTTGCCGGGCTGTTAAACCCAGGTGAGTACTTACTTATTTTTGAACATCAAAAAGTATCTGAAGTAAGTGACAAAGCCGCTAAACTATCGCAAGCAATTCAAAGTAGGTTTTTCGCAAGTTTAGGTGACTTTTCATTAACATGTCAGTACTCTTTGAAGTCACCAGCTTTCAAAGATATCGACCCTTATATCTTTTTAGCTCAACTTAGTGAATAAATAACCATTAGGAGACATGATGTTTTTTGTCTTGGCCATTACGGCACTTTTTGTTGGTATTAGTGTTTACTTTTTCTTTCGAGCAGAAAAATTACAACGCTTTGTGTTGACGCAAAAGAGGGATAGTGCAGCGACAAAAAAGGAAAATAAAGGTTTGGTAGATTCTATGGCCTTGATTGCCGGGCGCTATGAAGAGTTTGCTAAAAATCGCTTAGTGCAATTAAAAGAGCGAGCGCAGATTCAGCAAAATGATCAGCTGATTCAATACTGTGAATTAATCAGTCCATTAATCAATAATTATACCATCATCTTTCGAGAATGCTTAAAGGGCAAAGGTCGCTTAAAGGGCATAGCGCAAAAGTGTTTTGATAATCACGATCCAAAAGATTTTAAGCAGTTTGTCAGCTTTTTAATGAAAGGTGAGAAGAACATGAAGCGCTTGTGGGCAAGTAATAACCTTAATGGTTATATTTGTTTAGTGGAGGCGTTACTGGTTCTACATGAAAAAGATCATACCCCCACTATGCCAGCAAACGAGCTTAAGCGAAGGCAAGTGTTGCTAAAAGAAGCAGCAAATAATAGCTAATCACTATCACTAAAAGGTTTATCCATGACACGTTATTCGAAACATTTACTGGCATCGACTCTGCTTATTGTCGCTAGTACCTCTTATATTAACCCTGTTTCAGCGGATGAAGCGAATAAAAGCACCAATAAAGAAAAAGTGGCTGACTGGTCAGTTAACTCGCCACAAGGCGATTTTGTCACAGCTAAAATAGATGTCACAACAGGTACATGGATGAACCTTGATGTTAGCCCAGATGGTCGCACCCTTGTGTTTGATTTATTGGGAGATATTTATACCTTACCGATAACAGGTGGTGAAGCTAAACCACTGATGACAGATATTGCATGGCAAATGCAGCCAAGATTTAGCCCGGATGGTAAAAGTATCGCTTTTACCTCTGATCAAGGGGGCGGTGATAACTTATGGGTGATGGATAGTGATGGCGCAAATGCTAAACCAGTGTCGAAAGAAACATTTCGTTTACTTAATAGCCCCGCTTGGTCGCCAGACGGTAACTATTTACTAGGCCGCAAGCACTATACCGGCTCACGTTCTTTAGGTGCTGGTGAGGTGTGGCTATACCATAAATTAGGTGGCGACGGTGTACAGTTAACTAAACGCAGTAACGATCAGAAAGATTTAGGCGAAGCGAGCTTTTCTCATGATGGTAAATACGTATATTTCTCGCATGATGCCACGCCAGGCAAAACCTTTCACTATTCCAAAGACTCAATCAAAGGCATATATAAAATTAAGCGACTTGAGCTAGCTACGGGAAAGATCACTACAGTAATCTCGGGTAAAGGTGGTGCTATTAGGCCGACACCATCTCCTGATGGCAAGTATTTAGCGTTTATTAGTCGAGATGATTTTAAATCAAACCTATATTTATATGATTTAGCCAGTGGTAAAGAAACTAAAATCTATCAAGAACTTGAAAGGGATATGCAAGAAACTTGGGCTATACATGGTGTTTATCCAACCATTGCTTGGACTCCTGATAGCAAGAGTTTAGTGTTTTGGGATGATGGCAAGATAAAACGCTTAACTTTAGATAATCAACAGGTATCTACCATTGACTTTCGTGTGAAAACGGATAAGAAAATTCAAAAAGCACTGGCTTTTGAACAGCATATAGAGCAAAAGTCTTTTACCAGTAAAATGCTGCGTGATGTTAAGGTTTCGCCAGATGGTAAGCGTGTTGTCTTTGAATCTATGGGTCATATTTACACGCGTAAATTATCAGGTGGTCAGCCTAAGCGTTTAACCAAACAATCAAATCATTTTGAGTTAAACCCTAGCTTTTCAAGAGATGGTAAGAAGATTGTTTACGCAACTTGGCACGATGAAGAGCAAGGGCAAATTCGCGTGGTTTCAGCGCGAGGTGGCAAAGGAAAACCATTATTAAGCCAGCCTGGTAAATACATAGAACCGCGCTTTTCGCCTGATGGTAAAACCATAACTTATCGTAAAGTTGCTGGTGGCAGTATTCTTAACCCTGATTGGAATCTCAAAACAGGCGTTTATACCGTTTCAAGTAAAGGTGAGAAAAAAGGCGGCAAAGCAAGCTTAGTAACAGAGTCTGGTGTTCAGCCTCATTATGGTGCTGATGATAAAGCCCTATATGTTATTCGTGCGGCTGAAGTGCCTCAGTTAGTGAAAATTGATTTAATCAAAAAGACAGAACATGTGCTTTATCAAGGCAAGTTAGCGACAGAATATCGCGTTGCCCCGAATGGTAAATATTTAGCCTTTGCCGAGCGCTTTAAAGTCTTTGTTACGCCTTTTATTGAACGTGGCAGTGTCATTGATATTGGCCCAGATGCGAAAAACTTACCTGTAGTTCAGTTATCAACGCGTGCAGGCGAAGGTATCAATTGGCATAATAATTCACAGCAGTTGTATTGGAGTTTGGGGGCAAATCTTTATCAGGCAAATATTGCTGATGCTTTTTCATTAACAGCAAACAGACAAGAAAAACAAGCTGAGATCAAAGTGGCAACTACAGATCTGAGTTATCAGCAAAAAGTAGATAAGCCTTCAGGTATGCTTGCTTTTGTTGGTGGCAAAGTGATCACTATGGAAGGCGAGCAAATCATTGATAATGGTGTTGTACTTGTTGAAGGAAATGTTATTAAAGCTGTCGCAGCTAGAGATGAAATTAGTATACCTAAAGCGGCTAAAGTCATTGATATTACTGGTAAGAGTATTATTCCTGGCTTGATAGATGCGCATGCGCACGGCGCACAAGCAAGTGATGAGATCATTCCACAGCAAAACTGGGAAAACTATGCCGGCTTAACGTTCGGTGTAACCAGTATTCATGACCCATCAAACGATACCACAGAGTTTTTTGCTGCCAGTGAAATGCAAAAGGCAGGCAAAATTGTCGCAGCAAGGTTGTTTTCAACGGGCACCATTTTATATGGTGCAACTATTCCCGGTTATACATCGCATGTTGATAGTTTAGATGATGCTAAGTTTCACGTTGAGCGATTAAAAGCGGCTGGCGCTTTTAGTGTAAAAAGTTATAACCAACCACGTCGAAATCAACGTCAGCAATTTATCCAGGCAGCCAGAGAATTAGAAATGCTCGTGGTTCCTGAAGGTGGTTCGTTACTTCAGCATAATTTAACTATGGTGGTTGATGGTCATACAACCTTGGAACACTCAATACCGACGGCAAAAGTATATGATGATATTAAGCAGCTTTGGTCGCAATCTGATATGGCGTATACGCCAACATTAGGTGTCGCTTATGGCGTAATGCCAGTCAGTTAAGCTGATTGGCATTTTTTGTATTCCTTGGATACCTTTGGGGTTTTGCCTTAACCCACCTTGGGTATTGCCTCTCTTCACGCCGCTCTGGTAATTTAAAATAAGTCATTTGTGTCAGTAAAGCTTCATAGTGTTTGGGAATATTGCCAGGGCTAGACAGAGGCAATGTGGCAAAGAACTGAGTAATTGCCATTGAGCAACTCGTGAAGCTAAGCTGATTAGGCCAAGTGCTATTAAGCTTTCTTGCTGCCGCTGTCATCCCTTGCCTTATCAAGTTGTAGCACAGAAGGAGTCCCCATAACTCCTGTTCAATCATATCTGGTCGCTTGCTTCTTAAAGTATAAGCGCTGTTAAGTAGCGATTGTTTCATCTCTCGATAGCCTAATTCTATTTCCCAGCGATACCGGTATAACTCAACCATTTCTTCGCTTGGAAAGCGTATTGGGTCGACCATTGAGGTCAGAATACGGTACTCTTTACCTTTAATTTTTTTACTCACTAATCTGGCTTCAATATGTTCTGGTAGGTCATTAAATTTTTTACGAGCTTGAGGCGTTGTTGTTAACCGAATACGTTTATCATTCTTGCCCAAACTCTGGATGACATCGTAATTTAAGTCTTTACGAGCTGGTATCATCCAGTGTCTTTGTTCTCCTGCTTGATGCCATCGATTGAGCAAACCAAGCGAGTAATAGCCTTTATCGAAGATAGTTAATGTATTATCTGGTGTCGTTTCTATTAGCCCTTCTGCTAATTTCATTTCATTAGTTCGGTAACCTGAAAATACGCTGTTGATTAGCTGGTGGCTCGTAATTTCCATGTGACAAACCATACGGATTTGAGGATAAATATTTTCTCTATGCTGGTTACTTTGCGTTTCAAATACTTTGTGGTTTTCAGCAGTATCGGCGACTCGCCATACGACACCATCAACGGCTAGCAGGTTCAAGCCCGCCCATGTTTCAAACTGGTTCGATTCATAACCATGCTGTGCCATCACTTTAAACACTTCTTTAACGGCATCTGCGCCTAACCTTTGTCTTGCTTGAACCAGTGCGCTTGGTGCCACTAATGGCTTTTTATCAGGCAACATGATATCCATCTGAGTGGCTATATCCCAAACCGACTTCTGACGATATAGTGCCATACCGATAATTGACCAAAGCACGGTTTCAAGTGGTAGGCGCCTTTTTCTAATTGTGGCGACGCCAGCTTGTTTAAAGCCTTGTTTAATCAACTCAGGGGAGAGCAACTCTGCGTATTTCTCAAAGGTGTGGAAGGTATTACAAGAACTAAAGGCTGTAGCAAGTTCACTTTCAAAGCGCATAAAAAAATCCGATAAACTTTATTTATCGGATTCTTACATATTGTAGGGATCGTTCAATTGATCCCCAAACTTTTTTGCCTTAACTGATCGGCATTACGCTTATGGCGGTATTTGGGGAGAACATTATTGGTATGACACAACTGATGTTTGGTTGCATCCTAGGTTGAGTCAATATGTACCAAGTGAGGTATTAGAGCCAAGAGCGATGCGCAGACCTAAAGCGCCTCATCATCACTATAACCATATTAATGTGGCGACAGTCGCTAAAGAAATGCAGGACTTAGGCTTAAAAGTTAACTCAGGTGGTCATGGTCAGCGCGAAGGCTTAGCAATGCATTGGGAAATGTGGATGATGGCACAAGGTGGTATGACACCGCTTGAAGCGCTGCGCACCGCCACTATGTCACCAGCAGAAACATTAGGATTAGCAAAACAAATTGGTTCAATTAAAACAGGTAAACTTGCTGATTTAGTGGTAGTTGACGGTGATATGAGCCAAGATATCCGTATCAGTGATCGTGTTATTTATACTATGATCAACGGCCGTTTATATGATGCTGAAACTATGAATGAAGTTGGCAACTATGATAATAAGCGCAACAAGTTTTATTTTGAGCAATAATAGCAAATAAGTTGCTGTTACCTGTCACCTTGCTGGCTTATATAGCTTGATAATTTTAAAAGCCCTACTTTTGTCAGGGCTTTTTACGTTTTAGATCAAAAAAGGTTAAAGTTTTTATCTTTTTCGAGGCAAAGCCATATAGAATAAAATCGACTTTTTGCCGCTTATTTCAGCCAAAACTAATGCCAATTACATAAGTGCGAATAAGGCAAGGTGTGAAATAAGACCATGATATTAACCTGAGGTTATTATGTTTAAGCAGCTATCTTTAGCAAAGAAAATCAATGCCGCTTTAGCGCTAATCGGCGTTATCTTTTTAAGTACAACTATTTTCTTTTTTTATAATGATGAAAAGCAGTTAGCTGAACATTTTGTTGAGCGAAACTTAGAGAGCTTAGCACTAAATTACTTTGATTCAGTTAATACCATGATGTTAACCGGAACCATTGCTAATCGACAGTTAATTCAAGATAAGATGTTAAGCCAAGATGACATTGTTGAGGCAAGAGTGTTACGAGCAGCCTCGTTAAATAAAGTCTTTGGCAATGGTCATGATGATCAAGCAGCTACCTCTGAATTTGAGCGTCAAGGCTTGGCGGGCGAAAAGGCATTTCAGCAGTTTACACAAGATGGTAAACGCATGATGAGTTTTATACTGCCTATTCGCGCCAGTAAAGATTATCGCGGAACTAACTGTCTTACCTGTCATCAAGTTGATGAAAATGAAGTGCTTGGTGCTGTTAAAGTTACTTATGATTTATCAAGAGTTGATCAAGATATTGCCAACTCAATCACGCAAGCGACACTGCTACAACTTATTATCACCATTATTAGTTTTGTCTTGTTGAGTTATACGCTTAAAAAGTTGATTTTTGTGCGCTTAAAGCGTTTAAGCAATACTATTTTGGCGGTAGAGAAAGACCTAGATTTAAATAAAGAAATTAAAGTGAACTATCATGATGAGCTTGGAGCGGTAAGTTCAGCACTTAATAGCATGATGGCGAAATTTAAAAGCAGTTTTATTTCTATTTCAGGGGCAACCGAGCAGTTAATTGAGTCAGCAAAGCATGTTGATGAGATTTCCTCATTAACCCGTAGTGCGGTATTAGAGCAAAAAAATGGTACGGATTCGGTTGCGGCGGCAATCAATGAGCTAGATGCATCGGCTAATGAAGTACAGCAAAATACCCAAAGTGCTGCAGATAAATCTGTTTCAGCGAATGAGCGAACTTCACAAGGTTTAGCTTTAGTAGAGCAGGCTAAAGTTGGTATTAATGAGTTACGAGATCGCGTGATTGATAATACTGAAATGATCACTGAGTTAAGTAATAAAACCCATGAAGTAGGTACTGTTTTAGAAGTCATCACAGCAATAGCAGAGCAAACTAATTTACTTGCACTCAATGCCGCGATAGAAGCTGCTAGAGCGGGAGAGCAAGGGCGAGGCTTTGCCGTGGTTGCCGATGAAGTACGTTCTTTAGCAACGCGTACACGTGAGTCAATTGAGCAAATCAATGTCACCATTAGTAGCTTACAAGAAGGCGCACAAGGCGCGGTAGATTCGATGAATTCAGTAAGCCAGCAAGCCAATGAAAAAGCGGATGATGTTGCCAATGTCGCTAATTTATTAGTGGATATCAGTGGTGAAATTCAAGAGCTTGATGAGCTAAATTGTCAAATATCTAGTGCTGCTAAGCAGCAAAACCTTGCCGCAGATGAAATTAATATGAATGTCGTTAATATTAGTAATGTCGCAGAGAAATCTAGTGAAGATGCCATTCGTGGTAAAGAAATTAGTGAGCATTTACTGTCGCTAGCTTACGAGTTAAATGTTCAATTGGCTAAGTTCAAATTATAAAACATTGACGGTATTTTCTTGCTATAAACGGGGTTTCTGTACAAAACAGCTTATATTGATTACTCTAGCTAAGTATCTTAACTAGACGTTGATTGAATATGAGCTGTTTTAATCGTTTGATAACTAAATTTGCTTTACTGTGTCAAAGTAAACTTGCTTTGCTATTACTGTGGCTATACCTGCCTTTCCCCGCGTTAGCAAATAGCACTCAGTTTACTAGCTCTGGCGTTATCATCGCTTTTGTTTTAGGTTTTTTCGCGGCAGTTGTCTTGCTCTTGTTGTTCAGAAAAAAATTAGCTCGCACAGGGGCTGAGGAAGGGGGCAGTGATACTATTAGTGCCGACGACTTATACTTGTTTACTCATGATCCTGCTACTAATTTACCTACGGCTCAGCAAGCACAAAAAGTTTTTTCCCGAGCGTTAATGCAGAGCAATGAACGTCGTTTTGCTGTTGTCACCATAAAGCCTACTAACTTTCAGCGAGTAAATAGCATATTAGGGCATCATAATTCAGATATATTATTGTTACAGCTGGCATATGCTTTGTCACAGAAGTTAGCGAACAATCAAGCCTTACTTAACTTTTCCAATGAGCAAAAACCAATTCGCCTTGCGCGCATGCAAAGCTTACATTTTTTAATGGTGGTTGATCTTAGCCAAGCCCAGCATGATGATCACCATGTACTCGATGATATTTGTCAGCAGCTTGCCGCTAGCGTGCCTCAAGCAATGAGTTTTAAGAGTTTTTCATTAAACTTTGAACTCGCTTTTGGTATTGCCATTTCTGGGCATAATGGCCATAGCGTTGCTGAGCTTATTTCTCATGCTGAAGATGCTTTGCTCAGCGCAATTCAACAACAAAAACAAATTTTCTATTTTGATAATGCTAGCTTGTTGCATACGCAACAACAGTTATCTCGCATGGAATTAATACACCAAGATATACGTGATGAAAATTTATTTTGGTATGTTCAGCCGCAGGTTAATATCTCCAATAATCAGCTAGTTGGCTTTCAAATTAAAGTGCATTGGTACGAACAAGCAGAAAAGCCTAAGGAGTTAGCCGATTTTGTCCGTATTGCTGAGTATAGCGGTGATATTTATTTACTGACTAAGCAAATGATAATTGAAGCGTTTAAAGTGATAGCTGTGTTAAATAATCAAGGTTTAACTCAGCCTGTTGCTATCAGTATATTGAGCCAGTCTTTATTAGAAGCGGATTTGGTCGATTTTATTGAAGGGCAAATTAAGCTAAGTGGCGTTAGTGGTAAACAGCTAATCATGGAGCTTTCTGAACAAGTTATTGTTGATTCAGCTGAGCAGGCAAAAAGAACTATTGATCAGTTAAAGTCGCTTGGTGTTCGCGTGGCAATAGATAACTTCTCTGGTAGCTATGAGTCGTTACGTTATCTACGTAAAACCGCTGTTCAGCAAATTAAAATCAATTGCCAGCATTTAAGAAATGATAGTGAAAATCGAGTAGATAAAGCCATAACTAATGCTTTAGTGACACTGAGTCGTAGCATGAAAATTCAACTAATTGGTACTCATATTGACAACCATGAAGCATCTGCTGCTTATAAAGCCATGGGCGGAGAGCTAATGCAAGGGCTGATAATCAACCGTGGTGTGGTACGAGATGAACTAGAAATATGGCTTAATGCTTGGTTTAGCCAGCACCCTGAAGCTAAACCAAACTAATAAAGCTGACGCTGCTATTCGATATCTAACGCATCAGGAGATAATATAATGCCTGTGTTATCGGCATAAATATGATCGTCAGGTAATATAGTTACGCCAGCAAAATTAATGGCAACATCGGCATCACCAATATCTTGATCGTTAGCACCTACAGGGATAGAAACTAGGGCTTGAATACCTATATCTATATCTTCAAGGGCATCTACATCTCTGACACTGCCATAGCATATAATGCCTTCCCAGCCATTGGATTCGGCAGCTTGTGCAATTTTGCTGTCGATAATTGCTCGTCTAGTTGAACCGCCACCGTCGATAACCAATACCTTGCCTGTGCCGTCAGCAGCAATAATTTGCTCAATCAAACCTAAGCTTTCAAAGCACTTTAAAGTGACTACTTTGCCGCCAAAAGAACTGCGGCCACCATAATTGCTAAATATAGGGTCTACAACATCAACAAGATCAGCATAAAGATCACAGAGCTCAGAAGTATTATATTGCATGGTTTTTCTCTTAGTTGGCGATAAATTGTCACCTTTCAGTATATAGAGTTGTCGATAAAATAAAACCATTAATATCATCACTCTAAGCTGAGCTTGATTTGAATTGTTATTTAGTGATTTGTTTGTGAGGTTGCTAAGTAAATATTCAGTTAATACTTGTATTTAAATACAAAAAACTCTTTAATAGTTGTACAACCTTATCGATAGTTAACATATTTGTATGACAGAGTTGTTACAGCCAAAAGCTATGTTGTTTCTTACTCAAGCAATAGCTTTCTCAGTGTTGTCATTTATCTTTTACATGTACTATCGTACCTTCGAGCGCCGCTATGTAAAGTATTGGCTGTTGGGCTTAACTTCGATAACGCTAGGTTATTATGTTATAGCACTCACCCCGCTTATTTCTAGCGAGTTTTCCAATGCAGTTTCACAGCTGGTTGTATCAGCAAGTTTTAAATTAACTCAGTTTGTTGCGCTACTTTTCTTATTCGTGGGTATTTATAATGCTCGAAGCAACTTTAAACCTAGCATTAGCCAGTTTGTTATAGCGATACTCAGCTTAGCTGCTTTTACTGTTATGACATCGAGTCTGTATGCTTTTGATGATCAACAAACCTTTAATCACTTTTATTTAACGGTGAGTTTGCCAAGCTTTATTTTTGGTTGCTGTTTTATTGGTTTATCTTTTTTTCTTGCTGTTGATAAAAAACGCCATTTTTCTAGCACCTTATTATTGTGCTTTGCGCTTGTTATTGGCTTGAGATATTTGTCGCATTCATTTTTATCTATTTTAGCCCTCACTGAGCAATGGTTCAGGCAGCTAGAGCAAGTGCTACTTTACTTTGATGTTGCCGCACAAATTGTGCTTGGTTTTATTTTATTGGTATGGATGCAGGGGGCTGAAAGGTTTGCGGCTATTAATGCCATTAATCGAGCACAATACCTTGGTAAGCATGACTCATTAACCGGTGCGTTAAACAGAGAGCAGGTTATGGCGCGGCTTTCTGAAGTTATGGTGACTACCTTGAAAGCTCGCACTAAATTAGCGGTTTTTTTAATCGATATAAAACAATTTAAATTTATTAATGATACCTATGGTTTAAAAGTGGGTGATTATATTCTTGGAGAAATCGCTAACAGACTAACCAATAGTGTTTTTTTACCGCAAGCGGTTGGTAGATTAAGTGGTGACTCCTTTATGTTTGTCATGGAGTTTGAGCAGTTATCTCACGTGGATAGAGCGACCAAACATATTCATGAATTAATCAATAAAGCCTTTATCTATAACCAGCAAGATATTCATATTCAAGCCAGTGTTGGTTATTGCTTTTATCCTGAGCATGCAAGCAATGCTGAAGATTTATTACAAAAAGCAAACTTAGCCTTGCATCATGCGGAAACAAATCACCTTGCTTCTGTTGCTTTTGAAGATGGTATGCAGGCACAAGGTCGACATTTATTAATCATGGAAAAACAGCTTAAAGCAGCCCTAGCCAATGATGAGTTTGTTTTGTATTTTCAGCCGCAACTTAATTTATTAACCAATAAATTAGAAGGTGTTGAGGCGCTTGTGCGATGGCAACATCCTGAAAAGGGGCTGTTATTGCCAGTGCACTTTTTAGCTGATATGGAAGCCATAGGGCTTCATAATGAGTTTGACCGTTATATTTTAGCGAAAGCTTGCCAATATAACGCCAAGTGGTTTGAATTATATCATCGACGCATAGTTGTTGCCGTTAATATTACCGCGGTCGAATTTCAAGATAGCCAGCTAGTCACTAATATTCAGTCACTATTACAAGAATATAACTTACCACCTAAATATCTTGAATTAGAAATTACTGAGAATGTGGTGATGACAGATATTGAGCAAGCAATGAACACCATAGTGAAGCTGCAAAATATGGGCATTAAAGTCTCTATTGATGACTTTGGTACTGGTTACTCCTCACTCGCCTACTTACGTAAGCTGCCTATTGATAAAATTAAAATAGATCGCAGTTTTATTACCGAAGTCGCCAGTAATGATTCTGATCTAACAATAGTGAAGTCTATGGTTGAGCTATCGCATGGCTTAGGTAAGCGCGTACTTGCTGAAGGTGTTGAAACAGAAGAACAACTGAATGTGTTAAGACATTTAGGTTGTGACGCGGTACAAGGGTATTACATTAATAAGCCAATACCAGATGAACAGCTACAGCAGTATTTTACCAAACCTTCTTAATACCAACAGTTCAGTTATTTATTGCTAAACTTATTTAAATGCTTGTCGATAATTAGATTGTTAGTGTTGTAAAAAAGTTTTACGCAACAATGACTTTAATCATATTATTAATATAAATAATTTATTGCAAACGCTTAATTGCAGCTATAATAACTAAGTTAAGTAACTACTTTGTACATAGTAACGGAGCAAACGCAAGGAAGGCGGTTAGTTACTCGTATACTCTCTTTTTATTGTTTAAAGGTCCTGCTATATGTTGATAAAACACAAACTCATTGCTAACACCACTATTTTAGTTGTGGCTATGGTATTAATGTTGCTGTTACTTAACTATGAGAGTAACTCACTGCAGCATGATATTACCATTGCCAATGATATCGGTAATATCAAAAGCTCAGTATTGCAGCTTAGACGTGATGAAAAGGATTTTCTGGCACGTAAAGATCTTAAGTACTTTGATAAGTTCAAGAAAAATATGGCAGCGCTAAAGCAAAATGTTAATGCGTTAGAGCAAGACTTTGCTCAGGTCGGCTTAACCATGCCAGAACTTAACAATTTAAAGAAAATCCTTAGCGATTATGATACCCACTTTAAAGAGCTAGTTACTCTGCAACAAAACATTGGTTTGCACTCTAAAGATGGTTTATACGGCCAGTTAAGAGCCGCTGTACATAATGTTGAGTCTTTAATTGGTGATCAAGACTACTTGCTGTTAAGCCAAATGTTACAGTTAAGACGTAATGAAAAAGATTTTATGTTGCGTTTGGATGATAAGTACGTTGATAGGTTAGTAGGCAATGTTGACAAACTTAATAGCAGTATTGAGCAAAGTGGCTTTTCTGGTGAGGATAAAGCACAGCTATTACAGCTAACACAAGCGTATAAAGGCGCCTTTTTAAATTTAGTGAGCGCGCAAAAAGAACTAGGCTATGATGCTAAATCAGGTCTGTTAGGTAAAATGCGTGCAACGGTACATCAAGTTGACAGCCAAATGAAAACGGTTATTAGTAAAAGTGAACAGGCGGTAATCGATGATGTCCAGTTTGTTAGCACCTTAGCTTATAGCTTGTTTATAGTAGTACTTGCTATTGCTTTGATATCAGCCTGGTTTATCAGCCAAAGCATTTTATCTCGTATTAGCGGTTTAAAAGAGACTATGTCAAAAATTGCTGCCACAAATGATTTAACACATGAAGTCGAAACAAGTGGTAATGACGAGCTAGCTGAAATGGCAGTTGTTTTTGACCAAATGTTAGTGAGCTTTAGAAAGCTAATTATTGAAGTAAATAATTCTGTGGAAACATTAAACACCGCCACAGGTAATTTGACTGAAAATATTTACAATACCAATGAAGGTGTTGAGACGCAAATGCAGCAAACAGACTTGGTCGCTACTGCTGTAACAGAAATGGTGGCAACCGTTGAAGAAATTGCTTCAAATACCCAAGAAGCTGCTCATAAGGCGGAAGTAACCAATACTAATGCTGAGAAAGGTAAATCAGGTGTTGAACAAACAATTGATAAAATCGGTCAATTATCTGAAAAACTGCTAGATTCTGAAAACGTTGTTAAAGAGCTAGAGAAAGAGAGCATTACCATTGCCTCCGTACTTGATGTTATTCGCGGTATTGCTGAGCAAACCAACTTACTGGCATTAAATGCCGCAATTGAAGCTGCCCGTGCAGGGGAGCAGGGTAGAGGTTTTGCCGTAGTTGCCGATGAAGTAAGAACGCTTGCCAGCAGAACGCAAGACTCAACTCAAGAGATAGAAACCATCATAGGCTTATTGCAAAACCGTACTCAAGAAATTGTTACCTTAATGGCAACGTGTCGTAAGCAAGGTGAAGAAAGCGCTGAGCAAGCAAGCTCTACTGGTACTATGCTAGATGAAATAACTCAAGATGTGGCGCTAATTATGGATATGAACAGCGCTATTGCTACGGCGATTCATCAACAAAGCGCAGTAGCTTCTGAAGTGAACGAACATGTTGTTATGATTCGTGATGTTACTGAGCAATCAGCCGCATCGGCTAAACAGAATGAACATATGAGTGAAGAGTTATCACAACAAGCAGATGTGTTACATCAGGAAGTAAGTCGCTTTAATGTTTAAAACGCTTTAGCTGAAGTCTATACACTACTAATTCGAGTAATAAAAAATGCCCAGCGATGCTGGGCATTTTTATGTGCTTAATTTAAAAAAGTGTCGCTTAGCTACACTGGCTTAATATCAATCATGGCTTCGCGAGAGTGACCACTTTCTTGTAAAGCGCTCAGATACTCTTGCCAATTAGCCTCTTGCTGCTGAGCTAATTGCATTAAATAGTCATGACTATAAATAGCTTGATGCTGGTCATCAAAGCTAATTCTCGCGCCGTGTTTACCAACACTTTCAATAGCAACAACTTTTACCAGCTTTTTATGCGTTACTAGGCTAATTTGATTAGGCGCTGCTTTGGGCTGCTGCGGCGAAAATACTCTTAAATACTCAAAGGGTAAGTTATAAGTATAGTTGCCATCGCTCAAGCTAACCTGAACGTAGCTATTGACATAATTAATGGTAAAACTATGAATAGTCATGAATTAGCCTCAAACTATAAAATAAAGCGACTTAAATCTTCATCTTTAACGACATTGTTTAAAGTGCTTTCAACGTAGTCTTTATCGATAGTAATGGTTTCACCTTGGCGTTGATCGGCATTAAAGGATAGATCTTCTACTAAACGCTCCATCATAGTGTGTAAACGGCGAGCACCAATGTTTTCAGTGCTTTCATTTACTTGGAATGCGGCTTCTGCAATCGCTTTTATACCGTCTTGGCTAAATTCAACTTGAACACCTTCGGTAGCCAATAACGCGGTATATTGCTCGGTTAACGATGCAAATGGTTCCGTTAAAATACGGACAAAGTCATCTGAGCTTAATGCTTGCAGCTCAACACGAATAGGTAAACGGCCTTGTAACTCAGGGATCAGATCAGACGGCTTTGCCATTTGGAAAGCGCCTGAAGCAACAAATAAGATATGATCTGTTTTTATCATGCCGTGTTTAGTGCTTACTGTTGAGCCTTCTACCAATGGTAGTAAGTCACGTTGTACACCTTCACGAGATACATCCGGGCCTGAGCTGTCACCGCGCTTACAAATTTTGTCAATTTCATCAATAAAGACAATGCCGTTTTGCTCTACGGCATCAATGGCCTTTTGCTTAATATCGTCTTGGTTAACAATTTTCGCGGCTTCTTCTTCACATAGCGCTTTAAAGGCATCTTTAATCTTCAACTTACGCTTTTTAGTTTTATCGCTCGACATGCTTTGGAACATGTTTTGTAGCTGCGAAGTCATATCTTCCATGCCCGGTGGCGCCATGATTTCAACACCTAATTGCGGCGCGGCTAAGTCTAATTCGATTTCTTTGTCGTCTAGTTTGCCTTCACGTAGTTTTTTACGGAAAGTTTGACGTGTGCTGGTGTTTTCGCTTTGCTCTTCATTGCCAAAGCCATCACGAGCTGGCGGCAGTAAAATATCCAAAATGCGCTCTTCAGCCGCTTCTTCGGCTAAGTGCTTTACCCGCTCCATTTCATCTTCTTTGACCATTTTCACTGCCATATCGGCAAGGTCACGAATAATGGTTTCTACTTCTTTACCAACATAGCCCACTTCAGTGAACTTAGTTGCTTCAACTTTAATAAAAGGTGCACGGGCAAGTTTTGCTAAACGGCGGGCAATTTCTGTTTTACCCACACCGGTTGGGCCTATCATTAAAATGTTTTTTGGCGTAACTTCTGTGCGTAGTGCTTTATCAAGCTGCATTCGACGCCAGCGGTTGCGAAGTGCAATGGCAACAGCGCGTTTGGCATCACTTTGACCAACAATGTGCGTATCTAGTTCATGAACAATTTCACGTGGTGTCATATTTGACATGGTCTTTTTCCTCAAAATTTGCTGGTATTTTTGTTTATACAAGCAAAGGTATTCTTATTTACAAATAATTTTATCAGCTCAATTATAGCTCGTCGATGGTGTGTTCTAGGTTGGTAAACACACAAATGTTGCCGGCAATAGTCAGTGACTTTTCAACAATTTCTTTCGCCGACAAATCAGTATTTTCAAGTAGTGCTAGCGCCGCAGATTGGGCAAAGTTTCCGCCACTGCCAATGGCTATTAAGTCATGCTCAGGCTGAACAACATCACCGTTACCGGTAATAATAAGTGATGCGGTTTCATCGGCTACGGCAAGTAATGCTTCGAGTTTTCTTAGGGCGCGGTCACTGCGCCAATCTTTCGCTAGTTCAACCGCTGCCTTGGTAAGATGCCCTTGGTGCTGCTCTAGCTTGCTTTCAAAGCGCTCAAACAAGGTAAATGCATCAGCAGTGCCACCAGCAAAGCCAGCAAGTACTTTATCATTGTATAAGCGACGCACTTTACGTGCATTGCCTTTCATTACTGTATTACCTAGGGAAACTTGGCCATCGCCACCAATGGCTACTTTGCCATTACGTCTAACTGAAACTATCGTAGTCACAACAAACCTCAAATAAATTTATCTATGTGGATAAGGCACACAGGTGCCATATATCCATCTTTTAATGATTATTTAATTGGGGGTCTTGTTAACTTTTCAAGGACAAGTGCTAATTATTTCCATAACCATATTTGACAATAGTTCACGTTATTACGTTTTAGCTTGTGCTTGTCTTTCTCGGCATCACGTTTTTTGGCGTATGGCCCTAAAGCCACTTTATACCAAGTGCCATTTTTGCCTGTTGATGGCTGAATAACAGCTTCTAATCCTGCAAATGCGATACGGGCTTTTAGTACCTCAGCTTGTTTTTGTGTTTTAAATGAGCCACATTGCATCTTGTATGGCCCACCTTGTTGTACTTCGTATTTACCTACTTCCACTTCTTTATTTTCTAGATCTTTAACATAAGTCCACTTTTCTTTTGGTGGTTTTGGCAGCGATTTAGATTTTTCTAGCGTTTTAGAGGTCGAGGCTTTAACTGCTGGTGTAGTTACTATGGGGTTTTTAGTTTCTGGGTTATGCTTTAGCGCCCATAAACCGTAGGCAAATGCTGCCAGTAACAATACGACTAATACTGAGATTGCTTTATTTTTAGTGCTGAAAGCAGGCGCTTGATTGGCTGTTTTTTTCTTAGCGCGAGAGTTCTTTTTCTTTTTTGCTGGTGTGCGGGAAATATAATCGTGATTAGGCATGAAAAACGCAAAGTACAGTGACACAAAGTTGTCGTTATTTTAACTGAGTAGAATAAAAAAAACAGGTTGATATCGGTTTTTTCCCGTTACAATTGTTACCAGCTAAGATCTATCGGGTCAATGTCCACGCTCCAGCGAACCTTCTTATGCAAATCATTCTGTAAAGCGAGTGTTAATATAGATAAAACCGCTTGGTGTAAGTATTTACGTGATTTTGCTTGAATTATCAGGTGATAACGATATTTACCGGCCTTTTTTTCCATGGCCGCAGGTACCGGGCCTGCCAGTTCACATTGTTCAAAGCTGTGCTCGGTTAGTGAGCGTAAAAACTTTTCCGGATAAGATGGATAGTTAGCTTCTGCTCGAATGAGCGCTTGAAAGCTAAAAGGCGGCAGTAAGGCTTGCTTACGTTCCGTTAATGCCTGACGAGCAAAGTGTTGATAACCATTGTGCACTAAATCTTGTAGTAAGGGGTGATCAACAAAATTACTCTGCACCAGTACCTTACCAGGTTTGCTGGCACGCCCTGAACGGCCGGCAACTTGGACTAAAAGTTGCGCCATATGCTCGCTGGCTCTAAAGTCAAAGCTAAATAATGCGCCATCAACATCCAGAATTGCCACTAAGGTGACATCAGGAAAATGATGTCCCTTTGCTAACATTTGGGTACCAACCAGTATTTGATGTTTTTTATCATTCACTTCTTGCAGTAGCTTTGCTAATTCGCCTTTTTTTCGGGTACTGTCTCTGTCAATGCGCACTATACTGGTCTCGGGGAATAATTCTTCCAAGCGAGACTCTAACTGCTCAGTGCCTTGACCTAATGGTGCAATACGCACACTGCCACAACTTGGGCACTGAGGAGGAATACGCTTTTGGCTACCGCAGTGATGGCAAATAAGCAGTTGTTGTTTTTGGTGCAGTGTGTATGGCTTATTACAGCGTTGGCAATCGGCTATCCAATGGCATTCTTGACAGTTTATCGCGGGAGCGTAACCTCGTCGGTTTAAAAATAGTAATACTTGCTCACCACGTTCAATGGTTCGGCTAATCTCTTGTTTTAAACTGCCAGATAAACCGTATTCCATTTGCTGTTGATTATTATCAATCAGTGCTATTTTGGCGGCCTTGCTTTTACCTGCGCGGTTTTTAAGTTGGTGATAGTGATATTTTCCTGACAAGGCGTTTTGTAGCGTTTCTAAGCTAGGCGTTGCGCTACCAAGCACAATAGGAATATTTAACTGCCTAGCCCTTAAAATGGCAATATCGCGGCCATGATAACGAAAACTATCTTGCTGCTTTAATGAACTGTCATGTTCTTCGTCTATGATGATCAAACCTAATTGATGTAGCGGCGCAAATACCGCTGAGCGCGTACCAATAACAATAGCTGCGTTGCCTTGCTGAGCATTTAGCCAAGTATCTAATCTTTCGCTGTCATTTAAGCCAGAGTGGTGCAGGCAAATTGGTACATTAAATCTTTGTTCAAAGCGTATTAAGGTTTGTGGGGTTAAACCAATTTCCGGCACAATAACCAGCACTTGCTTACTTCTGGCTAATGTTTGCTCCATTACTTGCAAATAAACTTCAGTTTTACCGCTGCCAGTAACCCCTTCAATTAGATGACAAGCAAATTGCGCTTGGCTTTGGTTGATAGCGCTAACTACCACAGCTTGTTCAGGCGAAAGCACTAGCTTGTTATCTTGGTTAAACATTGAGCTTTGCCAGTTAAATAGCTGCAAAACTTGCTGCTTTTCTTCAATAAGCTCTTTTGTTACTAAGGCATTTAACTGTGCTTTGCTATAGCCAAGAGTACGTAACTCAGCCCAGCTTATGCCTTGGTGTTTTTCAATTAAGGTTAACAGTGCTAACTGCTTTGGTGCTTTGCTTAGCTTGTCACGTTTTATCTGTTGCGCTTGCTCATCTATCGCTTGTTTAGCGTGCCAGAGCATAGGAGGTCTCAGATCAGTTTTCTCAGTTTGTCTTAGTAATACCGGTAAGGCTTGCTGAAAGACGTCACCAACGGGGTGATGATAATAGTGTGAACAAAGCTGTAAAAACGTTACTAAGTCTTTACTTAAATGAAAGCTATCATGTAAACGGTTTAAAACAGGTTTCACTTTATCTGCTGAAAATTCACTTTGCTGTGATATGTCAATAACAATGCCAATGACCTGACGATTGCCAAAGGGCACTAGTACGCGTTCCCCTACTTTTATTGTTGGGCTTTGCAGTGATATTGGCAGGGTATAGGTGAATAACTGCCGTATAGGGACAGGAATGGCAACTTGTATATAACAATCACTCACGAGATAGGCAGATAAGGTTAAGTTGAAATTAATGCTATTTTGACTGTTCAAGGTCATGCTGCCAAGTAGCAATTTGTTGATAAGCAGAATTTGTGAAAAAAGTTAGCTTTCGTGGTGATTTTTGTTGCAGTCATAACAGTGATCATTTATTATTCGCCCCCATTAATTTTAACTACGTATGGTGCTTAGCATTTTATTGCTCATTTAATTGGCTGATAAAAGTGACTAGGTGGCGATACGCCCAATGCTCGAAAGAGATAGAGGTTCCCATGAAAGAAGGTATTCACCCTAACTACGTTGAGATCAAGGCTAACTGTTCTTGTGGTAACGTAATTACAACTCGTTCAACTCGTTCTGCTGACATCCACTTAGATGTATGTTCAGAATGTCACCCGTTCTACACAGGTAAGCAAAAAGCTGCTGAGACTGGTGGTCGTGTTGACAAGTTCAACAAGCGTTTTGGTGCTCTTGGTAAGAAGTAAGCACTTCAACCAAAGTATAAAACGAAGAAAAGCGCCAATAGGCGCTTTTTTTGTTTCTGTTTTTTTAGCTTTGTAACAGTCAATAAAAAAGCACTGCCGAATAAACAGCTGTGCTTTATCATTACTTGCTTGATAGCGAAATAATTAAACTTTTAACGCTTTGTTAATCATCAAGCTAATGTAGGCATCGTGTGCTTTGGTAGTGTCATTCTTGCCAAAGCCCATTGATGAGGCATTATCTAAGATGTTGTTTAACTGACCAAGGGCAGCGGTTTTCGCCAAGTTATCGTAACTTGATTTGGCCTTGACGCCAGCTATGGCTATTAAGCGATTTACATATTCAATTTGAATATTATGGCTTAATGACGTTGCTTTTTTACTATCAACAAAAATAGCCGCGGTTAAGTCATTGAACATGTGCGTTAACGAGTATTCATTACCATATAAGCTAGTATCAGAAATACGCTTAAGTACATTTTTGTGAAGTACTTGGCTTAATACTGATTTTTGCATATTTAGAATCATGTCATGCGCTTTAGGATCTTCGTTTTTACCATAATGGTTAAAACCACGACGTTGATGCTGCATATAGTTATAAAGCGGCTGCATTGATGATAAAACATCTGGAGCAAAAACATGCTGAGTTAAGGCTTGCATTGCTTCAACTTGCTTTGCTTTAGGTACAGGTGTGTAAGGTTGCGTTTCCTGGCCATCACCAACATAACTACGCTCAATATAGACACCACCAATTTGGCGAGAAATCACTTGTGCTTGGCGGCGATACTGACCAAACAATGAGTTAGCTGAAGTTAGTAGTTGCTGGTAAGACTCACCTTCTTGGACGGTTTTATCTTTAAGCTCTGCTAATAGGCCATCAATTAATGTCATGCGATCAACAGCATAAGCAACTGGGTTTGAAGATAAATCACCTGTCATAATGCGAGGATCAATGTGGCGGCCTGGTGCGCGCATATCATCGGCATCATTACCAAAGGCTAGCGCCTTTTCACTTGAACGGCTAAGTAGTTTTTCCATGCGTTGTTTTTCTTGTGCAGGGTCTGCTAGTGCCGTTGTATAACCATATTGAATTGCCCAAACATCATAAGGACCTGGCTCAGTTTGGAAGTAATCCCCTTGTGTTTGGCCTTTAGGGGCAACATTGATTGGCGCATAATCCATTACCGAGCCAGTTAGCACACCTTGAGTTACCGACTTGTCGTGAATTTCTTTTTCATTCCACAAAATAGAGGCTTTCATATTGTGGTTTAAGCCTAATGTATGGCCTACTTCATGAAGCACTAAGAAGCGTAAGCCTTCTTTTAATAATGCTTGCTTTTCAATGTCATTACTTGCTGACATGGCATTACCAAGTAAGAAGCCTTGTTGTAACTCATGACCTGCGCTGCAATTAAAATGTTCTTGACCATCAGGGCTGATATGTTCATCGTTGTTTAAACCTAGGCTAGCAGCTCCTTGGCTGTATAGGCTGTTATAAATCCAACGATTTTTCATGAATACATATTCAAGCATAATATCGGCACCTAGCATTTCCCCGGTTAACGGGTTAGCTAATGATGGCCCGTAACCACCAAAGCGTGGCTGTGGCGATGAAGTCCAACGTAGCACATTGTAGTTGATATCACCGGCATCCCAATCAGCATCATCTGGCTGTACTTTAACTTGAATCGCGTTTTTAAAGCCCGCTTGTTCAAAGGCTGAGTTCCATGCTAACGCACCTTCTTTAATGGTGTCGCGCCATTCATGAGGGGTAGTATTTTCAATCCACCAAACAATAGGCTCAACAGGCTCAGATACTGCAGCACTTGGGTCTTTCTTTACTAGATTCCAGCGTTTAATAACATCACGATAAGGTGCCCATTCGCTTGAAGTCATATCGTCGTATTGATGAGTAAAGTAACCAACACGAGCATCGTCAAAGCGCGGTGTGAAATCACCTTTAGGTAATTCAACAAACGAGTGTTGTAGTTTTATTGATACTGAACGCGGATCAGAAACCGCTCTTGAGCCGTAAACACTTGGGTTGTCATTGTTAAATACATAATCAACAACAACATCAACATTGTTATCGTAAGCACGTTTACTTAAGATGCGAGACTTCTTGCTATTCATCTTGCCAACTTTAAAGCGCTTCTTGGCATTTTTATCGTTAGCTCGTGCCCAAGGCGATACTTTATGAAGTGATTCACTTAAGAACAGTTTATTTACTTTTAACGCAATTTGACCGTCTTCTTCTTTTTCAATTTTCAGGCTAGCAAGCACTGCTTCACTAATGTTGGCATCTTTGGCCTTACTGATAGGGTTGTTTTCATCAAAGAGGTAACGAGGTGTTTTTGTTACTACATCAATACGATCGAAGTAGCGTCTAAATTCAATGACTTTAACGCCGCGGTAACCGCCACGAAAATGACCTGCATCTGATAAACCGTCAACTGTGTGAGCAAAGTGAAGGTATGGTGTATCTAATTGTGTTTCCTTGAGCAACATTAAAGTGTCGCCAGTTTCTTTATCTTGATAGAAGTTAAACAAACCTTCGGTGGCGGTTTTCTTTTCTATCATTTGTGCGATAGTTTTATCGGCTTTTTTATCTTTATCCTTGGACTTTTCCTCGTCGGCAGCAATGGCTAATTGGCTTGCAGATAACGCTATGGTTACCGCCAGTGACAGGCTAGTTAATTTCATCATGGTTCCCTATCTTCCTCTGTATTCTATTTTTTAGTTTTACTTTTATTTGGTTTTACTTTTATTTATTCGCTGTATTCGTTTAATTCAATACTTCACTTATAAAAACCTATTCAGTGTAGGTAAAACGGTTGCTAAGAGTAAACTACAAAAAGTAACAATATGTTAATAAAACTTTAAAATAAGGTAGTATTGAGGCGAGTGTTAGCTTAAGAAAAATAACGGTACTTTTATTTCACTTTCTTTAAACCTTTTCTTGGCAGCGCGCATCTCACTTAATAACAGCATGTTAGTGATTTACAAATAACGATAAGAGAACATCATTTGGACACGAATAAGGTGATTGATGCTCAGCAGCGTTTTGTTGCAAACCCTGAGCAGAACTGGCAAGAACATGAGTGGATAATACAAGCCAAGCATGGTTCGCAAACTGCTTTTCATCAGTTGTATGAAAAATACCATAAGCAAATTTATGCACTGTGCTGGCGTATGCTTGCAGATAAAAGTAGCGCGGAAGATGTATGCCAAGAAGTGTTTGTGGTGTTATGGCAAAAAATTAATAACTTCCGTGGCGAGAGTAAATTTAGTACTTGGCTGCACAGTGTCGCGACCAATGTGGTCTTGGGGCACTTACGTAAACATAAAACCTGGTTGCAGCGTATTTTTAGTATTGAAGATCAGCAAGATAATGTTACCGAGCAGAGTGTTGCTTTATCAGATGATTCAGAATTAGCTGAGCTAGATAAACATATAGCTCGCTTACCTGAAAGAGCGAGATTGGTTTTTGTGTTGTTTGCTGTCGAAGGTTATCGCCATGAGGAAATAGCTAGCATGCTGAAAATGGCGGTTGGTTCGAGTAAATCTCAATACCACAGAGCAAAAACATTATTAAAACAATGGCTAACAGAAGCACAAACTGAGGAAAATTGCCATGGTTAACGAAATTACCGATAAAGAGCTGCAACAGCAGATTGATAAATTACCAAAAGAAATTACGCCAGAGCGAGACTTATGGGCGGGCATAGAAAAGGCGACTCAAGGTAAAAAACAAATAACAAAACAAGGTAACGTATTTGTACCGAGTGTGTGGGCGGCATCCTTGCTTGCTGCTGTATTAGTTACTTGGTTGACCATAGCGCCTAATGAAGCAGAGCAACAATTGGTACAGCAAGGCGGGGCAAGCTCTGGGCAATCAGAGCAAGCACAAGTTGCCTTAGTTACACTGATGCAAGATAACTTTTTGCAACAAAAGCAAGCCATGTTGGTGAGTTTTGGTCAGCCAGATATGTCGCAGTTACCGGCAGAAATGCAAGTGCAACTAGAGAAGTTAGCAGCAGCGAGAAAATCAATTACTAAAGCGTTAGAGAATGATGCTAACAATATGGATTTGCTGAACTTATTAGACTTTACTCAGCAGCAAGAGCTGAAGTTAATTCAGCAGTTATATCGTCCACAATTACAAAATATTTAACAGATTTATCTACAAATGATCTCGTGATTGTTTGTATCTCAAAAAAGAGGTTTTTATGAACACATTTAGCAAATTATTTTCGCCAGTATTAGTGCTTTCTTGTTTGTTAGCAAGCTCAGTATCACTCGCGAGTGAAAAAATATCACAAAGCTTATCAGCAGACGATGTTACCAATATTAGTGTTGATAACCATAGCGGCTTAATTAAGGTTGTTGGTTGGAATAAAGATAATGTCAGCCTTGAAGGAACCTTAGATGATAAAGCGGAAGGCTTAATTTTTGAGCGTCGAGGTGCACAAATCTTTATTGAAGTTGAATATCCCAATGTAGAGCGTTGGTCTTCCTCTGGCTCTGAGCTAATTATTCATGCACCTAAAGAATTGCGTGTTACTTTATCGGGTATATCAAGTGATATTAATGTCAGTAATTTACATGGTGGCGTTGAAGCGAAAACGGTTAGTGGTAATATTGAAGCTACTGATATTACAGGCAATATTGAGTTAAGCAGTATCAGTGGTGATATTACTAGCCTAGATTTAAATGGCAAAATTTCCTTATCTGCCATTAGTGGTGATATTAAAGATCAAAACTCTAATGGCCGTTTGCAGCTACAATCTGTTAGTGGTGAAGTTGAGTTAACCTCGAAAGCACCAGAGGTTTATGTCAATAATGTTTCAGGTGATGTTGAGCTTAATTTAGCAGAAGTGATTGAACTAAGAGCATCAACCGTTAGCGGTGATATCGAAACTAAATTAAGTTTGGCTGATAAAGGCCTGATCAAGTCGTCAAGTGTTAGTGGTGAGCTAGTCTTTGAGTTTCAAAATAATATAGATGCAAGCTTTAGATTAGTGTCAAATGTTGGCGGTGATATTGTCAATAAACTTACCAATGACAAAGCTGAGCGCCCTAAGTACGGCCCCGGAGCTAAGTTGTCTTTCCAGGTTGGTGATGGTAATGCCACCGTAAGTGCAAACAGTGTCAGTGGCAGAATTAAAGTGCTAGCTAAGTAATTCATATATATCCGCATAAATCTTTAGCATCTTTTTCATATTCTCCATGTCGAAAAGATGCTAAAGTAAAGCCCTTTTTTGATTGTATCATTGCATAGTAAGGGCTCTGTAAATGGCAGATAAAAAGCCAGGTAAATTTGCCAAAGAAAAACAGTTTATTAAAGATAAACAAATAGACGAATTAAAAGTCCCTCCTCATTCGCTTGAAGCTGAGCAATCCGTATTAGGTGGTTTATTACTTGATAATGAAACCTGGGATCGCGTTGCTGAAAAAACCGTTGCTGAAGATTTTTACAGTCGCTCACATCGACTAATTTTTGAAACGATTGGTGCCTTAATTGAGCTGGGCGAACCCGTTGATTTAATTACCTTATCTGAAGCATTAGAAAACGATCAAAAACTTGAAGATGCCGGTGGTTTTGTTTATCTCGCTGAGATGATGAAAAACACGCCAAGTGCCGCCAATATTACTGCTTATGCTGATATTGTTCGTGAACGTGCGGTCACTCGCGAGATGATCAGCGTTGCCAATGAAATTGCCGAAGCTGGTTACGATACCCAAGGGCGCAGTAGTGCTGATTTACTCGATTTAGCAGAAACTAAGGTTTTTGCCATTGCAGAAAAGCGTGCCAATAAATCAGAAGGCCCTGAAAGCATTCATTCGGTATTAGAAAAAACCGTAGATAGAATTGAAAAACTGTGTACTACGCCATCAGGTGGTGTTACTGGGGTTTCTACTGGTTTTACCGATTTAGATAAAATGACCGCAGGTTTACAGCCTTCAGATTTAATTATTGTTGCCGCTCGTCCTTCTATGGGTAAAACAACCTTTGCCATGAACTTAGCTGAACATGCCGCTATGACTGCAGGTAAACCAGCGCTTATTTTTAGTTTAGAGATGCCTTCAGATCAAATTATGATGAGGATGCTGGCATCGCTTGGTCGCATTGACCAAACTAAAATTCGTACCGGGCAATTAAATGATGAAGATTGGGCAAGACTATCATCAACCATGGGGCTGTTAATTGAAAACGGTAAAATGTTTATTGATGATGCTGCAGGCCTAACCCCAACGGAAGTGCGCTCGAGAGCAAGACGTGTTCATCGGGATAATGACGGCATTTCCATGATCATGATTGATTACCTTCAGTTAATGCGTGCGCCGCAGTTTTCTGATAACCGTACCTTAGAGATTGCTGAAATTTCACGTTCACTTAAAGCCTTAGCAAAAGAGCTGCAAGTGCCTGTAGTTGCGCTTTCTCAGTTAAACCGTAGTTTGGAGCAACGTGCCGATAAGCGTCCAGTAAACTCAGATTTACGTGAATCGGGTTCAATCGAGCAAGATGCTGACTTAATTATGTTTATTTATCGTGATGAGGTTTATCACGATGACAGTGAATTTAAAGGCATGGCGGAGATTATTATTGGTAAACAACGTAACGGGCCTATTGGTCGCGTACCATTAACCTTCCAAGGTCAATTCTCTCGCTTTGATAATTATGCTGGTCCGCATGTATTAGAAGAAGATTAGTGATTAGGGCGTGTTGATCTTTGTTGATATTTTCAGCAATGAGTTATTTTTATCAATAGCAAAGCAGTATGAGCGCGGTTTGGTTGTTCCAAATAAGCGAATACTAATGCCGCTAGTGTTAAAAATAGCCATTGCCCTTCGGGCTGAGGCTAAAATCCCTTTATTCTGCGTTAAAAGCGGCTGATTTAGCTAGCTAAACTACGCAACTTTTGCCTTGATTAAAGGGATTTTATCTCTCAGCTGAATTATTAAACAAAGGTCAACACGCCCTAGTATTAATTCTTCTAAAATTAATTAAGATTGAATGATAAAGCACGTTTGTTTGGCAAACGTGCTTTTTTATTTATTCACCATTGATGGTGACCACTATAGTGCGACTGGATGCGTGGTTTCTATGCTCACCTAAGTAAATACCTTGCCAAATGCCTAAATTTAGTTGACCGTTACTAATAGGAATAGTGACACTGCTACCTAAGGTGCTGGCTTTAATATGCGCTGGCATATCATCACTGCCTTCATAAGTGTGTTGATAATAGCGAGCATCTTCTGGGACAAAGTGATTAAAGTGCGCCTCCATATCTGAACGCACTGTTGGGTCGGCATTTTCATTAATAGTTAGCGAAGCCGAGCTGTGTTTTATAAACAGGTGCAATATGCCACATTTGAGCTGGTGAATTTGTGGTAATTGCGACATAAGCTCATTATCAATAAGGTGAAAACCTCGCTTTTTGGCTTTAATTTGTATTTCTTTTTGCTGCCACATGAATCTTTCTCTTCCTGGTTGCTAACTCGCTAACGCTATCACTTAGTTAAACGACATACAATTGCTTAAAGGCGGCTATTACTTGTGGAATAAGCTGTTCAATGATGTCGCGTTGTCGGTTGTTTGCCTGATATTTGGCGTAGAGCTTTTTGTATAGGCCAGCTTCGCCTAAGCGTTTCCTTGTCAGTAACGCTTGTTGGCTTAAGCTACTGACGAGCCAATCGGGCAAGGTGGCAACGCCCATACCTGCCGCCGCCATTTGCAACATAACATGGCTGTTATTAACTTGTTTTATTTTGGCAGGAGTAATGCCTTTTGGCGTTAAAAATAGTTGAAAGATATCTAGTTGTTTATTTGGCAAAGGATAGGTAAGCAAGGTGACGGATTTAAACTGCTCTGCTTCAACATAATCATATTTACTGCCTAGGGCTGAATCATTTAATGCCGATACGGCAATCACTTCAAATTGACCAATCTCTTGATATAGATAGTTATCTTCCTGTTGCTGATAATCGGTAAATAAAATATCTGCTGACAGTGCTTGTTGCTGAAAGTCATCGTCGAGAAATTCAATCGCAAGCGCAGGGTGTTGCTGAGAAAATTGCTGGCTAATGGGCAGCAACCATTGAAAGCAAGCGTGACAGGCTATGGCAAGCTTAAGGTTTTGCGCTTGTTTAGTTGGTGCTTTAAGTACTTGCTCTGCATTTGTAATCGCTGGAAATATCTCTTTGGCTAAATCAAGTAGCACTTGGCCTGCGTGACTAAACTCTACCGGCGAGGTATTACGGATAAACAAAGGCTCGCCAAGACGTTGTTCAAGATCTTTGATTTGATGTGACAAGGCAGATTGGCTGGTAAAAAGCTTAGCTGCCGCTTTCTTGATATTGCCCGTTTCTTTTAATGCTGTCAGCGTTTTTAAATGTTTAAGTTCAAACATAATGAATTTTTTTCAAGTCCTTGTTGAATTCTTTGCGCTTGCCAAAATCAGTGGTTTTTTAGAGTATAACCGTATAAACATCTAGACGTCTATTTGTTTTTTTGGTGATTAATAGTCAGCTTGACCAACAAGTTGCTGGCGATAGTGATAATAGATTTGGAGCAAAACATGCAAATTCATAATTTAGGTTTTCCGCGCATAGGTGCTAAGCGCGAATTAAAGTTTTCTTTAGAGCAATACTGGCGCGGAGATATTTCTCAAGCCGATTTTTTACAAAGCTGTCAGCAATTGCGTCGAAGCAATTGGCAATTGCAGGCTGATGCTGGCATTGACTGGCTGCCCGTTGGTGATTTCGCCCATTATGATCATGTGCTTAACACTAGCCTGCTATTAGGTTTGTTACCTGAGCGCTTTACTAAACATAAGCATGCTGTTAACAATCGCTTAGATCTTGAGTTTCGTGTCGGTCGTGGTCAAGCACCCAGTGGTTGCCAATGTGCCGCCAGTGATATGACCAAATGGTTTAACACTAATTATCATTATATTGTTCCGGAATTAAGTACTGCGGTACTGACTAACGATATGGCGGTCAACACAGAGCAATTATTGGCACATTTAGAAGAAGCGAAAGCGGTTGCTGATAAGCGAAAAGTCGTGCTATTGGGGCCAATTAGCTATTTATATTTAAGCACTGTGGATAAAGAAGATAAGCTAGCCTTGCTACCGGATTTGCTAGCGCGATATCAGCAGGTGCTAGATAGTTTAAGCCAAGCGAATGTTGAATGGCTGCAACTAGATGAGCCTGTACTGGGCTTAGAGTTAGATAAGCAGTGGCAAAATGCTTTTACCTTGGCTTATCAACAGCTGAATAAAGGTGGGCTAAAATTACTATTAACGAGTTACTTTGCTTCAATAGAACATCATATCTCGCTTGTTAAAGTGCTAGATTTTGATGGTATTCACTTAGATACGGTTGCTGAAAAAATCGATATTAGCGCTGTTATTGCTCAGCTACCAAGCCACTGGGTTATCTCGTTGGGTGTTATCAATGGTCGCAATATTTGGAAGGCTGACTTAGTGTCAATCTATGAAACCTTGCTACCTATTTATCAAGCCATAGGTGAGCGGTTATGGTTAGCGCCATCATGCTCGTTATTACACTCGCCGGTCGATCTTCAGCAGGAAAGCAAACTAGACGCTGAATTTAAGTCATGGCTTGCCTTTGCTAAACAAAAATGTCGGGAGCTACAGTTATTAAAGCAAGCTTTAGTGGATGAAAATACTGATGAGATTGCGCTTTATTCAAGCCCTGCAGTTGCTCGTGCGAACTCTAAGCGCATTAATAACCCAGAAGTATTAAAGCGTGTTAGTGCCTTAACAGCAGCAGATTTTAGCCGTAAAGATAGCTTTGAACAGCGTAAACGCCTTCAGCAACAAGCGTTGAAGTTACCTTTGCTACCGACAACGACAATAGGCTCGTTCCCGCAAACCGGCGATATCCGTCAAGTCAGAGCAAAGTGGCGTAGAAATGAGTTGAGTTTGGATGAATATCAAACGTTAATTCAGCAAGAAATTCGTCAAGCAATTGAAAAGCAAGAACAGATTGGTTTAGATGTGCTCGTGCATGGTGAAGCTGAGCGTAATGATATGGTGGAATACTTTGGCGAATTACTTGAAGGGGTTGCTTTTACTCAATTTGCTTGGGTGCAAAGCTATGGCTCTCGTTGTGTAAAACCGCCGATTATTTTTGCTGATGTTAGTCGTAAACAGGCGATGACGTTAGAGTGGATTAACTATGCACAGTCACTGACGGATAAGCCAGTAAAGGCCATGTTGACAGGACCAATAACTATTTTGTCTTGGTCGTTTGTTCGAGATGATATTCCGCGTGAGCAAGTAGCAAAGCAGATTGCGCTAGCAATTAGCGATGAAGTGGAAGATTTGGTCGCTAATGGTACTCAGATCATTCAAATTGATGAGCCAGCGATTCGTGAAGGTATGCCAGTAAAACAAAGTCAGTGGCAGCAGTACTTAACTTGGGCGACAGCCTCATTTTGCTTGTCGGCTGCCAAAGCACCTTCGCATACGCAAATTCATAGCCATATGTGTTATTCAGAATTTAATGATATTTTACCAGCGATTATTGCCCTTGATGCCGATGTGTTAACGGTGGAAACCTCACGCTCTAATATGGCTTTGCTTGATGCCTTTGAAGAGCAAGCTTATCCTAATGATTTAGGGCCAGGGGTTTATGATATTCACTCGCCAAATGTGCCAGAAGTGGATTGGATGGTGGCATTAATTGAAAAAGCACAACAATATGTGCCTGTTGAACGTTTATGGGTAAACCCTGATTGTGGTTTAAAAACCCGTAGCTGGCAGGAAACTAAATTAGCTTTAGATAATATGGTGACCGCGGTTAAACAACTAAGGGCTCGCTATAGCGCGTAAACGTGTGAGAACTAGTAAGCCTGAGGCTACCTGGGGCTAGGAAAACAGCAAAGGCACCTAGGTGCCTTTTTTAGTGTTGAGCTGGGTTAGTCTTGCTCGTGTAACCAAGCAGCGTGACGAGGAGCACGTTTGGTTTGAGACCACTCCTCTATCATGTCTTGGGCGACACTATTAAGCTCTTTATATTGCTCTGGGGTACCTGTGTTGGCGGCAAGCTCTAAGCGATGACCGTTAGGGTCAAAGAAGTAGATTGATTTAAATACCCCGTGATTGGTTGGCCCTAAAACATCTACGCCTTTACTTTCTAACTCTGCTTTTGCAGCAATTAGCGCGTCAACACTCGCGACACGCATGGCAATGTGCTGCACCCAGGCTGGTGTATTTTCATCTCGGCCCATATCTGGAGAGTTAGGTAACTCGAAGAAGGCCAGCACGTTTTCATCGCCCGCATCTAAAAAGATATGCATGTATGGATCGGGCGCTTTTGTTGACGGTACTTCATCTTCAGCAATAGCTAAAACCAAGTCCATATTCAGTTTATCTTTGTACCACTGTGTGGTTTCTTTGGCGTCTTTACAGCGGTAAGCGACATGATGGATTTTTTCAATATTAATCATATGCAGAGCTTCTTTTTTTAAATCGTTTTCAGTGCATTTATCAGTTTATTCTACTCATAAAATAATATTGGAGACTAATTTTGCGACCATTTTGTTATCTGCTCATACGTCAGCATGGCTTGACGGCTGTAAAGCAGTCGTTACAGCTTAAGCGAGTATGACTGTTTTTGCGCCATTTAAGCATACCCGTTGTTCGGCATGAAAACGTACCGCGTGACTTAGTGCCGTTGCTTCGATGTCATGCCCCATATGAACCATTTGCTCTATGGTGTAGCTATGATTAATGGCTTTAACTTCTTGTACTATGATGGGTCCTTCATCGAGATCGCTAGTGACATAATGTGCCGTCGCGCCGATAACTTTAACTCCGCGAGCATGTGCTTGATGATAAGGCTTAGCCCCTTTAAAACTAGGTAAAAAGGAATGATGGATATTAATCGCTTTGCCTTGCAGCTTTTGACACATATCATCCGAGAGAATTTGCATATAGCGAGCAAGAACAAGTAAATCAGCTTTGCAGTCATTTAATACGGCTAACATTTTGGCTTCTTGTTGCGCTTTGGATTCTGCTGTGATGGGCAAATGATAAAAAGGCACTTGATGCCAGTTGGCTAAGGCTTGGCAATCTTGATGATTAGAAACAATGGCAACAATATTTACCGGCAGCGCACCTGATTTCCACTTAGTTAACAGCGAGACTAAGCAGTGATCTTCTTTTGATACCGCGATGACGATATTAGGTACTTCATTTTTTTTACGTAGTTGATACTGCATAGACAATTGCTGCGCTAAAGTATCTAAGGCATCGGAAAAAGCGGCGATAGTGCCGGAAAAATCTCTATCGTCAAAGGCGATGCGCGAAAAGAAGGTTTCACTGTAAGGATCACTGTATTGAGATGTTTCAGTGATAAAGGCGCCGTGCTGAAAAAGGCACTGAGATACTTTGGCAAGTACACCGGAACTATCAGGACATTGCCAAGTTAAAATATATTGAGTTGACGATTTCATAAGATAAAGTTACTGAAAAATAATATTATCTTTGTGTATTTTCAAAGCAATTGCCATTTATTTAATAGCTTGTCTGGCTATATATCTGACCAATCGGTTATATCGAATGCTATTGCCGTTATTACTGTTTGCTTTGCGCAATGCGATGTTTGTTTTTAATATACAGTTTTTCAACTTTTTCACGCGCCCAAGGAGTTTTACGTAAAAATTTTAAACTGGAGTTGATGCTGGGATCATGGGTAAAGCAGCGAATGTTTATCTCTTTACCTAAGGCGTCAAAGCCAAAGTAAGCTTCTAGCTCGGTCACGATAGTTTTAAGGGTAATACCATGCAGAGGGTTATAGGGTTGGTTATCCATAAGTTATGTTTTTAGAGTAAGCAAAAGCGTATTTTAACATACTTGAAAATAAATTTAGTGACCCTAGTTTGCGCTAGGGTCACTAAATAAGTTTAAGCCAAATGCTTAGTTAGCTCGTCATTACCACCAATATGAACACCGTCGATGTATATTTGTGGGGTAGTATCTGCCTTAGTTACCGCGCGCATACCTGAGATGCTAATGTCTTTACCAACAACAATTTCTTCAAACGTTAGCCCTTGCTCTGCTAGTAAAGCTTTTGCTTTTGTACAATGGCTACAGCCAGGTTTGCTGAACATAGTGATTTCACTCTTTTGCGTAGCTTCAGGGTTGATGTAATTCAGCATGGTATCAGCATCAGATACTTCAAATGGGTCGCCCGGTAGGTCTGGCTCAATGAACATTTTTTCGATAACGCCATTTTTAACTAGCATAGCGTAACGCCAACTACGCTGACCAAAACCAAGTGCTTTTTTATCTACTAATAAGTCCATACCTTTAGTAAATTCACCATTGCCATCAGGAATTAAACTAATGTGTTCTACATCCTGATCTTTTGCCCACGCATTCATAACAAAGGTATCATTTACTGAAATACAGCAAATTTCATCGACGCCATTATCGAAAAACTTTTGCGCTAATTCATTGTAACGTGGTAAATGGCTTGAAGAGCATGTTGGTGTAAAGGCACCCGGTAAAGAAAAGACGACAACGGTTTTGTTTGCGAAAATCTCATCACTATCGCGCTTTATCCAGTTATCGTTAGCTCGAATAGGGAAGGTAACTGAAGGAACCTTTTCGCCAGTTTTATCTGTAAACATAAGAAACTCCTGTTAAAACGTATAAACTTAATATGGACTAAGTATGGCTGAGTATTTCACTATAATAAAGTGAATTAAATTGCTTAGTTTAATCGCTTTATTCGATTTAAACTGTGCTTTTTAGTTAATTTTACAATTGGCTTGCGATAACTAATCTGCACGTGATAAATTAACATTAAAGTTGTATATACAATTAGGTGAGGGCAATGAATATAAGTTATCAGTTAACCCAAGGGCAAATAGGTATGCTAATAAGTATGCCGCATAACGGGCAATTAATACCGGATGATATTGCCAGTACGATGACAGAAAAAGCCAAATTAGTTCCTGATACTGACTGGTATATGGATAAACTATATGACTTTGCTCAAGCAATGGGAATTGCCACCATAATACCTAAATATAGCCGTTATGTGATTGACTTAAATAGAGATATATCGGGTGTGAATTTATATCCAGGAGCGAATAGCACCGAGTTGTGTCCTACGACAGCATTCGATTTAAGTCCGTTATATTTAGATGGAAAATCACCGAATGAAGCTGAAATTCAGCGCCGAATTAAGAATTATTGGCAACCATATCATCAGGCTATAGCTGATACCTTGGCTGATATGCGTCAGCAATATGAACGGGTTGTTTTGCTCGATGCACATTCTATTTTGTCGCATGTGCCGCGCTTTTTTGCTGGTAAATTACCAGATTTCAACTTTGGTAATGCCGATGGACAAAGTTGTAGTCAGGCACTCATTGATAAGGTGTCAGCACTTGATTTGTCTCCTTATAGCTCAGTGGTTAATGGTCGCTTTAAAGGGGGCTATATTACCAGAGCTTATGGGCAACCAGAACAGGGTATCCATGCCATTCAGCTAGAACTTTCTCAATATACTTATATGGATGAGCCTAGTGATCAATATAATCAGCAAAAAGCTGAGCAAGTGAAGGTGAAATTGCAGCAGTTTGTTACTTGCTTGGCTGACTTTGCTAACGCTAAATCGTAATAAGGTAGATAAAATGAAGTTATACGTACAAAATATTCTTTTGGCTGATGGCTGGGCTGAAGATAAAACCTTAATTATTGAAAACGGCCTTATCACAGCGATTGAAGCAGGTAAATTAGCTGATGCCGTTGTTGCTAGTGGTGTAGTAATTCCCGGCATGGTTAATTGTCACTCTCATGCTTTTCAACGCGCTTTTGCTGGCTTTAGTGAACAAGGCAGTGAGGGGCAAGATAGTTTCTGGACATGGCGCAAAGTAATGTACCAATTTTTAGCGCAGCTTTCTTCGCATGATGCTAAAACAATTGCTAAGCAGCTTTACATTGAAATGTTAAAAATGGGCTACACACGTGTGGCTGAATTTCATTATTTACACCATGATATTGATGGTAGCACTTATGCCAAAGAGCAAACTAATCAAGGCTTGGCGACTATGGCAAAAGCTATCTTTGATGCCGCGCATGAGTCTGGTATTGGTTTAACATTATTGCCAGTATTATATCAATACAGTGGCTTTGGCGAACAGCCTCCTGTTGATGGACAAAAGCGCTTTATTAACTCGCTGGAACAGTTTAATCAATTAGTAACAGACTGTTTTGAGTTAAGTACTGAGTTTACCAATACCAATGTTGGTATTGCCCCACATTCGTTAAGAGCCGTAGATAAATATTCTTTAAATGCTGCGGTTGCGCACGTTCGTTCTTTAGATGAAAAGGCACCCATTCATATTCACATTAGCGAGCAGCAAAAAGAAGTTGATGATTGCCTAGCGCATTATGGAAAAAGACCTGTGCAGTGGTTACTTGATAATGCTGAGTTAGATAAGCACTGGTGCTTAATTCACGCGACTCATATTGATGATGAAGAAGTGGAAGGTATTATTGCTAGTGAAGCCATTGCTGGTATTTGTCCAACAACTGAAGCCAACTTAGGTGATGGTATTTTTCCAACGACAGAGTTTCTCGCTAAGCAAGGTACCTTTGCTATCGGCTCTGACAGCCATATCTCGGTAAACCCCATTGAAGAATTACGTTGGTTAGAATATGCGCAAAGATTAATTAAGCAACAGCGCGCAATTTTGGCTACCAGTGAGCAAGCTTCTGTCGGTCAAAATTTATGGCAACGGGCTGCATTAGGTGGCGCACAAAGTACCAGCAGTAACCTTGGTGAGTTAGCAGTTGGTAAGCAGGCAGACTTATTAGTACTTGATAACAGTAAAATGTCGTTATTTGCTAATGATAATCAGCACTTATTAGATAGTGTTATTTTTGCTAGTCAGCAAAATCCAATTCAAGATGTGATGGTAAATGGTGAATGGGTTATTAAAGGGCAACACCATCACTGTCAGCAGCAAAGTGAATCAGACTTTGCTGCCTTATTGGCTAGGTTGACAGAAAAGTCATAACGCTATTTGCTCGCGCTCATGTTCGATGAGCGCTAAAAGTATTGGCGGTATTTGCTTATAGCTTGGCAAACCAGGTCTTCGTTGTTTGGATGGAACGACGGATCACGTTTGCTAGTTTCACAAATGTCAAAGTAGAACACTTTGACTTGAGTTCGAGAAGAGGTAATTTCCTTTAAACGCTCTATTTCTTTAAGCGAGAACTGATTAAACTTTGGCTCTAAATCCGTATAGATTTTATCGGCTTTTAAGCGCACTTTTGTTGAGGTGTGCTCTGAAAAGAACTCCTTTATTGCTTCTACTTGCTCATTATAAAACTTAGTTACTTCCGGTTGCGGGTAAAAATGCAAGTAGACTGCAGCAGCTACGATTAAGATCAATAAATTCTTCATGATATGCCGTATTATGTTAACTAGGTTATTATGTTATATTAATTAGCCACTATAACATAATAAATTATTCATCAATATTAGGCGATTACTGTTATAGATTTTCCTGGCTAATAAATTTTCGCTTAACAAGGATTTATCGTGAGAGCAGACGACAAACCAGCACCTTCATCTAAAGATTCATCGCAGCGTATACCTATCAAAAATGTCAAAATTCATGGCGATAGGAAAAAAGATAGAGAAAGATATAAGCCGGGCGATCAAATTTATGTGCGTAGAAATCAAGGCTTTTTTCAGCGTCTAAGACAGCGTATGAATATGGTTTATTTTGCCATATTTTTAGTGCTTCCTTGGCTACAATTTAATGGTCATCAAGCGGTGTTATTTGATATTGCTGAGCAGCGCTTTACCTTGTGGAGCCTGACGTTATGGCCGCAAGATCTTACCTTACTTGCGTGGATATTTATTTTAAGCGCCTTTTTATTGTTTTTTGTTACCACCTTTATGGGGCGAGTTTGGTGCGGCTATATGTGCCCGCAAACCGTATGGACGTTTATCTTTATTTGGTTTGAAGAGCGTATAGAAGGTACGGCTAACCAAAGACGTAAACTGGATAAACAGCCCATGAGTGCCAATAAGTTTATCCGCAAATTTTTAAAACACAGTGCTTGGCTTATTTTTTCATTATTTACCGCAATGACTTTTGCTGGTTATTTTGCGCCAATGCAAGAGCTGTTTGTTAATGTCTTTACTTTTAATACTAGTGCTACCATGGCGGCAATTCTGGCGTTTTTTACCTTTGCTACTTATGGTAATGCAGGTTGGATGCGTGAAACCGTATGTATGCACATGTGCCCTTATGCGCGTTTTCAATCAGCCATGTTTGATAAAGACACGTTAACGGTAGCTTATGATAAAGAGCGTGGTGAAAGTCGCGGTGCTCGTGGACGTAAGCAAGATCATAAAGCCATGGGCTTAGGTGATTGTATCGATTGTAACTTGTGCGTTGAAGTGTGCCCTACCGGTATTGATATTCGTAATGGCCTGCAATATGAATGTATAAACTGTGGCTCTTGTGTTGATGCCTGCTCTGGCGTAATGGAGAAAATGAATTACCCTCAAGGGCTTATCCGTTATACCACTGAACATGAATTAGCCGGTAAAAAAGTTCACTTAGTTCGTTCTAAACTGATTGGTTATGCTGTGGTGCTTTTGATTATGTGTACCATGGTTGTGTTAGAGGTAGTTAATCGTGTGCCTTTAACTTTAGATATTATTCGTGACAGAACTGAGCTTGCTAAAGAAAACTTTAATGGTGAAATTGAAAATGTTTACACCTTAAAAATACTTAATATGTCACAAACAGATAATACTTATCGACTGTCAGTTAAGGGGATTGAAAATACCCAGTGGCATGGTAAGCAAGAAGTGATGGTAGAAGCGGCAACTGTTTATACTTTACCTATTAGTATTTCGGTTGACCCATATGAATTAAAAGGTTATATGACAGATATTCATTTTGTCGTTGAACAAATTTCTGGTGATGAAGAGGTAAAAGTCGAGCAAGAAAGCCGATTTTTTAATAAACGTTAATGGCAAGTTTTGATTTTTCCTCATTATCACCTGATGTGATAATTGATGGCCTTGAAAGTAAAGGTTTTAGTGTCGACAGTGGTTTATTACCATTAAACAGCTACGAAAATCGCGTCTATCAATTTCACGATGAAAACTTGGTTAAGTATGTGACCAAGTTTTATCGACCGCAACGTTGGCAGCTAGCGCAAATACAAGAAGAGCATGACTTTTCTTTTGAATTGCTAGAACATGAACTACCAATAGTAGCGCCGCTTAAACGTGATGGTGAAAGCTTATTTGAGCATCAAGGTTATCACTTTTCGGTATTTCCTTGTCGTGGCGGGCGTATTTTTGAAGTGGATAATTTAGATCAGTTAGAATGGATGGGGCGATTTATTGGTCGTATTCATGCTGTAGCGTCGAAGAAGTCATTTATACACCGTCCATCGTTTACTACCGATGAAATGCTGATACAAGCACAACAAACGATAGCTGCTTCTGGTTTTGTACCTGAAAGCCTGCATGAGGCGTTCTTTACTGTTTTGTCACAAGTAATCGACTTGGCAACACAGCAATATCAAGTGAACAAACAAATTCGTCTACATGGTGATTGTCATGCTGGTAATATTTTGTGGCGTGATGAAGGGCCGCATTTTGTTGATTTAGACGACTGCCGCACAGGGGCTGCCATTCAAGACTTATGGATGATGCTTTCAGGTGATCGTCAGCAACAGCTTATGCAGTTAGACACTTTATTGATGGCTTATGAAGAATTTTATTCATTTGAATCAAAGGAACTTCTATTGATAGAATCGCTTAGAAGTATGCGCGTTGTTAACTATATGGCTTGGTTATGTAAACGTTGGCAAGATCCTGCCTTTCCTCGTAATTTCCCGTGGTTTAATAGCGAAAAATATTGGGAGCAGCAGATACTGATGTTGAAAGAGCAAGTATCAGCTTTACAACAACCAGCGCTTAGTTTAAATAGTTTTTAAATGGTATCCTATAAAATAAATCGAAAGTAACTTTGGAATAAATAATGAAAAAAATGATTCGAAATTTGGTGGCTATAGTTATGCCCTTGTTAGCTTTTTCGTGTTTTGCTAGCGCAAATGACTATGTTGAAGGTAAGCAATATACTAAGGTAAGTGAGCAAGCGAGCAGTAAAAAAGAGGTAAGAGAGTACTTTTCTGTTTATTGCCCGCATTGTTTACGGTTTGAACCTTTTATGCAGGAAGTGAAAAAGAACTTACCAGCAGATGTGTCATTTGAGCGTAATCATGTTGACTTTCTTCGTGGTGCCAGTCCGAAAGTGCAGCACATGGTAACGCAAGCAATTGTTGTCGCTGAAGAAATGGATATGGCTGATAAATTAGTTGCGGCATTATTTAATTATGTGCAAGTGCAGCGTGCGGTGATCACCTCAGAAAAAGATATTCGTAATATCTTTGTTCTAAATGGTGCTGATGGTGAAAAATTTGATAAATTAATGAAAAGCTTTAGTGTTATTAATAAAGCGAAATCATTAAAGAAAAATCAAGATACCTTAGCAGCTAAAGGTGCAATTAAAGGTGTGCCGACAATATTTGTTAATGGCAAATACCGCATTAACTTTGCTGAATTAGATAAAAATAACTTTGAGCAAGACGTTCACAATTTAGTTAAGTACTTAACTAATTTAGATTCATAGCCATTAAATGCTAGTAAGCAAAAGGCGAGCATGTGAAGCTCGCCTTTTTTGTCTGTGCTAAATGACACAATTACGGCTAATTAGCTAACTCAACTATAGTTACTTGTGTTTGTATTGGCCTACTTTGTCGGTACATTTTAATGGTTAATTCGCTATTTGGTGTTGTCTCAGCAATGATATCTAATGCTTGGCTAATACTGGTAATAGGGTGTTCGCCAATTTGATAAATGACATCGCCAACGCGAATCCCTGCCGCTTGAGCTGGACTATTTTCAGTGACACCTTCAATGGCAAAGCCTTTAACGTCGGTATAATAATCTCGTGCTGAAATACCTAACCAGCCGCGAACCACTTTGCCATTTTCAATAATTTGCTGCATTACTTTATAAGCAAGCTGGTAGGGGACAGCAAAAGAAATTCCTTGAATATTTAGTTGTATATTGGTTTGGGTGAATTTAGCCGAATTAATGCCAACTAGCGTGCCATTGGTGTTAATTAATGCACCACCAGAATTACCATCATTAATAGCAGCATCCATTTGGAGAAACTGCAAATAGCTGGTGTTGCTTAGGCCATTTCGACCTGTAGCACTGATAATGCCTTGTGTTACAGTTTGACCAAGATTTAACGGATTACCAATAGCTAAAACAATATCTCCTGCAAATGATTGTTGATTTACTTGCTGTGGAATAACAGGTAGGTTGCTGGCGTTCACTTTGATCACGGCAAGATCTGTTGGTATATCATAGCCGATCAATTCCCCAGGATAACGTTGACCGTTTTGTAATAGCACGATAATAAGGTCGGCCTGCTGAATAACATGATAATTAGTTAAAATGTAGCCTTGGCTTTCCATTATTACGCCAGAGCCTAAGCGCGTGCTTGTTTGTGGTTGGCCGCCATATCGAGGGGTTGTTTCTATTTTTTCAGAATAGATGTTAACTACAGCAGGGCTTGCCTTACTAACAGCCTGGGCAAATGACAATGGTTTTTGCTCGGCTTGGTTTGGATTGGTTAATAAATTAGTCAGGCTGGAATTACCACTGGGTCGTAACTCGGGTACGAGCAATAATAGGGCGATAGCCAAGACAATTCCGTAGCTGAGAGCATTAACAACATATTTAAGAAAAGCGAGCAGTTTCAAGGTAATACCCTTTATATTTTACGTTTATTTTCAGTGTACCATAAAAAAGGCCAATTACCTTGAGGGTATATTCAAAGTAATTGGCCAGTTTATAGAGTTATATTGATTGCGAATTATCGAATCATTAAATATTGGGCTTGGTTATCTCGAACAATGTTCAAGGCAATTACACCTTTTTTATCTTTTAAGTATTCGCGCAATTGCACAATGTTTTTGATACGTTTGCGGTTAACACCTGTGATTAAGTCGCCTTCTCTAAGGCCAGCGATTTGTGCTGGTGATTGTGGCGCTATCTCTTCAATAACAATGGCATTATTGTCTTCATCATTGACTAACTTCGCCCCTTCAAGCATACGATGAATACTTGCTGCAGCAATATTGCTACCTTGAGATTGTTTAAGCTTGACGGTGAATACTTCATCTTCGCCATCACGGATAATAGTTAATTTTACTTTTTGATCGGCGCCAATAGAGCCAATTTTGCCGCGTAACTCACTAAAACTACGAATAGTTTTGCCATTAATCTTAGTAATAACATCACCAGCTTTTAGGCCTGCTTCGGCAGCGGCAGAATTGGGAGCAACCATTTCAATAAAGGCACCTTGACTGGTTTCTAGCTCCATAGCTTTAGCGATTTCACCGTTTACGCTACGACCAGAGACACCCAAAATACCGCGTCTGACTTCGCCAAACTCAATGATTTGCTTAACTAGGTTGTGCATCATATTACTTGGAATGGCAAAGCCAATACCCACATTACCGCCATTAGGCCCTAATATTGCAGTATTAATACCGATTAATTCACCACGTAAATTAACTAAGGCACCACCTGAATTACCACTGTTTATTGCGGCATCTGTTTGGATAAAGTCTTCGTAATTTTCGATATTTAGGTTACTACGACCTAGCGCACTCACAATACCTGAAGTTACGGTTTGCCCTAAACCGAATGGGCTACCAATGGCAACAGCAAAATCACCAACGCGTAAGTCATCAGAGTCTGCTATTTTAATTTCTGTTAGTTTATCGGCTTTTATTTGTAATAGCGCGATATCACTTTCTTCATCAGCCCCTAATTTTGTTGCTTCTAGCTGACGACCATCTTTTAAGGTAATGATAATCTCATCGGCATTATTAATAACGTGGTTATTGGTTACGATATAGCCTTCATCACCATCAATAATAACGCCTGAGCCTAAGCCGCGAAATGGTCTTTCAGGGGCTTGTCCTTGTCCGCGATTACCAAAGAAAAATTTGAATGCATCAGGAACGTTTTGTTGAACTTTATGAGTTCCCTTTACCGCAATGCTAACAACCGCGGGTGTTGCTTTATCTAGCATAGGAGCAAGGCTAGGCATGGCTTGTCCGTCGACACTACTTGGAAATGCTGCAATAGCTGGTGCGCTTGATAAGGCCAAAGAAGAGGAAAGTAAGGCTGCGCTGATAACAATAGATAATTTTTTCATACTTAAGAGTTCTCCTAAAAACAGCAGAATTTAATTTAATCTCGGATAACTTTGCCAAAATGGCAAAGCTATCCCTAAACATTGTGTTAATGCAAAATCTTAAGGGTAGACTTTTACGTGTTTATTAAGTTCCTGAACGCTTACTCAGCATTTGTAACAGTTTGTTTCTTGTCAACAAAAAGGCCACTAGGGCTACTTGAATAATCTAACGGTGGTTCAGTCATTTGTTCACTTGCAGCATCGCTACGTTTTTGATGCCTTAAGTTGGCTGTTTGTGCTAATTGTTGTTGTGTTTCTTGCGAGAAGAAAGGTAAGTGTTCACTTTCGTGATGAGACGCTTGTTGCAATAATTGTGTGCTTTCTTCCATTTGCTTCATTGCTGTTTGGCAAGTGTTATTCATTTGTTCCAATAGCTTTGCAGAGCTAGCTAAATGATCTGCAACATCAAGTTTATACTGGTTTAACGCAGCATCACTTTTGCTGACTTGTTCAGCGAGTTTCTGTTGGGCTTGACTTGAAGTAGAAAAAAAGCGATTTGCAAAATAGCCTACTGCGGTGCCGATAATAAAAAGGGCTAGAGCTAAAACTACGTTCATAGGTGTACCTTTATAGTGTAATTGGAAATATAATAAGCAAAGAATGATAACCTTACTTTGCCTAAGTGTAACTATACTCTGTGTTTCTTGGTATATATAGAGATATAGAGTAATATTTTGGCAAAATTCCTTTTTTCAAGCGTTTAGCCGCGACTAATTCAATGGTTGTTAAATGATTAAGCTTTCTCCTATTGCTAAGTATAAACAAGATTTACAACAAGATGATTTTCTTTTCGATGCCGCTCAAGAAAATGCAGTAAAGCATTTACAGCGATTGTATGAGGATTTACTTGTTAAACCGGTCGCCGTATCAGGGTTTAAAAAGGTGCTAAATCGTTGGAAGAAAGTTTATAGCAAGCCAGAAATTGCACCGATAAAAGGGTTATATTTTTGGGGCGGTGTTGGCCGTGGCAAAACCTATTTGGTAGATACCTTTTATGATTGCTTGCCCTTTGAAGAAAAAATGCGCGTGCACTTTCACCGCTTTATGCACCGTGTTCATCAAGAATTAAAAGCCCTTTCAGGGCAATCCGATCCATTGAAGATAATTGCGAAAAAGTTTGCCAGTGAAACACGTATTATCTGCTTTGATGAGTTTTTTGTTTCCGATATTACCGATGCCATGATTTTGGGGACCTTGTTTGAAGAGCTGTTCGCCCATAACGTTACCTTAGTGGCGACATCCAATATTATTCCTGATGAACTTTATCGCAACGGCTTACAACGAGAGCGCTTTCTTCCGGCAATTAAGTTAATTAACCAGCATACTGACATTGTTAATGTAGACAGTGGTGTTGATTATCGCTTACGAACACTTGAGCAAGCAGAAATTTATCATCATCCACTAGATAAAAAAGCGGATGAAAACTTAGCCCATTATTTTAGGCAATTATCTTGTGAACCGGGTGAGCAAAATATTGATATAGAAATTAATAATCGCCAATTACGCACTATTGCTGCTTCAGATGGGGTCGTTCATTTTGATTTTTCTGTACTGTGCGAAAGCGCACGAAGTCAAAGTGATTATATGGAAATAAGTCAAATTTACCATACGGTGCTTATGGCGAATGTTAAGCAAATGGGCGTAGATACTGATGATACCACTCGGCGTTTTATTGCCTTGGTTGATGAATTTTATGAACGTAATGTCAAACTCATTATGTCAGCTGAAAAGCCATTAGATGAGCTTTATAGTGGTGGCCGATTAGCGTTTGAATTTAAGCGTTGTTTAAGCCGATTACAAGAAATGCAATCACATGATTATTTAGCGAGTGAGCATCTTCCTTAATCGTTCTTTTACAGTTGTTTTGCCTCGAGTTTTGTTATTTAACTTATAAGCGACTATAGTTGATGGTACTGATCACTTAAGCATAAGTTATTAACATTTCAGGGTGTTCTTATGGAGCAAGCTAAAGTTAGAACATGGAAATTTACCGCACTGTTTACCACGGTTTTTTATTACTAACTTATGTGCTACTGATTGCCTCCATTGCTAAAGTTATAGGTCAAAGTAGTCAAGATAATCAGCTTACTCAAGTTGAACAAACCAGCCTAACAAGTACGAGCAAATACGATAAAGTACTGACCAGTGTTTTATTACAGCCACAAAGTTACTTGTATCAAGATGATATTGTATTGTTGTTTGCTCGCCATGGTGAGCAAGCAAGTATCATCACTTTAGAGGCTTTGTTAACAAACGCTGTAATTGATATGACTATCCCTTTTGTGGCGTTGCTGGTTATGGCATTAACCTCTATTGCGATTAATTCAGCCTATCAAACGAAAAGAGTGAATAAAGCACTTTTGCCTATTTGCACGAAAGTTGATGATATTATTGCCAGCTATCAAGTAAGTGATAATGTTCGCGTTGGCTCTGCTAATTTATCGCAACTACATCATTCTCTTGATACATTGGGTCAGATTGCTAAAGACTATCGCCTTAATGCGGAAGAGAATATTTTTTGTGACAAGTTAACTAAGTTAATTGACCGCTATAATTTTCTTGAACACATTGATAAGCAAATAAAAATATCGGCAGATGCACAGCAAAAAAGCGGGCTACTATTTATAGACCTAGATGGCTTTAAACAGGTTAATGACTCTTATGGTCACTCCTTTGGCGATGAAGTGTTAATTCAAGTGGCAGAGCGTTTACGCTCAATTGTTCGCCGTCAAAAATTAAACTTTCAACAAGACTCCAGCGTACTTGAGTATAATTTAGCAAGGCTAGGTGGTGATGAATTCACAATTTTTATTCAAGAATTGAAAAGCTCTGAGCAAGCGGTTGATGTTGCTAGGCATGTGCTGCAAGAGTTAGAGCACGATTTTATTCTCGGTAATAAAACTATCAAAATTAGCGCAAGTGTTGGTATTGCCATTTATCCTGATAGTGCTGCTACTCCTAATGCGCTAATTCAAATGGCCGATGTCGCTATGTATCGCGCCAAAACAGATGGTCGTGGTATTTATCGTATTTACTCTCCTGAAATGGGCGCGAATATGCGCCGCTATCACTACTTACTTGATGAAATGCGTTTAGCAATCGATTCCAACAACTTCTTTTTAACCTTTCAGCCTGTGATTAATGTTGATGGCTGTAGCATTAGCTATTTTGAAGCATTGGTTCGTTGGCAACACCCGGTGGAAGGCACTATTACACCCGATGAGTTTATTCCAATAGCGGAAAGTTCAAACTTGATATTAGAGCTGGGCGATTGGATTTTAGAAGAAGCTTGTCGGCAAATGGCGGCGTGGTACAACGCAGGCATGAGAAACGCGCGTATTTCCGTCAATGTTTCTGCTATTCAACTTAAATATAAACCTTTGCATGATTGGGTGATGGAGTCACTTGCTCGAATTGGCCTACCTGCTAAGTCATTAATGTTAGAAATTACCGAAAGCTGTTTTATCGACGCGCCAGATGAGGTGATAAAGGAGCTTGAAAAGCTGCGTTGCCAAGGGGTAAAAATTGCGATTGATGATTTTGGTACAGGTTTTAGTTCACTTGCAGTTTTAGCTAATTTACCTGTTGATGTACTTAAATTGATAAGCTGTTTGTATCAGAGGCGATGAAGAATAAAAAGTACAATAAAATCTTACATTCCATTGTTGAAATGGCCAGTAAATTAGATCTTAAAGTTGTGGCAGAGGGGATTGAGCAAGTAGAGCAATTTGAATTATTGAAATCGCTAGGGGTTAACTACATTCAAGGTTATTTAATTAGTCGGCCACAGCGTTCAACTTATGTAGGTGAAAAAATATTTGATCAAGGCATAGGTCAAATGGCACAAACAGGTACCAGTGTTTGGTTACCGCAAACCACTAGGCTAGCTAGTGGTCGGGTGGTAAATAGTAAAATGGCTTCTTAAATAACTTTAACAGCAGATACTTTGTTAATACATTAACGTGTATAGCTTTCTACGATACTTGCCAGTAAGCGGGTCGCCTTCTGGTAATGACTTTAAAATATCAAGTAACAACTCTTTGCTTTTAGCTTTACTGTCAGCGTCTTCTTTAGGTCCTTGCTGAACATGCTTAAATAGCAGAGCTAAGGCTTCTTCATTACGATTTACTTGATTATATTGTGCTGCCAGTTTGTGCATTACACTGATATCGTCACTATTGGCTGCAAGTTGTGATTCCAACGCTTGGATTTCTGGTGAGTTTGCCGCTTCATTAGCTAACTCGAGTTTAGCAATTAAGGTTTGATAATAGCTATCTTGATCTACCATCATGATGGTATCTAATAACGCGGCAGCTTCTGTTGTTTTTCCTGTTTGAATATAGACATCGGCTAGTACCAGTTTTATATCAGCACGGTTGTCATTTGCCGCTAATTGATACGCTTCACTTATTGCTTTATTGGCTGTTGATACATCACCTGATGCTAAGGCTTGTTGCGCTTGTTGTAGTAATAAATCTTCCGGTTTAGGTAAGTACTTATCTAAAAAGGCAGCGATAGTTTCATCGGTTTGCGGCCCTGATATGCCGTCTACTGGTTGACTATCTTTAATCAGTACCGCCGTTGGTAAGCCCTGAATACCAAATTGTTGTGCGATTTGGCCTTGGCTTTGACAATCTACAGTCGCCAGGGTGATATGGTCTGAAAAGGCGGCAGTTTTCTGTGCTAACTTGTCTTTTAGCTCAATACTTTCAGGGATTTGTTCTGCCCAGAAAGTGACTAATATATGCTTTTCTTTTGATTGCTCTACAATAACCTGTTGGAAGTTATCTAAGGTAATTTCGACAATGTGTTGGTTCACAATAAATTCGCTCTTGGGTGATTTAACTGACAATAATAGTATTAATATGTAGGCAAGTTATGATTATGCAAGTACAAACCATAGCAGTCCTACGCCTAAAATGAGTCGGTAGATAACAAATGGCATCATGCCAATTTTATCAAGTAAGATAAGAAAGTAGTGAATACAGGCATAAGCACTAGCAAAGGCGAGTAGGCTGCCATAGGCAATAGCTTGCCAGTCAACGCCTTCGGTAGACAAGATTAACTTTAATGTTAGGTAGCTTCCCGCCATAGCAATGGCAGGAATAGAAAGTAAGAATGAAAAGCGTGCGGCATTTTCACGGCTTAAACCTAGCATTAAACCAATGGTCATGGTGATGCCGGAACGCGACGTGCCAGGTATCAAAGCGATTGCTTGTGCAATACCAATAAGCATAGCGCCTTTTAACCCCAGCTTTTCTATGGAAGTGTTTTCTTTTGCTTTAATGTCGGCAAAGCCAAGTAAAAAGCCAAACAGTAAGGTAGTTGCAGCAATAACAAGGGCTGAGCGTAGGTGTTCTTCAATAAAATCTTTACCAAATAAACCAAATAAACCAGCAGGAATAGTTGCTAAGAGTATCCACCAAGCAAGTTTACCGTCGAAGTTTTGAGTGTTCTTTTCAGGGCCTATGCCTACCGTGCCAAACCAAGCAACCGCCATAGAGCCGACTTCTTTTCGAAAATACAGTACCACGGCTAAAAGTGTACCTACGTGTACAGCAACGTCAAAGCCGAGCCCTTGATCTTGCCAGCCAAGTAATTGTGACGGCAAAATTAAATGGGCAGAGCTAGATATAGGTAAAAACTCAGTTAAGCCTTGCAGTAGTGCCAAAATGATAATTTCAATGGTGCTCATTTACTGTGAATGTCCTTTTACGTATTTTGATTATTGCAGTGTGGTTATTACCAGCAGTTGGCGACAATTTCTAATTGCTGGCTCGATTTATCATAGCTCTGCCAGAGTTCTTGGTAGCTTTGTTTAAGTATTGGGTGCAAGCTTTGCGGGGCTAGTTCACTTAATGGCCATAAAACAAAAGCATTGTAACAAATCTCATCTCTTGGCAATTGCGCTGGTTTTTCTATGATTAAATCATCATAAAGTAACAAGTCTAAATCGAGTGTACGCGGGCTAAATTTTTTATCTTGGTGAGTACGGCCGTGGGCAATTTCTATCTTTTTGAGCATGCTGGCCACTTCTTCTACAGAAATATCACACTCAAGGCCGATAACCATATTATAAAAATTATCACTGTCAAAGCCGATAGCTTTACTTTCAAATAGTGAAGAAAGCTGCATAGCCTCTATGGCAATATCAAAGGCGTTTGCTATAGAAATAATACCGTGCTTAATGTGATATTCACGCTCAATATTACTACCGAGCGAAATATAAATTTGCGCCATTAACTTATCTGGCCTCTTTCAATTTCAACACCAACGGTTTCGGTATTATGGACAGCACCTGGTTTATCTATAGCCAGTTTAAGCCAAGGAATTTGGTAAGTTGACATAAGAAAACTTGCTATGCGTTCAGCTAGCGTTTCTATTAAGTCAACGGGGTTTTCGTTGGCAAACTTTTCAACTGCGAGCGATATTTCAGCATAATCTAAGGTTTTATCCAACTCGTCATTTTCAGCTGCTCGAGCGGTATCCCAGCCCATGGCAATATTTAATACCAGTGTTTGCTTAATTTCTTTTTCCCATTGGTAAAAGCCTATGGTGGTTTGAATACGAAGGCCTTTTATAAATACCTTATCCATGATGCATACTACTTTTTACTCGGTGCATAAGCACAAATGTTACAAAATAAACGCGAGTTTACCTGCCTAGGTGTAGAAAAACTAGCGGATTACAAGATAGAATATTAAAAAACCGTAATTCTTTGCCAATAATGGATGTTTTGTCAAAAATGATGCTATTAACCTTTGCCATGATTATTGCAGCTTATTTAATAGGCTCAATCTCCAGTGCTATTTTAATATGCAGATTTTTGCGCTTGCCTGATCCAAGAACAACTGGCTCGAAAAATCCTGGCGCGACCAATGTTCTACGTATAAGCAATAAGCTCACTGCGGCAACAGTGCTTTTCTTAGATGTACTAAAAGGTACTATTCCTGTGTGGGGAGCGTATTTTTTGAAAATTGAGCCTTTATATTTAGGTTTTATTGGTGTTGCTGCTTGCCTAGGGCATATGTACCCCATCTTCTTCGGTTTTAAAGGAGGAAAGGCCGTTGCTACTGCTTTGGGAACATTACTGCCAATCGGGTTAACGTTAGGAGCGTTATTGATAGCTACTTGGGTTTTGGTAGTTAAATTCAGCAAATATTCAAGCTTAGCGGCCATTGTTACCGTGTCGGTTGCGCCGCTTTATGTTTATTTGCTCAAACCTATTTATGTTTACCCAACGCTGATGTTAAGCGCGCTCATTATTTTCCGTCATCACGCCAATATAACGCGGTTAATTAATGGCACAGAAAGTAAAATTAGCCATAAAATTTAACTTTGTTTTAAAGTTATAAGCGCTAGAGTATAACTAGCGCTTTTATAACTAGAGTGCTTATTTCACTGGCGGTAAACTGTCTAATGACCAGCGAGGTTGGGCTTTAAAGGTGAGCTCATCTAATGTACCAGACTTAAGGCGCTGTAAGCCGGCATAGGCAATCATAGCGCCATTATCGGTACAAAATTCAGGGCGAGGGTAGAATACTTCTCCGCCTAGTTTTTTGGTGGTTATGGCAAGCTTCTCTCTGAGACTCGTGTTGGCACTAACACCACCAGCAATCACTAAACGATTTAAATTTTCTTGCACAAGAGCACGCTTACATTTTATCGCTAAGGTATCCACCACAGCCTGTTGAAAGGCATGAGCTATGTCGGCGTATGTTTGTGCTTGCTCTGCTTGTGAAAGCTCTTTGCACTCTTGGCGAATTAAGGTACCAGCTGCAGTTTTTAAACCACTAAAGCTAAAGTCTAACCCTGGTCTGTCGGTCATAGGTCGTGGTAATTTAAATCTGCCAGGTACGCCTTGCTCCGCCATTTTCGCTAGGGCAGGGCCGCCTGGGTAATCTAAGCCTAATAACTTTGCTGTTTTATCAAAGGCTTCACCTGCTGCATCATCCACAGATTCGCCAAGCAGTTTATATTCACCAATACCGTCAACTCGTACTAACATGGTATGTCCGCCTGATACTAGCAAAGCAACAAATGGAAATTCTGGTACCTTATCTTCTAGCATAGGTGCTAACAAGTGACCTTCCATATGATGTACTGGCACGGCAGGTAAATCCCAACCATAGGCTAAGCTTCTGCCAATTGAGCAACCAACAAGTAATGCGCCAACTAAACCAGGGCCCGCGGTATAAGCAACACCGTCAAGATCTTGAGGAGTAAGCTTGGCATCGGCTAATACTTCCTTAATTAACGGAATGGTTTTGCGTACATGATCTCGAGAGGCTAACTCAGGTACAACGCCACCGTAATCAGCATGCACAGCAATTTGGCTATATAAACGGTGCGCCATTATGCCTTGTTCCTCGTCGTAAATGGCGATGCCAGTTTCGTCGCAGGATGTTTCGATGCCTAAAATACGCATAAATAAATTCTCGTTAGCAAACAATAAATAAAGTCAAAGTGATAAAGCACCTTGCTATTGCCACACTAAGCTTGTGCTTTAGCTGTAGCAATTAAGTTGGCAGATTTTACCCTAAAGTATTTTTGCTCACCAGTGTAAATAGTGATTTGATGATAAAATGATCTTTACAATGCTTAGTGGTTAGCAGTAGAATACGTCACCCATTTTTAATAGAGCGGGTGAAGTTAAGGTGTTTTTAGTGTAACTAACGCCGAAGACATTCATCGATTTATATAGATACATACTAAGGTAAGAGGCAACATGCCAGTAATTAAAGTAAGAGAAAACGAACCATTTGACGTAGCATTACGTCGTTTCAAACGTTCATGTGAAAAAGCAGGTATCCTTTCAGAAGTTCGTCGTCGCGAATGTTATGAAAAGCCAACATGGGAACGTAAGCGTAAAAAAGCAGCGGCTGTTAAACGTGCTGCTAAGAAAGTTTCTCGTGAGAACGCTCGTCGCGTTCGCATGTACTAAGATTACCTTAGTAACTTTTTGAAGATAGGGCTTATATGAGTCTCTTAATTCAATTAAAAGATGAAATGAAAAATGCCATGCGAGCCAAGGACAAATTACGTCTTGGTGTCATCCGCATGGCATTGTCTGCTGTTAAGCAAGCTGAAATTGATAACAATACTGAAGCAACAGATGAAAACATCATTGCCGTGTTAACCAAAATGGTTAAGCAGCGCAAAGAATCTATTGCTATGTATACTGAAGGCGGGCGTGACGAATTGGCAGCGAAAGAAGCTGCTGAAGTTACCGCGCTAGAAGATTTTTTACCTCAGCCACTAAGCGAAGCAGAAATTAAAGAATTAATTGCAAAAGCTATTACAGATTCTGGTGCTGCCTCTATGGCTGACATGGGTAAGGTAATGGCAGTGTTAAAGCCATTAATGCAAGGCAAAGCTGATATGGGCGCAGTAAGCGGCCAAGTTAGAGCCGCCTTAAATAGTTAAAATTAACACGAATATTTATTCTTAAAAACCGCAATCACGACAGTGTTTGCGGTTTTTTATTCCCTTGAGTTTGTGTAGAATGTTGCCTCTTCTTTTTTAGAGTTCAAATGTAATGGCCGGACGTATTTCTCGACAGTTTATTGATGATTTGCTTAGCCGAGCAGATATTGTTGAGTTAGTTGATAGTCGTGTTCCCCTTAAAAAGGCCGGTAAAAATTACCAAGCTTGCTGTCCTTTTCATAATGAAAAAAGTCCATCGTTTACCGTAAGTCAAGATAAGCAGTTTTATCACTGCTTTGGTTGTGGCGAGCACGGTAATGCCATTTCATTTTTGATGGAATTTGATCGCTTAGATTTTGTTGATGCTGTAGAAGAGTTAGCTTCTCATTATTCAATGGAAGTTGTTCGAGAAGAAAATCACGCCAGCCCTGCTGAACAGCGTAGGCAGCAGCAGGTATATCAACAAAAGCAAGATGATTATGAGCTATTAAACCAAGTCAGTCGTTTTTATCAGCAGCAATTTAAGCAGGCTCCAGATAAAGATGTTGCTATTAACTACCTAAAAGGTAGAGGCTTAAGTGGCGAAGTTGTTAAGCGTTTTGCTATGGGCTATATCAGCGATGCGTGGGACGGCATGATGAAGGTATTTGGCCGTTCAGTTCAAGCTAATCAACAGCTTATTGATTTGGGTATGGCAATTGAAAGTGATAAAGGTCGACCGTACGATAGATTCCGCGGTCGTATCATGTTTCCTATCCGTGATAAGCGCGGCCGTGTTATCGGTTTTGGTGGTAGAGTGTTAGGCGATGAAAAACCTAAGTATTTAAATTCACCTGAAACACGCATTTATCATAAAGGCCAAGAACTTTATGGTTTGTATGAAGCGAAACAAGCAAACAAGCAACTAACCCGCTTAGTGGTTGTTGAAGGTTATATGGACGTAGTTGCCTTGGCGCAACATGGTGTTGACTATGCGGTGGCATCGCTTGGTACTTCAACTACTTATGAACAATTGCAAACCTTGTTTCGCACGGTAAAAGAAGTCATTTGTTGTTATGATGGCGATAGAGCAGGTCGTGACGCAGCATGGCGTGCGATGGAAAATGCACTGCCGCTTATTCGTGATGGCTTTTCGTTAAAGTTTGTGTTTTTACCAGATGGCGAAGATCCCGATTCTCTTATTCGAGCGCAAGGGCAACATGCCTTTGAAGGCATGTTAGATAGCGCGATGCCATTGTCGAAGTTCTTGTTTGATAAATTTTTAGAAGATAACCCAACAAATAGTCCTGAAGAAAATGTAGCATTAATAGAGAAGCTGCAACCATTTATTCAAAAGATGCCTGATAGTTTTCTTAAGAATTCAATGAATGAGGAAATGGCATCACGCTTTGGGTTGAGCAGTGAAAAGCGCTTATTGGAATTACAGAAGCGTAATGCCAATCCTGTAAGAAAGGTGGTGAAAAAACAATCAAAAGTAACACCGGTAAGATTAGCTATTGCATTATTGCTAGAGCATCCCCATATAGTTTCTGCTTTACCTGATATTTCAGTGCTAGAACCACTGGACATGCCGGGTATCGCCTTGTTGAATCAGTTATTGCAGCTTTGTCTGCAAAGACCTGAGGTAAAAACTTCGCAAATACTGGAGAGTTTTCGCGGTACAGAATATGGCGTGCAGCTATCTAAATTGATGTGCTGGCAACACCATGTTGAACCCGATGCCGCAGAAGAAGTATTTCTCGATAGTATCGAAAAATTACTCAATGATTTTGTTGAACAACGCACAGAAGTTTTACTGCAAAAAGCACGTGCAGGACAAATGACAATTGCAGAAAAGCAAGAGCTGCAAGCACTTTTAAATGCTTAGCTCTAGCTAAGTTGTGAGCTGCTATACTTAATGTAATCGCTGATAAAACGTAATTTAACTGATAGCGTAATGGTAAGAATAATTACTAGAAATCGTACAAAAAATTCGCTATAATTTTCGGCTTTATTGTGCAATGTAGCTCGCACTAATTTGTACATATTTGCTATCCTATTTTTATAATATACAGGTGGACACTCGTCAATGGATCAAGCCCCTCAATCTAGACTTAAAGAGTTAATAACCAAAGGTAAAGAGCAAGGTTATTTAACGTTTGCACAAGTTAACGATCACCTTCCTCAAGACATTATCGATTCTGACCAAGTTGAAGACATTGTAAGAATGATCAACGACATGGGTATTCAAGTATTTGAAAATGCACCAGATACTGATACTTTGATGATGAGTGAAGCCAATACCGATGAAGATGCGGCTGAAGCAGCGGCGCAAGCGCTTGCCACAGTAGAAAGTGAAATTGGTCGCACAACAGACCCAGTTCGTATGTATATGCGTGAAATGGGTACGGTTGAACTACTTACTCGCAAAGGCGAAATTGTTATCGCTAAGCGTATTGAAGAAGGCATTAAAGAAGTACAACGTAGTGTTTCAGAATATCCACCAGCAATTAATTATTTGTTGGAAATGTGGGATAACTATGAAGCTGAAGAAGTACGTTTAACTGACATCATTTCTGGCTTTTTAGACCCAGATGCTGAAGATGATGATGTAGCTGCAGCCGCTACCCATGTTGGCTCTGAGTTGTCTAAAGAAGATTTAGCTGACGAAGACGATGAAGATGTAGAAGACGATGAAGATGGTGACGAAAGTGAGGACGACGAGGAAAGTGGTCCAGATCCTGAATTAGCCCGTGAAAAATTTGCCGCGCTTCGTGCCGCGCACGAACATGCTAACAAAATCATTGAAAAGAATGGTCGTGGCCACAAAGATTCATTAGCCGCTATTGATACTGTTGCTGAAATCTTTAAAGAATTCAGACTTATCCCTAAATTATTCGATAAGTTAGTTAAAAATATGCGTAGCGTTATGGATAGATTACGCGTACAAGAGCGTTTAATCATGAAGCACTGTGTTGTTGGTGCTGGCATGCCGAAAACGACGTTTATTAAGATTTTCCCTGGTAATGAAACCTCAAAAGACTGGTTTGAAGCGGAAAAAGCAGCAGGTCATCCGTACTCAGCCGCTTTAGCTAAAGTTGAAGCTGACGTTGAGCGTTGTATCTTCAAATTAAACCAAGTGGAAGAAGAAACTTTCTTAAATGTACATGGCATTAAAGACATTAACCGTCGTATGTCTATTGGTGAAGCTAAGGCTCGCCGTGCTAAGAAAGAAATGGTTGAAGCTAACTTACGTTTAGTTATTTCAATTGCCAAGAAATACACTAACCGTGGTTTACAATTCTTAGACCTTATCCAAGAAGGTAATATTGGTCTAATGAAAGCGGTAGATAAGTTTGAATATCGTCGTGGTTATAAGTTCTCAACTTATGCTACTTGGTGGATTCGTCAAGCAATTACTCGTTCTATTGCTGACCAAGCGCGTACTATTCGTATTCCGGTACATATGATTGAAACTATCAATAAATTGAATCGTGTTTCACGTCAAATGCTACAAGAAATGGGTCGTGAGCCGACTCCTGAAGAATTAGCAGAGCGCATGGTAATGCCTGAAGATAAGATTCGTAAGGTATTAAAAATTGCCAAAGAGCCAATTTCAATGGAAACACCAATTGGCGATGATGAAGATTCGCACTTAGGTGACTTTATTGAAGACGGTAGTGGTGAATTACCAGTAGATTCAGCAACATCTGAAAACCTAAAAGGTGCTACTCACGAAGTATTAGCGGGTTTAACAGCTCGTGAAGCTAAAGTACTTAGAATGCGCTTTGGTATTGATATGAATACCGACCATACCTTAGAAGAGGTTGGTAAACAGTTTGATGTAACCCGTGAGCGTATTCGTCAAATTGAAGCGAAGGCATTACGTAAGTTACGTCACCCTTCAAGATCAGAACAGTTAAAGAGCTTCTTAGACGGCGAGTAAATCTCCACTAAATTTGCTCAATTTAAAAAGCAAATCAGTTCGCTGATTTGCTTTTTTTATGTAAAACCGACTAAATATTCTACTTCAAGATAAAAGGTGTTACCCTCAAGCTAACGCATTATCAGTTAACGATAAAGGAAGAAATATGCGCGTATTAAGTTTAGTGTGCTTGTCATTAGCCGTTGCTATGCCAGCCATTGCGAAAGAGAAGAATGAGTTTGAAATCACGCCATTTATTGGCTATCGCTTCGGTGGTGATTTTGATATCACTAAGGATGAACAAGTATCAAGAGTTAAATTAACCGAAGAGCTTAGCTATGGTTTGATTACAGCTTGGTCATACGATAGATTGCGCCAAGGTGAATTACTGCTTAGCCATTACAACGCAAACTTTTCAGAAAACAGCGACTTTTCGCCCAGCGATAATGATATTGCAATAACTTATGCGCATATTGGCGGTAATGTTGCTGTATCACAAAGTAGTGTGCCTTTATTTGTTACCGGTGGGTTAGGCTTTACGCACTTTTCACCAAAAGAAAGCGGATTAGATAGCGAAACACGTTTTTCAATGAACTTAGGCTTAATGACTAAAATGCCATTATCAGAAAATTTAAGCGTGCAAATGTCAGGTCGTTTATATGGTACCTTTTTTAATTCTGATAGTAGTATTTTCTGCGATGATGCCAATTGCTTGATCTCAATTTCAAGTGATATTTGGGTGCAAACAGAAGTTACCGTAGGCTTAAGTTACGCTTTTTAGACTGCTTGTATCCTGACTTGCTCAACAAATAGGCTATCGATAAAAAATAGCGAATATTTTAAAGTGAATCAGGTGACAACAAATTAAAAAATGCTTATACTGCACGCGCTTTGATAAAGCTGTTTACCCTAAATAGTGTTATTAAAGCGTACTTTCCAAGTACAATGGCCCCTTAGCTCAGCTGGTTAGAGCGCCCGACTCATAATCGGTAGGTCCAGTGTTCAAGTCACTGAGGGGCCACCATATTTTAATACTCTCCTAGTAAGTAAGTACAAACATATATTTTCTGGGCCACTTATGGGCCACTATTAATTAAATACAGAGCTTATTTAATTAACTCCAGATATCTTCTTAAGCAAAATTCTAGCACATGAAAATTTCATAGTGTAAAAGAGCTAAAATTATCGTAAAGTCATAGGATTATTAAATAAATCCTTAGAGAGTTAATTTTAGTATGGAACTAGATAACGTCTTCATAGAGCAAGCTGAATACATAAAGCCCCAAAACTTTATTGAATGGTCTAGTGAGCACCCCAATGAATCCATCATTATAAAGAAGTTGACTCAGTCTGGCGCAAAACTGCTAAGTGGACCTCGTGGGTGCGGTAAAACTACACTCATGCTTAAAGCGTTCAATAAGCTTTGTAGAAAAGGGAAGAATGGCGCATTTCCAGTATACGTAAACTTTAAGTCTTCATTGAGATTAGAACCAATATATCGTAAGCAAGCTAATGGTAGTTTCTGGTTTTCACAATGGATGTATTTAAAGTTATATGAGGGTATATACGAGAGTTTAAAAAAGTTTAATGTAGATACTGAAGCTAGATTCAATATTAAGTTAGATGAGGTTGTGAAGCTAATTAGTTTATTAGAATTAGGTGAAATAGACCGTGCAGAAACAAAATTAGAGTCTATTTCTACTTATGACTTGGAAAATGAAATTGATAAAGCAATGTCCATTACAGGGAAAACAAGATGTGTTCTGCTACTAGACGATGCAGCACATGCGTTTTCACATGAGCAACAAAAAGATTTTTTTGAATTTTATAGGAAGATAAAAGCCCGAAATATTTCTCCTAAAGCTGCAATTTATCCGGGGGTAACAAATTTTTCACCCACATTTAATTTAGGGCATGATGCAGAGGAAGTAAACGCATGGATTGATCCTGAGTCAGACACTTACCTTAAGTTTATGCTTTCTATGTTAGAGCGCAGACTGCCTTCCGATGTAAATGAAAGAATACTGAAAGATGAAGCGTTAGTTAAAATAATTTGTTATTCCGCTTTTGGTATACCCAGAAACCTGTTGAATATGGTAAGGAATGTATATCAAGAGGATGGAGAAAATAAATACAAAATTCAATTTAATAAGCGGCATGTATTAAGTCAAATTAAAAAGAGTATTCAAAGTACAACAACTGTGTTCACCTCTCTAGAAGATAAATTACCTACTTATAAAAGTTATATTTCGGAAGGTAATAAAGTTTATGATGGTTTGATAGAGTTAATTAAAGCTTACAATAAGGATAAGGCCCCCAACAGAAAAAGTGCAATATTGGCTATTCGAAAGGAATTAAGTTCCCCACTTAAAAAGATTATGGGGTTCTTTCAATACGCAGGATTAGTAAGTCAGAAAAAACCTCTAAGCAAAGGCGAGAAAGGCGTTTTTGATTTATATTTAATAAACTTGGCAGCTCTAGTAGATACTAACGCGTTAATGGCTTCCAAAGCATCAAAAACGGAAGATTTGGCCACAGCTTTAGAGAGCAGAAATGCACATGAATATACTAGAACAAACTCAAATGTATTATTAGACAACATTGAGGAGGAGCTACAATTAAGTCTACCTCCATGCCAATCTTGCGGAGAACCACGCACCTCAGACTCGGCTCGCTTTTGTTCTAGTTGTGGCAGCCCTTTGCAAGCAGCATCTATTTTTGAAAATATTGCTAATCAAGATATTTCAGTATTGTCTTTAACTAAGTCGCGAATAGCAGCAATAAAGGAGAACTCTAGTATAAGGACAGTAAGAGATATACTTCACGATATCGGTTACAAAGAACTTAAGTCTGTACCTCAAATAGGAACGTTTTGGTCAGATAGGATATTTTCTTTAGCTGAGGAGTATATTTCTTAATGAGTAACTGGAAATTAACGGTCAGTGCACCAGCATCAACTGTCTCTATGGGGAATATCTCGGATTACTTAAATACTCAACAAGCAATAAGTTCACCAATAGACTCTTTTTATAAAAGTAGAAATGAATTATTAGCAGCTATTACGCCTGCATTTGCTGGTAGCCATGCCAATGTTGTATCTCTTGTTCTAGTTGGGTTAATTTCCTGTACAGAGAACTATTTTAGAGAAGTTATGTCTGGAATTATTGCTATATGCCCTAAGGCTAAGGAGAAAAGTGCTCAAAAGACAGTTAACTTAGCTACAGCGTGGTTTGGGTACGGAAATATAGAGAAAGGAGCATTTGAAAATACGTCATTTTCAGATAAAAAAGCTATAACTGATAATTTAAAAAATTTTATAGGTTATGAAATAAAGAAAAACAATCAACTAGTTCAACCTCTGGAAGAGTTTGCGAGATTATGCGAAATGCGGCACGCTATAGTACATAGTTCAGGGTTGTTAGCTGGTAAAAATGCTATAAAATTGAATTTACCCAGCTCCAAAGATGCAGTGAAGATTGAGTTGGGGTTTGCAGAGCTGCAAGAAGCAGCCGAAATATGTACCTCACTTGTATGTTCATCAAACATTGAATTGTTTTCATATATTGGAAAGCGCTGGTTACATGAATGGCCAAGCACCCCAGCCTACAGTGCAGCAAATATGAATGAGTTATTTAAAAAGGTTTGGAGGTTATTTTTCTCTGAAATTGATAATGCTGGCGGACGCATACAGAACACATTGTCACCTATTAAGACTAGAAATTTATTATCGAGAACCAATGCAGCGTAACTCTTTTATAGCCACAAGAGAGACAATCATTATTTAACTAGCAATTAGTACCCAAGTAAAATTGTGCTTTAAGCATCAAGTCATAGTGAGTAGGGTGAACATACTGAAGTTAGTTATCTAAATTTCAATTAATCGACAAAGAGCTCTTTCTAGTTGCTGTTCAAAGTTAATGTCTTTAAATAAAAAAAAACGATATTTTTTTAACTTTCCAATAAAGTTTTCCTTTTGTCTTCTTGGCATTTTCTTAGTGGCAACAATTAAACTTTCATATTTGGCAACCTTCAAGCGTAGCCCTTCCTCAACAGTAAAACCTTGAGTTGTTTTTGGGATATGAAAAATTGAGATTGGTCTAAAGTACTTATGCAATTCAACAGCATTTTGAAAAGTAATTGCTTCACCTTGGTTAGCTCTTTTATGTCGTATTTCAATTCTTGATATACTTTGATTGGGTAGAGGCTCTCTACCTTGTAATGGTCTTTTGCTGTTATCGTAAGTAATATGCTTACGTTTATCATAATGCACGTAAACTCTATGTGCTCCTTGAACTCCAAAATAGAAGTTGTTACCCCCGTCAAAAATAGCGGTTGTTTTGTTGGTACGCATACCGTAGACATATAAATCTTCATGGGGTACGCCATAAATATCGAAGGCTGTTTCTAGCAAGGTGATTCGACTTCTATCTAGTAACGCCCTTATAGGCTCATTGAAAATACCTACTAAGTGCTCTACTACAAGCGGCCAATCTGTTTTGTCTGGATTTACGCTTACCCTAACAAAGTTCCAAGTTAAATCTCTAGGAGAAAGCTGTATTAACAAGTTATATGAATTAGTTGGGTCATCTTGAACAAGGTTGTCTTCTCGTCCTAACCCTACATTAATTCTGTGTGTGATAATGATCTGGTCAAGCTAGGCCGCACACTTTCTCCTTACACTTTCAAACTCGATTGGCGACATATCGTTTAAGGTCGTATGTAATCGAACTGAGTTATAGTATTTGATGTATTTTTCAACATCGATTTTCATGCTTTCTCTTGTTAAGTGATAAACATTTAATAGCCATTCATTTTTCAAGCTTCCGAAGAACCTTTCAACTACAGCATTATCTAAGCAAGCCCCACAACCACTCATGGATGGTGTAATTCGATTAGCCCATAGCTGAGCTCGATAGCGCTTGCTGGTATATTGTGAACCTCTATCGCTATGGAATATTAAGCCTGCTTTGGGTTGGCGTAGGTTAATTGCCATCTGCATAGCTCTCATTGTTAAATCAACGGTCATACGCTTACTTAAAGCCCAACCAATAATACGGCGAGAATGTAAATCCATTACTACAGCTAGATACATCCAGCCTTGGTGAGTTCTCAAGTAAGTAATATCACCAGCCCACGTTTGGTTAGCGCTAGCTGGATTAAACTTACGCTTAAGCAAATTATCTGCAATAGCATGACTATGCTTTCGCATGGTCGTCACTTTGTAAGCTACTCGTTGTTTTACTTGTAAGCTGAGTAACTTCATCAAACTTTTTACTCGGAAAATTCCAATATTAAAACCTTCTTTGCGTAGCAGCTTCATCAAGGTTCTGGCACCAGCACTGCTTCGGCTATCATCAAATAGTCGCTTTATACGACGATATAGTCTTAGCTCATCTGGTGTGATGATTTTAGCTGGCCGCTTAAGCCAAGCGTAATAGGCTGAGCGACTCACTTTTAAAACATTACATAGCGCACTGATTGGAAAGCGCCATTGCTGCTCTTTAATATATTCGAACTTTACTTCATTTCTTTCGCAAAGAAGGCGCTGGCTTTTTTTAGGATTTCACGCTCCATTAGCAAGCGTTTGTTTTCTTTTCTAAGCTTAACCAGCTCAGCTCTTTCATCTTTACTTAATGTTTCGCCTGAAGCTTGCTTAGCAAATTTATCTTTCCAATTATAAAGCAGCTTCGTTGTAATGCCTAACGAGTTAGCAGCTTCGGTTACGCTATAACCTTGTTCTGTAACGAGCTTTACAGCTTCTTCTCTGAACTCATCTGTATATTTTCTTGGTTTTCTTCTTTGCGTCATTTTCACACCTTTATTGTTGGATTAATTATCCTTCATAAAAGTGTGCGGTGCTATTAAATCAGATCAATAACGTACCTTTTATCGGTATACCAAAGGTCATCTCGACTGTTTCGTGTGGGCTTTCTCCTATTCAAGATTGCATCGACATCTTCTATTAAATCAAAACCAATGTTTCTGAGTGCTTGAGCGCGTCTATCAGGGCATATATCAAATGTGAAGACAAACTTATCAATAAACATATCAGATATGCTTATACGGCTCCTTCTCGAGCTCAAAGGTTTTGTAAATACTTCTTGATGCTGTGATTGTGAAGAACTACACCTAATTCTATTAGCTCTTCTATCAACAATACTACTCATAGCTATACTACCTATACCGATTACACTAATACCCCCTTAATAGATAAGAGAGATATCATTCTGTTTGAGACATTAATCGGCTTTCTAGAAACTTGAGCACTTCTGATTGTGGGTATAGGACACGCCCGCCAACTTTAACAAACTTCAAGTTATAACGACCTACACTACGCCATACGGCTAAAGTCTTTTCGGTTACGCCAATCCAATTTGCTACTTCTTGGGGCTTTAAGAATTGTTCATTGATATTCATACTATTTACTCCTGCTTAATTGATGTAAATAGTTAACCATGACTGCTAAAACTGGGGGTCCCAATTAATGGGGGGGTAATTATTGGGGGGAGGTTGCTGTTGAATGGTTTAGATCAGTTATAAACCTTTTCATCAATATTATGTTCGCTATGTGTTGGGTTACTTTCTCTATCTTTTTATTCTGACTGTTCCCACTATCTTCTTCAGTAAATAGGATTGAGTCTAAAAATTTATTTCCGTATTTCTTTTTATTAAGTAATGCGTAAAGTGTTAGATCGATATAAGCCAATACTTGGTAGTTTACTAGGTCATCAAAAGCATGTTTGTTGATTATACGGTTGAAGCGAGTTTGATTCACTCTTTCGTATGATTTGTCAGGTCCATAAAAGCCTCTTGTTCTTCTGCCACTAACTTTATTAATAGACTTATACCAAAGAGATTCTTGCTTGATGTATTGGGTTAGTTCCTTTATCAGTACCTCGGGGTTGGCGTGTCGATTTATAGATACAACAGAATTCATTCTAGGGTTTAACGCCTCCTCTATATCTCCAACACTTTTCAGTTCTTCGTATGTAAATTGTTTATCGCCTTTTGGAAAAATAATAGGGGAGTCTAAGCGGGGTGTTATAAAGTCAGGAGTTTTAAAGCTTATTGATAGTCCTAACTCTGTATTAGATACTTTGAAAGTATCAATACTCTTAGTGAAATCAATTTCATTGAATTTGATAATGCTGTTTAATAGCATGGCTCTTTGGCTGAGAACTCTAAGCCATGTCTTTGCAGAGTAATTTTTTACTTCTTTATAGTTTTCTAAGGAGAAGTTATCAGGTAGCTCGATTATTAGATTCTTGTTACTTACTTTAGCTCTGACTTCTAATAAATACATGTAAATTCCTTGTATTATATTAACCATTAGTAGGTATCAAAAATTGCAAAAAATGTGCTTTTTTACAAAAAACGAATATAAAAGGTTTATCAGCCTTTTTTGAGTTTTAATTAGCTTACCAAAGTACCTCGTTAGTACAAAGAATATTATATAGGCCATTTTGAATAGGTTAATCAGAAATAAACTGCCACAAAAACTCTAATTAGAAGATCACTATTTTACACGGTCGATTATCCCGTTATTAATGTATTACTCTATGGTGGAGAGGGTATGGCATACTTCTGTGCATATCGCTAAAATTTGTTCAATAGTGTTTCGAGTGATCTTAACTTGACCAGCAGAATATTGTGAAGTTGAGATGAAGCCTTCTAATGCTGGTTTATCAAACTCAGAAAACTGTGCTAGGTAACCATTGAGTTTAGCTTTATGTTTTAGCCAATAGGATCTTGGGAATGAAATGAGGGCTGGCCCGAGTCTAAATGCAAAGATATCGAGAACTTCTCCTGATGGATCTCTATATTGGTATAGTAGAGTTGTAGTATTCGATTTTCCTAGAGCTTGAAGGCCTGACTCCTCTATTGTTGAAAATATTTCTATGAAGCGCTGACTGCTCAAACCATTAGTAAACTTGTCTTTAAGCTTGTCTGTTTCTGTCAAAGTAGATCCTAATAAGTTCCATCATACATTAGAGAACAATAATAGGATCATTCTCGTTTAACAGGCTTCTGAAAAGCTCAATATTACAGTTACTACATTTACTTTGCACAAATGACTGAGTTGAATTGCAACTTTTACACTTTCTACTAACTCGTTTTTTAACAGGATTAAAAATTGCTCTCAAGAAAGGTAAGTCCGAATACTGCTTCTTGAAGCCTGATGATAGATAAATAAAGCTCTCTAAGTACGCCCCGTTATCTTTCCACGCTATGTAATATAATATTTTTCCTATATTTTTTAAATTATTCTCAAATGTTTCGAGGAAAATGTTTCGTTCTACTTTATGCTGATCTTTAGCATCAATATATGTGGGAAGTCCATTATATACTTTTTCAATAAACTCATTAAAACACGACAACCAAACAATGATATCTGAGCAGCAAGTGAAAAATCGGTACTCTAACTCATCTTGTACTCCAAAAGAGTATTCAAATTGAGCTCCATTTAAAAACTTAAACCATGCAGCATTTTTCTGTATGTAGGATAACTCACAAAATTTTTCTGTGGCTAGAAGGCAATGTGAAAAAGGGTTTGTATCGGAATTGTTTTTCAAAAAAGCTTTATTTTTATTTTTATTACTTGTTAAGTTTTCAGCCAAGAAGTTAATAGACCATTTCCCACAGAATTTAGATGAATTTCCATTTGGCGAACCTTCAGCTGCTATAAACTTGTTCATTACTTTAAGTTGATGTGGAGACATGCCTGCTTTTAACTCGTAATTTGTTAAACCAACTAAAGATTTAAAAAAGTTCTTACATTTATTAATTATCTCTTGTGTATTCTTTCTCTTTTCTAATTTACGCTGTTTTTCATAGTCTTTTATCAAGCGCCTTTGCTCAAAAAAGCGTATATTTTCATCTCTTGATTCTTTGGCTTCTTTCTCTGCTTGCTTTATCTTGGCATCTGACCAAGGACTCATATCAACAAAAGCCAATAACCAATGATATGTATCTATATCTTTTACAATGGCATGAACTTTTTTTTCATTTAAAAAGGTTAACTCTAAAGTAAGCTCATAATTTTTTGATTCCTTTGTAACTGAACTACTTTCATGAGACTTCTTTCCTGTGACTCCGCCCACAACAGCCCCTAAACCTCCGCTAACAGCAGCACCTACTAGTGCCCTACCTACTATGCTTCCGGTGCTAGATTTTGATGTTCCTTGAGATTCTGTAAACTGAGTTGTAGTGCTGGAATCTACTAAAATATTGACTTTTTTCAACAGATCAAGCCTATCTTCATCCAACAGCTCGATGCCGTGTGTACCAAATAGCTTTTTGATTTTACTTTGAACTGGTTTGCCACTTTTTAGTGTATATATTTTATGCACGTTAACTTCCTTATCATTTTTTACCTCTTTGTTGTAAAGTTATACGAGTCTATTTTTCAGCGAACTAAATAAAAGAATAAACAGTATAAACTATAGGTAGTTTTAGTTAACCTCGAAAGTTAATTTGTTATAAACTCTTTAAATGTTTTACTTCTGCTAATTTAAATAGCAACTCTCTTTTTTCTTTTTCGCTTAGCTCTGATGTAGCTTGGTTTAACAGTAAATCAATATTATCTTTTTGTTGTTTTATTCCTGCAAGGATAAGGAGTTTATCCTCTATCCGTTGAGCTGGCTCTCTCAATTCTTCAGGCGTTAGTATCGTGTAGCCAGCAGTAACATCATCTCGTTTAGTTTTATGATTGGTTAGCCGCTTCAATGTATAAGTACCTATATTTAAACTTTCAGCAATAGAAGTAAATGTTCTTCGAAGATCATGTAAAGTGAAATTGATTTCTGACATTTCAACTATACTTTTTATGACCTTTTTAGGTTCTCTGATTTGCCCCAATTCATTATCAGCATCGAAAACAAATGTTGAGTTACTTCTAACGTCTTTTCGCCTCTTTAAGATTGTTCCTATATAGCTTGAGATTGGCAGCTCAAGTGGATCACCGTTCTTAGTCTTATCAATATAAAAAGACCTTTCTTTAAAGTCGACTCTATCCCAAGTGAGGTTAAGAAGTTCCTGCTTTCGTAGCCCTGTTAACAAACATATTTCTAAAAAGTCACACACACCAATGGTAAAGTTATTTCTGTGTAAAGCAGCTTTTTTTCTGGTTTCTCTGATGGCATGAAACCAGTCCTTAAGGTCAGTCTGTTTTATTCTTGAGGTTTTTCGGTCAACTTTATTCCAAGATCTTAAGTGACTTAATACTTTTACTGGATTGGATTCGAAAATGGCATTGTTGTTAATGTCTCTATATTCAAACGATGCAAAGTTGAAAATTGCCCTGAGGACTCTCATAGCACCATCTGCTTGAGATTTGCTATTGGCCGAAGCTTCCCGATGAATCGTTTTTATATCTTCTTCTTGAAGGCTTAGGAGGGGTTTTGATTTCCAATCATCAAAGTAGTTATCGATTAAAGATTGATAACTAATAACAGTTTTCGGAGCCAAGGGCTTATGCTTAAAGTAATCAGCTAATACTTGATTTAGTGTTATAAGTTCTAGTTCTGATTGCTTACGTTTAGCATTAGGGTTTACACCTTGATTAATTGTATTTAGCTCTTCTATTGCTTGCTTTCTTGCATTAGCAATAGTCATAGTGGGGAACTCTCCTAATGAAACATTATATTCCTTTCCACTTTGCTTTTTTCTAACAGTAAACTTTTTCTTTCCTGAGGGATGAACAATTAATACTAACTCTGATATTTGAGTATCATAATAACGTTTCTTGCTCTTCTCTGGCTTGATTGCTTCAAGCTTAGATTTGATGAATGAGAACTTATTATCCATGATTGCTCCATGCAGATCGGACGGTCTAAAGTTTAATGTAAAAATAGACCGCCAATGGGCCGCCATAAAGATTAATTTAGCGCAAAAATAATTAAAGAAGGTTAATGACCAAGTTGAGGTTTTATCTTTTATTTCAGCACTTTGTTAACTTTAGCGGAATCAGGTAATTAAGCAAGGAACTATTGAGATAAAAACTCATAATCGGTAGGTCCAGTGTTCAAGTCACTGAGGGGCCACCATTTTCTACTCTTCTATTTTTCTTACTAAAAAAGATCCTATGTGGTTATAAGATTTGATATCAGCTTGAGTTTCTCGATAGCCGACAATGTCATCATTATCATGTGAGAAATTGCTGCTACCTCGATACATTAATTCAGAATCGCTAATTAAAGCAACAGAATGTCTCCAATGAGTAGAGCCTCTGTAGCTTCCAATAATCCCTTTGACTGCACCAGCTCCGTACGGGGCAACAGCAAATTTGTGATTCTTACTATTTAGAAATAATTGGTATGTATCTCCAAATGTGTAAATAAAGCTTTCTACAATTGGCTCATCTCGCTTACCAAAAGGATAGCCATTGTAGCTATATGAGGAAAACTCTATACTAAACCATTCAAATATTAAGTTCTTAAACTCTTCTTCGGTTGCGTACCTCCATCCTTCTGCTGCATTGAATTTATCAGTAGTTTGATTTTCTGCATCAGTGATATCAGCGAGTACATCATTGTAGCTGCGACCTCGGGTTAAATTGACATCAAGCCATTCTAATTGTTGAGACGTTTGGACAGTTGTGTCACCAAAATCTATAAAACCATTTGGTAAGTCATTAGCATGTGATGTAAGAACAGCGCTAGCGGTAATAATGCAATAGCATGTATTTGTTTTTTTTCTCATAACCTTTCCTTTATTTTGTTTAAAATCAAGCTCAGTAACTTCACTGGCTTGGTAATCATTACATGAATTTTAAAAGCTGCTACCGGAATAACTTTATGTGATTTTCCGAATGTGGCTCATATACATTATGAAAAAAGGTTAGCTATATTTTGCACGTAACATGGATCTAAATACTTGCCACAGCTAATTCTAGTCTTATGTAAGATGTTTTCGATAGATTGAGGATTACAAAGAAAGAAGTACTTAGCTATTGCATGTACTAACTTCTTATCGTGGATTTATTGCCACTCACCGATTTTTCTTTCTTCATTGTTATAACTTGTTATTATGATAATTGTAGATTGTATAATTTGTGAGGGTGCAATGGTTAGAAATGCCGTTTTGTTATTAACATGTGCAAGTTTAGGTGCGTGTTCAATTGTTGTTGAAAAAGATAGCGCTGCTGGAGCGAATAAGCCGCAGGTAACTGAAGCCGACTATCAACGTGCAGAAATGTACTTGCCTAAAAATGTCAAAAACATGGTGCGTAATTTGGCGGTTGAGCCAAACTGGATTGGCAAAGGTAATCACTTTTGGTTTAGTGAAAAAGATAAAGCTGGTAATCAAAGCTACTATAAGGTGATACCTGAATCTGGTACGGTTGCGCCTTTGTTTGATCATCAAAAAGTTAAAGCGTCATTATCGCACGATGACAAAGATAACTTTTCTTTAGCTATTCAAGAAGTTGATTTAACGGCTAACTCATTAGCTATTAGCTATCAAAAACAAACTTATACTTGCGATCTTAAGGTAAGTAGCTGCCAAAAAACTGATAAAGATACAGATGAAAAACCAGCTTACTCTTCGCCGGATGGTAAATACTCGCTTTCAATGAAAGATTGGAATATCTACTTAACTGATAATGCCAGCAAAGAAACGGTACAATTAACTTTTGACGGTACTGAAGGCTATCCCTATGCGGTACGTAATGAAAGCCCGAAAAGATCTTATGCTAAAGGCCCTGGCTCTACTGAACCTAGATTAAGCGTTTACTGGGCACCGAACAGTAAAACCGTGCTTACTCATCGTATGAATCGTGAAAAAGTCGGTAAGTTACATTTAATTCAGGCAAGCCATGAAGATGGTTTACGTCCTCGTTTATATAGTTATTACTATCCTTTAGCTGGCGATAAGCATACCCCGGAAGGTGATATTATTTCGGTTGATGTGGCAAGCAAAAAAGTAACTAAGGTTGCTGCACCTAAATTGTTGCAAACCTATTATGGCGGCCCAATATGGGGCTGGTGGGAAGACAATAATCGCTTTTATTTTTATGAACAAGCGCGTGCGAAAAAGCGTATGAGTTTTCATGAATACAATCCAGAGAATCATAAGGTTCGTTTAGTGGTTGAAGATACCTCTGAGCAATTTATTGATCCTTGGGCGCAAGATGCTTGGGTGTTACCTGAATCGGATGAAATCATTTGGACAAGCCAGCGTGATGGTAATCAGCAATATTATTTATATGAGCTGTCAACGGGTAAGCTGAAAAACAAAATCACTCAATGTCAGTGCTATGTGCGTGTTTATCGTGCCCTAGATAAAGAAAAGCGTGAATTATACTTTGAAGCCTCTGGCGGCATTGATGGTAGAGACCCATATTTTCGTCACCTATATAAGGTGAACCTTGATGGTACTAACCAACAGTTATTAACGCCTGAGCCATTAGAGCATAGCACGCGTATTTCGCCAGATTTTAACTATTTTGTTGATATTGCTTCAGATGCGCAAACCGTCCCTGCAACTAAGCTAAGAAGTACCATTGATGGCAAAGTGATTACCACTCTAGGTACGCCTGATGTTACTGAGTTAATGGCAACAGGTTGGCAACCACCAGAGCCGTTTGAAGTGCTAGCTGATGATGGCAAAACTAAGTTGTATGGTTTGATGTATAAACCAAGCAATTTTGATGCAAACAAGCAGTACCCAGTTATTGATGCCACTTATACTGGCCCTCATGGCTTCTTTACACCGAAGTCCTTTTGGACTTACTTTCAGCAAGCGCAATCGTTAGCAGAGCTTGGCTTTGTTGTGATTAAAATGGATGGCCGCGGTACCAGTAAGCGCGATCGTGATTTCCATTTAGTTGCTTATAAAAACTTAGCGGGTGGCGTTGATGATCACGTTGATGCCATTAAATCGTTAGCGAGCAAGCACAGTTATTTAGATGTTAATCGTGTTGGCATTTTTGGTTTCTCTGCCGGTGGTTATGATACTGCACAGGCGATGTTTAGACATGCTGACTTCTTTAAAGTGGGTGTGGCTGCATCAGGTAATCATGATTTTAGAACCGATAAAACTGGTTGGAATGAAACTTGGTTAGGCTACCCTGTTGCTAAACATTGGGATGAGCAAACTAATTTAAACCCAGAAAGCGTTGCCAAGCTTAAGGGGAAGTTATTACTCGCTCATGGTGAGTTAGATGATAACGTTAACCCGGCTGCGACTATTCAGTTAGTTGATAAGTTAATACAAGCTAATAAAGATTTTGATTTAATGATTTACCCAAATTTAGATCATTTCTTAAACGACAGTGATTACTTTATTCGTAAACGTTGGGATTACTTTGTTGAGCATTTATTAGGGGCTGAGCCAGTAAAAGAGTATCAATTTCAATTGAATAAGTAATTTTACTTAATAAATAGTTCTACTTAACAACGATTAAAATCAAGGTATTGCCAGCTTAGCTGACAATACCTTTTTTATTTGTCTTTGTTGCTAGGTTTAGCAAAGTTAGGATTTGTTAAAAACGCTTCATCGGTTAGGGTATGTAAAAAAGCGAGTAAGTCGGCTTTTTCTTGCGCTGTCATAGCAAACTTGCGCACAAATTGGCTTTTTTCTGGGTGTGCTCTACCATCTCCTTGATAAGCTCCTTGAACTATTACTCGGCCACCTGCGGCATAAATATCTAACACTTCACTTAAGGTGGCAACACTACCATCGTGCATATAAGGTGCAGATTTAGCTATGTTTCTTAGCGTTGGCGCTCTGAACCTGCCGTCATCTCGCGCTAAGGTAGTAATTTCTGCTAAGCCTTTATCTTTTTTCGGGTAGCCTTGCTCGGCTTTGCTATTGTAAAGGCCGGTATTGTGAAATGGTCGTCTATCAATGAGTTGTTTTTCATGGCTAGTTGATTGGGTAAAGTTAAATCCACCATGGCAGTGGTGGCATTCAAAGCGTTCGGAAAAAAATAACTCCATGCCTTTAAGGGCTGATGCAGATATAGCATCATCTTCGCCATAGTAAGCGTAGCGATCAAAGGGTGAGTTCAGGCTAATAAGGCTACGGACAAAGCTAGCCAGTGCTTTAACAATATTCTCATAGCTAATAGCTTGCCCTGGGAAAGCTTGCTCAAAGAGTGCTGGATATTTACCTTGCCTAAAGCGGGCAAGAATTTCATTTTCATGGCCGGTAATGCCAAGCTCAATAGGGTCTTCGCCAAACATAGGTAATAGTATTTGCTGCTCTAGACTGGTTATACCGTCATGAGACCAAGTAAGGGTTTTATTGTAGGCAACATTAACTAAGGCTTGCGAGTTTCTACGGTGATATTGTCCTGTAGAGCCAATGGAAACTGGAATACTTTCACCAAATGCTACATCTTGTTGATGACAGCCGGCACAAGATTGCTTTTGATTGAATGATAGTTGCTTTTCATAGAAAAGATGTCGGCCAAGCTCAACTTTTTCAACCGTCATCGGGTTATCTTTTGGTACTTGCGGTTTAGGAAAGCCATCAATAACAGGCCATTGATACGGCGTACCTTGATGCTCTTGCGAGCAGCTTGCAAGAAATAACAGCAATAATATGATTAGTGGCTTTTTCATTGCGCGACCGCGGTATAGTTAATATTTAAGTTATCAAATATTTGTTGGCAATATGGGTTGTCTTTATGTGACTGGCAACTGCTGTCATCGTCAAAGATTAACCCTTGAAACCAGCTGTCGATTGCTAGTTCAAAGTGATGGTTAGCGGCTTTGCTTAAATCAATAGTAAAAGTATTGGGATATAGGCATGGTGAGTTAGGCGCGCGTAATGAACTGGCAGAAGAGCAACCAGTTGAGCCTAAATGAAATAACCAGTAGCCATCATCACTGGCATTCATTTCCATGCGAACAAACTTATGCCCGGTTTGCCAGACCCAAAACATGTTGGGTACATTTAAAGGGCTGTCTTGGCTGAGTGGATTGACATGGTTTAAAGCAAAAGGGACACCTATGGTTATACGGATTGCTTGCATATCTTCCGTGGCGATATTGTCTTGCAGAGCTAGTTGCCAGTTTTGCTCGTCAGTGTCTTCGCAATCTACACCTAAAAGGGCTACTTGTTGGCTTTGATACTTGTTATCGGCAAGTTTTAGCGTGTGCCAGTTGTTATCTTGGTCTTGATATTTGATGTTATGGGCAAACAAAAATAACTGGGCAAGTTGCCAGGATTTACTGTCTTGTTGAATGGCTGACTGACAGTTAAATACTGCGTTGTTTACTTGTGGGCTAATGGATATTTTAGCTGTGTTTTGTTCGCTACAGCCAAGTAAAGAGATACAACAAAAAAGCCAAGTTATAATACTGCGCATATAATTTAATCCAAAAAGCACTGCCATTTGCGGTATATAGTATGCTATAAGGTAGTTTATCAGCAAATGTTAACATAAAATTAACACTTTATTTAGTGTCTAGTGCATAAGTGGATTTTAATAGGAAGTCAGATGATAGAAAAGCGCCTTGCCCTAATGGGGTTACTTATAGCAAGCATAGCTAATTTTGCTTATGGTCATTCAGAGCATGACAAATCAAGGTTCGTTTCCACTAGCGGCAAAGATGTTGGTCAGTGTGACAACGTATTAAGACCATGTAAAACCATTGCTTATGCGGTAAAACAAGCGAACAAGGGCGATAGTGTATTGCTTGCTGCGGGGCAATATAAAGTCAATTCAAGTGAAGAGCTGTTCTTTTTAAAAAGTGCCTTAGTGCCTATTTCAGGCGGCTATAACCGCTTTGATCATTACCAGTCGCAAAGCCCGCAAACGAATGTAACCACTTTAACCAATGTACCCCAAGAGATGGCTGAGCTTTTACGTGCTAAAGGTTTTAAGGTACTTGCTGATGGTAAATCGCTGGCTAGTCAAGATGAGTTAAAGCAAATGTTGTCGGATTATCAGCAGTTAAATCAGCGTCAATCTGATGTTATCTGTCAAGAAGGTAAAGCAGGTGTGTTCTCTTGTGATAACGTTGATTTACTTGCTCATGTACCCTTGTCTGAAATGTCATCTAAACCCGGCTCAGGTAGCGATATTTGGGGACATGTTGATTTAAATAATAACCGAGAATACGCCATTATGACCTTACTTAATGGCACAGTAGTCATTGATGTAACTGAGCCAACCAATCCTGTGGAAGTGGGCACTATCAAAGGTGTTAATTCGAGCTGGCGTGATGTAAAAGTGTATCAATACTATGATCAAAGCTTGAACTTATGGCAAGCCTACGCTTATGTCACCACTGAGGGCAGCAATTCAGGGGCAACTGATTATGTTACGGTAATTGATCTTAACTCTCTGCCAAATACCATTAGCGTGGTTGAGAAAAATAAAGCAGTAAGTACCGCCCATAATATCTATATTTCTAATGTTGATTATTCTTTAAATGTGGCACTCCCTGGGCAAACACCGTCATTACAGTTAGTAGGGGCAAATAATTTAAGTGGCGCATTTCAAAGTTATTCACTAACTGACCCAAGAACCTTAACTCAAGGTGGCAATAAGTACTTTGGTAGTGGTTACACTCACGATGGTACATCGATTGTGATCAATGATGATCGAGCGCAGCAGCAATGTGGCATTAGTGAGGGGAGCTGTACTGTTTTTGTTGATTTCAATGAAAAAGAAATGAAGCTGTGGAATATCACCGAGCCAAGTAATACCAAGAGTTTAGGTGATGTTAGTTACAGTGATGTACCAAGCTCAGCTCAATATGTGCATTCAGGTTGGGGCACAGATGATAATCAGTATGTGCTACTTCATGATGAGTTTGATGAGTACCGTGGCGGCTTAAATACCACAGTGCGTATTTTTTCCATTGCAGATTTAGCCAACCCAGTGCAAGTAGGTCAGTGGACTGGGCCAACATCAGCAATTGATCACAATGGTTATGTGCGCGGTAATCGTTATTATATGTCGAACTACGAGCGTGGTTTAACCATTTTAGATATCACCGAGCCAAGCACACCTGAGCAAGTTGGCTTTTTTGACACCTATACCCCAAGTGATGGTGCTAGCTTTAATGGCGCTTGGGGTGTTTATCCGTTTCTTCCTTCAGGCAATATCTTAATTAGTGATATTAACAGCGGCCTTTATGTCTTAAAAGATAATGCCAAAAGCTCTGCTGTGGGTCAGTTCTCATTTGCCGCCAAAGAAATTGCCACTGAGCAAGGTGTAGATTTGAGTATTGATGTCAGTCGTCATGGCACAGATTTAACTCATGCTGCCAGTGTGAGTTATCAAGTTATTGCTGGCAGTGCTGAAGCTGGTGCTGATTTTACTTTGGTTGATGGTACATTAGTTTGGCAGGCCAATGATAATGCCGATAAAACCATTACTGCAGCTATTGCGGAGAAATTAGATGATGCGGAGCTGCCAGAATCTTTCTTCATCAGGCTTTATAACCCAACCAATGGGGCAACCTTAGGTGATAACAGTTACGTCACTATCAATTTAGCGGGTAAAGAAGATAATGGTGCCGCTTCATTTGCTGTGGCGAGCTTAGATGTAGCTGAGCAAAATGAGCAGCTGGTTGTGACAGTAAACCGAATTGGTAGCAGCGTTGGCGAGCTTTTGGTGGATTATGTAAGCATTGCCGATACCGCTATAGCGGGCGAAGATTTCGAACAAGTAGCAGGTCAGTTAAGTTGGGCAAATGGGGACAGTGAAGGTAAAACTATTTCGGTTAATATCATTAATGATAGTGAGGAAGAAGACGCTGAGCGCTTTACTATTCAACTGACTTCTGTGGACGGCAGTCGTATTGGTATAAATGAGCAAATTGAGATAAATATTGCCGATGATGATCAAAACCATGAACCTGTGATTTCGTTAAGTGAGAATTTCCAAGTGAATACCGATCAAAACGTCAATTTGATTGCGACTGTTTCTGATCCAGATAAAGATGATATGACCTTTTTATGGCAACAAACTGCTGGTTCACAAGTCACTATTACCGATGCAGAGCAAAGCACAGCAAGCTTTGTTGCGCCAAGTACAGCAGGTTCACTCAGTTTTAGTTTTACCGCGACCGATTATCGAGGTGCTAGCTCTACGGCGACAATTACTCTCACGGTTGTTGCACCGAATGTTGTTGTAGAGCCTAAGCCTACCAGCAGCAGTGGCGGTGGCGCTGCTTGGATGATTTTATTTATGCTGATTAGCTCAGCTATGTTAAAGCGAGTGTTGTATAGAGCACCTTAACTTATCTCTTGTAACTTACCCCTTTGACTCATCGAGTATTGCTTAGTGATATTCGATGAGTTGACCTTAAATTGAGATAACCGCGGTTGTTAATGCTGTTAGCTCTAAGTTATTATATTCGAATAATTAATTATAAAAACGGAAATTTGTCCTATGAAATTATTATCAAAAGTCGCTGTCGCTTGTGCTATCACTGTTGCTGCAGTAAGCACTCAGGCACAACCTGCTAAATCATTAAAGCATGCGGAAAAAGCAACTGAGCTTCGTAAAGCTATGTTTCAACTAATGGCGAGCAATATGGGGCCGTTAGGCGCTATGGCTAAAGGTAAAATCCCGCTAAATAAAGAGGTTGTTGCTAAAAATGCTTTACGTTTAGAGCAGTTCTCACATATGTTAGGTGATTACCTGAAAACAGATACTCGTAAATTTTCTGTGAAAACCGATGCGCTAGATAGTGTTTGGACCGACAGAGCAAAACTTGAAGGTAAGATCACTGACTTTACTAATGCTTCAAGCCAATTACAAAAAGCTGTTGTATCGGGTGACGAAAAAGCTATTAAACGTGCTATTGGCGGTGTTGGTAAAACATGTGGCAGCTGCCACGATGACTTCAAAAAAGATTAATGTCTTGTTGAATTAGAGATCAAAAAAACAGCCCTTTGATGGCTGTTTTTTTATGTCTGTTGTTTATGTATAGCGTACAAATACTCGCTAATAAAAGAACTCTTCCATCGGTGGTGGATTTATTACCACAAGCCAATAAACAAAGCCGACGCACAGTGCTAAGACAATAAGTGCTAAGCCAAGGCGTGAACCAGAAATTTCATCTTCTGCAGATAATTTTTCAGCGTCTTTTTTACCGGTAAGCATAGCTTTGGCTAAGTTCTGTTTTTTCACTTTTTTATAAAAAATAATAGCCGTTATATGTAGCGCTATCGCTGCCAAGATAAAATCAAAGGTATTTAAATGAATAATGCGCATGATTTTATCAACGCTAGCGCCGGCGGCATTAAAATAAGGTCCTGAGCTAAACACCTCATCATCAACAAAAAGGCCGCTGCTTGCTTGTAATAATACTAATAGCAGCATCAGCAACACCATGATGCTGCCAATGGGGTTATGACCAGCATAAACTTTGGCATCTACTGATTTATGGCTTTTTAGGTAATTTATTACTGCGCTAGGTGATGGCATAAACTGAGAAAACCTTGCATGTTTTGGCCCGACAACCCCCCAAAAGATACGAAAACTGGTCAATACGAGAATTATGTAGCCTAATTTTATATGCCAATCTATATAGTCTGTACCTAGCTCAGCTGTTAACCATAATAGTAATAGCGTCGTGGCAAAGCCCCAGTGAAATAAACGCAGCGGCAAGTCCCAAATGAGATATTGTTTTTTCATTGTTAACTTCTTACTTATGATGCTATTGAGCCATTTTATATGAAGGAGATTAGCAAGGTGAAGTGATTATTGTTGCAAAGTGTTAAGCGTTCGAGGTTAAGAAGTTTACGGTAGAGCAAATACAGTTAAGGATGGCTCTTTATTTTTATAGCTGTTAAACCTTAGTTGCAATGCTGTGCTCAGTGATGATTGTGCTTGTGTATCGCAGATAGCTCTCATGTTATTGATAAGGTAAAGCTTGCTTAGCGCTTGCTTTGCAAAGCAAATAAGTGGTGAGTGCTTGCTGGTAACATGTTGAATTAATTGGCTGGCTAGTGATTGCTGACGAAACTCTTTGTCGACAAATAAAGCGTGCATTAAGTATTGTGGGTTATCTTGTGTCAATTTAGATACAATCACACAAGCAATAATAATATTTTGGTGCTTGATAAAGTAGCAATGATCTAAGCCGATAAAGCGGGCACTGTAATGCTGTTGCTTGTAAAAGCGTAAAATAGCTTTTTTATCCGCCTTCGTTGCTTGTAATATGGTGAATAGTTCTATGGCGCTTTGACTCATAGGTTACTGTGGTTCATAGATGACAGTGGCTCATAAGTAACAGTGACTTATAGTTTGGCTGTATATATTAGCAGTTATTTAGCTGGTTAGCGTAATAAAAATCACTTATATTTAAAGCACTTTACTTAATTGCAATAAAGCTAAAATGAATGTGTTTTAGAGCCTAGCTCTGTAGATGATGGGTAATAAAGGAGATTGGTCGCTTTTGAATAATAAACAAGTAACCTCTGGTGCTGCTAGGTATTATATTTTTGCCTTTTTTATATCGATATTGATGTGTACTGTTCAAGCAGAAAGTCTTGATAAGGTACAAGTACGCACTATAGCTATTGCACCTTATGGTATTAATTCAGGACAAGAACTGAGTGGTATTTATTATGACATCGCTAACTCAATCGTTAAGACGTCAGGCTTACAAGCTGAACATGCAATTTACCCATATGCTCGCATAGTACATGAGTTAAAAGTGGGTTTAACTGATATAACTATAATGTATCGCTACCAAGAGCTAGAAGGTTACGTAACCTATATTGCACCGTTACCGACGTTAAAAAATGTTGTTATTGGGGTAAAAGGGACTCATTTTGCTGATATAGCTAGCTTAAGAGGTAAGCGATTAGCTTATTTGCGCGGAGCACAATTTAATCAGCAGATAGATAATGATAAGCAAATTAATAAGTACTTAGTTAAAGATTTTGATCAAGCTGTTCATATGTTGGCAGCGGGTCGTGTTGATGCCGTTATTGGCCCATTAGATCCTCTTATTAACTCGGCGCTAACGGCGGGTAAAAAAGACTTTTTTGGCCCACCGTTAGTCGTTTCACAGCGAACACCTTGGTTGCAAATATCAAATAAGAGCCGTTATAAAAGCTCCACACAGCAATTTAAAAAGATATTCAATAACATGGTGCAACGCGGCGAGTTGGCAAAATTAAGGCAAAAGTATAATATGCTCGATATTACCTACGAGCAATAAGCCTAAAACTGCTTATCAACTCGCACATAGCCATTGTTTAAATAGATAACCCTCACTTTATCATCAGCTTGGAATACCATGTTATGATCAAAGTCTTGAATGACCATATACTGTTTGCCATCACTTGTGGTGATCATCAATTCAACAATACGCTGAATTATTTTACGCTGACTATTTTGGCTGTTGTGGGCAATGCTACCACCAATAATAGCACCCAATACGGTCGCGATATCTTGACCACTTCCGCCACCAAATTGATTACCAATAACACCGCCAATTAACGCGCCGCCAAAGGTTTTCCAACCATTCTTTCTATCGTTAACTAATTCTTCTTGGCTGATGTTTCTAACAGAGTCGATTTTGCCAAAGAGTACCTTTTCAACAGGAACGGCTTTGTTTCTTTCGTACTGAGCAAGAGCAGGGCTTGAAATAAGCCCTGTTAATGCCAGAAAAAGTATGCTGTTTAGTATAATTCTCATGATAACTTCTACCAGCTAACAAATTCTTTTTCTTTGGTTTTACGGATTTCTGTTTCATCGGCCCACTCAACTAAGCCACTTTCTAAATCCATTAAACGTAAAGTAAATTTATAGTAGACGTCTGATTTATCTTTATTTGACTTCACTATGCTAGATAAGTTGCCATAAAGCATATATTCAGCGCCCACTTGTTTACCAAATTGAATCGCTTTACTCGCATCGACCATACCGCCGGTATTTTGATACTGAATTTGCTCTCGAGCAGCTGCGACTCGTGTCATATCAACAAAGCGGAATTTGCCAGAGCGCAGCAGCTTAGTGGAAATAGAGTCAGTGATTGATTCGGTATCAATGTGCTCACTGGTTTTATTTTTGATACTTTCAACAAAAATAACAGGGCGGGTGTTAGCGGTTAATGTACCCACCACAGGCGATACCAGTAGTGAATCTGTCATTTGTCCGGCCACTTTTTGTAAATCGGTTGAGCCAAAGTTTATATCGGTTGTTTCAACGGCGCTTGCATCTCCGTAACGTACAACTGATTTGTTAGTACAGCCGGTAGTAACCAGTACTGCCAGTGTCATAGCTGTAATTAAAGCAAGTTTTTTCATGATAATTTCCTTAATTTATTTTGACTAAAATTTGTAAAATTTTTCATTTACTTCACGTACGTAAAAGCTATAGCTGGCGGCATTTCTCGACGGCGCTAAGCCCTTTACATTGATGGTTTGCATGCCGTGCAGCTCTAATGCTTGCCAAGGATTCTTGCCTGATTCAATAACAAAACCGTCTTTATCAAACCAATTAAACTGATATTGTAGTGCCAGTGATTTTTCGTATTTGCTTGTGAGTGCCAGATTCACTTCAAGAAAATCGTTATTCATTCTAGTTTTTATATCGCTGATAAAGAGCTGCGAGGCTAGCTGCTGATTATCAACAATAAGTCGCTGTTGATAATTCTGACCATGAGCAATTTTCTCTGTGCCTATGCCAGAAGTTACCGGTGGAACATTTTTACAAGCAACCAGCCCCAACATAATGAGTGTGGCAAATATAAGCTGTTTAATATGCATATGAATTATCCTTGTTTGACAGTGAACACTATAAGTTAAATACCCGCAATTGGCTTTGTGAGCCGATTGCCGTTACATACAGCAAGGTATTTGCTTGCTGGTTAATGGTTACCTCGACCGCTTTTTTGGCGCCGCCAATATCAAGCTCAATTTTGTGTTGACCCGGCGCTAAAGCAAGCTTCATTATTTCTACCTTATCGGGCAGCGTACTCCAGCTGCGTGTGTCTGCTTGCTCAGTGGTGATATTGTAGAGTCCCGCTAATATATTTCCGACATCACCGCCTTTGCGGCTTAGTTGTTGTCTAATTTCTTCTTTGGCGATAATACGGGCAATTTGTCTTGCTATGGTTGCTGGCATTTGCTCTTTTAATTGAAAGGCGGCGAGAGATTGTAGTCTGACAATTTCTTCACTTTGATAATGTTTACCTTGATAGTTGATTGATACTGGCGCGTAGTTGCGTAAATAGTTTTTATAAGTGGGCACTGAAAAGCTATAAAAGCGCATATCATCATGGCTTGTGAAAATAGGTAGGTTAAGTGAAAATTCGCTTTTATTTTCAATAATGCCATGCTCGGTAATTACGATAAGGTTGCCGCTATTGGTTTTGTGATCATTTTCGTTAATATTAAAGCTTTGTTTATAACGTGCGATGTCATCGACCATGCTTAGCTGGTTAGCTAAGCGCCAAACTTCTTGCTGTAAAATACTATTATCGGGAAATATTTCTAGTGCTTTTTTATAGTCAATATAGGCATCATTCTTTTGCCCGCCTGCTTCATATAATAAGCCGGAAAGGTAAAAGGTATATGCATTTTGAAAGCCGTTTTTTACTTCGCCAATGGTTGTTTGCATGCTTGGGTACTTACTCGATAACGAGTTCATACTGACGCCATGCTTTGCCATATTCTGCTCAGCTTTATATAGCTTGGCATTATTGCTTCTTAATGCCTGCTCTTGTACTAAATTGGCTCGCCTTACTTCAACTAAGGCCGACGATAGCTTGTTTTCACTTAAATAATTCAGCGCTTGGTAACTGTGCAACATGGTTTGTTCGTAGGGCGGCACAATATAACGGGTGGCGCTGTCATTACTGACTATCGCAGCAGCATTTTCAACACCGCGACTCAGTTGAATTTTGGCTTTTTCTTGTTCATCACTGATTACTTGGTAAGCGTGAGCTAGGCTATCTTGGCTTGGTTTTATTTGCTTGGCCAAAAATTGCAGCCGTCCATGCTCGAGTAAGCTGAGGTTGTAGGCATTATTAGATTGAGACCTATTTGGAAGTAGCTTGAGTGCTTGTTGATACTTTCCTTGTGATTGCGCCGTTTTTACCGGCTGCATTTGCTGATAATAGCTAGAAAAAAGATCGTTGAATCGTGTTGCCGAGCAGCCACTTAATAGTATTGAACTTGCTAAGACGTAGCAAATGTATCGATATGTCGTAATCATGATCTTAGCTTATCTTGTTACCTATATTTAACAAGTTAGACTTTGTGTAAAAATTGTAATAAAGCCTTGCTTAATAACAGCTGAACATGGAAATTCGCTTTATGCTGATCTGAAATAATACGCGCTTGTCTCATCGCATTTATACTAATAGTGTTCTGGTTGATTTATTGAGTGTTGTTATGACGTTACAACAAGCGCGTATTTCCAGCAAAGTAGCCTTCTTTGCATTATTTTTGTTCGCGCCGCTTTTAGATATTTTTCGCTATGATGTTGATTTAGGGCATATCATATTATTTGGTCATGCCTGGACCATCAGCATTGATTCTATCTTATATGGTGGTGGCGATAGCCTTGATGCCGCCATTAAAATTTTTGCTCGAGTGTTACTACCTGGTATGGCTTTTGTGGCGATCACTGGCGTCTTGATATGGAAGTTTGGTCGTATTTATTGCGGTTGGTTGTGTCCGCACTTTTCTGTGGTTGAGTTAGTCAATGATTTAATGCTTAAGCAGCTTAATCGTGTCACTATCTGGGAGAAAGCCAGCATTGCCAATAAGCGCATTATTCCTCGGGTGATAGTCGCTGTAGCCGCTATTGCTATGGCCTTTGTTTGGGCGGTTGCCTTAGTGAGCTATTTGGTTAATCCGACCGAACTGTTAACCAACCTAGTTAACTTTAATTTAGGCTTTGGCTCAGCCTTATTTATAACCGTGGCAACCATTGTTTTTAGCGCGGACTTTATTTTTGCCCGTCATTTATTTTGCAAATACGGTTGCGCTTTAGGCTTATTTCAAAGCTTAATTTGGATGGCCAATAAAAAGGCTATGGTGATTAAGTTTGATCGTAAGCGCGCCAAAGCGTGTCGGGATTGTATTAATGAGCATGGCTATAAACCTTGCGATCAAGCTTGCCCAATGCGTTTGCCGACACGCAATATGAAACGCGCTAAATTTACTTGTACTCAGTGTGTGCAGTGTGTCTCGGCTTGTGCTTCTGTGCAAAAAGCCAACCCTGATGGTGGTTTGCTGGCGTGGGTAAATGGCAAAGAAGCGCTTGAAGTGGATAGGCCTGCGGGTAAGTATAAAGAAAATGAGATAGAGATTAAGGAAGTTAAATAACTTTATTAGTAAACATTAAATTAATTTTTGCTAATGTATCTTGTTCTAATGTATGGTTTTCTAATGTAATAACTGATACGCTATTGACTGAATTTTAAACAGGGATTGCTATCATGAAACCTTTATTAACTATTGTCTTACTATTATTTATACCGCTATCTACCTTTGCCAACCCAATGAAGCAGGTTGCACAAGTAAATCCTATTCCTATGTTTATGCCTTATTTAGTCAAAAAGGCTGAGCTATTAAAGTTAACAGCTGAGCAAGTAGCAGCATTTGCGAAATGGCGTGCTGACAATATGGCACCTGCGGTTGAGGCTGCCAATATAATCACTAGCGGACAACGCGCTATTACACTAGCAACATTAAATGGTGATAGCGCAGCAAAAGTGCAGCAGTTACTGACGGATGTTGCCAATGCGCGCGCCGATTTAGCTGCGCGAACATTGCGATGTCATGAGTATACGCAATCTGTTCTTAATGAAAGCCAGTGGCAACAGTTAGTTGATCTCTATAAGGCTGATATTAATAATTAACCTCAGTTTCACATAAGCCATGCGTTTCTAGCAGTTATTTTTACTGACTTCTACGTTATTTTAAAGTGAAATAGCCAGCTATTCCTACTTGAAAAAGCCTTGAATTCAGAAAAAATATCAAGCTAGAAATCAAAAAAGATAGGTAGCCTATTGATTTGATTAGGTTTGCGCGATTTCTTATGCAAACCTGAGGTTAGCTAATTGATTTATAGTACTTATCTGCTAATAATGGAGTTAATTTCTGATATGATCGCTAAGATTAATTTGAGGTGACTATGCGCAGTTTATTAAGTGTTGTTTTAATAAGTGTTTTATCGACAACGCCTGTTTTGGCAAAAGAAGTTGTCGTTGAAATTTATAAGAAAGAGTTTATTCCAGCAGAGATCACTATAGAGCAAGGTGATACTGTGATCTGGAAGAATATAGAAAAGCGTCAATATCATAATGTCTGGTTTAAGCAACTTGATAAAGAAGAGCCGGAATATTTCTTTCCTGATGAAACGTATCAACGTTCATTTAATGACTTAGGTGAGTTTCCTTATGAATGTGGACCGCACCCTAAAATGACAGGTAAAGTGACTGTCGTTAAATCTCAAAATTAGCACTTTTCATTTGTATACACTCAGGCTTTTCTCGCCTGAGTTTTACATTCTGCTCTTGTTAAACCTGTCTATTATCCTTAAAAAATGTAATGAAATATCCGCTTAAATCGCGGTAAATCCCCTTATAAACAGCAGGGTTAAGCGTTTTTTTAGTTAAAATTAAATTGTTTTTACTTGATGTAGCGCAAAGATTTTATTTTTTACGCAACAAATTTTTACATTTGTGTAGAAACTTGATTTCAGTCAAGTAGTGCCCCCCAGTAAGCGAGCTATTATTTGTTTGCTTTTTAATACTTATTGCATGAATTATTTCATTAAGGAAAAACACCATGTCAGAGAGCTTTACTAAAGGCATGGCAAGGAATATATATTACGGGGGAGCAGTGTTCTTCTTCATGATATTCCTAGCTTTGACTTTTCATACCACAAAAGAGATGCCCAAAAGGGATAATCGACACAACATTACCGAAGCTGTAGAGCGAGGCAAAGAGCTTTGGGAAGTGAACAACTGTGTTGGTTGTCATTCATTAATTGGTGAAGGTGCATACTTTGCGCCAGAGCTAGCCAACGTGTATGACCGCCGTGGCGGTGAAGCAGGTTTTAAAGCCTACTTCTCAGGTTGGATGAAAGCTCAACCATTAAACATTCCTGGTCGTCGTCAAATGCCTAACTTTAACTTAACTGATCAAGAAATTGATGATCTGGCTGAGTTCTTAAAGTGGACATCAGAGCTTGATGACAATAATTGGCCACCAAACATAGAGGGTTAATGGCGTGACTACCGTGAATACATTAAAATATCAATCGCAAGCCGTAGCAAAGCCTTATTTTGTTTTTGCTCTAGCCTTGTTTGTCGGCCAAATTCTATTTGGTTTATTAATGGGTCTTCAATACGTTGTAGGTGACATTGTTGGTGGTTTAATTCCATTTAACGTTGCTCGTATGATTCATACCAACTTACTTATTGTTTGGTTACTATTTGGTTTTATGGGTGCTGCATACTATTTTGTACCTGAAGAAGCTGAAACTGAACTTTATAGTCCTAAATTAGCTATCGCCTTATTCTGGATTTTCGCTGCGGCAGGTGTAGCAACTATTTTAGGTTACTTATTAGTTCCTTACTCAACTCTTGCTCACTACACCATGAATGAGTTGTGGCCAACCATGGGACGTGAGTTCCTTGAACAACCAACTATCACTAAATTAGGTATCGTGGTTGTTGCTTTAGGTTTCCTATTCAACTTAGGTATGACTATCTTAAAAGGTCGTAAAACTGCCATTAACATGGTAATGATGACTGGTTTAATTGGTTTAGCGGTATTCTTCTTATTCGCTTTCTATAACCCAACTAACTTAGCATTAGATAAGTTCTTCTGGTGGTTCGTTGTTCACTTATGGGTAGAAGGTGTTTGGGAATTAATCATGGGTGCTATCTTAGCTTATGTATTAATTAAAATTACCGGTGTTGACCGTGAAGTTATCGAAAAATGGTTATACGTAATCATCGCGATGGCCTTAATTACAGGTATCTTAGGTACTGGTCACCACTTCTACTGGTTAATGACACCTGAGTACTGGCAGTGGGTTGGTTCTATCTTCTCTGCATTAGAGCCGTTACCTTTCTTCGCTATGGTACTTTATGCATTTAACATGGTTAACCGTCGTCGTCGTGAACACCCTAACAAAGCTGCTACATTATGGGCATTAGGTACTGCGGTAATGGCATTCTTAGGTGCTGGTGTATGGGGCTTCTTACACACATTATCATTTGTTAACTACTATACTCACGGTTCGCAAATTACCGCAGCTCACGGTCACATGGCATTCTACGGTGCTTATGCGATGATTGTTATGACAATTATCTCTTACGCTATGCCTAAGATTCGTGGCATCGGTGAAGCAATGCCAAACCGTGCACAAGTTGTTGAAATGTGGGGCTTCTGGTTAATGACAGTATCTATGGTATTTATTACCTTGTTCTTAACTGGCGCTGGTATCTTACAAGTATGGTTACAACGTTTACCTGAGTCTGGCGAAGCATTAAGCTTTATGGCAACTCAAGATAAACTAGCTATCTTCTACTGGTTACGTGAAATTGCAGGTGTATTCTTCCTTATCGGTTTAATCGCTTACTTAGCAAGCTTCTTCGTAACAGATAAGAACGAAGCAACCGCTTAATATCACAGTTTATTGTTGATAAATTAAAAACCGCAGCCTTTTAGGTTGCGGTTTTTTTTGTGTTACGCTTTGTCAAACAAGTAATTGTCTATAATGAAATAAAGCTTATTTTTTGAGTGTTTGTCTGTGTTGATTAAATTGCCATTAAACAGAGGTTATTTATGGTGTTAAAGGTTTCACATAAAGTGGCCATTGGCTTTAGTGTTATTTTACTGCTGCTGTTATTTTCAAGTATCAGTTCGATCGGTATTTTAACTGATATTGAGGCGGCAACAGCGAAAGTTGATAATTATGCCCTGCCGATACAAAAGCATGGCAATGCTGTGCAAAAACAAATATTAAAACAGGCAAAGTCCGCGGCACTAATACCTACCTTGCCGAATGAGCAGGCGATTGAGCAATTGCAGGTAAACTTCCAAGCTCAAGATGTCATCTTGCAAGAAAATTTGTTAGCTATATCTAAGTTGCTTAGTGCTTTTCCTAATATCAAAAACCTTGATGAATTTACTCAAGCTTATAACGCTTATAGCCAAGCGGTTGCGGCAATGTTTGCGTTTCGTAAACAAGAACTTGCTAAAACAAGCTTGCTCCATGAAACACAAGATAGTTTATATATCACCTTAGATGAAGCGAGTGCTATTTTAGGTGATTTATCCTTTTTAGAGGACAGTGAAAATCAAAGGCAAATTGATACCATTGTCGGTTCGGCTAATCAAATAGAAGGTTATTTATACAACCTTATTGATGCCAGCAAAACCATTTTGGCTATTGATAATATTGCTGAGGTAGAGGCTTCACAACAAACAATGGCGATTGGTATTGAAAATATTGAGCAATTGCAAGCCCACTTAGTTCGATTGGGGGAAGATTATGATACCCAAGGATTAATTGAAATGTTTGTTGAAGAATTTGCTCGTACTAAAGCAGCCCTTACCTTAGATAATAATTTGTTCGAAATTAAAATATCTCAGCTGGAACAAAAGCAAGGTTTGCTTTTATCTGCCCAAGATGCAGAGCGAGAGATAAATATTGCCATTACCACTATCGATACTTTTTTACAGGCAGTTGATGACAACCTAATGGCTTTACAGCTAGATACTTTGGCGAATGTTGAACAGGGTAATTTGGAAACCATTGTAGTTTTTATTATTCTTTTTATATTAGGTGTGGTTATTGCCTTTATTACAATTCGAGCAATGACGGCATCGCTTAGTGAGATTAATGTCGCCTTAGCCCAGATTGCCAAGGGTGATTTGTCGCAACAGTTAACGGTTAAGTCAGAAGATGAATACGGGCAAGTGGCTAAAAATGTTAACTTAGTTGTTGCAGACTTGTGCCGTTTGATTGGTAATATTCGACAGAATAGTCACTTAATGTTGCAAGCTGCCGGGCAATCAAGTGAGCAAATATCGCAAGTGAGTGATTCGTTAGTTCAACAAGAGCACACCATTGAACAAACCAATGTGCAAACAGATGAGCTCGCCGAAAGTGCCGATCAAATACAACAACAAGCTAAAGGTGCTGAAGAGCAAATGACGGGTGCTTTAGTTCATAGTCAAAAATTAGAGTTAACCACCAACAAGGCTAGCCAAGGTATGCAAAGGCTAACTCAGGTGTTAGACAATACCACCAGCACTATGACATCGTTAGAGCAAGAAGCTAATAATATCACCAGTATTTTAGATACCATTGGCAGTATCTCTGAACAAACAAACTTGCTGGCACTTAATGCAGCCATTGAGGCGGCAAGAGCAGGTGAAGTTGGCCGAGGCTTTGCCGTGGTTGCAGATGAAGTTCGATTATTAGCAAGTAGAACGCAACAATCAGCCGGAGAAATTCAGCAAATGATTGAGTCTCTGCAAAGGCAAACGAAACAAGCGGTACAGGATATACAGTCGGGTAGATCAGAAGCGGTTAATTGCCAACAAGATACTGAGCAGCTATTAGAAATACAGCAATTAATTAGTGATGCAATTAATCAAATTCATAGTGTTAGTCGCGATATATCAAGCGCGGCTTATCATCAAAGTGATTTAACCAAAAATATTAATGATAATGTTGAAGCTGTTGTTGACCTTAGTCGTCAAAGCAGTGAAAAATCTGTAACTACGCAGTCATATAGCCAGCAAGTCGCGGAATTAGCTGAGCAACTGGAAAAAGCGATAGGTGCATTTAAAGTGCCTAATGGCTGATAATCGTTAAGCTCAGTTGAACGTATTTTTCTTTCGTTTGAGCGCATAGTACTTTGAAGTCACTATTTTTCTCGTTACCCTCAAGTTTGCATAAGACATAGCGCTAAATTCAAGCACATCAATAAGCTATGGCGATTGGTGATTTTTAGCCCTAAATAGCAAGAGGAAATCAAGAGATGAAATTGGCGAAGGCATTGTTACTGGTTGTTTTGACGCTTAGCTTTACTGCTAAAGCTAACAATGAGCGAAGTATTGAAGTTGATAAACAGTACACGACTAAGCACACCACTAAAATTAATGGTAAAAAGGTAAAGTATACCGCAACCACAGGTACACAACCGGTTTGGGATAAAGAAGGCAAGGCGACAGCAAGCCTATTTTATACTTATTACCAGCGTAGCGATATTGATGATAACGCTAAACGTCCGCTAATGATTTCATTTAATGGTGGCCCAGGCTCAGCATCCGTTTGGATGCATATTGCTTATACTGGCCCTAAAGTGCTTAATGTTGATAGTGAAGGTTATCCACTACAGCCTTATGGTGTTAAAACCAATCCCTATTCTATTTTAGATGTTGCCGATATTGTCTTTGTTAATCCAGTAAATACTGGCTATTCAAGAGTGCTACCTGATAAAGATGGCAAGATGCCAAGCAAAGAAAAGCAAAAGGAAATGTTCTTTGGCGTTAATGCTGATGTTAAATATTTAGCTGAATGGATTTCTACCTTTGTTACTCGTAACAACCGCTGGCGTTCTCCTAAATACCTTATCGGTGAAAGTTATGGTACTACGCGAGTTTCAGGGTTAGCGCTAGAGCTACAAAAAAGACAGTGGATGTATATCAATGGCGTGATTTTAGTCTCACCAACAGATATAGGTATTAAACGTGAAGGCCCTGTTAAAGCGGCAAATCGTTTACCCTATTTTGCCGCAGCTGCTTGGTATCACCAAGCTTTATCTGATGATTTGCAACAACTAAGTCTTGACGATTTACTTTCACAAGTAGAGTCGTTCACTGTTAATGAATACCTACCTGCTCTTGCAAAAGGAGGTTTTATTAGTGCAGAAGAAAAGCAGGTGATATCAGAAACTGTCGCTAAATATTCAGGGCTTTCGGTAGAAGCGGTATTGAATAATAACCTTGATATTAATAACAGCTTCTTCTGGAAAGAGCTTCTTAGGGATCGTAAAAAAACTATCGGCCGCTTAGATTCACGCTATTTAGGCATAGATAAAAAGGTGGCAGGCGCTCGTCCTGATTATAATGCTGAGTTAACCTCATGGCTGCATAGTTTTACACCGGCAATCAACTATTACCTACGTGAAGAGTTGGGTTATAAGACAGATCTGAAGTACAACATGTTTGGTAATGTTCATCCGTGGGATCGTAGTAAAAACAAAACCGGCGAAAACTTACGCTTAGCTATGGCGCAAAACCCTTACTTAAAGGTTATGCTGCAATCTGGCTATTTTGACGGTGCGACTAATTATTTTGATGCCAAATATACTATGTGGCAGTTAGATCCAAGCGGTCAAATGCAAGAGCGCTTATCCTTTAAAGGCTATGAAAGCGGCCATATGATGTATTTACGTCGTGAAGATTTAAAGCAATCAAATCAAGATATTCGTGAATTTATCAAGCAGAGTCTGCCTAGCGAAGAACAAGCAGCTAAGTATTAGTGTCACCGAACTTTATTTAAACAAGTCACTAGGTAAAGCTGGCTTGTTTTAGCGGCGCTTATTTATCTGAGCTAACGGTTGGATAATGCCGCGCTGCTTAAAATATATCTTTACTAATAAATTTCCTGTATAATGCGCGCCCATTTATAGCCCTAGTTGTTTAAATTTTGATAACAACACGAAAAGCGAGCAAAGCCTGTGTTAGATAAATTACGTAATATTGCCATCATCGCCCACGTTGACCATGGTAAAACCACCTTAGTTGATAAATTACTTGATCAGTCAGGTACTTTAGATGCGCGTGCCGATCACGATGAACGTGTGATGGATTCAAATGATATCGAGAAAGAGCGCGGTATTACTATCTTAGCTAAAAATACTGCGATTAACTGGGGTGATTACCGCGTTAATATCGTAGATACTCCGGGTCACGCTGACTTTGGTGGTGAAGTTGAACGTGTTATGTCAATGGTTGACTCAGTATTGTTAATTGTTGATGCCCAAGAAGGCCCTATGCCACAAACGCGTTTTGTGACGCAAAAGGCATTTGCTCAAGGCTTAAAACCAATTGTTGTTATTAATAAAATTGATAAGCCAGGCTCTCGTCCAGATTGGGTTATGGATCAAATCTTCGACCTTTTCGATAATTTAGGTGCAACTGATGAACAGCTAGACTTTAAAGTCGTTTACGCTTCTGCATTAAACGGTTGGGCTTCACATGATGAAGGTGAAGTTGGTACCGATATGACGCCATTATTTGAAACCATTATTGATCAAGTACCAGCACCAGATGCTGACATTGATGGCCCATTCCAGATGCAAATTTCGCAACTTGATTACAGCTCTTACTTAGGCGTAATCGGTGTTGGTCGTGTTACTCGTGGTAGCGTTAAGCCAAATCAGCAAGTCACGATTAATTGCGCAAACGGTAATATTCACAACGGTAAAGTGGGTAAAGTATTTGGTTACTTAGGTTTAGAGCGCCATGAAACCGAAGAAGCAAAAGCAGGTGATATCATTGCTATCACAGGTCTTGGTGAGTTAAAAATTTCAGATACCATTTGTTGTCCATCTGAAGTTGAAGGTTTACCGGCGCTTTCTGTTGATGAACCAACGGTTACTATGACCTTCCAAGTTAATACTTCACCATTTTGTGGTAAAGAAGGTAAGTATGTAACGTCACGTAATATTAAAGATCGTTTAGAAAAAGAGTTAGTACACAACGTAGCTTTACGTGTTGAACAGCTTGATGATCCTGATAAGTTCAAAGTATCAGGTCGTGGTGAGCTTCACTTAGGTATTCTAATTGAGAATATGCGCCGTGAAGGTTATGAGCTTGCGGTATCTCGTCCGGAAGTAATCGTGCGTGAAATCGACGGTGAAATGCAAGAGCCATATGAAACAGTAACCATTGATGTTGAAGAGCAGCACCAAGGTTCAATCATGGAAGCTATGGGTAACCGTAAAGCTGAGTTAACCGATATGGCGCCAGACGGTACTGGTCGTATTCGTATGGACTTTATCATGCCAAGTCGTGGTTTAATTGGTTTCCAAACTGAATTTATGACGTTAACTTCTGGTAGTGGTTTGATTTACCATACTTTCTTTGAGTATGGTCCATTTAAAGGTGGTGATATTGGTCAACGCCAAAATGGTGTAATGATTGCTAATGCCACAGGTAAAGCACTAACTAACGCTTTATTTAACTTACAATCTCGTGGTCGTATGATGATAGGCCACGGTGTAGAGATCTACGAAGGTCAAGTTATTGGTATTCACAGTCGCGACAACGATTTAACGGTAAATGCGTTAAAAGGTAAGCAATTAACTAACGTTCGTTCATCAGGTGCTGATGAAGCGCAAATTTTAACGCCACCAATTTTAATGTCGTTAGAGCAAGCGTTGGAATTTATCGATAACGATGAGCTGGTGGAAGTAACACCAGAGAGCATTCGTATTCGTAAGAAGTTCTTAAAAGAAAGTGACCGTAAGCGTGAAAGCAGAGCGCCCAAGTCATAAACACTTTGCGGTGAGTTGATTAGATGAAAGGGCTGAAGTAACAATCAGCCCTTTTTTTGTCTTTAACCTATTCAAAGGGGAATAATAGCGACAAATTTGAATCAATATTTGTAAGACATATCTGCAATTTTTAGCAGATATTTTTACTGTGTTGCAATTTATTTAACCTCTTGGTCAAGTAACTGATTGTTTTTTCATCTGATTGCAAAATAAACCAATCATTAGTTAATATTCTGTTACTTTTATCGCTTAAATAATTTCAGCAGGAGTGCATTTTTTAACCTATCCTTTGAGTGTTAGTTAGCTAGTTATTAGCTTTTCCAATTTAGCTAATGCCCTTGCATTAGATTCTACACAAAAGGATTTGCATTATGTCTCCTGCACAATTAAAGAAGCTACAAGAGTTAAGTCAAATTTTTAGCCAAGGTAAAGCGAATCCTAAACAGATTCAGCAGTTGTCAGCGTTGCTTGCACAAATTAATCAATATGAAAACAATGATGTTGCACACGACAACGCAGAAGTGGCGTTTATTCCTGCACCACGTTTTGGTTAGTGATAATAGCTAGCCATTTGCTAGCTATTATTTATTGCAGGGGCGAGTTATTCTTATAAGTCGCTGCATCTATAATTGCCCATAGATGAAAAATAGCCGCAATAATACCAGGCACAACTAAATACCAAAGGGCATAGCCACCTACGCAAACAATGGCAAAAATAATTGCCGGTAAAATCCTCTTTTATATCGAATTAATGTTAACTAGCAATTGAGTTAGCTAGTAAATGAATTGTTGATATCTTAAACTAAGCAGATGACTTAGCACATCAAATAATTGTTAAAAACTATGAGTTTTAAAGTGGAGTTAATAAATTTTCAAGGTTCGCTGGCATTTTGGCGAAAGCATAAGCGGTTTTTCCCTTACTTACTTAAACGGCTTAATCAAGAGCAGCTGCCCGTGGTTGCAGGATATTTATCTTATGTCTGTTTGATGTCCTTAGTGCCACTATTGGTTGTCATGTTATCTGTTATGACAGCTTTCCCGCTTTTTGCTGAATTGCAAAAAACCGTAGAAGAATTTGTTTATCAAAATTTTGTCCCAGCTGCAGGCGATGTAGTTCAGCAGTACTTAACAGGATTTGTCAGTAACGCATCAAAAATGTCAGCTATTGCCATCATCTTTCTTTTTGTTGTTGCTATTTTATTGATATCCGCGATAGATAAAACCTTAAATAGAATATGGCGAGTAACGGAAAAGCGTCGCACTATTACGTCACTGGCAATGTATTGGATGGTGTTAACCCTTGGCCCTGTATTTGTTGGTGCAAGTATTGCCTTAACCTCTTATATCGTTTCTTTAGTATCGCTTGGTGATTACGATTTATTAGGAATCACCAATATTTTTGTTCGTTCTATGCCGCTATTAGCGTCTATTTTTGCCTTTGTTATTTTATATATGGCGGTACCTAATAAAGTGGTGCCTTTTAAGTATGCGCTATCGGGCGCAATTTTTTCCGCTATTTTATTTGAAGTGGCAAAAAAGGTTTTCGCACTTTATTTAACGGCATTTCCCTCTTATCAGGCTATTTACGGCGCATTAGCAACGATTCCTATCCTCTTTCTGTGGATATATCTTTCTTGGTTAATTGTGCTAGGTGGTGCGATGATTACGGTGTCTTTACAAGAATATAATGACGTTGAGCCTGCAACTGAAGAAAAAGAGAGTTAAAAATAATGATTGCACTTATCCAAAGAGTCACTCGCGCAAGTGTTACCGTTGATGAACAAATCATCGGTGCGATAGATAATGGCTTGTTAGTGTTACTTGCTGTTGAGCCTGAAGATACCGAAGCGAAAGCAAAACGCTTAGCTGAACGAGTTGCCGGTTATCGAGTTTTTAATGATGAAAATGGCAAAATGAATTTAAACGTCAAGCAAGCTGGTGGTGATATTTTAGTGGTGTCGCAATTTACTTTAGCTGCTGATACTAATAGCGGCATGAGACCAAGCTTTACTACTGCCGCCAAACCTGAATTTAGTAATCAACTTTACCAATTCTTTACTAAACAGCTTAGAGAAATGGGCTTTACCGTGCCAACAGGAGAGTTTTCTGCTGATATGAAAGTTGAGTTAGTTAACGATGGTCCGGTTACCTTTCACTTAGCTATTTAACCCCGATAAAATACTGATTATTTTTTAGCTAATTAAACTATCACTTTTGAATTAGTGGTGTTATAATCTCGCGCCCGCTGAAATTGGATTGATGCTTTTATGGTTGAAATCTAATCTTTGTGGGAGTCTTAAAAGGCAGTGACGGGTCGAATTTTTGGCCTTGAATTTAAATTTATCTTTTTGTTTTACTGTAAAAATTACAGGTAAAAAAGATAACAGCGGAGCAAAATCAATGATCCAAATGCAATCACAGCTTAATGTTGCTGATAACAGTGGCGCTAAGCGTGTTCAATGTATAAAGGTTCTTGGTGGCTCGCACCGTCGCTATGCACGCATAGGCGACATCATCAAAGTTGCAGTGAAGGAAGCAAGTCCTCGCGGTAAAGTTAAAAAAGGTGATGTTGTTACTGCGGTAGTGGTGCGCACTAAGAAAGGTGTTCGTCGTACAGATGGTTCTGCCATCCGTTTTGACGAAAACGCGGCTGTTGTGCTTAATGCAAACTTACAGCCAATTGGTACTCGTATTTTCGGGCCAGTGACACGTGAATTAAGAACTGAAAAGTTCATGAAGATCGTATCTCTAGCACCAGAAGTACTATAAGGAGTCACGATAATGGCATCTAAGATTCGTCGTGATGATGAAGTAATCGTACTTGCAGGTAAAGACAAGGGCAAAACTGGTAAAGTTACCAAAGTGCTTGTTGAAGAAAGCAAGGTATACGTAGAAGGCGTTAACTTAATCAAGAAACACACTAAGCCTGTACCTCAGTTACAGCAGCCTGGTGGCATTGTTGAGAAAGAAGCACCTTTGCATGTTTCTAACGTAGCTATCCTTAACCCTAAAACGGGTAAGGCTGACCGCGTTGGTTTTAGATTTGAAGACGGCAAAAAAGTACGTTTTTTCAAGTCTGATAACGAATTAGTTTAATAATTGGAGTAAACGATGGCGAAACTGCATGATTTTTACAAAGATACAGTTGTAGCAGAACTTTCTAATAAGTTCGGTTATAAAAGTGTCATGCAAGTCCCTCGGATTGAAAAGATCACCCTTAACATGGGTGTTGGTGAAGCGATTGCTGATAAGAAAGTATTAGAGCACGCCACAAATGATCTTACTGCAATCTCAGGTCAAAAGCCGATCACGACAGTAGCACGCAAATCAGTTGCGGGCTTCAAAATTCGTGAAGGCTACCCTATTGGTACAAAAGTAACTCTACGCGGTGAGCGTATGTGGGAATTCTTAGAGCGTTTAATCTCTATTTCAATTCCTCGTATCCGTGACTTCCGTGGCTTAAACCCTAAGTCATTCGATGGTCGTGGTAACTACAGCATGGGCGTTAAAGAGCAAATCATCTTCCCTGAAATCGATTACGATAAAATCGATAAAATTCGCGGATTAGATATCACTATTACTACTAGCGCGAAAAACAACGAAGAAGGACATGCGTTATTGTCTGCCTTCAATTTCCCGTTTAAGAAGAAGGTGTAGAGTTATGGCTAAAGCGTCAATGAAAGCTCGTGAAGCAAAACGTACTAAACTAGTAGCTCAGTACGCTGAAAAGCGTCGTGCGTTAAAAGAAATCATCTCAAGCGTAAACTCTTCTGAAGAAGAGCGTTGGGATGCAGTATTGAAACTTCAAAGTTTACCTCGTGATTCATCAAGTAGCCGTCAACGTAATCGTTGTAATGTTACTGGTCGTCCACATGGTTACTTACGTAAGTTCGGTTTAAGCCGAATCAAGTTGCGTGAAGCAACTATGCGTGGTGAAGTTCCAGGTCTTAAGAAAGCTAGTTGGTAATTCACGGGAGTAAATGGTTATGATGACTGATCCTATCGCGGACATGTTTACACGCATCCGTAACGGTCAATCTGCAGCAAAAGTTGCAGTAACAATGCCATCTTCTAAGTTAAAAGTTGCAATTGCCAACTTACTTAAAGAAGAAGGTTACATTACTGATTTCGCAGTAGCAGGCGATGTAAAGCCTGAGCTTACTGTTGAATTGAAGTATTTTAATGGTAAAGAAGTAATTGAAACGATCAAGCGTGTTTCACGTCCTGGTCTTCGCGTATACAAAAGCTGTGAAGAACTGCCAAAAGTTCTTGCTGGCATGGGTATTGCGATTGTTTCAACTTCAAAAGGTTTGATGACAGATCGCGCTGCTCGTAATGCGGGTATTGGCGGTGAAATCATCGGTTTCGTAGAGTAAGGAGCAAAACTATGTCTCGTGTTGCAAAAGCACCTGTCGCTGTTCCTGCTGGCGTTACCGTAACGTTATCAGGTCAAGACATCACAGTTAAAGGTCCAGTAGGCGAACTTTCTCAAACTATTCACGGTTTAGTTAAGGTTTCTCAAGAAGAAAACGAACTAAAAACTGTTGTAGCTGAAGAAAGCAAAGAAGCTTGGGCTCAAGCCGGTACTGCACGCGCTTTAATCAACAACATGGTTGAAGGTGTAAGTAAAGGTTTTGTAAAAACATTAATTTTAAACGGTGTTGGTTACCGTGCAAAAGCTGCTGGTAAGTCATTAGATTTATCTTTAGGTTTTTCACACCCAATCAGCCATGCAATTCCTGAAGGAATTACCGTTGAAACTCCTAGCCAAACTGAAGTTGTACTAAAAGGTGCAGACAAGCAGTTAGTTGGTCAAACCGCTGCGAACATTCGCGCATACCGTAAGCCTGAGCCTTATAAAGGTAAAGGTATTCGTTATAGCGATGAGTACGTTCGTCGTAAAGAAGCTAAGAAGAAGTAGGGTAATACTATGGATAAGAAAACATCTCGTTTGCGCCGCGCTAAACGCGCTCGTGCAAAAATCAGCGAGTTGGGTGCGAATCGTTTAGTTGTATTCCGTACTCCTCGTCACATTTACGCTCAATTAATCGCGCCTACTGGTTCTGAAGTAATTGCTTCAGCATCTACTGTAGACAAAGAAGTGCGTGGTTCAATTGAAAAAACCGGTAATGTTGCCGCTGCTGCTGCAGTAGGTAAAGCAATTGCTGAACGTGCAAAAGCAAAAGGCGTTGAGTCTGTTGCATTTGACCGCTCAGGTTTCCGTTACCACGGTCGCGTTAAAGCATTAGCAGAAGCAGCTCGCGAAGCTGGTCTTCAGTTCTAGGGGTTTGATAATGGCTAATCATAATCAAGAAAACTCACAACAAAGTGATATGGCTGAAAAGCTAATCGCCGTTAACCGTGTTTCAAAAGTGGTTAAAGGTGGTCGTATTTTCAGTTTCACCGCATTAACAGTAGTTGGTGACGGTAATGGTCGTGTTGGTTTTGGTTACGGTAAAGCACGTGAAGTGCCTGCTGCAATCCAAAAAGCAATGGAAAAAGCACGTCGTAACATAGTAACAGTTGACTTGAAGGGTACTACTCTTCAGCACCCTATCAAGGGTCGTCACTCTGGTTCTAAAGTTTACATGCAACCAGCTTCTGAAGGTACAGGTATCATCGCCGGTGGCGCGATGCGTGCAGTACTTGAAGTTGCAGGCGTTCAGAACGTATTGTCAAAAGCATACGGTTCTACTAACCCAATCAACGTAGTTCGCGCTACTGTTTCTGCTTTAGCGAACATGCATTCGCCTGAAGGCATGGCAGCTAAACGTGGCAAAAGCGTTGAAGACATTTTGGGGTAATTGCTCATGGCTAAAACAGTTAAAGTAACTCAAGTAAAAAGCTCTATTGGTCGTTTACCAAAGCACAGAGCTACATTAAAAGGCCTTGGTTTACGTCGTATCAACCATACAGTTGAGTTAGAAGATACTCCTTCTGTACGTGGTATGATCAACAAGGTTTACTACATGGTTAAGGTGGAGGATTAATAATGCATTTAAATACTTTATCCCCTGCACCAGGCGCTAAGAAAGCTAAGAAACGCTGCGGTCGTGGTATCGGTTCTGGCATTGGTAAAACAGGTGGTCGTGGTCACAAAGGTCAGAAGTCTCGTTCTGGCGGTAGTGTACGTCCAGGTTTTGAAGGTGGTCAAATGCCTTTAAAACAACGTTTACCTAAGTTTGGTTTCACTTCACGTAAGTCTTTAGTTCGCGCTGAAGTACGTTTACATGAATTAAACCTTATTGAAGGCGATGTTGTAGATATCCACGCACTTAAAGACGCTGGTTTAATCAGCCGTAACATTGAAACAGCAAAAATCATGCTGTCTGGCGAAATTACTCGCAAGATCACTGTTCGCGGTTTAGGCGTAACTAAAGGTGCACGTGCAGCTATTGAAGCTGCCGGTGGCAAAATCGAGGAATAATACAGAATGGCTACACCAGGAATGGCTTCTCAAAAGGGAAGTACAGGCGCAGGCGGTTTGTCTGAGCTAAAACAAAGATTGTGGTTCGTATTCGTAGCATTAGTAGTGCTTCGTTTAGGTTCATTTGTGCCAATCCCTGGTATTGACGCCGCTGTATTAGCTCAGTTCTTTGAACAACAAAAGGGCACCATTGTAGAAATGTTTAACATGTTCTCTGGTGGTGCACTTGAGCGAGCCTCAGTATTGGCATTAGGTATTATGCCGTACATCTCAGCTTCGATTATTATGCAATTGCTAACGGTAGTTCATCCTGCCATGGCAGAGCTTAAGAAAGAAGGTGAAGCTGGACGTCGTAAGATCAGTCAATACACACGCTACGGCACATTAGTTCTAGCAACAGTACAATCAATTGCGATTGCTAGAAGTTTACCGGAAATGATGCAAGGCCTTGTTATTAACGCTGGCTTTGGTTTTTACTTTACTGCGGTAGTTTCTTTGGTTACTGGTACCATGTTTTTAATGTGGCTAGGTGAGCAAATTACTGAACGTGGTATTGGTAACGGTATCTCTATCATAATTTTCGCTGGTATTGTTGCTGGTATGCCTTCAGCTGTTGGTCAGACAGCTGAGATGGCGCGTCAAGGTGAATTGCACTTATTAGTATTATTGCTAATTGGCGTTGTGGTATTTGCAGTAACTTTCTTAGTAGTATTTGTTGAGCGTGGTCAACGTCGTATCGTTGTCAATTACGCTAAACGTCAGCAAGGCCGAAAGGTGTTTGCTGCACAAAGTACACATTTACCGTTGAAAGTGAATATGGCTGGTGTAATCCCGCCAATCTTTGCCTCAAGTATTATCTTGTTCCCGGGCACGCTTGCGAGCTGGTTTGGACAAGGTGACGGCCCAGTTGCTGATTTCTTACAAGGTATGTCAGGTGCTATGTCTCCTGGTCAACCTTTGTATGTAATGATGTTAGCTGCAGCAATTATATTTTTCTGTTTTTTCTACACGGCATTGGTTTTCAATCCGCGTGAAACAGCAGATAACTTGAAAAAGTCAGGTGCGTTCATTCCAGGGATTCGTCCGGGTGAACAAACATCCAAATACATTGATAAAGTAATGACACGCTTAACCTTAGCTGGTGCGTTGTATATTACCTTTATTTGTTTGGTTCCTGAGTTCATGATGATAGCATGGGACGTTCAGTTCTATTTCGGTGGTACTTCACTACTGATTATTGTTGTTGTAATCATGGACTTTATGGCACAAGTACAAACGCATATGATGTCTCATCAATATGACAGTGTACTTAAAAAAGCAAACTTAAAAGGTTACGGCCGATAGGCCGGGCTGATTTAGTTAACGGAGTATAAAATGAAAGTACGTGCATCCGTAAAAAAGATTTGTCGTAACTGTAAAGTGGTAAAGCGTAAGGGCGTTATTCGCGTTCTTTGTAGCGAGCCAAAGCACAAACAACGTCAAGGTTAATTTTAACCTAAGCGAAAGCTAAATCTTTTAGAACTGGCATTATGCAGATTTTTCTGTATAATGCCGCTTCGATTTGCGAAAAAGAGTCTGGTTGAGTATCCTAACGGGCTTTTCAACCAATTAATTTTAAATTTTTATAGGAGATGTGTTAGTGGCCCGTATCGCTGGCATTAACATCCCTGATCGTAAGCATGCAGTAATCGCCATTACTGCGATTTACGGTATCGGTGCAACACGCGCAAAAGCTATTTGTGCAGCAACTGGTATCGCAGAATCAACGAAGATCAGTGAATTAGACGAAGCTCAAATTGATTTGCTTCGTGCAGAAGTGGATAAATTCACCGTAGAAGGTGATTTACGCCGTGAAGTTTCAATGAACATTAAACGTCTTATGGACTTAGGTTGTTTCCGTGGCATTCGTCACCGTCGCAGTCTTCCTCTACGTGGTCAACGCACTAAAACTAATGCGCGCACACGTAAAGGTCCTCGTAAGCCAATTAAGAAGTAAGAGGAACTAGACAATGGCTAAAACACCAGTTCGTACGCGTAAACGCGTAAAAAAACAAGTTGCTGATGGCATGGCTCATATCCATGCGTCTTTCAACAACACAATCGTGACTCTTACAGACCGTCAAGGTAATGCATTATCTTGGGCGACTGCAGGTGGTTCAGGTTTCCGTGGTTCACGTAAATCTACACCTTTTGCTGCGCAAGTAGCTGCAGACCGCGCTGGCGCTGCTGCAAAAGAGTTTGGCTTGAAGAATATTGAAGTGTTCGTTAAAGGTCCAGGTCCAGGTCGTGAATCTGCTATCCGTGCCTTAAATGCTGCTGGTTTTAAAATCACCAACATTACTGACGTTACCCCTATTCCTCATAATGGTTGTCGTCCTCCTAAGAAACGTCGCGTTTAATAGGAAAGTTGGAGAAAGAAAATGGCAAGATATTTAGGTCCTAAGTTAAAGCTTAGCCGTCGTGAAGGTACAGATTTGTTCCTTAAAAGCGGTGTTAGAGCTATTGACACTAAATGTAAGATCGAAACAATCCCAGGTCAGCACGGCGCACGTCGCGGTCGTTTATCTGACTATGGTGTACAACTTCGTGAAAAGCAAAAAGTTCGTCGTATGTACGGCGTTCTAGAGAAACAATTTAGTAACTACTACAAAGAAGCTGCTCGTTTAAAAGGCAACACAGGTGAGAACTTGTTACAACTTTTAGAGAAGCGTTTAGATAACGTAGTTTACCGTATGGGCTATGCAAGCACTCGTGCTGAAGCTCGTCAATTAGTTAGCCACAAGGCTATCGTGGTAAATGGCGTTGTAGTTAATATTCCATCTTTCACTGTTAAAGCTGAAGATGTGGTTTCTGTTCGTGAAAAGTCTAAGTCTCAAGCGCGTATTATCGCTGCAATGGAATTAGCTGAGCAACGCGAGAAGCCTGTCTGGTTAGAAGTAGATAGTAAGAAACTTGAAGGCGTGTTCAAACGTGTTCCAGATCGTGCTGACTTATCTGCGGAAATTAATGAACAGTTGATTGTTGAACTTTACTCTAAGTAGAGTTGCACTTTAAGAGAGGACATATATGCAGGGTTCTGTAACCGAATTCCTTAGACCACGCTTAGTAGGCATTGAAACCGTTAGTGCTCGTCGTGCTAAGGTAACTTTAGAGCCATTAGAACGTGGTTTTGGTCACACTTTAGGTAATGCGTTACGCCGCATTCTTTTATCTTCAATGCCAGGTTGTGCTGTAACTGAAGTTGAAATTGACGGTGTATTACACGAGTACAGTAGTAAAGAAGGTGTTCAAGAAGACATCATCGAAATATTGTTAAACCTTAAAGGGCTTGCAGTTATTTTAGAAGGCAAAGATGAAGCCGTTCTTACCTTAACTAAGTCTGGTGAAGGCCCTGTAACGGCAGCTGATATTCAACATGATGGTGATGTAACTATTGCAAATCCAGAACATGTTATCTGCACCTTAACAGGTGAAGGCAGTGTCAGCATGCGCATTAAAGTTGAAATGGGACGTGGTTATGTTCCAGCTTCTGCGCGCCGTGATGCCGAGGAAGAAGATCGTGCTATTGGCCGTTTGTTAGTTGATGCTTCATTCAGCCCAGTAGTAAGAATTGCTTATGATGTTGACTCTGCACGTGTTGAACAACGTACAGACTTAGACAAATTAGTATTAGACATGGAAACTAACGGTACGTTAGATCCAGAAGAAGCTATCCGTCGTGCTTCAACCATCCTAGCTGAACAGTTAGATGCGTTTGTTGAATTACGTGATATTAAAGAAGTTGAGCAAGTGGAAGAAAAACCATTGTTTGACCCAATCTTGCTTCGTCCAGTTGACGATCTAGAACTAACAGTTCGTTCAGCTAACTGTCTAAAAGCAGAAGCAATTCAATATATTGGTGATTTAGTACAACGTGCTGAAGTTGAGCTTCTTAAAACACCTAACTTAGGTAAGAAGTCTTTAACTGAAATCAAAGACGTTTTAGCGTCTCGTGGTTTGTCTTTAGGTATGCGCCTAGAAAACTGGCCACCTGAGAGCATTGTTGACAACGACTAGTTCGGTCATCGTTATTTTTAATAGTTTGAGAGAAGGATTAACTTATGCGTCATCGTCATAGCGGTCGCCAGTTAAACCGTAATAGCAGTCATCGCCAAGCGATGTTCCGCAATATGGCAAGCTCTTTAGTTAAGCACGGCGTTATCAAAACGACTGTAGCTAAAGCTAAAGAACTACGTCGCGTTGTAGAGCCATTAATTACTTTGGCTAAAACCGACACTGTAGCAAATCGTCGTTTAGCGTTTGCTCGTACACAAGATAAAGAAGTAGTAGGTATTTTATTCAGCGAACTTGGTGAACGTTACCAAGAACGCCCAGGTGGTTACACTCGCATTCTTAAATGCGGTTACCGTACTGGTGATAAAGCGCCTATGGCTTACGTTGAATTAGTAGACCGCCCAGCAGTTGAAGAAGTTGCTGAAGAAGTTGAAGAGTCAACAGAAGAAGCTTAAGCTTTTGCTTAAATTCTGATTAAAAACCGAGCCATGTGCTCGGTTTTTTTATGGTTAATGAAAAATTAACACCACTTGACCTAAAGGTTAATTCCCCGTATAAATTGTTCCATATTCTTGAGCGTATTTGAGTTCATATCCATGTCTTCTAGAAATCCAATTATTGCCGTAACAGGTTCTTCAGGTGCTGGTACTTCAACTACTACCGCAGCATTTGAGCATATCTTTAGAACATTAGGGATCACATCGGTTAATGTTGAGGGTGATAGCTTTCATCGCTTCTCACGCCAAGAAATGGATATGGAAAAGCGTAAAGCGAAAGAGGCTGGCACTAACATTAGCTACTTCGGTAATAAGGCCAATGATTTTGATGCCTTAGAGCGCTTATTTAAAGATTATGGTGAACATGGTAAAGGTAGAACTCGACGTTACCTACACACCTTTGATGAAGCCGTACCTTATAACCAAATGCCGGGTACTTTTACCCCTTGGGAAGAGTTAGGTGAGGGCACGGATCTTTTATACTACGAAGGGCTGCACGGCGGCGTAGTCACCAAAGATAACAATGTTGCCCAGCATGTCGATTTACTTATTGGTATGGTGCCCATTGTAAACCTTGAATGGATTCAAAAAATCATTCGCGATACTAATAAGCGCGGCCATAGCCGAGAGGCGGTAACAGATAGCATAGTGCGTAGTATGGAAGACTATATCTCTTTTATTACCCCGCAGTTTTCACGTACTCATATTAACTTTCAGCGGGTACCTACAGTGGATACCTCAAACCCGTTTAGTGCCAAAGCGATCCCAAGCTTAGATGAAAGCTTTGTTGTTATTCGTTTTCGTGAAGTAAAGAACGTCGATTTTCAGTATTACCTGCGTATGATTGATGGTTCTTTTATGTCGCGCGTCAGTACCTTAGTTGTACCAGGCGGCAAAATGGGCTTAGCAATGGAGTTAATTCTCACACCGCTTATTCGTGATTTGATGGAACGCAAGACACAAGCAAACAAGCAGCTAGATTGGATGAGCGACCTTTAAATCTTAGCGTTAATCACCAAGGTTATATTTGTCTAATAACCTTTGATAGTAGCCGTTTTGGTACAGTTTCTTTAATCGCTCATCAAAGAGCGAGATAATATTTAGCATAGTCGCGCCATCTGATTGCGCTGGAGTAAAGGCCATATAAATAGGCGCCTTAGAGACACAGCCGGCAATACGGTACTTATCCGCTTTTCCTATACTTGCTAATACATATTTGGTGGTGTTTTTAGTAAAGAGAAAGGTGTCCATACGACCTTTTTCTAACTTTGCTAAGCTCTGATTAACATAGCGCTCGTGGTAAGGTTGAAACTGAAATTGTTCAGGGTGGGCATTGACATAATCGTTTAGCTCTTCTATTGACGTATCGTTAGCAATACCAACCTGAATACCTTTTAATGAATCAATACCCTTATATTGCCATTTAGAGCCTTTCAGTGTGAAAAAACACATCTGCTGAAAACCGACTTCTGTCTCTGGGTAGAGTAAATGTGGCGCTTCGCTTTTAGCAGGTGATAGCAAGGCATCTGCTTTTCCTTGACTGACATTTTTTATCGCTCTAGACCAAGGAAAGATTTGAACGCTTAGCTGATATTCAGTATCTTTAAATACTTGTTCGACTAGCTCGACAATATAACCTGGTTTTTCTTTATCAATACATATCTGCGGACACCAATCAATGGCATTAACCTCAATGATTTCTTGCTTGTTGTTTGAGTAGGCTTTAGCAGCATTAGAGGCTAGTAGTAAGCTGAGGGCAATAAGCCCTTTTAATGACCTTTTGAAGGGAAGTGTATAACCTTGACTTGGAGTCATATGTATTTATATATGTAAGAAATAGCTAAGATGAAAATATTACCTTAATTGATATAATTAGAACAGCGATATACGAGTTGTATCGTAATGTTTAGCCTACCTTGTAGATAATAATATGACAACAGCATTACCTTCATCCCCTAGCTATCAGCTAGCATGTGACATTATTGACAATGAACCACTTGCATTTTGGTTGCCTCTATTAGTTAACATTCAAAACCAATACCGCTTAGGTGAAGGAGAATGGAGCCGGGTAGCAGATGGCGCTAATGCCCTGTTTGAATTTGAGCAAGGGTATATAGTTAAGATTGTGCCGCCAAATTGGTTGCATCAAGGCGAAAAAGAAATTGCCGCAGATGAGCTATTTAAGCAAAGTAAGTCAGATTTTCCATTAAATAGGCCAAAGATAATCGCATTTGCTGATCACAACGGCTGGTTATACATCTTGATGTCTAAATTACCTGGTACATGCTTAGCTTCTTTATGGCCAGAATTGACAATGGATAACAAGATGCTCATTATCAGGCAGTTAGGGGCTTATATGCGTTCATTACGGGCATTAGCTAATCATGATAGTAAAGTACTGACAGTACGCTGGCATAAGTATGTGCAATCCCTTAAAGAAAACTGTTTGCAAAGGCATCAAAGAAATAATTTGTCGAGTGAATTGTATGCGCAAGTTCTGCCATTTGTAGAGCAACATTTAGCTGATTTGCCTGATGCAGCTAGCATGTTTGTTCATATGGATTTGCACCCTGGAAACCTTATGGTTGAACACAAGCAGGGGAACTGGCACTTAACTGGCGTGCTGGATTTTGGTGATGCGCTATTTTGCCATGGGCCTTGGCTTGAAATTTTGACGCCTATTTGCTTTATGGCTCAAGGTGATTCTGAACTTTATAAAACTCTGCTGAATAGCTATGGTTTGATAGATGGAGTTGATATGAATCAATTGCAGAATGCTATGATGGCTTTAGCTCTAGTCAGGGAAGCTTCTAATATTAATTTTGTTATGCAGCAAGTTCCTAGCTGTATTGGCATGCGAAACTGGGAACAAATAGCGCAACAATTGTTCCCAGCAATTAACCTGGGTTAAGCGTTAATTATTTTAAAATCATGGCTAATATTGACTTTGCCTGCGAGCATTAAGGCGACAGAGCAGTATTTATCCGCAGAAAGTGCTACAGCGCGTTCTACATGTTTAGCTTCAACATCCGTACCTGTGATCACAAATCGCAAGTGAATGTCACTAAATAGCTTAGGTACTGTATCAACGCGAGTGCCAGTAATTTCTACTACACAATTGCTTACTTGCTGACGTGTTTTCTTTAGGATGCTGACTACATCGACTGATGAACAACCACCAAGCGAGAGTAAAACATTTTCTAATGGGCTGGGAGCTAGTGCGCCACCATTGGCATCAAGCACTAAGGTGTGCCCGCTTTCAGAGGTGCCCATAAATAATTCTTCGCCTAGCCATTTTACTGTTGCTTTCATTGTTTCAGTCTCTATAAAAATGTGGAAACAATTATTCTACCTAAGGCAGAGCTTGATCACTAGTGAAAGCCATAGCGTTAGTTGTTTTGGTCACGGTTAAGTAATATTTATTGCAAACTATTGATGACATTATCAAAGAGGTTTTTGATAAGGCCAGCAAACTCTTTTATAAAGCTTGCTTGTTCAGGTGTTACTGGATTATTGATGACGCCCGATAGAATTTCTTCCAAGTCATAAACAATAGCATCCACTTCGCGAATAATGGCATTACGCTCGTTAAAACTTAGACTTTCGTTTTGGCTGCATACGGCAATGATTTGCTCACTAAGCTCTATTTCTATTAATTCCATAACAGATGTTGAGTTTTGAGCCGCGTTATTAGAATGCTCAAATAAGCTTAAATGCTCGGTAAGGTATTCGATTATATGGATATATCCTTCAGTGTCTGTAACCATAACTAATTAACTTTGACCCTTAGAAGATTTATGGATGCTAGATTGAGTATAGCAGTAACTTATACCAATTGAATGAGCAAAGCGTTAATTCACTTGGTATTATTTTAGTTTATCGACAATATCAAGAAAATATGAACATTTGTTCGATAAATCATGATTAATTTATATCATTGCAGAAGATATTTTGACAAGCGCTTACCAGCTATTGGCCTCTTGGCATTGTTTTAAAGCAATAAAAAAGCACCTAGTGCCTTGGTATAGACATAGGTGCTTTAAAAGGGCTAGCAGCCGTGTACCGCTACTTTAACGAGATACGTGTACCTTTATCGCCTTTGCCGGTGGCAACGTCAAGGAAAGCGCCTTTAATTTGCGGGCCAACTATGGCAATGTTTTTTACGCCATCGGCTAGCACAGATAAGGCTTCTTCAACTTTAGGGATCATACCACCTTGAATAACACCATCGTCAATAAGCGCTTTAGCTTGCTCTGCATTAACTTGAGCAATACGTGTATCTTCCTGACTTAAGTCATGGTAGATAGCGCCTATCGCCGTAGTTAATAACAACAAATCAGCCTTAAGTGCGCGAGCAATCTGTACCACAGTGGTATCAGCATTGATGTTAAATATGCGACCTGAGTCTGCTTCAACACCTAATGTGGCAATTACAGGCACTAAACCTAGCTCTGTTAGGTTGTCAAGTAACTCAGCATTAACGCTAGTTACATCACCCACTTCACCAAAGTCAATTGGCTTATCACCAGCACCAGACATCACTCTAGGTGGACGCTTAGTAGCAGTTATAAGTTTGCCTGAAGCACCATTACAAGCAAAGGCATTAACGCCAACGTGCTGTAACTCTTGCGCAAGACTCACATTAACCTCACCGCAGATAGCTTGCTTAACAACCAGTAAATCAGCTTCACTGGTAATACGTCGACCAGCAACCTTGTTTGGCGTTAAACCATGCTTTTCTTGTAGTTCGTTAACCTGAGGACCACCGCCGTGTAATAAAATCACGCGCCAGTTTGCATCAACAAGGTCTTTAACGTTAGCGGCAATACCGCTACGTTCTATTTCACCTTGTAGTACATCACCACCAACTTTTACTACCGCAATTGGTTGGCGTTTTGATACTGAAGTCATATCTAACTCACTCAGTTGGCTTATGGCCAAATGCCTGGTTGGTCAAGACCAAATGAAGCATCTTTACCTGTCATTAGGTTGAAGCTTTGAATCGCTTGACCTGCACCACCTTTAACTAGGTTATCGATAGCTGAGATACATGCCAGCGTACGCTTACCTGTTTCTTCATCAATACGCACGCTAATGCCTACTTCTACACGAATAGTGTTCTTAACCGCTACTACTTCAGGGCTTTGACCTAGTGGCATTACGATTACACTACGGTGATCAGCATAATATTCTTCGTATAGCTTTTGAATATCATCTTCAGAGAAGTTTTCAGGTAAATCTAACTGAGAAATAGCTAAGATACCGCGTACTAATGGCGCAGATACTGGGATAAAGTCTAATGAGGTATTGCTTGCACCCGCTTTACCTAACGTTTGTAAAATTTCAGCTCTGTGTTGATGCTGTAATGTTTTATAAGCTTTTAAGTTGTTGGTACGAACTGGGTGGTGAGTACCTTCAATTGGGCGAACGCCTGAGCCAGAAGAACCTGTCATAGCAACAGTGCGTACATTGCTATCGACTAAAATACCTGCTTTTGCTAAAGGTAATAAACCAACCGCAATACCAGTAGCAAAACAACCTGGGCTAGCAACGTGCTGTGCTGTTTTAATCGCTTCAGCATTTAATTCTGGCATACCGTAAGTGAAGGTACCTAAACGCTCTGCACATGGGTGCTCTGGTGCGTAATCGCGAATGTAGTCATCTAAACTATCTAGGCGGAAATCACCTGATAAATCGATAATGCGTACGCCAGTGTCAAATAACTCCATTGCTACTCGAGCAGTGATGATGTGAGGCATAGCAAGGAAAACAATGTCGGCACCAGCTACACATTCTTGTGGCGTAATGTCTTGGATAACTAAATCTGTTTTCTCAAGGCCAAATAAAGAGCGGTGTACTTGACCAATAGTTTTACCTACATAGTCTTTACTTGAAACACGTAATACTTCCACATCGTCACGGACAATTAAGTGGCGAAGTAATTCAGCTGCGCCGTAGCCTGCGCCACCGATAATTGATACTTTAGTTTTGCTCATGAGTTTCCTCTTCTTTTCAGTGGTTAATCGCTATATTTGTGTGATGCGATTAACTAATGACCGGTCGTTAAAGCGGACCAGTATGACGCTTGTGTAATTAGCTTATAGCTGGCAAGGTATTACCATTAACGCCGCACGCTGGTTGATACCAACGTTAGCATTAGGAAATACAATGCTTTCACCTTCATGGCTTGTTTGGTAATTTTGCTCATCTTCAGCTAATAAGGTACCTGCTGGATAGTCAGTAAAATTACTGACATCATCGGCAACGTTTAGCTTAAAGTTGTCAGTGTATTTAGTGATATCGCCCAAGACTTTAAACAGGTTAAAATCTGCATTATCAAATGCTTTTAGTTTGAGATCTTCATTGCTAACAAAGGCTGAAAGCGTATTGTAAGCATCGGCAAATTTAGACATGTCATTTTCACCAAAGCCTCTTACCTTACCTAGCTCTACCGTAAAGGCATGCGCTGAGAAGTTAGCGCTGCTGTAGTAAGAAAAGGTGCCGCTGGGTGCATGACCAAATAAAATAGTATTTACGCCACAGGCACGCATAAAGGCAAGTTGCTCTTTGTCCCAAGGCTTGTCACCTTGATATGGATAAATAGCGAACTTCTCATGTTTTGACGGCCTAATGGCGGTATGTAGATCATAGTGATAGGTTGTTGCTGCATTTGGCGCAAAGTTACTACCAACATGGTTAAAGAAATTCCTGACGTAGCTTTCTAATTTTTCTGCTCGCTCTTTTTCATAACAAGGCGCAATATCTTTGTATTTACCGCAAAATAAGCGATTTAAGTTTTCCACAGAAAAACGTTTGCTTATATTCATTGAAACGGGGTTACCAATAATGAATAAAGTACGGTGAGCAACTTTACGCTGCCCTTGTACTATGTCTTTAAGCATTTGGTTAACAATTTCAATTGGCGCGGTTTCATTACCGTGAATGCCAGATGAAATAACAATATTTTTTAATGGCTGAGCTAGCTCATTTGGCTCGATAACTAACACCCCAGTATCAAGTAACTTGGCGGTTGCTTGCTCAAGAGAAAACATTAAATCAGCATTCTCTTGGTTGGTTAAGCCTTGCTCGAACGGCTGGGTTAGCGCAAGAAAGTCACCGGTTTCTTTAAAGGCATTAAAAGCTTCTGTAAATTCTACCGAAGCAGCATCAATTAATGAGGTATTGGTAGTCATTAGAATGATAATCCCGGGCTTAGTGATTCAGGTAATGCAACTTTTTCAACTTCAACAGATGAAATAGGGAATGCACAGTAATCAGCTGCATAGTAGGCACCAGCTCTGTGGTTACCACTTGCGCCAATACCGCCAAATGGTGCTGCACTGTTTGCGCCAGTGGTTGGACGGTTACGGTTAACAATACCTGCACGAATGCGAGTTAAGAACTTGTTCCACAAGTCTTCACTATCACTTAATAAACCCGCAGATAAACCAAAACTGGTATCGTTTGCTTGTTCGATTGCTTGGTCAAAGTCGCTGTAACGATACACTTTTAATAACGGACCAAAGTGCTCTTCATCAGGAATGTTAGCAACATTAGTGACTTCAACAATGGCTGGCGTAACAAAACCAGTATTTGGTGTGTGCTGCATTTCTACTAACACAGTACCACCTAAATCAATCAGCTCTTGTTGTGCTGCTATCATGCCCAATGCCGCTTTTTCTGAGATAAGTGAGCTAACAAAAGCATCTTCATCATCATAAGCACCGCTTTTAATTTGTTTAGTTACTTCAACTAAACGCGCTAAAATGGCATCGCCTTTGGCATTGTTTTCTAAAAATAGTCGTCTAGCACAAGTACAACGCTGGCCTGTCGTAACAAAGGCTGATTGAATAATATCGTGAACAGCAGCATCGACATCGTCAACATCTTTAACAATCAACGGGTTATTACCACCCATTTCTAAGGCAAGTATTTTACCCGGCTGACCAGCAAATTGCTGATGCAATAAGTGACCCGTTGCCGAGCTGCCAGTAAAGAATAAACCATCAATACCTTTATGACTTGCTAGCGCTTTACCCGTTTCAACTTCACCTTGCACTAGGTTGATAACACCTTCTGGTAAGCCTGCTTTTTGCCAAAGCTTCATAGTGATTTCAGCAACTAACGGCGTAAGTTCACTTGGTTTAAATACCACGGTATTACCTGCTAATAGCGCTGGCGTGATATGGCTATTGGGTAAATGTGCAGGGAAGTTGTATGGACCAAACACAGCAACAACGCCGTGTGGCTTATGACGAATATAGGCTTTAGCACCAGGCATAGGGTTTTCAACTGTACCAGTACGTTCTTTATATGCGCGTACTGAAATACCAACTTTGCCGATCATAGCGCCAATTTCTGTGCGAGTTTCCCAAAGTAAACGACCGGTTTCTTTGGCGATGGCAACAGCGAGTTCTTCTTTATGCTCTGCTAATACTTCAGCAAATTTCTCAACAATGGCTAAACGGGCATCAAATGATAAATCTGCCCATTGATAAAATGCTTGGCGAGCTGAAGCGATCGCGCTATCTACTTGCGCAGCAGATGCAGCATTGCCTTGCCAAAGTACTTGGTTATCAGCAGGGTTAGTTGAAGTAAATAATGGTCCTTCGCCTTTTAGCCAAGTACCTTGAATAAATTGTGTTTGCTCTGACATATTTGCTCCTAAATTCAGTAAGTGAGTGCTAGTTCGCTACTAGACGAACCCAGTCGCCTTCTTGAACCATTAAGGCATTAGCAACATCTTGACTGATAACCACTTGCTCAGCCGTTGCGCGTAGTGATACTGGCGCTTGTGTTGCTCTAAAGTTACTTACTTGAGTATTACAGATAATGTAATTTTCTGATGACTGTACTTCGCCAATAATGACTTGGCAGCGTTTACTATGATTAACCGTTTTAATGTTATGCACGTTAGCTTCAACGGTTGGACCACCGTCAAAAATGTCGACATAACCTCTGCGAGAGAAGCCTTCTGCTTCGAGTAAACGCACTGCTGGTACAGTGTGTGGATGCACTTGGTTTATCACAGCTTGTGCTTCTTTGCTGAGTAAATTAACGTAAATTGGGTATTTAGGCATTAATTCTGCGATAAAGACTTTTTTACCTATGCCAGTTAAATAATCAGCGGTTGGGAAATCCATAGAGAAGAAGTGCTCTTCTAACCACTCCCAAAATGGTGAACGGCCATTTTCATCGGAAACACCACGCATTTCGGCAATAACGGTATTAGCAAAGCGCTCTTGATGTTCGCTAATAAATAAAAAGCGAAAACGAGAAAGAAAACGACCATTGTTGTTCTTGCGGTGACTTTCACTTAAAAATAGCGTGCAAATTTCAGTCGCACCAGTGTAGTCATTACAAAGTGACAGGGTTTCTACCGTATTGTAAATGTTTAACTCGCGTGAGTTATGAACAACTTTGCCTAAGTGGTAATGATAAAATGCATCGTCTAGACCAACAGCGGCTTCAATGCCACTTGTGCCAACTACTTCGCCTGTTTCGGTATCTTCCATAACAAATAAGTAGCCTTCATTACCTGGGGAGGTTACATCTTTTGCAAAGGATTCTTCTGTGTGGGCAATACGGTTGCGTAGTAGTTCTTCATTTACCGGTAGTGATGTAAAGCCATGACCTGACTCTACAGCAATACGATATAAAGCGTCATAATCGCTTTGTTGGATAGGACGTACGATAATCATAAAATGCTCTCAAAGGGTGCCGCGGGGAAAAGAGGATTCATGCCCAAGTAATTGGGCATGAATAATAGCTTAAAGCAATGAGATTAGCTTGCTAATTTAGCAACAGCTTTTTCAAAGCGTGCTAAACCTTCAGCAATGTCTTCATCAGGGATCACTAATGAAGGAGCAAAACGAACAATATTAGCGCCAGCAACAAGTGTCATTACACCTTCTTCCATTGCTGCAACTAAGAAGTCTTTTGCTTTACCTTGGTAGTTTTCGTTTAATACGGCACCAATTAATAAACCTTTACCACGAACTTCTGTGAATACGTTGTACTTTTCGTTGATAGCATTTAAGCCGTCAACGTAAAGCTGATGCTTAGCTTTAACAGCGTCGAAAACTTCTGGTTTGTTTACCGTATCTAAAACAGCTTCACCTACCGCACACGCTAATGGGTTACCACCGTAAGTGCTACCGTGAGTACCAATTTTTAAGTGCTTAGCAATATCTGTAGTCGTTAGCATAGCGCCGATTGGGAAACCGCCACCTAGGCCTTTAGCTGAAGTTAAGATATCAGGTGTTACGCCTAATTCTTCGTATGCATATAAGCTACCTAAACGGCCAATACCTGTTTGTACTTCATCAAAAATTAATAGTGCGTTGTGTTGATCACATAATTCACGCACACCTTTAACAAATTCTGGTGTAGGAGAAACGATACCACCTTCACCTTGAAGAGGTTCCATCATAACAGCACAAGTTTTGTCTGAGATAAGTGCTTTTAAGCTATCTAAGTTGTTGTATTCTGCGTGATCGATTGCACCTGGCTTAGGGCCAAAACCATCAGAATAAGCTGCTTGACCACCAACTGTTACCGTAAAGAATGTACGGCCGTGGAAACCTTGTTTAAAGGCAATGATTTGTGATTTCTCTTCACCGTGAACATCTAATGCCCAACGACGAGCTAGCTTTAATGCCGCTTCGTTAGACTCTGCGCCAGAGTTTGAAAAGTAAACTTTGTCAGCAAAAGTGTTGTCGACAAGTTTTTTGGCTAAACGTAATGCTGGCTCGTTTGTCATAACATTTGATAAGTGCCAAATTTTCTCACCTTGCTCTTTTAATGCACTGACAAGTGCTGGGTGACAATGACCTAAACAATTTACCGCGATACCACCAGCAAAATCGATAAATTCTCTATCTTGTTGATCCCACACTCGAGAGCCTTGACCACGCACTGGAATAACCGCTGAAGGTGCGTAGTTTGGCACCATTACATCATCAAATAATTCGCGACCAACAGGAAAATGTTCTGACATTTTAAAATCCTCAATAATAAGTGGGTAAAGTTTTAAATAGTAATATCAATACAGCTTACTGCATTTTTGTGACAATAGTTAAAAAGCAGTAAAAAAATAATCATTAAAGCTTAATGATTGGGACTAAACTATTTAAAAAATAGGCGCACATTATGACAGATTTAATCAGTTTTGTCTTGTTTGAATACGCTCAAGCCCAGATAAAACAAAGGCTTGAGGTGATTTATTCATTTTAACTGAATATTTATAGATAGGATGAGATTTAGCCAATGAGGGGAATTTGTTAAGGGCTAGGCGCTTGATGAAAATCAAGGCTATTAGTTATGCTTTTCATAAATAATCAGAAAAAAAATGCTAAAAATTGCGATTTTGAAGCGATATTAGCTGAAATTCAGCTTAATGTGATCGATATCGCTCTTTTTAAGTAGGGTAATTTCACTGGGTGATAATTTTACGCTGCTAAGTAAGGCTTTAGTTTCATCTGCATCGATTAAATCATCTTTTGCTAAACTGCGAAAAACAACAAAGGCTTTGGCTTTTGCCACGAGTTGTGCAATAGGGCACATTTTGTCAATACTTTGTGCATAGGCTAAATCAAACACAGCTTCGGTGATTTGTAGGCGTTCAAAATGCATTTGCTCAATTAAATCGGCAGATAATTTGGCACTACGCATAATAATTTGCTCTAGCAAAATATCAGGCGATGCTTCTATTTGTACTAAGACATTATGTAAGCGTTTATCTTTATCGTCATACGCCTTTCTAAGCTCAGCGGTATGCATTTCGTGAAAGGTGGTAAGGAAACAGCGTGTTACAGCAAGCTGACCAATATTTGATAGCATACCTGTGGTAAAGGCACTAAAGGTGTCCATGTCTTTATCGCTAGCGAGCGCCTTTGCTGCCAGCGCTACAGATAAACTGTCGTTCCATAGCTTACGTTTCATTAAACCATAAGGGGCAGTGCTGTTGGGTAACCAGTGTTTTAGAATAAAGGTTGGCATAACTAACTTTAAGTTATCTAAACCTATATAGCTAAGGGCTAGCTTGCCGTCGGTTACTTGTACATCAGCTCTTTTACGGTACTGGGGTTTATTGACTAAATTAATTAAATCGTTTGTCAGCCAGCTTAAAGAGCCGGCTAGCGGGTAAATTTTATTAATAGAGGTAGCACGTTTGGCCAGCATTTCTAATATGGTTGGCGCAGCATCTTCTATACCTAGAACACTATGATACAAGTGCGCTTTATTATCAAAGTCACTATTAATTTGGCTATTTACTTGATTATAAAAAGTGCCCATGATTTGCTGGCGAAAGTGTGCTTCACCATGATCGGCAATGATTTTTTCTTGCTGAGCTTGAACTTCAACATCAAGTAGCTCTCTACGGCGGTTTTCTTGCTCACTGTCTTGGTGCTCTACTGTATCTACTTTGCCGCTAAGTTGTTCGGCATAGTCTTTACTTATCGCAAGGCTGATGGCGCGGCGATAGATAGATAAAAGAGAATCAGAGGTTTGAAATATTTCCATAGAGATTAATTAATATGCGCCGTCAGTATTTTGCTATAGATTCTTTAAGTTTATCGGAAAATCTTGATTTTCCTTAATGAAGTTTTGTAAAAGTTGTGCGCCTTGCTCAGTTAAAATAGACTCTGGGTGAAATTGTACACTAGAAATTGGCAGGTGTTTATGTTGCAGCGCCATAATTTCATCAAACTGACCCTCATTATCAAGACTCCAGGCGCTAATTTCTAGCTCGTCGGGTAATGTTGCCGAATTTACCACTAAGGAGTGATATCGTGTCACGGTTAATGGCTTAGGCAAGTTGGCAAATAGGCCTTTTTCTGTATGCTCAATAGCACTGGTTTTGCCATGCATCACTTGTTTGGCTTTTTCAACGGTTGCGCCAAAATACTGTGCGATACATTGATGGCCTAAGCAAACACCTAAAAGAGGAATTTTTCCTGCAAAGTGCTTAACAACATCAAGCGAAATACCAGCACTGTCTGGATCACATGGGCCAGGTGAAATAACCAAATAGCTTGGTGCAAGTGAGATTATTTCCTTGATACTAATTTCATCATTGCGATAAACATAAACCTCTTCTCCTAGTGCTTGAAAGTAATGCACTAAATTGAAGGTGAATGAATCGTAATTATCGATCATTAAAATCAAATTAAGTACCTATACATCTCAAGAAAAAAGCGCGGCTATTCTAATGTTTTTAGTGAGGGCTGGCAATTACTGTGCAGGCCTTTTATTTACAGGCATAAAAAAAGTAAGGAGCCGGCGTGTGTTCCAGCTTCTTACTTTTAGTGGAGATGATTTACTTTTAACTGCTGTGTTTAGAATTTAGCAGTCATTTGTACCCATACTTTGTCGGTATCAGTTTGAGCTGTTGCATTGTCGCCTTTACCGTAAGCTGCATACTTAACTAATACACCGTAGTTTTTGTTAAAGGCATATTTAGCAACTAAATCGATTTCATCACCGTAATCAACACTGCCTTCATCAGATGAGAAGTCATGGTAAGTAGCAGATAATGCTACGCCGCCAAGTTTACCTTTAGCTGTTAGGTAAATATCTTCTAAACCGTTACCAGGAGTGCCTAAGAATTTATCAGCCCAACCGTTGAACTTATGTTTAGTTGCTAGTGGTGTGTTAAAACCAACACCATTATCGCTACCTAATAACTCATAGCCACCTAAAACAGTAACCGGGCCAAATTTAGAGCCTACTTCACCGTTTAAGTATAAAGCCGTGTAGCTATTTGGGTTATCACCATTATCACTTTGTGAAGCAACGCTAGCATTAACAAAAACAGGACCAAACTTACCGTTATAAAGACCACCGTAAGTGCTGCTAGAGTTAGCATGAGCTGTGTCGTAATCTAAGATGTAAGTGAACGCTGCAACCTTGTGTTGCTTGTTGAATTTGTAGGTAGCATTAACTAAATGGAAGTCACCACCAACGTTACCACCTGTGATGCTGTTGATATTGTGAATATAGCTATAATCTACAGCGAAGTTTTTACCTTTATATTGCGCACGAGCACCGTCATAGGTTTGCTCGTTTTGACGCCAGCCTACACCACCAACAAAACGCTCGTTGTTATGTAAAACACGTTGACGACCAACAATGGCACTAAAACCATTGTTTGCATATTTTACGAACGCTTGGTTTACATCGGTACCTTCTGGATCCGCAACTACAGGGTATTGGCCATTGCTGCCACCAGGAACGTTATAGTCATCAACAAAGGCATGCACTTTGTCAACTTCTAAACCGAGTGAGAAATTTTGGTATGAACCGGTTTTTACTGTGATACGGCTTTTTAATGTGAGCGCATCAGCATTTTTTTCAATGCCATCTTGGTCTACGCCTTCATAACGAGCGCGGAAGTTTACATTGACTTTGCTATCTGAAAGTGCGGCTGTGATGTCTTTACCGTGTGCTGTTTCGCCAGCCATTGCAGGTGCTGCTAGAATAGAGGCAGCGACTAGAGATAATGCAAATTTACCTACATTTGTTTTCATAATAATATCCTAATTTCATGTTTTGTAAAAAATATGTTATTCGGTTTTTATTGTTATTATTGGTAACCATGCTTCGCTAACTGCGTCGATTCTTGCACCGCGCAAGCAAAGATAGTTTGATTTAAATCAAGTTGTTAAAGTAAGTTAACTAATAGATGATTTAACTTGATATACATCAAGTTTTTCTACTACTTTAGTCGAAAAAGTTAATTCAACAAATGAACTGCAATTAAAAACAAGACTAATACTCTAAATGTAAATAAGTATTGTTTCTTAACATGGGTCTTAGTTAAGTTATTGTTTGTTAGTGATATTTTTTGAGTTTAACTGTCGGGGCTAAAATACTAATACAGCTAAGTCACTTAACTATTTCGGCAAAAAATTAAATTTTCTAAGAAGAGGTTTTTTTATGAGCAAACTGTTAAAGTAATGCTCATTAAAAATGTGTACTATTAAGTGTCAAGCTCACGGTATTAATCTTTATCGCTGTTAGGCTAGCAACTGGTTTTATTTTGCTAGTTTAGCTGTAACTCTGCTTTTATCACGGATGAAAATATCTTTGTTTAACTCAATACTAAATAAATTAATTGTGTTGTTATGGCTATGTTCGTTTATGGGCATGGCACAAGCGCAGGTGACGATTGAAGGTGTTGAACTTAAAGACTACAGTAAAAATATTTATTTAAAGCCCTGGCATAGTTATCAGCAGTTAGTTGCTTTACCAGATACGTACCCAGCGATGGATAAGCAAACTCATTTGTGGTGGTTATTGCGAAAAGCTGAAGCAGAGCACCTCCTTTACTTATATCCCCAATATGTTGAGACAGTAACCGCCGCTGAGCAATTACTTGTCGATGCAAGCAAAGATGATTTTAGCAGTGAACAAGTGATCAGTGTAAATTTGTTTTTGGGGATTTATTTTCAAAAAGAAAGCCGCTATCAAGAAGCAAGACAGCGACTCACTTTAGCGCTTGAGCAAGCAAAAGCGGAAAATTTATCTTACTTATTTATTCGCTCTAAGCAAGAGTTAGCATATACGCTTAGTTTAACTGAACACTATGAGGCGTCTTTGTCAGATATGCAGGCGGCTTATATTGACGCTTTTGCTCTTAATGATGAGTTTTTAATCGCAACCATTAATGAAGTATACGGAGCGATTTATGGCTATATGCAAGAATATGGCAAATCTATTGAGTATTATCAAAAAGCATTAAAAAGCTATCAATTATTAAATTATCCAAGTTATACCGCAGAAGCTTACAATGGTTTAGCGGCAACATTTCGTTATTGGCAGAAGTACGATAAAGCAATTGCATACTATAAAAAATATCGACAAGTGGTTAGTCAATTTCACAGTGGTGAAATATTGTATTTTGCTGATTATGGCTTAGGTATGTCTTATGCCGAAAAAGGCGACTGCCAGCAGGCAATTATTGTTATTGATAGAGCACTGCAGCTAGATGGTCTGATTGATTATGATGCTGAGTTATTAAAGCGCAAGGCGCAGTGCCTTATTGCTTTAAATGAACTGGAACAAGCTGAACAAGCCTTAAAGCGCGCTAGTGATATCTTTGCGCAATTGCCTGAGCTGACTAATACGCGCTGGCAAATTGAAGTCGATAAAATAGCATCAAGCTTGGCTTTTGCTCAAGGTGATGGCAATAAAGCCTATCAGTTATTATTGGCTTATCATGAAAAGAATAACGCTTTATTAGAAGCTAAGTCATCTGAGCGCTTAGCAAAGCTTAGAACTAATTTGGAAATGGAGCGACAAGGTGTGGAAAGCTCGTTGCTCAAACAAAGAGCCAAAGTGTTAAAGCTTCAGGTTGAACAGCAAGAGCAAAAAAATCAGCTACAAAGCTATATTATTATTATGGCGGGTATATTAGTTATTTTTGCTGCCTTTGTCTTGGTGATGCAGCGTAAAAGCCATGAAAAGATTCAAGCTTTATCTGTGATAGACCCACTATCTAAGTTATTCAATCGCCGTTATATTTTTAATTATTTAGATCGTTTTTTAATAAACTCGTCTGGCAGTCGCGGTAGTATTGCTGTGCTGTTAATTGATATTGATGATTTCAAATTGATTAACGATCGCTATGGTCATCCTTTTGGTGATTATGTCATTCGAGAAGTTGCTGATATTGCTCAAAAAACTTTTAGAAGTGAAGATGTGCTCGGGCGTATTGGCGGTGAAGAGTTTATGTGCATTTTATCGCGTTTAGATATTAATCAAGTGATGGATATTGCCAATAGGCTTGTTAGCCAAGTGGCAGAGCACGAGTTTACTGATGAACACAAACAAGCGGTTAAAGTCACCCTAAGTATCGGTGTTGCCCAACGTAGTGACACGGCACCTGATAGTGAAAATTTATATGCGCAAGCAGATAAAGCCTTGTATCAGGCAAAACATAATGGCAAAAACTGTGTAATACAATATCGTCAGCATATGCGTCACCCCTACCAAAGTTCGCAAACTTAATCAGCTAAACTCAATTTCTGCTTTGGTGACTAGTACAAGTGCACCAGCGATAAACAGCCATATCTTATTGTGCGCCATTTTGGTGCAACCTCAGCTTTTACTACGTCACTCTAACTCTTAACTGGCTGATTAATAGCCTTATTTTCTTTTGGCATGTCAATTGTATTGTTTATATCAGTCAGATTGAACATGTTATTAGAGGTCTAAATGAAAATAATAAACGCAATAATAAAGCCATTTAAATTAGACGATGTGCGGGAAGCGATATCGGAAATTGGTATTGAAGGTATCACTGTTAGTGAAGTGAAAGGTTTTGGTCGCCAAAAGGGACATACTGAGCTGTATCGTGGCGCAGAATATCAGGTGGACTTTCTACCTAAGGTTAAATTAGAAATTGCTGTCAATGATGATGTTGTTCAACGCTTAGTCGATACTATAGCTAAGGCGGCCTATACCGGAAAAATAGGTGATGGCAAGATCTTCGTTTATGACTTAGCGCAAGCGGTTCGTATTCGTACTGGCGAGCAAGATGCTGAAGCAATTTAATTAGGAGGTATTATGGAACAAAATATTTTTCAACTTCAATACGCCATGGATACCTTCTACTTTTTGGTTTGTGGTGCTTTAGTTATGTGGATGGCAGCTGGTTTTTCTATGTTAGAAGCCGGCTTAGTTCGAGCAAAAAATACCACAGAAATTTTAACGAAGAATGTCGCATTGTACGCTATTTCGTGTATTGCCTATTTAACCATAGGTTATGACATCATGTATGGTGGCGGGGTATTTTTATCAGGTATCGAGACTGTTGACCCAAGTAAAGTCTTAGCAGATTTTTCTGCGCGCGAAGATGGTTTTACTGGCAGTGCAATTTACTCTGCCGCATCTGATTTCTTCTTCCAGGTGGTCTTTGTGGCAACGGCCATGTCAATTGTATCTGGTGCTGTTGCTGAACGTATGAAACTTTGGGCATTTTTAGCCTTTACTGTTGTGTTGACCGCTTTTATCTATCCAATGGAAGGTAGTTGGACTTGGGGCGGAAATGCGGTGTTTGGCTTATATACGCTCGCTGATTTAGGCTTTTCTGACTTTGCTGGCTCAGGCATTGTTCATATGGCAGGTGCTGCTGCAGCACTAGCCGGTGTGTTATTACTGGGAGCTCGTAAAGGTAAATATACTAAAGATGGTAAAATTAATGCGATTCCTGGTGCTAATTTACCACTTGCTACCTTAGGTACATTTATTTTATGGATGGGCTGGTTTGGTTTTAATGGCGGCTCAGTGTTAAAGCTTGGTGATATTGCTAATGCTCACTCAGTTGCTATGGTATTTTTAAACACTAATGCTGCAGCTGCTGCCGGTGCTGTATCAGCACTTATTTTTGCTAAAGTTTTGTTTAAAAAGGCAGATTTAACCATGACATTAAATGGTGCGCTAGCAGGTTTAGTGGCAATTACCGCAGAGCCTTCAACGCCGACAGCTATTCAGGCGACATTATTTGGTGCCATTGCTGGTGTGATAGTGGTTTTGTCTATTTTAGCGTTAGACAAGCTGCGTATTGATGATCCTGTTGGTGCTATTTCAGTGCACGGTGTGGTTGGTTTGTTTGGCTTATTGATAGTGCCAATTACCAATACTAGCTCTACTTTTGTTGGTCAGATAATTGGTGCTGCTACCATCTTTGCTTGGGTTTTTGTAACTAGCTTTATTGTTTGGTTTGCTTTGAAAAAGATCATTGGTATTCGCGTTAGCGCTGAAGATGAGTATAGCGGTGTTGATCAAGCAGACTGTGGTATGGAAGCATACCCTGAATTTACTTGAGTTTAATGCTTCATTGCTAATATAAGAAAAAGCAGCCTAGGCTGCTTTTTGTCTTTTACTTGTTTATTTTTTTCGCAATAAAGGCAAGCTTAGTAAAGCTAACAGCCAATACATAGCGCCACCACCAGAGCTTGGCTCAGGTTGCGTTGGTGGAGTGACTTGATCAATTAAGGTGTTTTCAATCTTAGTTAAATCGGCATCTGTTACCTCAGAAGAGTCAACAATAGTAATTTGTTCAACTACAACAAAGTTTTCTAAACCAGGAACCGCTTTATCTGTACATTCTTGGCTAGTGTAATCAACCATAGGAATATCGTTTAAGCCATTGTTGTTACATAATTGCAATGCTGAAATTTTTTCAAGCACGGCCATACCATCACCGATAACTTGGCCAAAAACAGTAAAACCACCATTTTGAGTGTCTAAGTTATTGCTGTTATCTTGTAAATTAAAGAACCATTGGTTTGAAGCACTATTGACAATGCCACCAAGCTTGGCCATGGCAATGGTGCCTTTAACATTTGAGTACACAGGTTCGTTATTAATTGCGCCATTACTTGCTAATGAGCTTAAAGGCCAATCACCGGCAAATTCAAAGCCACCACCTTGTACTACAAAACCGGGTACAGCTCGGTGAATCAGGCTATTGGTATAACTTTGCTCATTAACGTAATTTAGAAAGTTATTTACGGTAATAGGTGTTGTTTGATCAAATAGGTTTACCTGAAAGTTACCTTGAGAAGTTTGAAATTCGACGATGGTTGCTTGAGCGCTGTTCAGTGAGACAAGGCTGTAGCAGCATAATAAACTAGAGATTACTTTTTTTAACATGGGCGTTGAATGACATAGTCTTGGTTAAATTAATGTGCAGGCATGTTAAATCTTGTATTAGTCTCTGGCAAGGGGATTATGTTACCTAATTGTAGCGAAATGTCGAAAAGTTGCGGTTATCTTCTGTTATTTACTAAGTGTTAACTTGATTCTAACATTGCCTGATAGGTAGCATTCGTCTACTGGTTTTAACTTGTTATAGCAGATCATAGTACTGAAGCTGCCAGTGTAAACTTGACCGCGCTTGGAATATTTAGCTAGGGTAAATCGAGAGCTTGCCCAGCCACTTTCTTCAGCTGGCTAAGTTAATACTAATAACGGTGGCATAATATCAACTTTAACTAAAAGCGACTATTGTCAAATCAAGGAGTTTTTTTATAAGGTAATTAATGCTATAAGTACTTAAAACTCTACTACGCGGCTGTTGATGTTCTTGGGTGATGAGAACAATTCAGTTTTGGATTGTTGACGATGGAACGATTTAAACCGTTATTATTCTGTGCTCTTTTTATTTGGCTGTATTTTCCTAGCCAAGTAGCAGCCGAAAATAATCAGCTAGATATTGAAGCTGAGTTGGCGAAAATTGCTGAGATATCTGATAAAAGCCTGGCGATTACTCAGCTTCAGCAACTGTTATCTTCAAATGAATTAGCTACAGCGCAGCGTTATACTCTACTGATTGAGCAAGGTAAACTCTTTTTTGCTCAAACGGATTATCACCGCGCGATAGCGCCTACCTTACAAGCGGCAAAGTTAGCGCAGCAAAATAATCTCGCGGAAAAACTGGCCCAGGCAAATAAACTACTTGGTATTTTTTATTACTTCTTAGGCGAGTATGCGCAGGCACTGAACTATTATCAGCTGTCGATACAGTATTATCAGAATTTAAGTGAAACGGTTGACTTAGCTGAGCAAGCATTGGCTGATAACACCATCAGCCGAGCAAACTTACATAATAATATCGCTTTGGTGTATAGCTCTACAGGCAATAGCACATTAGCACTAGAAAGTTATCAACAAGCTGAGCCTTTATATCAGGCTTATGGCGATGATATGGATAAGATTGATATTCGCTATAACATTGCCGCTTTGCATATTAACTTAAAGCGTTTTGATATCGCTATCAATATGCTTAAAGAAGTGATTATCAAGCGCAATGAATTGGGTGATGAGCACGGTGTGGCAACCGCGCGAGCAGATTTGGGGGTAGCTTATAAGGACTCTGGTCAGTATGAGCTTGCCAAAGAGCATGTTATGAATGCGCTTAAGTATTTTCAACAGCGCGGTGATAAATTTAATACCGCCTCTCAGCTTCATAATATTTCAGAAGTCTTTAATGAATTGCAACAAGCTGATTTAGCCATAGATTACGCTAAACAAGCTATTGAGTTAAGTAAAGAAATTAGCCATCAAAGAGCTTATGCTGGCGCATTGCAAAGTTTGGCTAAAGCCTACTTTTATCAAGGAGAGCTTCAGCTAGCTCTAGAAAATATCACCTTATCTACACAGGTTGCCAGTAAACTCAATTATAAGTCCTTACATACGGATAACTTGGCTTGGTCTGCTTTGATTATGGCGGCTCAACAAAACTATATTCAAGCCTCGAAAAACCTTAATGAATACGAGAATGAAAAACACAATGCCACAAACGCTATGCTGAATGAGCATTTGGCCAGATTTGAATCAGAGCAGTTATCACAGCAGGTTTTTCGTTTAGAGCAAAATAAAAAGTTGCAGCAATTACAGTTAACCAAAGCTGAGCAGCAACGTAAGTTTATTTTAATTGCTTTAGTTTTGTTGTTAGTACTTACTTTTCTTATGTATCGCAGACACCTTGAAGCTAGAATTACTAAAGAGCTTGAGGCTAGAGTGACTCAGCGTACCTTGGAGCTAGAGGCTTTAACTAAGGAGCTGCAACAAGCGAATCAAATAAAAAGCCAGTTTTTGGCCAATATGAGTCATGAAATTCGCACTCCATTAACTGCTATTGTCGGACAAGCAGAAGCCATTATATCCGGTGATGTTGAGCCGAATGACTTGGCACATGAAGTTGATATTATTCACGGCAATAGTTTGCATTTATTACATCTTATTAATGAAATTTTAGATTTAAGTAAAATTGAAGCAAACAAGTTAGAGCTTGAAGTTAAGCAATATAACTTACACTGCATTATTAATGATTTAGTGGACATCTTTAAAGATCAGGCCGTTAGAAAAGGACTGTTATTTACAGTTGAAGAAAACCTAGTTAAGCCATTTTACCTTAATATTGATGGTTTTAGATTAAAGCAAATCCTGATCAACTTATGTGCGAACGCAATTAAGTTTACTGAACACGGCGAAGTTAAGTTAACTTTCTCATGGCAACAAGGCCAGCTGTATGTACAGGTAATTGATACTGGTATTGGCATGAGTGCAGAGCAAATTGAACATATATTTGAACTGTTTAGTCAGGCTGATAATAGTATAAGTCGTCGCTTTGGCGGTTCAGGGTTAGGTTTGTATTTATCAAATCAGCTGGCTGTGCTTATGTCAGGTAGTATTCGAGTAGAAAGTGAGTTAGCAGCAGGTAGTAAATTTCAATTAACATTACCATGTCAGCAAAGTGAATTTGCTGCTGAATTCACACATTATCAAGAGGCTAAGCAAGATTCGCTTGAAGAGGAAGCTGGCTTATTTTCAGGTAAGATCATTTTGGCTGATGATCATTATGATAACCGTCGCTTAATCGCTCGATTATTATCTAGTATAGGCTTAGAGGTTATTGCAGCTAGCAATGGCATTCAGGCGGTTGAATTGGCGCTTGAGCACCAAGCCAAGTTATTACTGCTAGACATTCAAATGCCCGAAATGGATGGTATTGAGGCGCTGACAAAATTGCGAAGTCTTGGTTATCAAGGTGCTATTTATGCCCTTACAGCCAATGCAATGTCACATGAAATTGAACATTATATGTCTTTGGGTTTTGATGGCCACTTGAAAAAGCCTATTGAACGAGAGCAGTTTATCTCGGTGATCAGAAAATATTATCAACTTGATAAGTATAGTGATGTACAACTTAGCCAGCGCTTAGCCACAGTTGAACTAGCTGATTTAGCTAATGAGTTTACGCAAAATTTATCGCAAGATAGAGCACTTTTACAGCAATGCACTGAGGCCAAAGACTATAATGCCGCAGGGCGTTTAGTGCATAAAATAGCGGGTGCAGCGCAAATGTTTGGCTATGTTGAATTAAGTCAATTAGCGAGGGAATTAGAGCTAAAATTAAAAGGTCAGCCTGAGCGAACAGCAGCAGAGCTTGCGACTATACAAGACTTATTATCATGTTTGTTTGATGAAATAAGTGTTATTGAACATAAAGCCAAGGGTGAGTCTAGCTAATGAAATCTTTGTCTATATCGCAGTTACTTTTAGCGCTAGCAATGGCTTATTTAGCGTATGCGATATTGAGTTTTACTCGCGAGCTGCCGGCAATTATCACTTTGGTTGATGATATAAGCCCGAAAGTAGAGAGCATTACTGAAGAAGTTGCTTTAATAAGAGAGGAAATTTCTCAAGTTCGTCAGCTTGTTGCCAAGCAGACGCCAGCGATTTTAACCCAAGTGCAAGATACCTTACCAGTTGTTGAACAAGTGCTGGCAGAAAGTCAGCGCTACTCAAGTCATATTCCACAATTATTACGTCAATTAGAAAAAATAGAGCAGCAAGTAGCTAATGTGCAAACACAATTACCACAGATTTATCAGCTTGTTGATGATGTCGTGCTAACAACACAAGCAACTACTGCTGAAGTGGCTAAGTGGCGACCTCATTCACAAAAGTATATTGAAGAGTTGGCACATGCTCGCCAAGATATACCCCAATATTTAACGCGCGTTGAACACATAGTTGCTGATGCTAAAACCCTAGGTAAAGAAACCAGTAGTGGCTTAGTGTCAGGTTTTTTTAAAGGGGTTATCTCCTTACCTTTTGAAGTGGTTTCTGGCCTGACGGGTATTGTTGACTCTAAGTCTAAATCAGCAAAATATTTAACCGCAACTGATGTTACCTTAATTCAAGAACATGCCGTAGCGCTGTTAGAGAGTCAGGCGCAAAGTCAAACTATTTGGCAAAACGTGGAAACAGGTAATCGTGGTCGTATTTTAAAAGGTAATTTAAAGCACCGTGATAAACAGCCCTGCCATGAATTAACCTTTATTAATCACTTTAAAGGGCAGAAAGAAACCCTTAAAGAGTTGATGTGTAAAAATGATCAAGGCTTGTGGCAGGTTATCTAATTATTACTGATTAGCGCCTTGAGCAAACTAGCTACTGAGAAGCAAGCCAAAGCTAATTAATTTGTGTACAATAAAGTAATAACAACATTTTACTATGGGATTTCAAATGGCTAGAGAACAATTTGGCATTTGTGCTGAGCCTAATTTGCATGGCAGTTATTTATTGTTTAATGCGCTTGATGATAGAAACGCCTTTATTCGTGCAGCAGTGTCTCGTTTACCAACATTATTTGATAATTATGCCGAGCAATTTTCTGAAGCAAATTTAATTGGTGTGGTTGCTATTGGTGCTAATTATTGGGATGAATTTTACCCTCAGGCACGACCTTTGCAGTTAAGGCCTTTTCCCGCAATGGATAGTGATGATAGGGTTGCGCCATCCACAAGCTTCGATATCTATGTTGAAATACGTAGTGATCGTGCTGATGTAAACCATATTGTTAGTTCAAAAGTTTGTCAGTTATTGGGTGATAGTGTTGAGCTAATGGAACAAACTCAAGCATTTCGTTTTTTAGACGGCAGAGACTTAACCGGTTTTGTTGATGGTACTGAAAATCCACAAGGTATTCACCGTAGAGAAGTTGCCTTAGTTACCCCAGAGCAAGATGAACTTTTTACTGGTGGCAGCTATTTACATATTCAAAGGTATCAACACAATTTAGTTTTGTGGAATTCGATTACTGAGCGCGAACAAGAGGATGTTTATGGTCGAACCAAGGTTGATAATATTGAATATGCCAGTGAAGATAAAGCGCTTACCGCACATACCAAGCGTACTAGCTTAAAAGATGAGCACGGCAAGAGTATTGAAATATTAAGACAAAGTATGCCTTATGGTGATATAAAGCGAAAAGGCTTGATGTTTGTTTCTTATTGTCATTCACCAGAGCCATTTGAAACTATGCTTAATAGCATGATTAATGGTGATGAATCTGGCAATGTTGATCATCTATTAAAGTATACACAAGCAGAAACGGGCGCTGCTTTTTTTGCGCCAAGCTTAAACTTTTTAGCTGAATTGGAAAAAGAATCTTAATCTTAGCCAAGCCAAGCCAAGCCAAGCCAAGCCAAGCTCAGTTTAGTTGCTTGAGCTGTCATCATTTTCAGGGGATAAAACCGTAATAGCAGCATGATAGGTTTCTATTACATAACGCCCCTGATTAATAGCTAACTCAGACTCAGGTGCTAACTTACCTAAGGGTAACAGCATGGGGCCAGTAGGCTCTGCCAGTAAGTAATTTATACCTTGATACTCTACGCTGGTTTCACCTGCATTTGCTGGTATAGCAATGCCAATAAAAGCATGCTGATCAATAAAGACGAAAGCCATTTCTATTCTAGGCATTAATGAGCGAAGTAATGCCGCCGTTAATGTCATTTTACTATCGCAATCACCTTGGTTTTCCCACAATACTTTTAATGGTGGATTAAAGCCTGCCCCTGATGAGGTTAATCTATTTTCTAAGGTTGCATAAGGGATACTTTGAACAAAACCTAGAACAAAGTTTGTTACTTCTCGTACGTTTTGAATTGAAGCTTTTTCTAAAATAGTAGGTTTTAGTGGTTTTAAATCCATCACGTTGCCATTTGCGATTCTGACGTGATCAACTTTTATTCCTGTTTGTTGATCGTGATTGGTAAAAGCTTGATAGTAATTCTCGTTGAAATAATCTTGCCTTGCTTGCTGCTCAAGCTGAGCAAGTTGCTGATAGGCCTGATTAACCTTATCGCTATCAGTACCTAGCACTTCTATGGTGAAGTCGTTATTAACTTGTTTAAATTGTACTTGCACACCAGGTATTGGTTGTTGCTGAACAGTTTTTTTTATTTTTCGAATAATTGCCTTTCTCGCAAAGTTGGCTTGATAGGGTTTTAGCTCTCTAAATCGCTGAAAAAGCGCCTTGTTTGATAAGGTAAAGTTCATGGCTTGTGTGTTGTTATTAATATCAAGCCATTGATAGGAAAATTGATAACCAGTATCGGTCGCTTTTTTATTAAAGCTGATTTGTTTGCCTTTGACTGGCGCACAGATAAGAGCAAGCGTAAATACACAGATGAAGAGTAGAGCAAACTTATCAGCATATGATGAGCGCTTTGCTAGCATAGTGTTAATGCTCCTGATAATTTCATTATAACTTCATATTAACGCTAATTTTTTATGTTAGCTACACTGATTATTTAACTCTTTTTAATCGTACCTGTTATCACAACGCATATTAAGTTCGAGGAAATCACTTTACTTTCTTCGTTGTTAGGGTATATTCAAACAGGTGTTTTAATTGGATGTTTGTTTTTTGTTGAGGAGATAATTGTGGCTGAGTATAAAGTTCCATTAGCTGATATGGATTTCTTATTATTTGAGGTTTTTAAAGCTGATGACATTTGGCAAAAATTACCAAAACTTGCAGAGCAAGTTGATAAAGATACTGCCCAAGCTATTTTACAAGAGTGTGCCAAAATTGCTGAACAAGAAGTTGCACCAATAGCACGTCAGGGGGATGAAACCGGGGTTCGTTATGATGCAGGTAAAGTCATTACCGCACCTGGTTATAAAGAAGCCTTTAATACCTATGTTGAAGGTGGTTGGCCTGCGTTAGGTGGTGATGTTGACTATGGCGGTATGGGCATGCCAAAAATGCTGACCGCAATGCATGAAGAAATGTTGTGTAGTGCTGATATTTCTTTTGCTTTATATCCATCTCTTACCGCTGGCGCAGCATTATCTTTGGCAAAACACGGTAGTGAAGCGTTAAAAGAAAAATATCTAACGAAAATGTATTCGGGCCAATGGGCTGCATCTATGTGCTTAACGGAAGCACATTCTGGCTCTGATTTAGGCATTATCAGAACTAAGGCAGTAGCAAACGATGATGGCAGCTATGATATTTCAGGTAATAAAATCTTTATCACTGGCGGCGAGCATGACTTAACAGAGAATATTATTCATTTAGTTTTAGCCAAGTTGCCTGATGCTCCTGCTGGCCCTCGTGGCATTTCACTTTTTTTAGTGCCTAAGTTTAAAGTCAATGATGATGGCAGCTTAGCTGAGTCAAATAATGTAAGTTGTGGCTCAATTGAGCACAAGATGGGGATTCATGCTTCGGCGACTTGTGTTATGAATTTTGATGGAGCACAAGGTTATCTGATTGGCGAGCTTAATAAAGGGTTAGCTTGCATGTTTACCATGATGAACTTTGAACGTATAGGTGTTGGTATTCAAGGCTTAGGTGCGGCAGTTAAGTCATATCAAAATGCTTTGGAATACGCGAAAGATCGACAGCAGGGACGCGCCCTTACTGGTGCCAAAAGCCCTAAACAGACAGCCGATTCAATTATGGTGCATGGTGATGTTCGTCGTATGCTCCTTAACATGAAAGCGCTCAATGAAGGCTCACGAGCATTGTCTACCTATATCTCTATGCAGCTTGACTATGCCACCTATGCTGAAGGAGAAGAGCAAGCAAAAGGCGAGACTTTATCAGCATTACTAACACCGATAGCTAAAGCCTTTTTCACTGATTTAGGCTTTGAGAATACAGTTACAGGTCAGCAAGTCTTTGGTGGACATGGCTATATCAGAGAGTGGGGGCAAGAACAGCTAGTTAGGGATGCCCGTATTACGCAAATTTATGAAGGCACTAATGGTATTCAAGCAATGGACTTACTATTGCGTAAAGTTGCAGGCTCTAAAGGCGCTATGTTCACTACCTTTTATAACGAAGTGGTAGAGTTTATTGAATCGGTTGAGCACCAAGATAGCATGCAAGAGTTTGTTAAGCCTTTATCTGATGCCTTGGAAGATCTAAATGATCTAACTTTGGAATTGCTCAGCAAAGCGCAAGACAATATTGATGAGCTAGGCGTAAGTGCCAATGATTACCTTCATGTGTTTGGTTATACGGCAATGGCTTTTGTATGGGCAAAAATGGCGCAAGTTGTACTTGCCAGTGAGCAGATAAGTGAAGAGTTTTATCAAAGTAAATTACATACAGCACGTTATTTCTTTAAGCGATTATTACCTAGACGGATCTCTTTAATTGCATTGGCAAGATCTGGCGCTGATAGTGTTTTTGATATCAGTGATGAGTTATTTTAGCGAAAAATAACCTTATAATTAACGATGACAACACGTATAATCAAAGCCTAACAGATCCTTGTTAGGCTTTTTGTTTTTACAGGAGATACTTTAAGTGACAGGTTTTGGGCAAATGACTACCTGTTATGACACACTGATAGTAAATTTTGAAAAAATTAGCCACAAATAACTATTTTCTCGCCACTTTTTTGTTGTAATGTTCCACAAAACTCCACAAATTCATAAACTTCCTTGAAGGCCTTAATTTTACTGGTCTTATGCCTTGCTTAACCGTGCCCCTTTTCCGGATTATCTGCTTGACATCTCCTTGCTTTGTTCACTAAACTGTATCAATGTGGAAAAAAGTGGGAAATTGTGGATCTTTGATCAGCAGCTAATCACTTTTGTTTAAATAAACAACAAAAAAGTAAGAAACAACCTTCATGTTTAGAGGCACTAGCGCAATAACGCTTGATAGCAAAAATAGGATCACGATCCCTACGCGGTATCGTGAAGAGCTATTTGCTGATTGCCAAGGCAAGATGGTTTGTACTGTTGATATTCAGCACCCATGTTTATTGCTTTATCCATTACCTGAATGGGAAGAAATAGAATTAAAGCTTTGTAAGCTTTCCAGTATGGATCCTCAGGAAAGGTTATTACAGCAGGTGTTGTTAGGTAATGCCACTGACTGTGATATGGATAAAAATGGTCGCTTGTTGCTTAATGGCCCGTTGCGCACTCATGCAGGCTTAGAAAAAAACGTCATGTTGGTTGGTCAACTGAAAAAGTTTGAGATATGGAGTGAAGCAGCATGGCAAGCGCAAATGCAGCAAGGTATTAGTAAAATACAATCAGGTGAAATTGAGCTGACAGAACGACTGCTTGATTTATCACTGTAAGTTATATAACGAATAATAGGTAATAAAAATAACAACATGGAACTAGATAAGTCTCATATATCGGTTTTATTGTCTGAAGCTGTAGATGGTTTAGATGTGAAAGCTGACGGCTGCTATATTGACTGTACTTTTGGTCGTGGCGGTCACTCGACTGTGATTTTATCTAGGCTTTCAGAGCAAGGGCGCTTATTTGCAATTGATCGAGATCCTACGGCAATTGCTGCGGCTAAAAAATTTGCCGATGATGCTCGTTTTCATATTGATCACCAAGGTTTTGCTCACTTACAGAGTATTGCTGATAAACATAATATTAGCGGCAAAGTAGACGGCATTTTATTGGACTTAGGCGTTTCTTCCCCGCAATTAGATGAAGCTGAGCGTGGTTTTAGCTTTATGAAAGATGGTCCGCTTGATATGCGCATGGACACTAGTCGTGGGCAAACAGCGGCAGAGTGGCTTGCACAAGCAGATGTTGAAGATATTAGTTGGGTATTAAAAACCTTTGGTGAAGAAAAACACGCTTGGCGGATAGCAAACGCTATTGTTGATACCAGAGAAGAAACCCCTTTGCTAAGAACAAGCCAACTAGCTGAGCTTATTAAAAAAACAGCACCACAGCGTGAAATTAAAAAGCATCCGGCAACACGTAGCTTTCAAGCGATTCGTATGTATATCAATAGCGAGCTTGAGCAGATTGAAAAAGCACTTGCCGCATCGCTTGATGTTTTAGCAGAGCAAGGTCGTTTAGTCGTTATTAGCTTTCACTCGCTTGAAGATCGTTTAGTAAAACAGTTTATGAAAAAACACTCGCAGGCTAAAAAAGTACCGCGTGGTTTACCTATTAGTGATGAAGAGTTAAATAAAGGCAAAAAATTACAGCTAATTGGCAAAAAACAAAAGCCAAGCAAGGCAGAAGTAGAAGAAAACGTGCGTTCGAGAAGTTCCGTTTTACGAGTGGCACAGCGCTTACCTAGGCCAGTTGAGTAACTTGTTATGGCGGTGCGAAGGGCTGCGCTAGTTTTTGATATTTGGCAAGATATAGTTAGATACAGTTTTAGTTATATATTGTTGATTTTAGTCGTTATTTCGGCGTTTTCGGTAATTTACTATACCCATGTAAATCGCCAAACGACCAGTGAATTGGAAGTATTGTTAAGTCAAAAAGATGAATTAAATATTGAGTGGCGAAACTTATTATTAGAACAAAATAGCCTTGCAGAACATAGCGAGATAGAAAGTAAAGCTAAGCGGCTGCTTAATATGAAGCGCCCAGACAGTAAATCAGAAGTAATTATCAGCCTACCATAGCAAACGCTTGGTTAGGTTAAGTGAATAAGTAACCAAAAGTGACCAAGAGTGTGAGCAAGAAAACTGCTACAAATCGAAGTAACAAAACAAGTCAACCAAGTACCGCTGCCTGGCGTTATTACTTGGTGCTTGTGGTTGTGGCTTTGATCTATCTTGGCCTTATGGCTCGCTCTGCATATATTCAGGTTATTGAGCCTGAAATGTTGAAAAAGCAAGGGGATATGCGCTCACTTCGTGTTCATGCAGATAGTGTGCAGCGCGGCTCAATTGTTGATCGCAATGGTGCGGAGCTTGCTATCAGTGTCCCTGTAGAAACGGTATGGGCTGATCCTAAGATTATTATGGATAACAATGCTCTAGCAATGACGGAGCACTGGCAAGCCTTGGCAGATGTACTCGATCAAGATATAAGTGAGTTAACTACTCGTATCGTAAAAAATTCAAGAAAGCGCTTTGTTTACTTAGAGCGAAAAATATCGCCAGCAATGGCTAATTACATAAAAGAATTGAAGATACCAGGTATTCATTTACGTAAAGAGTCTAAACGCTTTTATCCGGCCGGTGAAATCAGCGCACATTTAGTTGGTTTTACTAATGTTGACGATAAAGGTATTGAAGGTATCGAGCGTTTGTATGATCAGTTACTCACAGGTAAAGGTGGTGCAAAACGCTTTAGAAAAGATGCCAAGGGCAGAAAAATTGAGATCTTATCGGTAGAAGAAGCAGAGCACGCTCAAGATATCACTTTAAGCATAGATCAACGTATTCAAGCCATAGCCTACAAAGAGCTTAAAGGGGCTGTGCAGGCGTTTAAAGCAGCATCAGGCTCAGTGGTTGTTGCTAATGCTCATACCGGCGAGATATTGGCGATGACCAATAGCCCATCATATAACCCAAATAATAGACGTAATACTGCACTACATAGATTTAGAAACCGAGCAATTACTGATATTTATGAGCCCGGCTCAACCATGAAACCGTTAACGGCATTAACAGCGCTAGAGTTTGGTTCAGCTGAGGCTGATACCGTAATTAATACTAGCCCAGGCTGGATGCGTTTAGGCGGCAGAAGGGTCAGTGATCCAATTAACCGTGGTGAATTATCGATTGAAGAAATCTTGATTCATTCATCTAATATGGGCACTACCAAATTGGCATTATCTGTACCGAAAAATTACTTGCTAGATAAGTTCTTCGATGTTGGTTTTGCCGAAGATACCGGCACGGAGTTGGTTGGTGAAAGTACTGGCATGATGCATGACCGCCAGCGTTGGTCGCAATTTGAATTGGCGACACTATCTTGGGGTTATGGTTTAGCGATCACCCCGTTGCAATTAGCGCGTTTTTATTCTGCGTTAGCTAATGGTGGTGTTAAACGTGAATTATCTATTGTCAAAACAGACAAGCCTTCAGAAGGTGAGCGCATTTTTTCTAAAGAAAATAGCTTAGCTATTGTCAACATGCTAGAAGCAGTAGTTGACGACCATGTACCTAGAGCCAAAGTTGAAGGTTATCGAGTTGGTGGTAAAACGGGCACCTCATTTAAAGCGGTGCCTGGTGGTTATGGTAACGACTATGTTGGCCTGTTTGCTGGTATTGCACCAATTTCCAACCCTGAAATAGTGGTTGTCGTTGTCATTAATGATCCCGGTGGTGATTTGTACCACGGCGGCGAAGTGGCAGCGCCGGTATTTTCTAGAGTGATGAAAGGTGCTCTTAGGGTGCTAAATATTGCCCCAGATGCAAGCAATATGGCAGTGCAAACTCCAAAAAGTCATAACGGAGGCCATGATGCATAAGCCAGCCGCTAAGAATATTTATTCAGCATTAACAAGTTTTGCAATTGACTGTCACCAGTATGCCTTAGTGACAGAAAGTTGTGGGCATTTAGTCAATGACAGTCGTCAACTAGAATGCGGAGATATTTTTTGTGCTGTGATTGGTCATAGCTTAGATGGCCGTAAGTTTATTGAATCTGCTATACAAAGCGGAGCATCTATGGTGTTGGCTGAGTGCGAAAGCCCAGAGCAGCACGGCTTAGTTGAACAGGCCAGTATGGAGCAAGCTGCAGTTATTCATTTTTACCAACTTAACAAGCATTTATTTGCTTTAGCTAAAGCTTATTATCAAAGTCCGCAAAGCGCTATGACTATGATTGGTATCACAGGAACCAATGGTAAAACCAGTACTAGCCAATTAGTTGCACAGCTAATTAATGCCTTAGCGCAACAGTGTAGCTCACCAGAACAATGCGCTGTGATTGGTACAAATGGTGCTGGCGCGGTAGGTAACTTAAAAGAGCTCGCTAATACAACACCCAGTGCCAGTGAATTACATCAATTGTTTTATCAGTTTGCTCAACAAGATTACACTCATACTGCGATGGAAGTGTCATCGCACGCCCTTGAACAGGGACGGGTTACCGGTGAGCTATTTGATATCGCGGTCTTTACTAATTTAAGTCGGGATCATCTTGATTATCATGGCTCAATGGAAAATTACGCTAAAGCAAAACGTGCTTTATTTGTTGGTAATGATCAGCAAATAGCCGTAGTGAATGGTGATGATGACCAAGCTAAACAGTGGTTAAATACTTGGCCTGCAGAGCAAGAATTATGGCTATTTGGTCTGAATGAAGATATCGCGCAACATAAATATTACCTACAAGCAAAATCGATAGAGCCTCATCATCAAGGCACTCGTTTTATATTGGCAACCCACTTAGGTGACATTGCCATAAACAGCCCACTGTTAGGGCTATTTAATGTGGAGAATTTACTTGCTGCTATTGCTGTTGTTTTAGCAAGCGCACCTGAAAAACAAGGGCAAACTTTAGCCTTGCTAGCAAATGCGGTTGAAAACTTGGTTGCTATTCCCGGTCGAATGGAAGCTTTTGCTGCTGATAATAAATGTACTGCGGTCGTTGATTACGCCCATAGCCCAGACGCCCTAGAAAAAGCATTAATTGCCTGTAGAAAACACTGTCAAGGTAAGCTTTATGCCGTTTTTGGTTGTGGTGGTGATCGAGATAAAGGTAAGCGCCCACTAATGGCAAAAGCTGCAGCTGATAACGCTGACTATTTAGTATTAACCAATGACAATCCTAGAACTGAATCAGAGCAAAGCATTATCGATAATATGTTAACTGGCCTAGACGGTAGTGAGCAAGTCAGTGTTATTTTAGATAGAAAAACTGCGGTTTTATCAACACTAGCTAAGGCACAAGAGGGCGATGTGGTGCTGCTCGCAGGTAAGGGGCATGAAGATTACGTTATTTTAGGCAATAAAAAATATCCATATAACGAACGAGCTATTGTTGAGCAGTACTATCAAGACATTATGCAACATAATCAAAGTCATACTGGAGAGGTCAAACGATGATCACTTTAACAGTGCAAGAGCTAATGGATGTTACACAGGCAACACTTGTAGGCGACAAGTCGCTTGCTAGCTTGTCAGTAACAGAATTAGTGACCGATAGCCGTATTTTTGATTGTAATGAAACAGAGCATGCAGGTACGGCATTTTTGGCGCTAAAAGGTGCAAATTTTGATGCTCAGCGATTTGTACCACAAGTCGTAGCACAAGGCTGTAAAGTGGTTGTGGTTGCAAAAGCAGAGTCAGCACTTGCACAAGCTAATGTTGCTCAGCTTGTTGTCGTTGATACCCGAATTGCTTTAGGTGAGATTGCTGCCTATGTGAAGCAGCAAGTAGCACCAAAAACCGTTGGTATTACTGGCAGTAGCGGTAAAACCACAGTGAAAGAAATGGTGGCTGCTATTTTATCAAGGCTAGGTAATGTATTAGCCACACTAGGAAATTTTAACAATGATATTGGTGTACCCTTAACCCTATTGCGCTTGAATAACTCTCATGATTTTGCCGTGATTGAAATGGGCGCAAATCATATGGGGGAAATTGCCTATACCACAGGTTTGGTTAAGCCTGATGTTGCGGTAATTAATAATATTGCCGCCGCCCATTTAGAAGGTTTTGGTGATTTGTGCGGTGTAGCAAGAGCAAAAGGCGAAATATTCTCTGGCTTAGGTGATAATGGCGTTGCCTTATACAACCAAGACACTAAATATACTAATAAATGGCAATGGCGCTTGGAAGGAAAGACAACACGTACTTTCTCTTGTGTTAACCAAGCAGATTGTTATAGCAGTGATGTTAGCTTAGATGAACTAGGCTGCGCAGATTTTACCTTACATACGCATCAAGGTAATTGTCAGATTAAGTTAAATATCCCAGGAAAACACAATGTTTGTAACGCTGTTGCTGCAGCCAGTATTGCTCTGGAGTTTGGCGCAAGCTTAGAAGATATTCGTTTAGGTCTTGCCAAAATGCAGCCTGTAAAAGGTCGCTTAAACCTTCATCAACTGGCAAGTCGCGTTAAGTTAATTGATGATAGCTACAATGCCAACCTTGAGTCAGCCAAGGCGGCGGCTCAGTTACTTTCTAGCTACCCAGGTAAAACCATTTTGATTTTAGGAGATATGGGCGAGCTTGGTAGTGAGGCGAGAAGTTATCATCAAGAAGTCGGTGAGTTTGCTCAGCAATTAGATATAGAGCATCTACTGACGTTAGGCGTATTAAGTCAAAGTGCCAGTGATGGCTTCAATGCGAATAATGATTTGGCGAAAGGTCAACATTTTAACCAGCGTGACTGTTTGCTTAAAGCGTTATTTTCGTTGTTAAACAGCGTACTAGAAAATACTGAGCAGGAGGTAGCCATTTTAGTAAAAGGCTCCCGTAGTGCTCATATGGAAAAGGTTGCACAAGCAATTATTACTTGGTTCGAACAGGCCAAAAATACCCAGAGCCAAGAGGAAATTTCATAATGCTATTGTGGTTAGGTGAGTATTTAACTCAATTTTATTCAGCATTTAACGTTTTTTCATATTTAACGTTTCGCGCTATCATCAGTACGTTAACAGCACTGTTAATTTCACTTTATTTTGGCCCTAAGCTGATTCGTTATTTGCAAACAATGCAAATTGGACAAACAGTGCGTGATGATGGCCCTGAAAGCCATCTTTCTAAGTCGGGGACACCGACTATGGGAGGCATTTTAATATTAGCTTCGATTGTAACTAGCGTATTACTTTGGGCTGACCTAACCAATGTATATGTTTGGGTGGTACTGTTTGTTGTCGTGAGTTTTGGTTTAATCGGTTTTGTTGATGATTATCGCAAGGTGATTCGCAAAGACTCTAAAGGGCTTATTGCTAAATGGAAATACTTTTGGCAAACAATCGCCGGCTTAGCGACAGCTTTCTTTTTATATTGGTATGCTCAATCGCCAGAAGAAACCGCGCTTTTAATCCCGTTTATTAAAGATGTATTACCGCAGCTAGGCATTTTTTACGTAGTGATGACTTACTTTGTCATTGTCGGAACCTCTAATGCAGTGAATTTAACTGATGGTTTAGATGGTTTAGCGATAGTGCCGACCATTATGGTTGCCGGTGCTTTTGCCTTGTTTGCTTATGTAACTGGTAATGTAAATTTTGCTGGCTATTTGAATATTCCCCATATTGCGCTTACCAGTGAGTTGGTTGTGGTATGTACAGCCATAGTTGGCGCAGGTCTTGGCTTTTTATGGTTTAACACTTACCCAGCTCAAGTTTTTATGGGGGATGTTGGCTCGCTTGCCCTTGGTGCTGCATTAGGTGTAATTGCGGTATTGGTGCGACAAGAGCTAGTGCTATTTATTATGGGCGGTGTTTTCGTAATGGAGACCATGTCAGTTATTTTGCAAGTCGGCTCTTACAAAATGCGCGGCCAGCGAATTTTCCGTATGGCGCCAATACATCACCATTATGAACTTAAGGGTTGGCCAGAGCCTAGAGTTATAGTCCGTTTTTGGATTATTTCTATTGTGTTAGTTTTAGTCGGTTTAGCTACCTTGAAGTTACGTTAATTAGGGTCTTTATAAAGTAATGACATTGTTATCAACATTAAAAGATAAGCGTATTGTCGTGTTAGGCGCGGGACTAACAGGTTTGTCCTGTGCTCGCTATTTACACGCACAAGGGCTTTCTTTTACTGTGAATGACAGTCGAGAAAAGCCTTTTGCAGCGGGTCAGTATAGCGAGTCTAATTTTCAGCAAGATTTTAGTCATGCGAAACTTGTTACTGGCTGTTGGTGCCAAGAAAGTATCGCTTTAGCTGACCTTATTATTGCCAGCCCAGGTATAGATTTACACAGCAGTGGTATCCATAGTTGGATTAACGATAGTTGCCAAGTTATTGGTGATGTTGAGTTATTTTGTCAGGTAAATAATGCCAGAGTAAATCCTATGGCTATTTTGGCGGTGACAGGCTCGAATGGCAAATCAACCGTGGTATCTATGCTGGCTTATTTAGCTAAAGTACTGGGGGAAAATGCCCAGCTTGGCGGTAACATAGGTCAGCCTGTGCTTGATCTACTGATGCCAGAGCAAGCGACAGATATGGTACACAGTAGTCAACCCGATCTTGTTATTTTGGAGTTGTCGAGTTTCCAACTAGAAACAATGAATAGCATGAAGGCTATTGCTGCCAGTGTGCTTAATCTAAGTGATGATCATTTAGATAGACATAAAACCATGGCTAATTATCAAGCCATTAAGCAGCGTATTTACCCGCAGGCTAAAATTGCGGTGATTAATCGAGATGATCAAGCGACTGTCACTTTAGATAGCTCACAACAAATGATTAGTTTTGGCTCTGATAAACCTACAGTAGGTAATTTTGGCGTGGCTGGTGAAGCAGGTGAACAAGCCTTAAGGTTTGGTGAGCAAATGCTTATACCACTAGATAAGTTGCCGCTAGCTGGAATGCATAATGCGTTAAATTATTTAGCGGTATTGGCGTTAGGCTATAGTGCCGGTTGGTCTTTATCTGCCATGGTGGAGAATTTAAAAGGTTTTTCAGGCTTAGCACATAGATGCCAACTGATTGAGACCAATGATGACATTGCCTGGATTAATGACTCTAAAGCAACCAATGTTGGTGCTACGCTAGCGGCAATTAATGGTTTATCACAAACTAAAGCAGCAGACAGCCAGCTGATTTTGATACTGGGTGGTGAAGGCAAGGGCGCTGATTTTAGCCCGCTATCAAAAGCAATTAATGAATCAGGCGCTCAGGTGATTGCTCTTGGCAAAGATGGCAGTCAAATTGTTGAATTACTAGGTGGCACTTTAGTTGAAAGCTTAGATGATGCTGTTGCTAAAGCACACGAGCTAGCAACAGCAGGCGATATGGTTTTATTATCACCAGCTTGCGCTAGCATTGATATGTTTAAGAATTATATGGAGCGCGGTGATAAGTATATTGCTTTGGTTCATGCTGTGGCGGGAGGTGCTTAATGACTGTCGCCGCTAAAGTAACTCTGCCGCAAGTACCACAATGGTTGTATCAGGTATTTACACCGTCAAATAATAGCAATGAAACCTTTGATCGCAGTTTTGTCGTCTTAGGCTTGATCATGTATATGACAGGTTTGGTGATGGTAGCAACCTCATCTATGCCTGTTGCTGAAAGGTTATTTAATAATCCATTCCACTTTGTTATTCGTCACGGTATTTACATAGTGCTGAGTATGGGTATTGCTGGTGTGGCATTGCAAATTCCTATGTCGTGGTGGCAACGTAATAGTAGTTACTTACTTGGCTTTGCTATTTTATTGCTTGTGACGGTATTAATTATTGGTCGTTCAGTCAATGGTTCGACTCGTTGGATAGTTTTAGGGCCAATAACAGTACAGGCTGCAGAGCCAGCTAAATTATTTTTCTTCTGTTATTTAGCTGCATATTTAGTACGTCGTCGTGACCAAGTGATGGAGAACTTAAAAGGCTTTATTAAACCTCTTATTGTCTTTGCTATTCTTGCTGGTTTATTACTTTTACAGCCAGACTTAGGCACCATCATTGTTATGTTTGTGACTACCTTTGGCTTGCTTTTCTTAGCTGGCGCTAAATTGTGGCAATTTATAGGTTTAGCCTCGGTGGGTGTTTTTCTACTTGCTATGTTAGCTATTTTTGAGCCTTATCGTTGGCGTCGTATTACGAGCTTCTTAGATCCATGGCAAGATCCCTTTGGTAGTGGCTATCAATTAACACAGTCATTAATGGCTTATGGTCGCGGTGAGCTTTTTGGACAAGGCTTAGGTAATAGTATTCAAAAACTGGAATATTTACCTGAAGCTCATACTGATTTTGTTATGGCAGTACTCGCTGAAGAGTTTGGTTTTGTTGGGATCTTACTGGTACTTATTTTAAGTATGATTGTTGTTTTTAAAGCGCTTAATTTAGGGCGAAAGGCACTATCAAAAGAGAAGTATTTTGAAGGTTTCTTAGCTTATGCCATTGGAATTTGGATGTGTTTCCAAGCGGCGGTAAATATTGGCGCTAGTGCCGGTATAGTGCCGACGAAAGGTTTAACCATGCCGCTGATCAGTTATGGTGGCAGCTCAATGATTACTATGACCATAGCCCTTGTATTGCTTATTCGTATTGATCATGAAATTCGCCTACAAAGCATTCAGGCAACCAGTACTAAGAGAAAGGGGCGCAAATCATGACAGTAAAAGCGCCAACATTACTGGTTATGGCCGGTGGCACAGGTGGACATATTTTCCCAGGGCTAGCTGTAGCTGATGAGTTAAAGCAACAAGGCTGGAATATACACTGGTTAGGCACTGCAGAGCGAATGGAAGCGCAAATTGTGCCTAAGCATGGTTATGATATTTCTTTTATTGATATCAAAGGTTTAAGAAATAAGAAAATCATTGATTTACTGATCATGCCATTTAAATTGGCTAAGTCGTTATGGCAGGCAATTTCAGTCATTAAAAGCGTGCAGCCTGATGTTGTCTTAGGCATGGGCGGTTATGCAAGTGGTCCCGGTGGCATTGCTGCTTGGCTAATGGGTAAGCCAGTCGTTTTGCATGAGCAAAATGCGGCTGCCGGTTTAACTAATCGCTTATTGGCTCGTATCGCTACCGTGGTTTGTAGTGCCTTTCCAGGGGCTTTTGCTGGCAAGTTAAGTGAAAAAGTTACTGTTGAAGTGGTTGGCAATCCGCTGCGCTCTGCCATAGGTAACCAGGGCGAGACTAAAGCGAGGCACGAGACAAAAAACATATTAGTTGTTGGCGGTAGCTTAGGTGCTCAAGTACTCAATAACACTTTGCCGTTTGTATATAACGAGTTAGCAAAACAAGCGCAGGACTACTGTATTTGGCATCAAACCGGAAAAGGTAACTTAGCTGATGTACAGGCTAATTATGATAGTGCTGATATTGATACAGGTAAGGTGCAGGTAACTGAATTTATCGATGATATGGCGTTTGCTTATCAATGGGCTGATATTGTGATTTGTCGGGCTGGTGCGCTTACCGTATCAGAATTGGCAATGGCTGCAACGCCTGCGATATTTATTCCTTTACCGCATGCGGTCGATGATCACCAAACAAAAAATGCGCAGTTTTTAGTTGAGCGCGGTGCGGCGAAGTTAATCGCCCAAAGTAAGCTATCCAAAGAAAGCTTAACTAAGCAAATAAGTGAGTTATTTGCTGATGAAAATACTTTAAAAGATATGGCAAAAGCAGCTTGTTTAGCGGCAGATAAAGATGCAACGCAAAAAGTAGCAAACTTTTGTCAGCGATTAATTCGCATTAAATAAAAAAGAAAGAGAAATGATGACAAAGCAATCACTTACAAATAACAACATATCTGGTCACCATACTAGCAAAGTGCCAGAAATGCGCCGAGTTAAGCGCATTCACTTTGTTGGCATTGGTGGCGCCGGTATGGGCGGTATAGCAGAAGTATTGCTTAATGAAGGTTACCAAATATCTGGCTCAGATATAGGTGAAAACCAAGTGGTTAAGCGTTTAACTGCCTTGGGGGCTAAGGTATTTATTGGTCATGACAGCGCGAATGTTGAGCAGGCAAGCGTGATTGTCGTTTCTACCGCCATTAGCGCGGATAACCCTGAGTTAATTGCGGCAAAACAGTTACGTATTCCGGTTGTACGTCGCGCAGAAATGTTAGCTGAGTTAATGCGTTTTCGTCATGGTATTGCTATTGCGGGTACCCATGGCAAGACCACGACAACCAGCCTTATCGCCAGTATTTTTGCGCAAGGGCAGCTTGATCCTACCTTTGTCATTGGCGGTTTGCTTAACAGCGCTGGTACTAATGCCCGTTTAGGTAGTAGCCGCTATTTAGTGGCTGAAGCAGATGAAAGTGATGCGTCATTCTTGCATTTACAACCTATGGTTGCGGTGATCACCAATATTGATGCAGACCATATGGAAACCTATCAAGGGGATTTTGAAAAGTTAAAAGATACTTATATTGAGTTCTTACATAACTTACCTTTTTATGGTTTAGCGGTGGTTTGTATTGATAACCCGGTAGTTCGCGAGCTTTTACCTCGAATTAGTCGTCAGGTGATTACTTATGGTTTTTCTGAAGATGCAGATATTCGCGCAGTCAACTATCAGCAACAAGGTGGCATTAGCCACTTTACTGTTGAGATAGATGGTCAAGCGCCACTTGATATGAGCGTGAATTTACCTGGTCAACATAATGTTTTAAATGCTCTAGCTGGCATAGCTGTAGCCAAAGATGAAGGAGTTAGTGATGAAGCCATTTGTCAGGCTCTTACTGACTTTGCTGGTATAGGGCGTCGATTTGAGCAATTGGCAGATTTATCGACACCAGCAGGCAACATGGTTTTAGTTGATGATTATGGTCACCACCCAAGCGAGGTAAAGGCAACTATTTTAGCCATGAGAGCGGGTTGGCCTGATAAGCGCTTAGTTATGGTTTTTCAGCCACATCGCTACTCTAGAACCCGAGATTTATACGAAGATTTTGTCGAAGTGCTATCTGAAGTTGATTGCCTGTTCTTGCTTGATGTGTATGCCGCTGGTGAAGCGAGTGTACCTTCGGCAGACAGTAAAAGCTTGGCGCGCTCAATTCGTCAACGTGGTCAAGTTGAACCAATTTACGTCAGCGATGTTGATAAATTACCTGAGCTGTTGGCAGCTCAACTTAAAGATAATGATATGGTTATCACGCAAGGCGCAGGTAGCATTGGCGCTGTAGCCCGTAATTTATCAGAGCATAGCTTGTTACGAGGGCAGGATAGCTAATGTTTAGTCAAGATAAAATTGCCCAGTTAAAACAAGAAAAAATTGCCGTTTTATACGGCGGTACCTCGGCAGAGCGAGAGGTGTCTTTAAATTCAGGTAAGGCGATTGCGAAAGGCTTAATCGAGTCAGGCTATAACGCTGAATTGTTTGATACCAAGGCTGTTTCGTTAACTGAACTTACTCAACAAGGTATTGATAGGGTATTTATCGCCTTACATGGTCGTGGTGGTGAAGATGGTTGTTTGCAAGGCGCGCTTGAGTATATGGGCTTGCCTTATACCGGCTCTAATGTGCTTGGTTCGGCTTTATCTATGGATAAGGTGCGTAGTAAACAGATTTTTGTTGCCAATGAGTTACCTACCGCTGCCTTTAAAGTTGTAGATAAAACTAGTTTTGAAGAGCGAGTAGATGATGCCACGTTATTAACCGAGCTGCTGTCTTCATTAGGTGGCCGAGTTATGGTTAAACCTGCCAATGAAGGTTCTAGCATTGGCATGGCGCAGGCACAAACCGCAGAGCAATTAGGTAATGCTTTAACAGAGGCATTTGGTTTTGATGAGCAAGTGCTATTAGAAGCTTGGATTGATGGCCCTGAATATACGGTAAGTATTTTAGGTGATGAGGCTTTACCCGCGATTCATATGGAAACGCCACGTGAGTTTTATGATTATGAAGCTAAATATCAATCAAATTCAACGCAATATCATTGCCCATGTGGCTTAGATGAAAAAGATGAATTAGCGATTCAAGGCTTGGCATTAAAAGCATTTAGAGCTACGGGTGCTAAAGGTTGGGGACGTGTAGATTTAATGCGTCAACCAAGTGGCGAATGGCAGTTATTAGAAGTTAATACTGTGCCAGGTATGACGGAAACATCATTAGTGCCTAAAGCAGCAAAACAATATGGGCTTAGCTTTAAAGCCTTGGTTGAGCGCATTTTATTATTAAGTGCTATTTAGCTGGTGATTAACTATGGCAAAGCAAGATAAGACAGAGCAAAAGCACAGCGAAACGAATCAAGCACCTGCTTGGACGTTTGGCTTAGGCTTAGCGTTTTTTCTTATTGTGCTTTTTAGCTTGATTAGTGCCAGTTGGTGGTTAAGTCAGCGCTTTTTAGGGCAAGAAAGTGTGCCAGTAAGCTCTATCGTGGTTTCTGGCGAGATGCCCTACAGTACACGTAGCGATGTTATTACGGCAATAGACAGTATTGATTTAGGTAATTTTTTTAAGGTCAATGTTAATGATATTCAAGCGAAAGTTTTAGCATTGCCATGGGTTTATTCGGTTGCGGTAAGAAAGCAGTGGCCTAATGAATTGAAAATATATGTTGTCGATCAAACACCGGTAGCTCAGTGGAATGGTGACTTTTTATTGAATCAGTTTGGTAAAGCATTTCAAGCGGATATCAGCAGGATTGCTCATCATATTCCGCAATTTTTTGGCCCTGAAGGCTCGGAGTTATTGGCGTTAGAAAATTACAGTAACTTAAGTGATTTACTGGAGTATAAAGCACTGGCAATTGATGAGTTGGTGCTAAGTGAGCGTTTTTCATGGCAACTGACCTTAAGTGATGGCGTTACCCTAAATTTAGGGCGTGAAGAAAGAGTAGAGCGTGTGCAAAGATTTATGGATGCTTATTCTTTGATCAAGGCACAAATTAAAACAGAAAAAGATAAAAATCAGGCAGTTGATTATATTGATTTGCGGTATGATACCGGATTGGCTGTCGGGTGGAAAACTATAGAAACAACTAGTATGCAGCAGCAAGTTAAAGAGCAAGAGAAAAACCTAAATGTCTAAAGCAGCAGAAAGGAAATTAGTCGTAGGGCTAGATATCGGAACATCGAAGATATCAGTCGCCGTCGGTGAGATTACACCTGACAATCAATTAAGTATTGTTGGTGTTGGCAATCAGCCTGCGCGAGGTATGGACAAAGGCGGTGTAAATGATTTGAATTTGGTAATTCAATCGATTCAACGTGCCATTAATGAAGCTGAACTAATGGCAGATTGCCAGATCAGTTCAATCTATTTAGGTATTTCAGGTAAGCACATCAGTTGTCAAAATGAAAATGGCATGGTGCCAATCAATGACAAAGAAGTGATTCAAGAAGATGTAGATAACGTCATTCATACTGCGCGCTCTGTTCCTATTTCAGCAGAGAGAAGAATGCTACATGTACTGCCGCAAGAATACAGTATTGATGTGCAAGAGGGCATTAAGAGCCCTATTGGCATGTCTGGCGTACGTATGGAAGCAAAAGTACATATTGTCACTTGTGCCAATGATATGGCTAAAAACTTAGTTAAGTGTGTAGAACGCTGTGATTTATCAGCAGATCAGCTGATTTTTTCTGCCTTAGCATCAAGCTATGCAGTATTAACTGAAGATGAAAAAGAGCTAGGTATCTGTGTGGTTGATATGGGTGCCGGTACTATGGATATTGCAGTTTTTGCTGGCGGTGCTTTACGCCATACTGCGGTTATTCCTGTTGCCGGTAATCAAGTTACTAGTGATATAGCGAAAATATTTAGAACGCCACTGAGTCATGCTGAAGATATTAAAGTGCAATATGCCTGTGCATTAAAGCAATTGGTCAGTATGGAAGAGAATATTGATGTACCGAGCGTTGGTGGTCGTCCAGCTCGTTCTATGTCTCGTCATACATTATCTGAGGTGGTCGAGCCTAGATATCATGAGTTATTTGAACTGATTCAAGAAGAGCTACGTGAATCTGGCTTAGAAGATCAAATTGCCGCGGGTTATGTACTAACAGGTGGTACGGCAAAAATGGAAGGTGTGGTTGAGTTTGCTGAAGAAGTCTTTCAGATGCCTGTGCGTATTGCTAACCCACTGGCTGTGCAGGGGCTTAAGGAATATGTCAATGATCCAAGTTACGCCACTGTGGTTGGTTTACTGCACTATGGTATGCAGGCAAGTAGTTTAGAGAGTAATGAAAAGAATAAAAGTGAAGGTGTCGGCGATTTATGGTCGCGCATTCACGCCTGGTTTAAAGGCGAATTTTAAACCGAGTTTTTTAGTATTGAGTAAAACAAATTGTTAAGTGAAAACGGAGAGAGAAAATGTTTGAATTGATGGAAGATCATAACGAAGAGGCGGTAATCAAAGTTATCGGTGTCGGTGGCGGTGGCGGTAACGCTGTTGAGCATATGGTATCGCAAACTATTGAAGGTGTTGAATTTATTACGGCAAATACTGATTCTCAGGCGCTGCGTAATTCATCTGCTAATGTTACTTTGCAGCTTGGTGCTGATGTAACTAAAGGCTTAGGTGCTGGCGCAAACCCAGAAATTGGTCGTTGTGCGGCAGAAGAAGATAGAGAAACTATCAGACAAACCTTAGAAGGTGCTGATATGATCTTTATTGCTGCTGGTATGGGCGGTGGTACAGGTACTGGTGCAGCACCTGTCGTTGCTGAAGTTGCTAAAGAAATGGGTATTTTGACCGTTGCTGTAGTGACTAAGCCATTCCCATTTGAAGGAAAAAAGCGTATGAACTATGCCGATCAAGGTATTGAGTTCTTAGGTAAAAATGTTGACTCATTAATTACCATTCCTAATGAAAAGTTACTTAAAGTACTTGGACCAGGTACAAGCTTATTAGATGCCTTTAAAGCGGCAAATAATGTCTTACTTGGCGCTGTTCAAGGTATTGCTGAATTAATTACACGTCCTGGTTTAATCAACGTGGATTTTGCTGATGTTCGCACGGTGATGTCTGAAATGGGCACAGCTATGATGGGCTCAGGTATTGCTTCTGGTGAAGATAGAGCTGAAGAAGCGGCAGAAGCTGCAATTTCAAGTCCATTACTAGAAGATGTTGATTTAGCTGGTGCGCGTGGCATCTTAGTTAATATTACTGCGGGTATGGATATCAGCATTGATGAGTTTGAAACCGTTGGTAATGCGGTAAAAGCATTTGCTTCAGAAAATGCCACTGTTGTTGTCGGTGCAGTTATTGATCCTGAAATGACTGAAGAGTTACGTGTTACTGTTGTTGCTACAGGTATTGGTGCAGAGGTTAAGCCTGATATTACTTTAGTGAACCCTATGCCTGCGGTTGAGGCGAAAGTAGTTGGCGCTGATTATACGCCAACAGCAGCGCCGCAATCTCAGCCAGTAACTGAAACTGTGACTATGACTGATAGCAATGTCCAGAAGGTAGCAGCAGCAGATTTAGATAATTATTTAGATATTCCGGCGTTTTTAAGAAAGCAAGCGGACTAATTTAAATTCTTACAAAATAACGACAAAGTAACCGTAGAAAGTTACAAGTTAGTGATAGTATGCTGACAAAGGAAACAAAGAATTAAAATACTAGGTAAGTTAGTGTGATTTGCTATAGGTTTTGATTTATTTAGTTTTTTTTGATATATTGTGCGCCCGTCAAAACGCACTGGTCTGAAGAGTGTTGATTTGTATCGCATTTAGATTAGTATGCGCTTAAGCGCTGGCGAAATATATTGGATTGAAGCGAGGCTAATATGATTAAGCAACGTACATTAAAAAATAGCGTATCAACCGTAGGTGTTGGATTACATAAAGGTGAAAAAGTGCAGGTCACTCTCCGTCCTGCGCCAGCAAACACCGGTATTATCTTTCGCCGTGTTGATTTAGATCCAGTTGTTGATATTAAAGCAACACCTGAAGCAGTTGGTGAAACAACCTTATGTACTTGTTTAGTTAACCCGCAAAATGTAAAAATTTCTACGGTTGAGCACTTATTATCTGCAGTTGCAGGTTTAGGTATCGACAATCTTATTATTGATGTTGATGCCCCTGAAATCCCAATTATGGATGGCAGTGCTTTACCTTTTGTTTACCTTATTCAATCTGTTGGTATTGAAACCTTAAACGTAGCGAAACGTTTTTTACGTATCAAAAAGCCAATTAGAGTAGAAGAAGGTGATAAATGGGCAGAGTTACTGCCTTATGAAGGCTTTAAAGTTAATTTTGCTATTGAATTTGATCACCCTGTGATTGCTGCTACTTGTCAAACCATGACCATGGACTTTTCTAGCTGTTCTTTTATTAAAGAAATTAGCCGTGCTAGAACCTTTGGTTTTATGAAAGACATTGAGTTTTTACGCTCACATAATCTGGCATTAGGTGGTAGTTTGGAAAATGCGATTGTATTAGATGAATACCGTATGCTTAACAAGAATGAACTTCGTTATGATGACGAGTTTGTTAAGCATAAAATCTTAGATGCTATCGGTGATCTATATATGGGTAGTGCAAGCATTTTAGGTGAGTTAAACGCTTATAAATCAGGCCATGGTCTTAACAACATGTTGCTTAGAGAAGTGTTTAAGCGTGAAGATGCTTGGGAATGGGTTACGTATGAAGGTGATGTGCAATCACCTATTGAGTATCAAGAAATTAACGTGGCGGCATTTTAACCGTTAGCTAGATATTCGATCCCTATTAAAAAGCCAAGTTGTTACTTGGCTTTTTTCGTTTTTGTAGCGAGCCAGTTTTACTGGCTATTACCTGTATTTTACAGGCTATTACTTGTTTTTAGCCGCTCGCGCTAATTTCTCTAGCTTTTCTTTTAAGCCTTTCGGCGCTGTTTGCGCTATCTCAGCAAAATGTTCGCCAGCTTGTTTATTTGGCCTAAATTCACTTTGAGCCGTTTGGTTTAGTGACTGTTGACTCGCCTTAGTTTGCAGCTTTTGCTCGGCAACAAAGCCCTTAGGGTTGACTCTAATGGCTATTTTACTGAGTTCTCCATGCGTTTGTTGTGCTAGCTGCTGACATATCCTATTGCGTTCAAATTGTAATCTTTGTCCCCACACGGGAGATTTTATTTCAATTACTAAGGTTTCCTGATGAAAGTTAGCAATATGCCATACCTCTTCTGGTAAATCAGGGCAAATTTGTCGTACAATGTCGGCTAATATCGTCAAAGAGTTGGTTTTTGCCTGAATATGTGCCAAAGTGCCTGTCGTCGATTGCAGCAGCGTCGTCATATTCAGTGGTTTTTTTGGCTTTCGAGCCATAAATACTTCCCCAAAGATACAGCCAAAAATTAAGAAGTGATTAGTCACTAAGTTAACTATGAGTTTAACACTACTATACCGAGGAAAAAATGTTAGATTTTCAATGCAGCTTAAGAAAGCGCATTGGCTATCGGCTGTTGTGGTGTTTGCATTGCTATCTGGGCTTGTTGTGCACCTGATGATGCCGATGAATCAATTTGAATCGCAGTATCATGCGAGTACTAATGAAATACAGCCAGTGCCTAGCTCAACAGGTAACATGGAACAGCAGCAAATAGCTGCATCAAACTCTTTAGCAAAAGAGCAACAAATAGCAGCGCTGACTATTAAGTTTGCTGAGTTACAAAGTCAAGTATTGAGATTGAATGCTCTGGGAGAGCGTTTGGCTGATGATGCTAATATTCCGGAAAAAGAATTTAACTTTTCTCAACTACCACCAAGTGGTGGCCCTGCCATTAGTCCAAGTGACGTTGAAAAGAAATCAATGACTCAGCTATTAGCTGATACCCTTGATCTTGAAAATCAATTAAGGCATGAAGAAAAACAATTGCAAATGCTTGAATCTCTCAACTTTGGTCACCATATAGAAAATAGTTTGTATTTATCAGGCCGCCCTATTGTAAAAGGTTGGTTGTCTTCTTATTACGGTATGCGTAAAGATCCTTTTCATGGAAGACCTACCATGCATAAGGGAGTTGATTTTGCAGGTAAAGAAGGTACAGGCGTGATTGCAACGGGTGCGGGCGTGGTAAGTTGGGCTGACAAGCGTTATGGTTATGGTCAGCTTATTGAAATTGATCATGGTGATGGTTACAAAACCCGTTATGGCCATAATAAAACTATTTTAGTTAAAGTGGGCGACGTGGTAACTAAAGGACAAATAATAGCAAAAATGGGCAGTACAGGCCGTTCAACTGGCCCGCATGTTCACTATGAAATTTTAAGAAATAATACCCAGATAAATCCGATAAAGTACGTTTATCGCAAAGCAAAGAAAAAATAATTTAGTCATAATATTCACAATCGATGGAAATGAGTTCCACGTAGTAAATTCAATAAATGGTTTAAAAAAGATGTTTGTAAACTTGTTAACAAAAATGTTTGGTAGTCGCAATGACAGATTACTAAAGCAAATGCGCAAAGAAGTAAAAAAAATAAATGCACTAGAGCCGGTTATTGAAGCCCTAAGTGATGAAGAGTTAAAGGCAAAAACAGCAGAATTTAAAGAGCGTTTAGCAAACGGTGATACTTTAGAGTCGATACTACCTGAAGCATTTGCGGTTGTTAGAGAAGCAAGCAAGCGTGTTTTTGGTATGCGCCATTTTGACGTACAAATGATCGGCGGTATGGTGTTAAATGACGGTAAAATTGCTGAAATGCGTACCGGTGAAGGTAAAACACTCACAGCTACGCTACCATCTTATTTAAATGCGTTAACAGGTAAAGGTGTTCATGTTATTACTGTGAATGACTACCTTGCGCAACGTGATGCCGATTGGAGTCGTCCTTTATTTGAATTTTTAGGTTTAACGGTTGGCTGTAATATTCCAGGTTTATCTACACAGGCAAAACAAGCTGCTTATCAAGCCGATATTACTTACGGTACTAACAATGAATTTGGTTTTGATTATCTTCGCGATAATATGGTGTTTTCACCGAATGAACGCGCACAAAAACCATTACATTTTGCCATTGTCGATGAAGTTGACTCAATCTTAATTGATGAAGCGCGTACACCGCTGATTATTTCTGGCCAGGCTGAAGATAGCTCTGAATTATACAAGAGCATTAATACCATAGTACCGACATTAGAAGTACAAAGCGAAGAAGATAAAGACGCAGATACTGGTCAGTCGGCAGACTTTGTTGAGGGTGACTTCACCATTGATGAAAAAGCTAAGCAGATTTATTTAACAGAGCGTGGTCAAGTTCGTATTGAAGAGATCATGACTGAAAAAGGTTTGCTTAAGGAAGGTGATACGCTTTTCTCTGCAGCAAACATTACCTTGTTACATCATGTCATGGCTGCGCTTCGAGCACATAAGTTGTTCCAAAAAGATGTCGACTATATTGTTAAGGATGGTGAGATTGTTATTGTTGACGAGCACACAGGTCGTACAATGGAAGGGCGTCGTTGGTCAGAAGGTTTACATCAAGCCGTTGAAGCAAAAGAAGGTGTAACTATTCAAAATGAAAACCAAACATTAGCGTCAATAACGTTCCAAAACTACTTTAGAATCTATGAAAAACTGTCAGGTATGACAGGTACTGCTGATACAGAAGCGTTTGAGTTTAATCATATTTATGGTTTGGAAACAGTCATTATTCCAACCAATAGAGCCATGATTCGTGATGATATGGCAGATTTGATTTACCTTACAGCAGAAGAGAAATTTGAAGCAATTCTTGAAGATATCAAAGATTGTGTCGAGCGTGGTCAGCCAGTATTAGTTGGTACCATAGCCATTGAAACCTCAGAATTTTTATCGAACTATTTAAAGAAAGCTAAGATTAAGCATAAAGTGCTCAATGCTAAGTTCCACCAACAAGAAGCAGAAATTGTTGCCGAAGCCGGTAAAGAAGGTGCGGTAACTATAGCTACGAACATGGCGGGTCGTGGTACTGATATTGTTTTAGGCGGTAATTTAGATGCTGCCATCGCGAAGTTAAATAATCCTACCGAAGAGCAAATTGCGAAAGTAAAAGAGCAGTGGAAAATTGATCATGAGCGCGTTAAATCTCTTGGCGGTTTAAAAATTATTGCCACTGAACGCCATGAATCTCGTCGTATAGATAATCAGCTACGTGGCCGTTCGGGCCGTCAAGGTGATCCAGGCGCAACACGTTTTTACTTATCCATGGAAGATTCACTTATGCGCATTTTCGCGTCAGAGCGAATTTCAAATATGATGCGTAAATTGGGCATGGAACGTGGCGAAGCCATTGAGCACCCTTGGGTGACACGTAGTATCGAAAATGCTCAGCGGAAAGTTGAAGGTAGAAACTTTGATATGCGTAAGCAGTTACTTGAGTATGATGATGTTGCCAATGATCAACGTGGTGTTATTTATGAGCAACGTAATGAATTACTTGATGAGTCAGATATTGCTGAAGTAGTAGCTGCTATTCGTAGTGATGTAATCAATAGCATTATAGATCAACATATTCCACCACAATCATTAGCTGAAATGTGGGATGTAAGTGGTTTAGAAGATCAGCTAAAAGGTGAGTTTGCTACAGATTTACCTATCGCAAAGTGGCTTGAGGAAGATGAAAAACTTCATGAAGAAACTTTACGTGAGAAAATTATTGCTGCATTTGAGCAAGCATATAAAGAAAAAGAAGAAGCAGTGGGCCCTGAAGTATTAAGACAGTTTGAGAAAGCTGTTATGCTGCAGAGCCTTGATTCACATTGGAAAGATCATCTATCTGCGATGGATCACTTACGTCAAGGTATTGGTTTACGTGCTCATGCACAAAAGAATCCTAAACAGGAATATAAGCGTGAATCGTTTGAGTTATTTACTGATATGTTAGATAACTTAAAATTTGATGTGGTAGGTATTTTATCTAAAGTGCAAATTCGTGCTGAATCAGATGTGGAAGCGGTAGAAGAGCAACATAGAAAAGCAGAGGAAGTACCTAAAGACTTCCAGCATGAGTCTACTAATGCAGTGAGCGATAAGCCGCAAATGCCACGTGTTGGTCGTAATGAGCCATGTCCATGTGGCTCAGGTAAGAAATATAAGCAATGTCATGGTAAGTTAAGCTAGCTTAATGTTGTTTACTAGAAAGCTGCCTACTTACGGCAGCTTTTTTTATGCTTTAAATTATTGGAAAAACGGAGTTAATAATGACGCAAACGGTTCATGTCGCTGTCGGTGTAATTTGCAGCCAGCAAACAGAGCAAGAAACTGAGCAAGAAGCTAAGCAGTACTTTTTAACCAAGCGCCACCAACATGTTCATCAAGGCGGTAAGTGGGAGTTTCCCGGCGGTAAGGTTGAAGCGAATGAAACTGTGGCACAAGCGCTTGCTAGAGAGTTAAAAGAAGAAGTGGCGATAGAGGTTTTATCTTGTCAGCCGTTAATTGAAATCATGCATGATTATGGCGATAAAAAAGTGTGCTTAGATGTTTTTCTTGTTGATAATTATCAAGGTAAGCCTACAGCACAAGAAGGACAGCAACAGGCTTGGTTTACGTTAGCCCAGTTACATGAGTTAGACTTACCCGCAGCTAACAAGGCTATTTTAGAGACCTTAAGTAGCGCTCAATAATTGAAGGTTATTCAGGCTCGACAAAGAACTTGTTGTTAAGTAAAAATTCATCTTCTAGTGCATCTATCATGTCTTCACTTAAAGGAGTATGACTTTGCATTGGCTGGCTTATTTTATGGGTTTCTTCTGCCCAGTCGCCTAAGTCGATTAATTGGCAGCGCTTACTACAAAAAGGGCGAAATTCGCTCTTTTCATGCCAAGTGACTTGTTGTTGGCAGGTAGGGCAAGATACGGTTAGTGTCATAATGTATAGCGGTAATAATTAGTGATAGCTATTATTATATCGTTTATTAAGGCTATTTTCTAACAGCGAGCTAGTTGAAAGCTGGTTGCTTGGTTAGAATATCGTCGACCAGTATGCTGGCAAGGTAGCATAAAGCGTATAGAGTAGCGGTATTTATTACCGCTTACGGTAGGATAAAAAGGACAATGAGTTGGCAGCTTTATTCTCAATAATAAGAGTCCTTCGCCATTATCCTGATAAAAGCCACTATCAGTTTCAATCGTTTCAAAATCAGCGCGTTGACGAACAAATCTAAGTACCAAGGTTAGCGAGTCATTTATTTCATTTAATGCTGTTAACCATTGTGTGGCGTCTTCTGTTAATTGCTCTTCACTTTGATGCAACCAAAATTGCAATTGTGGTAAATCGAAAGAGCAACTACCTCCTTGAATAGCAAAGCGCTGCTTCAAGCCGGCAAGAAACTTATCTTCTTTTAGCTGATACCAATTTGGCGTTGAGATTTTTAGTTTACCAATGAGCTTTACTGTTTGCGCTAAGTTCTCTTCAAGCGCTGTGGTGTCTATATCTGGGGCTTTAGACCAAATAACTAAGCTTTGCTCTAACTTTTCAAGATCTTTAATTAAATCGCCTCTGACGTCGTTACGTTCTAGGGTATCTTGAATAGCAAACAATGAATTAAAGAAAACTTGATGATTAATAGTAATTTGCTTGTTAATACAGTGAGATGTCAAAGCAAATAGCTGCTCTAATTTTAGGTAGTTTCTGATACGCTCGTTAAGAGGGTGTTCATATAAAACTGATGACATCGTAAATTACTTTAATAACTCAAATTATTGTTTTTGTTAATACTAACCATTGCGCACAAAAATGGCGACCTTTTTATTGTTTATCTTTTAGGCAGTACTGTGTTATGTGATTAAAGCTTCGCTGCCAAAGTATGATAAGTTGTATTAAGTTCACTAACTTGCTGCTGAACTTGAGCAAGGTTGTCGCCATCATTATTAATAATATCATCTGCTTTAGCTAAGCGCTGCTCTCTGGATGCTTGGCTTGCCATGATGGCTTTTATTTCATCAGCGGAGCTAGTATCACGTGCTAAGGTTCTTTTTAGCTGAGTACATTCTTCTACATCTATCACCAAAACTCTATCGACTAAATGTAATAAATTATTTTCAACCAAAAGAGGTGCAACTAAAATACAGTAATTACTGTTTGCTGCTTTAGTTTGTTTAATTATTTCATCGCGAATTAATGGGTGAAGTAGGTTGTTTAGCCACTGTTTTGCATCTTGACTTGAGAAGATGGTAGAGCGTAACTTAGCCCTATTTAATTGGCCTTGCTCTGTTAAATAATTATTACCAAAGTGTTCAACAATTTTTTCTAGTGCATAACTGTTTGGTGCGACAACTTCTCTAGCGATAATGTCGGCATCGATAATATCTATATCTAAAGCCTGAAACATATTGGTAACAGTGGTTTTACCGCTGCCAATACCACCTGTAAGTCCTATAATGAGGTTTGACATTAGAGTATTACCTTAGCCGCCAAGTTGGAGCAAATACCAAGACCAAATGCTTTCACCCCAAAGAATGGTTATCCACCCAGCAATGGCTATATAAGGACCAAAAGGAATTGCTTGCTCTTTTTTATGATTGTTGAAAACCATAAGCGCGATACCTATTATAGCGCCGACAACTGAGGCCATTAAAATAAGTAAAGGCAGTAATTGCCAGCCTGCCCAAGCACCAAATACAGCAAGAAGTTTAAAATCACCAAAGCCCATACCTTCTTTGCCTGTCAGTAATTTAAATAGCCAAAAAACGCTAAATAAACTCATATAACCAGCTGCGGCACCAATTACTGCATCTTGCAAGGGGACAAAGGTTTCATTAATGTTTAGTAATAGACCAAGCCATAATAGCGGTAAGGTGATTTGATCAGGTAGCAACATATGATCAAAATCAATCATAGTAAGCGCAATTAAACACCAAGTTAAAATCAGCAACCAAAATGTTTGTGCACTAACACCAAAATGTTGAGCGATAACAAGGCTTAAAACAGTGGTTGTTGCTTCTATTATGGGGTAGCGCGCTGAAATCTTAGTCTTACATTGGCTACATTTACCTCTTAAAAATAGCCAGCTTAATACAGGAATGTTTTCGTAATATCTGATTTTATGTCCACAGCTTGGGCAAGTTGAATCTGGCTTAGAGAGGGTGACTTCTTGCATTTCTTTAGGCTTAATATCTTTAACTTCATCATATAAAAAGTCGCGGCATTCATGGTACCAGGTATATTCCATCATTTTCGGTAAACGATAGATAACCACGTTTAAGAAACTACCGATGCAAAGGGAAAGTAAGGCAATTGAAACATAAAAATAGGCGGGTGACTGTTGAAAGAGTTCAGTAATGTCATTTAAAAACGAGAAATTAAACACGGAAAGCCTTCTTGAAATTGAAGTCGAATAATGAGGCTATAAGCGTAAAAAGCAAATATAGCCTCAATAAGGAGTTGATATTAAACAATAGAGCCAATTTGGAAGATAGGTAAGTACATTGCAATGATAAGCCCACCAATTACTACACCAAGGAAAGCCATAATCATAGGCTCTAATAATGCGGTTAAGTTATCAACAGCATTGTCTACTTCTGCTTCATACACATTAGCTACCTTAGATAGCATATCATCTACTGCACCTGACTCCTCACCTATTGCTACCATTTGAATAACCATATCAGGGAAAATGCTAGAGTTACGCATCGCTAAGTTCATTTGCATACCTGAGGCTACCTCATTACGAATTTCTAAAATGGCATCACGAAAAACGGCATTGCCAGAGGCTCCTGCGGCAGATTCCAAAGCATCTATCAGCGGTACCCCGGCAGCAAAGGTAGTTGATAAAGTTCGTGCATAGCGAGCAACAGCAGCTTTTTCCAATAAATCGCCAAAAACAGGCAATTTCAAGATAGCTTTATCAACGTTATCTCTAAATTTTTGATTGCTTCGATGAACTCGCTTAAATAGATATATAAAGGCAAATATAGCCCCTAGACCCATATACCAATACGCCTGCATAAATTCTGATATGGCAATAACTAATAAGGTAAATGCAGGTAGTTCAGCACCAAATCCATTGAAAATATCTTGGAAAACAGGCACTACAAAAATAAGTAAAATTGAGGTGACGATGGCAGCAATGACTAAGACTGAGATAGGATAGGTCATGGCTTTCTTAATTTTTGCTTTTAACGCTTCTGCTTTTTCTTTGTACGTAGCAATTCGGCCGTAGATGGTTTCTAAAGCACCAGATTGTTCACCAGAGGCGACTAAGTCACAATACAAATCATCAAAGTATTTAGGATGTTCTCTTAAACAGTCAGATAGTGGTATACCGGAGGCCAATTTAGTACCAATTTCTGCCAAAAGTTTGCGCATATTACCGTTATCATGTCCCTTGCCTATCATTTCAATGCTTTGCACTAATGGTACACCCGCACCCAACATGGTAGCTATTTGTCTGGTAATAACAGCAATATCGGCAGGCTTTATAGCTTTGTCGCCACCGCCAATGCCAAATAAAGGCTTAGGCTTTTTCTTTACCCTACTTGGCGTGATTCCTTGTTTTCTAAGCTGGGCTTTTAGTTCGATAATATTATTGGCAGGAAGCTCACCATTTATTTTCTTACCTTTGCGATTTACGCCATTCCAGATAAAAACATCGAGTTCTTTGGGTTTATTTGCGGCTTTTTTTGCTGATACTGCCATATTGGTACCTAGTCAATTATATTTCTTTTAAGATATTATTAAATAATAGCTAGTTGAAAGTGATTAATCCATTTGCTGTAAACTTACCTTAAATCCCGCATTATGGCTAGTGAATTAACATAAGGTAATTAACCACTTGTGACACGGTTTACTTCTTCTAAGCTAGTCATACCATTCATCGCTTTAACTAGGCCAGATTGTCTTAAGTTATTGTAGCCTTCTTTTTGGCACTGAGTAGCTATATCAAGAGAGGTGCCACCTTCCATAATAATACTTGCTATGGTCGGTGTTATCTCAATGACCTCATAAATACCGACACGACCTTTATAACCATTAGTACAATGAGTGCAGCCTACAGGTTTATATAAGGTGATTTCTGATAATTTATCTTCAGGGAAACCTTGCTCTTTTAATTGTGCTTCTGATAAATTTTCTTCTCCTTTACATTGTGGGCATAATCGTCTGGCAAGACGTTGGGCAATGATAATAGAAACTGAGCTAGCAACATTATAGGATGGAACGCCCATATTAAGTAAACGGGTTAAAGTTTCCGCTGCTGAGTTGGTATGTAGTGTAGATAAAACCAAGTGACCAGTTTGCGCTGCTTTTATGGCAATTTCGGCGGTTTCTAAGTCACGAATCTCACCAACCATAACTATATCTGGATCTTGTCGTAAGAAAGAGCGTAGTGCACTTGGGAAAGTTAAACCCGCCTTGGTATTAATTTGTACTTGGTTGATACCTTCCAAGTTAATTTCGACTGGATCTTCTGCGGTGGAAATATTGCGCTCTGGGGTGTTTAGAATATTTAAACCGGTATAAAGTGATACTGTTTTACCTGAACCGGTAGGCCCTGTTACTAAAATCATACCTTGAGGCTGTGCTAATGCGTCCATATAAATGGCTTTTTGATCGGCTTCATATCCGAGCATATCAATACCTAGCATGGCACTAGAAGAGTCCAAAATACGCATTACGATTTTTTCACCCCACATAGTGGGTAGGGTGCTTACACGAAAATCTATTGATTTTTTTTGCGATAGCGCTAGCTTAATACGACCATCTTGTGGCACTCGGCGTTCGGCAATATCTAGCTTTGACATAACCTTTAAGCGAGCAGCCATTCTCGCTGCAAGTGAAACAGGAGGTCTTGCAATTTCAGTTAATATACCATCAACACGAAAACGGATACGAAAGGCTTTTTCATAAGGCTCAAAATGTAAATCGGAAGCGCCTTTTTTTATCGCATCTAACAGTATTTTATTGATAAAGACAACAATGGGCGCATCGTCTTCACCAGTAACGGAACTTTCCTCTTGCTTAGTTTCTTGTACATCTAAGCCAGAAAGTTCATCTGAATCAATATCGCTGATATCAAGGGCATCACTTTCATCTTCTAGTACTTTTTCAATGCAAGCTTGTAAGCTCGGCTCATCACAAAGAACAAGCTCTGTACTATAGCCAGTGTTAAATTGTATTTCCTCTAAGGCATCCAAGTTGGTTGGATCTGACATGGCAACGAATAGCACTTTGCCGCGTAAATATAATGGCAGAGCATTGTGCTTAGTAATTAATTTTTCGTTGCGGATGCCTTCAGGAATTAAGCTGGTATCAAAGCTTGAAAGCTGTATTTGTGGGTAACCAAAGTTTTTAGATAATGCTTTTGCGATTTGCTGAGCATCTATGTCTCTATTTTCAACTAAGTAGCGTATGAAGGGCTTTTTCTTATCGGCAAAGTCTGCCCAAATCTCGTCGGCCATCTCTAACGGAACAAGATTTTGTTTGGCAAGCGCAGAGAAAACGCTCGATTGTTGATGGCTTCCTTTCATTGTCTTAGAGATAACCTTTTGGAAATTATAAATTTGTATTACTACATCTGAGTGTAACTTATAAATAGGTAAAAGCACATAAGGATTTGATATTTACGTTTACTATACGGTACTGGCGTTCGTAATGAATAGGCAGATATTGAGAAAATTTATATAGGTAAATTAAGGGGGATAAACAAAAAGCCCTCAGGGGCTTTTTGTTTATGTAGAATAAAGAGTTATCTACATTCAGCGGGTAAGAAACGTTTTTCAATAGTAGTGCCTGTGCCTTTACAGTCCCATTCAACACTACCTGTTATGTTAGTATCACTTAACGGATTACCATTTATTGTTGGAACAAATTGAAGCATCTCTTTACCAGTATCCACACCTTTAATAAGTGATAAGTCTATGGTCACCTGACCCTCATCACCGATAGTCGCTCCATTTATTCTATTAGTCTTAATATTAGTCTGATCGTTTGCAATTTCTGTTTTATAGCGACCGATGCCAGCTAGACCATCCGTACCAAACATTTCTACTACACCAGTACGTAAGGCTGCTGCTGCAACAGCACCTTCAGTAACTTGCGCACGTACCGTGTAATCTTGATAGGCAGGTAAGGCAACTGATGCTAAAATACCAATAATCGCAACAACGATCATTAATTCAATTAACGTGAAACCCTTTTGAGCTGATTTCTTCATTTGTTGTAAATTTTTCATAATTAATATTTCCATTATTTTTTACGGGGGCTGATTTAATACTGCGACAATTTTTTACAAATGTAAAACTTTGTTGCGTATTTTTTTTATTTTTTTGCTGATTTTTCAATAAGCAGCATGTTTATAACGCATTCTTAACGTCAAGTTAACTTTTATTTGCATATATTTTACTTTTTGTCAGTTCAATACATATTTTGGTTTTTAATTGAGCAGAAATATAGCTAGTTCAAATCTACTTAATATCAAGTTGATGCTGTTTAATAAAATTATGCCAATCGACTTTTGGGTTAGCTAATTTTAAGAGGTTAATTTCTTCTTTTGGATCGTCAATTAAGTTAAAGAGGTATCTACTTTCTGTTAAGCCATTATATTTTGATAAAAAGATGTATTTAAATAGACTGCCATCACTAGGATTATAAATAGTTTTAGCAAACGATGCGGAGCGATTAGGAATAACATGGGTAGTAATAGTTACCCCTGATTTTTGTTGCTGTAATGATTTTCCCTTCCAAGTAGGAGCTTTTGCAATATTGACTATATCTGCAATGGTTGGTGCAATATCGTGTTGATTGGCGTAATTGCTTTCTGTTAAATTTAATGAATTATTAGCTGTATCAATTATCATCAATGGTACACGTAGACTTTCGTTATAAAGCCCTTTAATGTGGCCGTAGTAGCCATGTTCATTTAATCCCTGACCATGATCGCCTGTAATAATAATCAAAGCATTGTCAATGTAACCTTTCTGCTTTAGTAGCGTATGGATGCGATAAATAATTAAATCAGCTTGATAAATAGCGTTATCCATTTCATCATGTTTGAGTTGCTCACTAGAGGCATCAGTGGTGGAAAATCTAGCCTCGATTGGTTCACCTTGTAGAAAACCTGGTTTAATGCCATGTACACCTTTACCTAAATATTTGCCATAAGATATTCCAGCTTCGTGTGCAGAAAATAAATGAAAATGAAAGTAATTTGGACTGCCATTATAGTTTGGCCACTTTTCTAAAACTGATATCAAGCCTCTGTCATCATTCAACGGGTAGGCATCAAACCCTATACCATCTAGGTAGAAATCATTTGGATAGTATACCCGTTTAAGGCCGCCAAACGCATGATCTGAGCTAAGTAGAAAATTAACTTGATAACCGTTGTCTTTCAATTTTTGGTGTAAACTATTTTGGCTCGACTCAAGTGAATTTTGTGCTTCAATATTACGTGATGTTAAAATTGAGCGAATTCCGCATTTGGACTCGTCACATAAAGCAAAAGCATGCTTTACTTGATGGCTTGTGTGTTGTGAAATTAAATTATTAATAAAAGGCGTAGTATCTCGGTGGTAACCATAGCTTTGTAACCTATCGGCTCGGAGGCAGTCTACGACAATCATGATAATATTTTTCTTACTATAATCGATATTTTCTTCGCTTTGTGTCACATAGTCTAGTGATTGCGCTACTTCATCTTTAATGCCACCGGCATCATTAACATAATCTAAATGGGGATCTGTATATTCTGATATAAGATCTACGAACATTTCACCAACAAAATACTCCTTAAGGTCATTTTTTGAACGACTTATATTTGAACTTGATAATTGAATAAAAATAATTAAGGAAATTGAGAGGTAATAGAAAGCCGCTTTTTTAGCGCTATAATTTGGCTTTCGCATTGACTTAAATATTCTTATGTAGCCGCATAAAACTACAATATAAACAATGAAAGGAATGACTATCATAATTAAACCTGTCATAAGAGGTTTAAGATAATAATAATGTTCCAGCATTCGATTAATTAAATTTAGATTCAAATTTGCTTTCCAAAAGTAATTGCTAATGGCGTTTCCCGTATAAAGGAAAATTAATATAGTGGAAGCTAAAGCAAATAAGAGTGATTTAAATAGTGGTGAGTTATTAATCACATTAAATGAATCATAGAGTTTAGTGTATGCAGCACATAAGGAATAAATGGCGAGACAAAATAGTGTATGTGTAACGACCAGCTTGAGCGAATAATTATTAAAGAAATAGATGCCTGCCGACGCCAGCATAGATAACAAAATTAAAAATGGCAGTAATTTTTTATGTAGCATTAAGTATTTAACCTTGTTTTGCAGGTACAGTAGAGGATGATAACTTACTAAAATTCAAGCCTATATGGCTTTATTTAGGTTTTTTTATTTGAATAAAAGTGCGCGTTAAGTTTAAAGGAAAAAACTTTAGAGGCACTTTAGTTATGGTGATCTCTGCGCCCAGCTTTGATGCAAGATTTGAAAATATCTCTTCTGGAATGATCTCATAGTTATATAGTGCAGAGATAGAACGCCCCCAAAATTTTGAATTCATTTCTAAATTCAAAATTGAGCCACCAGGCTTTAGCATTTCGTATAGCTTTTCTATCGATACTTTCGGATTGTCGCCATAGCCAATATTGGCGCCTGCACATATAAAATCGAACTCTTCCTTTACTTGAACTATTTTTTCTCCATTTGCAAGTGTAATCACGTGAGGTTGAGAAATATCTGAAACACCTATACTTATTCGCTCACTATTAACATTTAATTTATCTATGTTTTTCTCGAGCTTTTCAAGAAAGTGGCTTTTTATATCTGTAGAGACCAAATTTGCTTGAGGAAAAATTTGCAGGAGAGTTAGCCCTGTTACGCCTGTTCCGCAACCGAATTCAATGATTTTATAGTTGTTGTTTTTTGTTGGAATGTTTAAGTGCAAAAACTGATTAATTTTATGATCAAATCCCGTATTTCGCATTATGGTGTTGTAATAGTTGTAAAACATAGTATCCATTGTTTGTTTATTTCAGTGTTTAACTGATATGTTCAGTTAAAATACTCCTGCCTTTAAACTAACATAATTCAGATATCGCACAAATAAAAAGATTAATGGGAATAGATGTAAATCTTATATTTTGGCGCGATTTTATATGAATAGGATTAATATGAAATAAATCACAAAAGATTAAAAAATGTGCGTGATCTTAGTTAAGTTATTCTGTATAATCCGCGCTCCCTACGTTACAAATGTCTATTATTTTTGATTAATTTCATTAAGCATAATTAATGAATTGTCAGTAAATATGGGCGCTGGACTCGATGCTCGAAGGGGCAATTGCGTAGTCTTTTTAACCGACAAATAATCAATAGATTGTTTGTTATTTAAGTAACATTTTTAAAATTGGGTTTTTTAATGAAAACTTTTGTAGCTAAACCAGAAAGCGTACAACGCGAATGGTTCTTAGTGGACGCCGAAGATAAAACTCTTGGTCGTATCGCTACTGAAATTGCTAGCCGTTTACGCGGTAAGCACAAGCCAGAATACACTCCTCACGTAGACACAGGCGATTACATCGTTGTTGTTAATGCTGAGAAAGTACGTGTTACTGGTAACAAAGCGAAAGGTAAAATTTACTACTCGCATACTGAATTCCCTGGTGGCCTTAAGCAAATTAGCTTTGAAAAGTTAATTGATAAAGCACCAGAACGTGCGATTGAATTTGCTGTTAAAGGTATGCTTCCTAAAGGTCCTTTAGGTCGTGAAATGTACCGCAAGCTTAAAGTGTATGCTGGCCCAGAGCACAAGCATGCTGCACAACAACCACAACTTTTGGAGCTGTAGACAATGGCTGATAATCAATATTACGGTACTGGTCGTCGCAAGAGCTCTACTGCTCGTGTGTTCATGAAAGCTGGTAACGGTGCAATCACAATTAACAAGCGTGACATTTCTGTATACTTTGGTCGTGAAACGGCTCGTATGGTTGTTCGTCAACCATTAGAGTTAGTTGACATGCTAGAGAAGTTTGACTTCAACATCACTGTAGTTGGTGGTGGTATTTCTGGTCAAGCTGGTGCAATTCGTCACGGTATTACTCGTGCATTAATGGAGTTCGATGAAACATTACGTGGTGACCTACGTAAAGCTGGTTTCGTTACTCGTGATGCGCGTAAAGTTGAACGTAAGAAAGTTGGTTTACACAAAGCGCGTAAACGTCCACAATTCTCAAAACGTTAATATTCTTTTCGAATATATGTACAAAAAGCCGACCTTGTGTCGGCTTTTTTTATGGCTGAAATAAAGCATCTAATTAAAAGAGATTATGCTTTACGCATCCAACCCTAAAATAATCAAAAATTCAAACTGTTACCCCTGCTGTATTACGGCTTTAATCTATACATTTTCAGTGGCATTGAAATAGTAATTATTCCCACTTGCAAACAAGAAAATCTTTTCGATAAAACGATTTCATTTTTTTTCGGTATTTAGTGTACTTAGCGGCCTTTTTGCCTTGTAAAAAAGGGGGTATTTCTTTATGATCAGAAAAATTTTTTTATCGATATACCGCTAGGTATGAATTTGAGCTAATTAAAACAAATATTGTGCTTATTTTTGCTCGTGTTTTTTGAAGTAAGTACAAAAAAATAATTGTTTGGTTAGTGTCTTAGTTGGAGAGTATGAATGAGCAATGTGCCTGTGAATAACGGCCGCCGTCGCTTCTTAACTGCTGCTACGGCAGTTGTTGGTGGTGCTGGTGTTGTCGGTGTGGCTGTGCCTTTCATTGGTTCCTGGAATCCAAGTGCGCGTGCGAAAGCTGCGGGTGCTCCAGTTGAAGTCAATGTAAGCAAAATAGAGCCTGGTCAATTAATCCGTGCTGAATGGCGTGGTAAACCTGTTTACGTAGTGCGTAGAACAGAGCAGACAGTAAAAGATTTAGCGAAGCACGATGATCAATTGCGTGATCCTAATTCTGAGATGGCGCAACAGCCTAGCTATGCTACTAACGCGTATCGTTCAATTAAACCAGAGTTCATGGTTGCTCTAGGTGTTTGTACTCACTTAGGTTGTGCTCCAACACATCACAATGGCGACTTTGATCAATTTGTTGAAGGCGTTAGCCAAGGTTTCTTCTGTCCATGTCACGGTAGTAAGTTTGATATGGCAGGCCGAGTATTCCAAGGGGTTCCTGCACCATTAAACTTAATGGTTCCTGAGCATTCGTTTCCAAATGAAGACACCTTATTAGTAGGTGTTGGTCAGGGAGATGCCTAATGTTTGCTAATTTTATGGCTTGGATTGACAAGCGTTTACCTGTAACAGACTGCTGGAACAAGCATTTAGCTCAATACCCAGCACCAAAGAACTTCAACTTTTGGTACTTTTTTGGCTCATTAGCCATGCTAGTACTAGTAAACCAAATCCTAACTGGTGTTTGGTTAACCATGAATTATGAACCATCAGGCGATGGTGCTTTCGCGTCAATCGAATACATCATGCGTGATGTTGATTACGGTTGGTTATTACGTTACATGCACTCTACAGGTGCTTCTGCGTTCTTCGTTGTAGTTTATCTGCATATGATGCGTGGTTTAATGTACGGCTCTTACCAAAAGCCGCGTGAATTATTGTGGATCTTCGGTATGCTAATTTTCTTAGTATTAATGGCTGAAGCTTTCATGGGTTACTTATTACCTTGGGGTAATATGTCATACTGGGGCGCACAGGTAATTATCTCGCTCTTTGGTGCTATTCCTGTTGTTGGTGAAGAGTTAACGATTTGGATCAAGGGTGACTATGTTATCTCTGGTGCTACCTTAAACCGTTTCTTTGCATTACACGTTATTGCTTTACCATTAGTATTAGTTATTCTTGTGTTCTTACACATCCTTGCGCTACATGAAGTAGGTTCTAACAACCCAGAAGGTGTTGAGATTAAGAAGAAAAAAGGTAGTGTTAAGCCGGAAGAATTAAGCAAATTTAAATTCCACAAACAATATTCAGATAAGTACGATATTGTTGATGCGATTCCGTTCCACCCATACTACTCAGTTAAAGATATTATGGGCGTAGCATTCTTCTTATTCTTCTTCTGTTGGGTAATGTTCTTTGCTCCAGAAGGTGGTGGTTACTTTATTGAGGCGCCAAACTTTGAACCAGCAAATGGTTTGAAAACGCCTGAGCACATTGCACCAGTTTGGTACTTTGGTCCTTTCTATACCATTTTACGTGTTGTACCTGATAAGTTATTAGGTGCTGTAGCCATGTTCGGTGCGATTATTATGTTATTTGCTTTACCTTGGTTTGACCGTGGTACAGTGAAATCTGTTAGATATCGTTCTAAAGTTCATTTACTTAACCTAATCCAATTTGCTATTTGTTTCATCGTACTAGGTATTTTAGGTACTATGCCTGCAACACCAACCGCTAACTTAGTTGGTACTATTGCAAGCTTTGGTTATTTTGGTTTCTTCGTTGCTTTATGGTTCTACAGTAAGAATGAGAACACTAAGCCAGTGCCAGAGAGGGTTTGTAAATAATGAAAAAGTTAATTATTGCGATTTTCGCACTAGTACCATTACTAGTCTCTGCTGCTGGTCCTAAACTACCTGTAGATGCAGCAAATAATGATTTAGCCGATAAAGAGTCGTTAAAGCGTGGCTTTAAAACTTATATCAACTACTGTTTAGGTTGTCACCAGTTACAGTACCAACGTTATAACCGCACTTTTGCTGATTTAGGTATTTCAGAGGAAGAAGGTAAAGCTGAGTACATGTACACAGGTGAGAAAGTAGGTGATCACATTACCAACACTATGCCAGCGAAAGAAGCGGCTGCTTGGTTTGGTACTGCGCCACCTGACTTAACCTTAGAAGCGCGTTTACGTAGCCCAGATTGGATCTACACGTATTTACGTTCTTTCTATATTGATGAGTCTCGTCCATTTGGCGTAAACAATACTTTATTTAAAGATGTTGGTATGCCGCATGTATTACAAGACTTACAAGGTGTCAGCACTATCGATGAAAATGGTAAACTATTACCAGCTCAAGGTGGTACCTTAACAGCAGAAGAGTATGATGAAGTAGTACGCGATCTAACTAACTTCTTAGAGTATGTTGGTGAGCCGAATAAACTTGAGCGTAAGAGCTTAGGTTATAAAGTATTAATCTTTATCTTTATCTTCTTTGTTATTTCTTACTTCTTGAAGAAAGAATACTGGAGAGACGTACACTAGAATTTGTGTACGCTAAGCTAAAGTATTGATAGGGCTATTTGATATAAATTATCAAATAGCCCTTTGTTAGTTTTTAGAATTGTAAATTAAAGAATTGTTGGAATAGGAGGCTTTATGGCCGTAGCAGCAAACAAACGTTCAGTGATGACTTTATACTCACATGCTGATGATATGTATAGCCATCAAGCACGTATTGTGTTGGCGGAAAAAGGCGTAGGTGTAGATATTCACTTAGTTGACTTAGCGAATTTACCGGAAGATCTATTGGACTTGAACCCATACGGGACAGTACCAACCTTAATTGATCGTGAATTGGCTTTATATGAAGCTAAGATCATTATTGAATACTTAGATGAGCGCTTCCCGCATCCACCATTGATGCCTGTTTATCCTGTTTCTCGTGGTCGCAGCCGCTTAATGATGCACCGTATTGAGAATGATTGGTACTCGTTAGCTGAAACCATTTTAAAAGGCTCTGCAACAGAAGCTGAAAAAGCACGCCAAGAGCTAAAAGAAAGCTTATTAAGTGTAGCTCCTATCTTAAATGAAGCACCGTATTTTATGAGTGAAGAGTACAGCTTAGTTGACTGTTACTTAGCACCATTATTATGGCGTTTACCAGCGTTTGGCATTGAGTTAGCAGGTCAAGGTTCAAAAGAGCTGAAAACCTATATGCTTCGCTTATTTGAGCGTGAATCATTCCAAGCTTCATTAACAGAAGCTGAGCGTGAATTACGTTTTGGTAGTCCAGCATAATGACAGATTCAAGCCTTGCTTCAATGAGTTCGAACAAGCCTTATTTAGTTAAGGCTTTCTATGATTGGATCTCAGATAATGAGCTGACACCTTACATTGTTGTTGATGTCAATGTCTATGGTGTGCTTGTGCCAATGAATTATGTCGCTGATGGACAAATAGTCCTAAATATTGCATCTTCTGCGGTTGGTCATATTGTTATGGGTTCAGACACCATCGAGTTTAGCGCTCGCTTTGGTGGCAAGCTTGAACATATTACCGTGCCATATGGCGCTATTGGTGCCATTTACGCGAAAGAAAATGGCGCAGGTACATCACTGCCTATTGAACACCCGCCAGAAGAGCAAGAAGCGCTGGAAGAAGTAACGAAAAAGCCTAAAGCAAGCTTAAGTAGTGTTTCTTCTACAGAACAAAGCAGCAAGGCTGATAGCTCAACTAAAAAGAAGAGCAAAAGTAAAGCTAGCTTAAAAGTGATCAAATAATCATTTTTAATGCGCATTAAAAAGCCCCTGAATCTCATTCAGGGGCTTTTTTGTGTCTAAAATTAAGTTTTATTTACTTAAATTTAAATAACCTCATGTTTGCATAAGAAATAGCGCCAAACCTAATCAAATCAATAGGCTACCTATCTTTTTTGATTTCTAGTTAGATATTTTTGCCTGAATTCAAGGCTTTTTGACGTAGGAATAGCTAGCTATTTCACTTCAAAATAACGAAGAAGTCAGTAAAAATAGCTGCTAGAAACGCATGGCTTATGTGAAGCTGAGGTTAAATATACTCAAAAGCCTTAAATACTTTATTAACGCCGCTGATATTTCTGGTGATATCAACAGCAGCGTCAGCTTCTGCTTTCGATACTAAGCCCATTAAAAAGACTTCGGCATTTTCAGTAACCACTTTAATATCTTTCACGTTAACTTTATCGCTGGCAAATAAGGCTGATTTAACTTTAGAGGTTAGCCAAATATCATTAGTTTGCGTGGTAACTGATGTAGTTGAGCTAATACGTATTTGATTATGAACTCTAACAACGCCTTGCACCTCTCCGACAGTTTTAACGGCAAGATCTCTAAGGTAGGTATTGGGTGTTTGACCGACAATTAATAACGAGCCATTAACGCTAACCACATGTAAATTAGTATTTTCTGATAATGCTTTTTGCTTTGCTAACTCATTATGGGCGGTAAATTCTATGGTTTGATCATCCACTTGTTTACCAATAGTGCGTCTGTCTGTTGCCATAGTGGCGCCAACGGTAATTACGGCAACGGTAGCTACTGCGCAGCCTTGTAATGTGGCCACAAGCATTAATAATGCTGCTAGTTTGGCTTTTTTACCGCTAAGGGTTGTTACTAACATTTAAGACTCTCCTTGGGGAAATAAAGTGGTATCAATAATTTCGCATAAGCAGTGTAATACAATGAGATGAACTTCTTGAATTCGCGAAGTACGTGCAGAAGGTACCCGTATTTCTACATCATTTTCACCCAGTAAACCGGCAATATCACCACCGTCATCACCCGTTAGCGCAATAATGGGCATATCACGAGAAACAGCACTTTCAACCGCTTTGATAATATTGGTTGAGTTGCCACTGGTTGAGATGGCAAGTAAAACATCACCGTTATTTCCTAAAGCCCGAATTTGCTTAGAAAACACTTCATCATATTGATAATCATTGGCAATGGAAGTAATGGTTGAGTTGTCACTACTTAATGAAATAGCAGGTAGGCTAGGGCGCTCAGTTTCATATTTATTGAGTAATTGAGCACTAAAGTGCTGTGCATGGCCTGCTGAGCCACCGTTACCGCAGGCAATGATTTTATTGCCACCCAATAGACCTTGAACAATAACCATACCGGCTTGTTCAATGGATGAAGCAAGCATTTCACTGGCGGCAATTTGAGTTTGAATACTTTCAGTAAAGTTGTTTTTAATTTGCTCTAACATGGCTTGATGAACTCCAAGAGAAGACGAAATATACTTGATAATTTTTATTGTTATTTGTTAAAACGCATTTTTAAACCAGTGAATATGAGGTTCTTTTAAATTGCCTTCTAAAGTGACGACATCGAGTCGACAAGGGGTATTATATTCATTTAATCCCTTTTGGTGCAGGTAAAATGTTACGCAATGTTTAATTTTTTTCTGCTTAGCAGCTGAAACTGCCGCGGCTGCGCCGCCATAACCTGTTGATTGGCGATACTTTACTTCAACAAAGACGAGTGTGTTTTGCTCTTGCATGATTAAATCAACTTCGCCACCACGACAGTGATAGTTTTTTTCAATTAAGCTTAGCCCTTGTGATTTTAGGTAATCACTGGCAATTGCCTCTGTTTGCTCGCCTATCTTTCTTGTGGATTGCTCTGTGTTTATATCTAAGTCTTTTTTGCTAAATAGCCTAGTCCATGGCAATTTCTTTCACTCCTTCATTGTGATACTTACCCCATAATAAACTGCGGGTTAAGATATTATCGTCATTTAGTTTTAACACACCAGTTTGCCCGTAGTGCCTGATATAAGGTGCTTGTTGCATTAAGGTGATATTTTCTACCAAGTGGTAACTGTCATAGCCCATGGCAAAAATTCTATGTAAGCTATCACTGCGTTTAGACCAAAGCTGTTTGCTGACTTGAGCCAGTGCTTGATTTTGCTGTTCTGAAGCTAATAACCAAGGAATTTCAGTAAAGGTTAGGCCGTGTAAATCACGACTACTGCTGTTATCGTTTTTGATGCTATGGCTGCGAGAGCTTGCATAAACCGGGATAACAGAGGCAAATGGGCTGATATTTACATCAATATAAGGTTTAACCAGCCGCGTTTGTTTCGGTGAGCCAACCACATAAATCATATCAATATCGCGTCGGTTGCGGGTTTCCGATTTTATCGTTTGTTTTACTCTGCTTTTGAGTTCGTTAATTCTTTCTTGGCTAACATCAACGTCTAAGCTTGATTTAAGGTTCGCCTGCATTTTTTTACCTTTAGCAAAATAAACAATGTCTATATTTTGTCCTGTCATGAGTTGCCACTGATTGGTAAATGCGTTGGCAATACGTTTGCTCACCGCATCTTGGTGGCTTAAAACAATAGGTTGTTTATAGTTGCTTTGACTTAAGGTGCTCGCTGCTTGAATTGCTTCATCTTCAGGGCGCATTGATAAAGCCACTTGGTGAGCTTTCAATGTTTCTTGCCCTGGTAAGTTTAAAATAATGCTAGGGATTGCTGTTGTCCCGCCATCTTTATCTACACTTGCTTGTTCATCAAGGTTGGCTGTTAAAGCTAAGTACTGGGCAACGTTTGCTTTTAATAAGGGGCCAATAACAAAGTCGATATTTAGCGCGGCTAAATCTTGCTGTAACGTTTGCCAATTAAGCTGTGCAGTATCAAAAAAGTGCAGTTTCTTAAATTCATCGCCATTATAGGCAGCTAATACCCCTTGCTGTGCAGCAATACCTGCAGCCTGCTGCTTACCCGTTAATGGTAGTAAAACGGCAATATGCTCTACTGGCTTTTTAGTTAGGTTTGTTGCTAGTAATTGCTGAGCAATTGGTGTAGCAGGATGCGTAGGAAATTGCCTTTGCCATTGCTCTATATAGCGATGTAATTGAGCATTGTCGCTACCAAATTTATGCGCGTATTTGGTCAGCTGTAACCAGCCCTTAGCATAAGGCGCAGGCATTTTTTCTAGCGCCTGTAATTGCCATGTTGATAAACTTTGCAGTTTATTCCACAGTACATTGACAGCTGCTAAGGCTTGTTCCTTTGATTGCTCGGTATTTAATGAAAATGCGTGCAGATCTGCTTGCAGTGCTTCAACAGGCCAAGATTTAGCGCTCAATACCGAACTTAACGTTTGATAATAAGCTAAAGGCAGTAATAGCTCCCTATCAGCGGTATATTGTGCAATCGCTTTTAACTGTTGATAACTTAACTCTATATAGTTTAACGCTAATAAACTCGCTGCTTTAACTAGCATTAGTTCCTGGGTAATTTGGTAATTGCTATGGTCTGCCGAAAAAAGCGTGATAGTTTTATCTGCTAACCACAGTGCCTTATTGTAGTTTTGCTCTGCTAAAAATAGCTGGCTGGACTCTAGCAATTGAAGTCCCGCTTGCTCTATAGGTAATTCTGCCGCTTTGGCTAAACTGCTTTCTCCTGTGACAACTTCTTCTTTAGGTAGTTCTTGCTGTACAGACTCTTTTTCTACTTTTTTAACTGGCTTAGTACTACAGCTTGCTAGAGAAAAAATAATCAGCATAACCATGACTAACAGGCAAAGCGAACTATGAGCTTGAGTAAATGCTTGTGGTAATTTGCGCTTGTAAGATGAGTTTATGGAAGAGGAGGCGAATTTTGTTAGTGCCACAATGAATAAATCCGTGCTATTTGCTATCAATATGGGTTTATAATAAACGTCATCTGTTAAGGTCTCAACTAAATCGAGTGAAGTAAGATAAATGAATGAAACTAGCGTTAATTCCGGCACCTTATATATAGTCGCCACACCAATCGGAAACCTAGCAGATATTAGCCAACGCGCGCTTGATGTTTTATCACAGGTTGATGTAATTGCTTGTGAAGATACTCGCCATACTGGCAAGCTGTTGTCTGCTTTTTCTATCAAGAACTCCACCATGTCGATGCATGATCATAATGAAAGGCAACGACAAGAGCATATTGCCAATTTATTGCAGGAAGGAAAAAGTATTGCCTTGGTTTCTGATGCAGGAACACCACTGATTAGTGATCCAGGTTTTCATCTTGTAAGGCATTGTCGAAGCCTAGGTTTACCTGTATCTCCTGTACCGGGGGCTTGTGCCGCTATTTCCGCTTTGTCTGTTGCAGGCCTGCCAACAGATAGATTTAGTTTTGAAGGTTTCTTACCGTCTAAATCAGGCGCACGAAAAGCAGTGCTTGAATCTTTACAGCATGAAGAGCGCACTATGGTGTTTTACGATGCCCCGCGTAGAGCGATTGATACAGTAAAAGATATCGTGTCAACCTTAGGTGGTGAGCGTTATTTAGTGATAGCCAGAGAATTAACCAAAACCTTTGAAACCATACATTCAGATAAAGCCGATGATTTTCTTATCTGGCTTGAGCAAGATGCCAATCAGCTTAAAGGTGAAATGGTACTCATAATTGAAGGCTATAAAGCGGATGCTAATGATATTCCACCACAAGCCATTAATACCTTAAAGTTATTATTAGCCGAAATGAAGCCGAAAAAAGCCTGTGCCATTGCCGCAGAAATACACGGCGTGAAGAAAAATGCTTTATATGATATTGCTTTGTCGCTTAAATAATCCTATTAAGCTTTATTGTTCATTTTTATCATTGCACAATTTACTTGGCTAGCGCTAAGCATTCCGCTAGAATGCGCGCTGAGTTGACCAGACAATCGCTGCTTTATCGTTGTGCCCAATGTTTCGACAAAGGGTAGACAGATAGAGGGGAGGAAAGTCCGGGCTCCAATGAGCAGGGTGCCAGGTAACACCTGGGCGGCGCAAGCCGACGACAAGTGCAGCAGAGAGAAGACCGCCGATGACCGCGCTTATTTATAAGTGATGGAACAGGTAAGGCTGAAAGGGTGCGGTAAGAGCGCACCGGGCGACTGGTAACAGTTCGCAGCAGGGTAAACTCCACCCGGAGCAAGACCAAATAGGGTTTCATTACTTTAAATAGTATACGCGTGGCTCGCGCGGAAACCGGGTAGGTTGCTTGAGCCTTAAAGCGATTTAAGGCCTAGACGAATGATTGTCCACGACAAAACCCGGCTTATGTGTCAGCTCATATCTCCTTTAAGAAAGCCTTAGCAGAAATGTTGAGGCTTTTTTGTGGCCAATTGTCCACTTCGCATATAGCTAAATTAAAGTGTCGGTGCTATCTTGGCGGAAAATGGGACACCATAAACTGGCTAGCCAAGTAACTAATGATATATTTACCTAGGCTATTTTATCAATGAGCAGTTCAGATAGTTCTTGTTTGTCTTGCTCTGTCATCACTTCATTATCAATGGTTGAAACTGAGAATACGTTTTCGGCGCTTTCACCAATCGTGGTTATTTTTGCTGAATGAACAGTAAGTTGTTTTTTACGAAATACTTCACAAATCTTTTCAATAAACTGCGGGTTATCAAGCGCGCTAATTTTTAATAGTGTTCTGCTAGATTTCTGCGTGGGTAGAAAATCAATGTCAGGCGAATTTTCAAAGGTCGAAAAGTGTTTCGGCTCTTTAGGTTTATCAGGTTTATCATTAAGCTGTTCACTGGTTAACACCTTATTAATGCATGAAATAACGCGCTGTTCTCGATATGTGTCGGTAATTGGCTCATCGTTATAGTCTAGAATTTTTATAACTTCGAGCGCGTTGCCGCTTTTGGTCTTATAGAGTTGCGCTTCTTTCACTTTAACTTTTAGCGCTGATAAGCAGTTAAAAAGATCAACAAATAACATGCTCCTGTCAGGTGAGTAAACTAGCAGATTATTGCACTCTAAATTAGGGTTTTGTGACAGGGTGGCAAGGTGTGCTTGTTTATTCTTTGTCAATATTTGTTGGCTAAATTCGACGATTTCTTCAACTTGATTATTGCTAAAAAAGCTTGAGGGAAATACAGACCAAAGTGACATCACTTCATGTTCTGGAATACCTGATTCAACTAATGCCTCAAGTGACTCTTGCTTGTTTTCGCGAATCACAATACGCTGCTCAAACACATTTTCAATGCCATCATTTAGTGCTTTACGCAGTGAAAAATACCATTCATTTAGTAAGCTTTCTTGCCATTCGTTCCAGCATTGATCATTAGTTGCCATTAAATCTGCCACGGTAAAACAGTAAAGCGCGTTTAATTTAGCTTCTGTTCTGATGCGTTTAGCTATGGTACGAATCACCTCGGGATCTTGAATGTCTCGTGATTGAGCAGTACTGATCAATAAGTCTTGGTTATCCACTAACCAATAAATTAACTCAACTTCTGATCGCTTAAGATCATGCAGCTGGGCAAATTCTTTAGCGTACATGGCGCTGAATTCATTGGCTTCGTGCGTTTGTTTACCACTTAAGTCATGGCACAAGCCAGCTACGGTTAAAATAAGTTTAAGTTTTTTCTCTTGGTAGATGCTTGAGATCAGCTTTTTGTTTGCTGATTTATCGCTAAAGCCATCAACACATTGTAATAATTTAAAGGCATGCTCATCGACGGTATAAGCGTTATGAATATCAAACTGCATTTGGCCTTCAATTGATTTCCACTCGGGAAAATACGATGCCAGAACTCCGTAGCGATGCATTAAACTAAAGGCGCGTTTTAAGCCATTATTATGACGCAAAATTGCTATAAACTCGGTTCTACAGGCTTGGTAGTCTTGCAGTTCCCCTAATAAACTGCGCCTGGTTTGTCTCAGCAATCGTAAGGTTTCTGGGGCAATATCTCTTATTTCGCTGTGCTGTGCAATCAGATGGAATAAGGTCAGCACATTGGCTTTATTTAAAAATACCTCATCATACTTAGCTTGTATCATGTGATTAACAATGAAGAAATGCTCGTTTAAATCGATTTTGTTATTAAGTGCTTTCGGTTCAATAAATATTCTCCGTTCGATTATTCGTAACATCATTTGATTAAGCTCGCGAATACGGGTCATTGCTCTGAACAGTTGGCGCATCATTTTTTCAACCGCAAGCTGTGCATTGTCGCCGTGACCAAATTGCATAAATTTGGCAACCTCTATTTGGTACTCAAATAATAATTCTTCAGTGGCTCGACCCGCGACCACGTGCAGCGCCCAACGTATTCGACAAATGAATTGATAGGCTTCAAGTAATTCTTGATATTCATCCGGTTGCAGAAAACCAAGTTGCTTTAAAGACTCTGCGTCATCAACGTGAAAGTGCTTTCGGGCTATCCAAATGATTGTTTGTACATCACGCATGCCACCCGGATTATTCTTCATGTTTGGCTCTAGATACAATGCGGTGTTTTTGGCTTTGTTGTGGCGAGCTTCTTGTTCAGCAACCTTATCGGTAAAAAAATCAGCGCTGGAGGTTATTTTATCTGAATATAGTAGCGTAAGAATGTTTTGCGCATGTTGCTTATTGCCGTACAAAGTATGAATATCAAGCAAACATGTGGCTATGGTGGCATCGCAACGTGCAGCTTGAATATTTTCTTTTTCGGTTCTAACCGAGTAACCAATATCGACACCTAAATCCCACAACTTAGTTAAAAACTGTGAAATAGCTTGCTCTTGAGTTTTGTTAAGCGTTTTATCTGACAGAATACACAGATCAATATCAGACTTAGGGTGTAAGGTTTGTCGGCCAAAACCGCCGACAGCATTAAGAGATAAGTCTTGCCATTTATCTAAGTTAAATGCTTGCCATAATGCAACCAATAAATGATTAAACAATTGCGCTCGTTGCTGCTGTAGTTGTTCAATTTTAGTGTCGAAAAATGTGCGATTAAATGCTGCTTCATTTATCGCAATATGATTTTTTACTGCTTTAATATCTAAAATGTCAGGAAAATTCATAATAATTAAAGTCTTTTAAACCATGTGTTTAAGTGGGTTAGCTTGCCATCGATAAATGATTCATTTTTTAATGTGCCGCCAAAATCAAATTGGTTTTCAGCACAAACACTATTAATGGTTAAACTGTTGGCGTTTACGATAGTAAATGCCGTTTCACAGCCCTTAGCACGGTAATGCATTTGCATGTAGTTGATAAGTGCGCTAATCACTGTATGGATATCTTCGCCAAGGTTAACCATAAAGGCTGCAAACTCTACTGCACTGTCTTCAGGGTTGTACTGCGCTGTGGCTGAAGCAATCACTTCATTATTTTTGCTTGCGTTAAATACCATGACATCATCATTTTCGCTTGTTTTAAGTCGACCTGAAAAGCTAATGACTTGGTCATTATTGAGCTGAGGACTATCAATATTAGCGTCTGGTGTGATCTCGATTTTTTCTGGGTAAGTCACATCAATAGCTTTAGTTTGCAGTGCCAGAGCCTTGTCTATAATTTCATTTTGCCTTTCATTTATTTGGCTTGTGTCATCATCTAAGAAATAGACCAGAAAAATAGCGTCTTGTAATCCATAGTAAGCCAAGATTGATGCTTCGATTTTGAAACCATGTTGAAAGAAGTAAATTGCCTGTGCTTCTGATACTTTGACGGATAGTTTTTTAATATCTTTTTTGTAGGCATGTTGTTTAATAAATGGCACAAATGAGGAAAGCTCTGCATTACCGACACTCTCAAACCTAAGCGTTTGTGCTTTACGGTCTTCAACATAAACGGCATCAATTTTTTGTGCGAGCTCATCCAATGTTTCGCATATATAGTGTTCCATTGTCATTACCTTTTAAATGGTTTGAGTTCTAACTATATCATATGGTGATTAAATGTTCAAAATTCCAAATTATGATATTACAAAGCCATTTTTTTGGCTTTTTTTAGCTAGTTTGAATTAATTTAATTTGAACTCTAATTAGTAGTGGTGAAATTAATTTTGTTTGTTGGAGGTAATTCTGTTATTAGAAAATAGGTAATATATCTGGTGCTGATAAAAGAAAGTGATTATTTATTAAGATTTAAATATCAATAGGTTACAGGGGGATCTGGTTAGATATTTTTGTCTGAATTTAAAGATTTTTAAAGTTGGAATAGCAGGTTACTTCACTGAAAAATAACCTATAAATCAGTAAAAATAATGGTTAGAAGCGCATGGCTTATGTGAAACTGAGGTTATTTAGCAGGGCTTTTTGTTGTTTGTTCGGCACTTTTATCCATCGGCTCTATTTCCAATACTGGAGCAGCATCAAGATCGTTGGCATCCATCATAGAGGCAATGCGCTGCATTGAAGATAATAATAGTGATTGCTCCCATGGTTCTAAGCTGCAAAATTTTTGAATGAAATGTTCTTGCAGCGGTTGTGGCGCATCAATTAATGAGACCTTGCCTTGTTCTGATAAAAATAAACTGACTCGACGCTTGTCGTTGTCACTTCTTACGCGAGTGATTAATCCTCTATTTTCTAATCGATCAAGAATGTTTGTTACAGTTGCAGCGCTTAAGTTAATTTGTTTCGCTATTTGGCTTGCTGTTACTCCTTTTATTCTGGCGATTTCCTGCATAATGAGTAACTGCGGGCCAGTTAAACCTGATGATTTATTTAATTGCTTAGAATGCAAATCAATTGCTCTGATTACTTTACGAATAGAGACTAAAAGTTCTTCGTACTTTTCCAATGTTGATTCCTTAAGCAGCGCATTTGATAACTGAGGGCAGTGTAGCACAAACTGCAATTGTTTTATCTGTAAAACTAATTAAATCAAGTGAGTTTATCGGTTAGCTCACATATGTCCCGTCCTGAAATGTGTTTACACTTTTAGGGCTTTATTATGAGCACTTCAAACAACAAAAGAGTTAAACGTACGCAACGCGACTATACTTTAGGCTTTAAATTATCAGTTGTGGAGCAGGTAGAAAAAGGCGATTTTACTTACAAGCAAGCGCAAATGCACTATGGCATACAAGGTAGAAGTACTGTCTTAGTGTGGCTAAGAAAGCATGGTAAGTTGGATTGGTCTAAAGCTATTTATATGCGCGATATGCCTAAATCAAAAGAAACACCCGCCCAGAAAATCAAACGCTTAGAGCGAGAGCTTGAAGATGAGCGCATTAAGAATCTCGTGTTAAATCGAATGGTCGATATTATGGATAATGAGCATGGAGCTAGTTTAAGAAAAAAGTACTTATCCGAAGTATCTGGGAAACCAAAGAAAAAGCAGGCCAAAAGTTAGCGCGTATATGCCGGGTATTTGAGCGTTCCCCACAAGGTATCTACCAAGCAATTAAACGTATCAAGCATCGAGCGATAGAGCTTGCTCCCGTAAAAGCGCATGTGATGTACTGGCGCAAGTTTATGCCACGAGTTGGTGGTAAAAAGCTGTACAAATTGATTAAACCACAGCTAGAGGAAGCGCAAATAAAACTGGGGCGCGACGGCTTGTTTGATTATTTACGAACGCATGGATTATTGGTACCACCAATAAAGTCATTTATCAAAACAACGCATAGTAAGCATTGGATGAAATCATCGCCGAACCTACTCAAGGTGCACAAGGCAAGTGCGCCTGAGCAGGTGTTTGTTAGCGACATCACTTATTTAAAATCCAGTCAAGGCATTCACTATTTATCACTTGTTACAGACGCATATAGCCGAAAGATTATGGGATATGAGTTAAGTAATGAGATGGAAACAAGTGATGTTAAGAAAGCACTAACCAGGGCCATTAATAATCGCGTCTATCAAAATTTAGCAATACACCACTCAGACAGGGGGCTTCAGTATTGTGCTTACGATTATAAAGCTAAGCTCTTTAATAACGGGATACTCTCATCGATGACAGATGGCTATGACTGCTATCAAAATGCATTAGCAGAGCGAGTAAACGGTATTCTAAAACAAGAATTCCTTATATATGACTGCAATACTATCCATGAGCTTAGGCAACTCGTTCAGGAGTCAATTCAGATATATAATGAAAAGAGGCCGCACTTAAGTTTAGGCATGAAAACACCAGAACAAGTGCATAAAAAAATCCAAGAGCCGAAGCGCTTGGATTTGATACGCTGTATCCGTTCATCTGGCTCGATGCTATCCACTATAAAATCAAGGAAAGTGGCCGTTATGTTAGTAAGGCAGTTTACACCGTGCTCGGTATTAATATCGAAGGCCGTAAGGAGCTGCTCGGCCTATACGTGTCAGAAAGCGAAGGTGCTAACTACTGGTTATCAGTGTTAACTGATTTACACAATCGTGGCATATCCGATATTTTAATCGCCTGTGTTGATGGGCTTAAAGGCTTCCCTGAAGCCATTGGCACTATCTATCCTGAAACCGAAGTACAGCAATGTGTAATCCACCAAATTCGGAACTCGATGAAGTACGTTGCTTCAAAGCACCAGAAGGCATTCATGGCTGACTTAAAACCTGTTTACCGTGCAGCTACCAAAGATGCTGCCGAGTCTGCATTGGATGAACTTGAGGCTAAATGGGGTAGTCTATACCCAATCGTAATTGAGTCTTGGCGTCGCAAATGGGCTAATTTATCGATTTACTTCAAGTACCCAGATTACGTGCGCAAAGCCATTTACACCACCAACGCTATTGAAGCTGTACATCGTCAGTTTAGGAAATTAACCAAGACTAAAGGCGCATTCCCGAATGAAAATAGCTTGATGAAATTATTGTATGCGGGCATATTGAATGCTTCGAAGAAATGGACAATGCCAATCCGCAGTTGGAACCTGACATTGTCGCAATTAGCCATCCACTTCGAAGGTAGATTAGATGGCGTGCTAGATATTTAGCAATTTAGGCTGACACAGAATTCTGAACGCCCTCTTTATAGCTGCATCAATGATTTTGTGTCTTGACCTAAAGCTGATCTTTAAGTCAGCTCAGATATTCTTAAAAAAGTCTCTGTAGAAATATTGAGGCTTTTTTTGTGGAAATTCTTTTAGGGTGAAAAAAACCGCATTGATAGATGCGGCTTTTAATCGTTCTAAGCAGTTTTACTCGCTTACTACTTTAATTTTTTCAGTAATACGTCAACGGCTTTTTCGATTTGCTTATCGCGACCTTTAGCGGTTGATTCAGGGTCGTTTTTCACTAAGTGATCTGGCATGGTTTGGTTATTTTCCAAGTATTCGCCTTTGGTATTTTTCATACCCACTTGTGGTACACCAGCGCGGAAATCACCAGAAATACCGGTTTCCCACCATACTGCGGTCATAGTACCTGGTACTGGCATACCCACCATTTCACCTAAATTAAGTTCATCGTAAGTATAGGCAAATGCGTGTGCGTCACTATAGTTACCTTCGTTAATCACTAATACTGAAGGTTTGTTCCATTGATCTAATGGGTCACCGTGGTATTTACGGCCACGTACGTGCATAGTGAAGTACTCGTTACCACTTAATAATTTAGCTAAGTCGTTGTGTAACCAACCACCGCCGTTAAAGCGAGTATCAACCACCACAGCTTCTTTATCAAAGTGCTTACCTAATAAGCGTGAGTATACCGCTCTAAAGCTTGGATCATTCATACCACGTACGTGCACATAACCTAATCGACCACCTGACAGCTCTTCAACCAAGGCTTCGCGTGAGGCCACCCAACGTTCATACATTAAATTACTGGTAGAGCGAATTGGTTTAACCACTTCATCAAAGCTGTCGCCATCAGCTGATTCAAAGGTGAATCTCACGCGTTTATCAGCGCTATGGTTAAGTAATTGATGTAGGTTTTGCGTATTCGTTAATTTAACGCCATTCACTGCTTTTAGTTTAACGCCAGGTTTGACTGCGCTATTATCTTTATCAAAAGGGCCTTTTGCTAATACTTCAATAACTTCAAAGTCGCTGCTGTTGTTAAAGAATAAACCTAAACGACCGGTAGCATCATGATGTGCTTGTTTTTTCGGACGATAAGATGAGCCGATATGAGAGGCGTTTAATTCGCCAGTCATTTCAGCAAACATATTGGCAAAATCACGACCATGGCCGATAGCGTTTAGCTTCTTACGGTATGAGTCGCCCATGTCATCCCAATCGATGCCATGCATGTCGTCACGGTAGAATTTATCTTTAATGATGCGCCAGCTGTGATCGAACATAAACGCTCGCTCTTGCGCTGTTTTAAGCTGCATTACCGGGTTAACACTGATAGGTTTTAAGGTGATTTTTTTGCCAACTTTACCTTGCTTTAATGTGCCGTCAGCTAGTACGAATAACTGCTTTTCATCGTCGCTAAATGACATGCTAACCGAGCGAGCACCTAACTTAGCGATAAGCTCAGTTTTCTTCTCGCGAATGTTATGACGCCATAAGTCATAACCCTTCTCGAAACGAGCAAGGTAGTACAACTCTTTGGTGTCTTTGGTTAGGTAGGCATCGCGAAGGTCTGATGCATGAACCGTTAAGCGAGCAGTGCGGCGTTCAATATTATCCCACGCTATGTTAACTGGCTCTTTAACTTCTTCTTTAGCATCTTTTTTGTCTTTGCCGTTTTTCGCCTTCTCTTTTTTATCAGAGCCTTCTTTATCTGCCTCGCTCTCTTCTTTTTTCTTTTCTAGCTCTTTATGTAGGGCATATTCTTCTTTAGACATGCTGAATTTGTCATAAGCATCTTGCGTTAAAAACGCTGCCATAACATCAGCTTCACGTCCCCAGCTACCATGATCTCGTTGACCGTAACGGGTACTAAACCATAGCACGGCTTCACCATCAGTGTGCCAAGTAGGACCGCCATCGCTGTAGCCAGATAGGCTGATATCTACCGGCTGTTTTGAGCCATCAGATGGGAATACGCCAACATTGGTGATAAATAAGCGACTTCTTGGCGCGTAGTCTGCGGTCATCCAATAGCTATCGGGTGCCCAGGCAAAGCTGATATCGCCATCTGCATATGAGTAGTTGTGTTCTTTACCAAGGGCAACATTGACTTTTTTAGTCTCGCGATTGAATACTTGAATTTCATCGCGGCCAGATAAAAAGGCAATCTTTTTACCGTCTGGAGAATACACAGGTTGGAAGCTGTCGGTATCGGCTACATGAACAGCCTCTTCTTTTAATGTGGTAGCAGCAAAGAAATATGGCTCGTCATCATTAACGATAGAGCTTTCATATAAACCCCAACGACCATTGCGTTCGGCCGTATAGAGTAAGGTTTTGCCATCTTTATGAAATGACACTGAGCGCTCTTGCTGTGGTGTGTTAGTGATGGCTCGTGTGGTTTTAAACTCTGTGCTGGCAACAAAGACTTCACCGCGGGCAATAAAGGCGACTTCTTTACCATCAGGCGATACTGAGTATTCGCTAATTTTGCCACCTAATGATTTAGGCAATAATTCATCTTCTTGAATATCGTTAGCGATATTGATTTCAACGTGGTTTAGCTTATTGCCTTTTTGCGTATAAATGCTGCCATGGTGAACAAAGGCTAGTGTACCTTTGTCGCTAATGGATAAGCTGCGTACCGGGTGTTGCTTAAACTTGGTAACTTGCTTTTTGTTGTCACCGTCTAAATCTGAACGCCAGACATTAAATGCGCCAGATTTTTCTTCACTGGTGTAGTAGAAAGTGTCTTTATCTTGCCATACTGGGTTGTGATCGCCACCTGCAAACGTAGTTAACTGAGTGTGTTTGCCGGTTTTTAAATCGTGAAGCCAGACATCGCGCGCAAACGCTGAGACATCATGCTTTCTAAATTGGTTTTCATAGGCTTTTTCATCACGATAAAGTAGTTTGTTGCCATCTGGCGAGTATTGCAGCTCTGAGCTGGCGATGGTTGACAACATCGACGGTGTGCCACCTTTCACAGAAACCGTATAGCTTTCTGTTAAGCGTGATGTTGGAAATAAGGTTGAGGCAGCCGAGTCTTGGCGAGCAGAAGTGAATAATACTTCTTTGCCGTTTTTACTGAAATCTTGTGGGATATCATGTGCTGAATGATAGGTTAAGCGCTTGGCTTTACCGCCTGTTGCTGGCATTAAATATACGTCTAAGTTGCCATTTCTATCACTGGCAAAGGCAATGCTTTTACCATCACGAGACCAAATAGGGTGACCATCCCAATCACTATGTAGGGTTAATGGTCTTGCTGTGCCACCTTTTGCTGAAACTGTGTAAATATCACCTTTATATGAAAAAGCGATTTTTTTGCCGTCGGGCGAAATGCTGCTATGTAGGAACCATTCTTCGCTTTTATCAGCATGCGCTGACGTGCAAAGCAAGGCTAAAGCAGACAAAGCGTACTTTATTTTTTGCATTGATATTCCCTTTATTATTATAAGGTTGTAATTTTTTTGGCAATTAGATAATCACCATAATGTTATATAGTAACACTTTGTTGTTGGTATTAATTCAGCTAGTGAGCATATTTAGTCAACTAATTTGTAACAAATTCATTACGTCGATAAATAAGCTAGGTTTTGTTGTTGAATATTTGTTGTTGAATAGTTATCAACTAAAGCAAAGCAGAAATGATGGCGTTAAAGCTGAAGCTAGTTCTAAGGGATTGGCTAACAGTCTTTAGGTGATGTAGTTGTAAGTAATTAAAGAGCTGTGTTAATCAGTGAAAGCGTAAGCTAGTGGCGAATGGCTGAACAGAAGAAAAAGCCTCAGCATAAGTGTTGAGGCTTTTTATAGCGAAATAATTACTGTTTTATAGCAACTTTTCGTGTTGTTTCGATAACCGCTTCAATACGACGGTTTTCACTGTGGGCTTGGCTGCTGTTAGCTGTATTTAATAAACGCGCTTCACCGTAACCTACAGCAGATAGACGCTCTGCTTTGATGCCATGCGTTTGGGTTAATCTATTAACAATCGCTTGGGCACGAGCTTGTGATAGCTTTTTATTATGTTTTGCTGAGCCTTGTGATGAGGTATGGCCTTCAACTACCAGTTTAGTGTGCGGGTAAGTTTTCATAAAGTCAGCCATTTCTTTAATTTCATTAAAGTATTCTGGCTTGATTTCAGCTTTGTTGTTATCAAAATTCACTAAAAGTTGAATTCTTAAGTTCTCTTGAGTGAAAACAGTACAGCCATCGCTGTCTACCTTATCGTTTTTAGGCGTGTTGGCGCATTGATCTTTATTATCGGCTACACCATCATTGTCGCTATCTATTACTTGAGCACTCGCTTGCTCTGCAACAACGGCTACTGGCGCTATTTTGCTTGCTGGTGCTGACTTTTTGCTTTCGCCAAAAAAGTAGATAAAGCCTAGCTGAGCAGTATAGTCAGTAAAGTGCTCTGAGAATTGGTAGTGAGTTTTACCTTCAAAGTAAAGAGCGGCGTTGTTAGTTAAGTGATATCTATAACCTGCACCTAAGTTTACTGAGGTTTTTCTATCAACTATATCCATTGAGTTTAAACCACTCATTAGATAGAAGTTTTCTTTATTTAGAAAATATAAAACATCAAAAGCTGTTGCTGAGGCATCAGGCTCTTTAAAGCCGCCATTTTCTTTTACTAAATTTATTTCGCTGTGGGCAAAGCGAAACTCTAGCGCTTCACTGTAGCGGTAACCAAACTCTGCGCCCAAGCCTGAGCCATGGTCGACATCTGAGCGTAAATCGTCGGTCATTAAACGCTCATTGTCTGTTTTAATGTGCATTAAGTGACCGCCGCCATAAAATTTGCCAACTAAATCTTTGGCTAGTGGTTGTTCGGCAACGGCTGTAAAGCTTAATGAAAGTGCCGCAGTAGCAGCAAGCGTGATAGCTGATAGGTTAAATCGTGTCATGTGAGTGATATCCATATGTAAAAATTGCGCAGTATATAGAGCTTTTGCTCTTATGCAAGTATAAGGTGTTTTATTTCCTTATTGCAGTTTGTTCTTGCTTACTCTTATCTGTTCATTTGCTCGAAAATGGCATATCAACATATGCGGTATTGATACTTATTGCGTTTTGGCTGCCATCGCTGTTTCGTGGATAAGTAATAAAAAAACACCATGATAAATAGCTAGAGTTAACGGCGCTTTTTGTCAAAAAGAGTTTATATAGAGATTTTTTACTCATATAGAAATTGATTATGATATATATTTATGATTAGATATCGTCGATACAATGATGTAATCAAAAAATTAAAAGGAATTAATTATGAAAAAACTCTTCATTTATACTGGCCTGCTGGCATTTTTTTTATTTGCTGCGCATGTAAACGCGACTCAACTACCTTTATATATCAAACAATGTGATAATTGCTCTGCTCAACAAATGAAAAGCAAAGCAGAGGATGTCATTAGAAATTCTACCGTTGCCGTTTTAGATACTGTTTCCTCAACTATTAAAGTCTATGATGTTAGGCTTCAAATACAAGACGATGAAATTGAAGTGGTGACAGCAAAGGAACGTAGTTTGCCAAACAATGTTGCAGATTACTTCAATGACACGATTCAGTATAAAAATACGTTTATTGGTAACCTCAAAGCAAGTTACCCTGGTCTAGTTATTCCACTAGACAGTATTGCAGGGATTCCTCAAACAATAACCAAAAATGCAACAAGCTACACTAACGCTACTAGTAATTGTGAAAACAGCTCAGGTAATAATGCATATAACTTTATGAGTAATAGTAGTTATAGGAATAATGTTTTTGATGCCTTGGTTGGGCAAAATCATAACTATCAAATGCATAAATCGTCTTATTCCGCTACGGTTGACAGTTTACAAGTAGGAGTTGACGCTAAGTTTATTAGTGGGAATTTAGGTATCAAATTTTTAAAGAAAGAATTAGTGACACTGCCCTTTAATGATGGTTCATGGGTTAAAGTAACGATTAATTCAAATAAAAGTGGCTTTGATATCTCAGCTGCTAGAGATTGCGCGAATAATAATATCCCTGCATTGAAATCAGAAGCCACAGGTCAATTCTCAATAGTAGGTCCTGGGCACTATGTAGACTTTCAAAATTATATGGATTATGTGGGCAACTATAGTTATGTTGGTAGTTACCAACCGGGCAAAACATGTTCGACTTCTTGTGTCATGACAGGAGGAAGTCATATGGTTTGTACTCTCAACTGCAGATAAAAGTGAATAAAAGGGGGGTAGAGCCTAAGGGAGTCCACAAAGAACATTTCAGAGTTTTTGTGAGTAGACTGTATTCTTAGCTTTATCGAAAGGAAAGTCAGGAAAATACAAGAGCTAGCCTAAATAACAAGGCTAGCTCTAAAGCAAGTTATAAGCTTAACTGACTAGAAAGATAAGTTATCTAAAATATCATCTTCAACTAGATTCGCTAAAGTGACTTTTAACTTAGGTGTACGCTGCATTTCACGTTTAATGGCAAAGTTTGCTTCCTCATTGCGTGCCCAGCTACGACGGGCGATACCATTGTTTACGTCAAACAGTAACATAGATTTTAAGCGACGCTCCGCAGCTTCTGAGCCATCAAGTAACATACCAAAGCCACCATTGATAACTTCACCCCAGCCAACGCCACCACCATTGTGGATTGATACCCAAGTAGCACCGCGAAAGCTATCACCAATAACATTGTGAATCGCCATATCGGCGGTAAAGCGGCTGCCATCGTAAATGTTAGATGTTTCTCTAAACGGTGAATCTGTACCTGAAACATCGTGATGGTCACGACCTAGCACAACAGGGCCAATTTCGCCGGCGTTAATGGCATCGTTAAAGGCTTTGGCAATTTCCATACGACCTTGTGCATCGGCGTAAAGAATACGTGCTTGCGAGCCAACAACGAGCTTGTTTTGCTTAGCGTCGTTAATCCAGGTGATGTTATCTTGCATTTGCTGCTGAATTTCTTCAGGTGAATCAGCCATGATTTTTTCTAACACACGTGCGGCGATAGCATCGGTTTTATCTAAATCATCAGGGTTACCTGAAGCACATACCCAGCGGAATGGACCAAAACCATAGTCAAAGCACATAGGGCCTAAAATATCTTGAACGTATGACGGGTATTTAAAATCAATACCGTTATCGCTCATTACTTCAGCACCAGCACGAGATGCTTCAAGTAAGAAGGCATTACCGTAATCGAAGAAGTAGGTACCACGGGCAGCATGCTTGTTCACTGAGTCAGCATGACGTCTTAACGTTGCTTGTACTTTTTCTTTAAATAATTCTGGCTGTTCACGAATTAGTCGATTTGACTCTTCATAAGAGATATCAACCGGGTAATAACCACCTGACCATGGGTTATGTAGCGAGGTTTGGTCTGAGCCTAAGTGTACGAAAATCTCTTGCTCGTAAAAAGTTTCCCAAACATCAACTACGTTACCTATGTAAGCAATAGACACGACTTCTTCATTGGCTTGAGCTGTGCGAACACGGGCAACTAGCTCATCCATATTATCGATAAGTTCATCAACCCAACCTTGCTGATGACGCTTAGTTGCAGCATGAGCATTTACTTCTGCACACACGGTAATACAGTTAGCAATATTACCCGCTTTAGGTTGTGCGCCACTCATGCCGCCTAAACCTGCGGTAAGGAAGATTTTACCTTTCGGTGATTCATCTTTCTTTCCTTGGGCTGCGAACACCTTGCGGAATGCGTTCATTACCGTAATGGTGGTGCCGTGTACTATGCCTTGCGGGCCAATGTACATAAATGAGCCAGCAGTCATTTGACCGTATTGAGTAACACCTAGTGCGTTAAACTTCTCCCAATCATCTGGCTGAGAGTAGTTCGGGATCATCATACCGTTAGTGACAACCACACGTGGAGCATCAACAGATGATGGGAATAAGCCCATAGGGTGACCTGAGTAAATATGTAAAGTTTGGTCGCTTTCCATTTCACTTAAATACTTCATCGCTAGTAAGTACTGTGCCCAGTTTTGGAACACGGCACCGTTACCGCCATAAGTGATTAATTCTTCAGGGTGCTGAGCGACGGCTGGATCTAAGTTGTTATCAACCATTAGCATAATGGCAGCAGCTTGTTGGCACTTTGCAGGGTAATCGGCAATTGAGCGCGCTTTCATGTTATAGCTTGGCTTAAAGCGATACATGTAAATACGGCCAAAATCTTTAAGCTCTTGGGCAAATTCCACTGCTAACTCTTGATGCCAGGCTTTAGGGAAATAACGTAGTGCATTTCGTACTGCTAATAGCTTTTCTTCAACGCTAAGAATATCTTTACGTTTTGGCGCGCGGTTAGCATCAGCAGGGTACGGTTTTGCTGCTGGTAACTCGCTTGGGATACCCTGTTTTATTTGTGCTTGAAAGTTTAATACGGTTTCCATAATAAAAGTCTCCCCTTAGTCTACAGCGGCGTCGGCATTTACATTAACATTGAAGGCTTGTGATTTAACTAATGCAATAATGGCATCAATATCTGGTTTGAGTAGTCTATCTTCTTCTAGCTTAGCGACTTTTGCTCTGATAATGGCAAAGTTTTGCTCAATAATCTCTGAGCACTTGTTTGGACGTCTAAAGTCAATTGCTTGTGCCGCGTACATTAGTTCAATGGCAAAAATCTTCTCTAAGTTACCTAAGATTTGGTTAAGTTTACGGCTAGAAATACTACCCATAGAGACATGATCTTCTTGACCCATAGAGGTTGGCACACTATCAGCCGATGGTGGAAAACATAGTGATTTGTTTTCTGTTACTAAAGCTGCGGTAGCATATTGAGGGATCATCATGCCCGAATTTAAACCACCAGAGGTAGTGAGTAGGCGAGGCAAACCGTGTAAACCTTCCAGTAATAAGTAACAACGTCTGTCAGAAATATTACCTAGCTCAGCTGCCGCAATTGAAGCGTAATCTAGCACCATTGCCAGTGGTTGACCGTGGAAACTACCACCAGAAATAGCTTCTTCAGCGCTGATAACTATGGGGTTATCGGTTACTGAATTCATTTCAATTTCAGTAAGCTCTTTTAAGTGGTTATAGGCATTGCGTGAAGCGCCGTGTACCTGTGGAATGCAGCGCAGTGAGTATGGGTCTTGTACGCGATCACATTCTTCATGAGCTGCCATATTTTGTGAGCCTTTGAAGAAGCTTCTCATGCGACTTGCTACTTCAAGGTTACCCACGAATGGGCGAGTGGCATGTAATTCCGCTCTAAATGGTTGCTCGCTACCTTGCATACCTTCAATACTCATAGCACCAGTTAAATCTGCTAAATCAAGTAAGTAGCGCATTTTAGTTAAGGCAGTAATGGCATGCGATAAAATAAATTGCGTGCCGTTAATTAATGCTAAGCCTTCTTTGGCGTGCAGCTCCATAGGCTCCAGGTTGTGTTCTTTTAGTGCTTGCGCAGCAGGTACAATTTTATCGCCTTCTCCTGCTTTAGTAAGCCAAAACTCACCTTCACCTAATAAAGGTAAGAATAAATGAGAAAGTGGTGCTAAATCACCTGATGCGCCTACAGAGCCTTGCTCTGGCACTACTGGAATTAGGTCAAGCTCAATAAAGGTTAACATTCTTTGCACGGTTTCAAGACGAATACCGGAAAAACCTTGGCTTAATGCGTGTACTTTAGTGATAAGCATTAATTTTGAAATCGCTTTGGCAATCGGCTCGCCAACACCAACCGCGTGGGTGATTAACAGGTTTTTTTGTAAAAGATTGGTTTCTTCTGGGGTAATTTGCGTATCACATAGTGGGCCAAAGCCAGTATTAATACCATAAACGGCTTTGTCTGAGGCAGCCATTTTTTCAACGCGCGCTCGGCTAGTATTAATTTTATCTATTGCTTCTTGGCTTAGTTCTGCTTTGATATCGCCACTGGCAATACCGTTGACAATATCAACATCTAGATGGTCAATACCATAGTTAAAGGTCATCTTAATGCTCCTAAAATCTGTATGCTTTACTTATGATTTATTTATTCTAGCTTGTTCTAGATGTTTTATAGATGCATAATTATCGTAATTCATTCCGGTTTTATCAAACTATAGGGCGGGTAAAGTATGCAGATTCATGACGTAGACTTACGCTTATTACGTATTTTTGTCGCAATTGTGGAATGTGGCGGTTTATCTGCCGCGGAATCGCGCTTAAATATTGGTCGTTCGACCATAAGTTCGCATTTATCGGACTTAGAAGTACGTTTAGGCGTTAAGTTGTGTAAACGTGGCAGAAGTGGCTTTGAGCTCACTGAGCCTGGGCGAGTTACCTATCAAGCATCGCTTGAGCTATTACAGCAATGCGAGGCTTTTGCGAGTACTGTAGCGAGTGCAAAAAATGAATTGTCAGGGCGAATAACGATTGCCACTATCGATACTTTAGTCAGTGATCCTCGTTGCGGTATTGCTAAAGTTATCTCATCCCTTAAAGCCAAAGGCGATAACATTCAGTTTGATATCAATGTATGTGAAGCGCGAGAAGTGGAGACTGCTGTCGCTAATGGTCGATCTTTGGTCGGTTTAGGCGTGAGTCGCCATCATTTACGTGGTTTAGAGTATTACCCTCTGCATAATGAAACTAATTACTTATATTGCGGCCAAGGACACCCGTTATTTAATTGTCAGCCATCACAAATAGCTAAGTTACTTGAAACATCGGAAGTGATCACCAGTAATTATATGCGCGATAAAGAAGTACGTAACGATGGCTTGAATTACCAAAATACGGCCACTGCTTATCACGATGAGGGCATTGCTCATCTTATTTTGTCAGGTGAGTTTATCGGTTATTTGCCTGAGCATTATGCCAACCATTGGGTTGATAAAGGCTTGTTTCGATCAATTTTGCCAGAGAAATACTCGTACCAAATTCCTGTAGTGCTTATTTCATCAAAAAATCATGCCATATCACCGTTAGCTAATGCGGTGATTGATGAAATTAAGCGTTGTCATCAGTAGTACTGTGGCAAGGCTAGTTGCTGCGCTACACCTTACTTGCTGTGCAGGCTATATTTTATCAACTCTATCGATTACACTGGTTTAATTCGACCCATTAGGATGATGTGTAAAAATGCTAATTGATATCATTAAAGCTATTTTGTTTGTAGGCATCCCAGTTGGCGCATTTAGCTTTGTTATGATGTATTACGCCTATAAAAATGGCTATTTAACAACAGATATCGCCATAGAAGATGCTTTTAAAAAGCATAATCAAGAATATGTCAGTTTATCGAGAAAGAACAAAAAAGAGCTACGCTATTTTCACTCGAAATGGATATCTTTTGGCGGCGGCTTTTATGGTTTAGTGGCACTATTAACTTTTATCATCATCGAGTTACTGCAATTTAGCAACTTTTGGCTGGGGGTGACTGGTTGGCATGATATTGCCGCCTTATTTACCCTAGATTCTTTAATTAATATGTTTGTTGATGCTATTAAAAATATGGTTGCCGCGGCTATTTGGTTTACCTATTGGCCAGATGTGTTTGATACGCCAAACTTTATTGCTTGGATATTGGTTGCTTATGTTGGTTATCGACTTGGCGCTAATTTGGCGAAAAAGCACTTGGTAACGCAAAGAGAAATTAAGCTTAATGCCATTCGCGAAAGTAAGATTAAGGCACCCGAACTTGACTGATAAGTCTGACCCTACTCTTGAGAATACTCGACAGGAACTCATTGCATCACTGGGCGATTAGCGTGATAATACTGCATCTTGGTATCACTTCATACCAAGCGTTATGTCATAGTTAAAAGCATGGCTAAGCCCATTAGCACTTTATCGAGCACTTGCAGTTGAAAGCGATACTAGAGTTTTTATTACTTTGCTTATTTTTACATGCTAGCGCGCTAACGGCAGCAGATAAGAATAGCTATAGCGAGCTATTTTCAGATGTAAAAATGGCTGTGGCTAGCGAAGGGCAAAGTAACTCGGTAGATAACTTATCTTGCGAACCTAGCGACTGTGACTTTCTTACCTTTTCCTTCACATTTCCACCGTTATCACTAAGTGATTTCAACAACAGATTATGGCAGCTACAACTGGCTAGTCATGATGTTTCAAGTAATTTAATACGCGCTCCACCGCAATAATTTCAACGGTATTTTCAATCACATATTGCACTATTCGCTCATCACTTAAGGTTTTGTTGTGCCCTTTGGCTGTGCATCTTTTTTGTGTCAGAGAAATCCGTTGATAATCGTTTTACAAAATTAAAAAGTAACGTTATTTATTGGAGACATCTTAATGAAATATTTATTAGGCCTAGTGTTAGGCCTGTCTATGCCTTTTTATGCGCAGGCATCACAAAGCGTGGCAAATACCATCGATTTAACAAATCACTGGCTCGGTCCTGTCGCGCTAGGCGTTTTTTCACTTGCCTATATCTTAGTTATTTTGGAGGAAAAACTGCACCTGAGAAAGTCTAAGCCTGTTATTTTAGCAGCGGGCATTATTTGGTTTCTGATTGCCTTAGTTTATAGCGGTATGGGACAGCCTCATAGTGTTGAAGTGGCAATAAGACATAACTTTCTTGAGTACACTGAACTATTCTTTTTCTTACTTGTTGCCATGACATATATCAATGCCATGTTAGAGCGCGGCGTGTTTGAAGCTTTACGTAATTATTTGGTGGCAAAAGGTTTTAGCTACCGCAGCTTGTTTTGGTTAACAGGTATTCTGGCGTTCTTTATTTCACCCATTGCTGATAATTTAACAACGGCACTTATTATGTGCGCGGTCATTTTAGCTGTAGGTAAAGGTAAACCGAGTTTTGTCGCGACATCTTGTGTGAATGTGGTTGTTGCTGCCAATGCCGGTGGTGCATTTAGCCCCTTTGGTGATATCACCACCTTAATGGTTTGGCAAAAAGGCATTATAGAGTTTATTGAGTTCTTCTCACTCTTTATTCCTGCTGTGATTAACTTTGTTATCCCAGCAATGATAATGCAATTTGCTTTACCGCAAGGTATTCCGCCAGCAGCAAAAACATCGACAAAAGCCATGAAGTATGGCGGTTTGACTATTGTTGGCTTGTTTATACTTACTATTATCACTGCGGTAAGTTTTCACAACTTTCTTCATGTTCCGCCCGTATTTGGCATGATGACGGGTCTAGCGTATTTGAAGTTTTATGGTTATTACCTGCGCCAAAAATCAAAAGCTTGGACGCACGGCAGTGAGAATCCTCCAGGCTCTCAAGACAATGAATATGACTTTGATGTTTTTGCTAAAATTGCTCATGCTGAATGGGATACGCTGTTCTTTTTCTATGGTGTTATTTTAGCTGTTGGTGGTTTAGGTTTTATAGGTTATTTAAGTCTTGCGTCTAGCTATATGTATGGCGAGTTGGGCGCTACCAATGCCAATATTTTGGTGGGAGTTTTGTCAGCCATTGTTGATAATATTCCGGTTATGTTTGCGGTATTAACCATGAATCCTGATATGTCACATATGCAGTGGCTATTGGTTACCTTAACTGCAGGTGTTGGTGGCAGTTTATTATCAATCGGCTCAGCAGCGGGGGTCGCCTTAATGGGGCAGGCGCGAGGTCAATATACCTTTTTCAGCCATTTAAAATGGACGCCAGCAATTGCCTTAGGTTATGGCGCCAGTATATGGGTGCATATGATAATGAATGGCTAGTAAAGGTTGTCAGCCTAATAACTAAGATAAGCTTGTTTATTGATAAAAGCTTTAATATAAAAGCAAAAGAGCCTATCTTAGGCTCTTTTAAAAATTACAATTAAAACATGCCGTTGCTATGAGCCATCTTTTCAGGAATTTCTTGGTTGGAGAATGACTACAGCGGCATCAATTTGCTTTATTCTCAACTCCCTGACATAGCTCTGAATCGGTCAAATAATTATTTCACTTGGTATAATGCTAGCAAAGATTGATTTTTCCATTATTCAACCAAGCCGTTGCGTTTTAAGCCGCGTCTAACATTTTTACATAGTTTTGCCAGTCGAGAGATTTCACCAAAGCTTGGCGTAATATTATCCTCAAGTTTTACTTGCCAGTCACATAACTCAGTATCAACAATTTCAAGTAATTTTTTGGGGCAGCCGATACAGGAGATGCCACAGATATTGGCATCTGGCTCATTGAAGGGGAAATCATTGCGCACTGCTGCAATAAGATTTTTCATTGCTGTGCTGCGATCTGGCTTTTTACTCATATACGCTTCAGTGCCGGTTAGCTATGGGATGCGGGATGATACTAGCTTAGCCATTATGCGAGTAAGTGTTGTTGTTTTGCCTCAAGTTTATAGAGAAAGTTGCTGCCATTTTACTTTTTTTTGTTTTCATTTTTGACGCGAATAAATTTTTTATCTTACCGATAATATTTTTTAGTTTTACTTCAAGCGATAACAAGATTAATTTTCACAAGCTTGTAGAAGCAAGTAATGAATAACAATATAAGAAGGATATGTGTATGAAGCATATTTTATTAGCCTTAATCCTAATGAGTACGACTGTGATGGCTGAAGAAGAAGTAGTGAGTGTAGATTTTGTTGCAGACTCTTATGCGTATTGTGTTGAATATGCTCAAGGTGAAGAAAATACAGAAAATGCAATTTTGCAGTGTGTAAATGCAGAGTTAGAAGCGTCAGGCTATAAGAGATTTAAGTCTGTAAAAGAAATTAAAGACTTTATTAAGAAAAAGTAGTATTTCTTTAACCTCAGGTTTGCATAAAACATAGTGCTAAGCTAGCCAAGTGATGACCAAAAAAAAGAAGGGGATTTCCCTTCTTTTTTGTTGTCTCTTAATAACTTATTAGCCTATTAAAACGTACTGATTAACCAATCTTTATTATCGCTAAAGTACAAGGTTTTTACTTGTCCTTTACCTTCAATATTTACCATATTAATTTGCGTCGGCCAAAGATCACGTAGGCTGCCGTTATAGAGCTTAATACCTTTTAATTCGTTAGGTAGCTTAGCGTCTTGATAGACCCAGAAAAACTTACCTTCCACTTCATAACCGACACTATTTAAGGTTATTGCTGTATCAGCCAAAGTGCGGGCAAGAAATTGCTTGGCAACATAATCGGCAAATTGCTGCTGGGTTTTATTTGAGCTAATAATATCAGCATGTTTATCAAATAATTTTTGCACCGCATGTTCGGTGTCGTGCAAATAAAAACGATGCATTACCTCAAGGTGGCCAGAGCGCTTATTAAATAAAACCGTAGTTTCAGCGGCTTTTTGTTGGTGGGCAAACACTGGATTTGCCAACACCATTAAACAGCCTATTAAGAGTAATAACAGGTGCTTAGCCATTAGTTATCCTTCGCTTCTTTATCGTCAGTTTTAAGCTTAGTTTTGATATCTTGCATAATATCGCGCTTAACTTTGTCTTTGCTCTTCTTCGCTTTGTAGGCTTGAATACGCGATGGAATGATCTGACGTGGGTAATGGTTATTCTCTACATCTACGTCAGCCGTTTCCCAACCTGGATCAACCACAGCACTGACTAATTGTTTACCTTTCTCGGTAACAATCAGTTTGCGTACCTGCTTAGGCGAACGACGCCAGATTTCAGCAGGAATATACTGGTTTTCTTTGCTGCCATCAGCGTAAGTTAGCTCAAGTAATATTGGCATAACTAAACCGCCTAGATTAGAGAACTCCAATACATAGTAGTTTTTATCTTCTTCAATGGCGCGCGCTAAAGTTTCACGTTCCCAAGGCTTTAAATCTTTAAGGAATTTCTGATACTTGTTGCGCTCTTTGTTAGTTACGGTGAAGCGATCGTTATCATCGTAAAAGTCACGTACATCTGGGTTGCGATCAACCCATAACTCTTTACCTTCTGCCTTGTTGCGTTCAACAAACAGTGATGATGGCTTATCATTTTCAATATCACGTAAACGAGCAAAATCAATATCTGGGTTATGGGTGTCTAAGCGCATTTGATAAACCTTATCGATAGAAATATCAACATGGTCGGTAGAGTAGAACCAGCCACGCCAGAACCAATCTAAATCAACACCTGAGGCTTCTTCCATAGTACGGAAAAAGTCAGATGGCGTAGGGCGTTTAAACATCCAACGTTCAGCGTATTCTTTAAAGGCAAAGTCAAACAATTCGCGCCCTAAGATAACTTCGCGCAGAATATTAAGTGCTGCAGCAGGCTTAGTATAAGCATTAGGGCCAATACGTAAAATGCTGTCAGATTGCGTCATAATCGGCACTTGGTATTGCGATTTCATATAGCCGGTAATATCACGCGGCTCAACGCCCCAAGGGATAGTTGGGTCCCATTCACGTCCTGCTACGCCGTCAAGGAAACTGTTTAAACCTTCGTCCATCCAAGTCCATTGACGTTCGTCTGAGTTAACGACCATAGGGAAGTAGATATGTCCTACTTCATGAATAACGACCCCGATAAGGAAACGCTTTTCTGCCTGTGAATAAGTACGGTCGCCGTCATCTTGTAACTCGGTACGTGGGCCATTAAAGGTGATCATCGGATATTCCATACCGCCCACAGGGCCATTCACTGATTGCGCTGTCGGGTAAGGATAATCAAATGAAAAACGTGAATAGACTTCCATGGTGTGAATAACCGATTCGGTAGAATACTTCTTCCATAAGTCGCCACCTTCAACTGGGTAGAAAGACATCGCCATTACATGTGGCATTTTATCGCCACCTTGTTGGTAACCCTTGGCATCCCAAATAAAGGTACGTGATGAAGCCCAAGCAAAATCTCGTACGTTTTCTGCTTTAAACACCCAAGTTTTACGCTTGTTAGTACCTTCTTTTTCGTTTGCTAAGGCTTCTTCTTCAGTCACAATAAAGACAGGGCGTTTGGCTGTTTTTGCTTTTTCTAAACGTTTACGTTGGGTTTTAGTGAGTACGTCTTTCGGGTTGCTTAAAACACCGGTAGAAGAAACGATGTGATCAGCCGGTACGTCTATTTCAACTTCATAGTTACCAAACTCTAAAGTGAACTCACCACGGCCTAAAAATTCTTTGTTATTCCAGCCTTCGTAATCTGTATAGGCGTGTAGGCGCGGGAACCATTGCGCAAGCAAGAAGATATCGTTGCCATCGTCAAATTTTTCATAGCCAGAACGGGCAGATACGGCATTCTCTTCAACAATATTGAAAGCAAAATCAATAGTGAAATCAATATCGTCACCTGATTTTAACGGCTTAGGTAAGTCGATACGCATTTGCGTGCCAACCACAGTAAAGGCTAATTTATTACCTCGACTGTCTTTAACTGCTTTAATTTCATAACCTAATTCATTATCAGCCTTAAAGTGCATAGCACGTAATTCATTTAGGTTTAATTTAGTGGCTGTGTTGGCATCACCAACCGTATTGACAGGACCACGACGCCCCATACCGCCAAAGTTATTTGCCATATTAGCAATTGAATCATCTTTGAAACGGTTTTGATCTAACTGTACCCATAAATACTTTAAACGGTAGGGCGAATTATTCTGGTAGCGAATATCTTCAGTAGCGTTAATTCGGCGCAGCTTTTCATCAAGTGACACTTTAATTTTATAATCGACTTGCTGCTGCCAATAACGCTCGCCTGGTTCACCTGAGGCATTGCGATATACGTTAGGCGTTGGTAACACCTCTTCAAGTTGACGAAACTTATCTTCAAAGTCACCTTTAGTCTGCTTGATTGCAGAGGCATGAACAGATGAAGCTAAAGCTACAGTCAATAAACATGCTGAAATAATGGAGTTTTTCATAGGAATTAAGCTACTTATTGATTTAAATTATTTAGTTATTCTTGGGCAAAAGCCCATCACTTTAACGATTTTTGCCTTAATATTCGAGTCAGTCTCGTTGAAACGTCTAAGTTAAGCGATGGATGTACTGATTCAATATATCGAATCAAGTTTTACTGACCATTCGAAAAAAACATTAAACTGTCCCATTAATCACCTGATATTTCTGGCTGATTAAAAAGTTAGGGGTTATGCTAATACAGGCTGTTTAGCGTTTGCTAATTGCTAATCACGATGTTGAGTAAAGTATCTTGCCAGCTTTCATCAATGTCATGGCAAATAATTTCAATGCGGCTTTCATTGCATTCATCTAATTCGATTTCAACTAGGTCATTATCAAGGGTGTTGTAGGCAAAAATGCCCTCAGGGGTGATAAAAACTGCTTTGATGCGCACTGCTTTGATTGTACTTAAAAAGCTATGTAGTTCTTTGCGGTTAAATTGTTTACTCGGAGCAAAGCGCCAGCCAATACTTTGAAAACCTTCACCTTGATTAGTCGCCTGAATATAGCCCTCTTTAGGAAGTGGTGTTGGCGCTATTGATGTTGTTCTTGGCTGATGCTTGTGCGCTGATTTATTTGACACGTTGAAACTCGTTTTGCCTGCTAACCAAGCGAGCGGCAGTTGACCGTGTTCGATAAAGTCTACTTTTTCAGGCGAGAGCGCTTTTGTTTGAATAAAGTCGGTTAGTTGGCTTTGCTCGTTTGCTTTGTATAGATCAAGCTTACTACCGACGATAATATCGGCAATCTCTAACTGTTGATTAAAGGTTGGGTGCTGGTGATAGCGCTGATCGTTTAAGTTTCTGGCATCAACTAAGCAGATGGTTTTCTCTAAACTTAGGACTTCTTGGTAATATTGGTTTGATAATACTTGCAGTACTTCTTTTGGGTGACCTAAGCCTGTCGGCTCAATAAGCAGTCGATGCGGTTTCGCTTCTGTCAGTAATTGATTCAGCGTAATTTGCATCGGCAGACCTGATGCACAACACATACAGCCACCCGGCACCTCGCGAATATAAACGTCATTATTATCAGCTAAGCTACCTTGCATTAGGCTTGCATCTACGCCGATTTCACCGAACTCATTAACAAGTATTGCCCACCTTTCATGATTCGGTTTTTGCTTAAGTAAATGCAATATGGCTGAGGTTTTTCCTACGCCGAGAAAGCCGGTAATAATATTGGTTGGTACGGCGATAATTTTTTCATTGCTCATAGAGAATAATTCAGTTGTCTAAATGTTAGTATCAGTAATTTAATGCGCGCATTTGTCATGGTGCTGGCATGATTTGTAATTGTTGAAATGTGCATAGGCAATAATTAGCCCGCCAATTAGGGTGAGCAGTTTCTCACCCACTTCACCTAAAAGATTTGCACCTAAAGCAAACGCTAATAATAGGCAGCTCAGGCCAACTAATCCTGTGGCAATAATGGTAATGCGGCCGTGCTTTTTGCAGCCTAAGGTTAACGCAAAAATGCTGGTAGGAATAACGAAAATTATCATCCATTGGTGAAAAAATTCAGGGTCAATACCTAAACTTAATAAGTTCGGCAATAAAGCTACTAATACCGGAAATAACAGGCAGTGAGCAACACAGAGCCCAGAAATGCTAATGGCAAGTTTGTCGATAAAAAGGGAATTAAAATTCATGGTGTAACCTTAGTTTTGCAATATATGTGATTTGTGCTGTTATCGGCATGCCTGACAAAGGCAAGTCAATTCGATTTGTTCTGAGCATAACTGAAAGCCTGATTGTTCAACTTCATTGGTTAACTCTTGATAGACATTTGTGCTCATTGGCATTTCTGTTACTTTTTGACATTGTTGGCAAAATAAAAATTGCGCGGCATGGTGATTTTGTTGATGACCAATATGCGCGCAAGCAACAAATTTATTGGCAAGATTTATTTTGTGAGCTAAATGCATACGTTCGAGATATTCGAGTATTCTGTAGGCTGACATTGGCGCCATTTTTTCATTACATTCAGTATTATAGGTTTCGATTATTTCGTAGGCTGAAAGCGCTTTATCTGCTTGAAGTAAAATAGATAAAACGTATTTTCGTTTTTCGGTCAGTTTACCGCCATGTTGCAGGCATTGTTGCTCAGCAGCGCATAAATGCTCAGTTAAGTTATTCATAAGTAAATTTATGTCCCTATTTTGGTGTGCAAGCTTCATGCTGTTAATCAATAAAATCTAGTGTTAGCAATAAGCGACTCTCATCGGCGGCAAGCTCAGGGGAGCGATGCACTAAGCCAGCACCCTCGTTATTTATCCAGCCTTCACCTTTCACTAAGGCAATATCGCCAGCATTGAGTTGCTGGATATCCTTGTTGTCTCGATATAAGCCTGATTCGGCATCGGTTTTGCCGGTACTTGCTTTACCTAATTTCGTTCTATCGATAACATCATTACTTAGCCATTGTGTCGCGCTACCGACAAAGGTAGTGATCAATCGACAAGGCACTTTATCAACATGAAATTTAGGGCACATAGGTCTATCTAATGCCGTTAAACGTAACCCTGCGCCTTTAAGCTCAAATAAGGTGCAAAACATATCAACCAGTAAGCTAATGTGTTTGCATAGCTCATGACTATCTTCTAAATCGGCTAAATACTCGCTGAGTTGAGTGAAACAATTTTCTGGCGTGACTGTCAGTACCGCTTTAAGGTGAGGGCGTTGGTTAATTAGCGCTTGCGCTATTTGCGTTAACTGTTTTGGTGTATTGTTTTGCCAAACAATGAGCTTAACATCGTCTTGATATATGTCAGTTAGCTTGCTGGCATGCTCAGAAAATACCGCCTTGCTGGCGGTGACTTGAGTTAATTCAGGTTGATCTTTGATGGCTAAATTATTCATAGTTTTGTTATTTTGTAATAATTATCGATGCTAATTTTTCTTGGTTTTAGCTGTTTTGCAATATACTTGATGTGATACTGTAACATAAAATTTGTGTGATAGTATCACATTTTTAATTGCTAAGCTGAATTGTGTAGGTAAGAGTAGGAGAGAAAAAGCGTGCTTGTTAGCGCCAGCCTTGCTGCCATTGGTGTGAATTTTTTAATTCACGCCAGTTTATTTGTTGAATTCTGTTGGTAAAGATTGCTTGAATTTCACATAGTTCGACCTTCATATCATGGTCAAATTTTACCGTGATTACGGTAAAGTGCTTTTCTTTGTTGCGAGGATGAACGCTTGTCCATTTTGAATGAAGTAATTTTTTAGGTGAGATAGCATTCATTATATTGATTGTAAAAGCTGGATTGATTTTATGCTGAGCTTAAATTTTCCTGCTTTCTTATCAGCGATCAGCAAACTCACTTGCATGGCATCGGAGAAGTTTAGCGCAGGCATTGAGGAAAGGGCTTTACCGCGATAACGTGGAGAAAAGTCAGCTTCTGAAAATTGCACTGTCTGCCATTGGTTAGGTGTTGTTGTAAATTCGGCTACATAAGCCGCACCTTCATATAAATTATGGGTTTTTAAGCGAAATTGATAGCGTCGGCCATCGCCTTTAATGATTAATTTTATGCTACTTGCAGCAGAAAAATCAGGAGAAATTAAACGTCTAACTGAGGCAAAACCGCCATTGTTTTCAAGCGATAGGTAACCTGAAAAAGTGCTATAACCTTGATGATAAGTAAAGTGGCTATACGATATTCCGCCCATTACATTATCATTTACGGTGAGCCAATGTTTGCTTTCAACGGCATCGAATGTAATGTCACCAGCAAAAGATTGGCTACTTGTTAACATTGCTAGAAAAAATCCCAAGCAAACGAGTCGTGTTGTTACTTTCATTTGCACTACCTGTGTTAAACATTAGTTATTAATACGAGGTAAGATGCAGTATAGATCAATTGTGCTTTAAGGATGCTCAAGCACTTAATCAATTTGCTATAAACAGAAAAAATCAGCAGGCAAATGTGTTTGTGTGTCTCTAGATCTTTAGCTGGAACATTAGCGATAGAGTGATAAATAACTTTGCTAAGTGTTTCTCAAGTGCATTGTACTTAATGGTACAACCAGTTATGCTGCTATCAGTTATAAGAAGATAGATAGTGAGCTTATGAAATTTAAAGGCACTGACAAATATGTCGCAACGGATGATTTACAAATGGCGGTAAATGCTTCGGTTGCCTTGCAACGACCCTTGTTGATAAAAGGTGAACCTGGTACCGGTAAAACCTTACTGGCTGAGGAGGTTGCCGCTTCTTTAGGCATGCGCTTAATTCAGTGGCATGTTAAGTCGACCACTAAGGCACAACAAGGTTTATATGAATACGATGCCGTGTCTAGACTGAGAGATTCACAACTGGGTGATGACAAGGTACATGATATTAATAACTACATCCGCCAAGGTAAGTTGTGGCAAGCATTTCAATCAGACGAGCAAGTAGTTTTACTGATAGATGAAGTTGATAAAGCTGATATTGAGTTTCCCAATGACTTATTGGTGGAGCTGGATAAGATGGAGTTCTTTGTTTATGAAACGGGTGAAACGGTAAAAGCTAAGCATAGACCTATTATTATTATTACCAGTAATAATGAAAAAGAGTTACCTGATGCTTTTTTACGCCGCTGTTTTTTCCATTTTATTAATTTTCCTGATCGCGACACCATGAAGCAGATCATTGACGTTCATTACCCGAATATTCAATTGAATTTAGTGAACGAAGCCTTAGATATTTTCTTTGAAGTGCGTGAAATAAATGGCTTACGTAAAAAGCCTTCAACCTCTGAGCTTATTGATTGGTTAAAACTGTTAATGGCGGATGATATTCCTGATGAAATTTTGAAAAACCGAGATAACTCAAAGGCCATTCCACCGCTGTATGGCGCATTATTAAAAAATGAGCAAGACGTGCATATGTTAGAGCGTTTAGCTTTTATGCATCGACGTGAGCAGCGTTAATGTTAATCAATTTTTTTCAAGGGCTTAAAAAGCATGAGATCCCAGTAACCATTAAAGAGTTACTGGATTTAATCTCGGCATTAGAACAGCATTTAGTGTTTGCTGATATTGATGAATTTTATTATTTAAGTCGCACTATTTTAGTCAAAGATGAAAAGTACTTTGATCGCTTTGATAGAGCCTTTTCACAATGTTTTACTGAGCTAGCGAATATTGATGACATTATTGAAGCGTTAATTCCAGAAGACTGGCTTAGAGCTGAATTAATCAAGCAGCTAAGTGAGGAAGAAAAGGCAAAAATTGACTCTTTAGGTGGCTTAGAAAAACTACTGGAAACTCTGAAAAAGCGCTTAGAGGAACAAAAAGCCAAACATCAAGGTGGCAATAAGTGGATAGGCACGGGGGGAACATCGCCTTTTGGTCATAGTGGCTATAACCCTGAAGGGGTAAGAATTGGCGGTGACAGCCGTCATAAACGTGCCGTGAAAGTATGGGAACGCCGTGATTTTAAAAACCTAGATGACAATATTGAGCTGGGTACACGTAATATTAAAGTTGCCTTGCGAAGATTGCGTCAATTTGCCCGTACTGGTGCCAATGAAGAGCTGGATGTTGATGACACCATTCGCAGTACAGCCAATAATGCCGGTTATCTTGATTTAAAAATGGTACCAGAGCGTCATAATGCCGTTAAAGTGCTGCTATTTTTTGATGTTGGTGGTTCGATGGACCCTTATGTGCAAATATGTGAGGAAATGTTCTCAGCCGCCCGCTCTGAATTTAAGCATATGGAATATTATTATTTCCATAACTTTATTTATGAGTCTGTTTGGCATAACAATGTTAGGCGTCATCAAGAGCGCATTCCTTTAACCGATATTTTGCATAAGTTTACCAGCGATTATAAGGTGATTTTTATTGGCGATGCCTCGATGTCGCCTTATGAAATTGTCATGCCTGGTGGCAGCGTTGAACATTGGAATGAAGAGTCAGGAGCTACTTGGTTTAAACGTTTAACTGATAGCTTTGATAAAGTTGCTTGGATAAACCCTGTGCCGCAAGCCCATTGGCGGTACACCCAAAGTATTGATATTACCAAAGACTTGCTTGAGGAGCATATGTATCCGATGACAGTGAATGGTTTAGAACAAGCTATGGCGTATTTGTCTAAGTAGTGATTATTAATTACTGGCCATGTTCAGCATTAATTGGCCGTTTTTGTATTGCTAGCGAATGGTTGATGTTGAGATTAAGTATTGATGTAGCGGGTTAAGAAACCATACAGCTTGCTTACTTCAATGGGTTTAGCTAAATAATTGTGAAAACCTTCGCTTTTATATTGTTTTATATCAGACGCCATTACATTGGCGGTTAAGGCAATAACTGGAATATGCGGCCAGTGTTTTTTTATTTCCCTAAATGCACTTATGCCATCCATTATTGGCATTTGAATATCCATAAAGATAAGTTCCGGTGAATGTAATTTAGTTTGTGCTATCGCTTCTTCGCCGTTATTAGCAATATAAATCCTTGCTTGGCTATCTTTCATCATGGCCTTAAATATGGTCTGATTAATTCGGTTATCTTCTGCTAAGACAAGGCTAACGCCAGCTAAATTTGGTACTTTTATGTTATTAAGCTCTTGCTCATCAACGCTTGTAGTTTGATTTTGCTCTAGCGGCAGGTAAATATTAAATTCTGTGCCTTTATTTAGCTCACTGTTTACTTGCAGTGTGCCGTCCATAAGCTCAATTAATTGTTTGGTTATAGCAACACCTAAGCCTGTGCCACCAAACTTTCTTGTGATTGAATTATCAGCCTGTTCAAAGCGCGTAAATAACCTAGCTAAAGCGTCGGGCGACATACCTATACCTGTGTCTTTCACTTGAATATGTAGGCAATTTCTATGAGCAAATTCTACCGTACCATAACGTAATTCAACTGAGCCTTTTGGGGTGAATTTTACGCTGTTAGATAATAAGTTCAGGCATATTTGTTGAACTCTTACCGGGTCGCCTAACCAACCATCAATAAAGTTGTCGTCTCTTATCGCCTGAAGCTTTATGTTTTTGTGGTTTGCTTCAGATGTTAGCGTTTGGATAAGTTGATTGACGATTTTTTCAAAATTGAAATGAATTGATTCTAGCTTGAGTTTTCCTGCTTCTATTTTGGAAAAGTCTAAAATATCATTGATTATGGTTAACAGTGATTTACAAGCAAATAAGGATTGATTGACTAAGTCTTTATATTCCTGACTCTCTGTATATTGTCTTTGTTTTAATAGCTGTAAACCACCATAAATACTATTAATTGGTGTGCGTATTTCATGGCTCATATTGGCTAAAAAATCGCTTTTGGCATTGTTAGCTTTTTCTAACAGACTTTTTTGAATTGTTAAAGTGTGCATAGAGTAACTGATATCTTCACTCATGCTTTTAAAGGCTGTTGATAGTTGTTGTATTTCCTCTAGGTTGCTTTCTTGGCTCTGTATGGTTTTATAATCTTGGCTAAAATCTACGGCGTTTTGGCTCAAGGTGGTTATAGGATGTATCACTTTTCTTCTAAGGAAAAAGGCCATGGATAATAAGGTGACAATTAAAATAACCATAGTGGCAAAATTAATGTTTCGACTTTGAACTTTAAAGGATTGATGATAATCACTTCTGTGTTTAAGTAATGCCTGCTCTACCTCGACAAACTCGGCAAGTAACTGACGCATGTTATTCATAATATTTTTGCCAAGGTCGGTTTTTACTAGGTTAAGTGCCTTGCTGTGATTTCCTTGCTTGGCTAAATCTATGGTTTGTTGTAACTCGGTAAACTTTGCATCAATAAGGGTTTTGAGCTTTATTAAACGTTGTTGTTGAGCAGGATTGTCAGCTGTTAACTCTTTAAGTTGCTCAAGTGTGGCTAATGCATCAGTAATGCCGGAATTATATGGTGCTAAATAGTGAGTGTCATTGGTGAGCAAGAAACCTCGTTGGCCTGTTTCGGCATCTTTAAGATAACTTAGTAATTCAGTACTAACTTGAATCACAGTATGGGTATGAATAATCCAATATTCACTTTCTTGATCTTTGTGTTGGCCGTATAAAAAGATTGATATATTAATAATGCTGAGTAGCAACACGAGAGTAAAAAAAGTATTAGTCCATTGCTTAATATTGTATTTCACGTCAAATCACCTTTTTAACGTATTTTTCTTATATCATTCAAAGGTTAGACAAATTTTGTTGATATTACTAAGCCTTGTCTTAGTAAAGATAATATTTATTTCACTTGGTATTAAAATTCAAACAAGAAAAAGTAGCCATAGGCAACTATCAATGCCGGAATGGTAGAGAATAAAGTGGCATAAATAGCGATTTTTGGTGCTAAGGCAATTGCCGGAAACAAGGCATCGCCATCGTTAGAAATGGCGTTTCCTAATTGGGCTGAAAATGGAATTGCGCCTTGAATATATAAGCTAGTAACTATAATTTGTGGTCCGCAGCCCGGTAGTAAGCCAATTAGCACACCAGCAAAAGGGGTGAAGCTTGCATATTGATGAAACCATATGGCTAAATCAAAACCACTAAACTGATTGAGTAGCGCAAACATAACAAATGCTGCCACGGCCCACGTTAAGACAAAATTTGTATCTTGCACCGCACAAGAAAACCAATTGCTATCACAGTTTTTTTGCTGTTCAGCAACAAATTCTTGATATTGATTCTTAGCGTTTGTTTTTGCTTTAGCCCAAGTAATAATGGCAATTAGGGCAAAAATGCCACCAAAAAACTCTACTGTACCTTCAGGTAAAGCAAGGAATTCGTTAGGGTCAATTTGAAAAGCATATAATAGTGAAATAACCATGGCGGGTATTAATATAATCTTCCAGAGATAGGTAGCTGCTTCGACTGTATTACTGCTACAAGCATAATGTTGTTGGGAGTTAGATTGTGGTTCAACACGTAAGTAATCTCTGCCAAAGCATAGGTCGATTACATAGCCTGTTATAGTACCTGTGGTAACACTGATTGCTATTAACACTAGGCCATCGACTGGCTTACTGGCAATCAGCAAGAAAGCGGCATCCCCCATGGTCGCGGTTAGCACAGCAACAACTGAGCCAAAGCTAAATTTCCCCTGAATAAACTGTGTTATGACTATGATAGCGCCACCACAACCAGGAATTGCTCCCAAAAAAGCAGCAAAGCCTACTTGAGTGATAGGCTGTTTTGCTAGCGGAATACTTGGTTTTTTAGCTAAATAACCTGCGACTAGGTGATAAAGGCTTAACGTTGCCAGTACAAAAACACCTACTTGAAAAAAAGCATCACTGATCACGCTGAATGTGAGTGAGCGTGTTGTTGGCGCCATAATGAGTGCTACAATAACTACAGGAAAAAAGTACCGCCAGCGCAGTAATATTTTTTCTTTAAGTATTAGCTTAGCATTAGCAGTTTGTTCGATTTGGCCTGTATTCATGACTTTTCCCTGCATTGTTGTTGGCCACAAGGTGAGTGATTTTTATTCACTTACCGATATTTGGTGATGATATCGAGAATGATTCGCATTATCAAGTGGGGGCGAAGATTGTTGAGAACGGAGTGCAGGCTAGCTATGCCTAGCTTGTTGCAAGAAGGCGCAACAAGTTTTAAAAAGATCAGCAAGTTTTAATGCTATCTTCAAACCTGTCTGTATAAGTGACAACTTGATTACGCCCTAGTTTTTTAGCCTGATAAAGGGCAATATCAGCACAATGCACCAGTGCCATAAGTGATGGCGTTGCCTCATTGAATTCAGCTAGGCCAATACTGACGGTACAATGAATACTAGTATCTTGGTCAATATTAATGTTAACTTGCTGAATTTTATCAATTAAGTGATTTGCTAACTTTATTGCTTCGCCAGATTTAGTTTCAGGTAATAGCACTACAAACTCTTCGCCACCGTATCTGGCGATGGTATCGCTGCTACGTAGATTTTTTTCAAGCGTTTGAGCGATGATTTTAAGGGCTTTATCTCCTATGAGGTGTCCGTGAGTATCATTAATACGTTTAAAGTGATCAACATCGAAAAGTAATAGTGTCAAAGGTCTTTGGTAACGTTGAGTTCTGGCAATAAGGGCTTCACCTAGCTCAATAAAACTACGGCGATTTTTTACTCCGGTTAATACATCTAGGGTTGCTAGCTCCTGCAGCCTTGCTTCATTACGGGCGATAGCTCGGCTAAAAATTAGCATAATAAAGTAAACTTCTACCATAACTACGAAAATGGTAGAAAGAAAAAGTGCCTTTTCGGCATCTGCGGTCAATGCTATTAATGGGCTGCTATTACCCAATAAGTCGCAAATAAAGAAGAGTACAACGCCAGTGAACATTAAGGTGTTCTTGGCTAAATTATCTTTATCCTCAAATAGTAATAATACGCCGGGCGGTAAAAGTAAGTAATAAAAATGAAAGCCAGCTGCGGGTGTAAACACCACTAAGGTGAGAATAAATATATGCACCATAAGCACACTGAGAAACCAGCTTTTTGCTGCACAGACAAAGCCTTTCGCTGACAGATATAAAGTGATGCCGTAGCTAAAAACAAAGCCAATATTAAGCAAAGTAAGTTTGTTTTGCCCTAAAACAAAATAAAAATAACTGGTATATAGGGAAGCAATGACACAAGTTACTAGGGCAACCAAGTTAGTGATCTTGAGCTTTTCAGCATTAGATTTCACCATATCTTGAGTACCTAACAGCATTAGTTGCTTTAGTCGTTTCATTGATAGTTTGTCCAAGACGTAATTTCGTACGAGGTTAAAGTACATGTGTTTTGCTGGCACATGTTACTTCAATATAGCCTGATTAGCTTAGTTTTTGGGAGTTTTTTACTAGATTTGTCTAATGAATAGCCTTATCGGTTAAATATTGATAAGGCTATTAGGTTATTTTCTCGGTGAGTTATTTTGTCGTAGTAAAATATTGAGGTGTTAAGCTTGCTTAGGTAAAGGCGTGCTGATGCTATCACTTTGTGGCTTGAGTAGGCCGTTAAGCTTAGCTTTTACCGCTTGCTTTTGATGGTTGTCGGTTTCAACGGCTTGCGCTAAACGTTGCTTTATTTCACCTAAACGAATTGGTGAAACGTTATTTTTATTTAACGGCTTGATGACTGTAACTTCAGCTGTAGCTTGCTCTGTTAATGGCTTTCTGTTGCTAATCTGCGCTGTAGCTTCTTGAGCTGGGATAGCTTGATGACTAGCAGTTGTTACTTGACTAGTGATAGTTACTTGGCTAGTAATCACTTCGAGGCAATTTTCAAAGGTATCTCTGACAACAACTGCTTCAGTTAAGCACAGCTGATTAATTTGATTAATTAACGCGTCTTTACTGAGCAATATTTCACTGATTGAGCTGACATTTTCAGCCAGCTCACAATGTTGCGCTAGCATGTTGCCAGTTGCTTTGCGATTCATTAGCAATTTAGCTGCTGGCACGCTAAGTAAGGAAACAAGCTGTTCTAAATTATCTTTTGCTTGCGCTAACTCTTGTTCGTTTAACGCGTTTAAATGCTCAACTAAGTGAATTTGATTTGATAATAAATTAAACATTTTGTTATCCCTATAATGCAACTGATGCGCCTATTGTATTGGGGTAATATTGCAAAAATATTAAAGCAACCAAACTTCTACACGACGATTGCGTTTTCGACCTGCTTCAGTGTTGTTATTTGCAATAGGTAAAGCTTCACCTAAGCCTTCAACCGCCATCACAGGTATTCCGCGCGAGGTCAGTTCGAGCTCAACTGACTTAGCTCGACTTAGCGATAAATTTTGGTTCTTTAATTGAGCGCCTACGCTATCAGAAAAGCCAAGTAGGGCAATTCTGCGTCCTTGATGTTGCTCCATAAAGCTAACTAAACGCTCTAAGTCACGCTTACCCTTGTTATCTAAATCTTTAGTGGCATAGTCAAAACGAAAGTTAAGTGATAGTCGCTTGCCATTTTTCACGTAATAGTTATAGCGTTCAGGCGCATCGTTACGTGGATAGGTTTCTTCTAGTTTAATGTTTTGAGAAATTAATCCGGTTGCAGCCACTATGTCTTGTCCTTGCGCAGAGATAGCGTATTGGGCAAAACTCTTTACGGTATTAGAAGCGCTGGTTGGCGTATAAAAATATAAACGTCTAGCTAAGGCGTAATCTTCTGTACCTATGGTAAAGCGAGTTGGGAATATTGCCGCAGTATTTTTTGCCGCCGAAATAGCCAGTGCTTTGTTATGAAGTACGTAATTTAAGCCAATAAAGCCAATAGCGCCTTCGTTTTGTGAAACACGCGTGGAAAGCTCTGAGCTAGACTCTAAGCGCACAGCGTTACTGGCGAGTTTTTTATTATGCTTTTTAAGTACTAGGTTTTTGAAAGTGTCCCAAGTACCCGAGTGTTTATCACGAGAAAATATAGTGATGGCTTGATCTTGGCCGCCAAGTTGTGACCAATTGTTAATCTCGCCAGAAAAAACTTTTGCCAGTGTAGCGCTAGAAAGCTGCTTGATAGGGTTATTTTGATTAACGATAACGGCTAATCCGTCTAAACCGATAATATGCTCATTACCGACACTGTTTAACGTCCCAAGCTTAGCTTGTAGTTCGGTAATTTCCTTTGCTTTGATTCGTCTTGAAGCCATACCTATATCGGCTTTATCCATACTAAGATCAGCAAAAGCGGTGCTTGAACCATGTGCATGTAGCTCGATAAAGTAATTAGTATTGCCTTGTTGATAGCTTAGTTGGCGCTCAACTGGGCTATCACCCTGAATCCAGGTGAAATCTATAATACCTTGTTGCTTTAAGTAGCCTTCAAGCAATGCAGGTGCTAATTTTTCACCTATAGTGTTTGAGCCGTGTAGGCGAAACAGTAGCTTCTGTTTAGTCTTTTCAGTTATTTCAGGCTTTTTAATTGCGGTGTCTTGCGGAGCTACAGCTGGTTGAGTTGCTACCGTTTTTACGGTATTAGCAGGCGTTTGTTGTGCGATAGTTTCTAGTTGCTGTTGTTGAGGTAAAAAGAAAAAAACAACCGAAATAACCACCGCAATACAGGCGATAGCCGATAACAGTAACGGTAATTTACTTGTTGTCGCTGTTGGTGACTGCTCACTGGCAGCTGGAGAGTTTAACCAATGTATAATGGTGTTTAATTCATCATGACCAAGTTGTGATAACTCACTGAGAACAAGCTCGCGGTAATTGGTTTCCTTTAACATCTTGTCGATAGATATTTCGATTTCAAAGTCAATTTCAGCTATTTTCGCTAACTTAGTTAAAGCTTGGTTTAAATCTGCATTATTTGCTTGCCAAGCGCCAGTGAACACCTTTTTCATATTGGTCACATTCCTATGATTACTAACTTGGCGCATAGCTTAATAACAAAGCGTTGCAGTTTTATGACGAAATGTATTATCTTGCTACATTTAACTCAGTATAATGAACCTGAGCCCGGCTTAATAAATAGTTCTCTAGCAGCTACTTATACTTACTTCTGCGTTAAATTTACTTGCAATAGACTGGCTATTGACGCGAAATTTGCCTTGAATTAAGTAAAACTATCAAACTAGAGAGTAGATGTGCATACTAACTATATATTTCAAACTGTTAACTTATCTCTTAAACCGAGTTCAGGTTAATGAAGCAAAGTAACTTATTGTCAGGACGCAATTTTATGAAAAATATTACATTATCTGTAGTGCTTGCTACTTTACTTGTCGGCTGTGTGCAAGTGCCACAAGAGTCGCTATCTCAGCAAAGTAAGCTAGCTATATCTAGTGTGCGCGATATTCCAGTATCTTATGCACAGGGCAGTGAATTTTCATTAGCGCCTAAATATGTGAAAGAGACCTCATTAAAGCCGGCACAAACCCAAGCTATTTATAAGCTGTATGCTGATGCGATTGTCGCTGATTTAGAACAACATGGCTTTATATCAAAACCTTTGGCTGGCGAAGTAAAGTTTCATGTTGGCTTTGGTGTTGCTTTAACAGATGATTTGCCTGATGAAACCATTAATGAAAAATTTGGCGTTTCACCTGGCTTGCCTGAGTCTGATGGTTTAGAAAAAGGCAGTTTTTTAATTTACATTGAAGATGCACTGACAGGGAAAAGAGTTTGGCGTGGTGCTGTACAAGGTTTTGCTCATCTTGATATAAGCAAAGAAGAGAGAAAGCAAAGGGCGGAAAATATAGTTGCTAGTGTGTTAAAACAGTTTTACGCTACAAATTAATACATTGAAATTACATAAATGTGCAAATAAAGACGGATAAATCAGGTCTAATAGAGTTGTAAACATTAAAAGAGGATTTTGCCATGAATAAATCATTTTCTATTTTAGCTGTAGTTCTATCAACGTTATTAATCACGCCAACTGTTACTGCTGCAACCAGTGAAGTTGAGTGGAAAGATTATAAAAGTTACCGAGATATAGACTCAGGAGATGAGGGCCGTAAAAGCTTTAGAGAGCGTACTTTCAAAAATTTTGAAAAGCACTTTGCTAAAATGGCTGAAAGTTTACCTGAAGATCAGGTGTTAAAAATAGTGGTAACTGATGTTGATTTAGCAGGTGATACAAATGCTGCAGGTATTAATCGTACTCGTATATTGAAAGATTTGTACTTTCCTCGCATGAACTTCTCATATCAGTTAGTTGATGCTAATGGCAAAGAAATCAAAGCGGATACTGTGGTGGTGAAAGATATGAACTTTATGCGCAAATCTAATTTAAAATACCGCAATCAGTCTTTAAGCTATGAAAAGCGTATGTTAGATGAGTGGTTTGAAGAAACCTTCGCTGACTTAATTGTTAAGAAGTAATTGCTTGTTATAACATTGAAAAGCCGCATTTTATGCGGCTTTTTTTATGGCTGAAATTTACAACAGCTGTTAATTCTGTAACAGTTACATCTGACGTTATTATTTTAGCATGCGCTATCCACCCTGTTAGATTTTGAAAGGGATTTTTATTGATGAAAAAGTGTTCATTAAACTTGCTTACCTTGTTTAGTTTTATTGCTGTACTTTTATGTGCATTTGCACTCAATGCTACGCAAGTGAATGATCAGCAAGATGTATCAGTTAAAAAGATTATTGAGCAAAAAGAAAAGTCAGAGCAAACCTTGCAAGAGGCTGCTAGCAGTGATGATAGTTCCGTGCCTATAGATGAGTTTGAACGCGGCCAACCGCGCGGTGCGATAGCGGGTTACTTATTGGCAATGCGTGCTGGTGATGTAGAGCTAGCGACAAATTATCTCGATTATCGCAATATTTCTGAAAAAACCTTAGCGGTTGGCAAAGAAGAGTTAGCGCGCCAGCTTTATGTGGTGTTTCAACGTACCTTATGGGTCGATTTAACTAGCATCAGCGATCAACATTTAGGAGATTTGCGTGATGGCCTACCTTCGTATCGAGAATTGATTGGTAAGGTAAAAGTTGGTGAAGACACTGAACTTAATGTCTTGTTGCAGCGTGTACCAAGAGAAAAAGATAAAGTGCGTATTTGGAAAATATCTAATGCGACCGTAGAAAAAATTCCTTATCTTTTTCAAGCTTATTCTTATTCTGCCTTAGGCGAGTTTTTGGCAAAAAGCTTACCCGCAGTGGATTTTTTCGGGGTAATGCTTTGGCAATGGCTGTATTTCTTGGTGATGTTGGCTGGCACTTACCTTGCCTCGGTTGTCTTTACTTGGTTATTTGTAAGAGCGATTAAACGCGTACATTCAACCCTTTCTAAAGATACCGCAGCCTTTATTCAAGGGCCGGTAGCCTTTCTTCTTGCTATTATTATTGCACGACAGCTTATTGATGACACCAATGTCACCGTTGCGGTTCGTGCGGTAATGGAAGGAGCAACCACCTTAATTATTGCTTGGTGCTGGGTATTCTTTCGCTTTGTTGACTTGCTTAAGGTGATTTTAGCGGAAAAATTTGTTGCTCAAGATAAGCCATTAGCCGTCTATTTATTACGACCTGCTGGTACGGTTGCTAAATTAATTATCCTGGTCGTTGCTAGCCTGATGTGGTTAGAAAACTTAGGTTTTAATGCTTCAACCTTACTGGCTGGTTTAGGTATTGGTGGTTTAGCGCTGGCATTGGCAGCGCAAAAAACCGTAGAAAATATTATTGGTGCTATTACTTTGTATACCTCGGCACCGGTGAAAATTGGTAACTTCTGCCGCTTTGGCAATAGCTATGGCGTTGTTGAAGAAATCGGATTGCGCTCAACCAGAATTCGCACGCTCGAGCGTACCGTGATTTATGTTGCCAATGCCAAGTTTATTGATATGGATATCGAGAACTTTTCTGAGCGAGAAAAAATCGCCTTTAGACCTAAATTAATGCTAACGCCCGATTGTAAAAGAGAAAATATAGATAATTTTTTACAAGCGTTAAAACAGCATTTACTCGCGGCAGAAAATATTGCCGATGAACCACTTAGAGTGCATTTTAAAGCTTATACGGTAATGGGCTTAGAGTTAGATATTCTTGCTTATGTGAAAACTACAGACTTTGATGCCTACTTAAATGAAATTAATCAACTTAATCTAACCATTTTAAGCTTGCTAGAGCAGCACCATTGTCAATTACAAGTAGTGTCTGAGCGTAGCTTAGCAAGCTTATAGCTTAGCGTATAAGGGAAGCAGCCAAGCGTTATTCTTGGCTGTAGCTTTTTTCTAAATTGCCTAGTACGGTAAAAAGTTGCTCAATTTTTTTCACTAAAGCGATAAGTAGTTGTTGATCATGGCTTTGCTGCCATTTAACTAAGTCGTTGGCAACTTCTTCAACATAAGGTTGAAAAGTGTTGGAGCTGCAAGTAAAGCCCGCATCTTTTTTAAATACCGCTTCAAAGCCTGCTTTTTTGTGTTCACGTAAATCAGCTAAGGTGGCATCAGCACTTAGTGATTTTTTTAAGATAATAGAAATATTTTCTATTAATTGTTGTTCAATAGCCTTACTCATGATTACTCTGCTGTCGGTAAATTTGTGGCGATTATGCCAGATTTATTGGGGTTTTGTTAGCTTCTCCGGCAATTTCCCGTACTAACCTGGGCATTAGAAAACCGGATAAGTTCGCCATCATTTCAGTGGCAATCTCTTTTGCCTGCTGTTCGTCAACATCAAAATGGGCAACCCCTTGTACGGGATCAAATAAATGTAAATAATAAGGCTGAATGCCAATATCAAAGAGTTGCTGGCTTAGGGCAATTAGTACCTTAGCGTCATTATTTACGCCATTTAAAAGCACGCTTTGATTAAATAGTGGAATGCGCGCGGCGCGCAAGGGCTCTATCGCCTGGGCAAACTCTTCATTTAATTCATTTGGATGATTTACATGTAAAACAATAGTGGCTTTAAGTCGGCTTTGTTTTAGCATATTCGCTAAAGTTTCTGTAACTCTGCTAGGCATCACCACAGGTAAGCGTGTATGAATACGTAAACGCTTAACATGGGCAATTGCTTCAATCTGTTGTACTAACCAGGTTAAGTGTTCATCTGAGGCCATCAGCGGGTCGCCACCACTGAAAATTACCTCATCTATGCTTGAATTGTTTGCAATATAAGCTAATGCGGCTTGCCAGCGCTTTTTATTGGGGCTGTTATCTTGATAGGGAAAGTGGCGTCGAAAACAATAGCGACAATTAATCGCACAACCTGATTTAACTATCATTAGTACCCGATTGTTGTATTTATGCAGTAAACCTTCCGCGACTGTGTCGTGTTCTTCTAGCGGATCAGTGCTATATCCTGGTGTTACCACAAATTCATCAGCTAATGGCATCACTTGTTTTAATAAAGGATCATTAATATCGCCTTTTTTCATGCGTTTAATAAATGAAATAGGCACTCGAACTGGAAAGAGCTTGCGGGCTTTAAAATGCTGTAGATAATCGCTCGGTTCAATATCTAGCATTTGCAGTAGCACTTTAGGATCTGTGACTACATTTGCTAAATCTTTTTGCCAAGAAGTGTGCAAATTATTTTCTATTTGGGGTATTATCTGCGGCAATTCTAAATTCAATTTATCGTCTCTGTGCAATTTTTCGGTTACGACTATCGTGATATGTGAATGATACCGCAACAGAGATCCAATTAATAAAAAAAGAGTACATTTATGGCTAATTTCAGTACTAACCAGTTCAAAGCTGGTTTAAAAATCATGCTTGATGGCGAACCGTGTAACATTCTAGAAAATGAATTAGTAAAGCCGGGTAAAGGCCAAGCATTTAACCGTGTTAAAATTCGTAAGCTAGTCTCTGGTAAGGTATTAGAGAAAACCTTTAAATCAGGCGAATCTGTTGAAGGTGCTGATGTAATGGACGTTGAATTAGCATACCTTTATGCTGATGGCGAGTTCTGGCACTTTATGAATAACGATACCTTTGAGCAAATTGGCGCAGAAGAAAAAGCCGTTGCCGATGCGGTAAAATGGTTAGTTGAAGGTGATATTTGTACAATTACTTTATGGAATGGCACGCCTATTTCAGTTACCCCGCCTAACTTCGTTGAACTTGATATTGTTGAAACTGATCCAGGTCTTAAAGGTGATACTGCGGGTACAGGTGGTAAGCCAGCAACGTTAACTACAGGTGCGGTAGTACGTGTACCTTTATTTGTCCAAATTGGTGAAAAAGTGAAAATAGATACGCGCTCAGGTGAGTACGTTTCACGCGCAACGAAGTAATTAGTCATATTTTAATCAAGGGAGGGTGTGATGATAGTGAAAAAAGTTTTTGGCTTTGCGCTACTAACAGGGTTAATGCTTTCAAGTATGAGCTTTGATAGCCTAGCTAACTACACTAAACGTGATGGACGCTGGGAAGCCAGTTTTCAATTGCTTAATAGCTTGTCTGCCGATGTTGACGGTAAAAATGGCTCGCAACTGGATTTAGACAGTGATATTGGCTGGGGTTTCACTTTAGGCTATAACTTAAATCCTCATATATTGCTAAACTTTGATTTCGCTTCAGTAACGCCTGATTATAAAGCAACCTTGATTGAAGATGACGGTGATGAATATGAAATTGATCACAAGATGAATATTTATCAAAGTCAGTTCAATATTGTTTATAACTTAATGGCTGAGCAATTTACTCCTTTTGTTCAAGCTGGCCTTGGCTGGAGCTTTGTTGACAGTAATATTGCCGATGGTCCACCCACTGAAATTTGCTGGTGGGATCCATGGTGGGGTTATATTTGTGAGCGTTATCAAAACACTTATAGTGATTCACGTGTTAGCTATAATGTTGCCGCAGGTGTTCGTTACGAGTTAGATAACAGCATGTTCTTTCGTGCTAGCTACCAGCAAACGTGGACAGATTTAAGTCATTCTGAAGATTTAAGTTTAGGTATGGTTCGATTAGAAATTGGCTCTATGTTTTAAGCTAGTTGATAAAATGCATTGCTAAAAAGCCAGAGTGTTTACATTATCGCTCTGGCTTTTTTGCATTTGTTACTTTCATTCTAATTCGAGCAAGTATATTCTTGTTAATATTATTGTTTTGGATGTGACACTGTGAAAGAAAAAGCTACCTCATTTGATATTGCATACCAAGCGGGCGTTTCTCAATCAACCGTATCTCGTGCATTGCGAAATAGTCCTTTAGTTAATGCTGCAACCAGAGAAAAAATCCAAGCAATTGCGAAAGAGTTGAATTACAAGGTAGATAAAAACGCCAGTAACTTGCGTTCGCAGCAAAGTGATACCATTGCTTTATTGCTGTTTGAAGACCCCACCAATGATGACTCGGCAATTAATCCGTTCTTTTTGTCTATGCTAGGTAGTATTACCCGTGCTTGTGCACAAAAAGGTTATGATTTATTGGTTTCTTTTCAGCAAGCCAGTAATGATTGGCACGCTGATTTTGAAGACAGTAACAAGGCTGATGGCTTAATTTTACTAGGTTATGGCGACTTTGTTGATTTTGAAGAAAAACTAGTGCAATTAACTGAGCAGGGTACTCATTTTGTTCGTTGGGGCGCAGAAGTAGAAAACTTGCCTTTAGTGTCAATTGGTTGTGATAACTTTCAAGGTGGCAAGGAAATTACTGAGCACGTTATTGCACAAGGCTATAATAAATTAGCATTTTTAGGTAGTGCTTCAAGCCACGCACCAGAATTTTTTGAACGCTATAAAGGTCATTGTCAGGCGTTAACAGAAGCCAACTTGGCTGTAATCGATAGCATGCAAATTAATGCCCTTTATACCGAAGATGCCGGTTATAAAGCTGCGTGTAAATTAATTGAATCTAAGCAGGAGTTTGATGCCATTTGTGCAGCCAGTGATCTTATTGCCATTGGTGCTATGCGCGCACTACAAGAGCACGGTATTAGCATACCAGAGCAAGTGGCTGTGGTGGGCTTCGATGATATTGCTATTGCGAGTTTTACCTTTCCACCACTAACAACGGTAAAACAAGATACCAAATTAGCTGGTGAATTACTGGTTGATAGCCTACTGGATTTAATTGCCGGAGAATCAACAAAAACTACCCAGATAAAACCAGAGTTAGTTATTCGAAAGTCTTGTGGAAGCTAGTAACCTTTGGTTGGCAAAATTAAAAAGGAGTTATCTTGGCGGATAACTCCTTTTTTAGTGTCAGAAATTTGCTGTAAATAAGTTTAGTTAGGCAGAGGCTTTAGCTGTTGCTGAGCTTGGTTGCTCTACACCTTCTTTAACAAAAAATACTGATGCTGCTGCCAATATCATAGCGATACCTGCAAGCATAATGATATAGATGGCTTGATTGTTAAATACCGACGTTAATATCCAACCAGCGAAAATGCCGGAAATAATTTGTGGTGCTGCTATGGTAAAGTTAAAAATTCCCATATAAACGCCGGTTTGTTTCGCTGGTAATGAGCCTGCTAATATTGCATATGGCATAGCCAATATTGCTGCCCAAGCGATACCCACGCCTACCATAGGTAAGAATAATGATACCGCGCCTTTTGGCACTTCAATTTGGGTAATAAATAGGTTTACCAGCGTTGGCTCAGGGTTTTGCATAAACATAATCGATAAATACCCTATGCCGCCAGCAAGTAAAGATAGTGAGTAGGTAAGTTTACGACCAATGCTGTTGGCTACTTTGGCTAAAAACAATGAGGCAATAGCGGCAAATAATGAGTAAGCAGCAAATATAATGCCGACCCAATCGCCCGCGGTACCTTTAGCTGCGGCAATGTCTGCTGGAATATGACTAACAGACGCTAAATAGCTTGGATCAAACCATTTTGCCTCTACACCCCAAATATGTTGGCTGATGGCTGGCATGGTATAAACCCACATAATAAATAGTGCGAACCACGAGAAAAATTGCACAATAGCCAGTTGCTTCATGGTGCTTGGCATGGTTTTCATTAGGGCAAAAAATCCACAGAGCTTTTGCCAAATAGTTAAATTATTTTGCTGGCTATCAAGTTGCGCTAAACCGTTAGTACCAGGTGCATACTCTTTGGTTCTAAATACTGTCCATAACACAGAGCCGAGCATTACCGAAGCGCCAAGGTAAAACGCCCAAATGACTGATGGCGCAACTTTTCCGGCTTCTGCTGTGTTTTCAAGGCCAATTACATTGGTAAGCACGAAAGGTAAAATAGAGCCAAGTACCGCGCCGATATTGATTAAAAAAGACTGAATTGAATAGCCGATATTGCGTTGCTCGGCTGGCACCATATCAGAAACTAAAGCGCGAAATGGCTGAAATGCTAAATTAAATGAAGCGTCCATAATGGCTAACATCATGGCGCCAAAAATAAGTGGTGTTATAAAGTTTGCCAGCGTTGCTGAATTTGGCATTAATGTCATGCCAATAGCGGCTGCTATACCACCGGCTAGAATATAGGGCGTGCGTCGACCTAAGCGGTTCCAGGTTTTATCTGATGCTGAACCAACAAGCGGCTGAATAATTAAGCCCATCACAGGGGCAACTAGCCAAAACAGTGAGAGTGAGTGTAAATCTGCGCCGAGATCCGACAATATTCGACTGGCATTGGCGTTTTGCAGCGCGAAGCCAAATTGAACGCCCAGGAAGCCAAAACTCACATTCCAAATTTGCCAAAAACTAAGACGCGGTTTAGATTGGTTTTTGCTTGCTGTGGTCATAACATCTAACTCTTATAATAATTGTTGAGTGTTTGATAAAAGAGCACTCCAAACCTAAGGATTTAGAGTGCTTATGCCAAAAGAGGATGGCAAAAAATCAAACATAGTGTGTCTCAGGAGGCTAACATCGTAAACCGCCTAATCTCCTCAATATACTAATTCTGCCAATTAACAGCTATCTATTACATACGTATTCAATCGTATTCAATCACGATTGCAGAATATAAGCCGCTGCACCTAACAAACCTGGCTGTTGTTCGGTGATAACATACGTCGGTGCTTGTTTAGGAATATGAGACAAACGGCCTTTGCTTTCAAATCTGGCTCTAAACTGACTTGCTTTTAGATAATCGATAAAGCGCGGAACTATGCCACCAGCAATATATACACCGCCTTGGCTATTGAGTGTTAAAGCAAGATTACCGGCAAAACTACCGAGTACTTGGCAAAATATGGTTAAGCTTTGTTGGCAAACCGCACAATACTTATTGATGGCATTAGCACTAATTTCTTGTGCCGTTAATTTATCGCATTCCTTACCATGTTGAATAAACATCAAGGCTTGATATATCTGCTCTAAGCCATAGCCAGATAAGAGTTGCTCGTATGACACTCGGCTTTTTTTGGTTTTTAAATAAGCAAGGACTTCAATTTCTATGGCATCAACCGGGGCAAAATCGACATGACCACCTTCACCGCTAATACAGTGCCACTTGTTATCTACTGATATTAAGTTAGCCACACCTAAGCCAGTACCAGGCCCGCACACTGAAATAGGTTTGTTAGCGGTTGCTTCGCCTGAGCCAATTTGTACTTTTTGCTCTGCTTTAAGCAAGGGGATAGCCATGGCAATAGCAGTGTAATCATTAATTAGCGTCAGCTGCTTTAAGCCTAATTGCTTTTTTAACGCTTGCTGGGAAAACTGCCAAGGCAAGTTAGTCATAGAAATTAGATCATCATCTACCGGGCATGCGATAGCTAAGCAGGCGTTAATCTGGCTATCTTGTAGGTTTTTACTGGCGATATACTGGCTAATAACATCGGCTAAACTGTCATAATCTGCACAGCGAAAGGTTTGTAAGTCGGTAAACTTATCACTGTGGTTGATATCAGCCAAAGCCAAGCGGATATTCGTTCCGCCAATATCGGCAATGAGGTTAACGGGCTGTTGTGTACTAGGGGTTGTCATTTATTTTATTTTCCAAGTCATTGGTTGGTGCTGCCAAGTGAAAGTCACCGACAATGTGTTATTTTTATTATTCCAATAAGCCTTACTTACTTTATTGTCACTTACCTTCATAGTGATATGCTGACTCACTACTTTTTCGGGTTTGCTCGCTAAATGATGAATAACTAAGGTGACTTCTCGCGCATTTGGCCTGCTTGCATAGTCGCCCTGCTGAGACAGGGCAATCGAAAGCTCATCATCAATATGCTTGGCAGCAAATTGCAGTAATTCATATTGATTATTAGCAATACTGTCTCGACTCTTGCCATCATCTTCAAACATCTTGCCAGCACTTTGTTTTACCGAGCTATCGGCATAATAGTGCAGAGTCAACTTTTCACTGCTGTAATCCTTTGTAGATTGTATGCTATCAATCATGGGAACAAAAGCACCTGCACGGACTAATACAGGTAAAGTGGCAAGTGTTGGCGTTAATTGAATACTTTGCTCACCTTGGTAACGTTTACCTGTAAAGTAATCAAACCATACGCCATGTGGTAAGTTAACACTCACTGATTTTTGCTTTTCATCAACGACAGGAGTTACTAAGAAAGCATCCCCCCATAAGTAGCTGTGGCTGTTATTAATTAGGCTTAAGTTAGTTTCATCTTCAAAAAATAGTGGCCTCATTAACGGCATGCCGGTTGTTGAATTTTCATAGGCTAGCGTGTAGTTATAAGGTAATAATTGGTATCTGAGCTTAATAAATTCACGCAAAATATCTTGCGTTTTTTTGTCGTGATAAACCACTTCTGAGGCGATGTTATCTTGTGCATGTGGGCGAAATATTGGTTGAAAGACGCCGTATTGTAACCAGCGAATGTACAGGGCTTGATCAAATTCTTCCCCGCCAGCAAAGCCGCCTAAATCTGAGTGAGTGTAGCCCATACCTAATAAACTCATTTGTAAACTGAGCTCAACTTGCGGTTTTAGCCCGCCCCAAGAGCGGCTAACATCACCTGTCCATGGGATCATGCCGTATCGTTGAGAGCCGGCAAAGCCAGAGCGCATTAAGATAAAAGGTCGGCTATTGGCCTGGTGGGCTGATTGATTTTCATAAAGCATTTTAGCCCATTGATGACCATAGGCATTGTGAATTTCGTCGGCATTGACAACTGTGCCATCATCCAAGGTGTGTAAGGTATCGCTAGGGTGCACTTCAGGCTCACCTAAATCGCCCCACCAGCCTGCAACGCCTTGCTCAGCTAATGTTGTGTAGATTTTATTAAACCAGCTGGTGGCGTCACGATTAAAAATATCAATTAACCCGGTATTGCCAAAATAAAAATCAAAGCGTTTAGGCTCGCCGTTAGCTGCTTTAGCTAAAACGTTTTGCTCCACAGCTTCTTGCCAGCGTTTAGAGCTGTTTAAGATAAAAGGCTCAGTGATTAATACCGTTTTAACCCCTTGCTCATTCAGTTTTGTAATCATTTTCTCTGGCTCAGCAAAAGTGTTGTTATCCCAGGCTAAGTTGCCCATATGACCTTTGATGTCTGCGCCAAACCAGTATAAATCAAGAATAATGGCATCAAGTGGGATATCTAAATCTAAAAACTTACTTGCTGTGCTCAGCACTTCTTGCTGATTTCTATAGCCAAAGCGAGAGGCAAAGCTACCTAGTGCCCAGCGCGGTGGCATTGGCTGTTTGCCAGTTAAATTAACGTAATTATTAATCAGCTCAGGGTAATTTTCTCCAGCAAAGATGATATAAGAAGCGCGGCCGCCAACGGCTTCAAATTGTAGGATATCTTGCTCGGTTTTACCTAAATCAAGCCAGCCCTTAGCTGAGTTATCAAATAATAAAATGTACTTATTAGAAGACATAACCGCCGGAATAGAAAAGTTCATTTGGCTAGATTCGGTTGTGTAGCCATAATGTGCTTTGTTGTATAACGGCAGGCGATGTCCGCGCCTGTCCATACCTAGTACACGCTCGCCAGTACCAAGAAGCTTTTCGCTTTGCTTGAGCTTAAAGCGAAAACCGTGGCTAAGTGACGCTAATGCTTGTTTGTCTTGAGTGTGGCTAGCAAGGGCTTTTTCTGATAGAAATCCTGCTTCTTCAGCAACTAATAACTGATTATTGTGTAAATAACGTATGCTAAATGGCTGTTTTGTGACAATTGCGCTTAAGTTACCTTGTTTAAGGGTTAATGAATCTTTATCACTGCTTAAGGTAAATGCTTGGCGTTTTGCCTGTTCTTTAATGGCAAACGATGGCAGCGTGGAAGTTTTTTTATCATTATCTTGGTAATGCACCTCAATACCATGACCATAACTAGTTAGAGTAACTTGCGCCTGTTTAGTGGCAATTATAACTTGCTGATCGGTTACTTTGTGGCTGAGATAATGGTTACTTTGGCTGGTTGCCCAAGCACTAAAGGCTCCAACAAAAGCACTGATTAAAAAGATATTTTTGATTAACAAGGCGAATTTTCTTATAGCAAAATACAACAAAGCATTACCCTTATATAATGTCATTAACTGCTTGATAATAACCCCAGACCGCTTGCAGTGATATCTTGAATACGTATGCAAAGTGTTTATGTGGAATGAGTCATTAGTTGCAAGTAATACATACGTATGTAATTTGTGGGAAAAGCCATGCATACGTATGCAAAGGCTGTTACCGGTAATTTTAATTGCGTATTCTTTTTACAGCCTTGTTAGGGCGTGTTGACCTTTGTTGATATTTTCAGCAATGAGCTATTTTTATCAATAGCAAAGCAGTATGAACGCCGTTTGGTTGTTCCAAATGAGTGAATACTAATGCCGCTAGTGTTAAAAATAGCCATTGCCCTAGGGGCTGAGGCTAAAATCCATTTACTCTGCGTTAAAAGTTGCTAATTTAGCTGGCTAAACTGCGCAACGTTTGCCTTGATTAAAGGGATTTTATTTCTCAGCTGAATTATTAAACAAAGATAAATACGCCCTAGATAAGCTAACAAGGTTAAAGACAAGAATAATTGGGTACAGCTAGCTGATACCTAGCAAATAATACTGGGGTTTCTAAATGAGTGAACAAATGTGGTGGCGTGGCGCTGTTATTTACCAAATTTATCCGCGTAGCTTCAATGATGCAAATCATGACGGTATTGGTGATTTACCCGGTATCATTGCTAAATTAGACTACATTGCCAGCCTAGGTGTTGATGCAATATGGATTTCGCCATTTTTTAAATCTCCAATGAAAGATTTTGGTTACGATATTAGTGATTATCGCGATATTGACCCAATTTTTGGCACTTTAGCTGACTTTGATGAGCTGGTGGTAAAAGCGCACGCTTTAGGTATCAAGATCATGATAGATCAGGTGCTAAGTCATACCTCAGATCAGCACCAGTGGTTTTTAGAAAGTCGAGAAGACCAAGATAACGATAAATCAGATTGGTATGTGTGGGCCGATGCTAAAGCAGATGGCACAGCGCCAAATAACTGGTTATCAATTTTTGGTGGTACAGGCTGGACATGGGAACCGCGTCGTCAGCAATATTACTTACATAACTTTTTATCAAGTCAGCCAGATTTAAACTTCCATAACCCAGAAGTTCGCCAAGCAGTATTAGATAATGTTGAATTTTGGTTAAAGCGCGGTGTTGATGGTTTCCGTTTAGATGCAATTAACTTCTGTTTTCATGATGCCCAGCTACGTGATAACCCAGCAAAACCAAAAGAATTAAGACAAAGTATTGGTTTTGATGAGAAGAATCCTTATGCATACCAGTATCACTACTACAATAATACCCAAGATGAAAACCTAGGCTTTATTGAATCAATCCGTGCCTTATTAGATAAGTACCCAGGCACTGTGGCTTTAGGGGAAATTTCATCTGAAGATTCACTAAAAACTATGGCTGAATACACCCAGGGCGATCATCGCTTGCATATGGGTTATAGCTTTGATTTATTAACCGATAATTTTACTGCTGGCTATATAAAGCAAGTGGTTAGCTCACTTGAGTCGCGTGTTTCAGATGGTTGGCCTTGTTGGTCGATTTCAAATCATGATGTTCAACGTGTGGTAAGCCGTTGGGGCGGCTATCAACAAGGCGAATTTGCTAAAATGTTATTTGCTATGATTGCCTCATTGCGCGGTAGTGTGTGTAGTTACCAAGGTGAAGAGTTGGGCTTAACTGAGGCTGATATCGCCTATGAAGACATTCAAGACCCATACGGTATTACCTTTTGGCCACAGTTTAAAGGACGTGATGGTTGTCGTACGCCGCATCCTTGGCATAAAGAGCAAGTTAATGCTGGCTTTAGTCAAGCTAAGCCTTGGTTGCCTGTACCAGCAGAGCATGCTGACAAAGCCGTTGATGTGCAAGAAACACAAGTGGACTCTATTTTAAATAGTTACCGTCACTTTAATCAATGGCGTAAAAAACACCCGAGTTTATTATACGGTGATATAGAATTGCTTGATTGTCCTGAGCCTATCTTGGCATTTACGCGCAGCTATCAAGATGAAACACTTGTTGTTTGTTTTAACTTATCAGATAAAGCACAGCAGTTAACCTTATCTTCATTGCAAATGAATGAGCAGCAGATAACAGCTTTAACTGAGCATCAATTAGTGACTGCAAGTATTGAAGCAGACAAGTTATTACTGCCAGCCTTTGCCAGTTTTTATGGTAAATTGTCCAGTTAATTGAGGATGTGTTAATGACGTTTATAACTAAAAAAATAGTAACAGCATTAGCCTATTCAGCCTTGCTGCTATCAGCATCGAGCCTTGCGCATGATCACTCTGATGCGGTTAAACAAGCAAAAGCAGCGAGTTTGGCTCCGTACGCTGAGCGCTCGTTCCAAGATGAAGTCTTTTATTTTGTTTTACCTGATCGTTTTTATAATGGCGATAAATCTAATGATTTAGGCGCTAAGGCTGATGATAAAAAACGTGCCTTATCTCATGGTGGCTTAGATGTCAGCCATAAAGGTATGTATCACGGCGGTGATTTAGCCGGGTTAACTAAAAAGTTAGATTACTTAGATAATATGGGCATCACCGCCATTTGGCTTACGCCGATTCTACGTAACCAAGCGGTGCAAACCGGCAGTTCTGGTTATCATGGCTATTGGATTTTAGATTTTACCGAAATTGACCCACATTTAGGCAGTAATGCCGAGTTAAAGTACTTTATTGAACAAGCACATCAGCGCAATATGAAAGTATTTTTCGATATTATTACTAACCATACCGCAGACGTTATTAAGTATGAAGAATGTCACGGTAAAGACGGTTTAGGCTGGTTGGTAAAAGGTGATAGCTGCCCATATAAGTCACTGGCGCAACTGGCTAAAGGTGACAGTTATACCCCCTTAATTCCAGCAGGTAATGAACAGCTTAAAACACCGGCTTGGTTAAATGATATCGATTTATATCACAACCAAGGTGATTCTTTCTGGCAAGGCGAAAGTGCCCTCAATGGCGATTTTTCTGGTCTTGATGATATCAAAACCGAAGATAAGCGCGTTGTTGATGGCATGATCAAAATCTACCAAGATATTATTGATGAATTTAAGCCTGATGGTTTTCGTATTGATACCGTTAAGCACGTTAATATTGAATTTTGGCAGCAGTTTTCTCCGGCGTTAATGGCTCATGCGAAAAAGCAGGGCATAGATAACTTTTTAATGTTTGGTGAAGTATATAGCTTTGAGCCAGAAGCCTTAAGCGTCTTCACTCGTGAAGCAAAACTTCCTTCGGTACTAGATTTCGCTTTGCAAAGTACCATTGAAAAGGTGTTGGTAAAACAACAAGGCACAGATGAACTTGCTAAGCTGTTTGCTAAAGATCATCTCTATACCAGTGAAACCAATGATGCCAATCAATTAGTTAATTTCACTGGTAATCACGATATGGGGCGCTTCGCATATTCGTTACACAAGAGTGATTTTAACTACTCTGAGCAAGCACAAATACAGCGTCAGTCATTGGCTAATGCCATGATCTTTTTTACCCGTGGTGTACCGGTAATTTACTACGGCGATGAGCAAGGTTTTGTTGGTGATGGTGGCGATCAGGCTTCTCGCCAAGATATGATGCCGTCAAAAGTTGCTAGCTATAACGATGATGATTTACTCGCGACAGATAAAACCACGGCCGATGATAACTTTGATATTAACCATCCGTTTTATTTAGAAATAGCCCAGTACGCTCAGCTATATCAAGACTATCCAGCCTTACGTTTTGGTCAGCAGCAAACTTTATATGCGCAAGATAAGCCAGGTATTTTTGCTATTAGTCGCCAAGATAAAGAGCAAAATGTGTTGGTGGTATTTAATACGTCAACGCAAATGCAAAAGCTTGATTTTATTGCTGCACAAGGTGATTTTGTTTTAGTGCATCAGTCATCTGATGATTCTAGCAAAGCAGCCATTGCGCCTTTAAGTTTTTCTTTGTATCTACAACAGTAAAGTTTCACAGCTGAGCGCTACATTAGCGTGTCAGCAGCTGTTATAGACTAAACCTTAATATCCTTATATGCTCGATACTTAATTAAGTTAAGCGTTGCATATAAGGATATTTTTTATGTCATCAGGAATATTTTCTAAGCCAGTGAAAGCCATTAACTGGTAAAATGTTTGTTCAGGTTATGGTCATGTTGATGATTATATCGTTAGGCTTAACGAGTTAGCGGCACTACAGCAAAGTATCGCAGCGAGATTAAGTCGCTAATCGTTAAAGGTAACAAGTTTTTACCTTTTTGTTATCGACTAGCATTATCAGAGCAAATAATTAGTGCTACTATCCATGGCAATTTATTTTTGCACATCACAATAAAGAGTGAACTATGAAGAAAATTTTAATAACCCTGTTAACTATTATTGCTTTACCTTTTGCGGCAAATGCTGCTGATTATGTTGAAGGTAAGCACTATAAAGTAATACCAGGTGAGTTAACGAAAAAGCCAGAGTTACGTGAATACTTTTCGTATTATTGTCCTGCTTGTCGTCAATTTGAGTCTATTTTACCTGACTTTGAGAAAGTTCTTCCACCGAGCGCTAAACTAACTAAAACCCATGTTGATTTTATGCGCGGTGCTTCACCTGAGATTCAGTTTCTGTTAAGTAAAGCGGCCATTATCGCAGAGAAATTTAACCTAGATAAAAAATTCAATGCAGAAGTATTTAACTATATTCAAACACTAAGAAAGCCTATTACCGGTGAAGCTGATGTGCGTAAGATATTTATTGCCGCAGGTGGTGATGGCGCTAAATTTGATAAAGGCATGAAGAGTTTTTCTATTGTTAGCCAAGCCAAGCGTAACAAGAAAATTCAAGATAAGTTAAGCCAAGGCCGTTTCCTTGGTGGCGTACCTACCTTTGTTGTTAATGGCAAGTATGCAATTAACGCTAAATCATTAAACCAAGATAACTTTATTGAAGATTATAAGAACCTTATTACTTACCTGTTTACCTTAAAGTAAAATCTTACCCTGCTTTGCCTTGCTAACCCGCTTTAGCAAGGTTTTGCTGTGATTTTTTGGCGAAGTAGCTATTGTATAGCGCTAACACTTGTTCGGTATGATCAGTTACCTCGCCAATACCTGACACCTGTTCTATGGTTTGAATCAACTCATTGGCATTATTTGGCGATATTTTGCGTAAGTAGTGCAATTCATCAATAAAGCCTTTGGCAAAAATTCCCTGTGGTTTAGAAATCTGCACACGCAATACTGTTGGCCTGCCTAATGAGTATATCTTTTTCATAATATCGTTAAGCTTGCCTGATTGCTGTAGCTGCTCTAAATCCCCTAGCCAGAATAATGTATCGTTATCTTGGCTATTATCATGGGGCACAGTGACCATGTAAAAAACATTAAAATCTTCTTTTTTAGCAATTTTGTTGAGTTTTAATAAACAATAATCGCGAAACTTTTCTTGGTTAATCAGCTTAATAAGCATTTCTTGTGCGCAGGCATCACCATTACCTAGTGATGGGAACTGTGAATTATCACTTAAGGCAAATGAGTTGATATACCATTGGCGTTTGTCTTGGTGAATAAAAAACGGCACAGACAATAGATATTACGCAGTGCTTTTGACATGCCGTAAATTTCATTAGCCTTAGCGCCAGAGAGTTTTAAATCATCAAGATGATGAAAGATCAACTTGCGCAAATACTGGCAAGCTTGGTGTTTTCGTTCAAGGCCATTAATGACTAACCTTAAGTGAGTGTCGCTGCCACCAAGTAATTGATAGGCTTGATTATCAAGCGATATCAGTTTTTCAGGTTGGCATATGTTATCAGGAACACGTAAGGTAAGGGCGATATTTTCACCTGCTTTGTACTTCAGTGGCTTGGTTAAGTTAATCGATAGGCCGCGCGAAGAAATATTGTTGGTTTTACCTTTTATCCTACAAGGCTGGCTACCATATCGGGTCACGACCACATCTAAGGCTAAATCAAAGCGCTCTTCTCGGCGGGCATCGTTTAAATCAAGCCTGATCTTTTTCATTTGTGATTTACGCTGCAAGCGTGGCATAACAAATTCTTTAGAACATTTGATTGCCGCCACTTCATGTAATGGTTGCTCTTTTACTTTTAATTGCTCGGCAATGGAAAGGGTATTGTTAAGCTCGGTAATATCCGCTATCACAGCTAAGTGGTTGTATGCTTTTAAAGACTTAGCTGTTGCTTTACACAAGGGTCTATTCATAAAGGCCATGGCTGAGCTCATTGAGCTTGCTACTGCGCTAGGTAAATAGGCATCTTCTAAGGCATTTATGGCATTGATTGTTAGTCTGATATAGCGATAGTTGCCATTTAAAAAGTGCTTTTGTAGTAATTTTCTGGCTTTATTATCTTGTTCTAACTGTTGTTGCCAAATAATTAAATATTGCGTTTTGTCTGCATATTGATGTTTTAAAATATAAGCGTAATCGTCAAAGCTTTGATTATTATCGAGTGCTTGCTGAAGTTTTTCATAGCCAAATAAGCGTGAAAATGGCGCAAGATCATCCTCTTGGCTGAAAAACTGCCACAGCTGCTTATTAGCTTGGGTATATAAGCCACTGTCAGGTCGCCAGCCAGAGGTAAATTTAGCGCACATTAATGGGATGTCGTTGATTCTTGAGGTGAGAAATTGCTCATGGCTTTTTGCCATAACAGAGTCAATTAACGGCTCTACTTGTTTTTGTCGATACGGCTCATTAGCAATATGCTTTTGTTGCTGTAAACGTGATAGCAAGCTCAACATATCCTTAGTATTTTGATTGGCTAAACTAAGCTGGTAAATATAATGGCCGTGCTCTTGTTCTTGCTTTATCACTTTGTAGGCTAAAGTGATCTCGGGTTCGAACTCTAATCTTTCGTCGTGCTGGTAGAACCAAAGAAATAGCTCATCATTAACAATATCTGGAATGTTAATAGCAGACTTGAGTACACATTGATTTAAGCTTAGTTCGGTTAGCGTTACGGTAATGCCTAAGCTGCGCTTGCCATTGTCAGACATACCTAAAGGATCATAGGTAAATACCTTGTATTGAGAATGAAAGCTCTCAGGCTCTTCATGAAAATAGTTTTGGTTACTTAAATTAATTGCATTGGCAACCGCGATATTGAGGGAGCTTTTTATGCTTTGAGCTTCGTCACCTTGCTTAGCTTGTTTAGTTAAATAGCGATGCTTAGCCTTCTCCGTAAGCTCGTTGTACATGTAAACGCAAAAGTTGTCTTGGTTTTGTTTAACGCTTTGCAAAAAGGCCTTTTTAGAGGTTTTATCTAGATAATGACATTGCTCATTGTGCTGCACTGGCTCGCAGTGAGAAAACATGGAACGAAAGTCCATAACTAAGGTGCAGGGCTTAGCAATGCGCTTAATTTCCATTTTTATCAAAAAGCGGACAGCATGTTTGACATTGGGGGTCAACTTTTCAATTAAGGTATCTAGCTTATGATGGTTAGCATAGGATACTAAGCTTAATATTATGCCTTTAAACGGGGCAAGATCAGCAGATAATTCATTGTGCATAGTTATTATAGTTATATTACAGCGTGGCTTTTACTATGCCTTCCTGGACAGTTTTTAAGCGTTATTATTAAATGATCCTTGAATTTGCGTTAACTGTTTGTAACATGAAATTTTGCTAGGATCTAGCTAATTGTGCATTTTGTATACTATTTTGCTATGCCTGAGGCGTGAATATAGCTGCGATTATTAAGCTAAAACTATTCGCTTAGCCAGTATAAATTATTGATAATTAGTTTTTATTTACTCGTTATAAGTTTGAGGTATATCAGGCAGAGAACCTGATATAACAAAATGTAATATAACTGTCATATTTGGATCTATAAATGGATCTCGTCACCTTCGTTAAGAATATATAAAGGTAGGTCTGGATTTACCGTTTTATGCATGTGTAATAAGCGTAGCAAGGCAGAGTGAGAGCTATGATCGCCCATTTTCCAGCTTGCATTGCCATAGCCCCAAGGGATCATCACTTTACAGTTAAGATCTTTTGCCGCAACTAATGCATCTTCTGGGGTAGTGTGTACATAGCGATACCATTTGCCATGCTCGTTATGGTGATATGATGCAATAGGTAATAAACACACGTCCATTTCGCCATAAGTTTTGGCGATATCCGTAAAGTGTTTTGAATAGCCAGTATCGCCGGCAAAAAATAATCGCTTACCTTGATGTTCAATAACCCAACCACCCCACAGTGATTTATTATTATCTTCATAGAGATAAGGCAGCCAAATACGGCTACTAAAGTGATGGGCTGGTACAAAGTGAACTGTGGTTTCACCAATAGTTTTTGCAGCGTACCAAGTCATTTCATTGACTTTATAGCCATCTTGCTGAAAGTGTTCGGCAAAACCAAGCGGTACGAGATATTCAGGCTTATTACCAATTAAGGCAATGTCATCTTTATTAAAATGATCATAGTGAATATGTGAATACATCACTGCATCAACATTTTCAACTTGTTGCTGTGTCGGCCATGCGCCAGGTTGGCGATTAAAGCCGGCGCTTAATCTAAAGGCCCAATTCACCGGCCAATCAAATTGCTCGCTGACAGGGTCAAATAAGAAGCTGCTGCCATCGTTGCTCTCAATGTAAAAGCTCGCATGACCTAGCCAGCGCACCTTAAAGTCTGTGGCAAGTTTAGGTCTAAATTGCTTGCCAGTATAGCTGCAGTTCTCAGCTGGGCTTTTACAAACAACAAGTGGCGATTCAGGGTAGCAATCCTTTTCACAGGTTATTGGGTAACTTTTTTCACCTGGGTATAGATTGCTAAAGCGAGGATCGTTATTTTCTAAGCTTTGCTTTTGATACTTAACGACTGACTGCTCAGGTTGAATGGTTTCAACCTGATTGTTAACACTGCATCCTGCCAGCGTAATTAGCAAAGTTGTTAAGTAAATCAGTTTCATTGGTTGCTTATCCTTGTTGGGGAGTTATGGTTGTGGGTAACCATTTCTTGCTTCAAGTAAATGATACCAATCTTGATGACTGTACTCTATGGTTAGTGACTCTGTGGCTGCTTGGATTCGTTCAGGCGTGGTTGAGCCAATAATAGGGCTGATATTTGCTGGATGTTTTAATAACCAAGCTAAGATAACTTGCCAAGCTTGGCATTGGTACTTTTCAGCTTGTCTATTGATTTCGACACTTATTCTCTTCTCATCTGCTGCGGTAAAGGTATTTCCCCAGGCAGGGTAGGCAACTCCGCCTAACGGGCACCAAGCTATCGGGGTGATCCCTAACTGTTGACATTGATCTAAAGTACCATCTAACAGACTGGAAATATTGTGAATATTGATTTCAATTTGATTCACCAACAATGGCTCATCCATCGCCGATTGCAATAAGGTAACTTGTGACGGCTTAAAATTACTGACACCAAAGTGTTTTACTTTACCGCTGGCTTTTAGCTGTTTGAAGGTATCAGCGACTTGCTCGGCATTAAACAGATAATCTGGTCTGTGTAATAAGAATAAATCTAAATAGTCAGTATTTAACCGAGTTAACGAGTTATCAACGCTTTGAGTTAAGTAGTCATGAGAAAAATCATAATGCTGAGGATTGCGTCTAATACCTGCTTTTGAGGTAATGATGATGTTATCTCGCAAACTTGGTGTTTGTTTTAGTAACTCGCCAAATAAGCTTTCACACTGGCCGCCGCCATAAATATCAGCATGATCAAAGTGGTTGTAACCAGCGGCTAGCGCTGCCTCAATCGCTTGTTTCCCTTTCACTTTATCGGCTTGAGTATTATCACCCGAGATACGCATACAGCCGTATATTAGGCGGCTAGAATCTATCAGTGTTTGAGAGTCTGTTTTATGTAAGGCAATTTTTTTCATTTTGATATCTTTTAGTTTTAGCAGGGTTTGATTTTTAGCTAATGAAAAGCATTATCTTAATGACTCATTTGATAAGGTGCTACAATTTTACGACAAAATTTGTAAGCATTTATAAAGTTTTTCAATGTATTAAAATAAAAAAAGTGCCTTAGTTTCCCAAGACACTTTGTTATTTTTCTTTACTTTAGCGTATTACATTGAGTAGTTAACACCGAAGTAAATAGTGCGACCAAAATACTGAATGGTACCGGTACGCGAGGTATCACCGAAGTAAGAGATATTTGGTTCGTCAGTTAAGTTATCAACAGAAACTACAGCTTGGAAGTTCTCTGTGAAGTTGTAAGACATTTGCGCTGAAATAATGGTTTCTTCTTCAAAGTAAGCAGACTGCGCACTACCAATAGCAATTTGCTCACTTAAGTAAGCACTACGGTAACGACCGCTAATGCGTGCGCTAAACTTCTCTTCCCAATCGTAGAATAAGGTTGCACTGATAACACGTGGCGATAAACCTTCAATTGGGGCTGGCGCGCCATCTTCACCTGGTACTTTTGATTCCACTTCAATTTCACTGTCTGTGTAAGAGAAGTTCACGTTAGCACCTAAACCAGATAAATAACCTGGTAAGAAGTTAAAGGTTTGCGTATAGCCAATTTCAACACCGCGCATATAACCGGCATCAGCATTATTATCTGCAAACGTGTAGGTACCGTTAGCATAATCAATTAACTCACCTGTCGCTGGGTCGTATAGCTTGTCTTCAGGTGTTGGTGGTACTTCAATACCAGCAGCGGCGTAGTCGAAGTCATCTTCAAATCCATCACCTACCATGTTTTCAATATCTTTGTACCAAATAGCGAAAACAAAGGCACCGTCAGTTTCAGTAAAGTAGTGCTCAAATGATAAGTCGAACTGATGCGCATAAAACGGACGTAAGAACGGGCTAGTTGAGCTGTCTAGGTTAATTTGATAACGACCTACATCTTTGTCTTCAACCCAGTCAAAGTTACCGCTGTTAGCCATTTTAGGCATATCAGGACGAGACATTACTTTGGCATAAGCAAAGCGTAGTTGATCGTTATCCGTTAAGCCGAAGTTCAAGTTAAGTGATGGCAATACATCGCTATAACTGCCGCCAACTTTCTTACGCTGCCAGTTACTGTTAATCACCCCTAAGTCATCAGCAATTGGGTCACCATTGTCAGTGCCAACGCTGACTAAACCTGTGCTGTACTGCTCTGAATGTACGTAACGAACACCAATATTACCCGTTAACGGTAAACCGAAAACTTCGGTATCTAGGTTTACTTGTAAGTAGGCTGCCAGTACATCTTCTTCAACCAAATTACCTTGGGTCATGGTCCAGTCGTGTTCCCATGTTCTCACTGGCGTGCGATCTACATTTGGGATCCATGCATCTAAAATGGCATTGTTATCTACCGTTAAGAAACTTGGCATACCCGATAAATCACCACCGATAGTGGTAACAGAAGAGTTACTGTCATTTAATGGGAACGGATTAAAGCTATCAACAATAATGGTATTACCATCGGCATCTGTACCAAAAGTAATGTATTGACCATTACGCATCTTAAAGTCAGTTGTACCATATAAGAAGCGACCACGGCTTAGTTCATAATCACGCTGTGAGGCACGTGCGCCAAACTCTAATGATGAGAAAATATCGCTTTCAAGTTGGTAAGCAAAATCAACACGAATAGCATCAGATGAATTTGATTCAATGTGCGGGTATGATTCAGCACTGGTTACCATCATGTGGGCAGTGTCGGTAAAATCTTGATTAAACTCTATATAAGGGTTATTCAGGCCATTAAGTTGGTAACTAAGAATAATGTTATCATCAATAACTGGGTATTCTACGCTTGAGTCGTCAAAGTAGGCCATACGCATAACCTGATCTTTGTAGGTCTCGTTGCCTTCAGAGTGAGAAATATCAACAGACATCAGTAAATCATCACTAATATCCCATTCGGCGTTAAAGCCAAACGCTTTCATTTCACTTTCTGTGGTGTTGTCATCCGCTTGGGTTTGAACATTAAGATCTTTCGATGCGCCAGGGAATGGAGGAGCAACAGCTGAGCCATCTGGATCGCGGTAAATTGTACCACCCACTATGGCGTCACCCACCATCAGCGGGTTATCAATTAATAAGGTTGACCCAGGCTCTGCAATATTATTAATGCCTGAAACACGTAAACCGCGATCCCATTTTTCAGAATCAAACTTAGAATAGAAACCATCTACTTGGAATCTTAGATCATCACGTGGTTCGTAGTTTAATGCTAAAACAAAAGCATCACGCTTATCTTCACCGCCACGTTCGTTAATTTCAAAACCTGAAGACAGGTATATTTCCTCTGGAGCCCCATTGTAGGCCTGAGAAAAATTCTCTTTTTTATCAAATTGGTAGTTTACAAAACGGCTTGATACCGTTGGTTGGAACATATTTGCCCAGCCTACCGCTACACCTAAGGTATCTTCTAAGTATTTACCTTGATAAGACAAGGTTAAACGACGACCAAAGGTATCTGAGTCATTATTATCAGCCGCGGCTTCATTATAGTTGCCGTGCAGTGATGCGCGGAATGAGTGATCTTCTTCATTATCAAGGGCATTGGCTGTTTCTAGGTTAATGGTTGCAGCAATACCACCTTCGATTAATGACGCTTTTTGCGATTTATATACTTGTGCCTGTGAGACCAGCTCAGATGGGAAAATATCAAATTGTACGGCACGACCGCCACTGGTAGATACCATTTCTCGACCATTTAGGGTTGAGAAAACAAAACCGCCTGAAAGACCACGAACGTTTAATTCACTTGATTGACCGTCAATACGTACTGAGGTAACACCAGGTAAGCGCGTTAGTGAGTCAGCAATTGATACGTCGGGTAGGCCGCCGATATCATCAGCTGATATGGCATCAACAACGGTATCTGAGAAACGCTTGGTATTGAGGGATTTGATTACACTGCCTTTAAAGCCGGTAACTTCGATGACTTCGATGTTAGCTTCTTCTTTATCTTTTTTGGCTTGTTCTGCGGCGGCATCTGCTTCAGCAGCATAAGCATAGTTTGGTACTGCAGCAAGCTGAATCCCACCTATCATAAGCGCAATGGATAGTGCACTGAGATTAAAGTTTTTCATGTGTATTCCTTAATAAATACAAGTTTGTATTTATGCTAAATGTTTCTGCATTGTCGCAATTAATATTGCTGTTTTTTATTATCGGAATTTAATTATTATATACACTATCGTATTGTTTTAATTGGTATTTATTTTTATTTTTCTAGGCAAGCAAATTAAGTGTAAAAACTTGTTACTCAAAAAACAAGCAATAGTTAAATGCATACGTATTCATAACCCTGCATAGGTTTGCATACGTATTCATGGCTATTCAGACGTTTTGCTATATATACATAGTAGACTTCTTTGTGTAGCTTTATTGATGTTACTAAAAGTTAGGGGCTATTGTTCTTTATAGGTTTAGTTTTTGTTCAAGATAAAATTCATTTGTTTAAGGCGCTTGCTATGTAGCATGGTAATCCATGCAAATAGCGAGCAACGAAAAAGAAATGATTTTTAATTGAACCCGAAGGGCAACGCCTACTTGTTATTATTTCAGCGTTATTGCTCGTTGATGTGGAAAACCACATTACACTTGCAATGCCTTGAAATAACAGCAAGTAGACTGTTGCAAAAGCAAACCTCTAAAGGCCAACAGCCCCTGCGATCGGAATACTAGGTAACAAAATGTAGCACCCTACTTAGGCAGCGAAGTAATTTTGGTTATATAAAATCAACCAAAACAATGGGTAAGCACAAAACTTATATACACATAAACTAAAAACAACTAGTTATGGAGTTATAAACTCATGAAATATAATTTAACGACCCTCATGCTTGGGTCTGTTATGGCCGTAAGTACAGTGCTTACTGGCTGTGGCAGTGATGCAGAGCAGCCTGAAATTACTGACGTATTTGAAGAAGTAGGTTTATGGTGTAAAAGTCCTGATATAGTGCAAATTGCCAGTCCTGATTCATACCCTCTTACCGATAAAGAAAATGCTGATTTAGCTACAGCTAAAGCAGAGGCAAAAGCAGCCGCTGAAGCAGAGCAAGGGGATGATTGGGATGAAGCTGCTTGGGAAGCAGAATTTAAATATCAAAGCTTAGATTTATACGCCATTTTAGGCTTAACGCTAGAAGAGCAAGAGCGCCAAGCGATAGCTAAAGAAGAAGCGCGCGCATTTAAAATTGAACAAGGCCAAGACGTTATTTACGGTGAAGGCTTTGATGAGTGGTTTGAAGCTTGGTTCGCCGCTATTCCTCCAGCAAACTATTTAGGCCCGTCTCAGCGTATTGAACGTTCTGCAAACGCAACAACGCCAGAAATGGATGGTGAAGAAATTTGCTACACGCCACCATTATCGTGTCCAAATTATAAAGTGATTGATGAAACGGGCACTTATGAATGTATCGTACCTGAATTAAATCCTATCTTAGGTGTACCAGATCCAATTGTGACTGCAGGTCCTGATGAAGCAATCGCTTTTTATCGTCATAAAAATCATGTCACTGGTGCAGATAACTCTGCGTTATATGAAAATATGGTAGTACACACGTGGAATAATGATGATTGTACTGCCTATCAAAAGGATACCTTATCAAACTGGGGATCGAATTCGGATTATGCCAATAAAAACAAAGGTATTGATGATAACTATGGTCATTACTGGAAATTACACTTAGTTGAAGGTCATTCAAATTGCGGTAATATCATTTTTAATGATACCGCCGAAGGTAAAAAAATCTCTGATAATGACTTAGTTATGCCAATTGGCCCATCAGGTAATGTGGTTTTTCATAACTTAGATAAGAATGCTTTCGCTCATGATGACTTCCCTGCGAACGCATTAGATGGCTTATTACTGATTAACCAACACCCTTATTTAGGCGCAGAAGCGTCTTCTGGTTTTAAAGCCTGTGGTTGGGGTATGGCAGCTGACGAGTCAGGTGAGCAATGTTTAGGTGAAGCCTTGGTTTGTCCAGATGACACGGTAGCAGTAGGTGTAGGTCAAATTGATATTGCCTCTAAATGTGTTGTCGTGTTTAACCCAGAAGAAACTGACCTTTACATTAAAGGTGGTTTTAATGATTGGAAAGCGCCAGAAGATGCCAAGTTTGAATACACTGGTAATGGTCAATACCGCTTAAACTACTTGTACGATACTGATTGTGAAGGTGATGATTGTACTGTTATCCATCAATTTAAAGTAGCTGATGAATCTTGGTCTGAGCCAGCAAGCTTCGGTAGCATTAAAGGTGGCGAGCAATCAGGTGTTGGCAAAACAATTACCATGACTGTTGGCTCTGGCGTTGGTCAAAATATGTCGGTGGAAATGGCAGAAGAAGAGATTTATCAATTCTTAGTTAATGCTGCTGATCCAACTGCTGTTGAATTAACTATTAATCAAGTGCCAGTAGCGGCATTCCCTGCAATTACTATGGCGGGTGAAACCACTGAGCTTACATATAGCGGTGAAGGTTTATACGTAATCAGAAAAGCCCTAATGGCCGAAGAGTACAGCTTCACCATTGCTGATGAAGCAGCAGGTTTTGCAGTAGGCGCCATTGGCAACGATAATGTCATCACGCAAAGTGTACCATTAGCCTTAGTTGCTGACGGTGGTGCCTTGTCATTTACACCAGCAAGTGCTGCTGAATATGATTTTGTATTAGACTTATCTAATCCAGAAATGCCGACCATAGAAGTTAAACCAGCATTACCATTTGGCACAACGCCTGTGTATGTTCGTGGCTCACTTAACGGTTGGTCGTCTCCTGCGACAGATGAAATCAAGTGGAATGCTGATGAGCGTAGCTACAGCGTATTATACGGCTTAGAAGCGGGTGGTAATCACGCCTTTAAATTTGCTGATGAAACTTGGGGCACTGTTAATCTAGGTTTTAATGAGGTAACTATTGCCGATGACTCAATTGCGGTCACTGATGATGGCGGCAACATGCGTGTGACTGTTGCTAAGTCAACGTCTTATAAATTTGAAGTAATTTTTGATGGCGCAGACCCTGTTGTCAAAGTATCTGAAGCACCACTGTATTTGCTTGGTGATATTACTAATTGGAGTGCATCTGATGCCAACCAGTTAATGTTTGTTGCCTCTAATGACGCCAACACAGCAGAAGCATCACGTACTTACTCTATTGAAGTAACATTCTCTGGTGTTGGTCAATTTAAAGTAGCTGACGAAGGTTGGGGCGGATCTTTAGGCTATAATTACGGTGTTGAAGTAGCAGGAACTAAAGTTGAGCTTGGTGTGCCGTTAGAGTTAGCTATATCTAACAATAACATTGGCATTGATTTACCAGCAGGTACTTACATCTTTGCTTTTGAAGATGGTTTAACAAAAACCATGACAGTGACAGCTAAGTAGTTTCAAGTTTTGATAGAAAATCACTAGAAAGTACTAGCGTATACCAAGTGAAAAGCTCTACCTAAAGGTAGGGCTTTTTTTATGCCTGAAAATCATTAAGAAAATACTGTATTGAATACGTATGTAATCACTGTTCAGCAATTAAACAAAGCGCTAGCATGATTGAATAATATATTTACAGTTACTGTAAGTAAGTGATTACTTTTTGTTGCTGTAAAACAACGATAATAACAATTAGGATAAAGTTGTGAAGATAACGACAAGTGTTACTAAGGTATTCATTTCAAGCGCGCTTACACTCACTTTAGCAGCGTGTGGCGGGGGCGGCTCAGGCGATGGTGGTACAGACCCAGTTACACCGCCAGCACCGAGTAATAATGCGCCAACCATAGCTAGTTTTTCTGCTACGGCAGATGATAATTCAGCCTTAACGGTTAACTTTACTTGGCAAGTTAGTGATAGTGATAATGATGCCTTGTCATGCGTATTATCTTCTGGAGATGGCCAAGCGGATATTGAAATTGCTGATTGCAGTGCGACAACTTCTAGCTCAATAACTTATCCTGCCTACGGTGAATATACCGCTAGCTTAACGGTTTCTGACCCTAGTAATGCCAATGCTAAGGCAAGCACTAACTTTGAACTAATTGATGATACCGCTCTACCTGAGCCATCCGTGGTTGCCGGCGATAAGCAATTAGTGATCTTTTATAATCGACCTGATGCTAATTATGATGGTTGGATTCTACACTTATGGAATAACAACGAGTGTGATAGCTATGCTGATTTTGCCAGTGATGGCGGCACAGACTGGGCAACAGGTCAGGCGCAATCGGGCATTGATACTAACTACGGTGCTTACTGGTTGATTGACTTAAAAGCAGATTATAGTGATTGCGCGAACTTTATTGTGCATAAAGGTGATGAAAAAGACTTAGGTGGTATTGATCACAAGGCGGATCTCAGTGGCGATCGTATGATCTGGACATTATCAGGTATTGATGAGCTCTACAGCCAAGCGACCTTATACCCTAGTGGCGTTTTAATTGCCGATACTGCTGCACATTGGGCAAGATTAGAGACAGTGTTTTGGCAAGTTAATAGCTCAGATGCCGTCAGTAAAGTACGTGTTTATAGCGCGCCAACAGATGAGCTAGGTTTTGACGGTGAAACTGGCATTGCCGGTGATAATTTTATTGAATTTTTACCACAAACTAATAACAGCGCCACTGCCTTAGGCATGCCGCGATATAGCGATTTATCTACCTTTACTGCAACAAGCGCGCAAGCTGACAAAGCAAAGCAAATGCTAACCGGCAAATTATTGGCAATCGCTTATGATGCGAGTGATAAAGTGCTCGCTGCTACTTATGTACAAACTCCGCGTGTTATCGATGATTTATATACGTCAGGCAGCAATGACGCCGATGAAGCGACCCTAGGCCTTGTTTACACTGATACCAGCATCACCACCAATGTTTGGGCGCCAACCGCTCAGCAAGTTTCATTAAAGGTGTATAACTCGGATAAAACGCTACAAACAACACATGCCATGAGCCTAGATAGCGACACGGGCATCTGGTCTGTTAGCCTGCCAAAGAGCAATGATAGATTGTTTTATCGTTACGAGTTGCTAGCGTATCACCCACAAAATCAAGCATTTGAAACCATTCAAACAACCGATCCTTATTCGCTATCTTTATCAACCAATGGTAGCTATTCGCAGTTTGTTAACTTAAATGATGCCGATTTAAAGCCACAAAATTGGGATAACCATCAAATACCTAGTATTGCTAATCCCGAAGATGCGGTCATTTATGAAGGGCATATTCGCGATTTTAGTATTTTAGATGACAGTACCAGCGCGGCCAATCGCGGTAAGTATATGGCGTTTACTGAAGCGGACTCTGCACCTGTGCAGCACCTTAAATCTCTGGTGGCAGCTGGGCTAACGCATTTTCAAATGTTACCAGCAAATGATATTGCCAGCATTAATGAAGATGACAGCGAAGTAGTTAATTTAACCGATACAGTGGCTGATTTATGCGCATTAAATAGTAGCGCTGGTGTTTGTACTAGCGAAAGCCATAGCGCCATTTTGCATGATGTCTTAAAAGGTTACGATGCTAGCTCAAGTGAGGCACAAGCCTTAGTTCAAGACATGCGCGGCCTAGATAGCTTTAACTGGGGTTATGATCCTAAGCATTTCTCTGCCCCTGATGGTAGCTATGCATCGAACCCTGATGGTGTTGCTCGAATTAAAGAGATGCGTGCCATGAACCAAGCGCTACATGAAATGGGTTTACGCGTAGTGCTTGATGTGGTTTACAACCATACTAACTCATCAGGTTTATGGGATAACTCGGTACTTGATAAAGTGGTGCCCGGTTATTATCACCGTCGCGATTTAACTACAGGGCAAGTATTTAATGAGACTTGCTGTCAGGATACTGAGCCAGAGCATCGCATGATGGATAAGCTGATGGCTGACTCACTGGTGCTGTGGACTCAGCACTATAAGTTCGACGGCTTCCGCTTCGATATCATGAGTAACAACTCTGTTGAATCAATCTTGTCAGCACGTGATGCAGTACAAGCAATTGATGCTGATAACTACTTTTATGGCGAAGGTTGGCAACGTAGTGAGCAAGGTTATCAGCAAGCGCATCAACTGAATATGGCAGGCTCACAAGTGGGTACTTTTAATGATAGACCGCGTGATGTAATTCGCAGTGCGTCACTTTTTGCCTCATCTGCTAATTTAAATAATCAAGACACCATACGTTTAGGCTTAGCAGGCACGCTTGCTGATTACTTGCTACAAGATAGAAGCGATACTCTCAAGAAAGGTGGTGATTTTGCTAACCATGCTTCCTATGGCAAAGATCCTGCTGACATTATTAATTACGTATCAAAACATGATAATGAAACCTTATGGGATCAGCTACAGTACGGCATTGAAAGCGGTACATCTCGAGAGCAGCGAGTAAGAATACAGAATATTACGGGAACCATACCGCTAATCAGCCAAGGTATTCCATTTTTGCAAATGGGCGGTGATTTAATTCGCTCAAAGTCGATGGATAGAAACAGCTATGATGCTGGCGACTGGTTTAACAAAGTCGACTTTACTAAGCAAAGAAATAACTGGCATGTTGGCTTGCCGCTTGCCCAAGATAACGAAGGCAAGTGGTCAACTATCGGTAGTTTAATTGCCGATAACCAAACGACAGTATTCGCTAATGATATTGACTTCTCATCGGCAATATTTAGCGAGTTTTTAGCCATTCGTGCTGATAGCAAACTGTTTAGATTAACCACAGCACAAGATGTAATCGATAGACTTGGCTTTCACAATACGGGTAGTAAGCAAACGCCAGGTTTAATTGTTATGAGCTTAGATGATGGTATTGGTTTAACTGATTTAGATAACAAATACGATGCTATTGTGGTGGTAATTAACGGCACAGATAGCGAACAAACTCACAGTATCTTAACCGCCGCTGATTTTGAGCTACATAGCATTCAACAAAACTCTGCTGATGCTAATGTGCAAATGGCGAGTTTCACTCAAGGTTTAAATGATGGCGCTTTCACTGTGCCAGCGTTAACAACCGCGGTATTTGTTAAAAAACAAGGTGCTAGTCAAGGGGCGGGATTAGCAGCAAATGTAACCCGAGATGCACCAGATGTTGCTCCTTATGGTGATACTAGCTTGTACTTACGTGGCAGTATGTCGAGCTGGTTAGACAATGAGTTATTGCCAGAGCATAGTTTTACTTATCAAGGTAATGGCGTTTATGACTTAGCGATTGATTTAACTGCAGGTAGCCAAAGCTTTAGAATCACCTCACAAGATGCCATAGCACTTGATTTAGGTTTTGATGATATTAGCTTAGCCTCTGGCAGCATTAGCATCACTAATGATAACGGTAATTTAACCTTTGTTGCAGCAAGTGATGCTAGTTATCAGTTTAGCTTAGATGCATCACAAGATAAGCCTGTGCTATCACTAACCAGTGTTGCGCTAACAGTAGATTGTGCTGCACTCACTGATTCAAATGATGATATTCCATTTGCTATTGCTGGCGGTGGTCAACTGTATGTGCGGGGCGATCATTCTGGCTGGGGCGCTGATGAAGCCTATCGACTTCACTACAAGGGGAATAATACCTATCAGGCTGTGGCTAATTTTGACGGCGATATGCAGTTTAAACTTGCCTCAGATGATGGTAGTTGGACAACGCAATTATGGGCACAAGCACAAGGGGGCAGTGACATTAATACTGAAAACCTTGAACTTGGCGTTAATTATCAAGTGGCCTATAACGACGCAGGTACCACCAATAATCAAACTAGTTTAGCAGCAGGTAGTTACAGTTTCTTACTGACACTTAATGAGGCTAACCCAGCGCGTGGTGCTAATGTTGGCAGTTTGATTATTCAGCAATGTCAGCCCTAATCATTTGGTGAATTTATAACAAGCTTGTTGAGGTTACACTTCAACAAGCTTTTTTTGTGTTTGAGCTAGGGCTTTAGTTCGTGAATGTGTACGTGAATACGTATGCAAAATGACAAAATAAGTTCTTTTCCATGACGTTAGCAAGTAACGTAGTATTTATGAGTATTTAAAGAAAATTCATTATGACAAAACCTTCTTCCTTGTATCGTATTGCCGCCTTATCTTCAGCCTTAGTGTTTGTGTCAGGGCTTGTAGCATGTGGTGATAATAATCAAGCTGAGCAGAGCTCATTGTCGAGCCAGCAAGCGAATGCCGCTATGGTGAGCGACTATGTTAAACAGGCATCTGATAGTGCTGCTCATTGGTTAACGCCAGAGTTATTAGTGCTGCCCAAGTCGCAAACTAAGTTATTGTATCAGCTGGTTAATGCCAACCCTGATGCTTATGATGCCATAACCTTAATTGCTACAGATTTACCTGAGCATTTAGCCAAGAAATTCCCACATTTGGCTGACTTTCAGGCCTATAAAATGAATTTGTCCGCGAATCAGGCTAAGGCATGGTTAAAGCAGCAGTTAATGGTTGTCGGCTTAGATAAAGCACAACAAAGCCAGCAGGTTTCTTGGTTACAAACTGGCGCGGTTATTGATGCCTTGTACACCCAAGGTAAAGATGATGCCAATGAAGTAACCGACTTAGGCGCAACTATTACATCTCAAGGAGTTAGCTTTAAATTATGGGCGCCTACAGCACAACAGGTTGAGCTATTAGTTTTTAATGATGATTTAAGCCCGGCAAGCCCGGCAAAACTTGCCATGGTGGAAGATAACACGACTGGTGTATGGTCTGTTGTCGGTGATAAAACACTAAATGGCGCTTATTATCAATATCAAATTACTGTCTATCACCCAATCAGTCTGCAAGTTGAAACTCTAGTTACTACAGATCCTTATTCATTGAGTTTGTCAGTGAACAGTAAGTACTCACAAGTGGTTGATTTAAATAGCGCAGACACTCAACCTAGCAACTGGCAACAACATAACATTCCATCGATTAATAATGCAGAAGATCATGTATTGTACGAAACCCATATTCGTGACTTCAGCTCAGATGACACTGCGTTATCAGATAGCCGCTACCAAGGAAAATATAAAGCCTTTAGTGAACAAAACTCCTATGGCATGAAGCATTTATTATCATTGCGTGATGCCGGTTTAAATACGGTACATTTACTGCCGACCTTTGATATTGGCACGGTCAATGAAGATATCAGTCAAGCGATTTCCCTCAATGACAGTATTGAAAAAGTATGTACTATAGCGCCAAATACCAGCGTATGTAGTGATAATAACGTTTCTTCTCAAACGTCACTTAAAACGGTATTAGAGAGCTTTGATGTTAGTGGTAGTCAAGCACAGCAGTTAGTGAGTGAATTACGTGAAGTAGATAACTTTAACTGGGGTTATGATCCTTTCCATTACACTGTGCCTGAAGGTAGTTACGCGCTAAATCCACAAGGTAAAGCACGTATTGTTGAGTTTAGGGAGATGGTGCAAAACCTACATGAGTTAGGTTTTCGGGTGATAATGGATGTCGTCTATAACCATACCTATCAATCAGGCTTAGAAGATAAATCTGTGCTTGATAAAATCGTGCCACATTACTATCACAGGTTGCATCCAGTTACAGGGGCAATTGAGCAATCTACCTGTTGTGATAATACCGCAACCGAACGTGTGATGATGGCTAAGCTTATGACTGATTCACTGGTGGTTTGGGCGCGTGATTATAAAATTGATGGTTTCCGCTTTGATTTAATGGGTCATCAACCCAAACAAGCTATGCTGGTAGCGCGCGAAGCGGTGCGAGCAGTTGATAGTGATACCTACTTTTATGGGGAAGGTTGGAATTTTGGTGAAGTGGCTAATAACAGTCAATTTACTCAAGCAAGCCAACTGGAATTAGGCGGCACAGAAATAGGTACCTTTACCGATAGATTGCGTGACGCAGTTCGCGGAGGTGGAAATAATACTCGTGATAGCCAAGGCATAGGCAATGGCTTATTAATGCAGCCAAATGAGCGAGCTGACGCTAAGCAAAGTTTGGCTGACTATCATTTACGCATGGATCAACTGCGTATTGGTTTGGCTGGCAACTTAGTTAATTACCCACTAGAGAATGCCCAGGGTGAAGCTGTGCTAGGTAAAGATATTCCTTATGGCGACCAACCAACGGGTTATGCGTTAGATCCTGCTGATACCATCAACTATGTGTCAAAACATGATAATCAAACGCTTTGGGATAATAGCCAGTATCGTTTAGCCTTTGATGTAACCACAGAAAATCGTGTGCGTATGCATGTGCAAAGCCTGTCATTCGCGCTGTTTGCCCAAGGTATTCCATTCTTACATATGGGTAGCGAATTTATGCGCTCTAAGTCATTCCTACGTGATAGTTATGATTACAGCGATTGGTTTAACCGTGTCGATTTTTCTAAGCAAAATAATTATTACAATGTTGGCTTACCACCCGCGGTAAAAGATAAGGAGAATTGGCCGCTAATACAGGAAGTTATGGCAGGTCATCAAGGGCGCGATCAGGTAACTAGTGAAGATATTGCTTTTGCTAGCAAGGCCTTTAAAGACATGTTAGCTATTCGCATGAGCTCACCTTTATTTAGGCTAACCAGCGAACAACAAGTATTGGAGAAAATTGCCTTTTTAAACCAAGGTAAAGCGCAGCAACTTGGCTTGTTAGTGATGCAACTAGATGATAACCAAGGTGAGGCCGTTGATGATAATTATCAGCGTATTATGGTTATCTTTAATACTAGCGATAAAGCGCAGTTCTTTGCTTATGAGTCAGCAGCGAGTTATCAGCTTCACCCGATTCAACAGCAAGGTGAAGATACGCTATTAAAACAAAGCAAGGCAACGGATAAAGGCTTTAGTATTGCACCTTTATCGTCTGTGGTGTTTGTTGAGAAAAGATAGTTAACAGTAACCTCAGCCAGGTTAAATAAAAAGCGCTAATCACATACTGCGATTAGCGCTTTTTTTATGCATGAATTGCAGCAAGAATTTTGCTTTAGGCACGTGGCGTTAAATGTAAGAAGCAGCCGCGACCAGCAAAGGTTAACTGATAAGTTGGCTCATTCTTTTCCGTTAAAAGCTTAGCCTTTTCAAGTAAACCTTTTTCAATAAGAAAGTCCAGCATAGAAGTAGAAAGTTCACCTAGCTTAGCCTTGGCAGTGATTTCCATTTTAGTGGCTACGCCTTTAAAAGAATACATGGCGCGAATAATTGCTGCTTCGGTTTCATTAATCTCAGGCATTTGGCCCGTGTATTCAGGGAATTGCTCATCAGGGAATTTACCTTGAATGCTTTTGTAAGAAGCCTGCATTGCTTGAATATCACTGTCTTTATCACCGGTTAAGGAAAAGGTATGGAATACACCGGCTTCTTTACTTAGGTAATCAACCTTGGCAAGAAAAATAGGTAAATCGCAGCCTTGAGCAACGTGATAAAAGCCTGTCTTCCATTTTTGTACGCCACTGCGTGTGCCTTCTGGCGTAAATAAGAAAAACACTCGGTTGAGTTTTTGGCTTTTAATGAAATTTTTAATTTGTTCAACTTGACCAGCACCATTAGGTGAGCGATCGATCGGGATAGCGCCAAGATACATTAAAAATGAACCTAATACCGGTACTTTGCATAAACTATCTTTAATGGAAAAGTAAATTTTCACATCTTGCAAAATAGCCGCACCAAGTGCGTAAATAAAATCCCAATTGGAGGTGTGTGGCGCGGCAATGGTTACTCCTGCACCTTCAGGTGTTGGTTGGCAAATTTTCCAGCCAGCCAGTTTGAACCAGATAGAGAAAATAAACTTTAAAAAATATTTGGTAAAGACACCGTCAAAGATGGTTTTTTCATGAATAGTGAGCGCTTTTTTAGCCATGATAAATCTGAAAAGTTACAACCTAGATAAGACAAATTGTAGCATGAAGACTAGTAAAAACCTTGTTTTGACGCAGTAAAATGACTTGATTGATAATTGTCGTAGTTTGCTTGTCATCGTTCTTGTTTGAAAACCTTATTGCTTTGATAAGCCTTCATGAATTTAGCTAGTATTAACCGTTACTTAGTGGTTTACTTTCTTCTGTTAGCTAGATACTGGTGTTTGAATATTACTTTTGCTAATTTCTTTAAAATTAACTTTGGCGGTTTGTATAGCTATTAACTGGTTGTTAAATAGGCAAAATGCTTTGATTAGATAAGTCTGTGAACAAGCTTTATTTGCGCGAAAACAAACAACCTTACAGCCGCGTTATGCTAGGATGACATTCATACAAAAAATCTTTTTTATATGAGTTTCTTGTAATTTTATACAATTTGTCTTTCAATGCTTTGATATATTTACTGTTAGTAACATCACTTGCATACGTTGTTTATATGGCTGCTATTTTAGATTTAAGCGAAACCTCGACCATTTTAAAGTATTTAAATGCCTATCACTGTATTGGTCGGTCAGCGACTAATGCAGATACTGTGATTAGTGCCCCAGAAGTCTCAAGGGTACATGCCGTTATTGAATGGTTTCAACAGCAATGGTTTATTCGCGATGTTAGTCATAATGGCACTTGGGTAAATAATGAAAAGTTGCTAAAAGACACCTTCCGCAAGCTAGAGCTCGGCGATATAGTTACCTTTGCCTCAGGTGAAACTTATGGCATGAAGGTAGCTGATTTAGCACCACCGCAAAATATGTTATTAGCACTTGATGAGCGCGCTCAGCAAACAAGCCAAGCACCTATTATATTAACGGATTACAACTTATTGCCCAATGAAGACAAGCCAGAAATAGTGCTGTTTTATGCTCAATGTAAAGGGCAGTGGTATAAAGAGTTTATAGACGATGCTAACGGTCATGCCTATCCAGTGAATGATTTAGACACGCTACGTTTTAGCGAACAAAATTGGCAAATTAATCTCAATAGCCAAAGCGAACAGACGCTGCAATTATCAAAACCTAAGTTGTTAGCTAGCCAAATTAAGTATCGCTTTAACCTCAGTTTAGATGAAGAAAACACTGAGCTGCATATCACCACCTTAGATGAACAGCACTCCTTGTCGAACAATGCTCATCATTATTTAACCTTAAACCTTGCGAGGTATCGCGATAGTGATGCTAGAAAGGGCTTAGCTGAATGCGATCAAGGCTGGGTATTACCAGAAATTTTAGCGCAGGAGCTAGGCTATGATATCTCTTTGTTTAACACCCATGTGTGCCGAGCGAAAAAGCAATTTAGGCAGATACTTGGCGGTGCCTGCGATGGTGATGAATTGATTGAGCGTCAAGGGCGAAGAATTCGTTTTGCTGGCAGCTTTTTTAGGATTTACAAAGGTAATGAACTTATTGTTAATCGAGGCCAAGGTAAAGCGTCGCTAACGGTACTGCATGGTTAATATGCAAGGGCAGTACAGTAAAATTCGCCTATTGGGCGAGGGTGGTATGGGTAAGGTTTACCTTGCCCAAGATAACAAACTAGAACGACAAGTTGCCATTAAAGAGCTTACCGCTTTATCTGGCGAGCAATCGCTTGAGCATGCTTTAGCTGAGGCGCGTATTTTAGCGCGATTAAGTCACGCTAATATTATTCAAATTTACAATGTCTATGAACAAAATAACCAAGCTGCTTTGGTTATGGAATATTTTCATAGCCAATCGCTAAGCCAGTATCAAAAAGAAAACCAGTTATCTATGGTTGAAAAGCTTGAGCTATTACGGCAATTAACATCTGGTCTGAAAGCAGCACATCAACATGGCATTATTCATTGTGATCTTAAGCCAAGTAATATTTTAATTAATAAGCAAGGGCAGCTAAAAATAGCTGACTTTGGTATTGCGCGTTTGGCAGGTCAGGAGCAAGGTATTGAGTCTGACAGTAGCGCTGGTTATGGCTGTTTGTTTTATATGTCGCCAGAGCATATTGCAAGACAAGCACTCGATTATAGAACAGACATCTTCTCATTGGGGATTATTGCTTATCAATTACTCGTTGGCAGTCATCCTTTTGGTCAAGGCTCAGCAAACCAAGTGGCAGAGCGTATTTGTCAGCAAGTGCCGGAACATGCAAAAAACTTGCTCTGTGATGCGCCTGCTGCATTAACCGATTTATTAATGGCAATGCTGGTTAAGCCTGTTGCAAAGCGCACGTTAACAGCAGCGGAGATAGAAAATAGATTAGGCCATATATTAATGCAGTGGCAGCAAAACCTAGACAGTGAGCAAGCGACTTTACCTTTGCCCGAGCCAATAACGAAAAAGCAGCATGGCTTTAGCGCGATTAAGTTATTCTCGGGTGCTTGTTTACTGTGTTTGTTGGTGTTGTTTGCCTTTTACTTTGTCAGCCAAGATGAGAGCGACAACAAGCATGTGGCTATTTTAAAGCCTAGGCTGATAGAAAACTCTGCTATGCCTGCAGCGCAACAAGCTTTGGTGTTATCAACAGTTGAAGATGCCATGCGCCAAGCGGTTATCAATACTAAAAACATGTATTTGATCTCGCAGCGAGAAGTCATGGCAACAACCGCTTTGCTCGGTGACAATTTAGCTAAGCTTAAACAAGCACTAGGGGCATCAGACCTTATTACCACCTCGTTAGAGTGTGATACTAATCGTTGTAACGTTCGTTTTGCTCGGTTAACTAGCAGACCAAATAATGCTGAACACTTATCGGTTAGTGCCGAGAATCATTGGTTTTTACTTATTGAGAAATTTAGCGTTATGTACAGTGCCAGCCAAGGGCAATTTGCTGCTTTGTTTGCCAAAGAGTTAGCAGTAAATAAAGCGGGTTTACTACAAAAGCCAATAAAAGAATCAGACTATCAGCGTTATATTAATCTTTACCACGAGATAAAAGAGCAAAGACAATATAATGAACACAGCTTATCTAAACTTGCTGAGCTTTTAACAAGGTCGCCCTATTTGTATGCCGCTTATGCCTTATATCGAGATACCGCATTAGACTTATACCTAGATTCACGAGACAAAAAATATCTACAGCAACTTGATAGCTTGCTACAAAATGCACCACCTGAATATCGCTACAGCGTCTATGAAGCGATTGATAGGTTTTGGTTGGCGTCAGATCTAGGGCAAATGGACGTCGCTCAGCAGCAAATTACCGAGGCAAAGCATCGCGGTGCAGATGCTTTGCTAATACTAGAGCAGCAAGCTTATATGCATTTTAGCAGCGGACATTATGACAAAGCAGCACAAGCCTACACCGATGCTTACAAGCTTAGACCTAGTTTAAGTTTGCTCTACAACAGCGCTTTTAGTTATTGGCGTATGGGGGCGTTGAGTGAGGCGGAAAAGACCATTGAAAGCCTGTTAAAGCAATACCCTAATAACATTAAAGGTAAAAGGTTACAGGCTAATATTTGGCTGTTGCAAGGTCAGCTGGCATCAGCAATAGCGGCTTATCAGGCTATTGTTAACATTAATCCTCAAAGCAGTGATTTAACTAACTTGGCTTTGGCGTACGCATTAAATAAGCAATATAAAAAATCATTAGAGTTTGCGCAAAAAGCATTAGCAAAAGCTCCTAAGCATCCTTTTAACTTGTTGAATTTGGCTGATATTGAAATGATGATGGGCGATAAGCAATTGGCTAAATCTCATTATCAACAAGTTGTAAGCTTGTTAGTTGGTAAAAATGAGGTGAAATATCTCACCAATTTAGCGCAGGCGTACGCGCAATTAGGGCAAGCTGACTTAGCTATAGCAACGATAAATAAAGCGCAGGAATTGACTTCTGATAACGGGGAGGTGTCTTACGCTTCCGCCTTGGTTTATAGCTTGTTAAATGAAAAATCTTCGGCTATCCATCATGTTAAAGTGGCATTAAAAAATAATGTCGGAGCTGTTTGGTATAACCTTCCTTGGTTTGACGCATTATGCCGTGAAGCTCAATTTAAAAAATTGATGGATAGCCACGCTAATACTGGGCGATGTAACAATTAGGTTCTAATCACACCACCGTCGCTAATGGTGCCATTCTCACCAACTTCCCCTTGCTTTTGTTTAGCTTCGGCTTGCTTTATGGTCACTAAATGCTCAAACGCGGTTGGGTCTTGCGCTTTTAAATCCAATAAACGTTGTAATTGCTCAGGTTTAGACTCCGACAAAGTTAATAATTGCGCGAGTAGCTTAGCATCGGTTAGCGCTAGGTTGTTTAGTTGCTCTACCAAAGCTGGCTTAGTTTCAGCTAGGCTGATTAACATGCTAGTAGATGATTCAGCATGCGCTTGTGGCAGAGAAATACTTGCGGTAAATGCCAACGCGATAGAAAGTACTTTTAAGGTATTTTTCATAGTGGTTCCTATTCAGTAAAGGCGAAATTCAGGATGAATTCACGCGAGAATCGAACAGAAACTTAATAAGCTCAGTCTGCTTGAACCATGACAACGCATTACAAGTACTGGCTTGTGAATGTGCTTTGTTTGCTTGGTGTGTTTTTATCTTGAAAAGTATTTGTTTAACAAAGTACTAGCTAAATGAGTAAATATTAAACAGCTTTAAAGTAATGATGTAATAAGGGATGTGCTGTCATGACGTGTCATCTTTAACTCCCTAGATTCTCAGCCTAAGTTTTCTTGATAACAGCAATGTCAACATGCTTGTAATGCCGTGTAATGGTGTTTTGTTTGCAAATACGTATAGTTTTGTTTTACGACAGATCGCTCAAATGGTTTTACAAACCTAATGACAAAAGCAGTAGTAACAGGTTGGAAGATTAAACCAGGTAAGTCTGATAGAGCCTGCAGTAGTGGTACATGGAAAGACCACTGGCTCGTCTTTTCAGGTGTTACTTGGCCGCCTTATTGTTCCGTATATGGTTGTCTGCAAGTACCTACCTTAGGTGCAATTATTGACAATCCGGCTGTTGCAGGTGAACACATTGCCCCTTTGTGTCATGCCTGCAACAGCCAAGTTGTTAGGTTTAAGTTAAATTATCAAGTAACACTGGTTAGCGTTGACCAAGCCCAAACTTGTGAGGTTTTAATAACCTAAAGATCCATCAATATTAATAAGTTGTTTTCCATGCAGTTAGGAAATTTATTATGCAAACGAGCTCATATTCGTGTTTTTCAATCGTTACAAGGCATGTACATGTCATTGATTAACAAGTTACTAGAACGTCCAGAGTCGATTAAAGAGATTAACGACAAATACGATTACGAAGACGTGTATTTTGCCAAAAACGGCGATGCTGCTGTGGTTTCTTGCGGCCAAAATGGCAGCTATAACGAATTAAGTTACATCTACACCACACACCTTTTACCTAAAGTTGAAGCCGGCATTATCAGCAAACAAGCGGCGATTGATGCCTTAGATGCTGCCTGTGCCACCATTGAAGTACCACGCAAACGAGAAGAATTTTATCGGTATTTGAGTGAAGAGTTGGATGTGGATATTTGACGGTAGCTACTGTGTAAAAACCAATCTAAGTCATCAAATAGAAATTGTAATTAAGTGGATTTAAAAATGAAGTTGGATAACCGAAAGTTATATGAGTTTTTAAAAAGTAACAATATAACGAGCCTTTACCATGCTAATACAGTTGCCACGTCAATGACTTTTATTGAAGAAGGTGGCTTACTTTCACGCGAGTATATTGAAAGGCAAGGCTTGTATCAAACACCTCAGCAATCAGATGATATAGACAAAAAGTTTGCTGTTTTTGACGATATATTTCTGGATACCACTGACTTACATCAACACTTCTGTCGCCAGAATCATTACGGCCCTGTTCTTTTTCAATTTAGTTCGGAATTACTGTTAAATAATGGTTTTGAAATCTGGGTAACAAAAGATAATCCTATATATTGGTCAGCAAACAGCCAAGCTTCAGATAATTATTTCGACAGTGTCAGAGAGCTTTCTGATGAATGGAATAAACACGATAGACAAAAAATGATGGTAACCATAAGAAAACCCAGCAAGCCCATTCTGTTTGATTATCTTGAAAGCATAACTTTGGATAATCCAAAGGTTAAGCTTAATAATGAGCTTGACCTGCATATTGAATCAAAAAAAGCATTGATAGACGTATTAAGAGGCAATTCGAACATGGCTAATATGCTCAAATTGAGAAACTGTGAGCTATGTTTCTGTGTTGGCAATTACTCAGATCAATTATCGCAAACAGAATTAGTTCAAAAGTTTTTACCCGATACTCATGAAGCGTTTGAAAGGTGAAGTGTTACGCAAGCGTGAAGACTTTTATCAGTATTTGAGTGAAGAGTTGGAAGCAGGTATATAGGAATGAATTTAATAGTTAGTAAGATGAAGTATTGAATTTATATAATTTAATAATTATACACTGGTACTGTTAAAGAGAGCTATTTGACTGTTCTGATATTGAAACTTTAAGGGAGTTCAAGTCTAGTCAATAAAATGTTGACACCCTCAGCAAAAAGGCGCAATAATTGCCGTCGGTGTTTCATGGATGCCAGCCCACCCCGAAGGCAAATCTCTCAGAGAACCAAAATTCCGAATTTAACGTTTTTTTCTACCATTGAGTATGGTGAGGGGTGCACATAAATCGATGGAAGTGAGGAGAACGATATGCCTACAGAACACCAAAATTTAATAGTACATGTTAAGAAAAAAGCAAAGCAATTACAAAAAAGCTCACCTGAGAAAAAGCATTGTCAATGTTTAGACGAAATTGCTCAAGAAAAAGGGTTTCGTGATTACTTCGATTTGAAGCAAAAAAACAAAGAACAAAAGCAAGAAATACCCTTAAATCCATATTTTATTGATGCCCATGCAGATATTATTAAGACAGTAATCGCTAATTGTGCTGTTGAAGATGAGCTAGTTCCTGAACTTTGGGATTTACTATTTGCTAATATTTCCAGTGACTCTGATATACAGCATATTGAGCAATTAACTCGTTGTAAAATAGATAAAGAAGCAATTAAAAACTATGGATATGCTGCTCTAAAGAGTGATTCAGAGCAAGATAAAATATTAGGTAATATCCTAGTATCAATTGGTCATTATTATCGATCTTTAATGGATAATAGTGCCCATAAAATCGGGGAACACATTAATTTTAAAACATATTTCGGGTATTGGTTATTGAGGTTTGGTCAAGATAAAGAAGTGCTTGAAAAACTTAAGAGATCTTACCCGTATGATGGAGAGTCAGGCGGAACGTCTTGGGCACCTGAGTGGTGGTTAATCGACAAAGGTTATGTAAGTAAAGCTTCAGCTTAGTAGTTTATGGAAGTTGGCTGTCGCTGACGTTAAAAATATGTGCGGCGATAGTTTATATTTTTCATACATAGATTTATAAAGTAACTTGGTGAATTAGCTGTGGTAGTTTAGACTGTTTCCAACATTCACTTCTAATTTACTCGTAGCTTTCTCAAATACATCACGTTAAATTAAGCTCTTTTAAAGCAAGGGGTTAGTGTGATTTAAGTTAAAGGTTTGTGTTTTAACCGCACTAATGGCGATAGCAAGCACAACATTTTAAATCAGCTCAACCTATCTGTTCCTGCGGCGCAGCACCTTGCCTTATTGGGTGATAGCGGCTCAGGAAAAACCACATTTTAGTTAATTTCAATTTTATCTACGATTACGAACAAGGAATATTTATTTATGAAATATGGAAATGCAGTTTTTTTACTTTTGATTTCATTAGTAATTAGTGGCTGTGCTGCTCCACGGATGTTTATTACTCAGCCATATATGCCAACGTCAGCTGATTCTTTTGAGTATAAAATTTCACAGAAAGTGAAGGTTAAAGAAAATGCTCTTGCGATCTTTTCTGAACAAATTGGTAAAAGTTTGGCGGAATCAAAGCTAAATGAGAATGTAGCGAATAAGTTACTTGATATTACTTTCACTAGCTATAACGTAAGACATGGTGCTAAAAGAGCAATGTTAGGTGTGTTTGCTGGCTCTGACTATGTTGTCACCCAAGTTGTCATTTACGATAAATCTTCAGGCGAAGCTGTTTCAAAATTTAGAGTAATTTCTGAAAATAACAAGGCTGTTGGTTCAACCAAAGGTTTATTACAAGATCATGCAAAGAAAACTATTGCTTATATAAAGACAGGTAGAGCGTGATAATGTGAGCGCAAGCTTATAATCATGATGAAACTAAAAAAGTAACCTTGGTTATAGAGAAATCTTAGGTTGATATTTGGTTTGCACCTACCTAGTAAACCCTAATCAATCACGTTAAACTAAGCTCCTTGAAACAAGGAGTTAACGTGATTGAAGTTAAGGATTTGTGTTTTAGTCGCACCGATGGCGATAGTAAACACAATATTTTAAATCAGCTCAACCTATCTGTTCCTGCCGCGCAGCACCTTGCCTTATTGGGGGATAGCGGCTCAGGAAAAACCACTTTTTTACATATTCTTGCAGGCTTATTGCAAGCCGATAGCGGCTCGGTCAATGTTAATAATCAAGAATTAACCCAGTTAAACGATAAACAGCTCGCTTTGTATCGTCGTAAAATTGGTTTGATATTTCAGCAATATCAACTGCTTGATTGCTTAACGGTTAAACAAAATATTCTTTTTCAGCACAAGTTGAATTACGCAGGTAAAGCGGCTACTGAATTTGATTCTTTGGTTGACTCATTAGGTTTAAGCCAAAAATTAAACGCTTTACCGCATCAGCTTTCTGGTGGTGAGCAGCAGCGTGTTGGTATTGCTCGGGCGTTGTTAAATAAGCCACAAATTATTTTTGCTGATGAGCCAACCGGCAATTTAGATCAAACCCGCTCTCATCAAGTAGTCGAGTTACTAACAAAGCTTTGTAAAGCGCGTGAAATCAACTTGGTTATGGTAACCCATAGTCAGCAATTAACGGATTATTTTGACCAAGTAAAAGTGCTTCGAGATGGCCTTTTTGACTAACGAAATTAAACTAATACTTGCCAGCCATATTGCTTTTTATCGTCGCCACCCTTGGTTAATGGCGCTCTTTATTCTGGGCTTTAGTTTAGGCAGTGCCTTGCTAACGGCGATTGCAGGGCTTAACCAAGAGGCAAAATCTCGCTATCAAGAATCTTCGGCATTAATGACTAACCCTGTTAGTCATCTAATTAAACCATTAACGGGTGAAGAGTATATTGCTGGCGAGTTGTGGTTAGAGTTAAGGCGACAAGGTTTTACCAATGCACAGCCTGTGCTACGGGGACAATTAAAAACTAAGGCTGGGCGTACCTTATCAATTCAAGGGGTTGATACCTTATTGTGGTTTAGTCAGTCACAACCAAAGCATTCGCAAAATAGTCAATTACAAAAGCAAGAAGAGCAAAGCAATAGCACCTCTAATAGTCTGATTTCGTTAACCAGTTTGTTAGTTGATGCGCAATTTGCTAGTCGATTATTTAATGAGGCGGGTGAACAGCTTGAATTTGAACTAAACAAAGGCCAGCAACAGCCAGATATTCACTTAGTTGATGATATCGGCCTTTGGGCGATAACCGATCTTGCCAATGCTGATTACTTGTTATCAGCAAACGGGCAATTGAGCTTTATTGAATTGTTACAGCTAAGTGAGCAGCAACTTAGCCAGATAGAAACATTACTCGCAGGCAGGGCGCAGCTAGTTGATGCTGAGCAGCAAGAGTTTGATGTGCTCTCGCAAGCGTTCTTTTTTAATTTAACTGCGCTTGCCATGCTAGGTTATATTGTTGCCGCTTTTTTAAGTTTTAATGCGATAAAACTTACCTTAACCGCACGTAAAAAACTGCTGACGCAAATGCATTTACTTGGCTGTAGTAAGTCAGGTATTCAATTAAGTTTAACCATTGAGCTCGTTGCTGTTAGTGCCGTTACTGCGCTTTTAGGCACGGCAGGCGGTTACTTTATTGCCAATGCCTTAGTGTTAGATGTAAACCGCACCTTGGTTGGCCTGTATCAGTTAGATAAAGCCTTGGTTATTAGCTGGCAATGGGGCAATGTCTTACTCGGCTTTGCCTTAAATATGTTCGCCTTAGCGGTAATTTTAATCGCTCAAGCTAAGTACCTTGCCAATAAAGGTCAGTGGGCATTTTATGGCATGTTGGTGGCAACTGGTTTAGCGCTATTATGGTTAGTTAACTATGCCGCGAGTGAATTTCAAGCCTTACTGCTTTGTTTTACCTTATTGCTGTTATTTATTTTATTAGTGCCTAAGGCGTTGTCTGCGCTGGTTGCTATTCCTTTTAAATTGAATAATCCGCTTAATCAGTGGTTACATGCCGATACGCGCTTTCATATCAAAGATTTACATATTGCCATTATTGCTATTTTGGTGGCACTTGGCAGTGCTATTGGTATGCAAATTATGGTGAAAAGTTTTAGCAATACCCTAAATGCCCACCTTGAAAAACAGTTAAGTGCCGATATTTATTTGCGCTCAGAAACGCTTAATCACACCTTAAGAAATGAATTATCTGCCTTGCCAGAAGTGGCGCTATTAAGTGTTTATACTCAAAGCGAAGGTAAGCTAAATAATTTACCCGCGCAATTAGCCAGCTTTGGTGATAGCGCTAAGCATTATCAGCATATTTCGCTAACAGCAGGCGGTGTTGCCAGTGTGGCTAGTTTTGCCAATAACGGCTGCCTTGCCAATGAGCAAAGTTATATTAAATTTGGTATTGCCCTTGGTAGCGAGGTAACTTTCACTCAAAATGCCACACAGTTTAGTTGTAGAATTACTGGCTTTTTCTATGACTATGGTAATCCAAGCATGTTTTTGCTCACCTTAGAGCAACGCCTTAAACAAGCGGGTTTAAATAGTAAACCTTATGGCTATTCCATTCGTTTAAAAACAGATGAAAGCGTGGCGAAATTTACTGAACGCTTAGTCGGTGAATTTAACCAAGATAGCACGCAAATTATGCCCAACAAGGTCTTTAAACAATATGCCAATGCCTTATTTGATGACACCTTTGTTGTTACTAAAGCGCTTAATGGCTTTATTCTCGCTATCGCTTTGCTGAGCTTATGTACTAGCTTATTAAGCTTAAGTGCTAACCAATTAAAGCAATTGGTTATTCTGCGTAACTTAGGGGTAACTGGGCAGCAGTTATTAATTATGAAGTTATTACAAACTGCTGGTGTGGTATTTTTTACTGCCTTGTTTGCTGTGCCGCTCGGTTTTGCTTTAGGCTTTGCCTTATTAAAGTTTGTTATGCCGATTGCCTTTGGCTGGACAATTCACTTTAGCTTAGATTTAGCCACCTTAGTATTTACTTGCTTAACCTTAGTGCTTGTATCGGTAGTCTGTGCTTATCTTCCGGTAAGAAAGCTTATTCGCGTGCAGGGGGAGTATTAAGATGTTAAAGGCTAGTTTACTCAAGCTATGGTTCTTGCTTATTACTATTTTGATGTTAGTTGCTTGTCAGCCAGCACAACAAGAAAGCGCACCTACGGCTTTTCAAATGGCAAGTGGTGCAGCGGTTAAACCTGGCGCTAAGTTAGTTTTTCCGCAAGACCATGGTATTCATCAGGCACAGGGGATTGAGTGGTGGTATATCACAGCAAACTTACAAAGCGATACCGGTGAAACCTTCGGCGTACAATGGACGTTATTTCGTACGTTAATGCCAAGCACGCTTGCTTCAACATGGTGGGATAATAATATTTATTTTGCTCACTTTGCTATTCAGCACCAGCAAACTCATGTTGCCTTTGAACGTGGCCTTGCTCGTGCTAATCAAGCCAAGGTAGTAACTGCGCCATTTACTGCTGCTATTGATGATTGGCAGTTAAAAAGCCAAGGCCAGGCGTTTTTACCACTGAATTTAAGCGCTGTTGAAGATAACTTTGCCGTTAACTTAACACTCGGCGATAGCCCAATGACCTTGCACGGAGATAATGGCTATAGCCAAAAAACTGAAAGTGGTCATGCATCTTATTATTTTAGTTATCCTTTTTTAAAGGTAGAGGGCGCAATTACCTTTGCTGGTAAAGAATATCAGGTAACGGGTAATGCTTGGTATGACAGAGAATGGTCGGCAAGTTTATTGGATAAAAGTCAGCTCGGCTGGGATTGGTTTAGCTTGGTTGATGAGGCCTCAGGCGAGCAAGGTTTAATGCTATTTTGTATTCGTGGTAGTGATCAGGGGTATGATTATTGTAGCGCTACAGAAATCGCACCTGATGGTAAAGCAAGCGCGATAGCCAGAGAAGATATCACATTAGCTGTACTTGAAACAGTTAGCTTAGAAGGCCAAAAATACCCAAGTAAGTGGCGCGCTAGTTTGCCTAATCGAGATGATATTATTTTAGAAACCATCACTAAAGACTCTCGTAATCAGCTTACAATTCCTTACTGGGAAGGGCGCGTTAAAGCCTCTGGCGGCTTTAATGGTTTAGGCTATGCTGAGCTTGTTGGTTATTAACAGGCATTGGGCAATTATAGAAGTTAAATGTCAGGATATTAGTAAGTATATGGATTTAATCACAGGCAAGTTATCTCGAGTATTTAATGTTACTAGTGTGTGTTTATGTTTGGGTGCTGTCTTTATTCAGCCTCTATCTGCAGAGCCAATTGCCAAGTCTGTGAACGTAATAGAGCAGTTGGGCTATAAAGCTCAGGATAAATTACTGATTTTACATGCGGATGATGTTGGCTTAAATGCTTCTACTAATAGCGCGGTGAAAGCAGCGTTTGAGAATGGCTATATCAACTCCGCCAGTATTATGGTGCCGGCGCCTAAGTTTGTTGATTATGCGAGTTACGCTAAGCAGAATCCTCAATTTGACTTAGGCATACATCTTACGTTTACTTCAGAGTGGCCACAAATGCGCTGGGGCGGCGTATTATCGAAAAAAGAAATACCAAGCTTATTGAATGAGCAGGGTTATTTCTATGCAAATACCGCTGACTTTGTAAAACATGCCAAATTAGATGAGGTGGAGAAGGAGATTACAGCGCAAATCGAAAGAGCGCTAGAGGCAGGCATTAAACCGAGTCATATTGATACCCATATGGCTGCCCTGTTTCAAAATGCCGATTTGTTTGCGCTTTATTTAAAGCTAGCAAGAGCTTATCAATTACCAGCAGTTATTTCCCTTAACTTTATAGCCGGCAATGCTCAATATATGGCGCTACTTAATGAGCAGGATTATGGCTTAGACAGTTATTTGTTTGTTACAGGAAATACAGCCGCTAAAGATTGGCATCAAGCCTATGATAAGCTCGTGGTAAATACTAAGCCTGCTCAGGTAAGCCAAGTAACCTTTCATCTCGGTTATGATGATGAAGATATGATTTCAACCACGGGCAGAGATAATGATTATGGCGCGAAGTGGCGTCAACGAGATATGGATTATGTTAGTGATCCTAAGCTAAGTAAGATGCTAGCAGAACAAGGCATTAAATTGATTTCGTGGCGAGAAATACAGCAGCTGAAATTTCCTAACAACTTCTCTAACAAATAATGACTTAGTTATTTTACTGCGATTTAAGCTGCTACCAATATGAAAAAAGGGCTGCTGGTTTTGTAACTAGCAGCCCTTATTTATGAGTTAAAATTTAATTAAACAGCGAGTTATTTTGTTTTAATGGCAACACTTGGTGTGGTTGCTAGACCACTATAAAAGTTCATAACTTGTTCGCCTTTATCGTTTTTATCAATAGTAAAATATGACAAGCTGGCATCATAGAAAAAGCTATTGTTAGACATTGGCTTGATTAACCACTTGTGACCGCCATCACGTTGCGAGAAGAACTTGCCATCTTCATAGCCAATAACACGCTTTGAATCATTTGATACGGCATAGCTGCCTAGTAAGTGCTTGGCACTCTTTTTAGAAAGTTTAATTTCCTTAAACTCTGGTACATCAATGTTAACTGCTTTCGCGGCAAGAAGTAATGCTATATCCCCCGGTGAGCCAGCATCAGTATTGCTTAATACAGCGACATATAAATCTTTTTCTGGTAAATAAAATGCGTTGGTTACAAAGCCATGAATACCGCCGCCGTGACCTATGGCATTATATTTGTTCACTTTGTAAAAACCTAAGCCATAGCCATAATCAGAGCTAGTGTTGTCGTTCAGGGTAAAAGGTGTGATCATTTGCTGGTAACCTGCTTTGGAAATAAGCTTGCCACTTTTTAGAGCGCTATACCAGATGTTCAAGTCATCTACGGTTGAAAGCAATGAACCAGCAGCATGTGGCCACATCATGTTGATTGGCGAGGCGTTAACGATTTCACCATCTGCTAAGCTATAGCCACTGGCTCTGTTAGCGATAAGCTGAGTGCCACCGAACATACTGTTTTTCATGCCTAATTTGGCAAAAATATGTTGCTCTATATAGTCGGCATAGCTTTGTTTACTGGCTACTTCAATGATTTTACCTAGCAATACGTAACCTGTGTTGGAATAGCGCATGGCTTCGCCAGTTTTTAGTGGCATTGGGTGTTTGGCAAACTCAATTAGCATCTCATCTAATGTTGTTGCTGTTGGGATTAGCTTATTCCATACATGTTCGTCTTCGGTGTAGTTTGCTAAACCTGAGGTGTGGGTTAATAGATGCTCAATGGTTATTACTTGGCCTTCTGTTGGAAAGTCAGGCACATATTTATGAATATCGTCTTTAATTGATAGCTTACCTTGCTCGTGCAGCATCATAATGGCGGCGCCGGTAAACTGTTTGGTGATAGAGCCTAATCTGAAAATGCTATCAGTTTCTAATGGAATATTATGCTCTATGTTTGCCATGCCTCGGGCACCTTTATAAAGTACCTTGCCATGTTGACTAACAATAGCCGCCACACCTGGACCATCTTTGTCGACGTATGACTGCAGTACGTTATCATAATCAGCTTTGGTTGCAGCTTTGGGTACTGCGTGAACATTCGTTGTAGTAAGAAGTATCGCGGAGCAAAAAAGTATTGTTTTTATCATATTATCATTCCGATTGATTTTGCTTTTGGCTGACAATTCTTCGCGCTATTAAGATAAAGTGCAATCTGCTTTTTGTCAGGAAATGTTTCGATAAAAATGGCTGCTAGCAGGGACTAATGATTTAAGGTTTATAGCAAAGAGCAACCAATATAGGTTGCTCTTTGTATTTTGTGGTAGGTATTATTTAGCTAATAAGTGCTCTTTAAAGAAGTTAGTTTTCATGGTTTTGTAATGCAAGGTAGTGCCTTCGCCTTCACGCAAGCTATGGCTGCGATTAGGGTACGACATAAACTCAAACTGCTTATTGTGTTTGATTAATTCGTTAATTAATCGTTCTGCACCTTGGTAATGTACATTGTCATCTCCTGTGCCGTGTACCAGTAATAATTCACCTTTTAGGTTATGGGCATGAGTGATTGGTGAGCCTTGCTTGTAACCTTCAGCGTGATCTTCTAACAGGCCAGAGTAACGCTCTTGGTAGATGGTATCGTACAGTAATTGATCGGCAACTGGGGCTGATGAAATACCGACATGATATTGCTCAGGGTATCTAAACAGCATGTTTAAAGTCATAGAACCGCCGCCTGAATGTCCCCAAATGCCAACACGGTCAGTATCAATATAAGACCAACGTTTTGCCATGGCTTTTAAAGCATCGCTTTGATCCCGTGATGATAAAATGCCAACGCCACCGTAAATTGATTTACGCCAGTCACGACCTTTTGGTGCGCGAGTGCCGCGGTTATCAATTGATGCCACGATAAAGCCTTGCTGAGTTAGCATTTGATCCCAAATAAAGGCATTGCCGCGCCATTTATCTTGTACCGTTTGTCCCCAAGCTTCACCGTATACGTAGAAAAGAATTGGGTATTTTTTACTGGCGTCAAAGTTAGCTGGGCGAGTAATATAGCCATCTAACACGACACCGTCTTGCGCTGTAACTTGGAAAAACTCTGTTGGCGCTACATCCATTTTGGCTAATTTAGCGTTAAGCTTTTCATTAGTCATTAAGGTGTGCTTTTTCTGGTGCCGGCTATTCGGCTTAGCGGATACATTCACTAAATATTTTGATGTAGGTGTAGCAAAGCTTGAGTGACTATGGATGGCCCAGCTACCATCACTGGACATTTGATAACGGTTAAAACCAGCATATTCTTTTGGCGTGACGCGTTGATTACTTAAACTGCCGTCTAATTTACTGCGATATAGGTAGCGCTGGGCAACGTTATCTGGCGAGGCAATAAAGTACAGCCAGCCATTTTCTTCATCAACGGCTTTAATGTCAGTAATATCAAAGTCACCTTTGGTTAAGTTTATGACAGTTTTGCCATCACGTGAGATATTGTACAGATGACGCCAGCCGCTGCGCTCGCTGGTCCAGATAAAGTTTTTGCCATTGTTTATCCAGCGGGCATCATCAAAGAAGTCAAGAAAGTGCTCTTCTTGCTCGGTAATAACAAGCTTACTATTGCCGGTTTCTGCATTGGTTAGATACAAGCGATTAATATCTTGTTTGCGGGTAACATGCTGAACCAGTACTTCTTCGCTATTACCTGACCAATTCATGCGTGGAATATACATATTGCGTGAATTGTTTGGCAGCTTAGCCCACGTGGTTTGCTTGTCGGCTATATCGACAATACCTACGTTTGCCAAAGCGTTGGTTTCGCCGACTTTAGGGTAAGGGAACTTGGTTAGGGTAGGGTATAAAGAATCAGTATTATTGATCATAATAAAGTCTTTACTGCCGCTGGTATCTAGCTGCCAGTAAGCTATCTTCTTGCCGTTTGGGCTCCAGCGAAAACCATCACGAATAATAAACTCTTCTTCATAAACCCAATCAAAGACACCGTTGATAATGCCATTGCCGGCGCTGTCGGTTAGTTGAGTGACTTGCATTGAGCTCAAGTCTTGCACATAAATGTTGTTGTGCAATACATAGGCAACTTTGCTGGCATCTGGCGAGAATTTAGCAAACATTAACTGGCTAGCGGGTACATCTTTGCCGCCTAATTGCACGAGTTTGTTGCTTTTTAGATCATATAACCAATAATCGCCACGACTGTTTGAGCGCCAAACTTTTTTGCTGTTGGTATAAATTAACAGTTTGTTGCCATCGTTAGAAAAAGCATAGTCATCAATAGTCAGTGCTTCGCTTGCCCCAGCAGGTGTTAACTGTTTCGCGGTAACCAATACTTGCGGTGCTAAAGTGCTGGCATTGTATTGAACAATATCTTCGCCTTCACCGTTTTTACTGGCTTCAACGGCTAAATAACCATCGCCTTTTTCTAACCAGCGAATTTGACCTATGCGATCCGATTTAAAGGCTTTGTCTTGATAAATGCTTTTTAAGGTTAGCGGTTGATTTTTTTCTGCTACGGTATTTTGTTGGTTTGGTAAGGTATTACAGGCAACAAGCGGTAAAGCTAATGCGCTGACAATAAATAATTTGCCGCAAGATTTCTTCAGATGATTGGTAAACATGCATTTTCCTTTAGCTGCTTTAACTTAGGTAAGCAATAATGAGGGCGTACCCTAGGTGATTATTTTGCTAAGCACTATAAATTGTATACTTAATTGGCACAAGAGCAGCTATAAGCATAGTCGATGAATAGCCTGAGTTTTCTGATAGATGGTTATTTGGTGTGAGCAATTATCATTTGCTCGCTATTGAAATTATCTGCATTGACTCCATATTAAGAGTCCACTTAGTTATTTTGTATCAGGTAAAACTATGACCTATGCGTTAGAAATTAGCGGCTTAAAGAAGGTTTATAAAGGCGGTTTTCAGGCACTGAAAGGCATTGAGCTTAAAGTTCAGCAAGGAGATTTTTTTGCTTTGCTTGGGCCAAACGGTGCTGGTAAATCAACTTCAATTGGTGTGATAACTTCTTTAGTTAATAAAACTCAAGGTCAGGTTAAGGTTTATGGCCATGATATAGACCTTGAACTTGATAAGGCGAAAAGCTGTATTGGTTTAGTGCCGCAAGAATTTAACTTTAATCAATTTGAGCCGCTCACTAAAATACTAATCAACCAAGCAGGTTATTATGGCGTTGATAGAAAAACCGCTATGGTACGTGCTGAAAAATACCTAAAGCAGCTTGAGTTATGGGATAAACGTAACGAACCTGCGCGCGCTTTATCAGGTGGTATGAAGCGTCGTTTAATGATAGCCCGTGCTTTAATGCATGAGCCAAAAATGCTGATTTTAGATGAGCCAACGGCGGGGGTTGATATAGAAATACGCCGCGCTATGTGGGATTTCTTACGTGAATTAAACAAGCAAGGTATTACCATTATTTTAACGACTCATTATTTGGAAGAAGCAGAAATGCTGTGTCGAAATATTGCCATTATTGATGGCGGTAAAATTGTTGAGCACACCACCATGAAAGGCTTACTTGCGCAATTAGACACTGAAACCTTTGTCTTAGATTTAGTGCCCGTTAAAGGGGAGGTGACGTTAAGCGGTGTTGAATCGCGCTTACTTGATGATCACACCTTAGAAGTAGATTTAAATAAAAACCAAGCGTTAAATCAGGTGTTTACTCAGTTATCAGAGCAAGGCATAGAGGTGCTTAGTATGCGCAATAAAAGTAATCGTTTAGAGGCCTTGTTTGTTAACCTGATTAATGAACAAGCCGCTGAATCATCAACACAAGAGGTGACAGCCTAAATGAATAACAGCATCGCTTTAAAAAGTATTTTACATAAAGAAATTCATCGCTTTATGCGTATTTGGGTACAAACCTTAGTACCACCGGCCATTACCATTAGTTTGTACTTTGTTATTTTTGGCTCGTTAATTGGCAAGCGCATTGGTGAAATGGGCGGCTTTGATTATATGTCGTTTATTGTGCCCGGCTTAATTATGATGAGTGTGATCACTAACTCTTATTCTAATGTGGCTTCATCGTTTTTTAGTGCAAAGTGGCAGCGTAACGTCGAAGAAATGCTGGTTGCGCCTGTGCCAAATTGGGTGATTGTTGCCGGTTATGTCGGTGGCGGTATGTGCCGTGGCATGCTAGTTGGCCTCATTGTTACTTTAGTGTCTTTATTGTTTGTTGATATTCAAGTACATAATATTTGGGTTATTATTGCTACTGTCAGTTTAACCTCAGCAACCTTTGCTTTAGGCGGTTTAATTAACGCCATTTTTGCTGGCAGTTTTGATGATATTTCTATTATTCCAACCTTTGTCTTAACGCCATTAACTTATTTAGGCGGAGTGTTTTACTCGATTAGTTTATTGCCCGAATTTTGGCAAGGTGTCTCGCAAGCCAACCCGATTGTTTATATGGTTAATGCCTTTAGGTATGGCTTTTTGGGGATTTCTGATGTCAATTTAGTTACGGCATTTGCTGTAATTGGCTTTTTTATCGTGACCTTGTTTGTTACGGCTATGGTATTAATTAACAAAGGTATAGGGTTAAGAAGTTAATATGAGTTCGCAAGATTGCAATGATATGTTGGGTGATTCAAAGGCCATTGTTACCAATCAACCCGGTATACATGAAAAGTTAGATGAAATTGTCGCAAAACATTTAAGTCATGAATTTAAAAAGCCCTACCAAGCACATACGCAAGCAGCTTTTGATGAAATGAATGCCTTAGTACAGGCATTTTTGGCGAAAAATCCTCAAGGTGAAGTGATACTGGATGCTTGCTGTGGCGTTGGTCAAAGTACGCGTTTACTTGCTAAGCAAAATCCAAACGGCTTGGTCATTGGTGTAGATAAATCAGCACATCGTATTAACCGCAATGTCGAAGATCATCAACATGCCGATAGTTACCAGGCTGATAATTATCACTTGGTGCGCGCTGATTTGAATGATTTTTATCGTTTGGTTAAAGCGGCTAACTGGCCAGTAAGCAAACACTATATTTTATATCCAAATCCTTGGCCAAAGTCGAAGCATATTCAACGTCGCTGGCATGGCAGTGCAGTGTTCCCGCAAATGACCAGCATAGGCCAACAGCTGATATTACGCAGTAATTGGCGCTTGTACCTAGAGGAGTTTCAACAAGCGGCAGGTCAGGTTGGTTTATTGGGTGATATTAGCTTAGTTGAGCATGAGAGTGACTCGCAAGAGCCAGCATTAACGCCTTTTGAAGCCAAGTATTTAGCGAGCGGACAAAACTGCTATCAGCTAAAGCTTTCGCGTAAAAGTAGTGATTAAATTCACCAATAGCTAGTCAAATTCACTAAAAGCCACTCACTTAACTGAGTGGCTTTTTATTTTATTTATATAAATCAATGCGTTGAGTTTTTGGTATAAGGCTTGCTCTAGTCAACCTAAGTTAGACAGATAGCATTAACCCCTTTTAATCAATTGCGATAAAGGTTAATGCAGTAAAGGAGTAATCATGACAGATATTAAAAACAAGGTATTAAAAAGTGCTTTTGCAACTGTGTTAGTGTTACAAGCGGCATTAATTTACGCAGCATCTTGGCTGTAGCTTGTTTGCTGATAGCAATACCATTAATCAGCTACAAATATTGTTTATGGCATAATTGATTTGTTTTTGTACGTTTGTTCTGTCATACCAATTTGATTAAATATTTAGTCACTTAGAGTTACAAGAATAGCATCAGAACAAACAAGATTTATGAAGATATAGTCGTTCTACATCAAATAAATATTGTGCAGTTATTATGTTATTCTTGTACTCCCGAAGGGCGAGTTTAAAAGGCTTATATGCCGCGTTGCTAATTTTAACAAGGACGCTGCATGGATGCAGCTTATTAGAGAGTGCAGGAGCATATTCTCCTGAATAACCATTATTTGCAATTAGCGCCTTGCCTATAAGCCTTTTAACTCTCGCTAAATGATCAAATACTTAATCAATTTGGTATAAGATAATCGCTTGTAATACTTATTAAAAATTACTATGTTGTTTACTCCTCATAAGAAGTGCATGTAGTCTAAGGAGTATTCATGCGACACTTTGCTTTAAATAAAGTTTTACCTTGTGTGTTGGTTTCATTGCTAAGTGCTTGTGGCGGTAGCGGCGGCGGTGATGACTCTTCAAGCGACGCTAACTTGCCTGATCTGACGCCAAGTGAGTACGCTGGTACATTTAAAGATGCCAATCAAACCGGTATTTTTTATAACAATACCAATGCGCCGCAAAACTTTGGTTGGAATGGCGAGCATTGTGCCAATAATGCTAATAGCCGCTATTACGAAACGGACAACGCATTAATTTATGGTCAAGAGTCCTTGCCCGAAAGTGATTTTACCCAAGCGGCACAGTGGGTTGAAACTGGGCTAAAAGCGGCAACTTCGGCATTTACCATTTCTAATAGTGAATATTTTGATAGCAGGCAAAGATATTCCCCACTTGTGGTGAACGCTTTTCTTTCAATGGCCAGCGGCTCTATTGAAAAGCAGCGAGTTTTCAATCCCCATATTTATGTGTATGCCGAAATGGTGAGCGCAGGTACATTAACTGAGCAAGATAAAAGCTATGTTGAAGGGCAATTACGTGCTTTGGTTTATATAAACAATTCAGGCGTTAACTCATATCACTCAGAGTTACTTGCGCTTTTGCCTCAAAACTACGCTAGCTTAAGTCAAGATGAACAATTGTTGTCGATTGTCGACGGGATTAATCAAATTGCCAGCGATGAAAGTGAGCTGGCAGTTACCTCTGAATACTTAGTTAATATGACTCTGCCAAATGATTTTGATTTATGGGCCGATCGAAGTTATTTTCAGCCGATGGAAAGCCGTGATTCACGGCCATTGGAAAACTATTTATATGCAGAGTTTGTTAAGTTATCTCGCGCTGAACAAGAAGCAGCATTAGCACATTTTAATGCCAAATTACCCTATGTATCGAGTATAGATGAGGCTATTTATCAAGATAAAATTTATGTGTGCTTAACCAATAACAACTCAAATATTGGCTGGGGTGAAGGTACTAATTTAGGTATTTCTTTCTCTGCTCCGTCGGTGTTTAGTCGTCAAAATCCGCAACAAGTGGTCGTTCATGAGCTTATTCATACTATTCAAATGGCATATACTAGCTCACCATACACCTTTAGCCACTTACCTCGCTGGTTGTTAGAAGGCCAAGCAGTTTATTTAAGTGGTCAAACGGTAGCAAGTAAGTCGCAACATGCTAATTACGAGCCGTTATCGGTCAATTCATTTTCTGATGAATATGGCGATGCCAGTGAAGCGTACCAACACTATGGCTTAGCTTATTCTTATATTCATGAGAATTCAGGCTTAGCTAATATTAAAGGCTTGTTTTCGGCTATGCATGGTAAATACTCAGGGGAAAGTTTTTCGACTAACTATTCATGGGTGTTTGCGCAAAGCTTTGCTAATTATATGCAAGATCATCATCAACAAGCGTTAGATTACACGCGCTATGCTAGTGACTATCATACTTTAATTGGCACTTGGTAGTTAATTCAATTGGTGTAAGATAAGCAAGGTGATAGCTTATCACCTTGCTTATCTTATAAATTTTGTTTTTAATTAGTAGGGTAATATCTTTTCTCTTTTTTTCGCTTGTAGGACTCTATGGTAAAGTACTGGTTAATTTTTTTATTGCTTTGTCCTACGGCATTTGCAGCTCAAGCTAAAGCTAAAATGACGGTTTATGCGTATCATCTGCAGCCTCCTTTGATTATTGATATTGATAACCAAACTGGCTTGTATTTTGATTTTGTTCGTCAGTTAAATAAGCTGAGCGATAATTATCAATTTGAGTTAGCTTTTGTACCAAGAAAGCGCCTTGAAGCCATGTTACAGCGAGATGAGATGCCAGGAATTTTGTTAGGCGTGAATCCTAAGTGGTTTAAGGATAAAGCTGAACAAAAATATCTGTGGACCAGCACGGTATTTACCGACCGCGATGAAATTGTCTCATTAAAAGCAACCCCACTAGAATATCAGTCACCTGACTCATTAAAGGGCAAAGTGATAGGGGGTGTTCGCGGCTTTTATTACGCAGGTATTAATGAGTTAGTGGCTGGCGGTAAGGTGAGTCGTGTCGATACCGCGGGTGAAGCAGCGCTATTAACTATGTTAACTAAAGGGCGTGTTGATGCCGCTATTATTGGCCGCTCTATGTATGATTACTTAGTAAAAGGCTCAGCCTTGGGAAATACCTTTCATTTATCTGAAAAGCCGCATGATAGCTATAATCGACGCGTACTTGTGCCTAAATCTCAACGGGCTATCTTTAGTCACTTGCAAGCACTGATCACTGAGCTTGATCAGGACTGCTTATGGCAGTTGGCACTTAAGCAGTATCAATAGTGTTACCTGAACTGTAGCCACTTATTTACAATGGCTAATTGCTAGCCTTGTTAGTCAGACCTTGTCGGTTTAGCTGATAAAACATAATAAGGTTGGCAATAAACCATAAATCTTTGATTAAAAAGTGCCCGCCAGTAGAGAGTAGAGTTTCAGCAGACAGAGCACCAGACCAAGTGATTAAGAAGGTTTGGGTTACTACGAAAACAGCACCAGACATCAACAATGCTGGCCAGAGTAATTTTGGCTTGTAGATAGCAGCAATTAATAACAGCAGTGCCATAATATCGTAAACACCAATAATGTTTGAGGTGGTTTGTACATCCCACAATAGGTACATCCATGACATTAAGGGTGAACTTTGCACTAAATCCTCTATGCCTTTTGCTTCAAGCGCGGTAAATTTCATGCCGCCAATCCACAAAAGCACAATAACCACAGGCAAAATAGCTAACCACTGTTGGCTTTTATTTGCCAGCTTATTGCTGGTAAGTAAGATACCTATGGATAGTAAAGCAAAGTATTTTATTACCCCTTGCCCTGAGCCTATGACTGGAAAACCACCTAAAGATTCAATCCACATGCTGGCAGAGAATAAACTCAACAATGGCACTGCACTCATTATAATAAGTAACACGGCTAAAGCTTTGTTTAACTCAGGTTTTTTTATGCACATGATACTTAGCAGAGCACAAAATATAAATATAGCTCCAGCTAGATAACTAAAGGCATTGCCACTTAATAGTTTTGTTAGGTGGTAGAAATCTGTGGTTAATAATAACTGCTTATGATGCCCCATAAGTAGCACGCTTAATCCTAGTAGCATGGTTGAAATGGCGATTAGCCCTAGGACTAGATTATTTTTGCTTGCTGTCATCTTAAATTATTCATTGATGTATAAGGTGACAGTATAGACCTGCAAGGAAGCGTTTTTAGTTCAAAAAGTCATAAGTTTGCAGTTTGATATTCGATTTCGACAAACTCATGCAGAAAAATAGCTGACACATCAATGCTTGAAATGTCAGTTATAAACAAAGATAAATTAAAAAACCGCTGTCAGCGTTAAGTCTGACCATATAAATACTATAAGTCATATCAGGCTATTAACTTAAATTATAAGGTGTACTCTTTTAAGCTAACTATTTTCTTATTTGCTTATTTTTTAAGAAGCTTTAGTGACTTTATAATAAGTATTGCTCGGTTACTCTTTATACATTAAATCTAACCCGAGGTTTTAATGTGAGGAAGAGATGATGTTAAGAGCCGCCTTGGCTGTTGTTATTGCCAGCCAGTTGTTTTCATGTGCGCAAGATCAACAACCAGTACAAGAAAAAGTCAATGAAAGCGTAAAGTCTGAGTACTTAGATAGCTTGGCAGATACCTTGAGTGATCGCTGGCAATTATCAAGTAATGAGATTAACTGGCAAGTATCTGATAGTCATCAAGATCATCTTGAATTCAGTGGTGAACGTGTTTCTGCCATTATTTACTATGGTAGTGACAGTGCTGGCAAACTCACCTTAAAGCGTAAGTTGGTTTGGCCTATGCTGCGTACCATTCCTAATGATACTCATGCTAGTTTAATTCATGATTTTCCTATTGAAGTATCGCCACAAATATCCCTCAACGGAGAAATTATTGCGCAAGAAACCTTAAAGCAAGTCTCGTTTGATGGCGTATTAACCTTAGTGGGTGAGTTAAGCAATGAGGTCACCTTAACGCGAACCTTGTCACCGAGTACAACAAAGCCGGCGTTAATAGAACAGCTCACTTTTACCAACTGGGGTCAGCAAAGACAACAGCTAAGCATTGGCAGCCTGAACTACTTAGTGAAAACCCCCGCAGATAAAGGTGTTTACGGCAGCTACAGTATTATTGCTCAATCGGATAAATCGGGCGCGTTTGAACTTGCCCCTGGGGAAAGTATTCAAGTTAACAGCCAGTATTTAGCCATTAAGCAAGGGGAAAGCCGAGATATTAATAGTGATATTGAAATTAAAAATCGTCGTGCTTATCTTGCCAGTTTACAAAGTAAACTTCAGTTAGAAACGCCAGATCCTATTCTTAATAATATGTTTAGTTTCGCCAAAATTAGAGCGGCTGAAAGTATTTATAATACCAAAGGTGGCTTGATGCACGGCCCAGGTGGCGGTCGTTATTATGCGGCGATTTGGGCGAATGATCAGGCTGAGTACATTAATCCGTTTTTCCCGTTTTTAGGTGATGTTAATGGTAATGAATCTGCCATAAATAGTTTCCGCCACTTTGCTCGCTTTATGAATGATGAAGGTAAATATATTCCATCATCAATTATTGCTGAAGGCACAGATATTTGGGATGGTGCCGGTGATCGCGGTGATTGCGCCATGATAGCCTATGGCGCAAGTCGCTATGCCCTTGCAAGAGCTGATAAAGTTCAAGCAAAAGCCTTAGTACCGTTAATTGATTGGTGTATTGATTACAGTTTTGCTCAGCAAACCGAAGAGGGCGTTATTGCCTCAGATAGTGATGAATTAGAAGGACGTTTTCCAGCGGGTGATGTTAATTTAAGTACTAATATGCTTACTTATGGCGCTTTAATATCAGGCAGTTATGTACATCAAGAACTAGGCAACGATAGCAAAGCAAATGATTATCAAGCAAGAGCAGCAGCTTTGTTACAAGCTATAAATAGCTATTTTGCTGCGACTGTGCAAGGTTTTGAAACCTATCAATATTATCAAGGTAATGACAAGTTACGTGCCTGGATAGCGCTACCATTTTCTTTTGGCGTGTTTGATCGTAAAGAAGGCACGCTTGCGGCAGTGTTATCTGAACATTTATGGAGTGCCGATGGCATTTATAGTGAAGCAGGTAACAAAACTTTTTGGGATAGAGCTACGCTTTATGCCTTTCGCGGTATTTTTGCTGCCAAAGAAACTGATACCGCCATGCGCTATTTTAAATACTATTCACGTAAACGTTTACTAGGCGAGCATGTACCTTATGCGGTAGAAGCTTGGCCTGAAGGGGATCAGCGTCATTTATCGGCAGAAAGTGCACTGTATGCCCGTGTGGTGACTGAAGGTATCTTTGGTATTGAGCCAACTGGCTTTAAACGTTTTAAGTTAGCACCTTATTTGCCAAGTACGTGGAACCAAATGTGTTTGCGCAAGATACAAGCCTTTGGCGAAAATTTTGATATTTGCTCAAAACGTGATGGCGAGCAATTTAGTATTGAAATTCGCAAAGCTGATGGTAGCGCTGCCATCATACCTTGGGATGGTAATGAGCCAATCGCTTATCAATTCTAGTGGTATTGCCCTGAGCCCTTAATTGCTCAGGGCTTATTAAACCGAGCTCAGGGCTTATTTATCCTGATTCACCTAATAGTTTAGCAGTTATAACATAGCGCATTGTGCCGCCAGCGGTTGAGCTGTCAAAAGGGTAACAGGTGATAAGGATGAGGTTCGGCTGGTTCTCTGCCAAGACAATATCGGTATCAGCTGTGTCGATAATATCGATGTTTTCTACTTGGTAAAGCTGATTGATGCCTTTGGCATTGGTTAAAGAAATAACATCTTTCATAAGTATGTCCTGTAAAAAACTAAAATGACTGTCTTTGTGGCCAGCAATGACCACAGGTGAATGACGGTTTAGTTCGCTATAGCCATGCATTGCCCCGGCTGAAAACGCTAAACTGCTGGGATCTGCGCCTTGTAAAACAATGATTTCTTGATTGAGTCTGGCAAGCTTTAAGCTGGCGATGGCATGCATATCTGCCCAAGGCCAAGGCTTGAATTGGCCGCCTTCTCGTTGTTTTTGCTGCCAGCTATGTTTTATTAGCGCATGGGCTAGCCAAGCCTTAGCTGGTAACCAAGCGCTATAAAGTACTAAGCTCAATGCCAGGGCGCTTAGGCATAGCGGTAGGCTAATGCGTGTCATAGCGTGCCTTTGTTCGCCGCTGAAGATTTTTTACTGATGGCGATACTGCGCCTTGCTTGCATTACCATAGAAATTAGCAACATAAGCAGTCCCGCGTATAACGAAGGTTGCCAATCTAAGGCGGTTTGCGGTACGGGTGTTGCCTTTTTATTGCTAGCTTTGCTCTTAGCGTTCGTTGTGTTTTCATCTGACTGTGCCTGTGTTTGTTCAATAGCAATAAAGCTAGTGTAGGGCGATAGCACTTGATGACTCAGTGATGTAGCAATCACTTGTTGTTTCACTACCTCTTGTGGTGTGCCGGTGACTATACTGTCGAGTAATTCTTCAATTTTGGCATGCGCCCAAATTGGCGTGATACCTAAGCTTTGTTTTTGCTCTGCAAAGCTATGCTCTTGATGCCAAGGTGAGTTTGCTTGCTCGCCAAATACTTGCATGCTATTGGGCATTAATGCGCTTTTAAAGGTGATAAGTAATGGTTCACCTTGGTACAAATCAGGGATCTTTTTTGGGTATTGTTCAATTGAGCCTAAGTGTAAGGGCTGAAATTGCAGCTTAATATCTTTTAATACGGGCTGAGTGATCTTGCCAAGCAAGGCTGACATTTTCTCTTTCACTTCGGTTACCTTGCCTATGTAGGTATAACTACCGCGACCAAACTCCGCTGCTTTACGCATGAAGAAGCCATTAGGCGCAGCGCCTATACCGACAGTGAAAAGTCGTGGAATATCTCGGCTTTGATGTAATAAGCGAAATAAATCCAGTTCATTACTGACGGCGCCATCGGTAATAAAGACAATTTGCTTAATCGCTTTGGCTGTTTGTTCTGCGGCGGATGGCATTTGCAGTGCCTGTGCCAGTGGTTGATACATTTGCGTTCCACCGTTGGCGTTGAGCTTATGAATAAACTCTCTGGCGTGATAAATATTGGCTTGGTTTGCCATAACCGTGCTGTTAAACGCTTGTTGAAAGCGCGATGAAAAGGCGATGATATTAAAGCTATCGGTTGGCGCTAAGGTTTTTAAGGCAAAGAATAGACTTTGCTTAGCTTGCTCAATTGAAGCGCCTTGCATAGAGCCAGAGGTATCAATAATAAAGGTAATGTCTCGGGGAAATTGCGTTGCTTGCTCGGCAAAATCAGCGATGGAATAGGCATTGGTTTGCGTCGGTGGTATTAACATTGCCAGCGCATAAATGGCATTATCTTTCTTCTCTTTAAACACGCTTAATCTTGGCTCATTGCTAGGTGTAGCTTGCCATTGCAAAATAAAATCTTTATCCATAGGGACTTGCACGTTTCCTACGTTAACTTGTGTTATTTGTGAGGCTGGGAAGGGGGAAGATGCCTGTTCGCTATTTTCAATGTTAGTGAGTTTAATTGCATGCGATGGGCTCTTTATTGCTTGCAATTCAACACCAGCATTTAAGCTGACCTTTAGGCTGATATTACCTGGTACCTGCTTAATTTTATTGCTAAAAAAAGCAGGTAATGGTGTTGATAATGTCATGCTGGCATCGAGTGGTTGATACCTCGGCGTGTATGTCATAGGGAAACGTAAGCTAAAAGTATTATCAGCATAATCAATATGTTGAAAATACTTGATAGTGACAGTAATTTGCTCATGAGGGGCAATATTGGCAATTTTATTAGTGAATAAGTTTGCTCTGTGCTGCTCTAGCAAACTGGCTTTTTTGCCTTGTTTTTTCGCTTTTTGAAAAGCGGCCACTGCTTGCGCTTTTTCCATAATCTTACCTTCAATAATGCGATCAGCAATTTGTATATGAAGGTAATTAACGGCGGCGTTATCAGGTAAGGGAAAGGCATATAAGCCATCTAGCTGAGTGTTGTTTGGGTTAATAAAAGACTGAGTCAGGGTAACTGTTGCAACTAGCCCATTGATATCGAATTTAGCATCAGAGTTAACTAATAATGCCGAATGAGCATCACTTGCTGAGCCAAGTAGTAGCTGACCACTTGTTAGCTCATTGAGTATTGCCTGTTTCGTTTGCGAGTTTTGGCGAAACTCAGACGCTGAACTTGAGTTGATAAATAGCACTGCAAAAACAATGGCAGGAATAATGACAATAAGCCATATCAAGGGGGAGCGCTTTTTTTTATAACGATAAAAAGAGTCGTGGTAAATTGAAGGTTTTTCTTTTGCTATTGGCCGTATCACAATAATTCTCCTTAAGTTGGTTCAGAGAATTAAAACAAGCAACTTGGCCTTGCGACTGACGGCATTATGGCAATGTTAAGCGCAAATCAGGCAAAATTATGGCAGGGTGAGCAAAACGGCTATCTATTAACCTTGCTAAAACTTATAATGAGCAAAATTTTGGTGAGCTGAGTAGCAAGATGAAACATAGTGAAGAAGTATATAAGAATAACCCATTACATGGCGTCAGTTTAGAAGACGTTTTAAAACAAATGGTGGCTCATTATGGTTGGGAAATCTTGTATGCATACTTAAATTTAAATTGTTTTAAAACCAAGCCAAGTATTGCTTCCAGCTTAAAGTTTTTGAAGAAAACGGAATGGGCGAAAGAAAAAGTAGAAGCTTTTTATATGTATCAATACAAAAGCTTACCTAAAGCTGATAGCAAGCAATTTGAACTGCCACCGCGTGATCGCATTGTGCCACTGCACCAAAAGGTAGGTGAGCCAAGAGAGTTAAGTTTGGAAGATGCGGAAAACTTGCGCCTTAAACGTGCAAAGAAAACCAGAGAAAAAAATGCTGGCAAAGCTGACCCTTGGGGAAATAAACCTGCTAATCCTTGGGGTAAGTAAGGTTGAAAAATAAGATATTTTTGCTATTAATTTAAGGAGATGATAATAATTCTTCGCTTAAAGGAATAGTAAGCCATGTCTTTACTTAGTACTGCCGTAGCAGCAGAGTTATCAGCTGGTGTAGTAACCATAGATGCAGAACATAATATTGTTGATATAAATCAGCAACTGCTTGCTATGAGCTTTTTTAATCGGGCAGAATTATTAAACGAAAATATTACCTTTTTAGATGATAACTTTTTAACCACACTTAAAAGCCAAAGCAAAGGTTTTGCATTTGGACATTACTTCTCCAGTTTAACAAGAAAAGATGCAGATAAACTACCCGTTGAGGTATGTTTCTTTACTCAACAAATAGCACAAAAGGCGTATATTTTATTAGTGTTTAAGGTAAGTAATTTGCCTGAACAAGCGAAATTTAGCTTTTCTATTTCTGAGCAAATTTTTAATCAGTCAAATGAAGCAATTGTAATTACTAATGCTGACGGCATCATTCAGACTGTTAATCATAGTTTTTACAAAATTACCGGATACACTGAGCTTGAGGTGATAGGCAAAACGCCTGCTATTCTTAATTCTGGTAAACAAGATAAGTATTTTTATCAAAGCTTTTGGCGCGAGCTAAAATCTAAAGGCCATTGGCAAGGAGAAATTTGGAATAAACGAAAAAATGGTGATATCTATCCTGAGTGGTTAAATATCTCTTCTATCCGAGATAAGCATCAGCATATAACTCATTATATTGCGCAATTCACAGATATTAGTGCGCGCAAAAAAACAGAAGAAGAGCGACATTTTCAAGCCTATCATGACTCTTTAACTAGCCTGCCTAACCGTTATCTATTGTTTGAACGGTTAAAACACCTTTGCTCACTCCATCATAGTTCACCTGTACATTTTGCCGTGCTTTTTTGTGATTTAGATCGCTTTAAAGTTATCAATGACACCTTAGGCCATGATGTAGGTGACGCCCTGCTGCAATCGGTGGCTCAGCGCTTTGAAGCTAAGTTACGTAATAATGATTTAATTGCCCGCAGCGGTGGTGATGAGTTTATTGTCGTTATTGAGGGGGAAAAGGCGCTAAGTAATATAGACAAAATATGCCAACAAATTTTATTGCTTTTTGAAGCGCCTTTTCAAACTAAATTTGGTGAATTTAAGATAGGTATCAGTATTGGAGTAAGTCAGTTTGCTAAAGATTCTTATGATATTAGAGAGCTGATTTCTTTTGCTGATGTCGCCATGTCGAAAGTAAAAAACTCAGGCGGTAATCATTACAGCTTATTCGATGCAAGAGAAAAAGCGAAGATCACCCAACGACTTGAGTTAGAGGCAGAAATTTCTACTGCCATAGCAAATAAGAATTTTGAAGTCTGGTATCAACCACAAATTAATACGCTAACTCATGAAGTGTACGGCATTGAATGTTTACTACGCTGGAATCACCCGACTCAAGGCATGATAGGGCCAGATTTATTTATACCGATAGCAGAAGCAAGCGGAGCCATTAAAGAGCTAGGAAGTTTTGTTTTAGAAACTGCCTGCAAGCAATTAAGGCAATGGCGCATTAATAATATTTTTACTGGCATTATGGCTATTAATGTGTCGTTAAGGCAGTTTGAACGCAATGATCTACTTGCCCAGGTAAGGGAAACGTTAATTAAAGAGATGATCCCTGGTGATGCCATAGAACTAGAAGTTACCGAGTCAGTTTTTTCTGAAGGTAATTGTCATCATAGTCCAATATTATCAGCTATTAGAGGGCTTGGAGTGAAAGTAGCGATTGACGATTTTGGCACTGGCTATTCTTCTTTGCAGCGCTTAAAAAATATGCCTATTGATAACGTTAAAATTGATAAGTGCTTTGTTAATAGGATTGTCTACTCTAGAAAAGATGAAGCGATTATTCAGGCGTTAATACTGTTATCAAAAACCTTTAATGTCAGCCTTATTGCTGAAGGGGTTGAAACTAAGCAACAGGCTAAAAAGTTAACTAAGTTAGGCTGCTTTAATCAGCAAGGATACTTTTATAGCAAGCCCTTACCAGCCGAGCAGTTTGAATTATGGTTAACAAATTATCATAAGGAATGTCAGCTATCTAAGTTTGGGGAGAAAAATGAAGCATATGATTAGCGCTAATCAGCCTGATGTGGTGATGATTTATCAAGATAAAGACAGTGTAGAGTCTGCTATAGAGCAGATAATGTCACTAGAGCTTAATTTTAAAACCTATAAGTTCGACACCAACACACTGCATGACATTGTTGAAATGAAGCCGAAAGTGGTTTTGCTATCTTCTAACAATGTGAAAAGCACTATTGAGTTTTATATTGAGTACCTTGAAGAATACGAGCAGAACATTGCCCCGCATAGCGCGATATTATTAATTAATAACCGGGAAACTGCCTGTGCTTATTTAGCGTGTGAAAATGGCTTATTTGATAACTATGCCATTATTAATCCGTTAAATGAGCCATTTAGATTAAAGCTGGTATTACTGCATGAGTTGAAAATAATAGAGAGTCATAAAAATAACAGCATTGAGCGGCTTATTGAAGGTGGAGAGGAGCAACTAGCCTCATGTATTGAACATGGCGTTGCATTAAAGCGCTCTTTTCAGCATCAAGTGCAAAAGTGCGAGAACAATATTGTTGAAGCTGCAAATAAGCTAGAAGATGCAGGAAAAACGAAAGCCGCATTGCAAAATATTGCCGGTATTAGTCTTAATGAAATGAATGATAGCGTTAGTCAAAGTATTGATTCTATTGTAGAACAGTTGATTGAGCTAAAAATCAATAATCAATCGCTTAAGCAAAATATTGAAAGTTATCATGCCCCCAAACGTAAAAGCGCATTAGGGGTTAACCCAAAAGCCTTATCTGATGAACACAGTAAGTCTGCAAGTTATAAAATATTAATCGCAGAGCCTTCAGATTTATTTTCTCGCGTTATTGAGGAGATTTTTGCTGAAACTGTATTTAAGTATTTGCTTGTTAATCGGGGGCGAGAAGCCATCAGCCAAATTGAGGCATTCAAACCTGATGTTGTGTTATTAGCTTACGATTTGCCTGATGTTAGCGGCTTAGATGTTACTAGACATCTAAGAAAAATAGAAAATAATGTCCCTGTTATTGCTTATACCCATGAGCGAGATAAGTCGGTATTAAAACAGTGGATACCTCTTGGGTTAAGTGGCTATTTAGTTAAACCCTCGAAGAAAAGTGCCATTTTAAAAAGTGTTGCTAAAGCCGTGAAAGAACCAGCACATGTGATACATCAGCAACCGGATCCAGCAACGGGAGATATCAGGTGGTTACCTGAATATAGCGTAGGTAATCATGAAATAGATGAACAGCATAAAATGTTGTTTTCTATGATTAATGAATTTTTTCATCAAGAAGGAAAGTCAGCCGCTTTGGCATTGTTTCAAAGCTTAAGCGCTTATATCGATTTACATTTTGATTGTGAAGAAAACTTGTTAAGACAAATTAATTACCCAAACACGACTGAGCATGTGAAAAAGCATGATGAATTAAGGAAAAAGTTTTTACTTATTCAGGAAAAACTTGAGGATTATGATGCCGATGTACATCATAAAATTGGCATTTTCTTGTATAACTGGCTAGCTAAACATATTTTAAAAGCCGATATGGAATTTAGAGAATATGCTTTATCGATAGAAGAGAGTAGTTTTGTTATTTAATTACTTTTAGTTATTATCGGCTGATGATATCTATGGTTAATTGCTCACTGGCAGTTGCTTGAACTAATGCACCTGAACTTAGCTAAATGATAGTTAGCGCCGTACAGTTCTTGTAGAAATCCAGATGACTTTAGCCTAGGCATGGCAATTTCAAATTGCCTACTTAGCTCGTGTCCTTTTTTATTATCTTTAAAAACAATAAATAACTGCTTGTTCGAAGTGAGTGTGATGGTTTTGAATATGGCTAACTGTTTTTCTTTTAAATTGTGCCTGTAGTCAACCACAACATCTGTTCTTCCTTTCTCTAAAAGGCTAAATGCTGTATCTAGGTCTTTAAACAGATATTGAGTAATATTGTTGGGCAGATATTTGTTAAAACTATATTCTTCATACCAACTGACGGTTTTAAATTGGATATCGTCTTTTGTCGTTATGTTATTGAACAGAGGGTTGTATATGGCTATGATTGGCGCATCGATATCAATGTGGAATTTTGGGTATAGCACCTGCTTGAGCTCATTTTTATCATCCATATAAACACCCACTAAAATATCTGATTTATTTTGATTGAACAGTCTTTTGGCTCTAGCAAAACTACTAATATCAAAAGTTAACTTATCATCTGGGTAGACAGCTGATATCAGTTCTAAATAAATTCCTTTGCCATCTTGTTCTGTGTAGTTTGGCCAATGAGCTGCACTAATATTAATATCCATTGCGATTAAATTGATGGGCAGCATGGATAACAGGTAAATAAATAACCTCAATATATAGTGCATATTTTTGATTAATTTAAAGAGAGTAGTTAGCTTAATCTTAGCGCAAACAATAAGTTTATCAATCAAGTATTCTCAACTATATTTGATGGGATTCTGACCAAACCCTTAGCTCATCTAAAATACTCAGTGCGGTTTTACCAAAATCGGTTAACTCATAAGTTACAGCAACAGGCCTATCGCTTATCACTTTTCTAAGAACCATTCCCTCACTTTCTAGTTCTTTTAGGCGTTGGTCGACCATTTTTTTGCTAGCACCGCCAAGCATACGAGTTAAGTCATTAAATCGTACAGGCTCATCTTTAAGATGATAAATAATCGAGCCTTTCCACTTTCCGCCAATTAAACGCATACCTTTTTCAATAGCGCAAGGTTCAGTGCATGCGTTTAAAACTTTTTTTCTACCTTTACTATCTGTTTTTACAACACTTTCCATTACTTCTCCTTACAAAACTACTAGGTTACTAAAAGTATACTAATTGATAATACACTTCAGGTAACTAAAATATACCACATATTGGTTGAGTGAGAGAGTGCTTCTCTTACTTATTTTTACTGACATTTATTTTGGAGTGATTTTATGAGCACTACTGAGCCAAAGAAGGTATTAATTATTAATGCCCACCAATACTACCCATTCTCAGAAGGTAAGCTAAATGCTGCCTTAGTTGATAAAGCAGTAACCATGCTTGAAGGTAAAGGTTACCACACTCGCGTAGTTACCATGAGCGATGAGTATGATGTTGAAGAGCAATTAGCACATCATCAATGGGCAGATGTTGTCTTGCTGCAATCACCAAGTAATTGGATGGGGGGTCCTTGGTCATTTAAGAAATATATGGATGAAGTCTATACTGCAGGTATGGGGGGCGCATTATGTGTTGGTGACGGCCGTAGTGAAGACGCACCTAAGAAAAATTATGGCATGGGCGGCACGTTAACGAATACCCAATACATGATGTCGCTTACCTTTAATGCGCCAGAAGAAGCTTTTAATGATAAAGATGAGTTTTTTGATGGTAAATCAATCGACGATTTAATGTTCCCTATGCACATGAACTTTAAGTTTTTTGGCATGAAAGCAATGGAAAGCTTTGCCTGTTTCGATGTGATGAAAAATGCTGATGTTGAAAATGACTTCAAACGCTTTGAAAACCACATTAACAAACATTTTTAGGAGGCTAAGATGAGCATTGAATATACCAATAAACTTCACGCTGGATCTTATTTTCCCAATATTGAAGCCAAGTTATTAAACGGTGATGTGAAAACACTATCCACACCTGAAAATGGCTTAGATTGGCAAATGGTTGTTGTATATAGAGGTCAGCATTGCCCTCTTTGTACAAAGTACCTGAACCAATTGGAAAGCGCGAAAAGCTTACTCGCACAAACAGGCGTAGATTTAATCGCCGTCTCAGGCGATAGCAAGGAACAACTAGCAAGTCATATGGAAAGACTTGATGTGAGTTTCCCTATCGCTTATGGCTTGACCGTTGAACAAATGCAAAAGCTTGGCTTGTATATATCTGATCCCAGATCGCCACAAGAGACAGATCATCCATTTGCTGAGCCGGGACTTTTTGTCGTTAATCGTGACGGTAAAGTACAGGTAGTGGATATTTCCAATAACCCGTTTGTCAGACCAGAGCTTCAGTCTTTAATCAGTGGCTTAGGTTGGATACGCAACCCAGATAACAATTACCCTATTCGTGGTATGCATAAGTAGTGATGAGAAAGACTCTACTAGCGAGTGGTAGCGAGTAATACATTTGTAAAAGACGCGAACGTTGAATCTGCTCATATCGCATTACTACCTTAATATTTAAAATAGAGACAAGTTATTATGTTTACTTATTACGAGCCTGATACGGCACCTAAAGAATCAAAGCCGTTAATGGAGCAATCTTTAGCTGGCTTTGGCATGATTCCTAACCTTCATAAAATCTTAGCTGAAGCGCCAGCAACCTATAAAACGTACAACCAAACATTTACCAGCTTTATGAAAGAGACAACATTTACTCCGCTTGAGCAACAAGTGGTATTTATGACGTCAAACTTTGAAAATAATTGCCACTATTGTGTGCCTGGTCATACTTGGATGATGAAGTCAGCTAACATGCCTGATGATGTTATTAATGCTTTAAGAAATGGAACTGAACTACCTGATACAAAACTTCAGGCGCTTCATGATTTTACTAAAGCACTATTGGACACTAGAGGCCATATCGGCGATGACAAGTTAAATGCATTTTTAAGCGCAGGTTATAGCAAACGCCAAGCACTAGAAGTATTGACGGGATTGGCTGCTAAACTCATTTCTAACTTCACTAATGCCTTAACCCATACAGACGTAGATGAGGCGATGAAAGCTTATGCGTGGGAAAAGCCGGAGAAATAGTATGCCATTAGAAAACCATCCAATGTGGCGATTACCAAAGCACCACTTAGATCATGAAGATGCGCATGACCATGTACATTGGGTAGAGTTGTTTTATGATTTGATCCATGTGGTCATCATCTTCTTGTTAGGTAATTTTTTAAGTGACCACTTAAGCGTGGATGGTTTTCTAGCCTTTGTAGGGCTTTTTATTGCCGTGTGGTTTGCATGGGCCGACTCCAGCGTATTTAACTCGCTTTATGTCAGCACTGACGTAAAGCACAGATTAATCATGTCTTGCCAAATTGTTACTGCAATGGTGATGGCAGCATCAATTCCTCATGTGTTAGGTAAAGGTTGGCTCTATTTCGCATTAGCCTATGCAGCTAATAGGATGATAACCGCCTACTTATATCATCGAACAAATAGGCTAGGTGTTGAAGCGACTGTGCTGTCACGTACCGTAAGTCGGAATTTCTTTATCCTTGCTATTGTCTTTGCCATAAGCGCTTTTTTACCTGCACCATACAGCTTTGTTTTATTCGCGCTGGCCATTTTGTCTATTCAATTACTGTATATGCTGCCTAAAATTGGCGTTCTCGAATGTAAGCGGTTTTTGCCTCGATTAGGCCATATGTCGGAGCGCTTTGCGTTACTTTTATTAATCGTGGTAGGAGAAGGCTTTTTTAAATTAGTGATTACACTGTCAGAAAAAGGGGTATATAAAGTCACCCCCGAAGTATTATTTAACTTTATCTTTGGTGGTATCGCCGTATTTGTTCATTGCTGGATTTACTTCGACTTTGTCGGTAATGGCAAACCTAAAAACCAAGAAAAATGGACGCTAGTGAACTGGTGGTTAGCGCATTTGTTCCTTATGCTTTCTGCTGTTATGGTGGGTGTTGCACTTGCAGGTGAAGTGAAAGTAGGCTTTTGGGACCCGTACCCACTTAAGTACGGCGTTATAGGTTGTCTTGGGCTTGCATCTTACTTACTTTGTTTGCTGTGGATTCAATACAACATCGAAGCGCGTATAGCTCACAGGTTTGCAACCGCTAAAGTACGCATGTTTGGTGTGGCTTTGGCGTTAGCAACCTTGTTGGTATTACCTTACGTACCTGCACTTGTTGGTAATCTACTATGGGGCACTGCATTAATTTCGCAAATTGCCATTCCTGTAACAAGAGCCTATCTTACATTTTCTAAAGAGCAGTAGGCTAAACCATAGGGTTTTCACACTAGAGGTTTAGCCAAGCATAAGTGGTTAGTATGTTATTTAAAGATGCTTTTCCATTAAATAATTAGTTAAAGTTTGCACAGTCGAGAAATATCACCTAATTTTGGCGTGACCTTTTCATCAAGCTTTACTTGCCATTGGCAAAGCTCAGTGTCGACTATTTCTAACCGTTTTTTCGGGGAAACTACGCTGGAAATCCCACATATATTCGCATCAGGCTCGTTCAGTGGAAAGTCACTTCTTACACCTGCAATTAGTAGGCGCATTTTATAGCAATTAAATAGCAGTCATTCAGTGGGATATTACTATGAATTTTCAGTAATCCCCCTGAACAGCCGGTATCAACCACAAAGAGAACACTTAACGATTTGAATCTTTTAACTTTCCTGTTAAATTAAGAGGATGAAAGTAGGCGGACATTACTGAGAAGTCTACATAATATACTGTTAACTCTCTTTACGGATCAATCATGGATAAAACTTCAATTATCGAATCAATCACTGCATTTAAAGATCGCTTAACTGGAGAGGTTCTTGAAGCATTTGAAACTAGAGGAAGAGCTTACGGTAGGGATCGCTTTAACACATGGCGACGTAAATTTGGTCAATTCCTTGATGAAGAGCTAGCTGGAGAATCATCGAGATTAAATTCAAAATTAAATCGGTCTGTTTACTTTGCTCAAAGAAGCCTTGAAAGTGATGCTCAACACTTTTGGAGACAGGACGGTGACACAATACTTTCTTATCTAGATTCATTGATCTTGGATATTCAAAACGACGAATATGAGGTTGCCACGACACCTAAGATTAAAGAAAATTTAGCTCAAGATAATAACAAACAAAGTAAACTAAAAAATAAAGTTTTTATTGTTCATGGTCATGATGGTGAGTCGAAAGAGAAAGTAGCTCGTTTTATTGAAAAACTTGGTTTTGAAGCAATTGTACTACATGAAAAAGCAAGTAAAGGTATGACTATAATTGAAAAAATTGAGCAATATTCTAATGAAGTCAGCTTTGGTGTTGTGCTATATACTCCAGATGATTTAGGTAATGTTAAGTCATCTGCAGAGAGTGGCGAACTTAATTTTAGAGCAAGGCAAAATGTTGTCTTTGAACATGGCTATTTAATTGGCAAACTAGGTAGAAGTAATGTTGCTCCTTTAGTAGAAGGTTCAATTGAGCTTCCAAATGATATAAGTGGTATCGTTTATATTAGTGACAAGGATTGGCAAATTGATATTGCCAAGGAAATGAAATCTGCAGGCTATCAAATTGATTTTAATCAGTTAATATAAGTCGAGAGTTAACAAGTTGCTTAAACGGACAAAAAACAGTTGGCTTTTGCTCGTTCCTCGCTAATTTTAGCCAACAATTTTATTGCCGCTTAGCAAAGCGTTATACGCAAAAGAATAATCATCACATGGAGTTGAATTAAAATGAAATTTACAAAAGCGTTATTACTATCATTAGCACTATCTAGTGCTGCAAATGCTGCTGGTCCTTTCGGGTTGGAAATGGGAATGTCTTTGAAAGATATTGGAGGAGAGGCAAAGCAAATTGCTCCAGGCAAATATTCTGTATCTTCAGTTCCAAAACCTCATTCGTTGTTTGATACTTATATTGTCCAAGTTGCACCTGATGTAGGGCTTTGTTACATCAAAGCAATAGGTAAAGATATATCAACTAGCACCTATGGGGTTGAGTTAAAATCTTCGTTCTATAACCTACAAGGTAAACTAGAAAAAGCCTACGGCTCTAGTAAAGTTACCGATATGTTACTTTCAGGCAGTATTTGGAATGAGCCAAATGACTGGATGATGGGCTTAATCAAAAAGGAACGTTATTTATTTGCTATCTGGGATGCTGAATCAAAGGCGACTTTAAAAAATAACCTTGCAGCCATTGCAATGGCTGCAAAACCCTCTAGCAAAAGTGCTGGATATTTAGCCGTCGATTATTCGTTTACAAATGAAGAACAATGCAACAGCGCAATAGCGGCAATGGAAGATGATGCTTTATAAAAATTACGTATAACAAGCTGTTCAAGCGGGACTGTGTAAAGTTTGGCTCGGTTTCGCTTCGTTATACAAGTTTAGCCAAACATTTATCAGGGTGTTATATTTTTATCAAACCAAGGAGAACATATATGAAGGAACAAGCAGCAGTTAAAAATGCCATTAATGCTTTTTATAAAGGGGCAGGTTTAAATTTACAATTTAGTGGCACTGTAACCCCAAGGGTCGCAGAAGTATTTGGAAAAATGGTTTTTGAAACTCAAAAATGCACGTCAGCATTAAATTGGGTTCCAAGGCCAGCAGGCGGTAAGGCGACAATTTCGTGGGTTGCAAGAAACTTTACTCAACGAATACTTAGCCAATTAAGTGATAAACAATCATTAACTTGTGCAAAAGTCGTGATTAGAAATTTCCGTACGGACTTACAAATGGCATCGATGGGGCAATAAGCTATGAAAATTGGTGTATTTATCATTTTATTAATGACGTCACATTCAATATTTGCAAATCCAATATTGAAGTTACCAAGCACTAAATGTAATGGTAATTATTTTAGCATAAGAGTGGTTGACCTTTCGTTTTGTGTGTCGAAACAAAAAATAGAAGAAGTAAATCTTCTAGGTATAAGTTCAACTACTGCGATAATCAAAGAAGACGGTCTAGAGTTGTCAATTGGGTTGAATCCCCCAGAAATCTCAATATCTAATTTACATAAAAAGTTGGGGCTTACCGTTCATGAATTTTTTATGGGCTTGTATAGTGAGGATATAGATGTAGATAACTTCAGTGCTATCAAATCGGCATTTGATATAAATTCTCAAAATAAGCTATCCGTTTATAGCAATGGAAATTTATATGCCTTTGTCATAATAGGAAGTAATGTTGATTACGATAGAATATATTTAAATAAAAAAGGAAGCGATATTGTTTATCAAGTTACAGGTGAATTTAGCAGCAAAGAGCTATTAAGTATTCTCTCGAAAATAAAGTACTAAAAATATAACAAAGCGTTAAAGGCGGATTCGTAACAGTTGGCTCAGTTTCGCTTCGTTGCACATTTTAGCAAGCTATTATCAGCCGCATGATGCGGGTGTTATATTTAAATCAAAAGAAAAGGAGTTCAAAATGAACGAACAATTAGCAGTAAAAGAAGCAATCAATGCATTTTATAAAGGTGCAGGTCTTAATATTAAATTTACGGGAGATGCAAACCAAAAAGTAGCAGAGGTTTTTGGAAAAATGATTTTGGAAACACAAAAATGCACTACTGCATTAAATTGGGTTCCAAGACCAACTGGAGGGCGAGCAACTATTGCTTGGGTAGCCAAAAACTTTACAAAAAGTGTGTTAAGGCAACTGGAGGAAGGGCAATCCCTAACATGTGCCAAGAAAGCTATTTTACAATTTAAGTCTCCTTTAAAGTTGGCATCTATGGGAGTCTAGTGATAATGATAAGAAATATATTATTTTTTATTTCTATATTCTCGTTTACTGCATGTGCCAACAGTTTTCCAGCTAGCTCATGTAATGATAAATATTGGCTTGAATTTAGCCTGTTAAAATTTTGTCTGCAAAAAAATAATGTTTCCTCTGTTAATGTAATGAATTCTGACTTGCCATCTATGTCATTGATTTACGATAACAATGAATATATTTTCATGAAACAATTAGCAGAAAATGTTAATGGGAACTTACATTTAAAGTACAACTTAACATTAACAGAGTACTTTTCTGCTCTCGCGAACGGTACAGAAAGGTTTGATATTAAAACTGCTTTTGAGGTTCATGAATTAAAATCTGTGAAAGATATTTCTGAATTAAGTTACGGTGACTGGAGGGTTTACACTTTGATTAGCACCACCAGATCATTTGATGAGATCTTTATATTAAATACTACTAGAAAAGAGTTTATTTATCACATCGGTGGAGAGTTTAATAAAACTCAAGCACTTAAACTGATCTCTCTTATTAGTTTTCCCAAAATATAACAAAAGCTTTAAAGAAAGGACTAATATACGTTGGCAGCGAGCTGCCACAACACGTATATTAGCCCTTTAAGCTAACCGTTAGTGAGCAAGGGAAGTATGCGAGTTCTATTGATAATTTGTTTAATTTCAATTCTATCTTCATGCAGTAGAGAGACTCATTATGCTGTAGATGGTTTTTTCTTCTCGGTTGAGGGGTTAACTAAGTCTGATCTGATTTAATAGCACCGCACACTTTTATGAAGGATAATTAATCCAACAATAAAGGTGTGAAAATGACGCAAAGAAGAAAACCAAGAAAATATACAGATGAGTTCAGAGAAGAAGCTGTAAAGCTCGTTACAGAACAAGGTTATAGCGTAACCGAAGCTGCTAACTCGTTAGGCATTACAACGAAGCTGCTTTATAACTGGAAAGATAAATTTGCTAAGCAAGCTTCAGGCGAAACATTAAGTAAAGATGAAAGAGCTGAGCTGGTTAAGCTTAGAAAAGAAAACAAACGCTTGCTAATGGAGCGTGAAATCCTAAAAAAAGCCAGCGCCTTCTTTGCGAAAGAAATGAAGTAAAGTTCGAATATATTAAAGAGCAGCAATGGCGCTTTCCAATCAGTGCGCTATGTAATGTTTTAAAAGTGAGTCGCTCAGCCTATTACGCTTGGCTTAAGCGGCCAGCTAAAATCATCACACCAGATGAGCTAAGACTATATCGTCGTATAAAGCGACTATTTGATGATAGCCGAAGCAGTGCTGGTGCCAGAACCTTGATGAAGCTGCTACGCAAAGAAGGTTTTAATATTGGAATTTTCCGAGTAAAAAGTTTGATGAAGTTACTCAGCTTACAAGTAAAACAACGAGTAGCTTACAAAGTGACGACCATGCGAAAGCATAGTCATGCTATTGCAGATAATTTGCTTAAGCGTAAGTTTAATCCAGCTAGCGCTAACCAAACGTGGGCTGGTGATATTACTTACTTGAGAACTCACCAAGGCTGGATGTATCTAGCTGTAGTAATGGATTTACATTCTCGCCGTATTATTGGTTGGGCTTTAAGTAAGCGTATGACCGTTGATTTAACAATGAGAGCTATGCAGATGGCAATTAACCTACGCCAACCCAAAGCAGGCTTAATATTCCATAGCGATAGAGGTTCACAATATACCAGCAAGCGCTATCGAGCTCAGCTATGGGCTAATCGAATTACACCATCCATGAGTGGTTGTGGGGCTTGCTTAGATAATGCTGTAGTTGAAAGGTTCTTCGGAAGCTTGAAAAATGAATGGCTATTAAATGTTTATCACTTAACAAGAGAAAGCATGAAAATCGATGTTGAAAAATACATCAAATACTATAACTCAGTTCGATTACATACGACCTTAAACGATATGTCGCCAATCGAGTTTGAAAGTGTAAGGAGAAAGTGTGCGGCCTAGCTTGACCAGATCAGTCAGAATTAATGGCTGTTTTAGATAACTTCTCTATTACAGAGGATTTTGAAAAAACATCTGAAGGTGGCGAAGGCATGCTACCCGATAAAAAAGCAAATTTTATGATGGCAGCATATAAAAATCAGAACGGATATGAGTTTCTGGTAAACAATGTCCTAAATAAAGACTGTTTTTCGGTCGCAACTTACGATAAAGAACACAAAGGTAAAGTTTTTGCCCAAGAACTCTCGGCCAAATTAAGAGCGTTATTGCTAAATAAATATCAAGCTAATTTTATGCAGTACTCTGATAAATATTGCACAATAGCTCACTAACAAGCCGTTTAAGGTGTGGACGTCTAACGCATGGCTGACGTTCGTTCCTCACGATTATAGCCATGCATTATTAGCCCTTTAAGCTAACCGTTGGTATGAAGAAGAGAGGATACAAACTGAATGAGCGTATCAGGTTCTTGTCTATGTGGTGAAGTTAATTTTGAAATCGATGGGGATTTTGAAAGCTTTTATCTTTGCCACTGTAAGTATTGCCAAAAAGATACAGGTTCAGCGCATGCTTCAAATTTATTTTCTTCTGTAGCAAAGCTCGTATGGCAATCTGGCCAAGAAAAAATAAAAACTTATGAATTACCTTCAACTAGGCACATTAAAAGCTTTTGTTCTAACTGTGGTTCTGCGTTACCAAGTTTGCAAATGAATGATAAATTACTCGTTGTTCCTGCGGGTAGTCTCAATCAAGATATATCAATTAAAGCCAATGCACATATTTTTACATCTAGTCGTGCAAATTGGGATTGTGGGTTAGAAAACATCAAATCATATGAGCAATTACCCCAATAAACACATATGAACCTTCTTCCCGTCAATAGGCAAGAGTTGATCTGATTTAATAGCACCGCACACTTTTATGAAGGATAATTAATCCAACAATAAAGGTGTGAAAATGACGCAAAGAAGAAAACCAAGGAAATATACAGATGAGTTCAGAGAAGAAGCTGTAAAGCTCGTTACAGAACAAGGTTATAGCGTAACCGAAGCTGCTAACTCGTTAGGCATTACAACGAAGCTGCTTTATAACTGGAAAGATAAATTTATTTTTTTAGCTGCCGTTAGACAGCTAATTTTTTCAATCAACAAAACCAATTACTTCGCTCTGTCAGTTAGTCGTTAAAATCATTTACGACAAACACATATTGAGGCTCTCTTAGTGTGATCTCATCACTGCCAACATGTTTAATCCTTTAGCCATGTTGGGGCACTAGACAGTTATCGGTTAACCTTTGCTATCACTATTCAAGCGAATGATTCAGCCTATTAGCCATGTTCAGTTAGTTTCAGGCTCAGCCAAGGTGTAAACGATTCTTCATGTGCAACTCAAGTGCAGGGTAATTGTATTGACTGTCGGTATTAATAATATGCGCTTTAAGCTTGTGGACCATGACGTACTAACTTAGTTCTTCTGCGCAATAGGTCGCGAGTTGAGCGCATGGTTTGTGGGTAGTTATATGCGAGTGGGAAATTCCCTCCTCTAAGCAAGCAGGCAATTTTATACGAATCGATTTTGTCATTTTTAGCTTTACCGCCATGAATCGCCTTCATATAAAGCGCATGACCGAGGACAAAATCAATGTCCTGTTGCTCACACCATTCACTGACCCAGTATCAGCGGTGCATACATTCAACACCGACAACGATATTGCCAAGATAAGGTGCAATAAGCTGATTTAGTAAGGTTTGCTCTGCTTTAATTTTTTGATGAAGTACCTTTTCACCATGATGATTTAAGATGCAGACATAAAGAATTCGCGCATGTAGGTCGATCCCACAATAAAAATCATGTAATTTGGTGTAGAATTTCATTGAGCTTTCTCCTTTTGGTTTTGTCGCCTTGAAGTTTAGCTGCTCGCTAAGCTTCGGGGAGAAGGTTCAATAAGTATCAAGACATTACAGCGGACAAGCCGCTGAATACGGCGCTGGTCTCAGGAGATTAATTATGTCTATTAGCTTAATTTCAGAAAATTCGTGGAATAGTATTCTAAAAATTCAAGAAGAGGCTTATACCGATATATTACCTGAAGATATAAATGTACTTAAAAGTAAGTGGATTTCATCCCCCAATACTTGTGCAGTTTATTTAAATAATGACAATAAGATTTTAGCTTATCTATTAGCCCACCCATGGGCGAGTGAAGTACCACCTAAGTTACATGAAAATATCCAGATTACAAATAGCATAAATCTATATTTACATGATTTGGCTTTAGCGCGAGAGGCAAGAGGCAAAGGTATAGCTAAGAACTTAGTAACTAACTTGATAGATAAGGCCAAATCACAGGGCTTCGCTAAAATATTTTTGGTAGCTGTTCAAGGATCAGATATGTTTTGGGCTAAGTTTGGATTTAAAGTTATACCTAATGCGTTAATTTGTCCGAGTTATGGGGATTATTCCAAATTAATGACATTAGAGTTAACGACATAACAAAGGTTTTCAACTCCGACAAATTACAGTTGGCTTTTTGTTCGTGCCTCACTTATTTTAGCCAGCTGCAATTTGCCGCTTAAAACGGCGTTACTGTTTGATTAACACAGCAGTATTTTGTTTAACTTGTTGCTCCAAATGCTCACTATTAACGTGAAATAAACTTCTCGCTTGAGAGCCATTTTTAAGCACTTTTTCAATGTTTGAACCATCCTTGTTCACTTTATAAATATCATAAAAACCATGAACATTTTGTGATGAAAATAATACCTTTGAGCCATCTAAAGACCACACTGGCCCCCAATCAGCAATCGAGTTTTTGGTCAGTCGCTTATTGTTAGTGCCATCAATATCCATAATGTACACTTCTTGGTTGCCATCTCGATTGGCAACGTACGCAATTTGTTTACCGTCTGGCGATATTTTTGGCGATATACTCTTAGTTTTATCGTTAGTAAGCTGGATTATGTTGCTTCCGTCAATATTAGCAATAGCGATTTGACTCGGCCCTGCGATGGTTTGAAATAGCAGTCGTCCATCAGGCATAAATTCAGGTGAGCGCCCTTGTAAGTGCGGGATTTTATGCTTGTTAGAACCATCGGGGTTCATTAACCACATTTCTTCCTGAGGTGTGCCATCTTCAGCTGTATATTCTCTAGCAAAGACAATGCTTTTACCATCAGGAGACCAAGTAGGCGCGCTGTCCCATACATGCTTAACATGAGTTAAACGTTTTATGTTTTTGCCATTGATATCTGCGGTATGAATAGACCAAGTTTTATATTTATCGTACTTACCATAAAAAGCAATGTGTTTACCGTTAGGTGAAACTGACGGGTAACCAATCGCTAAGATGTCCGGCGAATTCCCCACCTTGACTTGCCTAATTCCTTTTTCATCAGTCATAAATAGGGTTTTTTTATTGTTTTCTATGCCGCCATAAATTATGGATAAAGGCAATTTCGGCTCAGCGCTATTCACTTGCCATGCAGTTGTCAGCGATAATAAAAACGCAGAAAAGCAGAGTGATTTTAATAGTGGAAATGTTTTGTTTTGCATGTATTCGACCTTGTTATGAGTTGTATGTCAGAGGAATATAGTGCAATGAAGGTCGAATACATGATTTATCCATGACTTTTTCCTGACTTTTACCTGATGCTGGCTACAGTCCTTGGTATACAAGGCATGATGAATATTGATGTGAGTATTTTTACGCTATGATTTATGCTCGATTTTTGTAGTATCGATGAAAAAAATAGCTTCACCTGACAAATCGGTATGAATGAACAGGTGTATTTAGTAGACTTCAATAGTTCTGTCATTTGCATCTAAAGATATTTAACCTGCATTTAAGCAGAGGTTGATTCGCTGTTTTTATTTGAATTGTGAGCATCAGTTATTGGGTATACGTATTTAATACTCAATTAATGAATTTAGAACTGTATTTTATGTAAAAGCTTTTATTTATTTTAGAAACCATTATTCAAGGATGTTTAATGAAGTCATCTCAATTGTTTTACCTATCGTCAATTTTTTATTTAAAACTGTTCAAAGCAGTATTGTTCATCTCTATTATTTCTCTATTCTTTGTTGCTGTAATAAGCCTACTAAAAGAAAGACCATTTATAACTACCTGGAAAACAGATAATGAGGGGGGAAGCTCTGATCATCAAATCACTATTACTACTAATCCAAAGTTTTCTTCTTACGACTATAGTGTTGATTGGGGTGATGGTAGTTCAAGTCATAATTTAACTGGCGATTATACTCATAGCTATGCTAAACCAGGCATATATAAAGTAAGTATTAGTGGATCTTTTCCTCAAACATATTTTGAGTATTCCCAATCATCTGATAGCAATAAGTTACTGACTATTAAACAGTGGGGAGATGGAGTTTGGTTATCTTTTGAGCAGGCTTTTGCTGGATGTGGCAATTTGACTAGCCAAGCAATAGATTCGCCGAATTTATCCGCTGTAACGAATATGGAGAAAGCGTTTAATGATGCAAAGTTATTTAATCTTGATATAAATGCTTGGGATGTTAGCTCGGTAACAAATATGCAGCAGATGTTCGATGGCGCTAGTGCATTTAACCAAGATATCAGCGCTTGGGACGTTAGTTCAGTGACTAATATGCAGCAGATGTTTAGTAATGCCCGTACATTCAACCAAGATATTAGCGCTTGGGATGTTAGCTCAGTAACAAATATGCAGCAGATGTTCGATAACGCTCGTACATTCAATCAAGATATTAGCACTTGGGATGTTAGCTCAGTGACCAATATGAAAAGAATGTTTTATTATGCGCTAGAGTTTAATCAAAAGATTGGAAGTTGGGACGTTAGTTCAGTAATAAACATGCAAGAGTTATTTGCTTACGCTTCTAAATTTAATCAAGATATCGGTGCATGGAATGTTAGCTCAGTAACTAATATGGTCGAACTTTTTAGTAGCCTCAGAGATTTTAATCGGGATATTGGTTCTTGGGATGTGAGTTCGGTCACAGATATGAAAGGGATGTTTTCTCATGCTTTCAAGTTTAACCAAGATATTAGCGCTTGGGATGTAAGTTCAGTCACAAACATTGCATATATGTTTATAAATGCAAGGAATTTCAATCAAGATATTAGTGCTTGGAATGTTAGCTCAGTAATTAATATGCAGGCTGCTTTTTCTCATGCTAAAAAATTTAACCAAGATATTGCTACATGGAATGTGGGTTCAGTAACGAATATGAAACTGATGTTTGCAAGTGCGGATGAGTTCAATCAAGATATTGGTGGTTGGGATGTAAGTTCTGTAACCAATATGCAGGAAATGTTTTCTAATGCAGATAAATTCAATCAAGATATCTCCAGTTGGAATGTCAGCTCAGTAACCAACATGGCTTATATGTTTAAAAGTGCAAGAAATTTCAATCAAGATATTGGTAATTGGGATATAAGCTCTGTAATCAATATGCAAGAAATGTTTTCTGGTGCAGTTACATTTAATCAAGATATATCCAGTTGGGATGAAAAGCGATTATGAGTTTATCTTCAATTCCCGCTGTTTTTAATCTATAGCTTGGAGGAGCGGGGGGCTTTTAGGGGAGTTGATGTAACACAATCAAATTTTAATACGGGAAGATAAGTCAGACATAGTATAAAGTTTTCGACAAAAGCGTGATTGCAAGTCAGTTGTTAATACGCCAGTTAAATCAGCCTTCCCATGACATAGTTTGTTAATACTTGCCCGCGAATTTCAACTTGTTGGGCTTTTATCTGCTGAAAACCAAAGTGCTGGAAAAATGGTTTTGCTGTGATGCTAACCTGCGCATGCAGTCTGGTTATCTTGCGTGCCTTGGCTGAATTAACTATCTGCTGCATTAAGCTTTTACCTACGCCCATGCCTTGGTAGTCTTTATGGCAAAAGAAATGATCGATATAACCATCATCTTGTAGGTCAGCATAACCAGCAAGGTTATTGTCTATGGTGGCAATAAAGGGCTTTAAGGCACGAATACGCGCAGACCATTGCTTATCATCATATTCGTCAGGTGCCCAAGCTTCTACTTGCGCTTGCGAATAATCGTTACGATTAATATGCCTAACTGTCTGATAAAAGAGTGCTCTTAGGCTTGCTTCATCGCCCGGTTGAAATTCTCGGATTATTATCATGCTTAACCCATGTAAATGAGGTGCATTTGCGCAAGTACCTAATATTAGGGAGATATTTTTAATTTTCTACCCGTAAAGGTAAAGCCATTTTTCTGGTAAAAGCTGAAGGTACGATCCCATTTAGCATCTGCTGGCGCGGAAACGTCTACTCTTTGCCAGTGGCGCTGACGCGCTATGTTACAAATCTCACTGATAACCTTTTGGCCAACACCTTGTGACCTATAAGCCTGATTAACCCATAGCTCATTGATTATACCGTATTTTCCCTGGGCAAAAATGGCAAAGGATTCTACTAAAGTAAAAAAGGCGATCACTGTTGAGCCATCAACTAAGGTATAGGCTTCATGTGGATTATTTGGATTATCTAATTGAGCGAATATTTGTTCGAATGCTTCATCAGTAGGTATTGATGAAGCACCAAAGAGTTCGCTATAAAGTAATGTTATGTACTTTTTTATTTCTGCTTTATCGGTAACTTTATCTAACTTCATTGATGTTTTGACTTTATTTGGCTGTTTATTCGCCTTAAGACGAAATAGGTTAGTAATAGATAAATAATGGTAGCTAAATGTTTGATTATCACTTTAGTTGCTGCCTCTGCGTTGTATGCCAGTAGTGCATCTGATACTGGCATTACTATGCCTAGTAGCGCGCACCACATTAATATGACAAAATTTCGGCTATAAAGCAGATAAGCTAATATAGAGGTGATGAATATCGTGCGTGAACCATATATTTTTACCCAGTCTTGGTCACTTTCTGATATCAAGGCTGTGCCTCTGATGTCGGCGAAGTTAGCAGGCTCAATATAAGCAAAGATACCATAGAACCCTTGCAGTAGTACCATTAGCAATACCAAGATAAAACCAAGTGTTTCTAATTTTTTGTGTTGAGTTACCATTGTTGTCCTTAAGCTTGGGTTAAGCGTTGCATGTGGCTTTTGTATTACACCTTTGATATCGCATGCGCTTCACATTGTTATATTTACTAGGTAGAGCCGATAACATATGGCTATCGTAATAAAACTGCTACTATTTAATTGTTACTAAGTATTAGGCTTTATATCAATGGGATGCTGTTTTTGATGATGGGGACCTGTATAAGTCTGGGCGAATAGACCAGTGTCTCTATACTTCCCCTGAAACAGATACGGTTGTGTTTTTTTCTCGTCGTCATACCAAGCAGAAGTTTGGCTTCATGCTTACGCTTGTGAAATTGTTAAATAAATATTTCGTGATTAAACCACCGCTGATAGGTGATTGATGCAGGTATAATTTACTTGAGTTTTGACTAGCTTAGCATATTGAATTTCTTTTGTAGTTTGACTGCTAAAGTCATGGCTAAAAAGAAGTGTATTCAATAACTTTTATATCAATTACCATCTCCAAAAAATGTAGTACTAGCACTGGCTGCTATCACTGAGGTTGAGGCTTTGTCTATTTTACAGCTTTTTCGTGGTTTCAATGTAGCTAAAATCCCTAGGCAACATAATGCACTAATGCCGATAGCTAGCGTCCAATTCTGGCTGATAAAACCAATATAATTGGCTATGGCAATGGTTGCGATTAAGATAAGTCTGATGATTATTTTCATGTTAATACCTTCATAACGAATTACTAGTTACTGTCTATAGTCGTTAATTAAGAATTTTTATTACAAGTAATTTACTTTTTATCGCTTAATTTAGTATTAAGGCTTAGCATGGCTGTCTATCGGCCAAGTCATGGTAATTCGTGCTCCGCTATCAGCTAAGTTAACTAGGCTAAGTTCCCCCCCGTGATTACGGGTAATTTCAGCACAAAGAGATAAGCCAATGCCTGAGCCTTGGCTTTTGGTGGTGTAAAAGGGCGTAAGTGCATTATCTAAGTTGGCAAAGCCTGGGCCATTATCAGTCACTTCAATGACTTGTTCATTGTTTTGATAATAAATACTGACATCGATAATACAGGTATCTTGCGTGCAGGCTTCTTGAGCATTTTTAAAAAGATTAATAAATATCTGGGCCAATTGTTGGTTATCACCATAACATTGGTTATTTCCTTGAATGTTTACTTGGCACTTATCTAAGGTCATCGCCTTGGCTTCTTCGATAAGGTCGCTGAAGTTGAACCAAGTGCATTTAGGTGTTGGTAGTTGACTAAGTTGGCTGTACTGCTCAATAAAGCTAAGTAAGCGGTTACTGCGTTGTTGTATTCTATTTAATACTAGCTCTATTTGTTGTTGGTTATAGTTTTGTGTACTTAATAACGTATCTGCCATAGAGGCCATGGGAGTTAATGAATTTCTCAGCTCATGGGCTAGTACGCGAATTAAGTTGGCTTGCGTGGTGCTTTGCTGTTGATTTAAAGGCTTGGAAATATTTAAAGCTGAAAATATATGGCAGCGCTTGCCTTGAAATAAGTAACTAATACTTTGACATTGCCACTGATGGGCAAAGTGAGTATGGCTTAATTTATCATTAGTCAGTTGAAAACCTAAATCTGTGGCGCTAGTGCCAAGCAGCATAGGTTGTTGCATATGCTCTTTCATGGCTGAATTGCGATAGCGCAATAGGTTGTTTTCATCAAATAAACACACGGGAATTGGCCAGGAATCAAGAATATGGCTGAGTAAGCTTTCCATGGTTTGTGCTTGGTTTTGTTTAGCACTATGAGAGCTGGCTAATTGTGCTATTTCTCGTTGTAACTCTGCCAGTAAGTTATCTTGATGCTGCGGCTTAAAGCGTAAGTTAGTTTCTCCTTCACCAAGTATTTGTGTGTACGTGGTGAGCTGCATTATGGTGTCTCGCCAAAAGTGATAACTGCGCCAAGCACACCAAATAAGCGGGTAACAAAGAAAAAATACTGAAGTGGCAATGGCTAGCTTACTCCAGTTTAAGGTATAAAGTAATGCGCCGCTAAGGCTAAGTATGATAATAACTAGGCTAGTCAAGGCAAGAATAAGCCATTGCTCATGACTTAATTTGCTAGAAATACGCTGTATTATGCCTTTGCGGGCGTCACTCATAACTTACGACTCATAACTGATATTGAACTTTTCTAAGCGGCGATATAAAGCATTCCTTGATATTTCAAGAATTTTTGCTGCCTCACTGACTTGACCATTACATACCGACATGGCTTTTTCAATCAGTTGTTGTTCAGCAACCTCTAATGGTTGTAAGGTCACGGCATTGACTTGATTTTGATTGCTTTCAATAAGTAATGCTTGCGGGCTGATTTCATCACTAGATGTGAGTAATACCGCGCGTTCAATGACATGGCTTAATTCTCGAATATTGCCGGGCCACTGGTGTTGTTTTAGTTGCTTTATCGCACTTTCACTCAGCTTAGCCGCGGTTTTTTGGTATTTGGCTGAAAACTTGTCAATGAAGCTGTTTGCCAGTGGCTCAATATCTTCAAGGCGTTCCCTAAGCGGTGGTAGAGTGATCACCATGGTATTTAAGCGGTACAGTAAATCTTGGCGAAAGGCTTGTTCTTGCACTAAGTTGTTTAGGTCTGCATTGGTGGCACTAATTAAACGGACATTGGCGGTTTGTGTTTGACTTGAACCTAACACCTCGTACTGACCTGTTTCTAAAACACGTAGTAATTTAGGTTGTAAAGAAAGCGGCAGAGAGCCGATTTCATCAAAAAATAGCGTACCTTTATCGGCAAGCTGAAAGCGACCAACACGGTTTTGTTTGGCGTCGGTAAAGGCGCCTTTTTGGTGACCAAATAATTCACTTTCAAATAAATTATCCGGAATAGCGGCCATATTGACAGAAATCAGTGGTGCATGTTTACGTTGCGATAACTGATGAATGCGCTCGGCCAGTAATGACTTACCCGTACCATTTTCACCGAGTATTAACACGTTGGCATCGGTTGGTGCAATTTGTTCAACAATCGCTTCAATGGCCTGCATGCTTTTGGCTTGAGCTAACCAAGGTTTACTGTGCTCGGTTGACAGTAATTGCCTATAGCCTTGGTTTTGCTGATTTAATGTAGCGCTATTAAGTTGTTGTTTAATGCTGTTGAGTAACTTGAGTTTGTTCCATGGCTTTTCAATAAAGTCTACCGCTCCTTGTCGCAAGCCTTGTACCGCAAGCTCAATAGAGCCCCAGGCAGTCATCAAAATGATAGGAATGTTAAGTGGCGCAAGCTGCTCTAGAATCGCTAAACCTTCCTGACCACTGGTGGTATCTCGGCTAAAGTTCATATCAAGTAAGATAAGATCAGGCTTTTGGTTATTGGCAGTGATGGTAATTTCTTTGCTATTACTGGCTTCAACCGTTTGGTAGCCTTCGCTGCTAAGCAGTAAATTAAGCGCTAAGCGAATATCCTCATCGTCATCGGCGATTAATATAGTGGCATTGGACATAATTGGGTATCTCGTAAAAATACAGAAAGGGAGATGAGTAACCCATATCCCTTTTTGTTGCATATATGGGGTTAAGCAAATAACCCCTTAAGGTTAAACCTGAAACGCTATTCTTGTCGTAATGCCTTCATAGGATCACTACGAATAACTCGCCATGCAGGCATTATGACAGAGAGAATAACGATGGCAATAAGTGCACTGTCTAAAGCCATCATGGCCGACCAGTTAAAATCAGGCAGCATAGTTAAGGTTTGGCTTAAATTTTGGTAGGTGAAAACCGCGACAATAAAGCCTAAGCCTAAACCTAATATCAGCATGGTTAAGGCATCTTTTAGGATGAAATTAACCAGGCGTGATTGTTTAGCGCCCGTTGCCATGCGCACTGCCAGTTCATATTTTCTATGATTGGTGGTCATTTGCGTTAAACCGGCAACACCAATAGCCGCTAAAAATAGCGTCAGTGCTGTCATGGTTAATACTACCCATAAACTCACTCGTTGATTTAAGGTTTGTATGCCCCAAATTTCTTGTAATGAGCTTACTTGCAAGTTAGTTAAGCGTGGAAATTGGCGCTTTAACTCATCAGCTAACATGGCTTCTGTCAGTGTTTTACCCTGAGGCATCATCACAGTTAACTGCACATTGCCACCAATACGAATACGGTGTGAATATAATGCTGGCAAGGTTAATGGGTTTGAGGTACCCGTTTGGCTAATTGTATTGGCAACAACCCCATTGATGATAACTGGAGGTGTTTCAGGGTTAGGGCTAACAGCAATAGTTTTGCCAATCACTTCGTCTAAGCTCAAGTTAGGGTACAGCAACTTTGCCATATTGGCATCAATCACCACTCTGTCTTCATCATTATCAATTTGAGCTTGGGTTAAGTTGCTACCAGCTAAAAAAGGAATATTAAAGTTGGAGAATAGTGTCGCACTTAAACTTCTCACTTGGTGCACTACCCGCTGGCCGCCGTTATTACTATTGCTAAAAGCATTCACTTGCAGTGACGCAGAAATTGGCCCGTAATCTGGCACTACAACCTTGCTATCGGCAACAGTGGCTTCAACCATTGCGCTTAAGTCTTTTAATAACTGATTAGTTTCACTTGCTTGGTATGAGTCAAAATCATTAAGTTGCTCAATATATTTATCATCGGTAATAGACAAAGAAATATTATAACTATTGCCTATGTCATAACCTAGATCTCGGTATACTGCTTGATAGCTTTGCATTGCTACCATGACTGAAGCGGTTAACAAAACAGATGCTATTGATAGTTGAATAACCATCAACATACGGCTAAGCCATTGATTGCTTTGTGCTTGAATACCTTTACCACTACTGTTTAAATTGTTAGCAAGTGCTTGCTTATTTATATCTACTAAGGCTAAAGCACTAAATAAAATATTTAACAGTAAAATGATCACAATCGAGGCAACAAGGGTTGTGGTATTGATACTGATAGTATCTATCATAGGTAAACTATCGCCTGCGATAAGCGGTAAACTTTTCAGTGCCCAGCCTGCAACAAGTAAGCCGGTAATAGCCGCTAAAATAAAGCTAGGTAAGTTTTCTAACAGCACCAGTAAGCGCATTTTGTTTAAGCTAGAGCCTAAACTAATTTGAATTGCAAATTCTTTAGTGCGGCCTTGGTAATGGGCGATAAATAGATTCAGTAGGTTTAAACTTGCCATTAGCAATAAACCAATTACCGCAAAGAAAAGCGCGATGATCATGGTTTCAGTTTCACCAAGCAAGTTACTGCGATAGTTACTGCCAATAGCAACTTTGTCTGTACTATTTAAAAAGTCCAAAAACATTTGTACTTGATCGCCAGAAAGGTTGCTACTGACGTAATCGGTCAGCCATTCATTGGCTTGTTCTAAAGTTGGTAGCCTTGCTTGGCCATTAGCAGATTTTAAAATAAGAAAATCAATCTCATTACGAATAGCGCCAACATTATCGGTTTGCTGCTGTACTTGCTCAAGGTTAGCGATAAACCATACTTGCTGTGGCAGCAATGCTTGATTACTTTTTACTGCCATTACATCTTCAATAACACCCGCAATAATAAAGTTTTGATTTGCTATGGTTAACTGCTTGCCAATGGCAGATTTAGCGCCGCCGTAGGCTTGTTGCCAAAGACTCTGTGAAATCCAAACATATTTTTCAGGTGAGGCGATAGTGACATCATCACCGTGAATTAAGCGGCTGCCTAGAATAGATAAAATATTGCTGGAAGCATCGTAACGTGTGGTAGCAAAGGTGGTATTATTAATAACCACATCTTGCTCTGAAGGTGTAATACCTGCCCATTCGCCTAAATCTTTAAAGCGTTCACTAAAGGCGACTAAACGGTTCATGTTCCAGTAGGAAACACTTAAGGTGTCAGACATTTTAAAACGATATTCAAAGGTTTGTAAGTTTGCTTCGTTAGGTACTCCTTGTAATGGCTTCATCAGTAGGCTTGATGAAATGGCGATAACACTTAACACAGCCCCTAAAGTAAGGCCTAAGGTTAAAATCAGCGGAATACTTAACCTAGGTAAGGCAAAAATACGGGCAACCCCTTGGCTTAGTGCTTTGTTAAATAAACTCATGCTGCACCTTCTAGCTTCTCTTGCTTGTCAGTATTAACTTCTGCAACGATTTGACCATCAAGCAGTTGAATTTGGCGACTAGCACAACGGGAGTAACGGCTATCGTGCGTTACCATGACTATGGTTGAACCTTCTTTGTTTAACTGCTCAAGTAAAGACATGACTTGGTCACCATTTTTACTATCAAGGTTACCTGTTGGCTCATCCACTAATATAAGATCAGGCTTGCCTACTAAGGCTCTAGCTATAGCGATACGTTGTTGTTGACCACCCGATAGCTGGTTAGGGCGGTAGTGCTGGCGATGTAGCATATCAACGTGAGTTAATGCCTCTTCAACACGTTGCTTTATTTCTGCTTTTTTACAACCTCTGTGTTCTAGTGGCAGGGCAACATTTTCAAACACGGTTAAGTTATCAATTAGGTTAAATGATTGAAAAACATAACCAATATGTTCATTACGAATTTGTGTGCGTTGATCAACCTTTAAGCCCGATGTAGTGATATTAGCCAGTTGATATTCACCTTCACTGGCGCTATCCATTAAGCCCATAATCGACAGTAGCGTTGATTTACCGCAACCTGACGGGCCGGTAATGGCAACAAATTCACCTTGATTTATTTCTAAAGAAACACCTTGCAAAGCATGGGTTTCTATTTGTTGGCCATCATAGCGTTTATGAATATTGTTCATGGTAACGACGTTTTTCATCGGGTCATCCTTTGCGTTGTTATAGGTATATAGTAAAGGTTAAGTGTTTATTTACTCAACCACTGTTAATGTTTGATAAGCAAGATAATTACTGATATCTGAGCTAACAATCTCTTCACCCGTATTCAGCCCTGCTTGAATTAATAATTGGTCATTGGATAAGTCGCCAAAGGTGACTTGTCTTTGTACAAGTTCATTTTGCTTGTTACGAATAAATACCGCTTGTTTACTGCGGGGTCTTAATCCGGGAACTTGTTGAATATGTGTTGCTGCTTGTTGATGTTTAACAAATACTTGAGCTGATATTGATAACGCTGGGCGAGCATTTGATGTTAAGGCTTCATCTAAAACGGCTTCGGCTAACACTGTGCCGTTAGTTACCACAGATTCAATGCGGCTGATATGAGCTTTTACATAACCTTTTTGTGTATCGATAATCACAGGGGCATTGATATCTATTTGATCTGCTTGGTTTTGTGGTAAGCGAATGCGGGCGATTAACTCTTTATCACTACCTACTTTGGCTAATGACTGCCCTAACTGTACACTTTGACCTAATTCAATATCTAATTCTTGCAATGAGCCACTGATGCCAGCTCTAACTTTCATGTCATCTAGCTGCTGCTCTAATAGGGCAACTTGAGCTTGTTGTTGCTCAATGGTGATATTGCGTTGCGTTAATTGAAAGCTTTGCATTTCAGTAAACTGAGCAAACTTTTTCTTTTCAAAATCAAGCTTTTTGGTTTCTTGTTTTACTGATAACTTGGCGCGTTTTAGCTCAATTTTTGAAGAAACACCTAAGGTTAATAAATCTTCATTCACTGATAGTTCTAATTGTGCTCGCTCTATTTCTGCTTCAATGTCGGCAATTCTGCCTTGGTAGTTTAAGCGATCATTTTGCTGCTCATATTTAAAGGCTTCTAATTGCGCAAGCTGTTGGGCAAGCTCGCCTTTTGCGGCATTAACTTCTTGCTCTAATCTCGGGTTAACCAGTTGCAAAATAACGGTATCTTCAGTCACCTTAGTACCAGGGCGTATTAGTATTTCTGCCACTTTTCCTTGGGCTGGAGCGGTTAAAAGCCTTTCTTTAGCAGAAGCAAATTCGCCATAGGCATTGGTGTAAATATCTAAATCACTTTGTTTTACTTGTTCAAAGCTAAGTTGCGATAAAGGTATCGCTTTGTTGGCTTTTGAGCTAACCGCATAGCCTGCATAACCAAGCAGTAATACAAAAGCACTCAGGGCAAAGATTTTTTTCAGGTTTCTGTTGGGAGCTAATTCTATTTTCATTGTAATGACTAAGTTGTGAGACTTATCGCTTCACAATGAAATTACCGTGCCAAAAGTAAAAGATGCTATTTATCAACGGTTTGTGTGCTTTTGCGCCTTATCTATCCCTATCGTTTGTTCGCTTTTAAATAACTCATGTTCGGATTTGTTCGTTTGTGAATATTGAGACTATGACAGTGATTGTCATCTTTTTGCTATAAATCTTTCATCAACTGGTCATACTTGTTAAATCTTTTTGTCATCAAGAGTTTTTAGCATTTTCCTGCCTAAAAAATCCTTAGTTTACAGATGGTTCTAATTCTTCTGTTGGCTAAGAAATGTACATTAAAAATATATAAATTTAACAATAATCAATAGAGGAAAGCGCTATGAACTCACCTTGGGTTACAGCTTCAGCATTATCAACGCTTTTGTTCTCTTCGGTGGCTGCGTCTGCAGTATTGCCGAAAGTGCAAACAGATAACCAGTGGTTTAGCAATGCACAGCAAACCGTGACCAATAAAACTAAGCAAGTGAATAAGAGCAAGGCAAAAAATGTCATCTTATTTGTTGGCGATGGTATGGGGGTTTCAACCTTAACTGCTGCCCGTATCTTAGATGGTCAAATGAAAGGAAACTCAGGGGAAGAAGGTTACTTAAGCTTTGAAATGTTCCCTTATTCTGCACAGGTTAAAACCTATAACGTTGATGCGCAAACACCAGATTCAGCCGGTACCATGACGGCTATGATGTCGGGTGTTAAAACAGATATCGGTGTGCTGGGTGTTAGCGAAAAAGCTGAACGTGGTAACTGTAACTCAGTTGCTGGCAATGAATTAGTTACCGCATTAGAGTTAGCTGAAATTAAAGGTTTGGCCACAGGTGTGGTATCAACAGCGCGTATTACGCACGCAACACCAGCAGCGGCCTATGCAAAATCAGCCGATAGAAACTGGGAAGATGTTTCTGACATGCCAGAAGAAGCGGTTACTCAAGGCTGTGAAGATATCGCTTCGCAATTGATTAACTTTGAGAAAAACTTAGAAGCACGATTCCCTGGTGTTGATGTTGATGGTATTGAAGTTGCCATGGGCGGTGGTCGTCGTCATTTCCTACCAAAAGATGAAGCAGCCAATAGTGCTGATGCAGCAAGCTCAGTTGAAGGTGACCGTACTGATGGTCGTAACTTAGTGACTGAGTGGCAAACGCAATACCCTGAAGGTCAATACGTGATGGACCAAGCTGGTTTTGATGCTTTAGATGCAAGTAGCACGAGCAAGGTGTTTGGCTTATTTAATGAATCGCATATGCAATATGAAGCGGATAGAGCAAATGATATTGCGGGTGAGCCTTCGCTTACTCAGATCACCACCAAAGCGATTGATGTATTAGATAATAACGACAAAGGTTTTATGTTAGTGGTTGAGTCAGGTCGTGTTGACCATGGTCATCATGCTGGTAGCGCTTTTAACGCCTTAACAGATACGGTTGAGTTTGCTAAAGCAATTCAAGCGGCGGTTGATAATACCGATCCAGAAGAAACTTTAATTTTAGTCACTGCTGATCACAGTCATGTATTTACTATTGCTGGCTACCCTAAACGTGGTAACCCAATTTTAGGTAAAGTGGTTGCCGTTGGTGAAACTGAGCCAACACTAGCAAGTGATGATATGCCATATACCACCTTAGGTTACACCAATGGTCGCGGTTACCGTAATTTAGGTGATGAAACTAATGCTGATGCAACTTATAACGATGATCCTGTTGTTGGTCGTCAAGATTTAAGCCAAGTAGATACCCAATCTTCAGGCTATCACCAAGAAGCATTGATCCCAACCAGCTCAGAAACACATGCGGGTGAAGATGTTGCTTTACATGCTTCTGGCCCTGGCGCGCACTTAAGCCAAGGTGTTATCGAGCAAAGTGTTATTTTCCATATTATCAATAAATCACTTGGCTTAATGGCTAACAACTAGGAGTACCTCATGAAAAAATTAAATTTAATCTCTTTATCTGTGGTTGTTGCCTTAGCTGGTTGTACTGGTGATGACGGTGATAATGGTATTGATGGCGCAAATGGTAGTAATGGTTTAACCAGTTTAGTGAAGCAAACCTTTGTACCTGTGGGTAATGAAAACTGCTTAAACTCAGGTGTTCGTATTGATTCTGGCATTGATGCCAATAGCAATGGCACATTAGAAAGCGATGAAGTGGCTAGCAGCGAGTATGTTTGTTCTCCTACGTTAACCCAAGCAAGTGGTGCAGGGGTGAATGCTACGGTAACCAATGCTTGGTTTGATGCTGGACAAAAAGAAATGGCAAAAGCAGTCACTAACAGTGATGCCATTGTTAATGCCGCAGGTAAAGCCAAGAATGTTATCTTGTTTGTTGGTGATGGTATGGGTATTTCTACCGTTACCGCGGCTCGTATTTTAGCGGGTCAACAATTAGGTGGCAGCGGTGAAGAGTATCAATTAAGTTTTGATAAATTTCCGTATTCAGGCTTTTCAAAAACTTATAACGTTGATGCACAAACGCCAGATTCAGCTGGTACTATGACGGCAATTGTTTCTGGGGTAAAAACAGATATCGGCGTTTTAGGTGTTGCCGAAGCGGTTGAGCGTGGTAATTGTGCCAGCGTTGCCGGTAATGAAATGTTGAGTGCGCTAGAGCTTGCCGAACTTGCTGGTAAGTCTACTGGTGTTATTTCAACAGCACGTATTACCCATGCAACACCTGCGGCAACGTACGCAAAATCAGCCGATAGAAACTGGGAAGATATCTCAGATATGCCAGCTGAAGCAGTGACTCAAGGCTGTGAAGACATTGCCTCTCAATTAGTTAACTTTGAAGCTAACCTAGAAGCACGCTTTGCCGGTGTTGATGTTGATGGTATTGAAGTGGTTATGGGGGGCGGTCGTCGTCATTTCTTACCAAAAGATGCCGCCTTTAACAGTGCTGACGCTTCAAGTAGTGTTGAAGGTGACCGTACTGATGGTCGAGATTTAACGGCTGAATGGCAAGCAAGCTACCCTATGGGTAACTATGTAATTGATAAAGCAAGCTTTAACGCTATTAATGCTGATAACGCTGAGCGTGTTTTTGGTTTATTCAATGAGTCACATATGCACTATGAAGCTGATCGCCACAATGATTTAGCTGGTGAGCCAAGCTTAAGTGAAATGACAGCAAAAGCCATTGATGTGCTTGATAATAACGAGCAAGGCTTTTTCTTAACGGTTGAATCAGGACGTATTGACCATGGTCATCACGCTGGCAGTGCTTATAACGCCTTAACTGATACGGTTGAATTTGCTAAAGCGGTACAAGCGGCGGTTGATAGCACTAATCCAGAGGAGACGCTTATTATCGTTACTGCTGATCATAGCCATGTATTTACCATTGCTGGCTACCCTAAGCGTGGTAATCCTATCTTAGGTAAAGTGGTTGGTGTTGGTAGTACTGAACCGACGCTTGCGAAAGATAACCTACCGTATACCACCTTAGGTTATACCAATGGTCGTGGTTTTAAGAACTTAGGTGCGGAAACCGATGCTGATGTTGGTTATGACCATGAGATTGTATCGACTCGTCAAGACTTAAGCGCGATTGATACTACCGCGCCTGGTTTCCACCAAGAAGCACTCGTACCAAGAAGTTCTGAAACGCATGCCGGTGAAGATGTTGGTGTTTATGCCATGGGTCCAGGCAGTCATTTAGTGACAGGAACCAATGAGCAAAGCCTTATTTTCCATATCATTAACCACGCTGCGGCATTAACAACAAAAGCTGAAGCTAGGTTAAATTAGTAGGGTTTACGGTATATCAAAAGGATGGATATACCGCTTTTTGTGGAAGAATTATGAAAAACTTAATGACATTAGCATTCACTCTAGGTAGCGCCTTGCTTGCTAGTAGTGCACAGGCACAAAGTTGTGCAAATGATAAACTGTACTTAAGCGCAAATTATGAGATTAGCCAGCGAGTAGCAGATTCACATACAAGGCATGATAGCCATACACATGAGCATGCTCATGATAAAGGCCAGAGCTTTAACAAGCAGCAGCTTGTTTTGCATCGTTATAATAATCAGGTGGTGCATATGTACCCTGACAGTCATTATGGCGATTGGTGGACTAAAACAGCCAATAATCGCTTAATGTTGAATCGGTTTTTTCCTGATAATCAACGGGTGATTGAATATCAGGCTGATGAGCTAAGCAGTAAGATTTCTTGGCAAAGTAAGTACCAACTACTTAATAGCGACTTCATTAATAATATGGTTGTGGTAAAAGAAACAGGAACCGGCTGCGAGCAAAGTCAGCAACGTGCTTTAACTCAAGGTGACTATAGCTATCAATTAACTTGGTTGCCAAAATGGTCTTTAGTGACTTCTTACCAAGTATTTCGTGGTGATGAAAAAGTTGCCCAATGGCAATTAGTGAATTATCAGGTAAATAAAAAGCATATTGCTGATTATATTGCTAAGTTAAGTGATTACCGCGCTACAGATTATGCCGATATTGGTGACAATGAAAATGATCCCTTTCTAGCTAAGATGATCAATCAGGGCTTTGTTGAGCATAAGGCCACTGGTTTTTATAATAGCCAAGGGGATAATATTAGTAAGCAACATAGCCACTAATTTAGTCACTAATAGCAATATGGTCACTGATAAGTGAATTTAACAAAAGCAGCTGTCTCAGCTGCTTTTCGTTATTTATCGTTATCTTTCTAGCTTTTTGACCACACCGCCATTTCATTACCGCTTGGTTCGATAAAATGAAAGCGTCGTCCGCCGGGAAATGAAAAAATCTCTTGGCAGATTTCACCACCGGCTAATTTTACTTTTTCTAAGCTGGTTTCTAAATTATTACTAAGTAACACTAATAAAGCCGAGCCATTGGCTGTCGTTGACGATAACTCAGCTTGATAAAAACCACCATCAAGGCCTTGCTCGGAAAATGCAGTATATTCTGGGCCGTAATCAACAAAGTTCCAGCCAAAAGCATGCTTAAAGAATTGTTTAGTGGCGTTTAAATCTTTTGCTGGAAACTCAACATAGTTGAGCTTTTCATGATGTGGCATGATTTCTCTCCTTAGTGTTTTATCTGATTAAGCTTATCTTAAGCGTCATGTACATTAATTGCAGTAGTTGATACTAGTGTGTTTATCTTTGTTTAAATAGCAACAAAGGTCAACCGGGGTTAGCTTGAGCAATTAATTCAAGGCAAATTTCGCGTCAATAGCCAGCCTATTGCAAGTAAATTTAACGCCGAAATAAGTTAAAGTTGCTGCTAGAGAGCTATTTATTAAGCCGAGATCAGGTTAACTACTTATTAATAGTAATTTTAGGCCAATGACTATTAAGACAATACCGCCGAGTAGCTCAGCTTTATGCTCTAGCCAAGTGCCACTTTTTGCGCCTATAAATACCCCAATAGCACTGGCGCTAAAGGTGGTAAAAGCAATAATAGCAGCAGCAATAAAAACATTAACGGTTAATAAATTAAGAGAAAAACCTGCCGCCATGGCATCCACGCTGGTGGCGATGGCTAGCATCAGCATAATTTTATGGCTAATTTTGGTGATGTCTTGCTCTATCCCTGTGGTCATTGATTCATAGATCATTTTCGCGCCAATGAGTGTTAACAAAATAAAGGCAACCCAAGGAGTATAATGGCTCAGCCAGCCGAGTAAGCCTTTGCCAGCTAAATAGCCGACAAGTGGCATAGCACCTTGGAAAATACCGAAATAAATCCCGGTAATTATAGCGAGGGAGGAGGTTTGTTTAAGGCGTTTTGAGCCTAGGCCAATTGCCACGGCAAAGGCATCCATGCTTAAAGCCAAGGCTAAAATTATTACGTCTATCACAGTGTTATGCTCTCTATGTTTATTGCTGGTAATCTTATCAGATGAGGGGAATTATCTATGTTTTTTGTTGAAAGAAGCTCGCGTAGCTTGGTGCGCTATTTTTCTCGCGTTTGCGGCAGCTAAAGTTGCTTGTTTATCGGCTATAGACGCACTACCCCAGGCGATAATTTCGTCTAAACTACGAAAACAGCCTAAACAAATGTCGCTTTCGTTTAAGCAACAATTTCTAACGCAGGGCGAAGGTACTTCTGTCATTTCGATTTCCTGTTAAAGTAACTATATCAATAGTATAGCGCTTATAAAATGTAAATTTATTTAGTTAAAAGTTTGCAATTAATTAGCCTAACAACTTTACTCTTTTCATGGAGTTAATTTATCCATGTAATTTTTTGTAGGTTATGCGTGTCCATTTAAAGAAAGGGAACAATTATAAAGCCATGAAGTCTATCACCACACCTTATTTATTACGCGCATCTTTGTTAGCCGCCATCGCTATTGTAATGGGGCTTGCCTTATCTTTTATCGTTTATCACTCCAGCGCTAAAGTAAAATCTAATGCCATTGACTTAGTTGAACATCGTATTCCTATTTTGATCAGCATTAGTGAATTGATTGCCGATTTAAGTGAGCAAGAACGCATTATTTACGAGTATTATCGCTCACAAGAAAATGAGGTATTTTTACAATCATCTCAACAGATAAAGCAAGTGTTTAATATGCACTTTGCTGCCATTTTAGCGCAGCCGCGCTTTAAAGAAGAAGCGAAAATTATCGCTAAAGGTCAGCAAACTATTGAACGGCTCTTTGCAGAGTTTTATCAGGCGATGCAGTTAAATGAAGATAATTGGGATGATATGCGCGAAATCTTGAGTCAAGTATCAGCTATTCGTATTCAGTTATTGCCGACATTAAAGTCAATTGAACAACAAACGCAACAAACCGTGGCAGAAGGTCATAGTGCTACCTTAACGCAAATGGCGAGATCTCATTGGTTGGTGTTAAGTTATGGTGTTGCGATTGTTTTGATTGCTGGTGTGGTCTCATGGCATATCCGTCAGTACATTTTAACGCAGGCAAAGAATACTCGGTTAGCTTTATTCTCACAACAAAACCCTAATCCCATCTTAAGCGTTAACAATTTAGGTGAGGTAGTTTTTGCCAACCCAGCTTGTGGCAAACTGTTAGTGCGCGTAGGTTACCATAAAGATGATACAGAGCATTTATTGCCAAGTAATTTTTTATCGTTAAGGCAAGCCGTGAGTCAGCAGCAAGATCATACCTTAGTGATTGAGCAAAGTATTAAAGCGCGGATTTTGCAAATTAGTATCTATTGGCATGAAGAGATAGATGCTTATGATATTCATATTAAAGATATTACCGAAGGCAAGCTGGCAGAAGAAAAAGTAAATCATTTAGCTTTTTACAATCAAGAAACTAACTTACCCAATCAATATAAATTTAACCAAGATATTGATGGCATGATAAGCAAAGGGGATAAGTTTTCTTTAGGTGTATTGGCTATTCGTGATTATGAAAACAAAGTCAGTAGCCTAGGCGGAGAGTCGGTAGCGACATTAGTGGTCGAGCTGGCTGATATATTAGCCCATGCGCTGCCGTCAGGGGTACGCTTTTATCAAGTTGCTGAAGGACAATTTGCGCTATTGTGCGCTAAGAATATTAGTAGCTTAGCTTTGCAAAAGTTAACCATGACCTTAACTGCTGTGGCTGAACAGCCTATTATCACCGCAAGTGGTGAGTTCTTTATTGAACTTGATTTTGGTTATAGCTGTTTTCCTATTCATGGTGATGATAGAAATACATTAATTAAATGTGCTCACCTTGCATTGGTCGTAGCCAATCAAAGTGAACATGAGAACTTCTCAATATATGACCCAGCATTTATTGAAGGTATAGAGCGAAATAATGATTTAACCGATAAACTAAGACATGCACTAGCCAATAAAGAGCTGTTTTTAGTGTTTCAGCCGCAATTAGAACTTGCCAGCAAGCGAGTGACGGGTATTGAAACCTTAGTTAGGTGGCAGCATGATGGCGCAATTGTATCGCCGGCGGAGTTTATTCCATTAGCTGAGCAGTCTGGTTTGATTGTACCCATAGGGCAGTGGATATTAGAGCAGGCGTGTGTGTTTGCCAAACAGTTAGTTGAATTGGGTTATGACGATATTATCGTCGCGGTTAACGTTTCGCCAAGACAATTTAGTCATCCACAATTTTGCAACACAGTACAAAGTGTATTATCTCAAGTGGGTTTACCAGCAGCTAATTTAGAGCTGGAGATCACTGAAGGGGTGTTTATGCATAACGAAGCCAACACCTTGGCGGTTTTAAATAAGCTTAAGTCTTTTGGTTTGCAAATGTCGATTGATGACTTTGGAACAGGTTATTCGTCATTATCTTACTTGAAGCGTTTTCCTATTGATAAATTAAAAATTGACCAATCATTTATTCGCGATTGCCACAATAATGACGATGATAAAGCCATTGTTAAAACTATTGTTTCGTTAGGAAAAAGTCTTGGTTTATCATTGATTGCTGAAGGTGTTGAAGAGCTAAGCCATGTTGATTTTTTAACATTGCTGCATTGCGATGAAATTCAAGGTTATTGGTTTAGTAAACCTGTCCCCCCAGAAGAACTGTTAACACTACTGGCTGAAAAAGGTGGGGATATTAATCATCTCGCTCAACAGCAAAGTTACGGGCAATAATCAACACAGGTTAACAGCCCCTAGTAAGTTATTTAATAACAAAAGCTTGTAGTTGTATTTCGCTATTATTGATATTATTGCTATTACTTACAATTCCTAAGCTTAAAGGATAATTTATGAATGGCTTGGTAAGATATAGCACTGTCTTATTGTTATTACAAAGTGCTGCTGCATTAGCCCAAAATGAGCAAGCGCAGCAAACTAAGCAAATTAAGCAAAGCACAGAAGAGGTTGCTCAAGATGCTAAGCAGTTATCTCAATGCCAAGCTTATTGCCAATCACAAAAAAGCACAGATAACAGCTATGAGGTTCAGGTAGAACAAAGGCAAAACTCGGTATCGAGTATCGGTTATGAGCCGGTCAATAAAAAAGCTTTGCCACCAAGAAATCGTTGGTCAGACTTTTTGCCTATATGGGGTAAAGAAGCACGCGAAGAAGGCTATCTATTGCCTTTGCCTTTTGGCATCTCTGTTGTTGGTTTAACGCAAAAGCAACCTTTTACCGTATCAAAAATAGGCTTAGCGCTTGATGGTAAAGAAGATGACAAAATAAATGATTTTATTGACGGCAGTATCACGGCAAAAAATTTAGAAGTGTCTGATACCACCTTTAATTTACGCTTTGATGCTTGGATTTTACCTTTTTGGAATATTTACGGCTTAGTTGGTCGTACTGAAGGCAAGGCCGAGTTAGAACTAGACTTTGATTTTGATTTACCGACACCATTACTTATTGTTTCAGGCGTTGGCAGTGGTTTAAATGCTAATCGCTGTGCCAGTATTAATTTACCTTATAAAGGTCCTGCACCTGGGGCTTGTCATGTTAATGCGACAGATGTGCCAACATCATTGAGCTTTAACGGTACCGTGTTAGGTTATGGCACTACAGTTGCTGGTGGTTACGGTGACTTTTTCGGTATGTTTGATGTTAACTATTCAGAGGCTGATATTAATATTGCCGTAGAAAAGACTCAGCAAACCGTGTATTCAGCAAGATTAGGTTGGAATGGTGCTGTGGGCATTTTTCAGGGGCAAATCTGGGTTGGCGCGATGAAGCAAGATATAGAGCAAGTGATCAACGTGAAAATACCTAGTACTGACTTAGCGGTAGTCATAGATCAGCATACTAGCTCCCCTGTGAATTATTTACTGGGGGCACAGTGGAACATTACCGAAGAATGGGCGGTTATTGCGGAAACGAATTTTGCCTTTAGTGATAGGCAGCAGTTTATGATGCAAATTGGCTATCGTTTTTGATACAAGGGTAAAAAGATGACAGAGCAATTGCCCATTAGATTAAAAGCAAACGATGAACTGAGAGCACAGTTTGCCAAGATTCACTCACAAGTAAATAAGCTTGAAGCGCAACTGAATTTTCATGCCTTAACTGCAAATTGGTTTGGTGATGAAGAGGCGATTTTATCGATTGAATTGTTTATTGAAAGTGCCATAAGCTTTAATGACAAGGTGCAGGTGTTACAAAGTGAAAGTTCGTCGGCAATAACATTTTTAAGTGATGATGTTTTTTATTTAACGGTGTTAGACTCTGAGCCGCTGCAATACTATGTTGCATTAACGGACAAAGAGGCAGGGCTTATGCAAGAAAAACCACCACTTGTTGCTGGCTTACTACAGATGAAATTAACAAAAGTGCTTAATGAAATTGCTGCCAAGCATGCCCTTACGCCAATTTGAGCCACCTGTTTTATCTATTCTTATGTCAATTAGTCGTTCGCGCTTGGACCGCTTTTTAGCTAAACATACTGATTATAATAAAAAATCAGTGCGGTTATTGCTTGCGCAAAAGCGTGTTAAAGTGGATGGTGACCTTGCCACTAGCATTGAGCAAATTATTGATAAGTTTTCAGTAGTGAGTCTTGATGACATTATTTTGCAGCAAAATACCGCAATTTACCTTATGTTGCATAAACCTGTTGGTGTTGTTTGTGCTACCAAAGACGAGCAACATAAAACCGTGATTGATTTATTAGATCACCAAGATAAAGCAAGTTTACACATTGTTGGCCGTTTAGATTTAAATACCTCAGGCTTAGTGTTACTTACTAATGATAGCCGTTGGTCTGAAGCGCTCACCTTGCCTGAAAGTAAAGTAGAAAAGCGTTATCTGGTTACCTTAGCTAAGCCAATAACCGCTGATTATATTAGTGCTTTTGCTGGTGGAATGCACTTTGCCTATGAAGATATCATCACTAAACCAGCCAAGCTTAAAATTATCAATGAGTACCAAGCTCAAGTGAGATTAGTTGAAGGCAAATATCATCAAATTAAGCGTATGTTTGGTCGTTTTCGCAACCCTGTTGTTGCTTTGCATCGTCAAGCGATAGGGCAGTTGCAGCTTGACCCACTATTACCTGAGGGGCAAAGTAGATTGCTAACAGAGCAAGAAGTTGCAGATATATTTTAAAACGAAAGATACAGTATTTAACACCTATACCAAGTGAAATAACTATTTGACCAGTTCAGAGCTGTGTCAGGGAGGTGAGAATAAAGCAAATTTATGCCGCTGTAGTCATTCTCCAGCCAAGAAATTTGTGAAATTATCATCTTCCTGACAAGTTCCCAAGGGCGAGTTTAAAAGGCTCATATGCTGCGTTATTGATTTTGACAAGGACGCTGCATGGATGCAGCTTATTAGAGAATGCAGGAGCATATTCTCCTGAATAACCATTCTCTGCAATCAATGCCTTGCCTATAAGCCTTTTAATTCTCGCTGAATGATTAAATAGTTAATTCAATTGGTATTACTCGCATCTTAGGTTGGTTTGCGTATAATGATGTTATTAATAATAATGATATTCTTGCATGAAAGTGAACTCTCAAATGATAAAACCATTCTTTTTAGCCGCTTTTTCAGTGACGGTATTAGCCGCATGCTCAAGCTCAGAAAATACCTGTGAAGACATTACCTTAGCCTCAGAGCAAATTCAGCAGTGTCAGGCACTGCACAAAAAAATCATTAATGCCAAAGGTCAGCCGATCATTCGCACTGAATTAGAGCGTCGTTATCAAAATGACTGTATTGATATTCGTTACTACCGTGATGATCAACAAGCGGCAATTTGTGGCAATAAACACAAAGCCAAAGAGTATAGAGAAGCAGTAAAAAGAGAAGCGCAGCAATAAAGCGGCCCTGTTCAGTTATACTGTATATTCCACTAATCTTTATCAGGATTAGTGGATTTTTTCACTATAAGCGGTCATTATGCAAAGATAGTAGTTAAATTTTCATTTTCAATTAAGCATTTTTATGACAAAAGCTGGGATTCAACAAGCTGATACTGGTTGTAATGATAGCAACGGTAAGCCACAAGATGTCACAGAGTTAGCTAAAGCATTTGCCCAGTTACAGCAAGAAAACCAAGAGCTTCAAGCAAGATATACCGCGCTTTTTCATCTAAATCAGCTATCGCAAGAATGTGATCAGCTTATTAATTTTTATCCTCAAGTACATCGTACCATTGCCTCATTAATGACGGCAGAAAACTTGTATATTGTTTTGTACGATCAAACCTTTGATACCTTAGAGTTCGTTTATTACGTTGATGAAAAAGATGAACGCCCAGAAGGGGTTATCGACTTTAAGGAATTTGAAGGCTCTTTTACTAACTTAGTGATCGAGTCGAAACAACCGCTACTAGTGACGCCATCATTAGAAAAGCAATTACGTGATAACTATAAAACCAAGTCGTTTGGTTCACGCGGAACTGACTGGTTAGGTGTACCTTTACTGCACAATGATGAAGTTATTGGGGTGATAGCGGTACAAAGTTACTCGGAAAGTATCCGTTATACTGAGCCAGATTTACATATGTTAACCTTTGCGGCACAGCATGTCGTGAGTGCTATGGTGCGTTTACAAGATCAGCAGCGACTGCAAAATGCGGTGAATTCGCGCACTAAAGAGCTAATGGCGCAAATTAGGGAGCGTGAAAAATCTGAGTTATTGCAAGAATCACTTTATCGTATTTCAGAATTAACCAATGAAATTGAGCTCGATATCAATGAGTTCTACGCTAATGTCCATAATATTGTTGGTCAGTTAATTAACGCCACTAACTTCTTTATTGCTAAGTATGATAAAGAAAATGAAATGCTTAACTTTTCTTATTATGTTGATGAAAAATCAGAAAATTTAGCCGATGAATTCAAGCCGAGAAAGCTAGCAAATGGCTATTCTGAATTAGTGTTGCGTAGTAAACAAAGTCTACTGCTCTCTTATCAAGAAATGCTGGCGCTATATCAACAAGGTAAAACGGCAAAACCACAAGATTCAACCCATTCATGGTTAGGTGTGCCTCTTATATACTCAGGTCAGCTTTTAGGGGTTATGGTGATTCAAAGTTATAGTGAAAAAGTTAGCTATAACCAACAAGATGCTGATTTATTAAACTTTGTATCTAATCACGTATCGGCTGCCATTAAACGTCGTGAATTAGCTGAATTTGAAAGACAAAGCCATGAGCTACTAGAGCAACAGGTTAAACTAAGAACCTTAGCTTTAGAAGAAGAGATCAGTCAGCGTAAACAAGCTGAAAAGTTACTCAAGCATACCGCAGCGCATGACAGCTTAACTGGCTTACCCAACCGTACCGTATTTATTGATTTACTTAATCATGCCATTGCCTGTAAAAAGCGCAAACCAGCGTTTGAATTTGCGGTGCTATTTCTCGATTTAGATCGCTTTAAAGTGGTCAATGATAGTTTGGGCCATCACGCCGGCGATATGCTGTTAAAAATAATCGCGGCTGAATTGCAATCTATGGTGCGTGATAAAGACACGGTTGCCCGCTTAGGTGGTGATGAATTTGTCGTCTTGATTGAAGACTTAGAGTCTAAAGAAGAAGCATTTGATATTGCTAAACGCATTACTGAATTTTTACAGCAACCTTTTACTATAGAAAACCAACTGGTGTTCACCGGCACCAGTATCGGCATATTATTTAGTGATGATCGCTATGATAATGCCGATCTTATGCTGCGAGATGCCGATACCGCCATGTACCATGCCAAAGACAGTGGTAAAGGTCGTTATGAAGTCTTTGATGCTAGCATGCACAGAAAAGTACAAAATGCGCTGAGCTTAGAAGCAGATATTCGTGAAGCGATAGAGTGGCAAGAATTTCAGCCTTATTTCCAGCCTATCTTGCGTCTTGATAATCAAGGGTTAAAAGGTTTTGAAGCCTTAGCTAGGTGGCAAAGCACCAAGCGTGGCTTTGTTTTCCCTAATGATTTTATTCCGCTAGCTGAAGAGACAGATTTAATTCAAGCGATTGATTTACAAATTATTGAAAAGTCTTGTCAGCAAATAAAACAATGGCAAGAAGCCTTCAACGATAGCGCTATTTATGTGAGCTGTAATTTATTTTGTAAGCACTTTTTTAGTCCTAGCTTACCTGATGATATTGCGAAAATATTACAGAATACTGGCTTAAAGCCTGAAAGCCTACGTATAGAGTTAACAGAGCGGGCGTTATTAGAAAACACCGATATCGTCTTAGCTAATATGCAGGCATTAAAGTTAATGGGCGTTAAAATATTGCTTGATGATTTTGGTACAGGCTATTCGAGTTTAAGCTATTTGCATCGTTTTCCTATTGATGTACTTAAAATAGATCGCTCGTTTATTAATAATGTCCATGAGCATGATAACCACCAAGCCATTATTAAAACCATTATTGATTTGGCCACTAATTTACATATGGCAACCGTAGGTGAAGGCATTGAAAACTTAGCCGACGCAGAATTATTGCAGCAAATGGATTGTAATTATGGTCAAGGTTATTACTTTGCTAAACCTATGTCAGCAAGTGACTGCGCCAGTTATTTAAAAGCCAAGTTAGGCTAGTATTTCTAGTTGATTGTTTTCTCTTCATTAAAGTAATTGCTCAAAAGTTGCAGTATTTTATATGGTGATTATTGCAATTCTCCGCGTAAAATAGTGTAAAATCCCGAAAAAACCCAGCACATTCTGTGGTTTTTTATCTAGAATTCGCCCACACATTGTATATTATCAGTTAACCACTTAGTGGTTAGTTATTCTTATAGATATCAACTATAACTATTACAGGACGCCAACCTTGCTTGGTTTGAACTGTTTGCTATTGAGGAAATTTAGATGTTATTTACTGGTTCATTACAGACTGACTGCCCAATTCGTCAGAAGATTCGCGAGTTTTATCGCATTGACGAAAATGTCGCCGTTGATCATATTTTACCTGTTGCTGAAGTGAATGTAAGTGCACGTAGTAGAGCGTGGGAAAGAGCGCGCAAAATGGTTTTACAAATACGTAAAGACCAAGAAGGTAATGGTGCTATTGATGCTTTACTAAACGAGTACTCACTTTCATCAGAAGAAGGTGTGGTGCTGATGTGTTTAGCTGAGGCGCTATTACGTGTACCAGATAAAGAAACACAAGATGAATTAATCCGCGATAAGATTTCTCAAGGGCAATGGAGCTCTCACTTAGGCTCAAGTGACTCATTATTTGTCAATGCCTCATCATGGGGCTTATTAGTGACGGGTTCATTAACTGGCTATGCTGATAAGCGTAACCAAGACAGATTTGGTTTATTAAAGAAAACGGTCGGTCGCTTAGGTGAGCCTGTTATTCGTAAATCAATGAACTATGCCATGAAAGTCATGGGTAAACAGTTTGTTATGGGCGAAAACATTACCGCGGCCACAGAACGTGCAGCGAAAAAAGAGCAACTTGGCTACGTATATTCATACGATATGTTAGGTGAAGGTGCGCGCACCATGAAAGATGCTGAGCGCTACTTTAAGTCGTACCAAGATGCCATTGATGAAATTGGTAAAGTAGCTGCTGGTAAAGGTATGGGTAAAAATGACCCGCGTAAAACGCCAGGCATTTCAGTTAAGCTGTCTGCTATTCACCCGCGTTATGAGTTCACCCATAAAGAGCGCGTTATGGCAGAGTTAGTACCAAAATTAAAAGCACTTTGTTTACAAGCAAAAGCCTTTAATATTGGTTTAACTGTGGATGCTGAAGAATCAGAGCGTTTAGATATATCATTAGATATTATCGAAGCGGTATTTTCTGATAGCGACTTAGGTGATTGGCAAGGCTTTGGTATTGCACTGCAAGCTTACCAAAAACGCGCTATTCACGTGGTTGACTGGTTACGCGAGCTAACATTACGTGTTGATCGTAAGATGATGGTGCGTTTAGTTAAAGGTGCATACTGGGATACTGAAATTAAAAATGCGCAAAAAGATGGTTTAGCGCATTTCCCTGTATTTACCCGTAAATCATCAACTGATGTGTCATACCATGCTTGTGCGAACAAATTATTAGACTATCGCGATAGCATTTATCCACAATTTGCTACCCATAACGCATATACGGCAGCAACCATTGTTGAGCTTGCAGGCGATGATAAAGAAGGCTTTGAATTCCAATGTTTACATGGCATGGGTGATTCACTATATGATCAAATTGTTCGCGAAGAAGGCATTCAGTGTCGTATCTACGCACCTGTTGGTCATCATGAAGACTTACTTGCCTATTTAGTACGTCGTTTATTAGAAAATGGCGCTAACTCATCATTTGTAAATGCCATTGTTGATGAAACACAACCAGTAGAGTCATTGTTAGAAGATCCGGTTGAGAAGACGCAACGCTTAAAAGAGAAATACAACAACCAAATTGTTATGCCAATTGATATGTTTGGCGATGAGCGTGATAACTCAAAAGGTTTAGACTTAACGGATATCAATGAAATTACGCCATTAAAAGCGGCATTGGATAACTGGTTTGTTGATAATCTATTAAACAAAAATGATGTTCCTGAAGGAGCTAACCCAGTTAAGAACCCAGCGAACCACAGCGAGATTATTGGTTATCAAACGCATTTAACTAGCGAAGAAATGCAAGCGCAAATTGATAAAGCACAAGTTGCCTTTGAAACTTGGTCAAAAACAGATGTAAAAGAGCGTGCTGACTTATTAAATCGTGTTGGTGATGTCTTAGAGCGTCACTCTGAAGAGCTTATCGCGTTATGTATTAAAGAAGCTGGTAAAGTTGCCCAAGATGGTATTGATGAAGTACGTGAAGCGGTAGATTTTTGTCGTTATTATGCAGCGCGCGCTATTGAGTTAAATGAAGATGAGCGCTTAGAAGCTCGTGGTGTTGTACTTTGTATTAGCCCGTGGAACTTCCCATTAGCGATTTTCTTAGGTCAAGTAGCAGCAGCCATAGCTACAGGTAATACCGTATTGGCAAAACCTGCTGAGCAAACCAGCTTAATTGCTTTACGTACAATTGAGTTAATGCAATCAGTTGGTTTACCAGAAGATGTTGTGCAAGCGGTTATTGCTCGCGGTAGCCAGGTAGGTAGTGTTGTTATTCCTGATCCTCGCGTGCAAGCGGTGATGTTTACTGGTTCAACAGAAACAGGTACACGTATTTCACAAACCCTTGCAGAGCGTGGCGGCGATCAAGTGCCATTAATTGCCGAAACTGGTGGTCAAAACTGTATGGTAGTTGACTCGACAGCACTACCTGAGCAAGTGGTTGATGATGTCATTTCTTCAGGTTTCCAAAGTGCTGGTCAACGTTGTTCAGCATTGCGTGTATTGTTCATCCAAGAAGATATTGCTGATCAAGTGGTTGATATGATCAAAGGTGCTTTAACTGAATTACACGTAGGTAATCCTGCAAATTTAAGTACCGATGTTGGCCCGGTAATTGACCAAAAAGCCTTAGATGCCTTAAATGCCCATGCTGATTACATGAAATCTCACGGTAAATTGGTTTATCAATGCCCTATTTCGGAAGAAGTCGCGGGTAATGATCATTACTTCTTTGCGCCGCGCTTATATGAAATTGATGATATTAGCGTGTTAAAGAATGAAGTCTTTGGTCCTTGTGTACACGTTGTCCGTTTTAAAGGCGAAGAGATTGAAAGTGTTATTGATAAAATCAATAGCACAGGCTTTGGTTTAACTATGGGTATTCATACTCGTATTGAGCACAGAGCGGTTGAGCTGGCGAAATTATCACGTGCGGGTAACATTTACATTAACCGTAATATGATTGGTGCTGTTGTTGGTGTACAACCATTTGGTGGCCGTGGCCTATCTGGTACAGGTCCAAAAGCGGGTGGTCCAAACTACTTAACTCGTCTTGTTAAAGAAAAAGCAACGCCAGTTGAAACTAAGACTAAAACCTTAGCTGAACATGCAGTTGCCTTTACTGGCGATAGTGCGGCTAAGCATGAAGCAACACAGATCATGACTAAAGCCGAGTGGGCGGAAAAAGAATGGCGTTTAACTGATTTAAATACCCGTATTTCTTGTATTCGTCAGTTGCTTGCAAAAATTGCTCATGTAGAAATTGTTGATGACTTAGCGGATGACTTAAACCGTACTTTAGCGGCATCACGTGCACAGTTAATTAACATTGAAAAACACATGAAAAAGCCAATTGAGCTACCAGGTCCAACAGGTGAATCTAACATCATCTACTTGGAAAACCGTGGTATTGTGATTTGTTACGCGGATCAAAATGTTTCTTTCCACTTCTGGGTATTGTCAATTGTAACGGCACTTGCAACAGGTAATACTGTCGTTACTGTGGTTTCAGATTTATTTTACGATGAGGCGATTGCTTTTAGAGATAAGTTTGTTGCTACTGGTGCTGGTAAAGGTGTATTACAAGTGGCCAAGCTTAGCCATTTAGATACTATGTTAGCTCACCCAACCCTTGCTGGTGTTGTTGTTGATAGCCACTGTGAAACTAAGCATTATATGAGTGACAGACTAGCACAACGTCAAGGTGCAATTTTACCTGTGATTTCATCTGAATACTTTGACAACTTAATTCAGCGTTTATTAACAGAGAAAACCATCAGTATTGATACTACAGCATCAGGTGGTAATACATCGTTAATGACTTTAGTAGAAGAAGACGAGTAATTATTTAGTTAGATTATCAACTAATTAATACGTTAATGTATTGAAAAAGCGAGCATCTTAGGATGTTCGCTTTTTTTTATCTCAATTGTGTGCCAGTATTAATTACCCATCAAGTCGATTTATGTCGAATTTAATAGTAAAAAAATGTCAAATAACAAAATAAAACCCTTAGATCGTATCGATAAAGTTATTTTGTCTACGCTACAAGAAAATGGCCGCATCTCTAATGTCGATTTAGCCAAGAAAGTGAATTTAAGTGCTAGTCCGTGCTTAGATAGAGTAAAACGGCTTGAAGCTGAAGGTTATATTGAGCGTTATGGTGCGTTTTTAAATGCCAGTAAGCTTAATTACGGCATGACAGCTTTTATTCAGGTGACCTTAGATAGAACCACCACAGATGTATTTAAACTGTTTAAAAATGAAGTGGTTAAAATTAAAGAAGTGGTGGAGTGTAATTTAATCGCCGGTGGCTATGATTACTTACTTAAAATTCGCTTTGGTGGTATGGAAAGTTATCGTTTAGTGCTTGAAAAAGTATCTGCTTTACCTTCTATTTCACAAACGCAAACTTACATGGTAACTGAACATATTAAACAAGATAGTGGCGTACCATTTGATTAATCAGACGAAAGCTACATAATTGATTAAATAGACTAATTTAAGGGATATAGATGAACGCACACGAATACGCACTGCAAGCTAATGGCTCATTTGCCTTACCTGACGCCTGCTTTAAAGTAAAAGCCTTAATGGAAGATGATAGCTCAGAGATTGCCGACTTTGCTGATGTTATCGGTGTTGACCCGTCAATGACTTCACGTTTACTACAAATAGCCAATAGTGCTATTTATAGTTTTCCTGGAGAAATTAGTACTATCTCTCGCGCCATTACCATTATAGGTACGCAAGCTATTTACAATATGATGCTGGTTGATGTGGCAGCGTCGGCCTTTAAGCACTTTGCAAATCAAGCGATAGATTTAAAGCGCTTTTGGCGTATGAGTGTTTTTTGTGGCTTAACGAGTAAATATTTAGCAATTCATGTCGGCATTCGAGATATTGAACGTTTATTTGTTGCCGGCTTATTGCAAAACTTTGGTGAGCTTTTAGTGGCTAAAATTACGCCAGAAGTGGCGCAGCGCTGTGAAAAGTACAGTCAAGACAATTTACCATGGCAACTGCAAGAGCTGGCATTGGGGTTTACCTACACAGACATTTCTGCCGAGTTACTCAAGATTTGGCAAATACCTGAGAAAATTATTTTACCTATCAGGCACTTTAACGAAGCGAAAACGATTCAAATTAATAAAGATGTCAAAGTATTAAATTTAGCATCAAGATTAGCCCTCATTGACAGTCACCAAGATGAGTTTGATTTTGATGAGGTAATCGATGCTGATATATGTAAAAATTTATCTGTTACTGCTGACGATCTTAATCATGTGGCTGATTGTGCTAATACAGAAGCATCAGCCATTTTAACTATGATGAATCCTAAACTCTTTACTAAATCATAAACTTGTTTACATTTTGCTAGACAAAAAATTATAACTCAGGCAAGACAAGTGCGATAAAGCTTGCTAGCATCGAGAGCTAAGCAAATTTAATAAATAAAATAATTATAACGAAGGAAGCTTATGGCCGCACCTAGAGAGAATTTTAGCTCACGCATCGGTTTTATATTAGCTGCCGCAGGCTCTGCGGTAGGTATAGGTAATTTAGTCGGATTTCCCGTCAATGCTGCCAAAAATGGTGGTGGCGCGTTTTTAATCATGTATGCCTTGTTTGTTTTTTTGATTTGTCTGCCAGTGATGATTGCTGAAATGGCGGTTGGGCGAAAAACGGCAAAAGAGCCAGTAGGTGCCTATAAAGCGTTAAGCCAAGGCAGTTCATTTTGGGGAGCTGCTGGCTTTTTAGGCGTGCTTACACCTTTTATGATAGCCGTTTTTTATATGGTATTAACGGTGTGGATTTTTGGTTATATCGCACTCACGGTTGGCGGACAATTAGATTACTTGGCTAGTGGCGCGGGCTTTGGTGAGTTTATTAATAGCCCATATTTATTTGTCGCTATGATGGTTGTCGCAGGTATTGTTAACTTTATCCTGGTTGCGGGCGTTAAAGACGGCATAGAAAAAGCGGCGAAAATATTGATGCCTTCATTATTAATTATGTTAATGGTGATGGTAGTTTTTGTGTTAACACTAGATAATGCTTTTGCTGGTATTGAGTTTTTCTTAGTGCCAGATATTAGTAAAATTACGCCAAGTGTGGTTAATGGCGCATTATCGCAGGCGTTCTTCTCTCTATCTTTAGGTATGGGTATTTTAATTACCTATGGCTCGTATATTAATCGCCAAACGGATATTCCTAACTCAGCTAAATTAGTGGCTATTACTGATACTGCGGTCGCCTTTATTGCCGGTTTAATGATTTTACCTGCAGTGTTTTCCTTTAACCCTAATGTTAATCCAAGCGAGTTAAGTGATAGCTCGGTAAGTTTAATTTTTACTTTCTTACCTAAAATATTTTTAGCCCTGCAAAGCTCAATTGGTTATGTTGGCGCAAGTGCGGTGGCAACCTTCTTCTTTGTCTTAGTCTTTTTTGCTGCGATAACTTCACTGGTATCTATTATTGAAGTGCCAGTATCGTATTTAGTGACCGAGAAAAAGCAAAGCCGTAAGAAAGCGCTATTTTACTTATCTTTTACCGCAGGTGTTTTAACCTTATTTGCCACGACCTCATTTGGCATGGTGTCATTTTTTACTGAATTTACCAGTTATGCTGGCAGTAGTAAGTCTTTCTTCGATGTCATTTATGATGTGTTTTACGACACTATTTTGCCGTTAAATGGCTTTTTATTATGTGTTTTTGTTAGTTATCGCTGGAAGAAAAAGCAATTATCAGAGGAGTTAAGTGTAGGTAATGAAAGCTATGCTGGCTCTTGGGTTGAGAAGTATATTAATTTCTCTTTAGGGACTTTTATTCCGGTGATTGTTTTACTGATCTTTATTAATACCGTGGCTATTAAGTTTTTTGGTTATAGCTTGTTTGGTTTTTAGTTTAACTTGATTTTCTTAACAAAGCGGCTGATTAAGGTCGCTTTTTTATGGCTAGTTTAAAGATAGTAAACAGATGAGCCTGACTGCTTTTTAGCTTGATACATGGCTTCATCAGCTAGTTGTATTAAGGTATGGGCATCATTATTGTTATTCATGTAAATTGAAACTCCGATACTGGCATCAGCCTGAATCATTTGCTTTTGCACTTTAAATGGACTGGCAAATTCTTTTAGTACTTTCGCGGCCATAACTTCAACATAAGCTTCCTTGTCGATATTGCTCATCACAATGAGAAACTCATCGCCACCTAGGCGAGTAACGATATCAGATTGACGTACGCAGTTTTTTAAACGATTTGCCGTTCCGACTAAAATATCGTCCCCTATAGAGTGACCAAAGTTGTCGTTAATTTGCTTAAAGTTATCTAGATCTACGTACATAAAAGCGATGATACTTTGTTTAGCCTTTGCCTTAGCAAACATTTCCTCTAACTTTTTCTCTAGTATTCGCCGGTTGGGGAGTTTAGTTAATGGGTCTAAATTGGAGCGCTCTATTGCCTCTCGCTCTTTTTGTTTTCTGCGTGAAATGTCTCTGACAATAGACAATAAATAATCACTATTGTGATGATGGGTAAAACTAATATTGGCTTCAACAGGAAAACTAGTACCATCTTTTCGAACATGTTCTGATTCGATAATCAGGCTGCCTTTTGCTTTGATTTTGTCGATAAATGCTTGCCAGTGCTCGGGTCTTTCTATATCGCTTCGAATGTCTGCTACCGATAGTTTAAGTAACTCGTCTTTGCTGTATCCTAAGCGACGATGTGCCAGTTCATTGCAGTTTAGAAATTGACCAAACTTAGGATCGACAACATAAATGGCGTCATTAGATTGGTTCACTAAGTGATTAAGTAATATTTCAGCGGCATCGAGCTTTTTGATCGAAGTAAGATCGACAAGTTGTGCGATATAGCGCTTAACTATGCCTTGCTCATTCGCTTGCGCGACAATATTTAATTGCGTGTATATGGCATGACCTAGTTTATGTTGATAGCGCTTTTCTATCTGTATCGGGGTAAAGGGTTTTTCAAGCAGTTGTTGGCGAATTTTTTTGTTGAGATGAATATCGTCAAGATAGGTAATAACAACGTCATCTTCATATATATCATCATCTTGGTAGCCTAACATGGCTTTTAATGCCGGATTAACATACTCCAATTTGCCATCTGGATAGGATAGCACTATGGGAGTTGGTGTTATTTCAAATAAACGGTAGATTGAGTATTCTATTTCAGCATCGTTTGCTGTCATAACAGGCGCTCTTGTTTGAGTTACTATGACGATAAAGTTGAAAAAGTAGCCGATGCTACAAGGCTACTAATATTTGAGTATAGAACAATTTTTCAAACAAGTGAGGTCAGTGGTGATACTGGCAAACGCTTTATTCAGGCTTGGGCAAATAAGTAAAAATAAGGACCTTTAAGCCTTTGCCTGGATGAGCTTCTTTAAATACCTCAGGTGGAAAAATTTGTTGTTCAAATTGGCACTCAGGGCAGTGTAATTGTACTTGCTCATGGATAAACTCTTCTGTTAAGTCAGGTGAGTTTAAACACAGCATAATTTGTCCACCGGGTTTTAACCATTGCGGCACTTTTTTGATAATTTTTGCGTAGTCCTTGACGATATTGACACTGCCAAACTGTAATGTCGGTGGATCAGAAATAATAACATCATAAGGGCCATACTTTTTAATGCGGCTATTTGACTTAAAAATATCAACCCCTTCAAACCTTACCTTGTCAAGCGGGTGATTGTTAAGGCGATGATTTTCTCTGCCCTTGCTTAACGATGACTTGCTAATATCAATATTAACGACTTGCTGAGCATCACCTGCAATCGCGGCAACAGAAAAAGGGCAGGTATAAGCAAAGAGGTTTAAAATGTTTTTATTTTTGGCATTGGCTTTTAGCCATTGCCTGCCATTTCTCATATCGAGAAACAGGCCAGAGTTTTGTGCTTTAGCAAAGCTAATGTTGTATTTTTGTCCTTGTTCTTCTACCACAGTTTGTTCAATGGCTTCGCCAAGCAGGACTTGCGTGGGCGCAAATTTACGGCAGCGAAACTGCACTTGAACAGAGCGACATGGTGGCACTCTTTCTTTTAACTCTTGAGCTAGACTTTCTAGCCAGTCTTGCGCTACTTCCTGATATAAGGTGATCAGAATAACCGGAGCAAACCAGTCGACATTCACATGCGCAAGGTTGGGATAAGCGTGTCCTCTGCCATGAAATAAACGCTGGCATTGGGAAAAATCAGTAGCTGAGATATAGGAGAGCATAGAGTCTTAAACAGTTAAAAGGAAAACTATGCCATTATACGCAAATATTGCCTTAGCGAAAACGATGCCGTTTAACCATTATCTTTCAAGTTACTAGCTCTTGTTACTAGTTTCTCTAACACGCCAGAACCGAGCAAATCTAGGGATGCCATTTTTTGTTTTACCATTGTATTTAAAGGTAATAATACTGCCTATCTCTGGTGGGTATTTGCGTTCAAAATCACTAAAACCTGTGCCAATTTTAAAGCGAAGACCATCGCTGGTTTGCACTAAAAGTGCCCCCATGACATCTTGATATTTTCCTTTGCCCTGAATATGAGCTAAGACAGTTGCTTCAGCATCTTGATGTTTTTTTACTTTTATGAGTGCTGAATTTCGCCCTGATTTATATTTAGCCTTGGCTAAATGAAGCATAAGCCCTTCACCTTGCTTGTTTATGATGTGCTTAAGGTTAGTTTCTAGTTCATTGATCGTTGCTAATCGGTACTGCTTAACAAAATATAAATACGGTGACTTGATTTCTTGAGTGATGGCTTGCATTTGTTTATATCGTTGGGCAAATGTTTTCCTGCTTTGCGGCAAGTCAAACATCATAAACTTTACCTTTGACCAACAGCTGCTTGCTGGCGTTTCGTTTGCGGCTTGTTGTTTTACACAGGAGATAAGCTGTTCAAAGGTATTGCGCGCAATCCAAAGCTCGCCATCAATGGCGGTATTGGGCCAGCCTTTTGTAAACCATGCTGGGGCATTAATTGGGTTTCCTTGGCGACTTAAAAGCTGGCTGCCATTCCAGTAACCACGCATGCCATCTAACTTTTCAGAGACCAGATAATTTTGTATCTCAAAGCTGTTTTGATTGATATCGCCATAGTGAATAGCATGCTGAATTGCGGGCTTTTCCTTTGCCGATAACGACGTTGACAGTAAGCTAATTAATAGTAGTAGCGAAAATTTTATTATGGTGTTCATAAGTAACATCCTTATTACTTAAATTAAGAGGGTTTAAGGTATTTACTTAAGCAAATACAACTGCATGCTATTAATAATAGACTACAATGAAATACATCTAAGGGATTTTATATGGCAAGGATGGCTATTATGAAACAAGGATTAATGCATTTAATCGCAGTGCTTATGTGTACTGTTATGTTTATTTCTTCAGCTCATGCTAAAAAGCGATGTCAGGCACTTAAACAAAAACTCTATGATATTCAGGCGCAGCAACGTGCAGGTTACTCTAATAAGCGTGGTCAAAGTTTGCGCCAGCGAGAAGATAAAGCAAGAGAGAAGTGGTGGCAGTGTGAAAACCCTTCATACGGTAGAGAAAAGCGCAAGAAACTGAGTCAATCGTCTAAGAAAAAAAGCCAGGCCAAGCTCGTTAACACTAGCCAATCAAGGAAGAAAAACTATCAGGTAATTAAAATAAATGATTCCCCCTTTGTGAATAACAGTAATATTCAAGTGAAAACGGCTTACCAAGGGGAGAAAAAACATGCTTGGCTGCGATTTTATCAGCGACCAAGCAAATGTCATAAGCCTAAAAATTTATCTGTTTTTGCTTATTGCAGTGAAAATAAGCAGCAGCAAAGGTTGGCGTTTGAGCAAGTGTATTTACCTGAGTGATAGCAAATTGATTAATTATTTGTATCTGCGCAACTAAGCTTGGTAAGCCAATTTACTTTGGCGGTATTGCTCAACCATAGCGTCAATGCTTTCTTGCTCGTAGGCACGTAAGCCACTAAGTAGCATATGTTTTTTTCCATGTCCTACATGTTTTCCATTGGAAATTAAATCAAACTCTAACCAAGCATCGCCACGTTTTCCGTCGATTGTTAAGCTGGTTTCTGCCAGCTTTAATTCCAGTGAATCAATATTAATATCGATAAGATCTATCGACATGCTTTGGTACATGATCATAGGTCGAGCTGGGTTGATCATAACTTCATTATCAGCCATGAGCTTAACCAAGATGCCTGGGAAGGTATGGCCGGAAAAATCAACATAGGCTTTGGTTAGGGCATTGATAAGTGCTGGGCAGTGGGTCTTTTCTCCGCTAGCGCTGACACTTAAATAAGTTTTGCCATTATTGTCAGTGATATCAACGCTATCAGTTATTTCATTTGGAAAGTTCAGTTCAACGCTGTCATTCACCATGCCTGAGAAGTCAAAGGTCATTTTCTTATGTAAACCTGATTTGGCAATTATGATAGAAAATAACAAATCACCCGGAACACAAAATCTTTTTGCATCAATATCGTGCAGTGGGTTAAAGTCGTCGGCTACTTGTTTAGCAAAGTCACTGCCTTGTTGGCGAGTGAAGCTAATTTGGTTGCTATCAATAGCACAGTATTTTTCTATGAACATCGCTTGCGTGGTCAGGTTTTCTGTAGACATAGTAATTTCTAACTTCAATTTTTAACAAAAACGCAGCATTCTAACAGTAGTTCGCTGCTAAATCGAAAAAAACACACTTAAATTAATACTCAGCAGACCACTAGCTTGGTTTTAATTTCTCTACTTGGACAAGATAGTCAGCAACTAGTTGCTCTTTTTTGGCTTTACTGAGTTTACGTAATTGGTACTCTCTTTTACTGGCTAAACTGCGATTTTCGCTACTTTCAGCATAAGCTAAGCTGACAGGGCGACGAATTCGAGTATATTTGGCAGCAAGTTTACTGTTATTATGTTCATTGAGGCGACGTGTTAAATCAGTAGTGATACCTGCATATAGGCTGTTGTCACTGCAACGCATTAGGTAAACATACCAGTTATCTGACATAGTTAATTTAAAAATATAAGAGTAGAAGTAAAGCTATGCTAGTTATATCACACAATGTTGTCCTGACAAGTGATGAAATAGAGATAACGGCAATAAGAGCCCAAGGTGCTGGCGGTCAGCATGTTAATAAAGTATCAACTGCGGTACACCTTCGTTTTAATATTCACAAATCCAGTTTGCCAGATGTTTATAAAGAACGTTTACTGGCCTTTAGTGATCAGCGTATTACTAAAGAGGGAGTTGTGGTAATTAAAGCTCAAGGTTCACGTAGTCAAGAGCAGAATCGCCTTGATGCCATAGAAAAGCTAGGGCAATTGATCAAAGCAGCAAATAAGACCGTGAAAAAACGTAAGACGACTAAACCAACTAAGGCATCAGTTAAGCGGCGTTTACTGCAAAAAGCCAACCGAAAGCAAGTAAAACAGAGTCGACAAAAAGTAAAATTTTAACCATCAGATTTTGATTAGCCAATGTTAATCATGCAAAAAAAGAGAGCATATGTTTGTAAGTGAAGTAGGATCTATAGAGAAACTCGTAGCTAAGCTAGATGAAACTAATCAAGTGCAGTATCAATTGCCGCTAGCCGCTATTAATGAAGGACAGCAAAAGCAGTTAATTGCCCTGAACCCGTTAATAGGTAAGCAATTGAGTTTGCATTTTACTGGTACCATCGCCTGTAAGCACTGTGGCAAGAAAACCAAGAAGAGTTATTCACAAGGTTTTTGTTACCCGTGTATGACCAAGTTAGCGCAGTGTGATATGTGCATAATGAAGCCTGAAACTTGCCATCATCACCTTGGTACCTGCCGTGAGCCTGAGTGGGGTCAAAAGCATTGCATGATAGATCATTTTGTTTATCTAGCGAATAGCTCTGGATTAAAAGTCGGTATTACTCGTCATAGTCAAGTACCAACACGCTGGATTGATCAAGGGGCAACTCAAGCTTTACCAATATTTAAAGTAAGCACTCGCTTGCAATCTGGATTAGTAGAAGTAGCTTTGGCCGAATTCATTAATGATAAAACCAACTGGCGCGCTATGCTAAAAGGTGTTGCAGAGCCAATTGATTTAAAAGCTCAAGCTGAAAGACTAAAGCCAGAGATTGCAACTAAGCTTGCTGAGCTGAAATTAACCTATGGTGAAGATGCCTTTGTTGAGCTGGATGAACCAGTGACTGAAATTAATTATCCTGTTGAGCAGTACTTAACAAAGATATCATCATATAACTTTGATAAAACGGCTTTAGTTTCAGGTGTGTTGTTGGGGATAAAAGGTCAGTATCTGATTTTCGATAATGGCGTAATAAATATGCGAAAATTTAGTTCCTATCAAATATCGGTAGAATATTAATTCGAATATAATACAGTAAGCTATACTAAACATTGAGTGAGTTATGGTAGCTAGCAGCCTTTAATGTAAGGCTTTGACGGCTTTAACTTTTCGTTGCGGCTAATTCATTCAAATAAGAAGTGTTTAAACAAAAACGCCACGTAGGATCCATAGGTTATGAATGCTGAAACATACGCTGATAAAGCGAGTAATATTTTTGTTTTATCAGACTCCTTTATTCGTATTAAAGAGTTAATTGATGATGAGTCATCAACTATAGATGATATCTCAGATGTTATATTATTAGATCCTGCTTTGGCGGCGACAGTGCTTAAGCTCGCCAATAGCTCTTTCTTTAATTATCCCGGTAAAATCGATACGATTTCTAAGGCTGTCTTAGTACTCGGTATTACCGAGGTTTATAATTTAGTGATTGCTTACTTTACCACAGAAGCTTTTAAGGCAATTGATGCCAATTCAAAATACCTAGATTACTTTTGGTTAAGAAGTGTTGATTGCGCCTTGTTGATTAAGTTTTTAGGCACTCATTTAAATGTAGCCAATGCAGAGCGATTGTTTATTCTAGGCTTATTACACAACTTAGGTGAGTTGGTGGTTTTACAGATAACACCAAAATTGATTGGTGAGTGTGTTTCTAGTGATACCGCTAAGCCACCTTGGCAAAAGCAACGTGAAGTTTTAGGTTTTACTTTCGGTGAATGTTCAGCTGAATTACTTAAACTTTGGCAATTACCTTATGGTTTATTTGCACCTATAAGGTATCAAGATGTTGATGATGTAAACCAGTATAATGTGGAAACCCAGTTGCTTTATATTGCCAAAAGAGTGATGACTAAAACTCATGTGATTAAGTCGAGCAAATATGATGAGCTAATAGATAAAACACTATTAGATGAACTCAATCTTGATGTTAATACTTTGGCTCAAGCGGTAGATTATTGTGATTTAGAGCGTCTTGATATGCTTTCAATTTTAAGCCCAGGTGCTGCTATGGTGTTTTAGCGAAAAGTTACATTGCCAGGGTGTTATTGCTGCTTAATCAAAAAAGACAAGCGTATTGCTTGTCTTCAGATTACTGACAAACCCCGTCATTCTGTTCGGGGTTTGTCTTTTATGAGCAGCCGTAGGCTGCGATCTCGATATTTTTCTAGCCACGTCTTTTCTATTTTATTTGGTTTTTCTGGACTTGTTTGGGGCTTATCTTCCCTATTTGGCGTGTTAATGTCTCGAATTGAGCTTTTAAAGGGCTATCCTTTTTAGATTGCCATTATTTGGGGAATATTTGATAGCGTCATTGCTATCTTCTTCATATTTTGTGCTGCCGCAGCCATATATGCTTGCATTTGAACATTATGCTTACCTCGGTATCTTGCATACCTGTGACCATGGTGTTGCTTTGCATCAGCAAAACTTCTTTCAACGGTTTCGCATCGTCGTTTGTAAAGGTATTTACCAAGGCTTGTTAAGCGAAATTCATTAGCCCGATCTTGACTCGCAGCCATTACGTGGCGTGTTATCACTTTCTTATGACTTTTACTCTTAGTGCAATCTTTTAATTGAGGGCAATTAACGCATACCTTGGGGTCAGAATGATATTCTCGGTAACCCTCTCGACTGGTGGTCGAGTAGATTAACGTTTGCTCTTGCGGGCAGGTATACGTATCTGCTTTCTCGTCGTATTTGAAGTGCTTTTTCTTAATGGCATTCTTCGTTCGTGAAGGACGACGGTAACCAAACACCCCTTGGATGTTACGTTGTTCCAGATTAAAACAGACGGGCGCTGTGAAGTAGCCTGCATCAATACCAACAAATTCAGGGGATAGTGCAAAGCGATTTTCAATGGCATCAAGGCGAGCAATGTATGGTTGAGAATCGTGGACATTACCTGGCGTAATATGCGTATCTACAATAATGTTATAGTCGTTATCTACGGTTCTGTGGTCTAGGTAGAAAAAACCTTTTGGCTTTTCATCTCGGTGCATATAACCGCTATCACTATCGGTTTTACTTACCTTATTCCGCTTTATCTCACAATAGCCTTTATCCTTGAGTGGCTTTTTTCCAGCCGCTTTACGGTCTGCCTCCACAGCTTTGTTGATTTGCTTAATATAGGCACTGGTTGAGACGGGTTTGAGCTTGTTGGTGAACTTTCGTTTATTGGCGTTTGCTTTTAAGTGTGTGCTGTCGGTGAATAAGGCTTTGCCCCCAACTAGACCATGTTTAATGGCTTGTTGGACGATGTGATTAAATATACGTTCAAATACATCTGTGCCATTGAAACGACGAATACGATTTTGACTAAGTGTTGAGGCATCGATAACTTTCTCGGTAAGCCCCATGCGGAGAAACCATCGATACGCGACATTTACTTCGATGTCTTTGATGATTTGGCGCTCACTTTTAATACCAAATAAGTACCCAAGTAGCATAATTTTAAATAGCTGGACTGGCTCCACCGGAGGACGACCATTATCAGTGCAATATAAGTCTTTGACTTCATCTCGAATAAACTCAAAGTCAATATACTTATCGAGTTTACGAACTAGATGGTTGGCTGGAACTAACTGGTCTAGCGTGACCATTTCGAGTTCATGTTGTTGCGGGGAAGGTTCTCTTAACATGGTTAATTTTTGTAATTTTCCATGTTTTTATTAGATCAAAGTCCTAGACTACTGTCTAGGACTTTGTCATCAGTCTGAAGACAAGCGTATTGCTTGTCTTTTTTATTATTCATATGGCCTTGATTAGCCATTTAGTGGCTGATTAAAGCGCAACAATGTTCTCAGCTTGAGGGCCTTTTTGGCCATCAGTAACTGTGAATTCAACTTTTTGACCTTCAGCAAGTGTTTTGAAACCTTCACCAACGATAGCGTTGAAGTGAGCGAAAACATCTGGGCCATTTTCTTGCTCGATGAAACCAAAACCTTTTGCTTCGTTAAACCATTTTACTGTACCAGTAGTAGTAGACATAATTCTATCCTATTAAATTTATTGAGTAATGTGCTTAATATTTGAAATTCAATTAGCTAACTGAAAGGTGCAAACAAAAAGCGGTTTGCTAAAAAGAGTTGCTATTACTTATAAATCAGGACGTGCGATATATCTAAAAATATTTACAACGAAATGGTGTACAACAATATAAAACTAACTTCAAGCCACTGGATTATATAGCTTGATGCTTTTATGTCAATGAAAACGTGCTAGCTGCTATGCATAAAAAAGCCCGCAGTTGAAGTGCGGGCTTATAAGAGGTTAACACCTAGGTTGCAATTATAACTTAAACTCTTGTACCGATTGTTGTAGTTCTTCAGCAAGTTTTGCTACTTCACTACTTGATGAAGCGGTTTGTTGAGAGCCAGCAGTCGTTTGCTCAGCAATGGCAACAATTGATTCTAGGTTTTCACTAATTTCATGGGCAACAACACTTTGCTCTTCTGCTGCGGTAGCAATTTGTGAACTTCGATCAAAGGCTTCATGTACAGCATGGGTAATAGTTTCAAGTGCTCTGTCTGCTTCTTCACTTTGATGAACACAATCAGCTGCTTTTGCTTTACCAGTATCCATGACGGTTACGGCTTTACCTGCACCTGATTGTAGTGCTTCAATCATGGTTTGAATTTCTGATGTAGACTCTTGTGTTCTACTTGCCAATGTTCTTACTTCATCAGCAACTACGGCAAAACCACGACCTTGCTCACCAGCACGTGCGGCCTCAATTGCGGCGTTTAAGGCAAGTAAGTTGGTTTGCTCTGCAATACCTCGAATTACATCTAAAATACCGCCGATTGAGGCACTATCTTGTTGTAATTGGTTGATAACCTGTGCGGCTGAATCAACTTCTCCTGCCAGCTCTTCGATAGTATGACGATTGCGCTCTGAAATGACTTTCACGCGCTCTGCTTCATCATCAGCATGCTTAATTTCACCTAAGGCATCATTGGCACTCGATAATACGCTTTGTGAAGTGCTACTCATTTCGGTTGTCGCAGAGGCAGCTTGTTCAACTTGGTTACGTTGTTCTTCAATCGCACTGGTACTTTGCGAGGTTACCGCAGAAGTTTGCTCAGCCGCGGCAGCTAATTGAGTTGAACGACTCACAATACTTTGAATTAGGGTACGTAAGCTCTCGATAAGTGAGTTACAGTTAGCTGAAAGCTGGGCAAATTCATCATGACCACTGTCATCAAGCTTACGAGATAAATCACCAGAAGCGACTACTTTAAGCATGTCATTTACTCTAGCTAGTGGGCGAATAATGCTGATAAGAGTACGGTGTGCAATAAACACTGCAATAACAATAGAAATAATCACTATGGTAATTGTTTGACTGGTACCATCACTCACTGATTTTTCCACTAACTTAGTCGCTTCAATCGTCGTTTGATTCGCTAATTCAACTTGTTTGTTTAGTACTTCATTTACCTTAGTTGCACTAAGCTCTTCTTTTGCTAATAGTTCTGCCGCTGTTTGATTTGCTGATAATTGCGCACGTTTATGAGCAATAATACCCGTTGACGTTGATAGTAAGTCTTGGATGTCTGCCAAAGTAGAGCTAATTTCTTCTGAAATATCATCGACATTATGTTGATTTAGTTCAGCTAGGATTTCTTCAAGGGACTTTTGCGCTTCGGTTAAGCTAAAGTTAAGCTCACTTTCAATTAATTCAGCAGTGGAGTCAGATAAGGTGTCTCTGTATTCAAATGTAGAAGATACTAAGGCGTTAAACTGGTTTTCAAGCTGCTCACTTAAGCTAATAGCTCGTTGTAGTTTAGTATCTGCTAAATCATGATCAGCCAGATCAAGTAATAGCATCACAGTGTCATCAGCTTTTTCTTCTAATGAATCGACTTTTCCATCTAACAGGTTTTTCTGTTCAATACTAAGCTTGTGGTTTTCAAAAACCCCGAGAGAAGATTCGTTAAATACTTTAAATTCACTATCTACGCGCTTTAGGTTACTAAGTAGATTATTTTCTTGAGCGACAATAGTTTTGAGTTGCGCTAACTCTTTGGAAAACATTTGCTCAATACGTTTATATTCAGCTAATTCTTGCGCTAGTTTAGTTAAATCACTTTGATAGTAGCCTTTTAGAGCCAATTTACTCAGCTGGCTAATTTCAATGGCTAATTTGTTACTGGCTTTTAAGGTAGGGATAGCCAGTTCATTTTGTTGACTAGTGGAGTCATTGATAGTACTAAAGTTTTTGTAAGAAAATACGCTGGTTATTACAAGTAATAGTGAAATTATGGTGAAACCACCAATAATTTTCCTAGCTACAGTTAGATTCATAGATACCACCAATTGATTTAAAGCCAATGCGTTATTGTTATGCGTTTGAATACTTATAGTTATTTTTAACTAATGCCAAATTATATCGACAATTATTGAATTATATTAAGCATTATTTCTTCATTATAACAAGCTAAACTGCTTTTTCACCTTAAGATACAGGTTTTATTGCCTTTTAGTTTATTTTTTATGAGCTGTTTCAATAAATACTTTTTTGTCGTGCCAGCGTAACATGGTTAAGTAATTTCCCCAAACGCAGCCTGTATCTAGCGCAAGCATATTAGCTTTATGAGTTTTGCCCATGAGTGATGCCCAATGGCCAAATAACCAATAATGATCATCAGGTAGTTTAGTTAAATTAAACCAAGGCGTCAGTTGGCTTGGGTTAGACTGATTTATTAATGTACTAGGGGCTGATTTTTGCAGAAATTCGAGTGAACCATCGGCAAAGCAATATCTCATGCGAGTGAGTGAATTGATGGTGTAGCGAAACTTTTCAATATCGTTATGTGCATCTGACCAGTTATTGGGTTGCTCACCATACATTTGCTTGAGCCAATAGTCTCTTTGTGGTGATTGTAACTTTTGCTGAGCTAAATTTGCTTGTGTTAGGGCTTCTTTAATTTGCCACTGAGGAGATAAACCAGCATGGCTTAAATAGGCATGCTCATTATCTGAGGTCGGCAATTTTTGAATAAGTGGTTGTTGGGCGAGCCATGTCATCAGTTCATTGATGTCATCAGCTGCGAGTAACTCATCAAGTTTGTCTGCTGCTTTTACTTTTTTAATACCAGCATAAACGGAAAGTAGATGTAGATCATGATTACCTAGCACTACTTTGCCGCGAGCGCCTAAACTTTTAACAAACCTGAGTGTTGCAAGTGAGTCAGGGCCGCGAGCGACAAGATCGCCAGCAAAGTAAAGGGTATCTTGTTGGCGATCAAAATTCACTTGCGCTAATAATGCACTTAGCTCTGAAAAACAGCCTTGAATATCACCAACAATATAATATGCCACAGGCTCTGTTATTCACTTAAATGCTTGGCTGCACGTTTTTTCGCTTTTGACTCAGGCACAGCAGGTGGGTTATCGACGATAAAATTCGCTAGTTTTATATAGTCATCGATAGATAAATTTTCAGGGCGTAAACTCGGATCAATATTTAGACTCGTTAACTGCTCACTAGTTATCAGGTTTTTAAAGCTATTACGTATGGTTTTTCTACGTTGATTAAAGGCCGTTAAACATACCGTATTAAGAGCATTAATATCTTTTACCGGGTTTTTGATCTCTTTATGTGGGATGAGTCGCACAATAGCCGAGTCAACTTTAGGCGCAGGTTTAAATGCTTCTGGGCCTATTTCCATCACAGGCACAACTTGGCATTGGTATTGCGTCATAATAGATAAACGGCCATAGGCTTTACAGTCAGGACCAGCAGCCATACGTTCTACCACTTCTTTTTGCAACATAAAGTGCATATCTTGTACTTTATCTTTAAAGGTTAGTAGGTGGAAAATCAGTGGCGTGGAAATATTGTACGGCAAGTTGCCAAAAATTCTTAATGGCTTGTCATCCGTAGCTAATTTAGCGAAATCAAATTTGAGTGCATCAATTTCATAAATGGTTAGATGCGGCGCTAAAAATGGGTGATGACGTAAACGATGTGCCAGATCTCTATCTAATTCAACTACCGATAGCTTACCAGCACGCTCAATAACAGGCTCTGTTAGCGCTCCTAAGCCGGGACCAATTTCAATTAAGCTTTCATTAGGCTCAGGGTTAATCGCATCGACAATACTGCTAATGATGGCATCATTATGTAAAAAGTTTTGGCCAAATCGTTTTTTGGCCTGATGGCCTAAATGGGCGTTACTGCTCATACCTTGCTACTCTAAATTTTTGCATTATGTCAGTTAGTATAGTCTGACGATTTTAATCGCTATTGTGAGTCGATTAACTATTGTTGGCTAATTTAATGGCGTTTTTTATCGCTTCCATAAAGCTACCTGAATCAGCTTGATTACTGCCTGCCAGCTCGAGCGCGGTACCGTGATCCACAGAGGTTCTGATAAAAGGTAGACCTAGGGTGATATTAACCGAAGCGCCAAAACCTTTGTATTTTAATACCGGCAAGCCTTGATCATGGTACATTGTTAATATGGCATCGGCCTGTTCAAGGTATTTTTCCTGAAAAATAGTATCAGCTGGTAGCGGACCAACAATATCTATGCCCTCAGCTCTGAGTTCAGCAAATGCGGGCTCCATTACTTCAATTTCTTCTCGGCCTAAGTGCCCACCTTCACCTGCATGAGGATTAATACCACATGCAAAGATTTTCGGTGACTCAATGGCAAACTTATCTTTTAAGTCTTTATGGAGAATGCGAGTGACTTTTTGTAGGCGCTCAAAGGTGATCGCTTTTGATACATAAGCAAGCGGTATATGGGTTGTGACTAAAGCAACACGTAAGCCTTCAGTCGCTAACATCATAACAACATCACTACAGTTTGCTTGATGAGCAAAGTATTCTGTGTGTCCGCTAAATGCAATGCCAGCTTTATTGATCAAACCTTTATGTACAGGTCCTGTAACAACGGCATCAAACTCACCTGAGATATTTTTATCGCTGGCAACTCTTAATGTTTCGACGACATACGCACCATTATTGCTGTTCAGTTCACCTGCAACACATGGCTCAGCAAGTTCAACGTCTAAGATGGTAATACTGCCTGCTGCTTGTGCTTGTGCAGGTTTAGTTGCATCGTAATCAATTAGCTTAAGGGGCAGAGATAATTGCTTGGCTCTTGCTAACATCAGTGATTTTGAGGCAACGACGACCATTTCAACAGGCCAAGCTTGCTGAGCAATGGTTATGACGAGATCTGGGCCTATGCCAGCAGGTTCGCCGGGGGTAATAGCAATGCGCTTAGTCATTACTTTTCATCCTGTTCAAAAATTTCAATATACGCTTCGTCACGGGTTTCTTTCATCCAGCGTGCACTTTCAATACCGAACTTTCGGCTGTGTAAAATTTGGTACGCTCGCTTCTCATTCATTTGTGAAGTGGCATCTATCATACGTCTGTCGTTTAATTGAATAATATGCCAGCCAAATGAAGAGCGAAATGGCTTATGATATTCACCCACTTTCATGCTTGCTAAGGCATCTCTAAAGGCAGGATCATAGCTTTTGGGGTCAGCCCAACCTAAATCACCACCGCGAATAGCGGTAGGGCCATCAGAATGTTCTTTAGCTAATTCTGAAAAGTCAGCTTCACCAGCTTCAACTTGCTCTAATAAGCCTTGTAGTAACTCTTTTGCTTTATCATCGCTTAAAATTATTGAAGGTTCGATAAGAATGTGGCTTGCTCTGACTTCTTCTACTTCTACTACTTGTCTACCGCGAATATCCAGTACTTTGACAATACTGTAACCTAGGCCGGTACGAATTGGTCCTACTACGGTATCTTTGGCTTTGCCATCAATTAAATCGGCAAACAGGGTTGGCATCTCGTTAATATTTTTCCAACCTAACTCACCCCCTTTAAGGGCATTGGCATCACCAGAAGAAGCAATGGCAATTTTGGCAAAGTTTGAGCCATTATTTAATAGCTCAATTACTTTATTGGCGCGAGTTTTGGCATCTTCCATATCTTGTTGCGTAGGGTCTGCTGGAAACTCAATTAAGATATGGCCTAAGTTATATTCTACGTCGTTATTGGTTTGTTCTTTCATTAACGAAAGTAGATTATCGATTTCTTGCGGAGAAACAAATACCCGACGACCAACACTGTTGCGACGCACTTCACCTGCGATTAATTCGGTACGAATACTTTCACGATATACTTCATAGTTAGTACCATCGGCAATAATATTCTGGCGAAATTGTTCTATTGATAATTTATTGTCTTGTGCCATACGGGCAATGGTTTGATCAAGTTGCGCGTCGCTAACTTGTATACCCATACGTTCGCCCATTTGAATTAATAAACTATCATTGATGAGTTTATCCATAACTTGTGTTCTTAGCGCAGAATCAGAAGGTAAGCTTTGGTTATTTTGCTTTGCCTGTTGCTTGATACTTGCCAGTAAGCCAGCAACTTCTGACTCAAGGACAACGCCACCGTTGACTATGGCAGCAACGCGATCAACGAGCGCTTCATCAGCATGAGCGGGTGTCAATGTGCCAACAATAAGTGAACTGACTAAGGCTAAAATTTTAACTGAGTTTTTCATGTGAATATTATATCTTCTTGTTTAATAGGTTAAGCTGCTAGGCAAGGCTAATTGTTTAAGTAATATGGTCGTTTATAACCAAATATACTGTCGTTAAACATTTCCTGTGTACCAATTGCAGATTGTTTGCCATCAAGCCCTTTAATAATGAACTGTACCATAATTCCACTATCAAATTCATCGCGGTTTTCATTGATAAAGTCTTCATCGTCTAAGTTTGAATTAATATGACGATGATAAGCTAAGCGAATTGCCCAACAACAACTTTCATATTGAAAACCTGCATAGCTTTCCAGACTACGGCTTTGTCTTAAATCTTGTGTTAAGCGACCAACAAACGCCCAATTGGTGTTGATAGCAACACTGGTTAGTAAAGAAACTTGTTCAAGGCTATTACCTGAGACATTGCGTGCATATCTATGGTTCAATTGAACTGTGTTATATTTGTTAAATTGATAATCTAGGTTCACTTGGCCTTTGTTGGTGAAGTTTTCTTGCGTGTTATATTGAATGTCACCGCTTATTTGCCATTGATGGTTGATACGATAAAACACGTCAGCAGCAACCGATGATTCTTGATTTTCAAGGGCGAAACTTGTGCTGCTAAGGTTTAATAACTCACTGTCTTGCGACTTTTCATTCTCAGAAAGGTACTGAATGCGACCTACACTTAAGCGAAAGACCTCTAGGTTAGACTCGTCTAAAATTCTACTAGTGATACCCCAAGTGTATTGATTTGCACCAGCAATTCTATCTAAACCACTAAAGCGTCTGTCTCTAAATAAACCGTTAAAGTCATCTTGTAAATTGGTTGTATCGTATAAGCCAATATTGCTTTGATCTTTATCTGGAATATAAAGGTACTGAAGCTGTGGCTCAAAAGTATGGCGGTAGTTGCTACCAAATGCTGTCATCTGGCGGTCAAAATTAATGCCACCGTGAAAACGTACTTTAGGCAAGGTTCGTTGTACCGTATCTTCTAAGTCACTACCTAACTGAATATTATCTTGTTGGTAATAGGTGTGCATTAAACGCAGCTCTGAGTTAAAGAACCAGGCTGGTGTTGATACTGGCAAGGTTAATCCTGCTTCAACGTGATAGCGATTTGCCTCAACTTGGTTTTCTTCTGCTGATTGAAAGCTACTTAACTCAGAATATAACTCTAACTGACTTGAAAGAAAGTTGAGTGGTTGTTGGGCGGCAATTTCAATATGAGGTAGTGTTTTATAGCTGGGTTGGTGATTACCTAAAACCTCGAAATCTTGTAATTTAAATGTGGTTTGCCAGTTTTCACCGAAATAGGCCAGTTCACCAATTTGGTATAAGTAGGCATCATTTGAGTTGTATTGGCGACTACCAATATCAACTAAGTAGTTATCATCACTCATGGTGGTGTAATCAACATAAGCACGGAAGTTATCAGAAAAGGTACCAACGTGTTGAAGGCGAGCTAAATATCTTGGATCGTCATTTGCCTTTAAGGCTTTATCTTTATTTAAATACTCAATATCGATTTGGCCTGCTTGTAAGCCGACTAAATATCTAAATTCTGTTTGTAGTTGTAGGCCGCGCTTAGACATATAGTGCGGTGTAATGGTCGCATCATAATTCTCGGCAATATTCCAGTAAAATGGCGTTTCTACTTCTAAACCTGAGTTGCTAGAACTTGATATTTTCGGGTAGAGAAAGCCCGTAGTACGCTTTTGCGAAACTGGAAACGAGAAGTACGGAATATATAAAACCGGTACATCAAGAACGCGAAATTGTGCATGATAAGCCTCACCAAAATCACCTGTTGCGGATAAGTTAATTTCACTGGCTTTTATTTGCCAATCCGGAGTTTCATCTAAACAGGTGGTAAAGGTTGAGTCGATTAAATTTAATTGGCCGTCAGTGGTTACCAATAATTGTGCCGCACTACCATGACCTGGGTTGCCATCAAGTTGATAGGACGCCGATGTCATGGTGGTTGAGTTTTGAGCTTTGCTCGCGCTTAGTGCGTCGGCAAAGATATTAATATTATTGCTTTGGTAGTGGATATTACCAATGGCTTTTAGTTCCATAGATAAGCGATTAAAGGCCAGTTCATCGGCTAATATTTTCTGGCTTTTATCAATTAAGGTAACGCCGCCACTAAATTGCGTGATGAGATCTCGTTCAATACTGGCGTACTTTGAGAAGATGTTAATGGTGTCATCAGTAACATTTGCTCTACCGGTAGCTATTTCTTTATAGGTTGGGATAGGGCAGAGCATCGGCATAGTAGCTGGCCCTTGGCTTTTTAATTCATGATTATTTGCCAATAATTCATCTGAAAAAATAATTAATGTGCTGACAAAGGAGATAATCAACAATGATTGTCGGGAAAAAAACATTTAATGTCCGAAAAATAAGCGAAAATGGTTATAATTTTAGTTTTTATGATGATGAATCAAGCATTTTAACGGCTAATTGCATTATGATATAGCAATTTTTTTAATCGTGCTAATCTGTCAGGATTAGTTGCGCAATTTTATTTCGTTCAGTCGTGTTGATTTATTGGCTGCAAGCCAAGTTTTAAATGTTAATGGGTTAGTTTTACTATGCGTTTTTGGGGAAAAATACTCGGGTTTATTTTTGGTTTTATGTTAAGTAAAACTATTATTGGCGCCCTAATTGGAACATGGCTTGGTCATTTATTTGATAAAGGCAGGGGTTTTGATTTTGATGGCATAGCAGCTGGCAAAGAAGATGATGTTTCTCGTCAGGCGGCCTTCTTTTATACCACCTTCTCTGTGATGGGCAATGTCGCTAAGGCGAAAGGGCAAGTTACTAGCCATGAAATTGCTTTTGCTAGCGCTTACATGAATAAGTTGGGTTTAACTAATGAGCTTAAACAACAAGCTCAAGATGCTTTTCGTGAAGGTAAATCACTTAACTTTCCATTAAAAGAGCGGCTGCGTAAATTTAAACGTTTAATGGGCAATCGCCATGATTTGCTATTAATGTTTTTAGAAATTCAAATTCAAGTGGCATTTTCTGATGGTCAGTTAGATAAACACGAGCGCGCAGTATTACATACCATAGCAAAATATTTAGGCTATTCTGCCAGAGAGTTAGATAATTTACTGGAAATGATTATTGCTGGTGCGGCTTTTCATCAACAAGGTGGCCAAAGTTACGGTCATTCAAGCTCTGCACCTGCCAGTGCTACGCAACTAGAAAGCGCCTATAAGGTGCTGGGCGTGAGTAAAGAGGCGCCGATGAAGGATATCAAAAAGGCTTATAAGAAGTTAATGTCGCAGCATCACCCAGATAAATTGATTGCTAAAGGTCTACCGCCAGAAATGATGGAAAGTGCTAAACAAAAAACGCAAGATATTCAGGCAGCGTACGATTTAATTAATAAGCATAATAAATAAAAAGACCTAGCAAAGGCGGGGTTTAATTGATAAACGCTGCTTTAAAAAAGCGTAATAAGTTAATATTGAATTCATCGGGGCTAATACAGCAATCGATCTGATCTTTGTATTTCGCTTGGCTTAAATCAAGCTCTTCCATGGCGATAGCTTGATTAAGACGCGTGTTATAAAACACACGTATAAATGGCTGTAATGGTTTGCTTTTATTGAGTTGGCTAATAAGTCCTAATTTACCACTGGTGAGTTTTACTAAGGTACCTATAGGGTATATGCCTAAGCAATTTACAAACTGCTCTACTAAGTTATTATCATAGCTGTTTGGTGATTCTTTCATTAATATTTTAAAAGCTTTGATAGGGTGCATGCCTGCTTTGTACACTCTTTCCGCTGTCATAGCATCATAGCTATCAACAATGGCAATCATGCGACCATATTGGCTAATGTCATCAGCAGCTATTTGATTGGGGTAACCTTTGCCATCGAGTCGCTCGTGATGTTGCCTGACAATTTCTAGTGCTATCTCTGGTAACTCAGGGCTTTCTTTTAAGACATCTATACCTAAATTAACGTGAGTCTTAATGACTTGGTATTCTTGTTCGGTTAACTTGCCCGGTTTATGTAGTACTTCAGGCGGAATAAGTACTTTGCCAATATCATGTAAAAATGCACCAAGCGCTAAGTCTTCAATTAAACTGCGCTCAAAGCCTAGATGTTTAGCAAAAATGGTCATTAAGATAGAAACATTCAGCGAATGTTCGACTAAATATTCGTCTTTAATTCTTAGCCTTGTCATGCAGCTTAATGCATCTTGATTGCAAAATATTGATTCGACTATGGCATCGGTTGATGCTTTCGCCTCAGAGATATCAATGGTTTTTTGTTCACCTAAACTCGTTAAAATTTTGTGCTGTAGGCTTTTGGCATCATCATAAAGCTTGTTGGCCTTTTTCATTTCTTGATCTAGTGATACCCCCTTGGCTTTGTTGTTTTTAGCTTTGTCTTTTAGCGAGGTATTAATATCAGGTAGTATTTTATCTATTTTTTCTGCTTGCTTTTCCTTGCTAGGGTCGACTGTTAGGTGGGTTATTCCGGCTTTTTTGAGTTTATTTATATTCTCTTTTGAGCGTATATAGCCTTCAGTTTTAACTGTGACTGTTTTGTCTTTACTGATCACAGATAACACATACATGCCAGGTTTTAGTTGGCTTAATGGGATTTTTTTTATGGTGGAATCGGCATTAGCTGTCATACGGAATACTCATTTGGAAAGTTAAAAAATCAAATCCCTTGAGTAATATCAAGTAAAGTAATTCCCTTGGCATGATTAACTAGTTAATTCAATTGATATTATCATTTACTAAGCATAGCTTAACTTGCGATAAGTGTTTATGTTTGTTGTGTTAACTACCAACCAATAGCGCGCAGCCAGCTATTTATTTGTCTGATTAACTCTTTTTCAGGGTAATAACCTGTGTTGCTATTATTGAGTTGCCTTTGTCGGTAATAGACTTTCATTTCCTGCTTAGCATACATCAATCGCTCTTTTGCACCTGTTATCGCTAAAGGGTGATCATAGTTTAATAAGACATCAAAAATAGGGTATTCACTTTGAGCCACTTGCTGGGCAAAGGCGTTATTAATAGCAGATTGTTGACTCGGATTAGCATCTAAAAAGCTACTTAGCATGATAAGGGCATTTGCTGCTTCATTTTGCTCATTGTCGATTAAATCCACTAGCATAGCCGCATGGTTTCCTTGAGCAATAACTAGCACAACGCCTGGGTGCTCTTTTGCTTTCGTCATTAATACCTTAAACATAGTGCTTAACTTAGTTTTATAGGCTTGAATTGTTGCTTTATCTGCTTCAATTTGCTCGTTTGAATCAATAGCGCTTGAGGGAAAGTTTGCCGGTTTATTGTCAGGCTGAACCGTAATCGTAGTCCAGCCGTGACTTGGTAAACTTTCTTGTAAAAAGTGTATGGCTTTAGGGTTGGTTGCCCCTTGCTGCCAATCAGGTAATAAAATGGCAACGCCTTTACTGTTTGCGCTTGTGTATCTATTGACTATGGTGAGGTAATCATCAGGGCCGGCTAAAATTGGTGATACTTTTTCTTTCGCCAAATAATGATTTATATCCTGTTTTTGTTGCTTAATGCGTGGGATTGGCATAACAATGCCATCGGTATTTTCAGACTTATTTGTGCTCTCAGGGGCTGCATTACTTGCGGGAGTCGTCTCGGGTGTTTTCTCAGGCTCACTTTGTTGGCCATGCACAGTATTGGCAGCAAAACCTAGCAAGGTAATAATACAAATAATAACAGCCGTTTGAATGCTCACACAGATTCCTATAATTTTTGAACTAAGCTTATTCAGATGTATTAACCTTACTGTTTACTTAGCATATATCAAGGTTTATCAGATACTAATGAATTTATCGACAGCAAATCAGCAAACTTAAATGCCTTGGTAACGCTTTTCTTCATAAACCTGAGCTAGAACTTGAGCATAGGTTTAATACATCTAGTCAAACGGGCAGGGAGCGACAAAGTGCAAAGCAGCATTGCTAACAGGGTGATAAAGGGATAGCTCTTGCGCATGTAGTTGTAGTCTAGGGCTACTATTTAGCGCTTCACCTGTGGCATAAAGTTTATCCCCTTGAATGGGGTGGCCAAGGGAGAGCATGTGCACTCTAAGCTGATGAGAGCGGCCAGTCACAGGGGAAAGCTCAACTAAGCTGCTAGTGTTATTTTGGCTCAGTACTTTGTAGTGAGTTAACGCTTTTTTGCCGTTTTCATGGTCTACTTTTTGTTTTGGCCTATTTGGCCAGTCACAAATAAGCGGCAGGTCAATACTGCCTGCTTGCTGTTGTACCAAGCCAAACACCCGTGCAATGTAACGCTTTTGTGTTTTTCTTTTTTCAAATTGTTGGCTAATGCGCACATGAGCAGCTTTATTTAGTGCCATGATCAAAATGCCCGAGGTGGCCATATCTAATCTGTGCACAATAGTCGCGCTAGGTAAAACTCGTTGCACACGTGTTTCTACACAATCTCTATGCTCAGGTAAGCGCCCTGGCACGGTTAAAATGCCACTGGCTTTATTTATCACGACAATATCATCATCCTGATAGATGATATCAAGATAAGGCGTCATCGGTGGTTGATAAATAAAGTCAGGGTTTGCCGGCACTGGTTAGTTCCTATTAAACCTAGTGAGTAACGACTATCATGCGAATAGCTTCAAAGGTTAGTTGTGCTTTATCAATATAGTGAGTTAACTCTTCTTGCTGATGCAAAATAAAGTCTAATTCTGCTTGACGAACACTTGGGTTAATTGCTTTTAATGCGGTTAACCTTTGGTGCTCTTGCGTTAACTTTTCCTGCATGCTCGCTAGGGCTTTTTCTTGTACTTGGGCAATGTGTTTTTCACCATGCGCTTCTGCCTTGGTCACTAATGGGCCAATTTGGGCTTTCAATGCTTTGGTCAGTTGCAAGGCCATCTGCTTTTTAACTGGCGTAAGCTGTTTATCAAGAGCAGCTTCGCTGACCTTATCAGCAAGGTTATTACCATTTTTATCAACCAAAATACGAATTGGCGTTGTTGGTAGATAACGACCTAACTGTAAGTGCTCTGGCGCTGTTGCTTCAACGGTGAATAGACACTCTAAGAAAAACGTACCTACAGGTAAGGCTTCATTTTTCAATAAGCCGATGCTGGCGTTACCTATGTCATCACTGAGTACTAAATCCATCACGCCGCGAACCATAGGGTGATCCCATGTTAGTAGTTGATAGTTTTCATTGACTAAAGCGGTGTCACGATCAAAGGTAACTGTGGTGCCATCTTCAGGTAAGTAAGGGAAGTTGCTATTTAGCATGTGCTCGCTTTGGTTTAGGGCGATTGCATTATCTGCCTTATCATCTTGTTGCACGCCAAATACATCTAGCGCTTGAAACATAAACTGAGGTAAATCAATTTGTCTATCAACATCAGCAATTTGCTCGACCAATTCATGGGCGCGCCCTTGTCCTGAAGAGTTAAGCTCTAATAACTTATCTCGACCTGATTCAAGCTCTGCTTTGATTGCTAAATGCTTATCAAAACTATCCTGAATAAGCTGCTCTGCCTTGGCTGAGCTTTGCTCGCCACTTAACGCTAATGAGAGTAATTGCTTGCCAAAGGCTTCAAAGACAACACGGCCTGTAATGCAGGTATGTTCAAAAGCTTGCATACCCTGGTGATACCAGTTGAACAGCAGTGATTGTGGTGAATTATCAAAATAAGGTACGTGCAAACGAATAATTTCAGTTTGACCAATACGATCTAAACGACCAATGCGTTGCTCTAGTAAGTCAGGGTTACTTGGTAAATCAAATAAAACCAAATGATGAGCAAATTGGAAGTTACGACCTTCACTACCAATTTCAGAGCATAGTAGTACTTGCGCGCTGTCTTCATCTTGAGCGAAATATGCAGCAGCTCTGTCACGCTCAAAAATTGATAAGCCTTCGTGGAATACTGCTGAGCGAATGCCTTCTTTAACACGAAGTGCTGCTTCTAAATCGATAGCGGTTTGCGCATGTGCACAAATAACCAGTAGCTTTTCTTTATTAAGGGATTTTAATAAATCGATTAGATAGTTAACGCGCGGGTCAAAGTCAGTCCAGTTATCAACTTGGTGCTCTAAAGCAAACAGAATTTCAGGTGTGAACACGGTTTTTGCTTGCTTAGAGTTAACCAGTGTTTCTGGGCAATCACTTAGCATAAAGTCGTTAAGACTTTGCTGGTATTGCTCTGGCATTTCTAATGCCGTAGGCAGTAATTGTCTTGCTGGGAAACCTTTGATAGTGTTACGAGAGTTTCTAAAAAGAATACGGCCAGTGCCGTGTCTGTCAAGCAGTTGTGCCAGTAGTTGTGAACGTGTTGTTTTTTGCACACTTTCGTCACTATCATTAAGCTGTGTTAATTGCTCACTAATATCAGACTCTTTTAATAGCGCCGTAAGGGTATTTTCTTGCTCTTGGTTAAGCTTTTCACCTTCAACTAGCGCATTGGCGGCATCAGCAACCTCACTGTAGTGGGACTCTTCCTCAATAAAGGCTTGATAGTCATAGAATCTGTCTGGATCAAGTAAGCGTAAACGAGCAAAGTGACTTTCATGGCCTAATTGATCGGGTGTCGCCGTCAGTAATAACACGCCAGGGATCACTTGTGCTAATTGCTCTACACATTGGTATTCAATGCTTGGCGCATCTTGTTGCCAGCCTAAGTGGTGCGCTTCATCCACTACCATTAAATCCCAGTCTTCGCTGATCATGGCCTCATACCATTCTGGATTGTCGGTAATAAAGTCAAGGTTAACTAACACCAGTTGTTCTGTGCTAAATGGGTTTAAAGCTTTGCCATCAACGTATTGATCGCCAGCAGTTTCAACACATCTATCATTATCAAAAATGCTGAACTTTAAGTTAAAGCGACGTAGCATTTCTACCAACCATTGATGCATCAATGATTCAGGAACAATAATTAATACTCGTTTGGCTCGGCCGCTAACTAATTGTTGGTGAATAATAAGGCCAGCTTCAATGGTTTTACCTAAGCCCACTTCATCAGCCAATAAAACACGAGGAGCAAAGCGATTACCTACTTCATCGGCAATATAAAGTTGATGAGGAATAAGGCTAACACGACCACCAGTTAAGCCCATTAAATCTGACTGTTGTTGCTGGTATTGGTGTTGCAAGCAATCTTTGCGTAAACGAAACCAATCTAAGCGATCAACTTGGCTGTTGAGTAATCTGTCATGTGGTTTATTAAATTTAATGAAGTGATCTATCATCACTTCTTTTAGTGAGGTTTCTTCACCCGTATCTTGGCGCACACCGTGATAAGTTAATAAGCCGTGGCTTTCGCTGGTAGAGCTGACTTTAAGCATCCAGCCTTCATGGCTTGGAATAATGTCACCAGTATTAAACATGACTCGGGTTAATGGCGCATTGTCTTTAGCATATTGACGAGACTCACCAGTAGCTGTGAATACAATATTGACGAACCTATGCTCAACACCCGTAACGGTGCCTAATCCTTGATCTGATTCACTGTCACTGATCCAACGTTGACCGGGCTGAAATGGCATAGACTATATTCTCCAACTACTTATAACACTATTATTAAAAACCGTATTTATCGCATGGATAAAAAGGGGGCGCTATAGTACTCCTAATCATAGAAGTGATCATCAAAAAATTAACTAAATTTGCCAAAAAATAGTCCTTGCCAGCTTAGGTATAAGCTGGCAATGTAAAGACTGTAGGCAAGTAAAGTTTAGCTTTAGTGTAATTATGAAGGTGTTACTGTGTTGTAGTACTTAGTCATAAAATTGTAATACGCTATACTTATAGTGGAGGTTGAAGTTTATAAGCTTATATTTTTTATGTTTTTATTTTCTTGTGTACATTCTTTTGACTAGGAAAATCGGTCAATGTTTACCAGCTAATCACGGAGATTGCTTATGGCTGAAAAGAATTTGAATAATGAAACCGCGCCATCTGCCCCTGCAAACGAACAGTCCATCATCTACATACTAGATACCAACATCCTCTTACACGAACCCTTTGCCTTTTTATCTTTTAAAGAACATGACGTTGTTGTGCCAATGACGGTACTTGAAGAGCTTGATTCGATAAAAGATAGACGAAAAGATGTCAGTCGAGATGCGCGTGTTGCCATTCGGGCTTTAGAAGATACCTTAAGCAATGCTACACCAGAGCAAGTGCTTGCCGGTGTGAAACTGCCCGAAAATGATGATTTACACCCAAGTGGCTGTTTATCTATTATCAATGATTATGCCTTAGAGCAAACCGCACAGATCTTATCATTTAACGAGAATGATAATCGCATTATTAATGCGGCATTATATATTCAAAAGAAAAATCCCAACAAGAAAATTGTATTAGTAACTAAAGATATTAATATGCGCCTGAAAGCTAAGGGAGCAGGTCTTGCGCATGTTGAAGATTATAGAACCGACCAATTAATTGATGATGTGAAGTTCTTAACCAAAGGCTACCATAGATTTGAAGGAGACTTTTGGCAACAAGTAACTGCTTGTGAAAGTGAAACAGAAGGCCGAAACACTACCCACTTAATTGATCGAGATACCTTGCCGTTAACTTATATTAATGAATACCTTATTGATGAAGGTGAGCACTTTGCCGCAAAAGTGACGGGTTTTGATGATGAAAAAATATCGATTCTTGATTTAAGCCATGAGCGCTTAATGGGTAAAAATGCTTGGGGTATTCAGCCTAAAAATATTTACCAAGGCATGGCGATGGATGCTTTGTTAGATCCTAATATTGATCTTGTTATTCTTACTGGCCCTGCTGGTTGTGGTAAAACCTTGCTAGCACTTGCTAGCGCGCTTGAACAAGTGGTAGAGCGTGGCTTGTACGATAAAATTATTGTTACTCGCAGCACGCCAGAAATTGCCGAATCAATTGGCTTTTTACCGGGAACGGAAGAAGAAAAAATGGCGCCTTGGTTAGCGGCAATCACTGATTCGCTCGAAGTGCTGCATCAGCAAGATGAAAACATGCACGGTAGCTTAAATTACATTATGGATAAGGCTAACATTCAGTTTAAGTCGGTAAACTTTATGCGTGGCCGTAGTATTCAAAATGCCTTAGTGCTACTGGATGAGTGTCAAAACTTAACTGCGTCGCAATTAAAAACCATCATTACTCGTTGTGGTGAAGGCACAAAATTAATTTGTAGTGGTAACTTAGCGCAAATCGATAGTAACTATTTAACCGCTGTTACTTCAGGTTTAACTTACATCGTCGAACGATTTAAAGACTTCCCTGGCTCGGCAACCATAAATTTAAATGGTGTAGTGCGGAGTCGCTTAGCATCGTTTGCTGAAGAAAACTTGTAAAAATCAGCCGTAAAGAGATTAACTGTAAAGCCAGCTCAAATTGAGTTGGCTTTTTTGTTTGTGTTGTTAGGGGCTGTTGATCTTTCGCGAGTGTTTTTTGAGCGGCATGGTAAAGCGTTATAATTTGCTTCGCCAAAAGTAAACTAACAACTCAATACCATGCCTAGACTAATGCTAACTGATAAGCGGTGGTTAAAGCTACTTCAAGTAATGAAGAGCACTGGCCGCATATACAACAAACCAAAACACAGAATGACGTTTGAGGGGATATTATATCGACTGAGAACAGGCATCCCGTGGCGCGATTTACCAACAGAGTTTGGCGGCTGGAGTAGCATTTATCGTCGCTTTAATTTGTGGTCGAAGAAAGGCTTATTGAATATGCTATTCAATGAGTTAGCCAAACTTTCAGATTATGATTGGGTCTTTCTTGATGGTTCTATAGTTCGAGCACACCAACACAGTACAGGGGCTGCTACTGACAATTCTGAACAAATAGGAAAAAGTCGAGGGGGAAATTCAACTAAAATTCACTTGGCAGTGGATAGTGGTGGTTTGCCAATTTGCTTTGAGCTATCAGAAGGTCAACGACACGACATCGTTCATGCAGAAAGTTTGGTAGCGCAGTTAGATGATGTAAATACCGTAGTTTGTGATAAAGGGTATGACAGTGAGCCATTTCGCAAATTTGTTCGAGAGCTGGGCGGGGTAACGGTTATTGCCAAACGTAATTACGGACAAGACATAGATAAAACAAGCATGGATTGGTGCTTATACAAATATCGTCATTTGGTTGAAAATGCATTTGCGAGAATCAAGCATTTTAGAGCTATTTCAACGAGATATGATAAATTAGGAAGGAATTATGCCAGCATGGTATCGCTGGCATTTATGTTAATGTGGCTACCGATGTACTGCTGAACAAGATATGTACAGCAAAGATCAACAACCCCTAGTCTGTTGCTATCGAATGATCCTTGTTGATCTTTATGATTCGTTTCTGTAAATTACATACCGTACCGTATGGTATGTAATTTACACAAGGAGTAAACAATGATTTTTTGGTCAAAGTACAGTGGTATTTATTTAATCTTAACTGGCGTAATTCACAATCTAATCGGCTTTATTATGGCGTGGCCCATTTTACTTGGTATTCATCAAGATGGTTGGTTTAACACCATAGAGTCTAGCGCAGGTATTCAGTTTGATCGCAGTGCCATTTTATGGTTTTTATTGGTGGGCTTTTTCTGGATGCTGTTGGGGTATTTAATGCACGCTTGGTTACAGCAGCTTAAGAAACCTTTACCCAATGTACTTGGCTATGGCTTTATTTTACTTGGTGGCGTGACCTGCATTTTATTGCCTGCCTCTGGTGCTTGGTTGTTTCTGCCGCAAGGAGTTGTTATTGTGCTCGATAATTTTAGAGGTATACAGCAAAGAGCCGTTGCATGAAGCTAACAAAAGAAGAATGGTTAAGCGCAGGTTTAGCCATTCTTACGGAACAAGGTCCTGACAGTTTAAAGGTCGATATTTTATGTAAATACCAAGGGGTAACTAAAGGCTCCTTTTATCATCATTTTAATAATAGACTAGATTACATTCAGCAGTTATTAGCCTTTTGGCAGCAACAGAATACGCAAGATATTATAGCGCAGGTCGAGCATATAGCATCTTTGCCGCAAAGAAGTGCGGCATTAGATGCTATAACATTAGCTGCAGAAACAGGTCCTGAAAAAGCATTTCGTGCATGGGCACAAACAGATGCTACTGTTGCTGAATTTGTGCAACAGGTGGATGAAAAGCGTGTTGAATATTTGGAATTGATTATTGCGCCTCAGTTACCTAATAAGGACGGAGCTAATTTAATTGCTAAGCTTGCTTATGCCCATTTTGTGGGCGCGCAACAGTTAGATGCACTTATCAGCAAAGATGAATGGCGTAAAATGAATGAATTACTGCGCAACGTGCTAACGCCAGCTAATTAATTCTCTCTAGTTGACTAGCACCCTTAAACGGCTGAAATGAAAATGCTGAGATTGCTAGTTTGCTATCTTATGGTCTAGCAAGATAAGTCGACTTATTGCGCATTGAAATATTTTTAAGGATCGTTAGAATATCCGGCTTTTCCTATACGAGCTGCTAGTATGTTATTTGTTCGCTTAGTTGTTTTGCTAAGTTGTATTGTCTCCTTATCAATACATGCTAGCCCGCTTATTTATCTTAATGAATCTTTTGAGAAAACCGTCGCTAAAGAGCTGAAAAAATACAGTATTCCTGGCGCTGCTTACGTTATTGTTGAGCAAGATAGTATTGTTGCATTGGAAACCTTTGGTCATACTGATAAGGCGAAAACTCGTCATGTTGATGCTAATACTGTATTTCGTTTAGCGTCAGTTTCTAAGACGTTTGCTTCCACCCTTGCCACTATGCTATCTCAAGAGCAACGTTTAAATTTATCAGACCCTATCACTAAATATGTCCCTCATTTTGAATTAGCGACTCAAGGCGCTGCGCAAAAAATACAGTTAAAGCATTTGCTTAGCCATTCCACCGGTTTAATGCCTAATGCTTATGATAATTTACTGCATGAAAACTGGAGCATGGAAAAAATTGTTAAACGTTTTGAGCGCGTAACACCCATTTGTCAGCCAGAACATTGTTATGGTTATCAAAATATTGCTTATGGTTTATTGCAGCCGGCAATTGAATCAAGTCAAGAAAAGAGTTACGAACAGCTGTTGCAAGATAGAGTGTTTACGCCGCTTAATATGATGACCGCATCAGTGGGTATTGAGCCTTTTTTACTGCAAGAGAATACCGCTAAGCCACATATATTGAGAAAGCGCGTTAATACTGGCAAGCGAGATAAGCAAGGTAAACACATTAAACGCTATGTGTGGCGCACAGTGAAAGTAGAACCTGATTTTTATAAGGTGGCAACCGCAGCAGGTGTGAATGCTAGCATCAATGATATGGCAAAATGGCTTATTGCTAACCTTGGGCATAATCCCAGTGTCCTGTCAGACAACTTGCTTAATGAAGTGACCACGCCAAGAATCAAAACCAAAAAAGATTTGCGTAGAAGGCATTGGCGTAAATACTTAACTGATGCGCATTACGGCTATGGCTGGCGTATATATCAATTTCAAGATACGCCGATTATTTATCACTCAGGCTGGGTGGCAGGCTTTCGAGCTGATATTGGTTACTCACCCAGTTTAGGCATTGGCTTTGCCGTACTCATCAATGCCGAATCTAACGCGATTAATATGATCTCGAGCCAGTTTTGGGCAAAGGCCTATCAATTGTTAAAACAGTAGAAAAAAGCTAAACAAGCTTGATTACCAAGTTAAGAGCGTGTCAGTATAGGCAAAAATTAAACGCAAGTTTGAATTATAAAAGGCCCCAACATGAAGCACCCTATTATTAAGGATTTACAATGGCGACATACTGCCAAAAAGTATGATGCCAGTCGCAAAGTCTCGGCAGATGATCTTGCGGTTTTATTTGAAGCAATGCGGCTATCGCCCTCATCAATAAATTCTCAGCCTTGGAAATTTATTGTACTTGAAAGTGATGAGGCCAAAGCAAGAATGGATAGTACTTTTGCTCGTATGCATCATTATAATCAGCCACATGTTTTTGATAGCTCGCACATTATTTTATTTGCCTATAACCCTAAATACACTCGGGCTGATTTTGAAAAAGTACTCGATAAAAGTATTGCTGATAAACGCCTAACAGAAGAAAAGAAAGAAACGGCCTCTGCGGTATTTTTATTTGCCGAGCAAAATACAGCAGCAGATGGTGATACCAGTAGCTGGACCAAGGCACAAACTTATATTGCTTTAGGCAATACCTTGCATGCTTTGGCTCGTCTTAAAATTGATGCAACGCCGCTAGAGGGCATTGATACTGAGTTAGTAAATAAAGAGTTTGCTGATGAGCTAGCGGGATATCAATGTGATGTTGCTTTGGCTATTGGCTACCATCATGAAGAAGATGACTTTAATGCTAACTTACCTAAATCTCGCTTTGAGTTAGATGATATTCTCATTAAAATCTAATCTGCATTTAAGTGCGTAAGCGTTAGCGTTAGCCTATTAATGCTTACGTACTATCACAATCTTACCTAAAGAAATGTAACACTATGTTTCTCTTAGACACTCTGTCGTGTTTTCTTGTTAAGCTGCCTAATTAACTTTCATTTTTAAAGATATCTTACCTATACTTTTGGCAAGCTTTCCGCTTGACTAACATTGGGGTTTTTGATGCTAAAAATTTGAGCATTAGGGAAAGCTTAATATCAATAAACGGACTGAGAAACTCGTATGAATTACACGCGTACCGCGTTAAAAAATCCCGCTGCAGTTATTGTCATTGTTGCACTTGTTATGGTGTTTGGTTTACTGAGTATATTTAAGCTGCCTTTACAGTTAACGCCAGATATAGAGCAACCACAAATTAGTATTTTTACTGGCTGGCGAAGCGCTGCCCCTGCTGAGCTTGAGTCGGTGATCATTGAGCCAATTGAAAATGTCGTAAAAAATACCCAAGGGGTGACTAAAGTAACCACCAGTATTGGTCAAGGCTTTGGTGATATCACCTTAACCTTTGATGTTGGCGCGGACATGCAAAAGGCCATGCTTGATGTTATTAATAACCTTAATCAAGCGCCGCCGCTACCACTCGATGCATTTGAGCCTGTGGTTTCTGCTGGTGGTGGTCGAGGTGGTCCAAATACCGCTTCGTTAATGATTAAAACTTTGCCTGATAACCCGGTAGAAGATTTAGGCCAATACCAAAAGTTAATTGAAGATGTTGTTCAGCCAAGATTTGCCCGTATTCCCGGTATGGGGCAAGTTAATTTAGCCAGCCACAGGCCAAGAGAGTTACGGGTAACATTTGACCCCGTACGAGCTGCATCATTGGGGTTATCTATCGGTGATATTAGCTCAACTATTTCTCGCTCTAATGATGTTTCGGGTGGTACGGCTAATGTTGGTCGACGCCAATATACTGTACGCTTTTCCGGTCAATATAGCTTAGAGAACTTAGCTGAAATGATTATCGGCTATAGTGGTGACAGACCTATCTATCTTAAAGATATAGCTAAGGTAGAAAATACCTTAGTGGATCGCTTTGGTTTTAACTTACGTAGTGGTCAGCCTTCGTACTATTTCACCCTTAAAAGACAAAGTGATGCCAATACGGTTGCTTTAATGGATGAAATTAATATCGCCATTAAAGAGCTTAATGAAGGGCCACTTAAAGCGGCAGGGCTAACTATAGACTTGAGCTTTGATTCTTCTGTGCATATTCGAAATGCCTTAAAGCTGGTGAAAGGAAATTTAGGCCTAGGTGTGTTGTTGGCACTGGTAATTTTATGGCTATTTTTGCGGGGCTGGCGAAATACCTTAATTATTGCAACAACAATCCCCATCTCCTTATTGGTGGCTTTTGTTGCCTTAACGGTTTTTGACCGCACGCTAAATGTTATCTCATTAGCGGGTTTGGCTTTTTCTGTTGGTCTAGTGCTTGATGCCGCGATTATTGTGCAAGAGAATATTGTTCGCCTTAAAAGCCAAGGCTTTGAAAATCATAAAGCCGTACTAAAAGGCACATTAGAGGTCACTGGTGCTTTGTTTGCCTCAACCGCAACCAGTGTGGCGATATTTTTACCAATACTGTTTATGAAAGGTGTTGAAGGGCAGTTATTTTCTGATTTGGCGTTAACCTTGTCTATTGCCGTTATTTCCTCTTTGCTAGCAGCGATAACCGTATTGCCTATTGCCAGTAAATACTGGCTAAAAAATGTCAATGATGCCGACCCTTATGAACATTATTGGCAACATTTAACTAAGTTTGTTATGCGCTTAACTAACTCGCGTGTTAAGCGTATTACTTGGGTAAGTTTATTACTCGGTGGCTCGATAGCCGTTACCCTTATGTTGTTGCCTAAAACTGATTTTATGCCGCGTGCGCCAATTGATGGTTTTTTCTATAGCTTAAATATGCCGCCTGGTGGCAATGTTGACTTTATTGAGCATGAAATGGCTATTTTGGTGAAAGAGCGATTAGCCCCCTATTTATCAGGCGAAAAGTCGCCGAAAATCAAAAGTTATAATTTTTATTCTTATGGTGCTGGCTCTACAGGGGGCTTTATATACTCAGATGATCCGACCCGCGTAGAAGAGTTAATGCAGGTGGTGAGAGAAGAAGTGTTATCAGGCTTACCTGATACACAAGTGTTCTTATTTCGTGGTTCAATGATTAATGTCTCTGGCGGTGGTAATGGCCGAACTATTGATATTGATATTAACGGCACTGATATTGAAGCCTTAATGCAAGTAGCACAAATTGGTATCGATGAAATTAATAGCCAGATGGCAAATACTACAGCATTCCCGATGCCAAGTTTAAGTTTAGCTGAGCCAGAGCTGAATTTAATTCCTAATGATCAACGTATTACGCAAGCAGGACTGACCCGTCGCGATGTTGCCAATGCCGTACGTGCATACACCAGTGGCTTGTTTATTGGCGAGTATTTTGATGGTAATGACAGGGTTAATGTTATTTTACGTGGTCAGCAATGGGATACGCCAGATGAGCTTGCCTCACTACCTATTTACTCACCTATTGCTGGTAGCCAAACGTTAGGTGAGTTGACCGAAATCACGCGTACGGCAGGTCCTACGCAATTAAGGCGAGTTGATGGCAGACGTACTATCAGTATTCAGGTTTCACCGCCTGCGGATATGTCACTTGAGGAAGCAATAGCACTACTGAATGAGAAAATCATCCCTGTGATGACAGAAAATTTGCCAGAAAGTGCCGCCATTATGTTAAGCGGCAATGCTAATAAAATGGCGTCAGCTATATCTGATATGGTGAAAAATTTTATCTTAGCCTTAGTTATTTTATTCTTATTAATGACGGCTTTATTTAAATCAGCCAAAGACAGTTTATTAGTACTGTTAGTGATGCCACTTGCTGTTGCGGGTGGTGTAATAGGTTTAAGTATTTTGAACCTGTTTACCTACCAGTCGCTCGATTTATTAACCATGATAGGTTTTATTATTCTACTTGGTTTAGTGGTGAATAATGCCATTTTATTGGTTGATCAAACCAGACAAGCTGAGCTAAGTGGTTTATCGCGCTGCAATGCGGTAGCACAAGCTATTCGTATTCGTGCAAGGCCTGTATATATGAGTACCTTAACTAGCTTGTTTGGCATGCTGCCATTAATGCTTATGCCTGGGGTAGGTAGTGAGATTTATCGCGGCTTAGCAACCGTTATTGTTGGTGGCATGACCATCAGCGCTATTTTTACCTTAATATTGTTTCCAAGCTTGCTGCGTTTTTCGCAAAAATCGAGTAATAAACCTCTTGCAAGTATTGTCAATATTACCCCAGAAGAGCAGACATTACGCGTAAGCAATCATTAGGAGATATGATGTTTTTTAAGCAAACTCAGTTAGGTTTTCTGTGCTTTTTTATCAGTTTAATTAGCAGTATCAATATTATGCCTGTTATGGCACAAGCACCTGCGGCAAAGCCTGTGAAAGTGGATAAAGTCATTAAAATGTCGCTGGCAGCTACTACAGATCTTAATGCCACACTTTATAGTCGCTCGCATATTCCTATTACCGCAGGTGTCAGTGGTAAGCTCGATTTTGTTGTTGAACCGGGTGATTATGTTGCCCGTGGTGATGTCGTGGTGAAAATGGATTTAGTGCCTTTGCAATTACGTCAAGCCGAGCAATTAGCCCAAATTAAACGTGAGCAAATTAATCTTGCCTACTTAAAAAATGAGTTATCTCGATTAGAAAGATTAAATCAAACCAAAGCAACGTCGCAGTTTCAATTAGATCAAACCCGCTCTGAATACGAGCTGGCAAGTGCAGATTTAGAAATCGCTCAGCTTAAGTTAAAACAAATTGAGGATCAGCTTGCTAGAGCGACAATTACAGCGCCCTTTGCTGGCGTGATAACAGAGCGTTTAGTGCGCGCAGGCGCAGATGTGAATCGCAGTGATGAACTGGTTAAGCTGCTTGATACGCAAAACTTAGAAGCGCGTTTATATATACCGATTAAATATTTAGCTTATGTTAATAAAGGTGATGCCCTCACTGTAACTGCCAATGGTAAGCATATTGCGGCCGTGGTAAATGCGAAAATACCCAGAGCGGATCCGCGCTCACAAACCTTTGAAGTTAGGTTAATCATTCCAAGTCAGTTCAATAAGCATTGGGCAGCAGGTCAATTAGTGCGCGTAACTGTACCAACACAAAGTGCAGTGGAGAGCATTACTGTGCACAGAGATGCATTGATATTGAGAAAAGATGGCACCTATGTGGTGAAAGTAGCTAAAGACAATAAAGTGACTCGTATACAGGTCAAAGTTGGTCGAGGAAATAAAGAACGCGTATCAGTTACCGGAGAGCTGAGTCATGGCGATCAAGTTGCTGTGCGTGGCGCTGAACGATTATCAGACGGTGAGCTGGTAGTGATTCAGTAGCTTTGACAATGGCTTTTTGGTTTTTTACACTGAACTCAGTTAAAAACTAAAGGCGAGATAATTGGCTGAATCAAATCATGCACTTATTCCACCCTTTACGGGCAAACGCTGGCTAAAAATACTCTTAAGAACGTGTCATTTAGTTGGTGTCGCTGGGGTATTTTCTTATGCGCTTATCGGTGAAGCTCAAGTGCATTATTGGTTTATTACTATAATTACAGGTGTTGGCTTACTTGTGCTTGAGGCCTTATCTAATCTTGTTTGGTTTGTACAAGTACGTGCTTTGGTTATGTATATTAAGCTTGTTTTACTTGTAGCGGTTTTTATCTATCCACAATATGCTTGGCACTTTTTTATTAGTATGATTATCCTTTCAGGAATTATTTCTCATGCGCCAAGTTCAGTGCGTTATTATTCATTTCTGCACTTTAAAAAAGTTAAATCAATTCACGATATTAAGGGGTAAAGGAAGATGCAAGCGAGTGATTTGTTAATGCAAAGTTTAGCGTATTTAACGCCACTTTCTGATGATTTACCTATTTTAGATTTAGCTTGCGGGACTGGCCGCAATGGTTTGTGCTTGCTAGATAATGGTCATGATGTTGTTTTTGCTGATAAAAACCTAGAGAGCTTAGCGCAAATTAAACAGCAATTGTTGACTGAGCAATATCAGGAAAGTCGAGACTATGCTAAGTTTTGGTCTGTAGATTTTGAGCAGGAAAATTTTACTGATTTAGCAGCAAAACAATTTGCCGCTATTGTGGTGTTTCGTTATTTGCACCGAGCATTATTTCCGCAAATTAAGCAAGCGATAGTACCTGGCGGTGCTATTGTTTATGAAACCTTTACCCAAGCGCAAGCACAGTATGGTCGGCCAACTAATCCTGACTTTTTATTAAAACCTCAGGAGTTAAAAGCGCAATTTGCTGATTGGAATATTTTACATTATTACGAAGGGGTTGTTGATAATGAACAAAATGATACTAAGCAAGCCATTGCGCAAATTATTGCGATTAAACCGAGCTAAATAGCATATTCACTGCCTGTAGCAGTTTTGCTTGTCTCTTGTCGGTGAGTCATTTAAGTTATTACCCCAACACACTTCATTTATTTTTGGCATAGGCAAGCATAGTGTTCTATCAAGCAACAAAAAATACGGTTTTTAGACGATACAATTTTGCCGTTGTCATTACCTTTGTTGTTATTATTCTCATTGCCTTAAGTGTCGCTTCTATTCGTTACTATAACGAATTGTCTGAGCATAAAGCGCAAGGACTTGCGGAATTAGCGCAAGATGCTTCGCAGCTAAATGCCATATTATTAAAAAGTGTACAGGCAGTAAACGGAATTCAAGAGTATGCTCAATACTTATTAGCAACGCCCGAAGCATTGCCAAATTATTCTCCGCCGTTATTACAAGATGGCGAGTCCTTTTATTTATCTAAACGTAACCATGACGTATTAGTGCAGGGGAAGCGTCTTACGGGGAATATTACTGGTATAGGGAAACTATCACAGTTTAATGAGCTTAAACGTTCTGAAATTGCCATGGCAAATGCGCTAATGCCCGCCTTTATGTCGGCGCAAAAAGTGATTGAAGAAGCTACGTGGTTTTATTATGTCTCTTATCAAAACTTTGTTGGTTTATACCCTTGGGTTGATAGGGATATATGGCAGTTTAATACTGAAATGCTCTCAAACCCTCATAATACTGCGCTGAAGCAGTTAACCGAAGAAACTAATCGCTTGTTATGGTCTCCGCCTTATTTAGACTCTGCTGGTAGTGGTATGAATGCTTCCTTAGGCAAAGGCGTGTTTTATCAAGGCAAGTTGCTTGGCTCAATCGTCATTGATATCAACTTAGCTCGATTACATCGAAGTTTGCCTGAGTTAAGCAAAGCCAATCAAGGCTTAGTGCTTTATAACCAAGAGAATCATATTTTACTGTTTAAGCGTTTAGGTAGAGAGCCGCTTAGTTATCGTGCTTCTTGGCAGGAGTTAGTGCCGGAATCATTAAACCATTTAAGTGCTTTAAATTTAGCGCAGTTAGGGGATTCTATCCGTTTAGGGAATTGGTTAATTGAGAAGCAAGCATTAGAAGTCAATGGTTGGACTTTGCTGAAGTATCAGTCATATGATGATTTTACCCAGCCGTTAATCAATCGCTTTTTATTTATTTTTGCCATGTTATTTATTGGTTTATTAGCCTTTTTGATGCTAGTAAACGCCATGACAAGACGGACATTTATTAAGCCGACCACTGAATTTATTCGTCATATTGAATATTGCGCAGAGGGTGATCCTGGCAAAGTAAAACCAACCGCTGATTGGCTGCATTGGTTTCAAGTAGTTGAAGATATATTTACGCAAAACAGAAGTTTATTGCTGCAATTAAAAGAGCAAAATGATGTCTTGGATAGCCGGGTCATTGAAAAAACCAAAGCGCTACAAGAGACCAGTGCTCAGCATCAACGAGATTATGTCTTACTTCGCTCAGTTATGAATGCCATTCCTGAGTTGATTGTCTTTAATGATCCTAATGGTTTATTGATAGGTTGTAACCAAGCCTTTGAGCGATTAACTCAGCACCAAGAGCAAGATATGTTAGGGCAAAAAGCAGTGACTTTTATGCCAAGGGCGTTAGCGAAAGAAATTAATTATTTAAACGCCAGCAGTGATGATGTTTACCCGCAACAAGCATTAATAGAGGCAGGTGATTATATTTACCAAGGATTTTGTGGACAATTTATTAATGAGCAAGGTCAAGTACTAGGGACCATTACCATATTACGGGATGTAACTAAGCAGCAAGCGACACAAAAGGCGCTGGAAAAAGCCAAGAACCAAGCGGAATATGCTAACCAAGTAAAAATCCAATTTCTTGCCAACATGAGTCATGAAGTTAGAACGCCGATAAATGCGATGCAAGGCATGATGGACTTGTTAAGTCATACCAAGCTTAATTCGCGCCAGGCTCATTATTTACACAATGCCCAAACCGCGTCAGTAACGTTATTGCACTTAGTCAATGAACTATTAGATTTATCTAAAATTGAAGCGGGCAAAATGGTGATCTCAAAAGAAACCGTAGATTTGGCCGAGGTGGTGGATAAAGCCGTTAAACTCAATATTGCTAATGTTGATAGCGATAAAGTGAGTTTAGAGATTGAGCTTGCTGCTGATGTGCCTTATCAGGTGATTAGTGATGAAATGCGTTTAGTGCAAGTTATCGCGAACTTATTTAACAATGCGATAAAATTTACCGAGCAAGGTTTTGTTAAGCTAAGCATAGATAGCATTGCCTCAGGTACTGACAATACACTAGTACGTTTTCGCATGCTAGATAGCGGCATTGGCATAGCTAAAGAGAAGCAAGGTCATCTTTTTCAGGCTTTTAGTCAGGCGGATGAGTCCATGACTCGAAAATATGGTGGCTCAGGTTTAGGTTTGTCTATTTGTCAGCAAATTATTAAGTTGCTGGGGGGAGAAATTAACTTAACCAGTGAGTTGGGTAAGGGCTGTGAGCTGAGCTTTGTATTACCTTTTAAGGTCGTTGCTGTAAGTAATAACCAGCAGGTTGATAAGGTTACTTTATGTTCAGCTTTACCTGTTTTACCTCAGACATTTATTGATAACTTACCTAATTACAATTGGCAGCTTGAGACACTGTCACAGGGAGAAGCGCCAAGTGAGCTTAGTGATAATAACACTAGGGTGTTGCTCGTAAATCAAGAACAATTAACTGAAGATTTCTATCAAAACTTACTGACAGATAACAGTATACGTTTATTAGCGCTTTGTCAGCCAACAATGACTCAGTTAACGCCTAAGGTGAGTGAATTACTTGAAGCATTAGCGATGCCTTATATTTTACTTGATATGCCTTTATATCGATTTTCGCTTGATCAGCTTGTTGCTAAGTTAGCAAGTAAGACTAGTGCTAAAAAAATAAGCCAAGACACGGTTAGAGAGAGTTCTCGAGATTTTGATAGTCAGCAAGCGGCAATAGAGCACAGTGAAGTTAATAAGGAAAATATTAGCTCAACAAGGGAAGTATCAGAAAGTAGTGAAGCGACTCTAGCTGGAGTTAATATCTTGTTGGTTGAAGATAACTTAGTAAACCAATTGGTTGCCAAAGAGTTACTTATTAAAATGGCTGCGCGCGTTACCATTGCAGATAATGGTCAAAGTGCGCTTGATATTTTAACTGAAGATAGCTTTGATGTGGTGCTAATGGATATTCAAATGCCAATTATGGATGGCTTAACGGCTACGACTAAGATACGTGAGCAACCTTGCTTTGCACACTTGCCTATTATTGCAATGACAGCTCATGCCAGACCAGAAGATAAACAACGTAGTTTGGCGGTTGGCATGAACTTACATATTTCAAAACCTGTCACTGAACAGGTGCTTTATCAAAGCATCAGCCAAGTAATTAACTTAGCTGATGAGCAAAGCTAGCTGTTAGCTTAGACTTTTTGAGAAAAGTAATTCGAGCTTATTGATGGTTTCTTTTATTTTACTGACATCGGTTGGCGCGATAAAAATAGTGTCGTCACCAGCAATAGTACCCAATACACCATCGCTTTTACTTAAACTGTCAAGTAAACGGGCAATAAGTTGTGCAGCACCTGGGCTGGTTTGAATGATGATCATAACATCATTGTGTTCAATCTCTAATACCAGCTGTTTTAACGGGCTTTGTGCTGTCGGTACGCCTAACTCGGCTGGCAAGCAATAGACCATTTCTTGACGAGCATTACGTGTTCGCACTGCGCCATATTTGCTTAACATGCGAGATATTTTTGATTGGCTGATGTTATCAAAACCACTTGCCTTTAAGGCATCAACAATTTCGCCTTGTGAGCCAAATTGCTCTTGTTTTAGTAAGTCTTTAAATGCTTGTACTAATGCTTCTTGCTTTTGTTGACCACTCATATTCTAAAATTTAAACCTTTACTTGTTGTTTTATTAAAACGCTGCTTTATTTTTAATGATTGTTACTACACATCGAGTATTCATTTTTATACATTAGCGCTTTAGATCATCATTAATTGATCCAAATAGCCTCATTTGTTGAAAATTAATACTAAAGTTGAGTTTTTAAGTCGCGTATTTAAATTTATTATACGTTATCGCATGACAAGTTAATAATAATTGTTTTTTACTTGCTTATACTATATCTTTTGCGCAACAAATTTTTTACGTATTTACTCAAGTTTTGTCTTGAGTAAAGCAATAATTGCAGGTTAACCCCACTAAATTTCGGAGAAATCACATGAAAGTAGCAGTTTTAGGTGCCGCTGGCGGTATTGGTCAAGCATTATCATTACTTCTAAAAACTCAATTACCAGCAGGCTCTGACTTATCATTATATGATGTTGCGCCAGTAGTTCCAGGTGTTGCTGTTGATTTATCACACATCCCAACGGCGGTAAATGTAGCTGGTTTTGGTCGTGATGATTTAGATGCTGCGCTAGCAGATGCAGATATCGTGTTAATTCCAGCTGGTATGCCACGTAAGCCTGGTATGGATCGTGCTGACTTATTTAATGTTAATGCTGGTATTATCAAAACATTAGCCGAAGGCATTGTGAAGAACTGTCCTAAAGCTTTAGTTGGTATCATCACTAACCCAGTAAACGGCACTGTACCGATTGTTGCTGAAGTATTCAAAAAAGCAGGTACTTACGATAAAAACCGTGTATTTGGTGTAACCACATTAGATGTTATCCGCTCTGAAGCATTTGTTGCTGAGCTTAAAGGTTTAGATGTTTCTGAAGTGAAAGTTCCTGTTATTGGTGGTCACTCAGGTACTACAATTTTACCGCTTCTTTCACAAGTTGAAGGTGTTAGCTTTACTGATGAAGAAGTTGCTGCCTTAACACCACGTATTCAAAATGCTGGTACTGAAGTTGTTAACGCTAAAGCTGGTGGCGGTAGTGCGACACTTTCTATGGGCGCTGCAGCTGCGCGTTTCTGTATGTCTTTAGTGAAAGGCTTACAAGGTGAAGACGTTGTTGATTACGCTTACGTTGAAGTTGAAGGCGGTGACGCACCATACTTCGCACACCCAGTGCGTTTAGGTAAAGGTGGTGTTGAAGAAATCTTATCTTATGGCGAGCTAAGTGCTTTCGAACAAAAAGCAAAAGATGACATGCTTGAAACATTAAACAAAGACATCCAAGAAGGTGTTGACTTTATGGCTAGCTAATTTGCGCTAGCAAAAGCCCTAAAGCCTTATACAAAAAAGCGCATTGCTGATATCAGCAATGCGCTTTTTTTATCTCTAAGTTAACCAACAAGTATTAACTTAACCGACAAGGTTTGTTAATTAACCCCTTGTGCTTGTAAATGCTCACTATAGGCTTTATCTGTTTCTAAAATATGATAGGTAAGCCAGTTTTTTAAGAATGCCATCACTTGTTCGGTAAGCTTTTCTTTTTGGTAATGATCAAACTTCTCTTTTAATTCAATTAGCTGGACGATTAGCTCGTCATGTTGACGCTTGTGCTCTGTGCCGCCTTCATAATCATGTAAGTTAAAGAGCTTTTCTTCGTAGGCAAAGTGTTTTTGCGTGTAATGAGTTAGGTCGGTAAAGGTTTTTCGAAGTACTTCAATAGAGTCACCATTGTTCATGGCTTCATCTAATCGGTTGATTATATTCATGAGCTCTTTATGCTGCTGATCTATGCTGTCAATGCCAACACTGAGTTCTGCGGACCATTCTATTAACGCCATATCTACCACTCCATTATTCGATTTTATTATCATTGTAAATTTGTTTGATTCATTACTAAGTATAGCCTGATTAAAAATCAATCGACTTGGCAAATCATCATGGAGAAATTAATTAGAGTCGGTGTTGATGTAGATCAAAAAAGCGAGGCTAATTAACCTCGCTTTATATAAAGGGCATGTTAATTGAAAGTATTATGCACTGCGATTTGCGGCAATATGTGCCAGTGATATCAATGCTTGCTTATATTCAGAATCAGCTAATACATTCAGCGCTGTTATGGCTTTATCCGCTTCAATTTCAGCCTGCTTTTGCGTATACACTAACGATCCTGTCTCTGCCATGGCTTGTAGGATCTCATCTAAATGATCCATACCATTGCCATGTTCTATGGCATCACGAATTAATTGTTTTTGGCGTTCATTACCATGCTTCATGGCATAAAGTAGCGGTAAGGTTGGTTTACCTTCAGCTAAATCATCACCGACATTTTTGCCCATTTCTTTGGCATCAGCAGTGTAATCCATAATGTCATCAACAAGTTGAAAAGCTGTGCCTAAATACTTGCCGTAATCAGCCATGGCATTTTCAATGGTTTCATCTTGATCGGCAACAACGGCAGCTAATCGTGTGGCAGCTTCAAATAGTTTGGCTGTTTTACAGTAGATAACCTGCATATAGCTTTCTTCGGTGGTATCAGGATCATTACAATTCATTAATTGTAAAACTTCACCTTCAGCAACAATATTAGTGGCATCAGATAAAATATCCATAATGCGCATATTATTTAGCTTGGTCATCATTTGGAAAGAGCGTGTGTAAAGGAAATCACCGACCAATACACTGGCGCTATTACCAAATAGGGCATTGGCCGTTTCACGACCACGACGCATATTTGACTCGTCAACAACATCATCGTGTAGTAAAGTAGCGGTATGGATAAACTCTATGATCGCGGCGATCGCACAATGATCTTTACCTTGATAATTTAATGCACTTGCCGCTAAAACTGTCAGCATGGGGCGCATTCTTTTACCGCCGCCGTTAACGATATAAATACCTAACTGGTTGATTAAAGCGACATCTGATTGTAATTGATCATAAATAAGATCATTAACCACGCTCATATCATTTTGTGCTAATGCTTGTATTGCTTTTACATCCATAACGATTAAATAGAAACCAACTTCTTTAAACTGTATAATATGAGGCAAAGTGTACACTAAAATTACTCTGAGAGAAGTTTTGTCGACGCTTTGTTTTAATTCTGTTAAGGAAAATAATAAAAATTGGAAAAAACAGAAAAATCATCGTATTTGTACTTGCCCTATCTGCCATCTTCGCGTAGAATTCGCGCCCTATATTTTTAAATTTAGCGTCAAAAAACTTTATATTTATAAGTAAACGACGCATTACGGAGTAGCTATGTACGCGGTATTCCAAAGCGGTGGTAAACAACATCGTGTAACCGAAGGGCAAACAGTTCGTCTTGAAAAGCTAGAGCTTGAAGTAGGCGCAACAGTAGAATTTGATAACGTATTAATGATCGCTAATGGCGATAACATCAACGTAGGTGCACCTTACGTTGCTGGTGGTAAAGTAGTAGCTGAGGTGGTAAACCAAGGTCGTGCAGACAAAGTTACTATTGTTAAGTTCAAACGTCGTAAGCATTCACGCAAGCAAGCGGGCCATCGTCAATGGTTCACTGAAGTGAAAATTACTGGTATTAACGGCTAATTAGGAGCATTTTGACATGGCACATAAGAAGGCTGCAGGTAGTACACGAAATGGTCGCGATTCAGAAAGCAAACGCCTAGGTGTTAAGCGTTTCGGTGGCGAATCAGTTCTAGCTGGTAACATCATTGTTCGTCAACGTGGTACTAAGTTCCACGCTGGTAACAACATGGGTATCGGTAAAGATCACACTTTATTTGCTTTATCTGACGGTAAAGTTCAATTTGAAGTAAAAGGTCCAAAGAATCGTAAATACGTTAGCATCATCGCTGACTAATATTTAGATAGATTTGATAAAAACCTCGCTTCTTAGCGAGGTTTTTTTTTGCATATAAGATCATTTAAGTTTGGCTTGTGATTAATTAATTTAGATCATTTGGTATCAGATCTAAATCGTTTATACTAGTACAGGTTAATGTACTAACAAATTAAGGTTGTTTAAACACCATGAAATTCGTTGATGAAGTTGAAATCAGAGTTGAAGCAGGCGATGGCGGCAACGGCTGTGTCAGTTTTAGAAGAGAAAAATATATTGAATTTGGCGGCCCAGATGGCGGCGATGGTGGTGATGGCGGCGATGTATATTTAATTGCTGACGAAGGCTTAAATACCTTAATTGATTATAGATTTGAGCGATTTCATCGTGCTAAACGTGGTGAAAACGGTAAAAGCCGTAATTGTACCGGTAAAAGTAGCGACGATTTGTATCTAAAAGTACCTGTGGGTACCCGCGCCATTGACCAAGATACAGGCGAGCAAATTGGCGATTTAACCCAGAAAGGGCAAAAGCTGATGGTTGCCAAAGGTGGCTGGCATGGTTTAGGTAACACGCGTTTTAAAAGTAGTACTAACCGTGCGCCACGACAAAAAACCGATGGTACGCCGGGTGAAATTCGCAACCTCAAGCTAGAGTTATTATTACTAGCAGATGTTGGCCTGCTTGGTTTACCGAATGCAGGTAAATCAACCTTAATTCGCAGTGTTTCTGCTGCCAAGCCGAAAGTAGCGGATTATCCGTTTACCACCTTAGTACCAAACTTAGGTGTAGTACGTTTAGACTCACAGCGCAGCTTTGTTATTGCTGATATCCCAGGTCTTATTGAGGGTGCTGCAGACGGTGCGGGTTTAGGCACTCAGTTCTTAAAGCACTTAGAACGTTGTCGTATTTTATTGCATGTAATTGATGTGATGCCGGTGGATGGCTCAGACCCACTAGAGAATGCTAAAACCATTATCAGTGAGTTAGAGCAACACAATGACAAGTTAGCAGGTAAGCCGCGTTGGATCGTTTTCAATAAGTTGGATCTTTTACTGGAAGAAGAAGCAGAACAATTAACGAAGTCGATCATTGAAGGTTTAGATTGGCAAGGTGAGGTTTATAGTATCTCAGCATATAATAAAATGGGTACTGAAGAACTATGCCAAAAACTGATGACCTTTATTGAGGAGCTACCTGAGGAAGAAGCTGAAACGGTTGAAGAAAAAGCCGTTGATTTCAAATGGGATAGCTATCATCAAGATGCCATGGATGATTTTGGCGATGATCTAGATGACGATGATTGGGATGAAGACGATTACGACGTTGAAGTTGAATATCGTCAGTAACCGCAAGATATAATAAAAAGGCTGTGATTTTCTTAATCGCAGCCTTTTTTAATGAAAAGAATAACTAGGGAGTAACCATGACCATTTTATCCATGATAGTGGCAACTGCAGATGATAACGTGATTGGTAAAGACAATGATATGCCGTGGCACTTACCTGCTGATTTAGCTTATTTTAAGAAGGTTACCTTAGGTAAGCCGGTTATTATGGGCAGAAAGACCTATGAATCAATCGGCAGACCACTACCGGGGCGTAGAAATATTGTTATCTCACGCGATGAAAACTATCAAAAAGAGGGGATTGATACGGTAACCTCAGTCGAGCAAGCTTTGGCACTAGTGCAAGATGTTGAAGAGATCATGGTTATTGGTGGCGGTGCTATTTATAAGCATTGTTTACCTGCGGCGACAAGGCTCTACATCACCCATATTAAAGCAAGCATTGAGGGGGATACCCGTTTTCCTGATTATGATGATGGCAGCTGGCAAAAAGTTAGCAGCGAAGTGCGCGATAGCGATGAGAAAAATGCTTACCAACTAGATTTTTGTGTTTATGAACGTAAATAGAAAGTAGATTATTTTCATTAAAAAAGCTGATAATTAATTCACTTGGTATAAGTTTTAATTATCAGCTTTTTATTTTATCCGTATTCTAGGCTAGGGCGTTAAAACATAATCCAAAATACCGATCGCAGCTTTGCGGCCTTGGTCAATAGCGGTAACCACTAAGTCTGAGCCGAGTACCATATCACCACCGGCAAAGATATTTTGCTTGCTGGTTTGTAAGGCAAACTCTGTATTGTCTTTGGCGATAACACGACCTTTCGGGTCAAGTTCAACACCGGCATCTATCATCCATTGTGGTGGGCTAGGTAAGAAACCAAAGGCAATTACCACGGCATCTGCTGGCATCACAAATTCAGAGCCGGCAATTGGCTCAGGGTTGCGTCTGCCATTGGCATCTGGTGCGCCTAGTTGGGTTTTCACGAATTTAACGCCAATGGCTTTACCCTTGTCATCAACGGCAATATCAAGCGGCTGTAGGTTAAATTCAAAGTTCACCCCTTCTTCTTTGGCGTTTTGCACTTCGCGAGGCGAGCCTGGCATGTTGGCTTCATCACGACGATAAGCACAAGTCACCTCGGTTGCCCCTTGTCTGATAGAGGTACGCACACAGTCCATGGCGGTATCACCACCACCAAGTACCACCACTTTTTTACCACTAAAGTTAACGTATGGCTTAGCTTGACTAGAGTTTTCGCTGGTGATTTCCATCAGCTTTTGGGTATTACCAATAAGAAAATCTAAGGCGTTATAGACACCAGCTGCGCCTTCATGCTCAAAGCCGCCAGTCATATCCTTGTATGTACCTAAGGCTAAGAACACCGCGTCAAATTCATCGCTAATATCGGCAAAGCTTACATCTGTGCCAACATTAGTATTTAAACGAAACTCTATACCCATGCCTTCTAATATTTCACGGCGGGTTTGAATAACATCTTTTTCTAACTTGAATGATGGAATACCAAAGGTGAGCAAGCCACCAATTTGTGCGTGTCTATCATACACAACGACATCAACACCGTTGCGGGTTAATACGTCAGCACAAGCAAGACCAGCAGGGCCGGCACCAATTACAGCAACACGTTTGCCGGTTTTAACCACATGGGATAAATCAGGCTTCCAGCCTTGTTTAATCGCTGTATCGGTAATGTGCTTTTCAATATTACCTATGGTTACTGCGCCAAATTCATCATTTAAGGTACAAGCTGATTCACATAACCTGTCTTGTGGGCAAACACGGCCACACATTTCAGGTAAGCTATTGGTTTGATGACATAAATCAGCCGCTTCAAAAATCTTACCTTCGGTGACTAACTCTAACCATTGTGGAATATAGTTATGGACAGGACATTTCCACTCACAATAGGGGTTACCACAATCTAGGCAACGATCAGCCTGACCAATACTTTGCTCTTTTCCTAACGGCTGGTAAATCTCAACAAAGTTGATTTTGCGCTCTTCAATAGACTTTTTCGCCGGCTCAATTCTTTTTACATCAATAAATTGATAAACATTTTTGCTCATTATCTTTTTCCTCTGTTCTCAACTTACCAATTACTGTGCTTGAACGCGAAGTTCAGCACTTGAGCGGCTACGATGGCCCAATAAGGTTTTCACATCGGTAGCTGTTGGCTTAATTAGCTTAAATTGCGGCGCGAATTTATCAAAATCATGCAAGATTTCTTGCGCGCGTAAACTACCCGTTTCTTCAAAGTGCTGATTGATAATTCCACGCAGGTGCTCCTGGTGAATAGCAAGTTCATCAATAGGCAAGATTTCAATAGATTCTTTATTTAAGCGCACATCTAAATCACCTAATTCATCCAGTACGTAAGCGAAACCACCTGTCATACCTGCGCCAAAGTTAACGCCGATTTTACCTAAGATAGTTACCACACCACCTGTCATATATTCACAAGCGTGATCACCTGTACCTTCAACAACGGCGTGACAGCCAGAGTTACGCACAGCAAAACGTTCACCAGCGCGACCACAAGCATATAATTTTCCGCCTGTTGCACCGTATAAACAGGTGTTACCCATAATCATGGTTTTATGGCTTTGATACTCAACACCGCGTGGTGGCTTGATGGTTAGCTTACCGCCAGTCATGCCTTTACCTACATAGTCGTTGGCATCACCCGTTAAGATCATATGTAAGCCGCCAGCATTCCAAACACCAAAGCTTTGTCCGGCGGTGCCGTTAAAGTGTAAGGTAATAGGGAAGGCCGCCATACCTTGGTCGCCATGATGTCGGGCAATTTCACCTGATAAAGTAGCGCCAACAGAGCGATCGGTATTTTGAATCGTGAACCTATATTCGCCACCGCTGCTGTGTGCTACGGCATCGCTCGTAGCGGATAAAATTTGTTGATTTAACTGGCCTTCATCAAAAGCAGTGTTTTCTTCTGTTTGATGTAAAGCGGTATTTTCACCGGCAACAACTGGTGCAATCACAGGTGATAAATCTAGTTTTTGTTGTTTAGCGCTAATGCCATCAACTTGTTCAAGTAAATCCACTCTACCAATAATATCCGTTAGGCTTTCAACACCTAGCTTAGCAAGAATTTCACGGACATCGCGGGCAATAAACTTAAAGTAGTTCATTACTTGATCAGGCAAGCCTTTAAAGAATTGCTCACGTAAGACATCATCTTGCGTGGCAACTCCTGTTGCACAGTTATTTAAGTGACAAATTCGTAAGAATTTACAGCCTAGCGCAACCATAGGCGCAGTACCAAAACCAAAGCTTTCCGCACCTAAAATTGCCGCTTTAACTATATCGACACCGGTTTTTAAACCGCCATCAACTTGTAAGCGAACTTTATGGCGAAGACCATTGGCCACTAATGATTGATGTGCTTCTGCTAAACCTAATTCCCAAGGACAACCTGCGTATTTTACTGATGTTAATGGGCTAGCAGCAGTACCACCGTCGTAACCTGATATGGTAATAAAATCAGCATAAGCTTTCGCGACGCCAGATGCTATGGTGCCAACGCCTGGGCCTGATACCAGTTTGACTGAAATAACCGCTTTTGGGTTGACCTGTTTTAAATCGAAAATTAGCTGAGCTAAATCTTCAATTGAATAAATATCATGATGTGGCGGTGGCGAAATTAAGGTGACGCCAGGTACAGAGTAACGTAGCTTAGCAATTAACGGCGATACTTTATCTCCCGGTAATTGGCCACCTTCACCTGGTTTTGCCCCTTGCGCGACTTTAATTTGCAAGACATCAGCATTAACTAAGTAGTGTGGTGTCACACCAAAACGACCTGAGGCAATTTGTTTGATACGAGAGTTTTTCACCGTACCGAAGCGGCGCTCATCTTCACCACCTTCACCTGAATTGGAAAAACCACCTAAACGGTTCATGGCAATAGCTAAGGCTTCGTGTGCTTCTGGGCTTAATGCACCAATTGACATAGCGGCAGAGTCAAAGCGTTTAAACATGTCGCTTTCACTTTCAACCTGATTAATATTGATGGCTTTGGTATCTGCTTTAAATTTAAGTAAATCACGCAGCATAGCGATAGGGCGCTCATTTACCTCAGCGGCATACTTTTGATAGTCGCTGTATTCACCATTTTGTACCGCACGCTGTAAATAGTTAACCACGTCTGGGTTAAAGGCATGGTACTCGCCACCATGGACATATTTTAATAGACCGCCATGGCTCATCTTTTGGTGAGGTAAGAAAGCTTTGCGCGCTAGGTTAATGTTATCTTGCTCGATATCTTTAAAGTTTGCGCCTTTAATACGACTTGGTAAATCGCTAAAACACAGCTCCATAATGTCATCGTTTAAGCCTACTACTTCAAAAAGACCGGCACAGCGGTAACTTGCTATGGTTGAGATACCCATTTTTGACAGTATTTTTAATAAGCCTTTGTTAATACCTTCACGGTAATTGACGATAGCATCACGGGCGCTGATGGTAATTTGCCCTTGATCTACGAGTTGTTCAATAGTTTCAAAAGCAAGGTATGGATAAATTGCGGTTGCACCTAAGCCAAGTAATACCGCATATTGATGTGAATCACGCACTGATGCGGTTTCAACAATAATATTTGAATCACAACGAAGTTGCTGATCAACTAAGCGTTTTTGTACCGCACCAACGGCCATAGCCGCTGGAATCACCAATAAGCCCGGATGAATTTGTCTATCAGATAGCACCAGTATTACCGTGCCTTTGTTACGCACCAGATCTTCTGCTTCATTACAAAGTCGACGTATGGCGGCTTCTAAACCTTCTTCAGCATCATAGTTGAGTGTCAGCGTGTCTGAGCGGTAATGTTCAGGATCTAAATCACGTAATTGCTTCAAGCCTGTGTACATTAGTACAGGCGTTGAAAATAGCATACGATCAGCATGACCAGAGGTTTCATTAAAGACATTATGCTCACGGCCAATACAGGTGCCTAATGACATAACATAACGCTCACGCAATGGATCGATTGGTGGGTTAGTTACTTGAGCAAACTGCTGACGGAAGTAGTCATATAAAGTGCGCGGCTGGGAAGAAAGTACTGCCATTGGCGTATCATCACCCATAGAGCCAGTCGCTTCTTGACCATTTTCTGCCAAGGTTTTAATAACTTGGTTTATTTCTTCATAGCTATAGTTAAACATTTTATGGAACTGCGCCATTTCTTCATCAGTAAAGACGCGGGTACCAATAAGGTTTGCTTCTAACTCATCAAACGGAATGAGACGGCGAATGTTTTTGTTTAACCAATCTCGATAAGGGTGACGCTCTTTTAAGTCATTATCTATATCGTTAGAGTTAAATAGCTTGCCGGTATAAGTGTCGATTGCCAGCATTTCGCCTGGGCCAACACGACCTTTTTCCACGACTTCATCTTCGCCGTAATCCCAAATACCGACCTCAGAGGCTAAGGTGATAAAGCCGTCACGGGTAATAACATAACGTGCCGGACGCAGGCCGTTTCTATCTAAGTTACAGGCTACGTGGCGACCATTGGTCATTACCACACCGGCTGGGCCATCCCACGGCTCCATGTGCATAGAGTTAAACTCGTAAAAGGCACGTAAATCATCATCCATTAGTGGGTTATTTTGCCAAGCAGGTGGCATTAATAAACGCATGGCGCGGTATAAATCCATGCCGCCAGCTAAAAATAGCTCTAACATATTATCTAATGAAGAGGAGTCTGAGCCAGTTTGACCAACAAAAGGAGCGGCATCTTGTAAATCGGGTAATAAAGGTGATTTAAAGCGATAGGTACGGGCACGACTCCACTGGCGGTTACCATTAATGGTATTGATTTCACCATTGTGCGCTAGATAGCGGAATGGTTGTGCCAAATGCCACTGTGGTGAAGTATTGGTTGAAAACCTTTGGTGGAATACACAAATAGCCGTTTGCATGCGAATATCAGCTAAATCTAGGTAAAAGTTTGGTAAGTCTACTGGCATCATTAGGCCTTTGTAGATGGTTACCAAGCAAGATAAACTCGCGACATAGAATTTTTCATCTGTAATGCGGTTTTCAGCGCGACGACGTGCCATATATAAGCGGCGCTCTAAATCACGATTACGCCAACCCGGAGGAGCATCAACGAATACTTGCTCTATTTTAGGTAAATTACCTAAGGCTATTTCACCTAACACTGAGGTGTCTACTGGCACTTCGCGCCAGCCAATTAATGTTAGGCTTTCGCTGGCTAATTCTTCTTCAAGTATTTTTTTTGATAAAGCAGCTTCAATGGGATCTGTATTTAAGAAAACCATGCCTACAGCGTATTTCTTACCTAGCTTCCAGCCGTTGTCTTCGGCAACTGCGCGGAAAAAGCTATCAGGCTTTTGCAGCAATAAACCGCAACCATCACCAGTTTTGCCATCTGCGGCAATACCACCACGGTGTTGCATGCGATCAAGCGCTGAAATAGCGGTTTTTACTAGCTTATGGCTGGTTTCTCCATGTTGATGGGCAATCAAACCAAAACCACAGTTGTCTTTTTGGACGCTATGATCATAAAGCTGCATTGTAATCTCCTCTCTAGGCTCACTTACCGTACAAAGTGAGTCGATGGATGCCGATATTAAACTGCATGAGGCATCGCTTTGTATTAATGGTGCTCCCCAATACACAGGCAAAGATGAGTAGGATAACTCGTAGCCTGAGAAGGGTGGTTTAACAAGGGGCTAGGTTGTGCTTATTATGTTGTTTTTAGCATTGCCTAACACTGTATTAGTTACCTTGCTCTTTCCTTATTGAAACTAGCTATTTAGTTCTAGTTTCTTATGCCATTTATAGCTACAGGACAGAGAAAGAAGAATAAAGGCTCGATAAAAGTGCATAATTAATCTTCTTTGCTATAAGTGGAAATTTCAACATTACCCAGTTATTAATAAAAGGTCAATTAAAATAGAGCTTTTGCTCGTAATTTATTTTCATGTTTTTTGGTGTCTTTATCAAAATAAAAAATATCCAACAGCTTTAATTGTATGATTTATAATGGTTATGATATTTTTTAGGAGTATTTGATGATAATAAAGTGAAAAGGTTTTGGAATTTTATTACATTTTGCTTGCTGATATAAATAAATGGAATATTCAATATTTATTCATTTTATGATGTGTGAGCAGTGATATTGTTTAACAGGTAAGATAAACAACAGTGTTGTTCTTATTAGGCCATGTTTATCTTTGCTTAATATTAGTAGAAGCCGATACTACTGGCAAAATTTAGGTATAAAAAAACCAACAGCAGATGCCGTTGGTTTTAGATAAATTTGTTTAAACGTTAAATCACTTAGATATTAGGGCTGATATCCGCCTGAAATGCCTTTAGTGGTGATGCTTACCGCATCATGTGCGTGCAGAGATTCTAAATGATTTATTCGTAGCCAGAAATCATCATATTGTTCATTTTGATTTAGGCAATGCTGAACCCGACGGGCAGCATCTTCACAAAACATTAAGTTCTGACCGTTTAAGCGTGCAAACTCCTGCTCATCTTCACGTTTAACAGCTGCTTGTACTGGGGTTTGTAATGCGTCTTCAAGTAAATTAACTAATTCTGTAATAGGAAACTCATTTAGGCTGTTGTTAAGCTTTACTTTTACTTCAGCAATTGAGCGTTGTGAATGTGGGGTTGCAACAATACCTTCACTGGTTCCTAGCCATTCATGGACATCATTTAAAGCAACTTGCTCACTGCCTGAAAACTTTTGCTGAAACGCTTGTTGGATCAATTGTCGTGATAGGGCAGCAGAACATGGACAAGTAGATGAATAGCGCACCTCAACACTAAGCTCAATAGTGAGCTTACCTTGATTTAATAAACCCGTTAGCTTAACTGGGTATGCTTTCCAACCTTCTTTACCACTTATAAGTGATTTACGTCTTAAGTGATACTCAAAGTTAAATTCCACTTTGGCTTGATCACTTAAATCATCATGGCTAGAAACAAAGCTATCAAGCACACTGACTAGCGTTTGATAGCTTAAGGTATTGCTGGTGGAAAGCTCATCTAGTATAAGATACAAGCGAGACATATGTATGCCTTTTGCTTGCGGGTCTTTTAGATTAACAAAGGCATCAATGTGAGTCGAAACCATACGATCATTTTCACCTTTTGACGCAAGCATAATTGGCATTTCAATTTTACTCATGCCGACCCAATCAAGTGCTCCCTCTGTTTGGGCTGTGGTATGGTTGGCAATATCTGGCATTGATGTCGGCATTACGACTCCGCTTTAAACTAAATAATATTAATATATTGCTGGTTGAGTCGCTTGAAATTGACTAAGAATCAGCAATACGTAAATCTAAGGGCGCATATTCTAGCCTATTTTTTGATGCGGATCATTATCGTTATAATTATTGTTGACGTATAACGATAGTAAAAACAATTTAACGGGTTAAAAACATCAGTACCCCTACAAAGCTTATGGGTTAAAGGCTATGAAGTTAACAAGTGATTTTATCTCTTAGCTGCATAATTAAATAAAGATAAACACGCCCGCTAAGATAAGTGTGCTTGTTGTTGTCAGTGATTTTATGTACAGTGTTTGCTTATTTCGTCGTTGTTAAGAGGTGATTATGACAGCACAAACTGTAGTTTTGCTTGATGTTGAATTATTGCAGGGATATCTAGATAGCTTAGGAAAAGCGACCGTTGAGAAAATGTTTGCGTTGTACTCACAACAAGTGGCGATTTATTTGGCGGATATTGAAAAAGCGCAATTAGCAGATAATGCAAAAGATTGGCAAGAGCACTGCCACAAAATGAAAGGTGCAGCAGCAAGTGTCGGTTTAGTCGAGCTTCATAAGCAGCTGGTTGTACTAGAAAAAATTACAGCTACGCAGCAGGAAAAAGCGCAATTGTTGCAGGATTTGCAAGCAGGTAATCAACAAGCTATGACAGCATTTAGCCAATGGTTAGCTGAGCAATCATAGCGAACTTGAATTAATTTAAGGTAGCTTGCGAGCTACCTTAATGGTTAGGTGGTTAGGTGTTAATCTAAGGTGCCAACAAAGCGGTAACCTTCACCATGAATGGTGTTAATTAGCTCTGGCGAGTTCTCAACAGATTCAAAGTGTTTACGCAGTCTTCTAATGGTTACGTCTACCGTTCTATCATTTGAGCGTAAATCTCTACCTGTCATTTCTTTAATTAACTCTTGGCGAGAAATAATTTTGCCGGCATTTTGAATCAGTAAATTTAATGCGCGGTATTCGCCGCGAGGAATGGCAATCACTTCACCTGTAGGACTGGTCATTTGACGCGAGTTACCATCGAGAGTCCACTGATTGAAAGTAATGATACTTTGTGGTGCTTCGGTTTTATTTTGACCAATGCGGCTTAAAATATTGCGCGCTCTAATGGTTAATTCACGCGGATTAAAAGGTTTAGTTAAGTAGTCATCTGCACCTATTTCTAAACCTAAGATCTTATCAATATCACTGTCTCTACCTGTTAGGAAGATTAAGCCTAAATCTTTGTTTTTTGTCAGCTCTCGAGCAAGTAAAAGACCATTCTTGCCGGGTAAATTGATATCCATAATGACCAGGTTGATGTTGTTTTTTTCAAGCTCACTTTCCATGGTGTCACCATCAGTCGCTTCAAAGACCTGATAGCCTTCAGCTTCAAATAGATTGCGTAAGTTAAAGCGTGTTACATCTTCATCTTCAACAACAAGAATTTGGTAAGTTTCCATTTTGACAGTTCACCTGGGTTAGTCTGGCTGTGCCAGTACTTATTAACATTTATTTAACTATGGTAGCTAAGTCATGTTAAAAAAACAATTAAGTCAGTAGATTAGTTATGGCTTTATTGATCTGAAACGAGCTCTACAGGGAAGGTAATATCAAACTTAACACCTTGTCCTAACTCACTGTCGACGCTGATATGACCATCAAGCGCTTGTGTTACTAGGTTATATACTAAGTGCATACCTAAGCCACTACCGCCTGAGCCACGCTTGGTTGTGGTAAAGGGCTCAAAAATTCTGCTTTTGATACCTTCATCTATACCTACACCGTTATCACTATAGTTTAAATGTAGCTGATCACTTAAGCTCATCACTTTAATATCAACAGCACCATTGTCTACACCTTCAAAGGCATGGTAAATAGAGTTGAGGATCAGGTTAATCAATATTTGGTTTATTGGTCCGGGTTTACTGGTAACCACTAAGTCACTAGGGCAGTCTAAGTGATAGGTGACATTGGCAGACTTTAACTTCGCTGCTAGGGTAAGTAAGATCTCTTCCATTAATTCGCGAACATTAAAGGTTCTAGTTTCTGCGCTGGATTGATCTACCGCTACTTTTTTAAAACTAGAAATGAGTTTGGCTGCTCTTTCTAGGTTACGAAAAATAATGGCAACGTTTTCTTCACCATCATTTAAGAACTTCTTCAATTGGCTAGATTTGAGTGTTTTACTTTCAAAGGCTGCTTTAATTTCATTGAGTTTATCAGAGAGCAAACTCGAGGCGGTAACACCTAAACCAATAGGAGTGTTTACTTCATGGGCAATGCCGGCAACCATATCACCAAGCGATGCCATCTTTTCAGTTTCAACCAATTGCCCCTGGAATTGGTGCAGCTTCTCGAGTGTTGACAGCAACTCCTGATTCGACTCTTTTAAAGCATCAGTTCGCGAGTTTACTTTTTCCTTCAGCTCATCGTTTTGTAGCAAGGCGTGCTGGTGTGCATCTTCGATTTTGTTAATGTGTTTTTGTGTTCTGCTCAGTAATATATTGATATTTTGAGCTAAGATATCAAATTCTTTATATATCTGATTATTAACACGAATATTGTAGTCTTTGCTTTGTGACACTTGCTGAATTGATTCAATTACTTCAACAACGGGTTCGTGCATTTTTCTATGCAGCCACATTGCCCATAACAAGGCAATAATTAACGCGGCGACAGTTAAAGAAATGGCTAAATAACTTAATCGGTTTACCAGTGATTTGCTGCTATTTAAGCTTGCTTGAATATATAGATAACCTAATAGCTTATCTTGACTGGTTATTTTTACCATCAATTCTAAGTAGGTTTCTTGGTAGCGAAATTGGCTTAGCTGGTCAATTTCATCGGTTTTATCTTTGATGGCCGGGAAATTATGATTCTTGTTGTAACTGGTGAAAAATTCAGCGCTGTTATCTTCGCTTATGCTGTATACATGCACACGATTAATCAGTGGCGTGATGATGAGACTTTTTAAATCTTCTTTGAGTTCGCTGTGGGTTTTATCATTGTTATCTTGTAAAAAAGGCGCACTTTGCTTAGCAAGGTAATTAGCCCAAGATAAGGTTTCTTGCTCAATAAATTTATTTTCATGCTGCTGACTTTTTTGAATTAAGACAATTGAGGTAATTAGTAGTGATAACACGACTAACCCAATAATTGAGTTAAGCAATAAACTGCGCAGAGATTTAATTTTGGCTAATTGTGGCATTATTTGCTTTGACCAAGGCAACATTGTGAGAAATAAGTCATACCTTGATGATTGTTGAAAAAGCTCAATAATTCAACCTTTATCTTTAGTTTATCGTTAAGATAAGTTGATTTTTTGAGATTGCTTTTCCGCTAATTTAATGCGCATTTATACAAGGCCAAGACATTTGTGAACACGTCACCAGCCTAGAAGTTAAACCCGTCTTAACACTTCACCTGATAAATGCTAAAGCCGTTTGCTTTAGCTTGAGTGCTTGTTTTGCCAATATGCTGCTCCATGATAGGTGGATATTGTAAAAAGCTATTAGCAACAATAGTGATATCGCTTGGTTTAGCCATATAATTTTTAATACCCGCTAAAAATTGTTCCGTTGCCTGATAATGGGTTTTCAAGCCTTGGTGAAATGGTGGGTTTGAAACTATATGTTGGTATTTTTCTGTTACATTGGACAGGCTATTGGATGCAAAGACATTTCCTGTAAGGTCGTTTAATTGCAGTGTTTTTTCTGCCGAAGTCAGCGCTAGTGCACTGACATCTAATAAGGATAACTTGGTATCAGTGAATTTTTTGCCGATAAAGCAACTGATAACCCCAGCACCACAACCAAAATCAAGCACTTTTCCGCACATATCTTCAGGTAAATTGTTAAGCAATAACTGAGTGCCAACATCCAGTTTTTGTTGACTAAATACTCCGGGCAAAGAGGCGATAGTAAGCTTTATATCATCTATTTCTAGCGGGTATTTTTTAAACCAATCATCTAAGTTAAATGGTTTTTCTAATGCTTCAGCTTGAGCAAAACCCGCAAAAAGCATGCAATGGCGTGCGGCATCGATTTTTTGGCCATTAGTTATAAAGTGTTGTGTCAGTTTTAGGGTCGATTGTATGCCGCCTTTTTTCTCGCCAACAAATAATATCCTTGTTTGTTCTGTGATATGTGGCGCTATCATTGCCAAGGTAAAAGCCAGCTCAGCTTTACTTTTAGGAAAAGCGATAATGACTAAATCATGTGTTATATCACTTTGATAAACCGCTGAAAATTGTGAGCTCACCTTGTTTTGCGGCTTACTTTGATGCTTATGCTGAATAGCTTGATAATCAATAAAGTTGCTATTAAAGCAACTGATATGGCTTTGGGGATTTAATTGCAGATAAGCATCAATAAAGCCATCTTCAGGCATATTGACAAAAAGCGGCTTTTGCCCTGCTAGCCATTGTGTATTTCGCATTAAAACTTGACTTGCATTACTCATGCTAGCTGAAAAATTAGCCATACCAAACCTAGAAATTCATTGAGGTAAACGCATTCGCGTTCATCATAAGATAGAAGAAAGCATTCTACCTGAAAGCGACTTTACTAAACAAGCCGCGTGAACTTTTAACGTAAATGACATTGAACTTGTATGCAAAAAGTGATTAAATAGCGCTCGTCCCTATTATTACTTATTTGTTGGTTAGCTAAGTTACTTAGTTAAATAACGAATAAGCTAAAAGGGGTCAGAAGAGGAGCGTTAACCAGGTAGTTATTGCTGTTTTCTCTAAGGAGAAAACACAGAGATCAAACTCTGTTAGTGATAATGAGGGGGATTAACGCCGAGGCAAAAGCAAGGTTTGATACTGTTTTTGTCGGTTGTTTATTCTTAAGTAAGTTAAGAATAGTGGGCTGAATCCCAACAATTGTCACCTATTGCCTGTTGAGGCATTTGAGTGGAGAGCTTCTGGCCTTTGCATTATCAGGCAGCCTTCGCTCTTCTGTGGCGATGTTGCTCTTCTTTGTAAACGCCTAGAACTCTCCGAACTAACGCAACTACAACTAGCCGTTGTGGTTTTATTTGAGTTCGAGAGTAATGAATCAAAATAATTCAATCTCTGCTCGTATTGTACGAGCAAATCAATGTGCTTTATGGACAGCATTAGTTACGCCCTTTAATCAAGACGGTGAAATTGACTATGCTAGCTTGAAAGCTATTGCTTCTGAACAAGCGCAAGCTGGCAATGGTATATTGTTATTAGGTAGCACAGGCGAAGGTTTGGCGCTTAATTATGATGAGCAGTTAGCCATTGTCAGTTTTGTCTGTCAATTAGGGCTAAACACACCCATCATGGTGGCTGTAGGTGGTTATAACTTAGCTGAACAAGTTCGCTGGATAGAACAGTGTAACGAGCTTACCATTGATGCCTATCTACTTGGCAGTCCGCTATATGCCAAGCCTGGCGCTTTAGGTCAGCAGCAGTGGTTTGAGCGCTTACTTGATACTGCCAACTTCCCATGTATGCTCTATAACGTACCTTCACGTAGTGGTGTCGATATTCCAATCAGCACTATCAAACAACTACAGCATCATGAAAATTGTTGGGCCATGAAAGAAGCCAGTGGTGATATCAATACCTTTTTGGCTTACCAGCAGCACTGTCCAGATATCGCATTGTTTAGCGGTGAAGATGCCATGATGCCTTATTTAGCGCCGGCTGGCGTTAAAGGGCTAGTTTCTGTTTGCGCTAATGCTTGGCCGCAAGCGACGAATCGCTATGTCGATATTTGTTTAAACCGTAAACCTGAACAGGTTTATCAGCTATTTCCTTTATGGAATAACGCGGTAGCGGCGCTTTTTTCTGTAGCAAATCCTATTCCTGTCAAAGTGCTTATGCACCAACAAGGCGTGATCAATAGCCCTGTTTTGCGCGCACCTTTGACGCACGAAGAGCTGACGGAGACAGCAGCCTTGCTTGACTTTGACAAGCAAATTAATCAATGGCTAGCAAGCGAGCAAACCAACAACCCTCATTTATCTGTGCCGACAACAGCAGGCTCAGAAGCTTTATTAAATTAAGAAATTGAATATTGGAGTATTTTATGAACTGGCAAGATGTATTAGCACAGTTAGAAGCAGGCACATTACGCGCGGCTAACCAAGATGAATCAGGCAATTGGCAAGCAAATGTTGCCGTAAAAGAAGGCATATTAGCGGCATTTAAAGCAGGTGAAAATGTCGCATTTTCTGAAAACTACCAAGGCTTTGTTGATAAAAACAACTTACCGGCAAGGCAGTTTACACCAAGCGATAATGTACGACTTGTTCCTGGTGGTTCTTCAGTAAGAGCTGGTGCTTACGTAGCACCTGGCGTCATTATTATGCCGCCTGCTTATATCAATGTTGGTGCCTATGTAGATAGCGGTACTATGGTTGATAGCCATGCTCTGATTGGCTCATGTGCGCAAGTGGGTAAGAATGTTCATGTGTCTGCTGCTGTGCAAATTGGTGGTGTGTTAGAGCCGGTAGGCGCTAGCCCAGTGATTATTGAAGATAATGCCTTTTTAAGTGCTGGTGTTGTCGTTGTTGAAGGTATTGTTGTTAAGAAAGGCGCCGTGTTAGCTCCGGGCGTATCGCTATCTAAATCTGTGCCTGTTTATGACTGTGTTAACCAGGAGATGCGCCCTAAAGGTGCTGAAATTCCTGAAAATGCCATTGTTGTTCCGGGCACACGACCAGTACAAGGTGACTGGGCTCAAGGCCAAGGTTTAAATATGGCTTGTGCTCTAATTGTTAAGTATCGCGATGAAAAAAGTGATGCCGCATTAGAGTTAGAATCAATTTTACGTTAGTTGACTAACGCTGATTCTTATTGGTTTGCACGATAGAAGAGGTTAACAATACCATGACAACAACTCCAGATTGGTTAGACAAGAGCATATTGCCATTATTGGCTGCGCATGACTCTCCAGAGCATGAGCAGGCTTATTTTGTGTATCAACTTGATGCATTAAAAGCGCACTTAGCCAAACTACAACAGCAAGATGTGGTGAAGTTATGGTTCGCTGTTAAAGCAAATCCGCTTTCAAAGATAATTCAAACCTTGGACAGTGAAGGCTTTGACTTTGATGTAGCAAGCTCGGGTGAATTGTCACAAGTATTGGCTCAAGGCGTGCCAGCTAATAGAGTATTAAATACTGGGCCGGCAAAATCTAAGGCCCAGTTAACTGACTTTGTTAACCAAGGTGTGCAAACTTTTGTTGTTGAAAGTTTAAACCAGCTCATTTGGTTACATGAAGTAGTGCAAGACTATAACCGTAGTCATAACACGGCTTTGCCAATTAAGGTCTTGCTTCGCGTGCAGCTTCAGTGGCAAGAAGGCGAGAAAAACCCGTTAGGCGGTAATAGTCTGACGCCATTTGGCTTGTCAGTTGAGCAGTGGCAAAGCGTGCAGGTTAAAGACTTCCCTGCGTTAGATATCTGTGGTTTACATATTTTTCAATGGGGCAATATGCTCAGTAATGAAAAAATGTTTTCACTGTGGTCGCAAATGGTACCGCCTTTAGTGGCTTTAGCGAATGACATAGGTATGTCACTAAAAGTTTTAGACCTAGGTGGTGGCTTAGGCATTGATTATTTAGGTGAAGGTAAAACGCTTTCATGGCAACAAATTGTCGATGATTTAGCCAAGATTAAATCAGAAGCTGGCGTGGAAGAGTTGTGGCTTGAGCTAGGGCGTTTTGCCGTGGCTGAATGTGGTTATTATGTTGTTCCTGTTGTTGATAGAAAAGTGAATTACCAGCAAGAGCAGCTGGTGTTAGCAGCAGGTATCAATCATTTATTACGCCCAGCAATAACTGATCAGCCATTCCCTGTGCAGTTGCTTCGACAATCCAGTGCTGAGCTTGAGCACTTTGATTTGCATGGCCCGCTTTGTACCAGTATGGATAAACTGGGTCACTTGGCATTGCCACAAGATGTTGTTGTTGGTGATCAATTAGTTTTTGGTTATTGCGGTGCTTATGGCTTTACAGAAAGTATGCCGTTTTTCTTATGTCATCAGTTAGCCGCTGAATATGTCATTGAAAATGAGCAGCTGTCCGTAGTGAGAGTCGCGCAATCGGCAACAAGCTATTTAGCTTAGTTATAACCCTGTAAGATGTAGTGGAAATTTACCATGAGTATTAATAATAATTTTACTAAAACTGTTATGTCAGTAGGTGAAATGGCCAGTGGCGCTAAGCTTACCGTACCTGTGTACTCCTTTAAAGCAGAGCAATCTGAGGGGCCGAGTGTCTATATTCAAGCAAATATGCATGGCGCTGAAGTACAAGGCAATGCGGTAATATTTCAATTACTGGAGCTACTTAAACGCTGTGATATTAACAGCAATATAACCTTAGTGCCTTATGCCAATCCCGTTGCTTGTAATCATAAAAATGGTGAGTACACCTTAGGCCGATTTGACCCAATTACAGGGGTGAATTGGAATAGAATGTACCATTTTGATCAAGGGGTTATTGAGCCTTTTGCGCAAGAAAATATTGATGAAAGTGACGAGGCTATTGAAGCTAAATTCAAACAGCTTATGCTGGATGAGATTGAGCAAAAGTTAGATCACAATATTTACGGTCTAACCACGGGGCAACGTATTGCTTATCAGTTGCAACGTTTAGCCCATCAAGCGGATCTGGTGCTAGATTTACACACGGGGCCAATATCGAGTAAGCATTTATACTGCCCTGAATATGCACAAGCAAGCGCTAGTTATTTTGATATTCCTCATACGATTTTAATACCGAATATTTTTGACGGCGCTATGGATGAAGCAACATTTTGTCCTTGGTGGCAGTTGCAGCAAGCTTATCAAAACTTAGGTCGTCCTTTTACTATGGGGCAGGGCTTATTTAATAAAGAGAGCTTTACCGTCGAATTAGGCTCACAAGAGCAAATTGATTTAGATGTAGCTCACCAAGATGCCTTAGGTATCTTAAGTTATTTGAAATATAAGGGCGTGGTAGCAGATACTGAGTTTACACCGCAACAAATGACTCGCTATGCTTGCTATTTAAAAGACTATAAGGCGTTATACTCGCCAATGGGGGGCATGATTGATTTTCTCGCACCTTTTGGTGAGCCATTAACTGCTGGTCAGCCATTAGCGCGGATTTTACGTATGGATAATTATGGTGATGGCGACCCTTTACATTACATATCACTAGATGATGATGTTATCCCTATTTTGCATTTTGCTTCAGCAAGCGTAAATCAAGGGACGGAATTATATAAAGTGTTTACCAATTACTTTAAGCTGTAATGACACTTGTATGTTAAAGCAATAAAAGCACGCGATTAGCGTAATGCCAGTCAGTTAAGCTGATTGGCATTTTTTGTATTCCTTGGATACCTTTGGGGTTTTGCCTTAACCCACCTTGGGTATTGCCTCTCTTCACGCCGCTCTGGTAATTTAAAATAAGTCATTTGTGTCAGTAAAGCTTCATAGTGTTTGGGAATATTGCCAGGGCTAGACAGAGGCAATGTGGCAAAGAACTGAGTAATTGCCATTGAGCAACTCGTGAAGCTAAGCTGATTAGGCCAAGTGCTATTAAGCTTTCTTGCTGCCGCTGTCATCCCTTGCCTTATCAAGTTGTAGCACAGAAGGAGTCCCCATAACTCCTGTTCAATCATATCTGGTCGCTTGCTTCTTAAAGTATAAGCGCTGTTAAGTAGCGATTGTTTCATCTCTCGATAGCCTAATTCTATTTCCCAGCGATACCGGTATAACTCAACCATTTCTTCGCTTGGAAAGCGTATTGGGTCGACCATTGAGGTCAGAATACGGTACTCTTTACCTTTAATTTTTTTACTCACTAATCTGGCTTCAATATGTTCTGGTAGGTCATTAAATTTTTTACGAGCTTGAGGCGTTGTTGTTAACCGAATACGTTTATCATTCTTGCCCAAACTCTGGATGACATCGTAATTTAAGTCTTTACGAGCTGGTATCATCCAGTGTCTTTGTTCTCCTGCTTGATGCCATCGATTGAGCAAACCAAGCGAGTAATAGCCTTTATCGAAGATAGTTAATGTATTATCTGGTGTCGTTTCTATTAGCCCTTCTGCTAATTTCATTTCATTAGTTCGGTAACCTGAAAATACGCTGTTGATTAGCTGGTGGCTCGTAATTTCCATGTGACAAACCATACGGATTTGAGGATAAATATTTTCTCTATGCTGGTTACTTTGCGTTTCAAATACTTTGTGGTTTTCAGCAGTATCGGCGACTCGCCATACGACACCATCAACGGCTAGCAGGTTCAAGCCCGCCCATGTTTCAAACTGGTTCGATTCATAACCATGCTGTGCCATCACTTTAAACACTTCTTTAACGGCATCTGCGCCTAACCTTTGTCTTGCTTGAACCAGTGCGCTTGGTGCCACTAATGGCTTTTTATCAGGCAACATGATATCCATCTGAGTGGCTATATCCCAAACCGACTTCTGACGATATAGTGCCATACCGATAATTGACCAAAGCACGGTTTCAAGTGGTAGGCGCCTTTTTCTAATTGTGGCGACGCCAGCTTGTTTAAAGCCTTGTTTAATCAACTCAGGGGAGAGCAACTCTGCGTATTTCTCAAAGGTGTGGAAGGTATTACAAGAACTAAAGGCTGTAGCAAGTTCACTTTCAAAGCGCATAAAAAAATCCGATAAACTTTATTTATCGGATTCTTACATATTGTAGGGATCGTTCAATTGATCCCCAAACTTTTTTGCCTTAACTGATCGGCATTACGCGATTAGCGTGCTTTTGTTTAGGTCGCTAACGTTTTTAGATTTTTAGACCAAACTCAATGGCTGCACCATAGGTGTCTTTTTCGCCGATAAAGCCAGCGATATCCACAGAAAACACATCCCAAGGTGAAACGCCAATACCGGCGGTAATAATGTTGGCATCAACATCATTTAAATCAGCGCGATAACCTAATCTAAGTTGAAAGTCTTCTCCTGCGCGAAACTCTGCGCCAACACTGGCATACTTTGATGCGGCTAAGCTGGCAAAGTGTTCCCTATCGGTTAGGTCGATTTCCGTAGCCACTGTTAGCCAGTCAACTTGATAACTAAAGCCTAAGGTTGAGCTGGTTTCTAATGAAAAAGTCAGATTATTTTCTTGGTGTACTACTTGTTGCGACATAATATTATTGGTCACGATGGCGCCATGCCATTGACGTTCATCACCCCAACTAATATAGAGACCAAGATCAAAATTAGTAACTGATTTTTTAGTTAAGTTTTCTTCATTGTCTAAATCAAATTCATCTTCATCAAACTCACTGATATTCACTCTGTTATAGAATAAGTCGATGCGCTGGTATTTTACTTTCATGCCTGCGTTGACATCATAGTGCTTGTTGCTTGCAACTGAGCCGCCAGTCATGATGCCTGCCTCAACAATGGAGTAGCCAATACCTCGTGCTGAAGATTTCACATCATTGAGATCTAAGTAGCCTTTGTTGATAGCTTCACGTAACAAAATTTCATCGGTTTCAACATAATCAACCGCACCGCCAACGCGACCATATTGGTTGGTGAATAAACCAAAGCTTAGATATTTATTTGGAATAATCACTTGAAAGTTAATGCCATTTTGCGTGTTAACTACCTTTTGGTCTATGGCGGTTAAATCAGTCACAATTTTATCTACTTGCTGATTTAAATCATCGCTGTGATGAGCAAAGTCATCCAAACTTATTGCTTGGTCGATATTTAGACTGTTGATGTCATCAGCAAGTTGCTGCAAATTCATGGCAATATTTTCACTGTTATCAATAACCTCATATTTATCAGAACCCATAATGCCTAAGTTAAGTGAAAAGAAGGCATCGTCATCACGATCGAACTTAGGTAAAAGTGCCGGATTACTTAAAGATGAGGTGAAATCTTGAGTGATATTAGTAAAGCCTTGACCTGCACGTTTAGCGCTAAAGCTTTCAGCAAAACACGATTTGTTGATAAAAAAGGTAAAAATTATTGCATTTACTGCTAATAATTTTGCCAGCTTGAGCTTATTAGTATTAGTTATCATAGCTGATCCTAGTAAAGTCCATGAGTAAATTAGGGTATGATTTTATTGATAATTTAAGGCTATCAACAGTTATAAGCTTAGCGCTAATTGTGGTTTTATGCGAAGACTAGCTTAGAAAACTTAAGCATATAAAGACTATTGAATACGCTAAGGTGGTGTTATATTATCACACCCGTTATGATGACTATCAGCCTAAGAGAGAGTAAGGGTTTTAAAATCATTAGTGTATTCACACTGATGATGTTTTTCTGTGCCTTTTTACTCCATAGCCATCATGTATCTGAATATTCTGCTGGTAATGGCTTACAAGAGTGTCATGTTTGCCATCAAGGGTTAGATTCTGCAGTCACTTCTTCAAGCATAGCATTAGCTGTGGTTATCGTTAGTTTTGATAGCAGTGAAACAGCGTTAAGTGAAGTATTTCAATCACCTTATTATGGTTTAGCCCAACTTAGAGCACCACCGGTCAATAATTTTCTTGTTATCTAACCTCAGGTTTGCATAAGAAATAGCGCCAAACCTAATCAATAGGCTACCTATCTTTTTTGATTTCTAGCTAGATATTTTTGTCTGAATTCAAGGCTTTTTGAAGTAGGAATAGCTAGCTATTTCACTTCAAAATAACGAAGAAGTCAGTAAAAATAGCTGCTAGAAACGCATGGCTTATGTGAAGCTGAGGTTATTTAAATTTACTCACTCCTTAAGCTAAGTGTCTTTAGGAGGGGTTGCTGTACTATTTGAAAATTATTGGAACAATCATGTTTTTATCGTCAAAAAATACTGCTGCGATGAGCAGTGTCGCTCCTATGAGAGCAAAAAAGAATATTATTACTCAGTTACTTCGTTCTAGCGCGGTGACTTTATCGGCTGCCAGTGTGCTATTTACGCAAGCAGTTATGGCCCAGCAAGTTTCGGGTAAAGTGGTCGATAGACAGGGACAAGCTATTAGTAACGCTGTTGTTAGCATTGATGGCAACAAAATACAGCTTGTAACGGATAAAAATGGACGTTTTGTTTTTGATAACTTAGCAAAAGGACAGCTAGAGCTACATACCAGCGCGCAAAATTATAGTCATAAAAATACTGAATTAACTATTGGCAGTGATGATATTGATAATGTCACCATTGTCTTGGCACCTTCGGTTATGGAAGTAATTGATGTGCATGCGACGCCATTACATTCATCATCAATTGAATCGGCTTTGCCGGTAAATGTTATTGCCGCTGATGAATTAAAAATGAAGCAAGCATCAACTTTAGGTGACACCTTAAAAAATGAAGTGGGTGTTCACTCTAGTGCCTATGGTGGTGTAGCTAGCACACCAATTATTCGTGGTTTAGATGGTCCTCGCGTTTTAATTACTCAAAATGGTTTAGATGTTGGGGATGCCTCACGTGTTGGCCCAGATCACGCAGTGGCGGCAGAGGCAAGTACTGCTAGCCAAATTGAAGTGTTACGCGGCCCGGCAACCTTATTTTATGGTAGCGGTGCTATAGGCGGCGTGGTTAACGTGGTTGATGAACGCGTACCAACGAGCAATGATTTCCAAGCAGATTGGCTGTTACAGTATAACGATGCTGCCAATGAAAATCAGGGCGCTATTAATTTAACAACTGGTCAAGATAACTTTGCATTTCATGTAGATGGCTTCTGGCGAGACAGCAAAGACTACAAGCTAGCAGGCCCAGCAGAGCTAGAGCATCACGATGAAGAACATCATGACGAGGAACATGAAGAACACGAAGAGCATGAGGCTTCTTCTAACCGTTTAGAAAATAGCGCATCGCAATCGCATGGTTTTACCTTAGGTGGCAGCTATTTACTTGATAATGGCTTTGTTGGCTTATCTTACGGCCGCATGGAAAGAGAATATGGCATTCCAGGTCATAGTCATGGCGGCCATGAAGAGCACGATGAAGACGAGCATGATGAACACGAAGGCCATGAGGAACATGAAGAAAGTGTTTATGCCAAAATGGAACAAGACAGATTACAGCTATTAAGTGAGCTGAACTTTGATGGTAATTTTATTAATAAACTCGCGACTAAGCTGGCCTATACCGATTATCAGCACCAAGAAATTGAAGCTGGCCTTGTTGGTACAACCTTCACAAATCAAAGCTATGAAGCTAGAGCAGATATCTATCATAGAGATTTTAATGCCTGGCAGGGGGCTTGGACCCTTCACTTTAAACAGTCAGACTTTAAAGCTTTAGGTGATGAGGCATTTACGCCACCATCTAAATCGCAAACAGTCGCATTGGCTTGGTTAGAGGAGCGCCATTTTGGCCCTGTGTTATTGCAATTGGGTGCACGTGTTGAACAAGTAGATATTGAAGCTGATGATACGCTAATCGGCTTTGAAGAAGAGCATGACGGCCACGGACATGATGAAGTGGATGTTCATCATCAAGAGTTAGTATCATTTGATAAGCAATCATTTACACCGATTAGTGGCTCTGTTGGTTTAGTGTGGGATTACGCGCCGGGCTATAACATTGGCTTATCAACCGCATTTTCTCAACGGGCACCATCTGCGGCAGAGTTATTCTCATTTGGCCCGCATATCGGGGCAAATACCTTTGAAGTTGGTGCTATGTTCACGGTTGAGCAAGAAGGTGATGAAATTCATGTTGAATTAGCAGAGCAAGAGCCTGCGATTGAAACCTCGGTAAACTTTGATATTACTTGGCGTAAATTTGAAGGGGACTTTGGTTTTGTTGTTAGTGCTTTTTATAATCAGGTTGATGATTATTACTACCAAAAAGACACTGGATTAACCTTTGTTGATGAGCATGACCATGAGGCAGGTCACGAAGACGAGCATGAAGGTGAAGAAGAAGGTTTACCAATTTTAAGCTATCAGCAAGATGATGCTAAGTTATATGGTGTTGAAGCAGAATTGGTTTACCAAATTTCATCACCACTTAAAGCAACTATTTTTGCTGATTATATTCGCGCCAAACTTACCGATGTAGAAGCAGGTGAAAATGCTAACTTACCGCGCATTCCACCAATGCGCTTAGGGGCGCTATTAAATTATCAAGCAGAAAGCTATGATGCCGAGCTCAGTGTTAGTCAGTACTTTAAACAAGATGATGTGGCTTCATTGGAAACTGAAACCGACGGTTATACTATGGTTGATGCTCATTTTAACTATTATGTTGATGGTTTAGGTGATGACTTTGTTGTTTACCTAAAAGGCTTAAACTTGGCTGATGAGAACGCGCGCGTTCACTCATCATTTTTAAAAGATGTTGCGCCATTGCCGGGTAGAAGCTTTAGTATAGGTATTCGAGGCAGCTTTTAATTTAATTGCGATACTTCGTGATTACTCGCTTTTACTTACGCAGTTAGCATTCGATGTTCTTGCTAATTGCGTGAGTAGCGCGTTAACTGAGAAGTTATATTCAGCTTGTTGAGTATAGGTTTTACTGAAGCAGTAGAAATTGATTTTATCTAAGTCAGTTTCGTAGGCTAATGGTTCAAATGCTTGTAGATTTTTAAAATTGATAATATCAAATTGGCTACTTGGTTTTTGCTTGCCTGAATAAAACACAGCATGATGATTAAAGTGATCATATATTTTTACTAACAACCAAGCCACGCTAAACATATGGCCACCTGCTGATGCAGCTAACTGCTCATGCTTTATTGCTCTCATTGCGCGAGTGTTCCAATCAAAACCCGCGATAAAAATATCTTGATTCGGGGTTAAACCTAACTCTTTGGCGCCTTCCATTGCGGCAATCGCCATGGTATCAGATGCGGCTAAAACAATGTCTACGCCTTTATGACGCTGATATAGCGCCTTAAAATGTGATTTAGCGGTAGTGTATTGCCAGTAAGAGACGATTTCTTGTACCAATATCACTTGATTTTCTTTGGCTAATCTTTGTTGTATGCCTTGGTGCTTTTGCCGCGCTTGAGAGCTGAAATCACCTTGTATGGCAAGTACTTTAAGTGGTTTTTCTGGCTGTACTTTTCGTGCCTGCTTAATGAGTTCATCAAGTAATTTATAGGCTCCTTGGGCATGATCATCGTAATGCTCCGCTAGCCAGTATTTGAAAGTTTCTTGAGGAAAGCCCACCTTATTACCTTGGTTGTTTTCATTGCTAGCTTCAAAGTTTGATAAGGTAATAAAGGGGATTTTTGCTTGCTCTAATAGCGCAAAGGTTTGTCGGGCGTTTTCTTGATGGCCCATAAAAACCAACATATCTGGCTTGTTGGTTTGTTTGCTAATTTCTTCGATTATTTTTGCTTGTAATATACGATGACCCTGACCTTCAATTAAAGTCAGCTCTATATCTAAGTCTTGTGCGGCGGCATTAGCAATGTCGTAGACTTTTTGCCAATAACTGGTTAGCTGGTTGGTATCGGCAATATAAGTGACCTTAACTGCCCATGCCTGTTGAGGTATCTGTACAACTAAACAACTAAATAAAAGTAAAGGTAAAAGTAAATTGCGTAGCATTTATTTCAGTTTAATACCGTTTTTCTCTATTTGCAGAATTCCTTTTTTCATTAAATTACCAACCGTGGCTTTAAAGGTCTTTTTACTTACCCCTAAAATTTGTTTTATTTGCTCTGGAGAGCTTTTATCGTGCAATGGGCTAAAACCATTATTGTCTTGTAAGTATGCAATAAGCTTATCACTGAAGTCGATAACTTTTCCTTTACCGGGGCGGGTGAGCATCAGATCTAAGCGTCCATCTTCTCGAACTCGTTTTATATAGCCGGTAATTTGCCTACCAACTCTAAGTGGCTGAAATATTTCATTGTCATATAACAAGCCCCAGTGTAAATCATTGACAATGGCTTTAAAGCCAAGGTCTGTTTTGCCGCCAATAGTAAGCTTAACTTGCTGACCTTCTTGATATTCGCCAGGCCAGATGTCAATAAACTTATCAATTTTGCTCGATGCGGCAATACGCTCAGTGCGCTGATCTAAAAACACTCGAACAAGATAGTATTTGCCTACTTCCATCTTTTTGTGTTGTTGATTAAATGGTACTAGTAGGTCTTTTGGTAAGCCCCAATCTAAAAAGGCGCCCATTTTGTTTACTTGCACGACTTTAAGAGAGATAAATTCTCCCACTTGAGCTAAAGGCTTTTGTGTTGTCGCCACTAAGCGATCAGCAGAGTCGAGATAAAGAAACACATCAACAGGGTCATTAACTTGGCAGTTTTCAGGCACATAACGATTTGGTAGTAAGATTTCACCTAAATTACCTGCATCTAGGTAAGCACCATTATCTGCTATTGCGACTACGCTTAATGTACAGGTTTTACCAATTTCAGGATTTGTTGTTGCGATAGAATGTGTCATGGATACAGCCAAAGAAGAAAATCTAGCGTTATTGTAACTTAAATTGACATGCGAGCGATAAGCAAAAGCGAGTTATTTTCTTTCATAGTGCGATTGAGCGCTGATTTTGGTGGCAATATACTCGCTGTGGCGAAGATGCAGTAAATCAGCTATTTTGCGAATAATGTGTTCTTCAATACTGGCAAGCTCACCATCAGCATAAGCAACTTGCCAAAGTAAGCTAACAATTTCAATACGTTGCTCTAAAGTGTAATGTTGATTTACTTGCGAAGTGAATTGGTAGAAATCACTGGCGTTTTCACTCAACTTGACTGCTTGTTGCAGTATTTCATCAACTTCATGCTCAGTTAAGGAAAACTGTTTTATTAGTAATTGCGCGACTTTATTTTGCTCACTTTCAGTAAATGCACTGTCTGCGCGCATCACTTCACATAAAAGCACGGCACACGCTATTTCTAATGAGACTTCATTTTGCTTAGGCTGAGAGTCGGCGGCTAGTTGACTAAAAAATTGATTTAACTTGGTAAACATAATCACCTCGGTTGAAAGCTTAATTATTAGCTTATTGCTATTCGATTGAAATACAAGTGCGAGTGGTTAAATTAACAAAGAACTAAGATAAAAAGTGTAATTAATTGGTCAAATCGACTAATTTCACATTTATTTCACCTTAGTGGTGAAATAATCCTGCAAAATGTTTCAAAATAAATATTATTTAAGTTTATGATTTTTATGTGAATATTGTGAGGATTCTAGGTTAGAAAAATAACGGTCTTAGTTTTGGCCTATATTTTGTAATACTGCGTTACATCTTTGTTAATACATGTAACTAATAATTCGTTATTCTACACAGTATTAATATGACACTCTTGTCTAAACTTTGTCTTGGGAATTAGAAAAGTGGCTCGAAAAAAACAAATAATTATACCTATTGTCATTTTAAGCGTCGGTGTTGCCGCCATGATTGGTTTCTCTAGTATGAGAAAACCACCAGAAGAAAAGCCTAAAGTAGATAATACACCTATCGTTGCTGTTGAAAATATTTCAGTAGCGCCAATGACCTTAGAGGTTAGTTCATACGGTATTGTTAAACCTAAATATGAAACCCAGTTGGTTGCGCAAGTGAGTGGCCAAATTGTTGAATTGAGCGATGTTTTTGTTCGCGGTGGTTTTGTTAAAAAAGGTGAACTCTTAGCACGTATTGATCCGAGTGATTATCAAGCTGCCTTGATTGATGCTCAAGCAACTATGGCTACGGCAAGAGCGGCATTAGAAACTGAGGTTGCACAAGGTAAGGTTGCTGAACGTGAGTGGAAGCAAATTACTGATAGCTCGCCAACTGAATTGAGTTTACGTAAGCCACAATTAGCACAAGAGTTAGCACGTGTTAAGGCAGCGCAAGCGGCAATTTTAAGAGCTGAGCGTAATTTAGAAAGAACGGAAATTAAAGCGCCATATGATGCCATGATTGATAGCCGAGATATTGGTTTAGGCTCATTTGTAACTACTGGCACACGCATTGGTCATGTGTTAGGAACCGCAGTTGCTGAAGTGCGTTTACCGGTTGCCGATAACCAATTGCAATTTTTGGTGAATAAAGGCGAACAAGCTAATGTGCATTTAAATGGTGTTTTTGCTGGTAAAGCAACCCAGTGGCAAGCACAAATTGCTCGCAGCGAAGGTGTTGTTGATAACAAGAGCCGTATGAGTTATCTGGTTGCTGAAATTAATGATCCTTATCGATTACAAGCCTCAAACAGTGACATTGCGCCAATTCGTTTTGGTAGTTACGTTAATGCTGAAATTGTTGGCACTCAAGTGGCACGAGCAAGTGTTATTCCTCGTTACTTAGTGGTTGATGGTAAGGTTGCCTTATTAGATGCTGAATCAAAATTACATTATGCGCCGATTGATGTTATTCGCCAGCAAGGTAGTAATGTTATTGTTGCTAATGGTTTAGCTGATGGTGATCAGTTAATTATATCAGCATTAGATTACCCTATTGATGGCATGAAACTAGCGTTAGCAGGTGAAGAAACACAACAAGAAAGCTCTGAAGAGCAATCAAGTGAAACACAAGTCGCTAACAATGATTCAGGAGAGTAGGGATGAGCACTTCTGATAAATCACAGCATGATTTAAATGATGCTGAAAATTTAAATCGCAATAATATTGATAATATAGATACCAATAAAGGCCTTATCGCTTGGTTTACTCGCAATAGTATTGCGGCAAACTTATTAATGGTATTTATTTTGGTGGGTGGCTTTTTAACCATTAACACCATTAATAAACAAATGTTCCCGCAGGTTAAAATTAACTGGATTTCTTATGCTGCGCCTTATCCTGGCGCTGCACCACAAGAGGTGGAAGAAGGGATCACCATAAAAATTGAAGAAGCGTTAGAGTCTATTCAAGGCTTAAAGCGAGTAATCACCTATTCAAATCGTGGCTACTCTAATGGCTGGTTTGAGGTTGATACTGATTATGATCCTCAGTTAGTGCTAGAGGAAGTCAAATCGGCGATCGATTCAATTTCAACCTTCCCTGAAGGTATGGAACGTATCAAGGTTGAGCGCGAAAAGTATCGTCAGGAAGTCATGTATATTAGTTTATATGGCGACTTATCTAATATAGAGCTTAAGGAATTAGGGCGTAAGATTCATGATGAAATTCAACAATTACCCTTAATTAATGTTTCAGAGTTTTTTAGTGGCTTAAGCTATGAAATCTCAGTTGAAGTGAGTAAAGATAAGCTACGTGAGTACGATCTTAGCTTTAGGGATGTTGCTGAAGCGGTACGAGGTCACTCGCGTAATATGTCAGCAGGGCAAATTCGCGCGGAAAATGGCTATATTAACTTACGTGTTGAAGAGCAAGCTTATCGCGGTCATGAATTTGAACAGATCCCAGTAGTGACCTTAGAAGATGGTACTAAAATCTTATTAGGTGATTTAGCAACCATCATAGATGGTTTCGAAGAAGGCCTACAGTATTCTAAATTTAATGGTAAGAACTCAGTAACTTTCTTTATTGGCGCGGCGGAAAACCAAAGCATCACTGATGTTGCTGCTGTTGTTAATAAGTTTGTCGAAAAGAAATCTGAAGCATTACCACAAGGTGTCAAGTTAGAGACTTGGGTTGATATGACCTACTACCTTGAAGGTCGTCTCGATATGATGATGGATAACATGAAAAGTGGTGCTGTGCTGGTTTTCTTAATGTTAGCGTTATTCTTACGTGTGCGATTAGCCTTCTGGGTAATGATGGGCTTACCTGTTTGTTTCTTAGGTACTTTATTGGTTATGCCAATGGAGTTCGTTAATGTCACCATTAATATTACCAGCTTGTTTGCCTTTATCTTAGTACTAGGTATTGTTGTTGATGATGCCATAGTTATGGGGGAAAGTGCCCATGATGAAATCGAGCAACGTGGTCATAGTGTCGATAATGTTATTCGTGGTGTAAAGCGTGTCGCTATGCCGGCAACCTTTGGCGTATTAACTACTATCGCGGTATTTTTACCATTTGTGCTTGATAATGATCCCGGAGCAGCCTTTAGTAAATCCATTGGTTTTGTTGTGGTATTTTGTCTGATCTTCTCACTAATAGAGTCAAAATTAATTTTGCCGGCGCATTTAGCGCAAATGAAGGTGAAAAAATTCAACCCTAAAAATCCATTAGATAGATTACGTGCCGTAGTTGATGGTTCATTAAAACGTTTCATTGATAATGTTTATCGTCCAAGTTTAACTGTGTGTATTAAATATCGTTATGGTGTATTGATGTTCTTTATTAGCATCATGCTGTTAAGTGCCGGACTTTTCCAAGGTGGAATGGTGCGCTTTATCGGTCAACCTAAAATTCCACACGATTTCCCTCGTATTTCAGTGGAAATGAACATAGATGCCTCAGAAAAGGCGACTTTAGCTGCGGTATTAAATATTCAAAATGTACTATATCGCATTGACCAAGAAATTGAAGCTGAGCATGGTAATGGCATGATCTCTGATATGCAGGTGGACTTACAAAGTCGCACCAGTGGTCAGGTAATGGTGAAGTTAGTTGATCCTGAATTACGTGCTATGGATACTTTCCAGTTAGCGGATAAATGGCGTAATGCGATACCTAATTACCCGGGCGTTAAGTCATTAACCATCAGTGATAATTTATTTGGTGGTGGTCGTGATGATGGTGATATTGCCTTTAGACTAGAGTCTCAAAACGATGCCCAGTTACTTGCAGCAGCGAAAGAGCTTAAAGCTAAGCTTAACTCACTAAAAGGGGTGGGTGATGTTAATGACTCACGTCAAACTAGCGCTAAAGAAGTACAGTTTGAGTTAAAACCATTGGCTTATTCAATGGGCTTAACTTTAGCGGATATCGCATCACAAGTTAGTTACAGCTTCTATGGTTTAGAGGCGCAACGTATTTTACGTGATACCGAAGAAATTAAAGTTATGGTACGTTACCCGCAAGCTGAGCGTAGCTCTGTCGGTCATGTTGACGATGTCATGATTCAAGCGCCAAATGGTGCTGAACTACCGCTGTCTGAGTTGGCCGATATTATCTTAACCGATGGTGTTACGCGTATTCGACGTGAAAATGGTAACCGTACCATTAATGTTTGGGCGAGTGTTGACGCTGAACAAGTAGAGCCATTTAAAGTGGCTAACGATATTCGTGATAACTTTATTCCGCAATTACTGCGTCAATTCCCGCTGGTTAAGAGTGAAGTTACAGGTAGCATCCAAGAGGAAATGGATAGCATTAACAATCAATTGCGTGATTTTGCTATTTCCTTGATGGTGATATTCTCGTTATTGGCGATTCCATTAAAGTCTTACTCACAAGCTGTGATGATTATGGTGGTTATTCCATTTGGTATTATTGGCTCAGTATTTGGTCACCTAATTTTAGGCATGGATTTAAATGCCCTTTCTGTGATGGGGATACTGGCGGCGGCAGGTGTTGTCGTAAATGATTCCCTGGTTATGGTGGATTATGTCAATAATGCCAGAAAACGGGGAGAAACCATAAAGGATGCCGTTATTCATGCCGGTACTAAGCGTTTTCGTGCGATATTGCTCACCTCATTAACCACCTTTATTGGTTTAGTGCCTATCATCTTCTTTGAAACCAGTATGCAGGCGCAAATTGTTATTCCTATGGCGGTGTCATTATCTTTCGGGGTATTGTTTGCCACTATAGTGACTTTAGGCTTGATCCCTTGCTTGTACTTGATTATTGAAGATATACGCTCTTTGTTTTCTCGGAAAAAGAAAAAACAAGTTGAGCAAGATAAGGCTGAAACAGTCACTGCTTAGTTATTGTCTTCGTTAAGATAAATTAAAAACCACCTGCTTATAGGTGGTTTTTTTTGCTTAAAAAAACTAAGCTAGGCACACTAATTAGATAAGCAGCTACCCCTTTGCAGCAGATAACTTTAGCGAATACATTAGCCATTGACGCTAGCTTTCAAGATCTTGAAAGCTTAATGAAAGCGCAACAAACCATGTGTTTGTTGGTTAATGCCAACACGCTTAGCATCAGCCAAGCAAATGCATTAGCACAGCAGCACTTGCAAGCAGCAGAATATGCAACATTTTCAGCTCGCAGGGCGATTCAGGCGAAAAAGGAGTTTGTCACCAGCCGTTTATTGATAAAATCTTTTGCTTTGTGTTTTTTACGACAGCATAAGTCACTGGCTAACCATCTAACATTAAGCGATTTTCAGGTTTACTTTGATGAACAAACATTAAGCTTACAGCTTGTTTACGCTAAGCAAGCATTACCGCTTAATATCTGCCTTAGTCATAGCGGAGGTTATGTTCTGTTATATTTGTCAACTCAGTCGTTTGCTGTCGGGGTTGATATTGAAAAATATAAGGCTAAGCGAGATATATTGACCTTGGCTGAGCATTTTTATCATCCCCTTGAAAGCGCTTTAGTTAAGCAAGCCGGTGATAGTGCCTTTTATCGTTTATGGACATTAAAAGAAGCATTAGCGAAAGCAAGTAAGCAAGGGGTGGCAGATTTATTGGCGCAAAATACCGCATCAAGGCTAATGCTTTATCAGACCTGCAGTGGAGTGTTTTCACTGCCAGATGAGGATGCCTTATATGATATCAGTATTGTCGCCAGTCAAGCAGGAAGCATTAACTCAGTATATTTATGTCACTGGGCTGATATTGCTGATTTATTTTCATAAGCTATGATTAATCATTTGCTTAGCCTAGCTATTTAGGTAGTATATTCAGCCATTGCGGTAAGCACCTTGTTTTATAATAAAAATTCTTAAGTAATCCTATGTTGAAAACTCTAAATCATCTCTGGCGTATATTAGCGACAGGTTTTTGTTTTGCCATGTTTGGTTTAGGTGGCGTGTTTTTAACCCTGTTTGTTTTCCCGCTGCAAAAATTACTTATTCGCGATCAAGATAAAAAAAAGCAGCTTGCCCGTAAAACGGTGCACTATACCTTTAAATTTTTTATTGGCTTGATGGCTTGGTGTCGCATATTTGAATTTGATTTAGCCAAGGCACAACAACTTAAAGCGCTAAATGGCCATCTGGTCTTGGCAAATCACCCGTCCTTAATTGATGTTGTTGTGCTGATTTCTATTATTCCAAATGCTGACTGTGTGGTGAAAGCGCATTTATTTAAAAACCCATTTTTACGTGGCGTGGTGAAAAATACTGGCTATATTAGTAATGCTGATCCTGAGGGCTTATTGGTGGATTGCCAAGCATCACTGGCAGCAGGTAATAACTTAATTATTTTCCCCGAAGGTACCCGTACTACACCAGGCAAAAAGTTAAAGTTCCAACGTGGCGCCGCTAATATTGCCTTGCGTTGTAATGCTAATGAAAATCAGCCTTTGCAGTTAACCACAGTGTTACTTACCTTAGTTCCATCAACCTTAACCAAGTCTGAATCTTGGTATCAAGTGCCAGAGAGAAAGGCGCAATTTGCCGCTGAAATTATGGCAAATGAGATTGAAATTCCGCCCTTACAGCCAGAAAACGTGTCAAAGCAAGTACGAGAGTTAAATAACACTTTAGAGTCATTCTTTCTTCAGGCAAGTAGTTAAAGCAAAAGGTATTGAGAAGCTTTTACCTAAAAGAGTATTTGTAAGCAAAATTTACAGCCGCTAAATTACTCATTGAGCTGATAGGTTATTATGTCAGATAATGCAGAGAAATTTTGACTAATACATAAATATGATGAAAAAACACTTAGGCTTCTTTTTAAATCTTGTCGCCATTGGGCTTTTTATTCCGGGTATCTTACTGCCAATGTTTTCCTTGAGCATGGATATGACAGCACAAGTGGCTAATGCCAGTTTAAATACTGATTTATTTGCTAAGCAATTGTCTTTACTGCAAACAGTAGAAGAACTTTATAAAGATGAGAGAATACTGGTTGCTGCTTTGATATTTCTATTCTCTATTTGTATTCCAATATTTAAATCTATGCTGATCACATTGGCTTATTTTAAGCGTAATACTCAGCTTGAACGCAGCATTTATCGCTTTGTTAGTGCCATTGGTAAATGGTCAATGGCTGATGTCTTTGTCGTGGCGGTATTGTTGGCTGTGCTGTCAACAAATCATGCGGAAACCGCTTCAAGTCAGCAGCTGGTATTATTTGGTTTTAAAATTGATTTACTGATATCAAGTCAAACATTATCAGCAATAGGACAAGGCTTTTATTACTTTGTTGGTTATTGTTTATTATCGATTTTTGCTACTCAGCTTGGTTACTCAGGTGTTAAATCGAGTTACAGAGCATCACAGCCTGATGGTGAAACTAAGTTAACTAATGCAAATAGCAGCGCTAGCATCTAGGTGTAAACCATCACAATGACTATCAATAGCCAGTTGTTACTGATGTTGAGCGCGCTTGGTGCGCTTAATGGCTTTTTAATATCAGCGTACTTTTTTTTCACTAAACCGGTGAACTTAGCGAATCGTTTTCTAGCGCTGATGTTATTAATGTTCAGTGTTAGGATATTGAAGTCAGTACTGTTTTATTTTAATCCAGAAATAGACAAGGTGATTTTGCAAGTTGGTTTAACGGCATGCTTTTTTATCGGACCATTTCTATTTCTCTATTGTGCTAGCAAGATGCAGCAATTGGCTAAGCAGCCGCTACCTTGGCAGCTGCACATAGCTTTATTAGCCAGCACTAGTTTGCTTATTGGTTTTATTTACCCCTACCAAGATAATGAAGCCTTATGGGGCGTATTTTATCGGTTCATTAATTACATTTGGCTGCTTTATATTTTATTGTCTGCCAGGCTGTTAATGCCATTTTTTAAAGGCTTAACGGCTAAAAAAGCGCGTAATAAACAAGATATTTGGTTGTTGAGTGTTTTTATCGGTAACATCATTATTTGGCTGGCTTATTTTACCGCGTCTTATACCTCATACATTGTTGGTGCTTTATCATTTTCATTTATTCTTTATTTAACTGGGTTATTAACCTTTACCATTAAAAGTAAAGCGGTAGAGCAACAAACAAAGAAGTATGCAAATAAGGAAATATCGGCCAACGAAGCCGAGCAAAAATTGCAACAATTAGATGCTATGATGCAAGAGCAGCAGTTGTTCAAAAATGCCAATTTGACCTTGCCTATGCTAGCGAAACGCTTAGGGGTATCGGTGCCTTATTTGTCGCAGTTACTCAATGATAATGTTAAATCATCGTTTGCTGACTATATAAATAGCTTTCGTATTGAAGAGGCAAAAAATTTATTAATCAGTGAACACCGATTAACGATGGAGTTAATTGCTGAGCGTTGTGGCTTTAATTCTCAATCAACCTTTTATAGCACCTTCAAAAAATTTACGGAAAAAACACCTGCTAAATATCGTAAGGAAAATCAGTAAATTAAAAGATGTGTTATGCGAAATTATAATTTCGTAGTGCGAGATTATAATTGCTGGCTGTTTAGCAAAGTGTAGCAGGTTAGGCTTGCTGCAAATTAAAGAAAATTAATTTGGAGTACCAATGAAAGCTAAACTTAAACTGCTAATTTTTATTGCTGGAATAATGAATTTTTTATCCATTTTTTCAGCTTACGGTCAGTCACACGACAAAGCGATACGTGTCGCCCTGAATGATTATCTAAATGGCTCTTCTTATAATCAAGCTGCGCAAATTAAGCGCGCCTTCCATCCTAAGGCTCATTTATTACTGGCAAAAGCTGATGTGCCTTTTTGGCAAGTGCCAGTAGATGAATATGCCAGTTGGTTTACTAAAGCCCAAGCGGGCAAGTTTAATGGCCGTATTGGTGAGATTTTGGCAATTGATTATGTTGGCGATGTTGCCACCGCCAAGGCTGAGATTTTAATACCGACAAAAGGTCTTCGTTATGTCGATTTATTTTTGCTGAAAAACATTGATAACAAATGGCAAATTATCAGCAAAACAGCGACGAGCGAAACCAGTAATCATCACGGTAAGCGGATACTATTCATCTTATCGAATGCTCATTTTCATGGTAATTTGAATAAGCCAGCAGGGGCTAGCTTTTCAGAAATTGTTAATGCCTTTGATACCTTTAAAGCGGCAGGATATACGGTTGATTTTGTTAGTCCGCAAGGTGGCGCGGTACCGCTAGCTTACATTAATACCTCTGAGCCACTTCATAAAAAGTATATTTATGATCAGGATTTTATGTATGCCTTAGCCAATACTCAAAAGCCAGAGGATATTGAGCCTGCTAAGTATCGAGCAGTGCATTATGTTGGTGGTAGTAGCGCCATGTATGGTGTTGCTGATAATAAGCTGATACAGCAAATATCCATGGAAATATACGAACAGCACAAGGGCATTATTTCATCTGTGTGTCATGGTACGGCAGGCATTGCGCATCTAAAAACTAAAGATGGTCAATATTTGGTTGCCGGTAAGCGCATTAGTGGCTACCCAGATGAGTATGAAAACAAAGAGGCGGCATACTTTAAGCAATTTCCATTTTGGATCCAAAAAACCATTGAAGACAGAGGCGGTGATTTTCGCTTTAGCGCTCGAAACAAAGTGCATGTTGAAGTGGATGGTCGGGTGATCACAGGACAAAATTATGTGTCGTCAGCGGCAGTAGCAGAAAAGATTATCGAGCAGTTAAAAGCGGGTTAGCAATAACAATAAAAAAAGCTCAGTGCAACGACACTGAGCTTAGCTGTTATTGTTAATTGTTTACTGAAGCCTAAGCTGCTTTTATTGATAGCAGCTTTTCTCTTAGCGATTTTTCTTGGTCGGCACAGCTAATAAGCTTTTCAGAGACTTGAGTTAAGCTTAAATCTTTACGCTTTTTACAAAATAATACCGCATCCATAGCAAATTCACGCCAATTATCACCTACCTCAGTGCCTTGCTTAGCCGCGGCTTGAAGTTGTTTATCACCAGTTAGCTTGGCTGCTTCATCAAGAAAGCTGGCAAACATAAAGCGAAAACCTGCGCCGCCAGTACCAATTTCTTCTTGCATACGCACGATATTACCAAGAAAAAGCTTTTGATATTTAGGCTTTTCTTTTGTAAGTTTATTGATTTTCTTCGCTAAGTGTCTGATGCCTTTGTTACCAAAGAAAGGTAATAATAAACCATTCATCATTTTGGCTGTTTTGTTAACGGCAGCATAAATGTGCGGTGTTAAATCAACTTGCTTAGGTACATTACGCACTACGTACATTAAGCCTTTAGCAGCTAATGCGCCTTTAGCAAAACGGGCGCGTTGTAAGTCTTCTGCCGGGCATTCTACTACATGTTCAAATACAGGGTCGCTGATTAAGTAGTTACCTTGCGCTGTTTTACCGTAAACAATCAGGTTATGAGCATTAAAATGAAAACGCATATCTTCAGGAAAATACGGCAACCAATACACTGAGGTTTGCAGGCCAACTAAGTTACCCTTGGCTAATTCATCATCTAAGGCTTGCATGCCTTTTGCTTGATCAGAAAACTTACGGGTTTCCAGCTCAATATTAAGTTTTTTACATACAGACTTTATAATGGCCTTTGGCGGCATACGATAAGCAATTAACGGTAAGCCACCAATTTTTACCATAGGAAGGTAAACAAAGGTCATTGCAGAGGATAAACCAAACGCCATAGGCTCAGAAATATCTAAACCTTTGCTACGCAATAAAGTGGAAACAACACCGGTTTCACAGTGTGATGATTGCTGGTGTTTAATATCAATAATTATATCTTTCATAGGCTGTTAGCTTAGGCGTGGCTCAGTTAGTTGAGTTAGTTAGTTGAATCATTATGGTTTGGCAGGCTTTTAAGCTCAGCTATGGTCATTTTCATGACATCACCATAGATGGCAAGCTTTTTATCTGAAAGCTTAGCAAACACTTTTGGCGTTAAATGACGCTTAATTTGCCATTGAAAAAAGCCAGTAGTTTGTGCAAGCGATACTAGGTCAAAGCGAAGTCTTAACATATGGTAAGCTAACGATGATACTTCACCATTTTGTGCTTTGATTAAGGCTTCATCACTTTGCTGTTGCAGCTCGTCTACTGCCATTTGCGTGGCAAAACTTTCAACTTCCCAACCAGTTGAGGTTACGCCTTGATAATGCCCTGATTCATCAACCGCATAAATGAGCTTTTTTTGCCCTTGGTAGGTAGCACTGTTATCTTGTGGAACGTCTTTTTTATCCATAATTACACCACGCTAAGTTGCATAAAGGCGCTTGAAAAGCGACCGCTTTCAGGAATGTAACACAGTAGCTTTTGTCCTTGCTTTAAGTTACCACTGTGGAAAAGCTCATCAAGCATAATAAAAATAGAGGCTGAGCCGGTATTGCCTTTATTTGGTAAATTGGTAAACCATTTTTCAAATGGAATTTCAAAATCAATATTTTGCAGGCCTTGGAATAAGCGCTCGCGGAAATAGCCTGATGAATAATGCGGTAGGAAGAAATCATAATCTTCCGGCTTAATATCTCGTTTAGCAGCGATTTGGCTAAGGGCTTTTTCTACAGTGACTTTAACAATGTTTTCATTAAGCAATTTTACATCTTGTTTAATCGCTGATAATGACAATTGCTCACGTTCTTGGCTCGAATAAAAAGCACTACCTTTTAATTGTCCGTTTTCTTTTTCTGCACCTGCGTACATACAGGCTTCTAGTTCGTTAGCAAACGAGAGTACGTCTATCCAATCAATTTTTAGTGATAAGCCTGTGGCCGATGGCTCGTTAGAGAGTAATGCAGCACCTGCGCCATCTGATAACATCCAACGCAAAAAATCTTTTTCAAAAGCAAGCTCTGGCTTAGCTTCCAGTTGCTTGATTTTATAGTCGCTCTCGCCGGTAAAATTTCGGGCGTGCATCACGCTTGAAGCCAGCTCACTGGCAACCACCACACCTTTTTTGCTTTCACCTGCTTTGATTGCCATGTAACCATACTTCAATGCTGTAACACCGCATAAGCAAATACCTGAGGTTGAAATGACTTCACAAGGCGGATTTTTTAGTTCGCCATGTACCATAACGCCGTGGTTTGGCAGGCTTTGATCAGGGAGTGAAGTACTGGCTACTAAGGTATCAATTTGCGCCAATTCTGATGCTGAAGGTAACAGCTTTTCTACCGCTTCTGCGGCAAGCTGAGCATTGGTATAATTGAATTCACCCGTTTCTGGGTCTATACCGTAATGACGCGATTTAATTTGGTTACTACGAAGAATAATTGATTTAGCTCGAGAGCGTTGTCCGCCTACTTGACCTAAAACCTTTTCCATATCAGCATTGCTGACAGGATCATTGGGCATAACAGCACTTAAATTATTAATATAAACAGCGTTTTCTAAGGCTTTGAATTCCATGGTGTACAACTACTCTCCAGAAGGCTCGGCAAAGTATGCCTTTTGCGCATTGGTGCGCTTTTGGGTAATGGGTTTGATGAGTTTTTTGATCAGTGCAGAAATTGGCACAACCGTTAAAATCAAGGTCAGCAAAAATAACACATAGACAGTAAGGCCACAACTTCGACGTATTGAGTTTTGTGGCCCTAGAGCACTAAGTAGTTTACTCCAGATGCGAAAACTGTGACTGCCAACACGTTCACTAGCAATAAGCTTTTCATTGATTTTTACCGCAGACAAACCTTTCAGCATTGGTTCGGTGATTTTGCTGTTATCACTGAGTAAACGGTTTTTGATGGCATCACCAAAGCGGCTTGAGTTTTCAATATCTTCATCACTCACGCCAGCTTTAGGTACCCAGCTATAAGATTTTTTGCGGCCAGTAAACATCCAAAGTGGTGTTGCTAAAAAGCTAAATGCTGCGCCACAATCATCAATCAGGGCAACATTATCTACCAGTTTTGCTTGTAATTGATTTAATAACCCTTTTACTTTTTCTTGTGCGTTTAGCCACATACCACGACAGCCAATCACGGTAACAACAGGTTTGTCTTTAAAAATTTTCTTGGCTTCATCTGATTGTAACAATGAAGAAATAGGCCTTGATGGTGATAAAAACCACACTTGATAACTAAGGATAATTAAATCGTAATCATCAGCGTTATTAACAATATTGCTGTCAATTGGCTCTAAGGCTTGTGGGGTCATTTTTACTGTTTCAGGAAAAACATGAAAAAAACGGAAAAATGGCCAAGGAAAAGGGTAATCTTCTTTTGGTTTAACCGTTAAGTACTCAAGCTCAATCTCGTCGCTTTTTTGCATGGGCGCTATGATAGCGTTGACGATACGTGTTAATTGACCCGTTTGCGAATAATTAATAACAAGAACTTTGCGCACTTAAACAATCCAAGTAAAAAAAGAGTGGGGTATTATACGTTATTCCCTTAAAATGGGAACTATTACCATTACACAAAGTTAGGGTTTTTAATGAAATTTCTCTACGTAACTTTGCTTTTTCTCAACATGTTTCACCAAGCAGCTTTGGCAAGTACTGAAGAGGAAAAAGTGACTCAGCAAGCACTAATGCAAGTGCAGATTGACAGAATTAAAAATGTTTCAGGGCAATTGCATTACCAACTTTTCGCTTGCCCAGATGATGATATGCATGGTTGGAATGAGTTGACTTTACTTAGCCAAGGACAAGTAGCTATTACAGACAATACTGTCGACTTGCCTTTAGCTGCTGTGGCAAGCAGTGAGGTTATTTTTCGCGCCTATCAAGACTTAAACAATAATGGTCAGTTAGATTATGCCAGTAACGGTGTGCCCAAAGAGCCAACGGCCTTTGCTAATAATCCTAATTTAATGCTAGGTATGCCCAAACCACTAGATGCTTGTGTGAATTGGCAAAATATCAGCACAGTGAAAGTCAAGATGAACAATAAGCGTCAACGACGAAAACGTGACTAAAGAGCATTACTTTAGTTTTAAACTGTTGATAGTTTTTGCACCTAACCCCTATATTTGCTAGTCTAGCTCGGTTTTTATTCCGTCAATTATAACGCTAGCGTGTTGAGTTATTTTACTTTTATCTAGGCAATACTTTTAAGGTCTGTGTATTTTTATGCCTTTTCCTCATTTACTAAAACCACTCAATTTAGGTTTTACCCAGCTAAAAAATAGAGTTGTTATGGGCTCTATGCACACGAGCTTGGAAGAAACTGAACGTGGTTTTGAAAAGGTGGCGGCTTTCTACCAAGAAAGAGCTAAAGGTGGCGTTGGCTTAATTATTACCGGCGGTATCTCGCCAAATAACAGCGGTATGCTGGCGCCAAACCGTGCAGTAATGCAAACAGCACAAGATGTAAAAGATCATCAACTGATCACCCAAGCTGTTCATCAGTATGATTGTAAAATCTGTATGCAGATTTTACATGCGGGTCGTTATGCCTATGTGCCAGAGCAGGTTGCGCCCTCAGCTATTCAGGCGCCAATAAGCCCTTACTCACCAAGAGCGCTTGCTCATGACGAAGTCATTGAGCAAATAAATGATTTTGTCCATAGCGCTAGGCTTGCTAAACAAGCAGGATACGATGGCATTGAGATCATGGGCTCAGAAGGCTATTTGATTAATCAATTTTTAGTTAAGGCGACTAACCAAAGGCAAGATCAATGGGGCGGTAGTTTTGAAAATCGTATGCGTTTTGCTTTGGAAATTGTCAAACAAACAAGACAAGGCGTGGGCGATGATTTTTTGATTATTTTTCGCTTATCACTCATTGATTTAGTTGAACAAGGCGCAAGCCGTGATGAAGTACTGACGTTAGCAAAACAGCTAGAAAAACTCAGCGTCAATATTATTAATACTGGCATAGGTTGGCATGAATCGCGTGTGCCTACCATAGCAGCAAATGTGCCAGCGGGTTATTTTTCTGGGCTAAGTGAAAATTTAAAACAGCAAGTGAGTGTACCCGTTATTACCAGTAACCGCATTAATACCCCTGAGCTTGCCGAGTCGATAATTGCTAGCGATAAAGCGGACTTAGTCTCTATGGCGCGACCTTTTTTAGCTGATAGCCAATTTGTTAATAAAGCGATAGCGGATAAGTCAGATGAGATTAATACCTGTATTGGCTGTAACCAAGGCTGCTTAGATAAAATATTTGTTAGAAAAACGGCTACTTGCCTAGTAAATCCAAGAGCTTGTAACGAAACTCAGATGAATTTTGTTAAAGCAAATCGAGTTAAAAAGCTTGCTGTTGTTGGCGCAGGGCCAGCAGGATTAGCCTTTGCTAAATATGCCGCTGAGCGAGGTCATCAAGTGACCTTATTTGAAAAGTCTAACAAGCTTGGTGGTCAATTTAATTTAGCAGGCAAAGTGCCTGGTAAAAGTGAGTATTTACATACAATCCGTTATTTTAATAAACGCTTAAGCCAGCTTGGGGTGACATTACAGCTAAATAAAGCGGTGTCAGCAGATGACTTAGCAAGCTTTGACGAAGTGATTTTAGCTACGGGCGTTAATCCGCGTATTCCTAATATTTTCGGTATTGAACAGGCAATAGCTGCAGGTAAGGTGCTGAGCTATGAGCAAGTGTTACAAGGTGAAGTTAAGGTGGGTAATAAAGTTGCCATTATCGGTGCTGGTGGTATTGGTTTTGATGTTGCCCAGTATTTATCTGATAACAGCCAAGAACCAGCTAGCGTAACTGATGAAAAAGAAAGCTTTACCCAAGAGTGGGGCATTGATTTGTCTTTATCTCACCCGGGCGGTTTGGTTGCCAAACAAATTACCCCTGCCGCGAGAGAAATTACTATGCTGCAAAGGCGTTTGCGTAAACCCGGTACTGACTTAGGTAAAACCACTGGCTGGATTCATCGTCAGCATTTAAAAAATAAACAAGTGAAAATGATGGTTGGCGTCAGCTATGAAAAAATTGATCAACAAGGTTTACATATTTCAGTCAAAGGTAAGCCGCGCCTATTAGCGGTTGATCATATTATAAATTGCACAGGGCAAACTGAAGAAAATAGTTTAGCGCAGTTTATTAACGATAAACCTTGCCATTTAATTGGTGGTGCGCTCGATGCCAGTGGTTTAGATGCAGAGCGCGCTATTTACCAAGCTGCGCAATTAGCACTAATAATATAAAGATAAACATGGACATAAATGTGCAATCAGAAAACAAGCTAAATCACACCAGTATTATTCACGCGAAAGACTTGTCGTTTAAATACCCAAATAATGATTATTATTCGGTAAATAAAGTCTCGCTTGATATTAAACGCGGCCAGTGTTTAGGCATTATCGGCCCCAATGGCGCAGGTAAATCAACGTTAATCTCTTTATTATGTGGTTTATTAAAGGCTGAGCAGGGCCAAGTTGACTTTGCTTCTTTAGCTGATGAAAAGCCGCTATCTTGGCAGGCAAGTATTGAAAAGTATGTTGCCCTTATTCCACAAGAATATGCCTTTTATCCTGAGCTGAGTATTAAGCAAAATTTAGAGTATTTTATTGCTATTAGCGAGCCTAATCGGAAAAAACAAAAGCAATTGTTAGAACAGGCATTGAATCAGTGTCAGCTAACGCATGTTGCCAAACAAAAAGCTGACAGTCTTTCCGGTGGTTATAAACGCAGATTAAATATTGCCATCGCGTTAAGTAAATCCCCGGAAGTTATTTTTCTTGATGAGCCAACTGTAGGTATAGACCCAGTATCTCGCCAAGATATTGTTGATTTATTAGAGCAATTAAAAGCACAAGGTAAAACCTTAATTTATACCTCGCATATGTTGAATGAAGTGGAACAGTTATGTGATGACATTATTTTACTTGAGCAAGGTAAGGCGATTGCCGTAACAGATATTAGCAATAACCAAAGACAGAATATGCAAATTAACCTTGAGTTTTTTGCTGATAAAATCAATGCCAGTTTTATTGCTCAGCTAAACTCAGCGGCAAGCCCTGCCTCTGAAAAGGATTCATCTAATGAGCAACATTTACGGCTTAAGGTGGCTGATATTAGTCAGTTACAACAGATAATGCAGATAGTTAGTCAAGATATGAGTAGTATTAAAAGCTTACACTTTGCGCAAAATTCCATTGATCAATTGTACTTTGATGCCTATAAAAACACTCAGTCGAGTAAGGATGTGGCATGTTAATTCAAAGCGTTAAAAAAGAAGCCATTATCATAGCGAATGACTTGCACTCTTTAGCCGTACTCTTGTTACTGCCAATAACCTTTATGATTATCATGACCTTAGCTATGGGCGAGCAGCAAGATAATCTGGTGAAGAAAATTAACTTACAGCTTAGCTCTGCTGAAGGTGAAAGCAGCCAAGCCCTTTTAGCTGCCTATTTAGAGGCCAGTGGTTTTCGGGTCAATCAAGCGGATGCGGTTGATGCCAGTCTTACCATAGAGCAAGGTTTTCAAGATAACCTGTTAATGCGCCAAGGCAGTGGCGCTATCACCTTAAGCTATAGCGATGAACTATCACCACAAACCCGCGCCATGGTGGTTGAATTAGTTAAGGTGGCTATTTCAAAATTAAAATTACATGCTTATATGCAAGATGTAGGTGACTTTGATGAAGAGTTATCCTTAGCTGAAAAAGTTACCCTAGTAAATAATAGCGCCAGTGTTGATCATTTATTAACTCAGCAACAAGAGCAGCAAATCTTTGCGGCACCGACCTTATATAGCATTCCATCTTGGTTGATTTTTGGTATTTATTTTATTGTTTTACCTATTTCAACCACCTTAATTAAAGAAAAAGATAATGGCACCTTAGTACGTATTCAAACCTACCCGATTACCAACCAAGCCTATTTTTTTAATAAAGCGTTATCGTACGGTGTCGTTAGTGTTTTTCAGTGGCTGTTGTTATCTGCTGTTGGTTTGTTGTTTGTCCCTTGGTTAACGGAACAGGCCCTATTGGCAATTCATGGGCCATTACTCTACCTATTTTCAGCACTGTTTATTATTTTTGCAGCCATAGGTTTTGCCTTTTTAATGGCGTCTATTGTTAATACCTATGAACAAGCCATAGTGCTTGGTGGCGGTATTAATATATTACTGGCAGCCTTAAGTGGTTTTATGGTGCCAATTGATATTATGCCAGAGGCCTTAGCGCAAATAGCAAATTACTCCCCTATGTATTGGTCGGCTGAATTACTTAAGCTTGGCCTTGGCGGAGAAAACTTTGCCCAAGCATTACCGTATTTATTGCGATTACTTGGCTTTGGCGGTTTATGCTATATCGCAGCATTAGCCATTTTTAATCATAAAACCAATAACTTGTCGTGGAGCTAAAGCGAACAAGTTTAGATTGGTAGTATTTTCATTATTAGGATGTGATTGTGGACATTAATTCATTAAGTAAAGCGCAGTTAACCTTGTTGATAAAGCAGTTAATTGTTGAAGAATGCGATAAAGAAGACGACTTTGAGCCAGAAGATATCTTAGACGAAGAGCCATTGTTTGGTCGTAAATCTCGCATTGCGCTTGACTCTTTAGACGCATTGCAACTGTCTTTGGTATTAAAGAAGCAGTTTGCCATTAGCATTGAAGGCTCAAAGGAGTCACGTAAGCACTTACAGTCGGTTGATACCATAGCGCAATTGATCCTTGCGAAGCAGGCATAATATGACTGCTTCGGCGAATGACACCATGGCGAAAGTTTATGTGAACGCTAGTGCTAGCTTAAGTGCTTTAGGTGAGGAAATTACAGATATAAGTGATTTTACCAAGGCACAACAGCTTAATCGCCTTAGCGCGCCTTTATCATGTTTTTATCAAGCAATACCGCTAGCACCGCTAAATGAAAGCGAGCAACGTATTTATCAATTATTAACGCATGTTATTGATAAGATTATTGCAAAACTTGCCTTGGACGCCGAGCAATTAGCCAATACCTGTCTTTTTTTAGGTTCGTCATCACTCGATATAGGTTGTATTGAAAGTGATGCAAGCAAGGCGATTTGGTTAAACCCGCTTGAGCATATTAATCAGCACTTACGGGCTAAGTATGCATTTGCCCAGCTGCACTACACCTTTAATACCGCTTGTACTTCTAGCGCTAATGCTTTGCTTTATGCGAATCGTTTAATTAAAGCCGATAAAATAAAGCAGGCCTTAGTGATTGGTTGTGAGTTTTATAATCAACTGACCCTAAAAGGCTTTGATTCATTAGAATTACTCTCCAAGCAAGGATTATTTGCTTTTAGCCCATCTCGTGATGGTATGGTGCTCGGCGAAGGTGTTGGCGCAATATTGTTATCGAAAGCTAAAAAAATTAACGCTACGAAAGCAAAGCTTGCCTTACTTGAAGGCTATTCTTCTTGTGATACCTATAGCTTAACGACAACTCAAGAAGATGGCGATAAAATCGCGCAGGTGATTGAACAAGCTGTCGCTTTAGCTGATGTTAAGTTAAGTGATATAGACCTAATAAAGGCGCATGGTACAGCATCACCTGCCAGTGATCAGGCAGAAGCACAGGCATTAAATAGCTTATTTCAAAATAGAATCAATACCTTAGCACTAAAGCCTTATGTAGGGCATACCTTAGGTGCCTGTGGTGCATTAGAGCTTGCAATTTTAAATCAGCTTATCGATTTAAATATGATGCCTCAAGCGCATTATCAACATACCGAGTTAAACCCTTTAGTACCATTAGCTAATAGTGGCCAATCATTTACTGATATTCGTTATATTTTGCTAAACCACTGTGGTTTTGGTGGTAATAATGCCGCCTTAGTGGTTGAGCATTTAAATGCTGCTACCTGTAATAGCTCTGACCGCGAAAGCACTGACTGTAAAAGCGCGGAAAAAAACAGAGCAAATAAACAAGACGCGATAAAGAATAGCGCATCAATTTTAGCGAGCACGTGTGTAAGTTATGCAAGTGATGAAACAAATAAAGCTATTCGCAAACAAGTTAAAGCGATAACAGGTTTTGAAGTAAGACGCATGGATAGCTTTACCTTAATTGCCTTGCAAGCAGCGGCGCAATTGTTAGCGAGTGAAGAGGTTGAGGTATATTTTGCTAATAACAGCAATAGTAATAGCGAACAAGTTAAACCGCTTGCCCAAGCACAGCTAGGGCTTTATGGTGTTGCCGATTACCTTTCTGTTGAGCTGCTACAATCGCTAGTGGAAACGGTAGAGCAAGGGCACGATATTAGACCGTTTGATTTTATCTCGACCGTAGGTAATGCCGCAAACTTTTATATTGCTAAGCAATTTAATGTGGAAGGCGTTAATTTATTTAACGGCGCCAGTGAGCAAGCACTTGAACGTACCCGTTTGCTTATTGAGCAAGACCTTAATTTAAACTTGATTGATTATGCTTTGTTAGTGCACTGGCAACAGCAAGCAGAGCAGTTTACTTGTCATGCGTATTTAATTGCGCCTCAAGTGTAACTTTCTTGAGTTTAATTTAAGAGCTGGGTTAGTTACTTTGCACTAAAGCAACTAACTCACTGCGGCTATTAATGTTTAACTTATCGTAAATACGGTAAAGGTGGTTTGATACCGTTGAGGGAGATATTTCAAGTTGCTTGGCAATTTGTTTAAAAGTGCTGCCTTGGCAAATGCCAGCCACCACTTGTTTTTCTCTTGCGGTTAAATCATCTATCAGACTTTTACTACGCAGGGTAAGGCGAAATAAATCTGCGTTTTTTTGTACACTTACGTGCAGGTTACCAATGGTGAACTCACTGGCTTTATCCGCTAAGGTAAAAGGTAACGCTTGCTCATTGCCATCACCTAACGGCTTAACTAAATCGAGAAAGCTCGCCTCAACCGCATGATATATGCCATGGCTATCACATAGCGCACTAGCAACTCCTTTTTTCTCTGCTACTTGCTTTGCCTCACTACTTGATTCAGTCTCGCTAAGAGCGATAATTTGCCTATGCGAGGCAGCTTTAAGTAAGTGAAATAGCAGCTGGTTTTGCTGTAGCTTTTCTTGCTCGGTAAAATTGTGATTGCGATCAAAGCGATATAGGGTGAGCAAGGTGAAGATACCACTGCGCTCATCTAAGTGAATGGAACTGAGAATTCTTTCAATATCAAAAGGCTTAAAGCAGTGTAAATAGAGCTTAGATTGATAAAAGTCTTTATCTTCAATAACATCTGCCATATCAATGGCTTTGCCTTTGTTCTCTAGTAAGGTTGGAAAAATCGGATTAATAGCCAAATGTTGCTTGAGTTTAGTTAATAACTCAGGTGAAACATCAACACAGGTATGGGTATGAAATTGCTCGGTGGCAACATGACCTGTTGCCCAAATAGCACCATCAAATGGCACCACTTGCTGTAATAAATCTAATGCCCACACGGAGAAGTTTTCTAACGGAATGCTCGCGGCTTTGCAATAAAGTCGGCTGATAAATTCATCTATGCTGAGCTGTTTATTGATCAATGTGTTACTCACAAAGGAAACGCTATTAGGTAATTTTTACCATGGTCAGGTTGATTTGAATAGCACAAACTCAATTCATTGATAACTATTAGGTGTAGATTATGACAGTGAAACGAGTCGATACATTAATTGCGGGTGGCGGTATCGCCGGTTTAGTGACAGCACTAGAGTTATTACAAGCGGGTCAACAGGTTTGTATTGTCGATAGAGATACGCCGCAGCGCATTGGCGGCTTAGCGCGTTGGGCGTTTGGTGGCATGGCACTTTGTCAAACCCAAGAGCAGCAGAAAATGTCGATAGCCGATAACCCGAGTGTGTTATTAAAAGACTGGCATAGTTTTGCTGAGTTTACTGCTGATGATTTCTGGCCAAAGGCATGGGCGAAAGAATACGCAGATAATAATTATCAAAAGGTTTATCTGTGGCTAAAAGATTTAGGATTGAGCTTTTTACCGGCAGTAAACTGGGTCGAGCGCGGTTTGTATACCCCAGGTAATTCAATGCCGAGATACCACGTACTTTGGGGAACGGGCTGGCATTTAATTGAAACCATTTTAGCTAAGCTAGCACCCTATGTAGCAACTAAAAAGCTGCACTTTCTTCATCAGCATAAAGTTGTTTCATCAATCATTGAGCAAGCGCGTGTTGTTGGCGCACTTATTATGGATGAAAAAAATCAAAGTGATCCCTTTGCTATGCATTGCCAAGACTTAGTCATTGCCTGTGGTGGCATTAATGGTAGCACTGAGCGAGTAAAAGCGAATTGGTGTAAAGCTTGGGGTAAAGCACCAGAAAGCTTACTCAATGGTGCTAACCCGTTATCAGATGGTAAGTTACATGATCATTTAGCATCGATTGGTAGTAACTTAACTCGTCTTGATGATATGTGGAATTATGCTGCGGGAATCAAGCACCCACAAGCAGAGTTTGAAGGTCATGGCTTAAGTTTGATCCCGTGTAAATCTGCCTTGTGGTTAGATCATAGCGGTAAACGTATAGGGCCAGTACCGCTTGTTACCGGCTTTGATACTAATTACATGTGCCAGCAAGTGGCAAGGCAAGCAAAACCTTGGACTTGGCAAATCCTCAACTGGAAAATTGCCGCGAAAGAGCTAGCCGTTTCTGGCTCGCAGCATAACCCTGCAATTCGAGATAAAAAATTCTTTACCTTATTAAAAGAGCTATTGCTGGGGAATCATCGCTTAGTGAAGCAACTGGTCGCTGAATCAGATGATTTTGTTTGTGCCGATAACCTTGAGCTTTTATGTCAGCAGATGAATGCTAAGACTGATGCTAGTTATATTGCTTATGACACCTTGGCAAATGAAGTAAATCACTATGATCAACAAATCAACTCAGGTTTAGAAAATGACGATCAGTTAAGAAGAATTCGTCATGCCCGCCAGTGGCGACCCGATAAATTACGTACTTGTAAACCTAAAGCCATTTTAGCAAAAGAGTCGGAGCCATTAATTGCCATTCGTTTACAGCTTATCAGTCGTAAAAGTCTTGGCGGTGTGCAAACTAACTTATCGAGCCAAGTACTTAATCAGCAAGGCGAGGTTATCGAGCACTTATATTGTGTTGGTGAAGCCGCAGGCTTTGGCGGAGGCGGCGCAAGTGGTAAACGCTCATTAGAAGGCACGTTTTTATCTGGCTGTATTTTAACGGCTCAAAATGCCGCCGCAGCTATAATTGAAGCAAAAAGTGAAGCAAATAGCCAAGCAAATAAAAACAACTAAAAGAGGTCGCTATGAAAAAAACAGCAGCATGGTTAGTAAGATACGCCTTAGAGCAGCTTAATGTCAGTCATACCTTTGGAATTCCTGGTGTGCATAATACAGAAATTTATGATGAGCTGGAAAATTCAGATTCTATTGAGCCTGTACTTGTAACGCACGAAGGCTATGGCGCTTTTATGGCAGATGCTATTAGTCGAAGTAGCGATAGCACGGGCACTTTAGTGATTGTACCTGCGGCAGGGGCGACCCATGCCGCTAGTGGGATTGCCGAAGCATCGCTTGATGGTATTGCCATGTTGGTGATTACAGGGGGCGTGCGTACAGACTCTCATTTTGATTATCAACTGCACGATATGGATCAACACGCCATGATGGCGCCAATCACTAAAAAAACCTATAAAGTGACGTCTCACCAAGAGGTTGTTAGTACGCTATTTGAGGCGTATCTGTTAGCCAATTCTGGCGAGCCAGGCCCTGTATTTGTTGAGATCCCTGTGAATTTGCAACTAGATAAAGGAGAAGTTTCCCATTTACCTATATTTGAGCCTAGTGTGCTGGCTGCTGATGCCAGTGTGGTAGCGCATTATCAAGCAGAATTAGCTGAGGCTGCTAACTTATTGGCGAGTGCTAAAAATCCGGGCATTTTTCTCGGTTGGGGCGCTGTTGAAGCAAGTGCTGAAAGTGAGCAAATTGCCAGCTTACTGAATGCGCCTGTTGCTACCACCTTACAAGGGTTAAGTGCTTTTAGCGGCAAACATCCTATGCATACAGGTATGGGCTTTGGCCCTGCTGCTGTGCCAGCGGCAAGTAATGCTTTTGCCGAGTGTGATTGCTTGCTTGCTGTTGGTACGCGCTTTGCGGAAATTGCTACGGGTAGTTTTGGCGTTAAAGTGCCGAAAAACCTGATTCATATTGATATTAACCCGAATGTATTTAATGCCAATTATGCTGCTAAGCTTGCTATGGCTGGTGATGCTAAGGTGCTTCTGGCAGAGCTTAATCGCTTATTAGCTGATAGCGATATTGTGAAAAAACCGGCTGATATCGCCAAACAAATTGCCCAAGATAAATTAGCTTACCAGAAAGAGTGGCTTGAGCACGATAGTAAAGATAAGGTTAATCCGGCGGTATTTTTTAATGAGTTAAGAAACAGTATTGAGGATGATGCTTTTGTTATTGCTGATGATGGTAATCATACCTTTTTAACTGCAGAGTTAATGCCTTGTTATCAAGCTAAACACTTTTTTAGTCCTACTGATTTTAACTGTATGGGCTATGCTACCCCAGCGGTTATTGGCACTAAGCTGGCTAACCCTGATAAGCAAGTGATAGGCATTATTGGTGACGGCGCTTTTTTAATGAGTTATACCGAACTATTTACCGCGAGCGATAGACAACTGGGCGCTATTTTTACTGTGTTTAGTGATGGCGAGCTTGCGCAAATATCACAAGCACAGCAAACCCCATATAACCGTAAAACCTGTACTAAGATGGCGAACATTAAAATTAAAGCTATGGTGGAAGCGGCCGGCTGTCATTATTTGATGATAGAAAATAATGAACAAGTTAATGACAGAGTAGCGCAAGCCTTAGCCTTAGCAAAACAGAATATTCCTGTTGTATTAGATGTTAATATTGACTACAGCAAACGCACGCGATTTACCCAAGGTATTATCAAAACCAACTTATCGCGCATGAAGTTACCGACTAAAGCGCGTATGATCAGTCGAGCGCTGTGGCGACGTATTTAATTGGCGTTAATACTGCGTTTTTTGCAGATAAAATGATAACCAACACAGGAGCAAAGGTATTGTGACAGCAGCAGGAAAAATAGCAGGATTATTTACAGGAAAAGTTGGTACTCTCGGGCAAATAGCAAGTGCCATCAATAAGCAGGCTGTTGCTGAGACCTTGTATTTGTCTAAGCTAGGCTTAGCAGGCGATGAATGTGCTGATAATCGTCATCATGGCGGTTTAGAAAGAGCGCTGCATCAATATCCAGCTGAGCACTATGAGCATTGGCAAGCACAGTACCCTAATGCTAAACGAGACTGGTTAGCTCCGGGCATGGGAGAGAATATTAGTAGTTATGGTATGACTGAGGCTAATGTTTATATTGGCGATCAATATCAGTTAGGCGAGGCGATAATTGAGCTAAGCCAACCAAGATCACCTTGCTTTAAGTTAAATGAGCAATGGGGGCTAGCTGATTTTGCTGAAGCTATTCAGCAGCAAGGTCGTTGTGGCTGGTTGTATCGTGTGTTAAAGCCAGGTGCAGTGAACCCAGCTACTGATTTAGTACTTATTTCACGTGAAAAGCATGCGCTTTCAGTACAACAAGTGTGTGATTACTTTTTTAATCAACCACTTAACCGAGAGGGATTGGAAACTTTACTTGCACAAGAGAAGTTATCTGATAATTGGAAAGCACATGTTATTAAACGATTGCAGAATAATCAGGTAGAAAACTGGCATTTTCGTTTGTTTGGTACAAAATAGTAACAAGAGCGTGTTGGTCATTAGGGTATAAGTTTTGTTGGAATTTGTCCTAGGCTTTTGTCTTAGGCTTTGCCTGGTAAGAATCCTCAATGATTTACTGCAAAAGCATACCGGAAGATCAATGTACTTTATCGTTAATTGTAAGTTGATGCTTTGTTAATGAGTTATTGCAGGGTAACTTATTGTTTAAACTGTTCAAAAAACAGCTTGTTTTAAGCCATGTTGTGCTCAATAATGCCTGAATACAATATGCTATTTTGTCTATGGTAAATTTTTTTAGTTATATGGAGATAAGCTAAATTAGGTTGTGATTGTAATTTTATCCAGGTCAGTTTTACTGGAGTATAAGGTCGTAATGATAATTAAACTTTTAATTAAGTGGTTTTTAATATTAATTTCTTTTCAGCTTGTGGCGCAGGAACAATATAAGTTTACAGTGCTAGAGTTAGAAATGGATCGTATTGCTAATGAGTACTCTGGTGATACATCTACCATCTTAGAAAAAATGGATACCTTGCTGAAAAACACTCCAACAGCAACGGCTGCAGAGCGAGCCTTGTTTATGACTTATGACTGCGCTTTAAGAGCTGGTCTTGCGTCAACCTTAGCTGAAAGTCGATTGAATGACTTACGCTCTTTTTCTTCAATACACAGCAAGAATAATTCAGTCAGAGCAGCAACAGCGCTTTGTGAAGCTAATGTTGCCAGCTTTCATGAAAATGACAGTAACTATCAACAAGCCATCTTTAAGGCCTTTCTTTTTGTTGAAAAAGCAGAGCTGGCAACACTGCGTTATTGGATAAGCTTAAATATTTACAGCATGTTTAGTCAGTTTCATGATTATCAAAATGCTGAAAAAGCACTGAAGGTCGGCTTAACGGTTGCTAAAGCCAATCAAGACTTTAACAGGCTAGCAACAACACACCAATTATTAGCGGAGCTCTATTATCAAACCAAGCAATACCCGCAGGCATTAACTCATAATGAATTAGCACAGCAAGCCACAGATAAAATATCAGATAAATGGTATCAGGGAGAGTTATACACCAATAAAGCGAAAACCCTAGTAAAGCTTGGCCGCTTAGCTGAAGCGAAAACGTATTTTAACCAAGCAGAAGTTGATACCAAACGCATTAATGCACACCGCTCTGTGCAATTTGTCTTACTTGATAAGGCATATTTGCAGCTTTTGTTGCAAGAATATCAGCAAGCGCTTGCTGTTATCACTAAGGTAGAAACCTATAGTGAAGAATATGATGATGTCTATCTTAAAAACCAAGTATTGCTGTTAAAGAGCTATTATCAATTATTAACAGGAGCAATACCTGAAAGTCATACCAACTTTACTCATGCGGTTGATTATCTTAAGGTAAATAATTATCAAAATCCTCTATTAGAGGCGTGGCAGCAGCGTATAGAAATTGCAAATCTGGCTAACTTAGCTGAGGTCGGCTATCAAGCTAACCAAAGCTATGCTCAACTTATTGAAGCGACCTTAACGAGAGATAATAAAGCGATTCAAACTTTGCTTATCTCGACCTATGAGAATATTCGCCAAGATGATGAGGTGATTGCCGAACAAAAGTTAAGCCAAGCGACCAGTCAAAAAGATCAACTCAGTGAAAATAGACAAATGTTATTAATTGGGGTGTTATTATTAGCAGCCTTACTGATGATTATATTGATTAAGTTTGTCTGGACCTTATTAGCAAAATATAAAGAGAAAAAAGCAGAAATTAATAGGCAGCTGTATTTTGACCCGTTAACGCAGTGTTTTAATCGCCGCTACTTTAATGAAATTATTAGTAAAAAAATTATTGCTAATAGCCTAAATAAAAAAACCAGTTATTTAGTAGCAATCGATATTGATCACTTTAAATCATTTAACGATACTTTTGGCCATAGTGCTGGTGATAAGGTGTTAAAAGAATTAGTAAAGAACCTGCAAACAGACTCAAGGTTTAACGATAATGTTGTGCGACTGGGCGGTGAAGAGTTTCTTATTGTGCTACCTCCTAATGAAAACTTACGCGTAGATGTGGTCATTGAGCGTATTTTACGCCTTGTTAGTCAAACCCCTGTTGTTATTGAAGATACACCGCAAAAAATCACTATCAGTATTGGCTATGTACCAGTAGATAAAGCGAGCAGTAAAAATGATTTGGACGATTTAATGAACTTAGCAGATAAGGCCTTGTATGTTGCTAAAGCGACTGGCAGAAATCGAGCTATAGGGGTGAGTGATTTACAGTGTCCGGCCAATTATATCGATAAGATCTTAATTGCTAATGAAAATAAACTATTATCCTTAACCGAGATCACCCCTAAAGAGAATTAATGTTTACAGAAAGTGATATGCTATTATTGGCGGTAAAATGATGTAATCGTCAGCGCTTAAGTTACTTATATAGCTTATGTGAAGCTGAGAATATTCACTACAAGGACTTAATATTCATGACAAAAGGACTTCTTTCCTTATTTATCGTGGCTTTTATTGCCACAGCAACGGCGTTAGCGCATTTATCTTGTATTTATTTTGGCCCACAGTGCTATAGCGCACAAATGGCGCCGCAACTTATTGTCGACTCTGCCATAGCGGGCACTTGGCTTGCACCTGTCGCAACAACCATAGTTTCTTTATTATTTGTGCTTGCCGCCTTGTATGCGTTATCTGCTGCTAACGTGATAAAAAGATTACCCTTTCTTGCCCTTGCCATGTATTGTTTATCTGGTCTTTGCATGGTACGAAGTGGCATGTTTTTAATTGCGCCTATCATTGCTCCTGAGATGGTGACAGTAACGAATGCTATAGCGAGTTTACTGTGGGGAGTGACAGGTTTTTTGTGCTTTTATGGTTACTATCAAATACATGTAAAGCAAGGTGTAGCATAAGCTGTGTTGCACAAAAACATACATACAATATAAACAAAAAGGATAAAATATGAGAGTACAAGCTGATGTTGCCACCATAGATATTTTGGGGCATTTGATTATGTGGTTTATACTGGTTGTTATAACGTTTGGTATAGCCTTGTTCTTTTTCCCTTACTCTTTTTCAAAGTTTGTCATTAATCGTTCATTCATTATCGATGAGCGTGGCGTTGCCCGACAAATGACCTGTCATACTGATATGTTTGGTAATTTAGGTCATGTCATTTTGTGGATGATAATTTCATTACTCACCTTTGGTTTAGGTTATGTGTTTTATACCTATAAAGTGTGGAATTACTCTTTAAATCATACCTCAGTTGACTAGCCTAATAATGCGCATTGTATTTATTGCTATCTTGCTATTATCACTGTGTTCTTGTGCCAATATTGGTACGGGCAGTGATAAAAACGCGCGAGTAGCTCAACAGTTTTTTCAACATTACGCTAAGCGTGAAGACTTCGTAACATTTATGAGTTTTTATGCTGAGCATGCTCAATTGATTGATGTTGTTTATGGTCATCACGCTCAATCAAAAACTGAAATTAGACAATTTTTAGATTGGCAGCGGGGTGAGTTTGTTTTACTTAAGGGAGATAATATTCTTACTGTAAGTAAGCAAACAAGCCAAGCTAATACGGTTATCACACAAGGCTACTTTCATCGCTTTAGTTATAATGGCGAAACGATGGGGCCATGGTTTTTTTCTATCACATTAGAGTTTGATAACAACCATAAGATTATCAAGCAAACGGATTGGATAAATTACACACCTAGAGAAAATTTTCTCGGTGGTAAGGATGTTAATAGTCTGATACCGGTAAATTAGGGTGAACAATTGAAGGAAATACTATGCACAAGAGTCGATTAGCAGCCTTGGTTATTGATAGTAAGGTAGACGATATTGAGCAAGCGAAGCAATTTTGGCAGTCGGCGCTTGGTTATTCGTGCCTAGAGGCTGATGAAGCATGGCAAGATCGTTATGCCCAGCTTGAGACACCAAATAATCAACCACATATTTTGATTCAAAAAGTAACGCACCCCAGTCGCGTTCACCTTGATATTGAAACCGATAATATCGAAGCGGAAGTAAAGCGTCTAACTAAGCTAGGTGCTAAAGTGATTAAGGTCATGCCGCGCTGGACGGTAATGCAGGCGCCAAGTGGTCACAACTTTTGTGTGGTGCAACCTCAGCGTGATGACTTTGCTAGCGATGAACAGGTTAATGTTTGGTCTGAGTAGTAATAGCGACAACTTTGCTGTTATTTTTATAAGATTAAGCGCTTCATGGCGCTTTTTTTATGCCGGATCAAAGTGATAACAGTATTTTTGATTATACTTACATAAAAACCCCACCAATATTTAGAGAGCGAATATGCGTTGGTTTTACTTTGTTATTCTACAGCTTATTATTTTGTCACTAGTTGCTGCTGGCGTCTATTTTCATCAAGACAAGGTGACACTGGTTAAGACACCGCCTAAAGAGTTGGCTAAATGGTATAAGCCAGAAAACAAACGCCATGAATGGCTACATAATATGTTTAAGTTACGTCGTGAAATGCAGGCGGTAGAGCACTATGCCAATGTGCAAAACGATAAGAACTTACTTGCTTGGATTGGTCAGTTAAGTGAGCATTACGGCAAAATTGCCGACATGGTGCCGCAATGGCAAAGTAAATTAAACATACCCGCGATGACAGCATTAGCAAATGCTGGTTTAGCTCAAGATTATAACGGCGTATTAACTCAGCTATCTCAGATTCAAGAAACCTGTGATACTTGCCATAATGATTATCAAGCAATTACTGCACTTATGTATCGAACGCCTGACTTTTCGAATATTACCTTAGGCGATAATAATACTCTCTTTAAAACGCATATGAACACCTTAACTAAGCAAGTCAATCAAGTGAAAATATTTTCACAAGATGGTTATACAGAGGCTGCGCTTAGCTCGCTTTCTCAGCTTGAGGGTAATATGAATATATTGGGTGAAGCTTGTGTTGATTGTCATAAACGCGATAGACGCGAATATCCAGATGAAACTATGCAGGCAACCATGGCAAGTTTGAAAACCGCAATCAGTAGCGGTAGTGCCAAAGAGCAAGGTAGGCACTTAGGAACGCTAGCCGTGTTAGCTTGTGCTAGATGTCATGGTACACACCGTATTGTCTTTGGCGCCAAGGAAAAGTTGACCCAAGAGGTAGATTTTAAGGAGCTTATTAAGCACAACTGATGCTTGTAGTTTGCCGGTAAATGGCGCTATAGTGCCGTTTACCTTAAATTGCTTTACATAATAATAACAATGAGCATAACCCGTCAGCACTTTATTCTAATTGGCCCTTTGTTGGCCGTTCTTTTTTATATTCTGTTAAATTCATTTGGTTTAGATGCAAAACCCGCAGCAGCGGCGGCAATTACCTTACTGACCGTGGTTTGGTGGATTAGCGAAGCTATTCCTATTCCGGCAACTTCGTTGGTGCTGTTTGCATTATTGCCCTTGTTTGGCATTGTTGATCATAAAACCGTTGCCTCCTCGTTAGGCAGTCATGTGATTTTGCTGTTAATGGGCGCATTTATGTTGTCTAAGTCGCTAGAAAAAAGCGGAGCTCATGAGCGTCTTGCCGTTTATATGGTGCGTTTAGTTGGTGTCTCAAGTGGTCGACGATTAGTGTTGGGTTTTATGTTGGCAGCTGGTTTTTTAAGTATGTGGATTTCCAATACTGCCACCACCTTGATTATGCTGCCAATGGCTTTAGCTATTTTAAGCCGTATTGATAATGATAAATTGAAAGTGGCGTTAATTTTAGGTATTGCCTATGCTGCAAGTGTTGGTGGCTTAGGCACCTTAATAGGTACACCGCCGAATGTTATTTTTGCTGGTATTTATGAAGAACATACTGGACAAGAGTTTGGCTTTTTAAATTGGATGAAAATAGGTGTGCCTGTGGTGCTTATTTCATTACCTGTTATGGCACTTTGGTTAACGCGACAGGTGAAATTAGAGCATAACATTGAGTTACCTAAATTGGGCGCTTGGCGTATTGAGGAAAAGCGTACCTTATGGGTCTTTGGTTTGACGGCTTTAGCTTGGATTACCCGTAAAGAGCCGTTTGGTGGCTGGTCTGGTGTATTAGATGTGCCAATAGCGGGTGACAGTACAGTGGCACTTTTTGCTGTAGTTGTTATGTTTCTTGTTCCTAATGGCCGAGGTGGTAAGTTACTCGATTGGAATACGGCGAAAACGATTCCTTGGGGAATGCTATTATTATTTGCTGGTGGTATCGCGATAGCTAAAGGTTTTACTGCATCTGGCTTAAGTAGTATTTTAGGTGACTGGCTAACCTCTTTGTCTGATTTATCGCCGATATTGATGATGCTAACAATTTGTTTGGTGGTCACTTATTTAACTGAAATTACCAGTAATACAGCAACCGCGACTTTATTAATGCCAATTTTGGCGGTTGCGGCCATCTCTGCTGGTTTAGATCCGGTTATCTTTATGATCCCTGCTGCTATGGCGGCAAGTTGTGCTTTTATGCTGCCAGTTGCTACTGCGCCAAATGCAATTGCCTATGGTACGGGTGAGGTTGCTATTCAAGATATGGTAAAAGAAGGCGCAATACTAAGTATTTTAGTTTCGAGCATAGTCGCAGTAATTTGCTATATTTTGTTAATCTAACGTTTGCAGCTAGCTAGTTGCAACAACCACTTGATTTCGCCCTTTCTCTTTTGCTTGATAAAGGGCAATATCAGCATCATAAAATAATTGATTAAAGCTAGCGCGTGTTGCGCTGAGCTCGGCAACACCAAAGCTTGCGGTAATATTGGTTTGTTGCTCATTAATTGTTAGCACTTTATTGGCAATTGCTAAGCGTATTCGTTCGGCGATTACTGTTGCTTGTTTAGCAGAGGTATTAGGTAAGACAAGTAAGAATTCTTCACCGCCAATACGCCCTAAGATATCTTTGTTTCTTACATATTCACTGGCAGTTATGGCGAGGGCTTTCAGTGCTATATCTCCTCCAGCATGACCATACTTATCATTAACTTGCTTAAAATGATCAACGTCAAAAACAACAATGGCAAAATCTTCTTGTTCACGAATTGCCAACGACATCATTTTTTCAGCATAAAGAAAGCTAAAACGTCTGTTGGCTAGCTCAGTTAAAGTATCTGTGTTCGCTAATTTATGTAGTGTTTTACTGGTGCGCACTTGTCGGTAGATAAAAGCACTCAAAATTATTACGAAGATAATCGCCACGATAATAATAATGTTCTGTAGCCATTGCTTATTTTGGGCATTCTCTAAGGCAATTTTATCTAATTGCTTATCACGTTCTAATAATTGATTTTGAAGTAGCGCTTGGTCGGTATCAAACATGACCTTGTATTTTGAGCGCACTCGTTCACGTTCTTCATTATGATAGAGCGCCTTAATGCGAATATATTCAGATTGATACTCATAAGCGGCTTGATAATTGTTTTCCAGCTTAGCCAACTTAGATTTAAGGTCATAGAGAGAAGAGTACCAAGATAGGGCTTTTTCTTGTTCAAACTTTGTTAATGCTTGCTCAGCTATACTGATAGCTTGCTTGACCTTATCTATATTTTCATCGGCTAATTCAACTTGCGCTACAAAAATTGCATCATGAATTACCGTATAAGGGGGCGGTGCTTGGTGTCTTTTAGATTCATAGAGTTGGTAGTAATATCTCGCCTTATCATTTTGTTCTAGATGGAAGTAGACTTTGGCTAAACCAATATAGGCCGTGTAGATTGAATCAGATTTACCAAGCTTTTTAGTTAGCTCAATAACTTTTTTAAATTCTATTTCCGCTTGTTGATAATCTTTCATCCTTAAATAGTCATTGGCTAAGCCACTTTGTGCATATAAAGCATCGAAGTAATATTCGTTTGCTAAAAAGTATTGGATAACTTCGGTTGCAAGCGATATGGCTTTTTCATCATCATTGATAAAAGAGTAAGAGGTTGCCATTTGCGCTTTTAGGTAGGCTAGTTCAAGGTCATCGCCTAACTTTTCCAACAGCAAATAAGCTTGGTGAAAATACTTTAGCGCCTCGATATCATTGTGGTTTAATGAATAGGAATTGGCCAAGTATGAGTAGGTATCAGCTAGCATCTTAGAGTTTTCACTATCTTTTGCCAGTTGTTCCGCTTCAAAGTAGAGGTTTAACGCTTGCTCTGAGTTACCAAGTTCATCGAGAATACTTGCTTGCGATAACTTGAGCGAGATACCAATGCTGCTAGCAGGATCCGGTTTTAAAGCAAAACCTTGCTTTATGTACTCTTGTCCTAAAGTGAATTCGCCTAAATAGGTACAATAGCGCGCTAAGCGTTCATATAAAGCCGTTTTGTCATAATCGCTCATACTATCACCCTTCTCTGCCAATAACTTTTGCGCAAAGTCTAGGGCGAGCTTAGGGTCTTTTTTATCTAAAATATCGACTTGATCGAAAGATTGTTGTAACCAGGGCGGGTGAGCATTAATGGCATAACTTGGTATGGCAAACGTTAGGCACAATAATAAAGACAACAAAAAGTAAATTCGTTGAGATATGCTGCTTTTACGAACTTTATTTGTCATAGACATAGCTCTCATCACGATTTATCTTAACAGGGACAAATTAGCTAGCTTAGTTAGAGCTAGTCTGTTTTTTTTATATATGTTTGTTATTCATATAAGTACCATAACTGTATTAATTGTAGTAGTAATTAATGGTAAAAACTGGTTATTTTGAGAGTATTTTATCTTGGTAATCATTTACTAACATAGTTTAAAGAGTGTCTATGTACGATCCTTTACATCATGCTTTTCCTGGTCATGGTGAAGCTTACCCAAATAGTTACTGGGCTGAAACCGCTTTACAATCGTCAGCTCCCGATAACGCACCGCCTGAAGATGATGGTGCTATCACAACGGATATCAGTGTTGATGTTGCTATTATCGGCGCTGGTTATACCGGGTTATCCTGTGCTTTGCATTTAGCCAGAGAGCATCATATTAACGCGCATGTACTTGAAGCGAATCAAACCGCTTGGGGTTGTAGCGGACGAAATGCTGGCTTTATTTTAAAGTCATCGGGTAGAAAAACTTACGCTAGCATGCAGGCTAAGTGGGGTGAGGAGGTCATGCGCGGTATTTACGCGGAAATGTGTGCCGGTGTTGATACCGTTAATGCCTTGATTGCGGAGGGGATTGATTGCCAAGTTCAAACACCTGGCTATTTAAAAGTTGCTCATAAACCAAGCATGTATAGAGCATTGCAGGCGCAAGCTAAGCTACAACAGGATATGTTTGCTTACGATATAGAGTGTTTATCACAAACGCAGGTACGACAGCAGTACATGGATGATCAAAATGCTTATGGTGCCCTTCGTTTTAACGATGGTTTTGGCTTAAACCCATTAAAATTAGCTTGGGGTTATCATCAGCTAGCAAGAGCTGCTGGGGCGAAAATACATACCAGCTCTCCTGTTATAGATTGGCAAACCGTTAACAAGAAGCAGAGATTAATAACCCCTAAAGGTATAGTTACCGCAGATAAGGTGGTGATTGCCACTAATGGTTATACACCAAAAGGCTTTCACTCTTTAACTGAAAGTAAAACCTTACCTGTACTCTCGCAAATTATTGTTACTGAGCCTTTAACTGATGAGCAAATTGCTGCATGTAATTGGCTCACCGCTAATGTCGTAATGGATACTAGGGCGTTGAAGTATTACTATCGCAAGTTGCCTGATAATCGCATTCTTTTTGGTGGTCGGGGCGCGATAACGGGTAAGAAAGCAGATGATCCCTATTATCCAAAACGCTTGTTATCAGTGCTGAAATCAAGTTTCCCGGCATTAAAAAATCTTAACTATCAATATGCGTGGTCAGGTTGGATTTGTATGTCGTTAGATGATATACCGCATATATATCAAAACGATGACGGCAGTGTTTTTTATGCCATGGGTTATTGTGGTAGCGGCGTGTCTTTTTCTGCTCAGGCGGGTAAACGTTTAGCTGAAAAAGTTGCTGGGCAAGCCGTGCCAAATTTACCTTTATATCAATCGCCTTTGCCTAAATTTCCCTTCGCGCCATTAAGGCGATTAGGGCAATGGGGTTATTTTCATTACGGTAAGTTTAAAGATACTTATCTGTAGGTTACTTTTAAATAATAGGAAACAGTATGGAGCAGTTATTTTCTTATGGCACTTTGCAGCTTGAGCAGGTGCAAAAAGATACCTTTGGCAGAAAATTAACAGGGCAATTAGATACCTTGATAGGCTTTGAGTTGTCTGAGGTAGAAATAACAGACCCGCAAGTGTTGGCAAGTAGTGGTAAGGCTTTTCATCCAATTGTTAAGTACACAGGCAAGCAAACGGATAAAGTAGAAGGGACTATTTTTCACATTACCGCAGAAGAGCTAGCCCAGTCAGATGCCTATGAGGTTGATGATTATGTTCGTGTTAAAGCAAAATTTATCTCAGGTAAGCAAGCTTGGATTTATATTTGTGCCAAATCAAAACGACCTTAAACAGTAAACCCTATTATATGATAGGTGAGGTAACTTGCTTAGAAAGTTTACTAAGTTGCACACTTATGCAATTAAAATGCGAGATTTTAATCTAAAGTAAAAGCGCTATTTCACTTGAATCGCTGCTCTAGCTTAGGTAAAATCTGCCATCTTATTTTTTGTGTCAAAAGCGATTAAGGGTAATTTAGTTGAGATTTACCATTAAAAAGTGTGTTGCTTGGGGTGGTGGTCTTACCACAGCGCAAGACTGGCAAGCCTTTGCTCAACACGAGCAATCTTTATCGCAAACACAAGAATTACCGGCATTAAAGCAAATGCCAGCGATGCAACGTAGACGTTTAAGCCCGTTTGCCAAGTTGTCGCTACATTGTGCGCTTGAGGCTGCTGATGATTGTTTAACGACAGTGCCGAGTGTTTTTGCCTCTCGCCATGGCGATTTAGCAAAAACGAGTAAACTTATCAGTGATGTCGCAAGCAAAGAAGTGCTTTCGCCGACCCAGTTTGGTTTATCTGTACATAATGCCGTTGGTGGCTTATTTAGTATTTATACTGGTAATAAGGCGCCAATGTCGGCAGTGTCTGCGGGTGAAGATACTTTTTTCACTGCGCTTTTAGATGCACTTTGTAAATTAAACAGCAATGATTATAAACAAATTTTATTGGTGTTTACTGAAACAAAAGTACCAGAGATATATCAGCAATATATACAGCAAGATGAGTTAGATATTGCCTGTGCGCTATTAATTGAAAGTGAGCAGGAAAGTCATCACCAGTCACAACAGACAGTGTTTGAACTAGCTATTGAAGAAAAAATACCGCAGGAAAATAGTGCTGAAGCTAATGAAAGCGCACGCATGCAAGTGCTTGACTTCTTAGCCTTTTATTACAGCGATAACCTGCAAACGTTGGTTGAATCTAAACGTCATTTATGGCGTCTAGCTAGAATAGCTGACCAGAAGTAAATTAAGGAATTTTTTAAAATGAATGCGCTTAGCGATGAAGTAAAACAATTGATCATTGATACCTTAGATCTAGAAGATATTGAACCAGCCGATATTGATTATGAAGATGCATTATTTGTTGATGGTTTAGGTTTGGATTCAATCGATGCGCTAGAGTTAGGTGTTGCCATTAAGAAAGCGTATAACGTTAAGATTGACAATAATTCAGAAGACAGCAAACAGCACTTTTATTCAGTGAAAACTCTATGTGAGTTTATTGCTGAAAATCGCGCTTAAGTGGGTGAATGATGAATAACGACGAATTATTTGCCATGTTAAAGGATATCTTAGTCGATGCTTTTGAAGTTGACGAAGAAGATATTACTTTAGATGCAAACCTATATGAAGATCTTGATTTAGACAGCATAGATGCGGTTGATTTAGTGGTTAAACTAAGAGAAAAAACCGGTAAAAAAATCGAGCCGAATGACTTTAAACAGGTACGTACAGTAGACGATGTCATCGTAGCGATTAAAAAGCTACTTGATTAACAACGAGTTAATAATCAAGCTAATTAATTGCTAATTAGCGCAGTTAATACAGCTTTATGAAAAATGCGATTATAGCTTTACTCTTTCTAGCTTACCCTGTACTTGTCTATTTTGGCTTACACTATGTAAAACCCAGTGTATTAGCCGCCCTCTTTGCCTTGTTATTTATTTTTAGACATTTTAGTCAAGCTAAATATCAAGGCAAAATACCTCATTTAAATGTATTGCTATTTACCGTACTTGCCTTGTTAGCTTATAGCGCTATTGCGAACTCTGAGCTGGCATTAAAGTTTTATCCGGTTGTTGTCAGCTTAAGCTTTCTTAGCATTTTTGCTTATTCATTAGTAAAGCCGCCGAGCGTAGTGCAGATCATTGCCAGCAGGCAAGAGCAACTCGATGACAATGGCGTAAAATATACGCGTAAAGTTACCCAAGTTTGGTGTGTATACTTTATAATAAACGCGCTGATCGCCACCTGGACCATTTTCCATGAAGATCAAACCTTATGGTTAATGTACAACGGTTTGATTTCATATATTTTAATGGCTTTATTGATGGCAGTAGAGTTTTTGATAAGAAAAAGAATAAAGCGGCGTAATGCTAGTAAGGCATAGAAACTAATTAATATTATGAAATTTCCCCAGCAATCAAGTCAGTTTATCGAACAAGGTGTTGATTTTGCCCAGTGGCAGCGACAACTTGTTGCTTATCGCGACTTTTTTTCCAAACAAAATCAGCAGCGTTGGTTATTATTCGTTGAAGATAGTTATCAGTTTTCTTTGTTATTCTTTGCTTTAATTGCCGCGAAAAAACAGTTGATATTGCCGCCAAACGGTCAGCCTTTGCAAGTTAAGCAATGTATGGCACATGCTGATATTTTTATTGGCGATCTTGATGGCGAAGCTGATACTGACTTAGACTACCCTCGCTTTGATATTGAGCAATTAGCTGGTATTGACATGACCAGTCATGATGAGCTGTCATTTGATCTACACAGTAAGATAAGCTTTTTTACTTCAGGTTCGAGTGGACAAGCTAAAGCGATTGAAAAATCATTCGGACAACTTGTAACTGAAGTTGAACAATTAGAGCAAACATTTACCGCGCATTTTGCTGATAACTGTATTGTTATGGCGACGGTATCGCATCAACATATCTATGGTTTACTGTTTAAATTGTTGTGGCCTTTGTGGGCAGGGCGAGATTTATATTTAAAAACATTTGCTTACCCAGAGCACTTAGTACATCAGGTCAAGCAAACGCCAAATGCAAGCATTTGTTTAATATCAAGCCCAGCGTATTATCATCGCTTATTGGCTGATAACGTTTTAGCTGATATTAAATCTCAATTGTCAGTATTGTTTTCCTCTGGTGGGCCATTAAATGCTCAAGCGGCGATTGATTTGCAGCAAAGTTTAGGTATAACGCCAATTGAAGTGTATGGCAGCACTGAAACCGGTGGTATTGCTTGGCGACAACGTCAAAGCATTGATGATGATATATGGCAGGTATTTTCTGCCATTCAATGTCATAACGACGATAGCGAGCAGCGTTTATCTATTTTATCTCCTTATGTTGATAGCGCTCATTGGTATCGAACCGATGATAGAGTTGAGCTACTTGATAAACAAAGATTTAAACTGCTAGGCCGTGCTGATAGAATTGTCAAAATTGAAGAAAAGCGCTGTTCACTTGATGAAATTGGCCTGCGCTTAGTTGAACATAGCTTTGTTGAACAAGCCTATGTTCTTGTTGTTGGTGATGCAGATAAACGACGAACTTTAGCGGCGGTAGTAGAATTAACTGAGGCAGGCCAAGAAGCGCTTGCAACAAGTGTAAAGTTTAAGTTTGATCGATTACTTAAAGCGCATTTAAAACAGTACTTCGAGGCGATTGTTATCCCAAGGAAGTTTCGCTATTTGACGCAACTGCCTTTTAACAGCCAAGGAAAACTAAATAAAAAGCATTTGGAGACATTGTTTGACTGATTTCGTTTATAAGCCTCAACTTAGTGTGCTTACTCAGAGCGAACAGCGTATTGAGTTATTGCTAACTATACCCGAGAATTTATATTATTTTCAGGGGCATTTCCCACAGGCTGCTATTTTGCCTGGTGTTGCTCAATTAGATTGGGTTATGCAGTACTTAGCTGAATATTTTTCTGTTGATACCAGCACTTTGCAAAGTGTTGATGCCTTGAAGTTTCAACATATTGTTAGGCCAAATTACCAAGTAACACTAGAGTTAAGTCAAATAAAGTACAATAAATTTGCGTTTAGTTATCATTCAGCGCATGGTCAGCATGCATCAGGTAAGGTGGTATTGGCTTAATGGCACTCTCTTGTGAAACCTTAGTAGAGATAACTAATCAACTTAATGCTGCACATTTTAACTATGGTTTTGTTATTCCAAATTACAATCATCACTTAGTGATAGCGCAAACGATTGCTGAGCTGGTTGCCTTTGGTTTACCGATTATTTTAGTTGATGATGGCAGTAATGAAGTAACGCAACAAGTCTTAGCAGACATAGATCAGCAGTACGCCTTAGTAACCTTGATTAGGCGTGAACAAAATGGCGGCAAAGGCGCGGCGGTACAAACAGGATTAGCAGCGGCTATTGATGCTGGCTGGAGCCATGCTCTGCAAGTGGATGCAGATGGTCAGCATGATTTAAATGATGTTACTCGCATGTTATCTGCCTCTTTATTGCAGCCCAAGGCACTGATTAGCGGTCAACCTATCTATGATGAGAGTATTTCTAAAGGGCGCTACTATGGCCGCTTTATAACGCACTTTTGGGTTTATGTTGAAACATTATCGACAGAGATTAAAGACTCTATGTGTGGCTTTCGGGTTTATCCGTTAGGCGCTTATGGTGAGTTGATTAAGCAAACTCGCTTGGGAAATAAAATGGACTTTGATATTGAGGTGATGGTGAAAATGCATTGGCAAAATGTGCCAATCCACTTTATTGCCACTAAAGTGCATTACCCAGAAAATGGTGTTTCTCATTTTCATGTGTTTGATGATAACGTCTTGATTTCTTTGATGCATACTCGATTATTCTTCGGCATGTTGTGGCGTTTACCAAAATTAATATGGCGTAAATTTTCGCCGCTAGCTACTTAGGTTGAAAGTAACATGAGTTCACAGCAGCATTGGTCAAAAGTTAAAGAGCGCGGCTCTATGCTTGGCATTGAAACCTTAGTCTTTGTTTATAAGGTGTTCGGTAAAGGCTTTTTTAAGGTGTGTTTAACACCTGTGATGTTTTATTTTTACCTTACTGGCCGAGAAGCGCGTCATGCCACTTGGTATTATTTAGCCAATTACAATGCTAGTCAGGGCTTAGCGAAACTTAATGGCTTAGCTAAGTTTAACCAAGGCTTTAAGGTGTTTTTCTCATTTGGTTTATCTATTGTCGATAAATTTGATGCTTGGCTTGGCAAGGTCAATATTGATGATATAGATATTGTTAACCAAGCGGCATATCAGGAATTGTTAGAAGCACAGGGCAGCGTAATTTTCAGTGCCCATTTAGGTAATATGGAAGTGTGCCGCGCTATTTTTAGTAGCGGTGATAATAAAAGACCACTTAATGTCATTACCTATAATGAACACACGCCGTCGTTTAATAACTTCTTAAAAAAAGTTAATGCTGAGTCTGCGGTGAACTTTGTTCATATCAATAACTTTGGTCCTGATGACACCATTAAGTTAAAACAAAAAATTGAAGACGGTGAATCGGTGGTAATATTTGCCGATAGAACTTCGGTTAATAACCCAAATAGTGTTAACTTTGCCCCGTTTTTAGGTGAGCAAGCGCCTTTTGCTGTTGGGCCATTTGCCTTAGCAAGTATTATGGAATGTAAGGTGTTTACCATGTTTTGTATAAACGAAAACGGTAAATACCGTACTTATATTGATAAGTTAGCAGATCCTATCAAGGTGAAACGTAAAGAAAGACAAGCATATTTTAAAGATTTAACTGAGCGCTTTGCTAAGTGCTTAGAAAAACATGTAAAGTTAGCCCCTTATCAATGGTATAACTTTTTTAATTTTTGGCATACGGTTAAAAAGCCTGAACCTCAGGGTAATGAAGAGTAACTGGATTAAAGTTACAGGCCGTAGAAATGCCTGATAGCATTTTGATCAGCACAAGATCATATGGAGAAGTAAGTGAGTACAACAGAGCAAGCTAATATCGTCTTTGGTCAAGGTCGATTAACCATAGAAGATATTGTAAGTGTCGTTAAAAACAAAGCTAAAGTTAGCTTAAGTGATGATGCTGAATTTTGTGAAAAAGTGGATAAAGGTGTTGCCTTTTTAGATAAGCTTTTAGAAGAAGAAGGCCATATCTATGGAGTAACCACAGGTTATGGAGACTCCTGTACGGTTGAAGTGCCTATGTCATTGGTGGAAGAGTTGCCAATGCACTTAACTCGTTTTCACGGCTGTGGCTTAGGTAAGTTTTTTACCATAGAGCAAGGTAAGATGATTTTAGCTGCGCGCCTAGCATCTTTATCGCAAGGTTTCTCTGGCGTTAGTTGGGACTTACTTAATCTACTAGTCGAACTAGTCAATCGTGATATTGTTCCGGTTATTCCAGAAGAAGGTTCTGTTGGTGCAAGTGGTGATTTAACGCCACTTTCTTATGTTGCCGGTACCTTACTTGGTGAGCGTGATACTTATTACCAAGGCGAAATCGTTAATGCGGGTGAAGCATTTGAAAAAGAAGGCTTAAAGCCTATTAAGCTTAGACCTAAAGAAGGTTTAGCGATTATGAATGGCACGGCAGTTATGACGGCATTAGCTTGTCAAGCTTACGATCGCGCGCAATATGCATCAAAGTTAATGACCCGAATTACGGCATTATCGAGTTTAGCGCTTAAAGGTAATAGCCATCACTTTGATGATATTTTATTTAGTGTTAAACCACACCCAGGACAAATTAATGTCGCTAAACGGGTGCAAAATGATTTAAACCATCATGAACATCCGCGCAATTCTCATCGCTTGCAAGATAGATACTCTATTCGTTGTGCGCCACATGTTATTGGTGTACTAGAAGACAGCTTACCTTGGCTGCGCAGCATGATTGAAAATGAATTAAACAGCGCCAATGATAATCCAATAATCGACGGTATTGGCGAGCATGTATTACATGGCGGTCACTTCTATGGTGGTCATATTGCTATGGCAATGGACTCGATGAAAAACTGTGTGGCGAACTTGGCCGACCTTGCCGATAGACAAATTGCCACCTTAGTTGATGTTAAAATGAATCACGGCTTACCGTCTAATTTAAGTGCGGCAACTGCTGAGCGTCGTTTTATTAATCATGGTTTTAAAGCAATTCAAATTGGTTGTTCAGCCTGGACAGCTGAAGCATTAAAACTCACTATGCCTGCGAGCGTTTTCTCTCGTTCAACTGAGTGTCATAACCAAGATAAAGTCAGCATGGGTACGATTGCGGCTCGTGATTGTTTACGCGTACTTGAGCTAACTGAGCAAGTACTGGCAGCAACCTTATTAGCGTCAGTGCAGGGTATTCGTATTCGTATGCTAAATGGCGAGTTAAATAAAGACTCGTTAACACCAGCTATTGCCAATATGATAGATGATATTAGCGAGTTTTTTGATTTGCTTGAAGAAGATAGACCAACAGACAAGCTATTAAGACAAACGGTTGCTTATATTCAAACACAACGTTGGTCTTTATATGACTAAACCTGCTGAGTCGTTTGACATTAAGCCAAGTAAAATGGCAAAAAAAGCTTTGATATCAGCGTTTGTTGATATCAAAGTGCCGTTTTACGATGTCGATTCTATGCGCGTTGTTTGGCATGGTCATTATGTTAAATATATTGAAGATGCACGCTGTGAATTGCTGGATAAGTTAGGTTATAACTATTTAGCTATGGAAGAGTCTGGCTATATTTGGCCTATTGTTGATATGCGCTTAAAGTATGTTGCTTCTGCGAAGTTTGGCAATACGGTACGTGTTTTTGCTCATTTGCTTGAGTATGAATCGCGCATGAAAATTGAATATGAAGTGTATGATCTTGAATCTAGCGTGATACTTAATAAAGCGCATACCGTACAAGTGGCTGTTAATATTGCTAATGAAGAAATGCAATTTGAAAGTCCTAGTGTATTTGTTGATAAAGTGACTAAACAGCTTGGTTAATGAATACCCATAGCTTGATAAGGAAGCTGTTATGAAAAAAATTGTATATCTAGCACTTTCGCATGTCTTGCTGTATCTGGCTTTATTGCCTTTTAAACCGGCGCAAGCAAGTGCTGGGCAAATTGCTCAGCACAACACCTCACAAAGTACATTAACTTACCAAGCGTTTATTAAACAGCTTGCTCTAAGCCAAGGTAAAGGTACGTTTAAACAAGCGAAGCATTTCAGCTTTCTAACTCAGCCAATTGTTTCTACTGGTAGTTTTATCGTTCATCAAGAATCAGCGTTATGGCAGGGAGAGCAGCCAGTTTTCTCGCAATTGTTATTGACACCACAGGCAATTTTTAGACGATTAAATTTAGCTGATACCTATCAAAAAATAGCGCAAAGTAGTGATATTACCTCGGTACTTACAACAATATTTACTGGCGATATCAATGAGTCTAATTGGCAGATTGAACCAAATATTAGCGTGCAAAATAACCAACAGTGTTTAGCCATTAAGCCAAAAGTTGATGTGCTTAAGCAGCTATTTCAGCAGGTATCTTTATGCTTATCATTAGATCAGGAAAATATGTACCAGCGCTGGATATATCTGACAGAAGCAAAAGGCAATAAAACAGATATACATATGTCAGTTACCGCGACAAGCTTAAGCTCTAAGGAGCAAGCGGCATTAATTCCTTAGGCTAGTTATGATTAAGGCTGTTAACTTTTCTTCATCGCAAAAAGCATACCTTTGGCTGGGCCAATTTTTATTGGTTGTTGCAGCCTTACTCTATATTCAATTTTCTCCATCGGCTGAGAAATTAAGCCTTAATGCTGACTTATTATCGATCTTTGAAACCAAACAGCGAGCTAATAAATTAAGCCCGATTGAGCAAATAACTGAGCGGGTGAGCCAACAAGCAAGCCATAAGCAAATCGTGTTGGTTAGTGCTAATGAGGTCAATAAAGCGATTGCTAAGGCTGATGAATTTGCCCAGTCACTACGGGCATTGCCGTTAATAGATAGTGTACAGGTAAGGTTTTCTGAAATTCCTACGCTTGAACAGATCGTTGAACAATATCAGCCGTATCAGCATCAGGTGATAACCAGAGCGTTTAAACAGCGTTTGTTACAAGGTGATAAGGATGACATTTTTGCTTATCAGTTTGCTTTATTAAGCCAGCCTTCAAACCAAGCAGTTGCCTTAACGGCTGCGCAAGATCCAAGTTTATCTTTAGCGGATTTTCTTTCTCAACCTGCAACCACTGGCGGTGCGCTGCAACTTGAGCAGGAGCATTTAGTTGCTAAATATCAAGGTGAGTATTTTGTTTTAGTTTCCTTTGTTAGCAGTCAAGCTAGCATTAACATTGATGCCGCTCAGCAATTAGTCGCACAGTTTCATCAGCTTATTGCTCAAGATAGCGAGGCTTTTTTATATACGGGAGCGATGTTTTATACCAGTAAGGCGAGCCAAGTCGGGCAAAGTGAAATGCAGTTATATGGCTCTATTTCAATTGTAGCTACCTTGTTATTACTGGCGCTGGTTTATCGTAGTTTTATCGCTATGGTAATGACAAGCTCCCTGATTGTTATTAGCTTTTTGTATGGCTATTTAGCATTATCAATTTGTTATCAGCAAGTCAGTGTCATTGCCTTGGTTTTTTCTATCACCTTAATTGGTATTGCCGCAGATTACAGTTTTCATGCTTTAACCGAAATGCGCTATCGTCAGCAGAACGCTAAACTTGAGCAGGGTAACCCTATAGCCAATATTACTTCATCTTTAACTATGGGCTATATCACCACAGGTGCTGGTTATGCCTTGTTATTATTAGCGCCTTTTATTTTATTTAAACAAATTGCCATTTTTACTTTATTTGGTTTGCTAGGAGCCTTGTTAACAGTATTGCTACTTTATCCTTTAGTTGCCCCGCTGCTAGATGGTGCCAGTGAAAAAAGTAAACCACTGCCTAAAATTGCTTTTGCTATTCACGGTATGCAGCAAACGCTAGTGGCATTCATTCTACGTTTTAAGCACGTTTGTATTATTTTATTTGCCTTAATATTAGCTTATACTGCTGAGTTAGTGATTGATGATGATGTGCGTGATTATTATCGAGTTGATAGTGATTTAGCAAAAAATGAGGCCGAGGTTAAAGCGGCGCTCAAGCAAAAGTGGGATTTACAATACTTTTTACTTCGCTCTGACTCTGAGCAGTCGTTATTGCAATTAGAAGAACAACTAACGGATGCCTTAGTACCATTAATTGAACAAGGCGAGTTAGGTGCTTACTCAGCGGTAAGTCAGTTTGTGCCCTCCTTAAAGCGTCAGCAAGAAAATCAAACCTTGATCAATTCAGCGCTAGAGCAAGGCGCTTTTCAACAAATTAGGCAGTTGCTTGCTCAAGCTAACTGGCAGTTTAATAAAGAGCAAGCGCCTTTATTGCCGCAATCATGGCTCGCTAGTCCTTTAGGAAAAGTTTATCAAGCACAGTGGTTTCAAAAACAAGATAACTATTATGCGATAGTGAAGTTATCAGGCATTAAAGATATTCGCGCGTTAAGTTTGCTCAGTGAAAAATTGTCACGCCTAGTGCCGGAAATAGAATCTGACAATAAGGTTTATTTTATTGATAAAACAGGTCAAATTTCCAAACAACTAAATCAGTTTTCCCAGCAGTTATTGCTGGTTATTGTCGCTGCTATTATTGCTGCTTTAGCTGTGTTTATTTGGCGCTATGGTTTAAATCGCGCGTTAATTGCTATTTTAACGCCAGTATTTGCTTTGCTATGTGCCTTTAGTATTAGCTTCTTGCTACAGGGGCATTTAAATATATTTAACCTTGTTGCGGGCGTACTTATTCTAGCCTTGGGGCTGGATTACTCGGTGTTTTATGCCGAGCATGGGTTATGTAAAAAAATCACTTTAACAACATTAATGTCAGCATTAAGTTCTATCTTTGTTTTTGCTATTTTAATGCTAAGTTCGATGCCAGCGATTAATAGTTTTGGCTTGACTGTTTTTGTTGGTGTGTTGATCACCTTTGTTTTTGCGCCGATAGTCACCTTAACGGCGAGTAAAGCGCGACCAGCAAAGGAGCATACTGAGTGAAGCAGCCCAGGGTAACGAGCTTAGTGAATTTAGTGCAGACTTTGAGCATCATAGTGCTAACGGCCTTATTGTTTTCTTGTAGCGTTAAAAAAGTGGATGAAAATAAGGATTATGGCCAACGAGTGATTCGCTTTCAGCCAGTGCCACAAGCATTAGAAAATAAACTATGGCTTGAGCAATTTGATTTTGCTTTTACCGCTAGCCACTTAGCGCATGCACTTGCTCAGCTCAGTAATGAAGCCATGTTAATTCAAACCGAATTAACAGCTCAAGGTATTAATTTAGCGGCAATGACCTTTGCCGGTGTTCCTTTGGCGCAAGTTAACTGGCAAAGTGATAGCCAAAAGGTTTATACAGACATGGCGGCCGCGACTCATTTTGATGGTCAGCAAGTTATTCATGATTTGCAACTTATTAATTGGCCTACAACTACAGTAAATACAGCGCTATTACCGGGGTTTTCTTTTAATGAGTCCTTTGTTGATGGAATGAGAATACGACGCTTTTATCAAGACGAACAAGTTATTATAATTATCCGCTATCAAGAGCAAGTTGTTAGCTTTGAGCAAAAAACGATAGGTTATCGTTTACAGATTAAAAGACTAACGGATACTGAGTTAACAGCGCAGTAATACCAGTAGCGTATCGCTATGAGCAGTGAATACTAGACCCAAGCAGCTAGTTCAAACACAGAAGAGCATTTTATGAAACAAGCACTTTATATTAGTGACTTTGGCCTAGTCAATGCACTAGGTAATGATAATAAAACCATTAAGGCTAACCTGCTTGCCGGTAGCCAAGCAGGGTTATCGCGTCGTAGTGATTTATTACTTGAAGGTGATATTACCGTTGCTGGTGTGAAGTCAGAATTGCCTTCATTAGCAGATAAAGCAAAACACTTGCGTTCTCGTAATAATCAACTGGCATTAGCTGCGTTATCACAAATTAAAACACAGGCTTTAGCGCTCATAAATCAATACGGGAAAAGCCGTATTGCTATCGTTATGGGTACTAGTACTTCAGGCATTAGTGATGGTGAATCTGCGATGGCAGAGCTTCAACAGCAGGGGGAATTTCCAGGGCATTATCATTATAGTCAGCAGGAAATTTATAATACCGCTGAGTTTATTGCCCAAGAGCTAGGTACTTGTGGTGTGTGCTTTACTATTTCTACGGCGTGCTCTTCTAGTGCAAAAGCCTTTAAAACAGCACAAGAGTTGATTGATTCAGATATGGCTGATGCAGCGATTGTTGGTGGTGTTGATTCTATATGCGCCATGACTATTAATGGTTTTCATGCCCTAAGTTCAACCTCGCAAGGGATTTGCCAGCCTTCAAGTGCTAATCGAGATGGCATTAATATTGGCGAAGCTGCCGCCATTGCTATTGTCAGCAAACAACCTAGTAGAGTTAAGTTGCTTGCTGTGGGTGAATCAAGTGATGCCCATCATATGTCAGCACCACACCCAGAAGGCGAGGGTGCAGTTGCAGCAATGCAGTCAGCGTTAGCGCAAGCGAAGTTTGCTGCTACGGATGTTGACTATGTTAATTTACATGGCACAGCAACCCCTAAAAATGATGCAATGGAAGCCTTAGCCATTGATAAAGTATTTGGTAGGCAAACACCTTGTAGCTCAACCAAAGGCATGCATGGTCATACTTTAGGTGCCGCTGGGGCTACTGAAGTCGGTTTATGTTGGTTGTTATTAGGAGGCGATGATAATCAAGATAATTATCATTATGCGCCACATATTTGGGATCAAGTTGTAGATGACAGTATGCCAGTATTAAATTTAACAACACTTGGCCAGAGAAAGCCATCACCTATTCGCAGCTGTTTATCTAACTCATTTGCTTTTGGTGGCAATAATGTCAGTGTATTGCTTGGCTTAAGTTAGATGTCTTTTACATTATAAATATTGAGATATGAAACAAAATACTTACCCAATAGAGCAGGTGGTTCCGCACGATCACCCGATGATTTTAATTGATGAACTACTTAGCTATGACGATGAAAAAGCGGTTTGTCAGTTAACTATTACCCCGAAGAGCAATTTTTATAACCAAGCAAAGCAAAGCGTGCCAAGTCATGTGGCGATTGAATATATGGCGCAAAGTATTGCCGCATTTGCTAATGCCAATGAGAAAGATAAAGGTGGCGAGGTTTCGATTGGCTTTTTGGTAAGTAGTAGAAAGTTTAAGGTACATGTCAGTGAATTTAAGCTTGATGCCAAACTTATTGTCTCGGTTGAGCAACTTTACCTTGAAGATAGTGGCTTATCTGCGTTTGATTGTAAGGTTGAGCAAGACAACGAGGTCGTAGCACAAGCGAAAATCAATATTTTCCAACCAAACGATGCTGAAGCTTTTTTAGCGCAGCAATAACTTATTCAATAAATACAAAATAACAACAACACTACAGCAAAAAATGCTGAGTAAATGGAGCAATCAGTATGTCAAAACGTATTTTAGTTACCGGCTCAAGTAAAGGTATAGGCAAGGCCATTGCCGTTAAACTGGCAAACGATGGTTTTGATATCACAGTACATTGTCGTTCAGGTGTTGAAGCAGCTAAAGAAACGGTAGCTGAAATAATGGCATTAGGCGTACAAGCAAATTTATTGCAATTTGATGTCAGTGATAGAGAGGCAGCTAAAGCGATTTTAGAGCAAGATGTTGCTGATAACGGTGCTTTTTATGGTGTTGTTTGTAATGCTGGTATTACCGCAGATACCGCGTTTCCGGCAATGATGGATGAAGAGTGGGATAAAGTTATTCACACCAATTTAGACGGCTTTTATAATGTTTTACGCCCGTTAGTGATGCCTATGGTACAAATGAGACAAGGCGGAAGAATTGTTACTATGGCATCTGTGTCTGGCGTAATTGGTAATCGTGGTCAGGTCAATTACAGCGCATCTAAAGCGGGTATTATTGGCGCAACTAAAGCATTATCTCTTGAGTTAGCTAAGCGAAAAATAACCGTGAACTGTGTAGCACCTGGGCTTATTGATACCGGGATGACAGATGATTTACCTGTGGATGAGATCAAAAAGATGATCCCGTTAAAGCGTGCTGGCTCAGCGGAAGAAGTCGCGCATACGGTAAGCTTTTTAATGTCAGAAGGTGCAGGCTATATCACCAGACAAGTGATTTCAGTTAACGGTGGCATGGCTTAGTCTTCACTTATTGACGCAGTTAAGCAATTAACTGCCTATGTTATGTTAGTAAGAAAGAACTTTGTTTTTTAAGTACCTTGGTTTTTAAAGTACGCTGGCTTTTAAGTTATTATGGTTTTTCTTGCTGACATTGCCAGCATAATTCAAATGAATCAGCATTGAACTCTTGGCAATTTTGGCATTGCCATTGGCTGTTACTTTGTTGTTTACTCGACTCAATAATAGCATTGGCCGCTGCCAAATCAGACTCATTTACTAGCCAAAGTTCTGGCCAAGTATCAAACGCAGCTATTTCTCCAATAGCTCCATGAGCATATTCATTTTTAGTGATACCAAGTGAAATAATTATTTGACCAGTTCAGAGCTATGTCAGGGAGGTGAGAATAAAGCAAATTTATGCCGCTGTAGTCATTCTCCAGCCAAGAAATTTGTAAAATTATCATCTTCCTGACAAGCTCCCAAGGGCGAGTTTAAAAGGCATATATGCTGTGTTATTGATTTTGACAAGGGAATAACCATTCTCTGCAATCAATGCCTTGCCTATAAGCCTTTTAACTCTCGCTGAATGATCAAATAGTTAATTCAATTGGTATGTTCACCTCTATACCAGCGCTTTTGATGAGATTTTTCATATTAGTGACTAAGAGAATACTTTCGTTGCTATAAATGAGTTTCACAATTATTCCTCTCGAGGTGATATTTAATAGAGCTTGTCATTGTCATTAGCTTGCCATACTAATCAGAAAGTAAATCAAGCCAGCAAATAAAGACAGGCCTATCAGTAGCATAGCTACGAGCGTTTTCGATTTAAGCATAGCTTTTAATAAAGCATACTCTGTTTGCATTTCAATAAGATCACTTTTACTGGCTTTGGCCGTTGGATTTTGCCTTGATGTTTTATCTTTCATGTCAATCCAGTCAAAAATTAATTAATGCAATTAGTATAAGGCATTTTTAACTTAATTAATTAAGTGGTAATATCGCGCCATTGATTTAACTTGGTTGTAATTGTGCCGCGAAAACTTGGTTGTAAATATGCCGCGAAGTGTTGGCAATAGTAGTGAATTACGGGAACAAAAATGAATAGAGTTGTTGTTACAGGCATGTCAGCTATAACGGCTTTAGGTGACGATTGGCCTACCTTTCGCTCAGCGTTGGAGCAAGGTGAAAATGCCGTTCAACTTATGCCCGATTGGCATAAAATGGATGGTTTAAACACTAAAGTTGCTGCGCCTGTCACCCATTTCGAAAAACCTAAGCACTTTAAGCGCAAGAAAGTTCGTTCTATGGGGCGAGTATCGCTAATGGCAACGCGAGCGACTGAGTTAGCCTTAGAGCAAGCCAATTTGCTTGATGACCCAGCATTAACTGATGGCCGCACAGGTATTGCTTATGGCTCGTCAATTGGCTCAACTGAGCCGCTAATATCATTTGGGCAAATGCTTGAAAACGGTAACATGAACGGTGTTACGGCAACTAGCTATATTCAAATGATGTCGCATACCGCACCCGTCAATGTCGGGGTTTATTTTGGCTTAAAAGGTCGAGTTATTACCACAAGTTCGGCCTGTACTTCTGGCTCTCAAGGTATAGGTTATGCTTATGAATCGATTAAATATGGTAAGCAAAAACTTATGGTGGCTGGCGGTGCCGAAGAGCTTTGCGTTACAGAAGCTGCGGTATTTGACACCTTATATGCAACCAGTATTAAAAACGACGCGCCTAAACAAACGCCACGACCATTTGATAAAAATCGCGATGGCTTAGTTATTGGTGAGGGGGCATGCACGCTGATTTTAGAAGAGTTAGAGCATGCTAAAGCACGCGGCGCAACCATTTTAGCTGAGTTGGTTGGTTTTGGTTGTAACTCTGACGGTATGCATGTAACCCAACCTACGGCTGAAACTATGCAAGTTGCGATGGAGCAGGCGTTAGCTGATGCTGATTTATCTGCGAAAGACATAGGTTATGTTAATGCCCATGGTACAGCGACAGATAAAGGTGATATTGCTGAGTCAACCGCAACAGAAAAGGTGTTTGGTAAGGTTGCTATTAGTTCATTGAAAAGCTATTTAGGGCATACTTTAGGTGCTTGTGGCAGTATTGAGTCATGGGCAAGCATTCATATGATGCAAGATAATTGGTTTGCTCCAACGCTAAATTTAACCGATGTTGATAGTGCCTGTGGTGATTTAGATTACATTACAGGGCAAGGGCGTACTATTCATACCGATTATGTGATGAATAATAATTTTGCTTTTGGTGGTATTAATACTTCGTTGATATTTAAGCGTTGGACAGCAGAGTCATGTTAAAAGTTCTTGGCTTTATCTTCGCGGTACTTGTCTCTTTAAGTAGTTTTGCTGCTGAGCCTAATCAAAGTTCAAATAAAACGACTAGCAAGCGTAGTCAATTGGAAATTGGCGGCGGCGCATTTGCCATGCAAATTCCGCAATATTTAGGCTCAGATGAAAGTGATGCTTACCTCGTACCTTTACCCTATGTTTTCTATCGCGATGAACACTTTAAAGTGGATAGAAATCAATTCACAGGTAAGCTTTGGCAAGATAATCACTTTTATCTTGATGTCTCTGCATCAGGAGGCGTGAAGGTTAACAGCGAAGATAATGATGCACGAGCTGGGATGTCAGATTTAGATTGGGTGTTTGAGCTGGGCCCGTCGATAAAATACTATTTTCAGGGTGATCCTCAGCAAGATAGCTTTTTTTATGCTGAGTTTTTCACGCGCAAAGCAACCGCGACCGACTTTAAATCATTAACCAATGTCGGTTGGCGATATGGCCCTAGCGTGACTTATCAAAAAGCTTTTAGACAAAATGAACTCGCCGGCCTTTTACCATCAGGCTTTTTACCTTCAGGTAATGGCGAAATAGAGTTTACCGTGCGTGCTAACGTTAACTTTTCTGATGATAGGTACTTAAACTATTATTACGGCGTGCCAGAGCAATATGCTACGGCGCAAAGAGCGAGCTTTGATAGCGATGGTGGTTATGCAGGCTCAGATATCTCATTTGGCTTAACCTATAAACTAAACCAATGGTGGTTTGGCGGCTTTACTCGCTATTATAATTATTCGGGCGCTGAGTATCTTGATAGCCCCTTGGTTAAACAAAATAGCAACTTCTCTTTTGGCTTCGGTATCGCTTATATATTCTATCAAAGATAATTATTGTGAGTTGTTGAACACTTGCTTGATCACCATCAAGGAAGTGTAATGCAGGCGCTGTTGTTCAAGACAACAAAGTGATATGATACAAACAAAAGTAATTCTCATTCACTGTTTGTATTGGGCTCAGTTATGACCTTAGCAGATTTGCCAAAAAATACGCGCGTAAAAATTGCCGCCTTACCTGACGATGAAGCCATTGCTGCTCAGCTGCTTGAGCAGGGCTTTGCTTTACGTACTGAAGTATCTCTTGCCCATAAAGCACCTTTTAATGGCCCTTTAGCATTTCGTTTACACAACACTAAAATTAGTTTGCAGCGCGATATTGCTGCGCAAATTAAAGTGGATGCTTAGCCGTTTCTTTATCTATAGGTTTATTTCATGACTCGCTGCAAGCATTATGCTCTTGTCGGCTTTGCCAATTCAGGTAAAAGCACATTATTTAACGCCCTGCAACGCGATGGCGCCGATACTAAGGCTAATATTAGTCAGCAAAAAGTGGGTAACTGGTCAGGTGTAACCGTTGCAGCCAAAAAAAACGCTTGTTCAATTGCTGGTGAAAGCGCCTTATTGACCGATTTACCAGGCTTAAACTCATTAAATCAGCATACAGAACAAGGCCAAGACCTGACCATATCACAAGAGTTTTTACAAACTAACGATATTGATTGTTTGATTAACGTGGTTGATGCCAACCAGTTAAGAAGACAACTGTATTTAACCAGCCAGCTATTAGAGTTAGGCGTACCTATGCTGGTGGTATTAAATAAAGTTGATAACTTAGATAACTTATCGATAGATATTGATATGTTGGCGCAGGAATTAAATTGTCCGGTTATTGCTATATCGGCAAAAAAGGAGCAGGGCTTAAGTAAAGTTCAGCAGCAGTTAAGTGAGATCACATCAGAAGCAACGGGCAGAAAACCACTTAACAACCAGCCTTTGTACACAGATGCCAGCATAGCGCCTAAAAGCAAAGAGAAGCTATCAAGTATTCAGGCTCGTCATGATTATGTCGCTGATATGCTGGCAAGAGCAAAGGCTTCGCAATCAGAGTCTGCAAGCTTTTCTGATAAATTAGATAATTTTGTTTTGCATCCGCTGACTGGTGTTCCAGTGTTTTTACTGATGATGTATTTGCTGTTTATGTTTGCTATTAATGTTGGCGGCGCCTTTATTGATTTCTTTGATATTCTCAGTGGTACATTATTTGTTGCTTATCCTTTAGATATTTTAAGTCCGTTAAATTTACCTGCGTGGATAACCACCATAGTGGAAGGTTTAGGTAGCGGCTTACAAACAGTAGCAACCTTTATCCCTATTGTTGCCTGCCTGTTTATTGGTTTGTCGTTATTAGAGTCATCAGGCTATTTGGCTAGAGCTGCCTTTGTTGTTGACAGTGTAATGCAAAAGATAGGTTTACCAGGTAAAGCTTTTGTTCCCCTAATTGTTGGCTTTGGCTGTACTGTACCGGCAGTCATGTCTACGCGAGTACTAGATAGTGAGCGAGAGCGTATCACTACCGTGATGATGTCACCCTTTATGTCATGTGGGGCAAGACTGCCTGTTTACGCATTATTTGCTGCGGCATTTTTCCCTGATAATGGTCAAAACTTAGTCTTTTTACTGTATTTAATTGGTATTGCCGCCGCTATTTTTACCGGGTTTTTATTAAAGAAAACTGTGTTAGCAGGTAGCAGTTCATTAAATATAATGGAGCTGCCAAAATATGAAGTACCAGCCCTAATGGATATCAGTAAACGAGTTTGGCAACGTACTAAAGGCTTTGTAACTGGAGCTGGTAAAACAATTGTTATCGTGGTTTGCTTGCTTAACTTTTTAAACTCTATTGGCAGCGATGGCCAGTTTGGTCATCAGGACAGTGAGCAATCGATTTTAAGCCAAGGAGCTAAAGTGGTAATGCCAGTTTTAGCACCGTTAGGCGTAAAAGAAGAGAACTGGCAGGCTGGCGTTGGTATTATTACCGGGATTTTTGCTAAAGAAGTATTAGTGGCCACCTTTAATAATTTATATTCTCCGCAGGATGGTGAAGAAGAGTCTGCCCCTTCGCTAGTTGACAGTTGGCATGAAGCCATTGGCACAATTAAAGAGAATTTATTAGGTATAGCACCGGAAGATCCTTTAAGCATGTCGGTTGGTGAAGTTAGTGATTTATCTGTAGCTGCACAAGAGCAAGAGGTAGAGGTTAGTACTTACCATATTATGCAGGCAGCCTTTGCTGGTAAGCTAGGCGCATTTAGCTACTTATTATTTATTTTGCTGTATACCCCTTGTGTTGCGGCAATGGGGGCGATAAAAAGTGAGGTAGGTAGCCGTTGGGCAAGTTTTGCAGCCCTATGGAGTTTTACTCTGGCTTATTTAACAGCGACTTTATGCTATCAAGTGGGCACTTTTTTCAGCTCACCTGTTAGCTCAAGCGTAGCAATTATGCTTGTTATAGCTGCATTTGCCGCCATTTACTATTGGTTAAAGTATCAAGGACAAAAGATCCTCACCTTAAGTGTCAAAGTTACCTATAGCTAGTTGAAATCTAAACATGATGATAAAAGCTGATAGTGCCTTAGGTGTTATCAGCTTTTTTATGCGCGAGCTAATAAGTTGGACATAGTTACTTGCAATGCATTATAGCAATTTGGTATTAGTGTCAGGTGTATTAAAAAGAAAAGTCTGTTGTGGCAAAAGGAAGAGGTATGACAAAAGCGAATATGAAACGTATTGGTATTTTAACGAGTGGCGGTGATGCACCAGGTATGAATGCTGCAATTCGCTCTGTGGTTTTAGCTGCACATCATTACCATATTGACGTTGTTGGTTTTTATCACGGTTACAATGGTTTAATTGAGCCTGAATACGTGCAGCAAAGTAAAGTGCTCACCTTAGCTGATGTTAATGGCATTATTCATTGTGGTGGCACTATTTTAAAAAGTGCCCGTTGTCCTAAAATGCATACAGAGCAAGGCTTGCAAGCTGCTGCAGATACCTTAGCTGCAGAAAATATCGATGCTTTAGTGGTCGTTGGAGGTGATGGCTCCTTTACTGGCCTTATAGCCTTACAAGCATATTGGCAAGGTCAGGTTATAGGGATTCCAGGCACCATAGATAATGACTTAGCTGGTACTGACTTTACCATTGGCTTTGCTACAGCGGTTAATACTGCTATTGAGGCAATAGATAAAATACGTGATACCGCAGATGCCTTTGAACGCGCTTTTATTGTTGAACTTATGGGACGACACAGTGGCCATATCACTTTTAATGTTGGTATTGCTTGTGCCGCAGAGCAGGTGCTTTCATTTGAAAACTTTTCACCGCAGCATGCCACGCAAACCTTAGTGACTATTGCTAAAGAAATAAAGCAAGCGCAACAAGAACGTCATTCTAGCTATATTATTGTTATTGCCGAAAATCTATGGCAAGGCGGCGCCACGGCATTAGCACAGCAATTGCAACAACAAGGAATAGAGTGCACCGCTTGTGTTTTAGGGCATATTCAGCGAGGTGGCTCACCTGTGGCAAAAGACAGGATTTTAGCGACTAAAATGGGTGTTGCCGCAGTACAAGCACTCATATCAAGCAAAAGTAATATTATGATTGCTGAGCAGCACAGTGCTATGTGCCATATAACGTTAGCAGAGGCGATAAAGCAGGGTAAATTGGTAAGTCAGCAGTTAGTTGATGCTCAGCAGAATATTTTAGCACTGACTGCGCAAACTCAGTGCTAAGTTGATAAGTAGTAAGCTAGCTAGCTTTGGTTAATTGATATTGCGCAAGCTCGCGTAGTTTCGGCTCTGCTTGTGTTACTAACTTGTATAGTTGAATTTGGCTTATCGCTCTATCTAAGTTGTGGTTCTCTCGGCTAACATGAAAATAGTTATCGCCATTAAGGTGATCGGTTAAAAATCGCGTGCCAATAATAAAGGGTAGTAAACGTGCGCCAATAATAAGACTTTCACGCTCTAATGGTGTCATTTTATCGCCAAAGGTATTTTGATAATTAATGATGAGCGCTTGAAAAATATCGAGATTTAACTCCATTTCCTCAGTACTGGTATCATCTTCAGCTAGATTACTACAGCAAGTACGTACCATATCGCCAAAGTCATGCATTAGTAGGCCTGGCATGCAGGTATCTAAGTCAATAACAGCACATGGTTGATTGCTTGCACGTGAGAATAATAGGTTGTTTATCTTGGTGTCATTATGAGTAACATGCACAGGTAATTTGTCACTAATACTGATAACTTGTTCGATAAATGCTTGTTGTTCAAAACAAAAATCAACCAAATACTGACATTGGGCTAAACGATTACAGTGATCATCTGCCACAGCTTGTGTTAGCTGTGCCATTCTAAAGCGAATATCGTGAAAGTCTTTAATGATAACGGTTAATTTTTCAGCGGAAAAATCAGATAAAGTACAACTAAATTGCGCAAATGCTTGGGCAACCAAGGCTGCTTGCTCAGGTGTTGATACTTGCTCAAGCGTGTGAGATTCAGGAATAAACTCCATTAAGCGCCAGTAGTAATCATTAACCTTGACAGCGCTGTCACCAGCATTGCTTAATAATTGCTTTGGCACCTGTAAAGGATACTCGTTCAGTAACTTTTGTTTAGCAAGGTAATCATTAATCAGCTGGGCATTTTGACATAGTGCAACTGGCTGTGGAAACACGTCATGATTGATTCTTTGTAAAACAAACTCATGCTCTGGCGTTGATAGCTTGTAGGTACTGTTGATATGGCCATTTCCTAATGGTGAGATGCTTGCCTGTGAAAAGTCATAAGCATAGTGCGTTAATAGTAGCGCTATATCCTGGCTAATTGATGAATTAAACTTATCCATATTATTGCTTTTATAAATCTATATTGAGGTTGTTCTTGCAGGGCTGATAGCAAGGTTGGTTAAAAGACCTTATTACGCTCCCAATGGTTTGTTACAACATTCTACATTTTTTTTATTGCGAATTGCAGTAGTTTTTTATTTGCAGCCCTCAAGGCGAGTCGGGAGAATGATTTTTGTCTGTTAGTTAGGCTAGCGTTACTTAGGTTAGCGTAGTAAGGCATTATTTATTCGGTAGAGTTAAGGTAAAGCAAGCCCCTGAAAATTGTTTACTGGCACTGGCTTTGATAGTGCCTTGGTGCCAATGCATTACTTTGGCACAAATGGCTAACCCTAAACCAAAGTGGCCATGCTCTCTTGGTCTTTCCGCATCTAATTTTACAAATGGTGTAAAGATAATATCTAGCTTATCTGGCGCAATACCCTTGCCATCATCTTCTATGGTGATGATAATTTTCTTTTGACGAATAAACAGGGTTATCAACACTTGGCTACGAGCATAGCTGATGGCATTAGACACTAAATTGGTTAAGGCTCGATAGCACCAATGGTAGTCGAGAGAGCAGGTTAGATTATCAGGCACAAGCGATACTAAGTCTAAGGTAATATCGTCTTGCGTTAATGGCTGACAATCAAAAATGACAGATTGTAATAACTCCTCAAGCACAACACTTTGTTTTTTAAGGTGTAGTGCTTGGCGCTCCATTGAGGCGTAGTCGAGAAAAGCGCTGGTCATATCTTCCATGCGGGTTAATTCATGATCCATACGGTTAAGGTAATGGTTCTTTTTTTCTAGCTTAGGGGTGTCAATTGCAGCCTCTAAACCAAAACGTAAACAAGCCATGGGGGTGCGAATATCATGGGATAAACTTCGCGCTAAAATTTTATTATCAGCCACCAGTTTTTCTATTTGCGCCGCCATATTATTAAAACTTTTCTCTAGCATTTTTATATAAGAAAAACGGCTGGGGTTGATGCGTGCGTCGAGTTGTCCTGCACCAATTTTTGCTGCTGCACTATTAAGTAAGTAAAGGCGTCTTGTTAAAGGAAATAGCCATAAAATCAAAATAATACAAATACCTAAGTAAAGCGCTAGCGTTAAAATAAAATTAAATGGACTATTGTGCTCTGGCTCAGCAGGTAAGTTGAGCTGTACTAAGTATTTGGGGTAAGCGCTGATTTCTTCCAACAAGTATTGTCGTTGATCACTCGCTAACAGTAGGCCACCCTTTAGTTTTAACTCTTTAGCAAGCGATTCTGGCAGTGCGACATTTTCTGCCAGCACTATGGTTGCCGAGACTTGATACTGCTGGGTTAATTGCGTTAATTTCGCGGGTAAATCTGCTTCAGTCGTTAAGTTGAGTTCTTCAACGAAGCCGTTAATGACTTGACGGTAAATAGAGACCAGCGCACTTGAGCTATCTTGTATGCTCTCTTGGGTTTGTTCAGCATATTCAGCAAGCTTGTCTAGGCCCCAGCCAATAAAAAACAGCGATCCTAATACGGTAAAGATAATACTCAGATACAGTGCGCGCATAAACGTTACTTATTCACTCTTTTGTGTATTATCTTGCCAGGCATCACTAACAAATAAGTAACCTTTGCCCCAAACCGTTTTAAATTTCTGTGGCTTTTGTGGGTCGTCATTAAAGGTTTTTCTTAACGTGGACAGCATAACATCAAAGCGGCGATCTTGGCCGTCATATTCGCGCTTTTTCAGTGCTTTAAATACTGAATCACGATCTACCACTGTGCCAGCTCGTTCTGCTAAATAGCTAAGGAATGAGAATAAACTTGTCGACAGGTCAATCTCTTTACCTTGATAGGTTACCCGCTTAGCGTCTTGATTGATACAAAGCTCGCCAAACACTAATTCCTGTGGTGAATGTGTTTGGCTTTGATTGCTACTAAGTTGTCTATTAATTCTTGCTAATAGGGCTCTTGGTCTGACAGGTTTTATTACATAGTCATCAGCGCCGGCTTCTAGGCCAATAACTTCATCAAATTCATCGGCGCGAGCCGTCAGCATAATAATGGGCAGTTGCTTATGCTGACGAATTAAACGACATACTTCGATGCCGTTTAAGCCGGGTAACATGACATCCAATAGCACTAAATCTATGGTGTGCTCTAATATAACATCCATTACTTGATCGCCTCTGGCGACATGAGTCACAGTGAACTCTTGTTCTTGTAGATATTCACGTACCCAAGTAGCTAAACTTATGTCATCTTCAACCAATAATATATGTGCCATAATAATTTCTCTTTTACGGTTAGAATAATCGCCAGCGACGTTTGCGACTTGTGCGCTTGTGAAGCCAGCTGACGGTTATATCTGTTTCTGCAATCACTTGACTGTTTGTCGGCGTTCTTAGTTGATAAATGACGCTTTCATTTGATTCAAATTCAAGCGCATATTGCGCTCGTGTTAAACCTTGCCAGCATTTTAATGCTTGCTCTTTACCTTGCTGATAAAGGCAAATGCTTTGGCTGTTTTCACTTTGCCAAGTTAGTTGTATGCTGGCAAAGCAATCCCTGCCTTGGCGCAGAGTGACGCATTGCGCCGGTTGAGCGACAAAGTTAACTTTGCTGACATCATTAAGCTTTGCTTGTTTATCTTTACTTACCTGTGCTAAAGCCGCGGCTAACGGCATATTGTCAGTTTGCACCTGACTATTTGCCCATACAGTGCTATGACTAAGATAAGCAAATATGGGTATTAATAAGGCAAATCCTTTGCCAGCACTAGAATACATAAAGTACCCCGACCATTACCTGAGTAATGTGATTAGTGTCGACAATAGGGCTATCTTTTACATTACTTGAAAAGATGCTGTGGGTAATACCGGTATTAAATGACCAATTGGCAGAGATTGGATGTTGTGCATAGATTTCTAGCTGGGTACGAAAGCCATCATCTGCGGTATATTCAGGTCTACCTTCTTTGACTTCGCTGGCGCTAACACCAATATAATAATCAACTATATTTTGGCTGTAATAAGTGAGTCCGGCGCCTAAATAAATGTCCCAGTTTCGATAGGGTAGTAAGTAACTATAGAAACTATCAAAGATAAAGCCTTGCACATGATCGCCATTTTCATCATCACCGGTATGAGCTGATGCTAAATCTAGGGTGAAAAGTGCATCTGGAAAATAATAGGAATATCTTAGCGCTATGCCTGCCGTACCATCTCGCTCGCGCAAGCCCTCAATAAGATCTTCATCGCCGCCGCCATATTCAATTAATGACTCTGAATCATAGCCCTGCATATAGGCTTTACCGATCAGATCTAGCTGCCAATTGTCTTTAACTAATAGTTGATAGCCAAATTCAATTCCGCCAAACAGCATGTTAGAGCGGCGTTGGTTACTTTGTAAAAAAAAGCCTTTATAAGATAAATCAACCAACACGCCCGGCATAAAATAGTGCCAAGGATCTTCTTGCTCTATACCGGCAATAATTTTCGGATCGTATACTACGGATAGATCTAAAATAAATTGCCATTCAAACTCATCTTTAACAACGGGGCCATTACTGTTTTGCTCAGCTGCTGTGTCGCTTGCTTGCTCGGTTTGCTCTGCATAGCTGTTAGGGCAAAAAATTAATGATAAAAAGCTCAGCAGCAAGGGAGCTATAATAGACAGTAATGTTTTGCGGATCATGAGCACGTATTATTAGTTAGAAAGTGACAACATGTTATCACAATGTAACTAAAACGTGCTTTATCCCGTGCTGCTTTATTGTTTAAAAAATGTAAGCGCCTTACTTAAGGCATCGCCTAAAAGGTCATTTTTAAACCTATATAAGGGAAGATGCCAATATTTTCTTCTCCTGAGATAGTGTAGTTTTCTGGGCTGTCGCCATCTTTTGGCTCATAATAGTAACCAGAGATATTTTCCTGTGCCATGGCATTGATCATTGCAAAGGTCCACTCGGCATTTTGTCCCCAGTATTGAGTGCTATACTTGGCCTCTAAATCTAATCTGTGATAAACAGGCAGTGTTTTCGAGTTAAGTTCGCCATAATTAGGTAAGTAGTGCTCGGGATAATCTGGGTTTTGCCTTAAGCCGACAATAGGCGTGTACTTGGCGCCACTTCGCAGGGTAAAGCGAAGACCAAAGTTCCATTGCTCGTTCAGCTGATAATTGGCAACTACATTGGCCAGTAGCGGGGTATCTAAGTAGTACTCGCTGGTAACCTTGGTAATATCATCGGTTCTTTCACTTTTTGACCAGCTCAGTGATGCCCAGCCATACCAGCCGTTATCTCGTTCGCGTTTAACTACCCACTCAACCCCTTGGGCATTGCCTGATAAATCATTGGTGTAACGCAAGTCGGCATTATCTGCATCTTCATCAACTGAGCGTGCTAGCTCGCCTAATTCTTTATGATAAATATCGATACTGGTAAACCATAAATCAGTGACTTGATATTCAAAGCCGAGCGAGTAATGCTCAGCTTGCGGTGATTTTATTTTCGGATTACCGATTTTTCTTAGTGCGGTTGATATATCGGGGAAGCGACTATAGCTACCGGCTTTGGCGGTAATGGTGAGATTGTCAGTGGTAAACCAGCTGAGTGAAAATCTCGGGTGAACAAAGCTTTGCTCGGTGTAATCATTACGCTCAGCACGAACGCCTAAAACCATTTGCCAGTGTGGGTTAATGTTCCAGGTTTCATCTAAATAGACGGCAATATTCTCAACACTTAAGTTAGTGTTATCCTGAATTCGTTCGCCTTTTTGTTCGTTACAGTCAGCATCGTGATCAGTACAGTAGTAGGGAATGATATCAAAGCTATAGTCAACATCAGTTTTGTTGTAATCCAAGCCAAAACCGAGTTTATGGTTTTCTAACCAGGCTAATTGATAGAAAAACCTTAGGCTATATTCTTCTTCATCAATTTTAATAAATTGTTCTTGGCCAAAATACTCATCGGTTTTTTCGACATTATGACCAGCGACTAAGTGCATAATTTTTTGTTCATCACCAAAGTACTGCCAAGAAAGGCTTTGACTGTCGAACTTAGTTTTCATTTTAAAATCGCCAATGGAGTCAGGATCGATGCGACCAGCTTCTGATTGCTCAGAAATATTAACGCCGCCAACATCACTTGCCCCAGCCGCACTAAAGGTTAACTTGTGCTTATCACCTGCTAGCCATTGATATTTTGCTTGATAGTCGTCACTAATGGGCGCTTTAAATATGGTATAGCCTTCATCTTCTTCGCCTTCTGGTAAGAATAAATGCATTTGACTACGGCGATACGATAGATAAAAGGCTTGATCTTCAGTGACTTCCCCTTCGAGCATAATGCCGCTTCTAAGCATACTTAAATCAAGGGTCGTGGTAATGTCTTGATGGCGAGGATCTCTTAATTGTACGTCAAAGATACCGCCGGTAGCATTGCCATATTCACTGCCAAAGGCAGCAGGGTGTAATTGAAAGTCACGAATAAGGTTTTCGTTAAAAATACTGTCGCCAAATAAGTGAAAAATATAACCCACCGGCATGTCATCGATATAAAAGGCATTATCTTCGGGAGATGAGCCGCGTACGGCTGGCTCACCACCGGCATCGCCACCCGCGTAAACTATGCCGGGCATACTATAAACCGCAGACAGCGGATCGCCACCAATACCTGCTACATTGAGCAGTAACTCTGTTTCTTCGGTCATTTCGGTATTGGCTTGATTGCGTCTACTGGTAACCTCAATCACTTCAATACCTTGGTCTTTTTTTCCTTTGCCGCTATCTGTGCCGTCACTCGATTGAGATTGAGCTAAGCTTTGTGGGCTAAGAAGAGCCGCGCTAATAGCAAAGGCTAGTGTTGATATGCTAAGAGTATTCATAATTTCCCTGATGTATTGAATGTGCGAGTTAGTGTCGTTAGGTTATAGCGATATTTTGCCGATAGGGGGTGTTTGTTTCAGTAACCTAAATGTCGAGAAACTGTCTGAGCTTGGTAAGAAAGTGTAAGAAGTGCTTAGGTTTGTTTGCGACAATGTTGCTGCATTTATTGTTCTATCGCATGATGTCGGCTGCTTTAAATTGACTTAGGGGGGATTTCAATTACTATTTCAGGCTCGATAGTTTCGCCAGTCAACAAGGGCAATATTTATGTCAACTACCTCTTCTCAAACAAAATCAGCTAAAAAAGTCGCCTTTAATTGGCAAGACCCTTTGTTATTGGATTCTTTGCTTAGTGAAGAAGAGCGCTTAATAAGAGATAGTGCTCATCAATATTGCCAAGAAAAATTGATGCCACGTATTTTAATGGCAAACCGAGACGAACACTTTGATGTTGATATTATGAAAGAGTTTGGCGAACTTGGTTTACTTGGGGCAACCATTGAAGAGAAGTATGGCTGCGCTAATGTAAACTACGTAAGTTACGGTTTAATTGCCCGAGAGGTAGAGCGTGTTGATAGCGGTTATCGCAGCGCTATGAGCGTACAATCATCTTTGGTTATGCATCCTATTCATGCTTACGGCAGCGAAGCGCAAAAAATGAAATATCTGCCCAAACTTGCGAGTGGTGAGTTTATTGGCTGTTTTGGTTTAACTGAGCCTAATTCAGGCTCAGATCCTGCCAGTATGGCAACAAAAGCGGTGAAGGTTGATGGTGGTTATCAAGTTAACGGCAGTAAAATGTGGATCACTAACTCACCGGTAGCTGACGTCTTTATTGTTTGGGCTAAACTTGATGATGTTATTCGTGGCTTTATTTTAGAGAAGGGCATGGCTGGCTTATCGGCACCTAAAATTGAAGGTAAGTTTTCATTACGGGCATCAATAACTGGCGAAATAGTGATGGATAACGTTTTTGTGCCAGAAGAGAATATGTTGCCGCATGCTAAAGGTTTATCAGGCCCGTTTGGCTGTTTAAATAAAGCACGCTACGGTATTGCTTGGGGGGCACTTGGTGCTGCAGAATTTTGCTGGCATGGCGCCAGACAATATACCTTAGATAGAGAGCAGTTTGGTAAACCGCTGGCCGCGACTCAGCTTATCCAGAAAAAACTTGCCGATATGCAAACTGAAATTAGCACAGGTTTACTTTCCTGTTTACAAGTTGGCCGACTAATGGACGCTAATGAGTTAGCGGTTGAAGCAATATCGTTGATAAAACGTAACTCATGTGGCAAAGCACTTGAAATAGCAAGACAAGCAAGAGATATGCATGGCGGTAATGGTATTAGTGATGAGTTTCATATTATTCGTCATGTTATGAATTTAGAAGCGGTTAATACCTATGAAGGCACCCATGATGTCCATGCACTTATTTTAGGTAGAGCGCAAACGGGTATACAGGCATTTTTCTAATAACCTCAGGTTTGCATAATAAATAGTGCTAAATCGAACTAAGTCAAGAGGTTATAGCTAGTTGAGGTTAATTATGTCACTGGATATTAATGGTAAATATAGGAGCAAATACAGGAATTAACTATGGCTAATATAGTTTATATCGCCACCAGTTTAGATGGTTATATTGCCGATGAAAATAATGCTGTTGATTGGCTGCATGAAGTTGATAACCCAGGTAATTCAGATTTAGGTTTTAGCGAACATATGGCAAGAGTCGATGCGCTGATTATGGGGAGAAATACCTTTGAGTTAGTTGCATCTTTTGCTGGCGATTGGCCTTATAGTAAACCTGTTTTTGTTTTATCTCATTCCCTAGAGCAACTTCCAGCGGACTATCAAGATAAAGCGAGCTTACTACAAGGTGATATTAAAGATATTGTCACTAATTTAAATCATGCGGGTTTTAAAAACTTATACATAGATGGCGGTGTCACCATACAAAATTTTCTCAAAGCAGATTTAATTGATGAAATGGTTATCACCACCATTCCAGTATTATTAGGCGGTGGAATTCCGCTATTTTCTCGTTTAACTAACAAGCTAAAATTTAGCTGTGTTAAGTCAGAGCTGCTGTTAAATAGCTTAGTAAAAAGTACTTTTGTTCGAGAACGTTAAGCTTTAGCTACATACCTTGAAACATCTTAGCGGCCATTGAAATAAAAGTTTGTTATAGACTGTCCTTATAGCAACAAATTAACCTGGTTTAATTTGTTGTGCAATTTTCATAGCCAAGGACAATAATAATGACAAAAAATACTTTAGCTAAAACATTCGCCAGCCTTTTGCTATTTGGCTTAGCCAGTGCTTCGACATTCAGTTTTGCCTTCGTTGATTTATCAAACCGTAGCGCTAGTGATATGGCGCAAGATGCAGGTAGAAAACCGATTGAAATAATTCAATTTGCCCAAGTAAAGCAAGGGGATAAGGTGCTGGATTTATTGGCCGGTGGCGGCTATTACTCAGAGCTATTATCACGAGCAGTAGGAGAGCAAGGGCGGGTAACCTTGCAGATTCCGAACGCTTACCTAACGTATGCCAAGAAAAGTTTAGATGAGCGACTTGCTAATAACCGACTCAAGAATGTTGATTATTTATTAAGTGAAGCTGATGATCTTAAGCTTAAAAGTCAGCAATATGATAGTGCCTTTTTGGTGTTAGGTTTTCACGATATGTTTTTTCAACAAGCGGGCTGGAACTTTAGCGCTGATGTAGTGATGCCTCAGGTACTCAAGTCGTTAAAGCCAGGCGGTAAACTCTTGGTTATTGATCATAATGCAGAAAAAGACTCGGGTATTCGTGATGTGCAAACTCTTCATCGCATAGAAGTTGATTTTGCCATTAAAGAGTTAGAGCAGCGTGGCTTTAAGCTCATTAAGCGCTCAAATATGTTAGAAAACCTTGCTGATGATTATACCCAATCGGTATTTACTCCTGAGCTGCGTAGAAAAACCGATCGCTTTGTTTTGCTATTTGAAAAAGTTTAGCACTATTTCTTATGCAAACCTGAGGCTAACTAACCGAAATTCAACATTTCATTCAATTCAAACTAAAAGTCAGCGTTGCAGTCATCGCTGGCTTTTTTATGGCCTGTAAGCCTTGTTTACAAACAGTGTAAAACTGTCTTAACACCCAAACATTGCTTGCTTTTAAGGCAAATTAACAAACTATGATCTCGATCATCTTCAATATTGTCATCCCTTTTAAAGTTAGCGCATCAGTTAAAACATTTGAATTGGGTTATCTATGTCATATGAATTGAATTTTGGTAAAGCCTACAGCGATCAGCTGCCAACATTAGGAGAAGCAATGAGCGAAGTCATTCGCTTTTTTGGTGGTAAGCACATTTATGGTGTTGGTGGTGATTTTGCCGCAAACTTAATTGCCGCTTTGGATAAAGATCTGGATATTTGTCCATCGAGTAATGAAATGCATGCTGGCTTTTCTGCCTGTGCGCAAGCAGAAGTCGATGGTATGGGCTTTTGCTTAACAACCTATATGGTCGGAAGTTTGCCTTGTACAAGTGCGGCGGCATTAGCGGTTACTGAAGGTTTACCTGTGGTATTTATTTCAGGTGCTCCGGCAGAAAGTGAGGTAAATAAACTGGCTATTCATCACACCATTCACCCTAATGCTTCTTGGAAAGCTGAATATGATAATGCCTTAGAAGCGTTTTCTGCTTTGGGCATGCGCGTAGAGCGTTTGCAAGGGCAAAGGTTAGCAGGGCACCCTAATATTGCCGGGCAGCGTTTTTATCAGATTGTTGCTGAAGCCTATAAAAATAAACAACCAGTATTTATTGAAGTACCAAGAGATCAAGTGTTTGCTAAAACGCAATCATTAAAGTTACCTAGTAGTTTAGATAATATTTGCTGTGGCGGTAACATATTAGGCGGTACAGAGCTGGTTGTCGCAAGTATTGTTGATAAACTAAAACATGCTAAAAAACCTATACTCTATATAGGTGACAGGCTTAAACACAATAGTATTTTAAAAGCATTAGTTATTGAGTTTGCTAACAAATTTAATATTCCTTATGCAACATCTTGGTTTGCTAAAGGGTTATTTGATGAATATGAGCCATTGTCACTAGGGGCTTATAATGGCGTGTTTACGCAAACATCAGGTCGAGACTATATTGAAAAAGAAGTTGATTATGTTATTGATGTTGCTACCAGTATTTTCGCGCAAGATTGTAATATTGCCTTTGCCACAGGCACTCATAAAATAGAAAGTTTTGCCAATAAAACCTTGCTAAAAGGTGGCTCGTTACTGGAAAAAGACTTAGTAGAGATTTTTAAACAGTTACTAACTTGTGATATTCAACCATTTGCTTACCAAGCTAATGCCGAAAAAGCGCAAAAAGCAGCGAGCTCAACGGAAGAGATTGATTTTAATAATCTGGCGCATACCTTAAATAGCATTCAGCAGCAAACGGATAAAACCTTAGTGTATTTGCCAGAAGTGGGTAACTCCTATTTTGCCAGTTATAGCTTAAAAGTACGTGACTCTCAGTTAGGACGTAGCTGGTTAACTAACCCTTGGTATGGCGCGATGGGAACAGCCTTACCTTATGCTAGGGTGATTGCACAGCGGTTAAAATCATTAGGTGATACAGAGCGTGCGGTGGTTATTATTGGTGATGGTGGTTTTCACTTTCAGTTAAATGAATTGATCCACTTTTTAAAAGATCAGACTAATGTCACGATTGTTTATATGCGCAATAATATATTTCATTTAGGTAAAAGCGGTGATGGCGATATTTATCACTGCAATGATGCACAATTTGACGTTCATAAACTTATTGCCGCGTATCAAGGACAAAGTACAACCTGTAAGAGCGTGGCTGATTTTAGTGATTACTTCTTAACAACACTTAATGTTGATGGTATTTCCTTAATTGAAGTTTTAGCAAACCCTGTGGAAGAAAAGCAAAGTAATGAACTGCAGTTGCTTAATCTTTATATTAAATCTAAAAACTGTCATCCAGATGCTATTGCTAAATGGCAAGCAATCACTGAGGTATAGTATTAGTTTGACTTAATAATGCTGAGTTTCAATGAAAAAGCCTCAAATGCCTCGAATGCCTCAAATGATTGAGGCTTTTTCTTGAAAAAATATAACTTGCCCTCATTCTAATGGTATCTAAACAAGCAACTAATTAACGAATGAGGGGAAAAATGCAGCAACTTATTGCCAAAATAGTTATTGTACTTTTGGTTTCTCTCAGTGTTAATCCTGCTTTGGCGGCGACAGTCGCCTCATTTGTTCAAGTAAATTACCCCAGCTTAGCCTTAACGGATAACAAGCTAAACAATGTTGAAGTTATTCATTGTATAGATAAGTCACCATTAAAGGTAAGCCTTGCTAATTGGCTAAAGCAAAAACAAGCGCAGCAAACCTTGCTTGGCCAGCTTATTGCCCAGTTAACTCTGCCGTTTGATGAGCAGGTAAAGCAAGCTCAATTACATTGGCAGCAACAACTGGTTGCCATCAAGGTTCAAGCGGATGTCTTTACCTCATTAAAAACCCGTCAATATCAACTAGCTGACTTACCCGTACGTTTTCAAGCACCTCTAGAGACTCCAGAGCACTCCCTAACTTAATACATCTTCAATTTTTGCTCACGCGACTTAGCGCGTGCGCTTTGTGATTTTTGTGATTATTAGTAATGTTAGGAATAAAACAATGCAGGATTTTTTCTTTTTGGCGTTAGCCCCTTGGCTAGCATTTTGTGTGTTTGCTTTTTTGGCAAAGCTGCTGATTAGTTTTGCTAAAAAGCGCCGCTCAGTTGCCGTTGCTTTTGGCCTGCTTGTCCAGATGTTTGCGCCTGATCCTATGGTAGAAAAAACCATAGAAACGGTAATAGAACAACCGGCAAGAAAAAAGTCGAGTACACGCCATAGTGATTTAAGAAAAACTCAAGAGAATGACTAATTAGCCGATATATAACTCATCATCACCTTAGTAAGAGCTTTACATTATGGATAATGTTAGTAGCACATCATATTTAGCTAACTACTCCCTCGCAAGCGCCGCATCAAGCACAGCTGTGACAGCAAAAGTTAGCGAAGAAAAGCAAGTAAAAGAAAGTACCCAGTCAGTCAAAAGGGAGAGTGGTATTAAAGTGCAATTGTCTGAGCAGGGGCAAGAGCAGTTACGAGAAGAAAAGCGTAGGCTAGGACAAGAGATTTCTAGCCAATTACGTTCGAGTTCAAACAAAAGCGAAGAAACGGATGAAGCTAGCCTAGATCCTTATGACAGAATCATAAAGCAATTAAAGGAGCAAATTCGCGAAGTAAAAGAGCAACTGGCTAAGTTAGAGTCAGATGAGTCTGAAGCGGCACAACGTCAAAAAGAAGCGCTGACAGCGCAATTAATGGAGTTAAATAGCCAACTCATCGCGGCTTATGAAGAAAAGCTGGCTGCCAGTAAGGGTGTGTAACTGAGGTTAGTTGGTTTACGGCGTTAAGCTGAAATGCACTTAACAATAAAAATCCGGCTAAGTCCGGATTTTTATTGTTATATTTTGGGGATGCTTATTCAACAATATCCATTTCTTCAATTAAGTTGGTAGCACCATCAACATACTCCATAACCCAAAGCATGTAGCGCACATCAACGTGAATTGAACGGTTTAATTTAGTATCGTAATCCCAATCACCGATAATACTTTCGTATACGCCATCAAACACTAAGCCAACAAATTCAGCTTTATCGTTTAATGTTGGTGAGCCTGAGTTACCACCAGTAATATCAAGTGTACCTAAGTAGTTTACAGGTACTGAACCGATAGCTGGCTTCTCATAACCACCGTAATATCTTTTGTTGATTAAATCTAATTGCTTTTTCGGTGCATCAAATGGTGCTACGCCGGTATCTTTAGCAACGATACCTTCAAGCGTGGTATAAGGCAGTGCTACCATGCCGTCTTGTGGTGCATACCCTTTAACATTACCGTAGGTAATACGCAGTGTGCTGTTAGCATCAGCGTAAACAGGTAAGTTATTATCGTTAAAGTAGGCAATTAATGCCGCCATGTATTTAGGGCGATAAGCTTGAATATTACCTGATAACTCTTTGGCGGTATCTTCTATAGCTTTGCGCTCCGTAAAGCTAGCTACTGCTAACTTGATAAATGGGTCTTGGCTTTGTTCAAAATCAGCGACTGATTTATTCATCCAAGCTAAACGTTGCTCTTGTGAGGCAAGTTCAGTTTTCTTGTACATTTTATCAAGCTTGTTACGTAGCGCGTTTTCATCAAAGTTCTTCGCGGTTACACCACTTAAGCCAAAGAATTTGTCAAAGGCTGTGATGCGAGCACTTCCTTCTAAAGCGACGTAATGCGTTAGCATAGCGATTAAGATTTCTTTATCGATTTGCTCGTCGTAGCGGCGATCAACAGATTTCATGCCTTGTTCGAAGCGAGCAATATCACGCTCTTGATAACCACGTTCACGCGCTAAGTTAGGCTTTTGCTTTTCAACAGCTAAGCGGTGTAATCTTTGTGCTGTAGATAACATTTTGTTGTAACGCATGTAACCTAAGATTAAGTCGCGAGCTTGTTGCTTATCATCTTCTTTTAATAGCTTGTCTAAACCAGATAATGCGTCACCATATTTAGCTTTACGCTGGCTATCACTATTTACCCACTTGGCAAGTTTTGCTTCTAACGATTTTTTACGCTCAAAGAAAGTACCCTTGTTGAAACTGTGGATCATCGAGCCATAGTTTTTTGCGTAGTTAGCTAAGCCTGCTAAAGTGCTTTCATACTTTATACGGGCATCGCTACCTTCTTCAGAGTGTGTATGAATTAAATCAATAATTTCTTCACGGTAAGCTTTCGCTTGCGGGTAAGTCCAAGTAAAGGTGTTTTCTACCTCATAAGCTGTGCGGTAACGGTTAGTTCTACCTGGGTAGCCTAACACCATGATGTAGTCGCCGTTATCAACACTACTTTTGTTTACTTTCAGGTGGTGCTTAGGCTTGTAAGGTACGTTGTCTTTGCTAAAGTCGGCTGGTTGACCATCTTTACCAACATAAGCGCGGTAGAAACCATAGTCACCTGTGTGGCGTGGCCACATCCAGTTATCAATATCACCGCCGTATTTGCCAACACTGCTTGCTGGTGCGTGTACTAAGCGGACATCACGGATCATCAATTGCTTAAATAAATAGTATTCTAAGCCGCCGTGAAAATTAACCACGCTACAACGATATCTATCATCGTTCTCACATTCAGCTACTAAGGTTTTAGAGTTTTTATCAATGGCTTTGTAACGATCACTACCTGACATCTTGTCGTTTAAGCCAGCTTTAACTAAATCGGTAACTTCAGTAATTTCTTCAGTAACATAAATGCGACTACCTGGTGTCGCAGGCACTTCTTCAGCAAATGATTTTGCTAAGAAACCATTTTTCAGTAAGTTATTATCTTCAGTTGAGTTGTATTGAATTGAACCATAGACACAGTGGTGGTTAGTTGCAACTAAGCCTTGATCTGAAACAAATGAAGCGGTACAGCCACCTAGGCTTACGATAGCGCCCATAGGAAAGCCAGTTAAATCAGTTAAATCATTAGGGTTTAACTTTAAACCTGCTTGGGTTAGTTGCTTGGCAATACTTGGTAGTTGGTGAGGTTGCCACATGCCTTCATCGGCAGTGGCGGTATTTGTAGCTAATGCTAACGCAGGTAACATTAGTAACTTGGTAAGTTTTTTCATAGAAAAGTTCTCAATAGTAAATGTTATTATATTGTTAATCTTTCAAATCCCCATGAATTTTGCGCGACATACCTTACACAGTCAAGCAAGCAATGTAGGCTGTCCTAATTAGTAACAAATAGTGTAGAATAGACTTTTTTAAGCGTGAATTATGTGAAATAGCTAGATGACCAGTAGCCGAAAACAAAACGAATCAAACTTAGTGCAAGCATTTAAAAAGTTGTTGAAAGAGCAGTGTTATGGCTCGCAAGGGCAATTAGCGGATGCCTTGGCAGAGCAGGGCTTTGTTAATATGTCGCAGGCTAAAATTTCGAGACTTTTATCAAAGCTTGGCGCAGTAAAAACACGTAATGCTAACAATGAAATGATTTATATTCTGCCTGATGAGTTAGCTGTACCTAAATCGAAGCAATCGATTGAATCAGTAGTGTTAAGTGTTAAGCACAATAATATGCAGATTATTGTCAAAACCGGGATAGGTGGTGCTCCGCTAATTTCTCGTATGCTAGACAGCATGGGGGAGTCGGCAGGAATACTTGGTACTTTAGCTGGCGATGATACTATTTTTATCGCACCAGATGATGTACACAATATTGAACAAATTACCTTATCAATTCGTCAGTTATTAGGGGTTAAGCTGGCAGATTAGCATTAAATTAGCGCTTTGAAGCGCAATCAAAGTAGTTTTATCTTCAAAAAGTATCGATAACCTGCCATGGGAGGTTATCGATACTTATCATCATAGTAGCAAATAAGCTGCTATTTTTTTATCGGCGTAAAGCTAAATTTTTGTCCGCCTAAGGCAGCCTCATACATTAAACCACCTTTGGTATAAGTAAAGGTCGCCATGCCATTTTGGTAAAAGCCTTTTTGCTTATTTTTATCTGAACTTGCAGATGCACCTGCCGATGTACCTGTTGTGCTGGTTTGAGCATTCGCTCCGACATTAATTGCCACAGCTGACGCTTGCGCACTAAATTCAAAGTTCCCTTTGGTGAAGGCATAGTAAGTTGCTTTATCTTTGAAGAAAATAATTTCACTAAATGCTTGGCCGCCTAACTGCAAGCCAAAGCTAACTTGTGTCATTGTACTTGTGCCAGTTTTCTTACCTTGCTTGAAAACAGTACCTTCGCCATAAGCACCGCCTAAACCAACACCGCCTTTTCCTATGGTAGGAAAAACAGCATAGCCATATGAGTTTTTAAAAAACTTTGCCACTTGCGGTGATTTTTTAAAGGTATTGATTGTGTGCTCTACATCTGAGGCATAGGCAGTTGTTGTAAAAATAAACGACAAGATAAGGTATATAAATTTTTTCATGGCAAGCTCATGTGTTAGTTGCTAATAGCGCCATACTAACCTCTAAAAATCGCTTTGTTCAAGTGCTAATAAGCAGTTATATGTTATTTTGCCGCTTTAATGTAAATATCAAGTTAATTTGAGGTTATGAACTGTTTGTTGATAGAAAAGCAAAGATTTTTAAATAGTAAGCTTTATAAGGGGTTTACTGACTTTGTTAAAATCCTTAACTTTTTTGTGGGAAAGCTTTAATTTTTTGTTAAATTGTTTAATTTGGCAGCGAAAATTGATAGGATTGTCGCTATGTACATGTAATAAATTCGTCTGTTTTTCGTTGTTGTAGGATATTAAGCATGCAAGAAGTTAAGTTAGTGGAAGTTGGGGTTGTTGTTTCTGTTGTTGGCAACGTTTCTATCATTACTGCTGAAGGAATTAAGCGTACTTTAAAAGTTGGGGATAAGGTAAACCCTGGTGATATTATTCTTACCTCGCAACAAGCGAAAGCGGTTGTTCAATTTGAAGAACATAATGGCCCTGTAACGGTTGATTCTTCCTGTGCTGCTTGTATTGCTATGGATACTAACGATAGTGCCACAGTTCATGTACAGGAAGTTGCCGGTGATGTATTAGTATTAGAAGAAGCCAATGTAGAGCAACTGCAAAACTTAATCTTAGCGGGTGTAGATCCGACAGCAACAGATAACGACGACATTGAAAACCTACAAGCATTAATTGAACAAGGTATTGATCCTACCTCAGCAGAAACATTTGAAGCAGCCGCCGCAGGCGAATCAGGGCGACAAGGCTCTTCTATTTCTCCGAAAGTGGATGCCACTATTGAAGAAGTTGCGGTAACCGCAGGTTATGACACTAGCTACGCAGCAACAACGGCAACTAATATTGCCGCTTCGTCTGATGACAATGAACCAAGACCTGCGATTATATCAGGTGAAGATCAGGGCATAGTTGTTGAAGATAGCGCAACAAGTATCAGTGGCAAGCTTGATATTATTGATACCAACGCAGATGAAACTCAATTTATTGCTGAAACTATTACAAGCCAATATGGCGACTTAGTCATTGATGAACAAGGTCAGTGGCAATTTGAACTAGCCAATGACTTAGCTGAAATTCAAGCGCTTGGCGAACAAGATACCTTAACTCAAACCATTACTGTGACTTCAGTGGATGGTACTGAACATACAATCACCATTGAAATTCAAGGCACTGATGACCTTTCACAAATTACACTAGCTGAAGGTGATAGCGATGTTGGTTCAGTAACAGAAGATGCTAATGTTAATGGTCAAAACCAATTAACGACTTCAGGTCATTTAACGGTAACTGATGTTGATACTAGCGATGTTGCCGCTTTTGATCCTAACTCAGTATCAAGTACTAACACCTTAGGTACGTTAACAATCGATGCTGATGGCAACTGGCAATACAATATTGATAACAGCTTAAGCCAAGTGCAATCATTAGATGATGGCGAGAGCTTTACTGAAACTTTCACCGTACAAACTATTGATGGTCAAACGCATGAAATTACCGTGACAGTTAATGGGGTTGATGATGTCTCTGTTATTAGCCTAGAAGCTGGCGATAGCGATCTTGGCTCAGTAACGGAAGATGCTAATGTTAATGGTCAAAATCAATTAACGACTTCAGGCCACTTAACGGTAACCGATGTTGATGCTAGTGATGTTGCTGCCTTTGATCCCAACTCAGTATCAAGTACGAACACCTTAGGTACGTTAACAATCGATGCTGATGGCAACTGGCAATACAATATTGATAACAGCTTAAGCCAAGTTCAATCGCTAGATGATGGCGAGAGTTTTACTGAAATTTTTACCGTACAAACCATAGATGGTCAAACGCATGAAATTACCGTGACAGTTAACGGTGTTGATGATGTCTCTGTTATTAGCCTAGAAGCTGGCGACAGTGATATTGGCTCAGTAACGGAAGATGCTAATGTTAATGGTGAAAACCAATTAACGACTTCAGGCCACTTAACGGTAACGGATGTTGATGCTAGCGATGTTGCTGCTTTTGATCCAAATTCAGTTTCAAGCAATAACACTTTAGGTACGTTAACAATCGATGCTGATGGCAACTGGCAATACAATATCGATAATAGCTTAAGCCAAGTTCAATCGCTAGATGACGGCGAGAGCTTTACTGAAACTTTCACCGTACAAACCATTGATGGTCAAACGCATGAAATTACCGTGACAGTTAACGGTGTTGATGATGTCTCTGTTATTAGCCTAGAAGCTGGCGATAGCGATGTTGGCTCAGTAACCGAAGATGCCAATGTTAATGGTCAAAATCAATTAACGACTTCAGGTCATTTAACGGTAACCGATGTCGATGCTAGCGATGTTGCCGCCTTTGAGCCTAACTCAGTTTCAAGCACTAACACCTTAGGTACGTTAACAATCGATGCTGATGGTAACTGGCAATACGATATTGATAACAGCTTAAGCCAAGTTCAATCGCTAGATGAAGGCGAGAGTTTTACTGAAACTTTCACCGTACAAACTATTGATGGTCAAACGCATGAAATTACCGTGACAGTTAACGGTGTTGATGATGTCTCTGTTATCAGCCTAGAAGCTGGTGACAGTGATCTTGGCTCAGTAACGGAAGATGCTAATGTTAATGGTCAAAACCAATTAACGACTTCAGGCCATTTAACGGTAACCGATGTTGATGCGAGCGATGTTGCTGCCTTTGATCCTAACTCAGTTGTAAGCAATAACACCTTAGGTACGCTTACAATCGATGCTGATGGTAATTGGCAATACAATATTGATAACTCTTTAAGTCAAGTACAAGACTTGGCTGCAGGTGAGAGTTTTACTGAAACCTTTACTGTGCAAACGATTGATGGTCAATCTCATACTATTGTTGTCACCGTAAATGGTGCTAATGATGGCCCTATTGCCGTAGATGACTCATTAGCTATTAATGAAGATGCGAGTGCTACCGTTATTGATGTACTTGCTAATGATACTGATTTAGACGGTGATACTTTAACGGTTACCGGGGTAACTCAACCTGCCAATGGTACGGTTACTTTAGTGAATGGTGTAGTGACATTCATTCCAGATGCAAACTTCTCAGGTCAAACTTCATTCACTTATACTATTAGCGATGGCAATGGTGGTACAGATACTGCCACAGTTACAGTGAATGTTAATCCGCAAAACGATGATCCTGTTGCAGTAGATGATATCGTATCAATTAATGAAGCCGATGGCGCAACTGTGATTGATGTGCTTGGCAATGATACCGATTTAGACGGTGATACTTTAACGGTTACTGGGGTAACTCAACCAGCAAATGGTACTGTGACCTTAGTGAATGGTGTTGTTACTTATATTCCTGAAGCAAACTTTGATGGTCAAGTAACTTTTACTTATACCATTAGCGATGGTAACGGTGGTACAGATACAGCCACAGTTACTTTGACTGTTAATGGAGAAAATAATGACCCTGTTGCAGTAGATGACATCGTATCAATTAATGAAGCAGATGGCGCAACTGTGATTGATGTGCTTGGCAATGATACCGATTTAGACGGTGATACTTTAACGGTTACTGGGGTAACTCAACCCGCAAATGGTACTGTGACCTTAGTGAATGGTGTTGTTACTTATATTCCTGAAGCTAACTTTGATGGTCAAGTAACTTTTACCTATACCATTAGCGATGGTAACGGTGGTACAGATACAGCCACAGTTACTTTGACTGTTAATGGACAAAATAATGACCCTGTTGCAGTAGATGACATCGTATCAATTAATGAAGCAGATGGCGCAACTGTGATTGATGTGCTTGGCAATGATACGGATTTAGACGGTGATACTTTAACGGTTACTGGGGTAACTCAACCCGCAAATGGTACTGTGACCTTAGTGAATGGTGTTGTTACTTATATTCCTGAAGCAAATTTTGATGGTCAAGTGACTTTTACTTATACCATTAGCGATGGTAACGGTGGTACAGATACAGCCACAGTTACTTTGAATGTTAATGCAGCTGGTGATGTAACACCACCAACGGTTGCTGATCAAAGTTTTAGCTATCAAGAAAACCAAGTGGCTGATGCGGTTGTTGGTACGCTTGCTGCAAACGGCGATGTAGCAACTTACACCTTCAGTAATGGCAGCCAAACCTCTCAAGACGGTTACTATCAAATTGATAACAATGGCGTTATTACGATTACTGCAGCCGGTGTACTTGCTGAAGTGAATGATTTTGAGCAAGGCGCAAATACCGGTGATTACACTGTGATTGCTGCCGATGCCGCCGGTAATGAAACCACCATTACCGTGACCTTAAGTGAAACTAACGTTGATGACACCGCGCCAACCGTTGCCGATCAAAGCTTTAGTTATCAAGAGAATCAAGTGGCGGATGCCGTGGTGGGTACACTAGCTAATAATAACGATGTAGCAACTTACACCTTCAGTAACGGCAGCACGACATCAGCTGATGGCTACTATCAAATTGATAATAATGGCGTTATTACCATCACAGCAGCCGGTGTGTTAGCTGAAGTCAATGACTTTGAGCAAGGCGCGAATACCGGTGATTATACCGTGATTGCCGCCGATGCTGCGGGTAATGAAACTACCATCACCGTGACTTTAAGTGAAACTAACGTTGATGACACTGCACCAACGGTTGCCGATCAAAGCTTTAGTTATGAAGAGAACCAAGTGGCGGATGCGGTTGTTGGTACGCTTGCTGCAAACGGCGATGTAGCAACTTACACCTTCAGTAATGGCAGCACCACATCAGCTGATGGTTACTATCAAATTGATAACAACGGTGTTATTACCATTACCGCCGCGGGTGTGTTAGCTGAAGTGAATGATTTCGAGCAAGGCGCGAACACGGGTGATTATACCGTCATTGCTGCCGATGCCGCCGGTAATGAAACCACCATCACAGTAACCTTAATTGAAACTAACGTTGATGACACCGCGCCAACGGTTGCCGATCAAAGCTTTAGTTATCAAGAGAACCAAGTGGCGGATGCGGTTGTTGGTACGCTTGCCGCAAACGGCGATGTTGCAACCTACACCTTCAGTAATGGCAGCACGACCTCAGCTGATGGTTACTATCAAATTGATAACAATGGCGTTATTACCATCACAGCAGCCGGTGTGTTAGCTGAAGTCAATGACTTTGAGCAAGGCGCGAATACTGGTGATTATACCGTGATTGCTGCCGATGCTGCGGGCAATGAAACTACCATCACCGTGACTTTAAGTGAAACTAACGTTGATGACACTGCACCAAGCGTTGCCGATCAAAGCTTTAGCTATCAAGAGAACCAAGTGGCGGATGCCGTGGTGGGTACACTAGCTAATAATAACGATGTAGCAACTTACACCTTCAGTAACGGCAGCACGACATCAGCTGATGGCTACTATCAAATTGATAATAATGGCGTTATTACCATCACAGCAGCCGGTGTGTTAGCTGAAGTCAATGACTTTGAGCAAGGCGCAAATACCGGTGATTACACTGTGATTGCTGCCGATGCCGCCGGTAATGAAACCACCATTACCGTGACCTTAAGTGAAACCAATGTTGATGACACTGCACCAAGCGTTGCTGATCAAAGCTTTAGCTATCAAGAGAACCAAGTGGTGGATGCCGTGGTGGGTACACTAGCTAATAATAACGATGTAGCAACTTACACCTTCAGTAACGGCAGCACGACATCAGCTGATGGCTACTATCAAATTGATAATAATGGCGTTATTACCATCACAGCAGCCGGTGTGTTAGCCGAAGTCAATGACTTTGAGCAAGGCGCGAACACGGGTGATTATACGGTGATTGCTGCTGATGCTGCTGGTAATGAAGCCACCATCACCGTGACCTTAAGTGAAACTAACGTTGATGACACCGCACCAAGCGTTGCTGATCAAAGCTTTAGCTATCAAGAGAATCAAGTGGCGGATGCGGTTGTCGGTACGCTTGCCGCAAACGGCGATGTTGCGACTTATACTTTCAGTAATGGCAGCACGACCTCAGCTGATGGTTATTATCAAATTGATAACAATGGCGTTATTACCATCACAGCCGCAGGTGTACTTGCTGAAGTGAATGACTTTGAGCAAGGCGCGAACACGGGTGATTATACGGTGATTGCTGCCGATGCCGCCGGTAATGAAACCAACATTACCGTGACCTTAAGTGAAACTAACGTTGATGACACTGCACCAACGGTTGCCGATCAAAGTTTTAGTTATCAAGAGAATCAAGTGGCTGATGCGGTTGTCGGTACGCTTGCCGCAAACGACGATGTCGAAACTTATACCTTCAGTAATGGCAGCACGACATCAGCTGATGGTTACTATCAAATTGATAACAATGGCGTGATCACCATTACCGCAGCGGGTGTACTTGCTGAAGTGAATGATTTTGAGCAAGGCGCAAATACCGGGGATTATACCGTGATTGCCGCAGATGCCGCCGGTAATGAAACTACTATTACCGTGACCTTAAGTGAAACTAACGTTGATGACACCGCACCAACCGTTGCCGATCAAAGCTTTAGCTATCAAGAGAATCAAGTAGCAGATGCCGTTGTTGGCACGCTTACAAATAACCCTGACGTTGCTAGTTACACTTTCAGTAACGGCAGCACCACCTCAGCTGATGGTTACTATCAAATTGATAACAATGGCGTGATCACTATCACAGCAGCCGGTGTGTTAGCTGAAGTCAATGACTTTGAACAAGGCGCGAACACGGGTGATTACACCGTGATAGCAGCCGATGCTGCGGGTAATGAAACCACCATCACCGTGACCTTAAGTGAAACTAATGTTGATGACACTGCGCCAACCGTTGCTGATCAAAGCTTTAGCTACGAAGAGAATCAAGTAGCGGATGCGGTTGTTGGTATGCTTGCCGCAAACGGCGATGTTGCGACTTATACTTTCAGTAACGGCAGCACCACATCAGCTGATGGCTACTATCAAATTGATAACAATGGCGTTATTACCATTACTGCAGCGGGTGTGTTAGCTGAAGTCAATGACTTTGAGCAAGGCGCAAATACCGGTGATTATACTGTGATTGCTGCCGATGCCGCCGGTAATGAAACCACCATCACCGTGACTTTAAGTGAAACTAATGTTGATGACACGGCACCAACGGTAGCGGATCAAAGCTTTAGCTACGAAGAGAATCAAGTAGCGGATGCGGTTGTTGGTACGCTTACAAATAACCCAGACGTTGCTAGCTACACTTTCAGTAACGGCAGCACGACATCAGCTGATGGCTACTATCAAATTGATAACAATGGCGTGATCACTATCACAGCCGCAGGTGTGTTAGCTGAAGTAAATGATTTCGAGCAAGGGGCAAACACGGGTGACTACACAGTGATTGCTGCCGATGCCGCGGGTAATGAAACCACCATCACCGTGACCTTAAGTGAAACTAATGTTGATGACACTGCGCCAACCGTTGCTGATCAAAGCTTTAGCTACGAAGAGAATCAAGTAGCGGATGCGGTTGTTGGTATGCTTGCCGCAAACGGCGATGTTGCGACTTATACTTTCAGTAACGGCAGCACCACATCAGCTGATGGCTACTATCAAATTGATAACAATGGCGTTATTACCATTACTGCAGCCGGTGTGCTTGCTGAAGTCAATGACTTTGAGCAAGGCAGTAATACCGGTGATTATACCGTGATTGCCGCTGATGCTGCGGGTAATGAAACCACCATTACCGTGACTTTAAGTGAAACTAACGTTGATGACACTGCGCCAACCGTTGCCGATCAAAGCTTTAGTTATCAAGAGAATCAAGTGGCTGATGCCGTTGTTGGTATGCTTACAAATAACCCTGACGTTGCTAGCTACACCTTCAGTAACGGCAGCACGACCTCAGCTGATGGCTACTATCAAATTGATAACAATGGCGTTATTACGATTACCGCAGCCGGTGTGCTTGCTGAAGTCAATGATTTCGAGCAAGGCGCGAATACCGGTGATTATACCGTCATTGCCGCCGATGCTGCGGGTAATGAAACCACCATTACCGTGACCTTAAGTGAAACTAACGTTGATGACACCGCACCAACGGTTGTCGATCAAAGCTTTAGCTATCAAGAGAACCAAGTGGCTGATGCCGTTGTTGGTACGCTTGCCGCAAACGGCGATGTCGCGACTTATACTTTCAGTAACGGCAGCCAAACCTCTCAAGACGGTTACTATCAAATTGATAACAATGGCGTGATCACTATTACCGCCGCCGGTGTGTTAGCTGAAGTGAATGACTTTGAGCAAGGCGCGAACACGGGTGACTATACCGTGATTGCCGCCGATGCCGCGGGTAATGAAACCACCATCACCGTGACCTTAAGTGAAACTAACCTTGATGACACCGCGCCAAGCGTTGCCGATCAAAGCTTTAGCTATCAAGAGAATCAAGTGGCGGATGCGGTTGTCGGTACGCTTGCCGCAAACGGCGATGTCGCGACTTATACTTTCAGTAACGGTAGCACGACATCAGCTGATGGCTACTACCAAATTGATAATAATGGCGTTATTACCATTACGGCAGCCGGTGTGCTTGCTGAAGTCAATGACTTTGAGCAAGGCGCGAATACAGGTGACTACACCGTGATTGCCGCCGATGCCGCCGGTAATGAAACCACCATCACCGTGACCTTAAGTGAAACTAATGTTGATGACACGGCACCAACGGTAGCGGATCAAAGCTTTAGCTATCAAGAGAATCAAGTAGCAGATGCCGTGGTTGGTACGCTTACAAATAACCCTGACGTTGCTAGCTACACCTTCAGTAATGGCAGCACCACATCAGCTGATGGCTACTATCAAATTGATAACAATGGCGTGATCACCATTACGGCAGCCGGTGTGTTAGCTGAAGTCAATGATTTCGAGCAAGGCGCGAACACGGGTGATTATACCGTGATTGCTGCCGATGCTGCGGGTAATGAAACCACCATTACAGTAACCTTAAGTGAAACTAACCTTGATGACACCGCGCCAACGGTAGCCGATCAAAGCTTTAGCTACGAAGAGAATCAAGTGGCGGATGCTGTGGTAGCAACGCTAGCGCTAAATATAGATGTAGCTAGCTATACTTTTAGCAATGGTACTCAATTATCTGATGATGGTTTTTATGCAATTAATGATGATGGCCAAATCAGTATCACTGCTTTAGGTGTAGCAGCGCATGTGAATGATTTTGAGCAAGGCGCAAACAGCGGTATTTATACTGTCGTAGCTGCAGACTCAGTTGGTAACTCAACATCGTTTACTGTTACCCTATCTGAAACAGATTTAAATGATTACTCGCCAATAGCAAGCAATGATGGTGAAGGCAGTGGCGTTATTGTTTGGGGAGATAATTTACTTGTTAACGGTGACGCTGAAACCGAGGGCGGTAATGGTTGGCAAGTTACTGGAGGTTCTCTTTACGAGGAAGGTTATGGCTCGTATATAGAGGGCAATTCAAGTACCGATAATGGTAGTTATTTTTATGGCTCTGGCAGTCATGTCGTTTCTTCTCAAACGGTGAATTTAGGCTTAGCAGAGGAATTTACGCTTTCTGGCGACCTGGGAACCTCGGGCTCAGACGAAGCTGAATTAAAAGTAGTGTTTAGAGATATCAATGGCGATATTGTTGGCGAATTCTCGACAGGAAAAATCACTCAACTTGGTGTGATGAAGTGGTATGAAATTTCAAACAGCATACCTGCTGGTGCCGTTACTGCGACAATAGAAATGCATATGTATGACAGTAACTCAGATAGTGACAGTTATGCAGATGCATTCTTTGATAATGTTTCATTTGTGACTGGTGAAGCAGGCCATGAACTGGTTGTTGATGAAGATAGTCAAATCACCGTAGATGTACTGGCAAATGACTATGATCCTGATGGTGATCCAATTGCTGTTACCCATATTGAAGGGCAAGCGGTTAGCAATGGTGACAGTGTTGAAATCAAGCAAAATGGTGTTGTAGTTGGCATTGCAACACTGGTTGCCGGTCAAATTGTCTTTACTCCTTCTGCGGCTTTACAGGCAATGAATGATGGTGAGTCAACAGAAGTGATATTTGATTATACCATTACTGATCAACCTAATGCTGGTGCTGCACAATCAGATACAGCAACAGTAAAAATATTAGTTACTGGCTCCAATGAAGCGCCAAGCTTATCATTGTTAACGGATGGAACTGTTAATGAGCAAGGCTTAGTTGATGGTGATGCTAATTCTGGCTCTGAGTATACCAGTGGTAGTTTCTTCGTCTCTGGTGGTGGAATTACCAGTTTAGAAATTGCCGGTCAAACGATTACTTCAGCCGACTTAGCTGCAGGAAATGTTTCTGTCAATACTGGTGAAGGTGTTATTACTATTACTAGCTTTGATGCTAATACAGGTGAAGTGAGCTACAGCTATAAACTCTCTGCTGCGCAAGCACATAATTCTGGCGATATTATTAACGATACTATCACGGTGAAAGCAACCAATTCACAAGGTAGTGTTGATGGTAGCTTTAATATTGCCATTGTTGATGATGCTCCAAGTGTTTCTGGTGATATGCAATCTATTCAATTTGGTGAGCAGATTACTAATCTAATTATTGTATTAGATACCTCAGGCAGTATGGACTACGACATGAGTAGTTCTGATGACACTTCAAGAATGGAGGTTGCCATTGACGCTATTAAGCAATTACTTGATGCTTATGATGAACTTGGCTCTGTCAATGTGCAGTTGGTTGGCTTTGAATATAGTACTACAACGAGTGGTCAAGGAGTGTGGTTAAATTTAGCTGATGCCAAGCAATGGCTAGATACCTATACTACGCCAGATGGTGGTACTGATTATGCGGCAGGCTTACAGGCAGCAATTGATAACTATTCTGCGCCAAATAACAATGGCGCTACCTATGCTTACTTCATTTCTGATGGTGAACCAACTTATCAGCAAAAAGCCTTGAATTTTGAAGATGACTGGGAGCGTTTCTTAGCAGAGAACAATATTAATGAATCTTTTGCTATTGGAATTGGTAACGTACCTACGCAATACCTAGATATTGCTGCACATGCGAATGGTGTTGATACGGCAACTACCTTAGTTCACTCAGCAAGTGATATGGCGAATTATTTACTTAATACCGTTGCTGTTGAGAAAACAGGTAATTTACTTGTCGATTTAATTGCTGGAAATAGCAATATAGGTGCTGATACCCAAGGTGCAACCTTATCTATCACTATAGATGGTAATACTTATACCCTTGCTGATGCGACTAATGGCATGTTAGTCATTAACACCAATAAAGGTGGTGAATTAACTATTAATTTTGATGATAGCACTTACTCTTATTCGGCAAAAACAAACTCAAATGGTCGCCAAGATTATGTTGAAGAATTTATTGTTGGTATTACTGATGGTGATGGCGATTCGGCAACATCTACCTTTAGTGTGAATGTAGGTTTCCCTTCTCATACACAAAGCACTGACTTAACAGATGTTTTATATGGAAGTGCGGCAAGTGAAACAATCAGTGGTGCAGGAGGGAATGATGTATTATACGGTTTTGCTGGAGACGATATTTTAAAAGGTGGCTCTGGTGATGATTTACTCATTGGTGGCGCTGGCAGTGACAGCTTACGAGGTAATGGTGGTTCAGATACATATTACTTTGGTAGTGATGCAGCAGATGGTAGCATTGACACTATTACCAAATTTAGTAATGGCGATAGCATAGACCTATCAGACTTACTTAACGGTGAAACTGATGGTGCAGATAGCTTAGCTGAATATCTACATTTCTCATTTGATGGCACTAATACCCTTATCAGTGTTGATAAAGATAAGAATGGCACAACCGATCTAACCATCAAATTAAATGATGTTAATTTAGTTGACGGTGCTGTAGATGATGCTGCGATTATTCAGAAGTTGCTCGATGAAGCAAAATTAAACGTAGATTAAGGTGAGTTGTTAACGACCTTATCAAGTTTCATTGCATGCTTGATAAGGTCGTTTTTAATAAAAGAATAATTAATGAATCATAATCAAAGTAATTTGGCGCAAGATTTGGAACAGCAAATTCGCCACAAAGACCCTTTATTGGGTTGTTTAGTTTTCTTGTCTAAATTTTATGGTAAGCCTTTCTCAGCAGATGCTATGAGTAGTGGTTTGCCTCTGGAAAATGGTAAGTTAACGCCAGAGTTAATGCCTAGGGCTGCGTTACGTGGCGGCATGGAGAGCAAGCTAGAAAAGAAGGCGCTTGCTGAATTACCTAAGTTATTGTTACCTTGCGTATTATTACTTAAAGATGGTAGAGCTTGTGTGCTGCTATCTTATGTTAAAGATGAAGATGAGCCGTCAAACCCTGCCAAAGAAAAGCTGCAAATAGTTTGGCCTGAACTACCATCGAGTCACGATATCATTGATAAAGAAGTACTCGAACAAGAGTATTCTGGTTATTGCTTTTACGTACGTAAACGCTATCGTTTTGATGAGCGCTCAAAGCAGACCTTAAAAACAACCAATGAGCATTGGTTTTGGAGTACGCTACGTCGTTCAACCCCTATCTATAAAGATGTCTTACTCGCAGTTCTCTTTATTAATTTGTTTGCAGTGGCATCCCCACTTTTTGTTATGAATGTTTATGACAGGGTAGTGCCCAACCAAGCGTTAGATACCTTATGGGTATTAGCCATCGGCATGTTTATTTTACTGCTCTTTGATTTTGTTTTAAAAGAGGTGCGAGCCCACTTACTTGAAATAGCAGCGAAAAAGTCTGATTTGCTGTTATCTTCACGGATTTTTGAAAAAGTACTCAATTTAAATTTAAGCTATAAACCTGCTTCAGTAGGTGCTTTTGCTAAACAAGTACAAGAGTTTGAATCCATAAGGGAATTTATCACTTCTGCTACCATTGCCGCGATTCTTGATGTGCCTTTCTCGCTGATCTTTATGATTATTATCGCGATTGTCGCCGGGCCTTTAGCTTGGGTGCCAGTATTCTTGGTTATTTTAATGTTGATTTTTTCTTTTTGGATGAAGAATAAAATTAAGTTTGAAGTTGAGCAAGGCAGCCGTTACTCAGTACAAAAGAATGCTCATCTGGTTGAGTCTTTACAAGGGGTTGAGACTATTAAACAAACTGGTGCTGAGAGTCAGTTTCAATCTAAGTGGGAGCAGCTTGTTGGTCATATAGCTAATTGGAACATTAAGGTGAAAAAGTATGCAACGTCGGTTGGTACTTTTAATAGCCTGTTAACGCAAGCTTCAACAGTCTTTATTGTTATTTTAGGTGTTTATCAAATTAGTGAAGGTAACATCAGTATGGGAGCTCTGATCGCTGCGGTTATGTTAAGTGGTCGAGCCTTAGCGCCATTTTCACAAGTGGCTTTACTTATTACCCGATATAACCAAGCAAAATCTGCCTTAGTTACCTTAGATGAAATAATGAAATTACCGGCAGAGAATATGGATCGCTACCTTCATAGGAACCATTTTGACGGTGATATTACTTTTGATAATGTTACCTTTGCTTACCCAAATACTGAAGTGCCAGCCATTGCCAATGTTAGCTTTTCAATAAAAGCGGGAGAAAAAGTCGCCATTATTGGCCGAATTGGTGCAGGTAAAACCTCTATTGAAAAGCTATTGATGAACTTTTATCAGCCGAATGAAGGGGCAATAAGAGTTGATGGTATAGACATCAAGCAAATTAGCCCGGCTGATTTACGTCAGAAAATTGGTTGTTTAGCGCAAGATGTTAATTTATTTTATGGCTCAATTCGAGACAACATTACTTTAGGTGTACCGCATGTTGATGATGAACATATTATGCGTGCAGCCAAAGTTGCTGGGGTGAGTCAGTTTACTGATGGCAGCCCAGAAGGGCTAGATAAACAAGTTGGTGAGCGCGGACAAAACTTGTCCGGCGGTCAACGTCAAGCCGTGGCATTGGCTCGAGCGCTATTGTTTAATCCACCCATGTTAATTTTGGATGAGCCAACCAGCAATATGGATAACTACTCAGAGGCCCAAGTGAAAAAGCAATTGGCGGCAATTACCAAGAGTAAAACCTTTTTGTTAATTACCCATAAGGCGAGCATGTTATCTTTAGTCGATAGAGTGCTTGTTATGGAAAAAGGGCGCTTAGTTGCCGATGGGCCAACAGATAAAGTATTAGCGGCATTAAAGAGTGGTCAAATTAAGGCGAGTTTGTAGTGAAAAAGTCAGCAGATTTAGATTTAAATTATATTGACGATATTAATGCAGCTTTACTAACGGCTGCTCCATATAGATCTCGTCTAGTCCTTTATATTGTTTGTGGCTTTTGCTTTAGTTTTCTTTTGTGGGCAGGTTTTGCCTCATTAGACGAAGTAACGGTAGGTGATGGTAAAGTGATACCTTCTTCACAAGTGCAAATTGTGCAGAACTTAGAAGGGGGCATTTTAGCCGAGATTTTTGTTAAAGAAGGCCAGCAAGTTAAGAAAAATCAAGAGCTGTTACGCTTAGATGATACAAGATTTTTAGCCGACTTTAGGGAAAAGCAACAAGAGGCGATGTTACTTAAAGCGATGTCGGCACGTTTACGAGCTGAGCTTGCCAGTGTGCAGTGGTCGGCTGACTTTAACGGAGCTAACTGGAAAGAACAATTTCAAATAATAGAACAAGCGCTAGATATCTCATCTGAAGATCAGGCGAAGTACCCGAGGATTTACCGTACTGCGGTTGCTGGTTTTAAAGCCAATGTCAGTAATTTGTCACAACAAATTAAGGTAATGAATCATCAAATTGAACAAAAAGAGCAAGAAATTGACTCTATAGAGTCTCGATTAACGCATGTCAGTACCAGTTATGAACTGGGCTTGGAAGAGTTAAAATTAACTGAACCATTAGCCAAAAAAGGCGTGATATCGCCAGTAGAATTTTTAAAGCTTAAAAGGCAAATAAATCAGCTTCAGCAAGAGGTTGAGGAGGCAAGGCTAGCCCTGCCTAGAAGTAAAACTGCCTTGCGTGAGGCAATTGGTAAGCGTCAAGAATTGGTTAGTCAATACCAAAAAGATACCCAGGAAACTTTAACTAAGGTGCAAGCGCAGCTAGCACAGTTATCGGAAAAGCAGGTTAATTTAAAAGATAAAGTGGCGAGAACCTCGGTATTATCACCTGTATCTGGCACAATAAAAACCATTAATATCAATACTCAAGGTGGTGTTATTCAGCCGGGGATGGATTTATTAGAAATTGTCCCTAATGAAGATCAGCTATTAATTGAGGCTAAAGTATCACCTAGAGATATTGCTTTTTTAAGACCCGGCTTAAATGCTGTTGTACGCTTTAGTGCTTATGATTTTGCCATTTATGGTGGCTTAGATGGCACTTTAGAACATATTAGTGCGGACTCAATTGAAGATGAAGAGGGTAATAGTTATTACCTAATAAGAGTACGCACTAAAGAAAACTTTTTAAAGAGTAAAAAGGATAAAGATAAAAACCTCCCAATTATTCCAGGAATGACTGCCACAGTGGATGTAATGACAGGCAAAAAAACCGTTTTAGAATATTTATTAAAGCCTATCCTAAGAGCGCATAACAGCGCTTTACGGGAAAGGTAATAATGTAAACCAAAAGAGAACTGTAATGACCACGAGAAAAACCAATAAGGTTTTAAGCGCATTTATTTTACTTGGCACAGTGTTTAGCCATAACACTTTTGCTCAATCGTTAGAGCAAGCTGTTGAGGCTACTTTGATAACTGAGCCTCAAATAGCGGAAGCTTTCCACTTGTATAGAGCAAACTTACAAGATGTAAGAGTGGCACAAAGCGGCTATTTACCTACGGTAGACCTACAAGCAGGTTATGGTTATGAGTTAACGAATAGCCCGACAACCCGTATTGTTGGTGATGATAAAAGAGAGCTAGATCGTGGTGAATTGTCGGTATCAATTAGGCAAAAGCTATTTGATGGTTTTGCCGTTATGGATAACGTTGAAAGAACCCGTTTTGAAGCAACTGCGTCACAGTATGCTCTATTTGGATTAGCGCAAGAGCGGGCACTGAAAGTGGCAGAAGTGTACTTAAAGGTGATGGAAACTCAGAAGATTCTGGAGTTATCAGAACGAAATTTTGATAAACACCAAAGAGTATATGAACAAATTAAAGATCGCGTCGAACAAGGCTTAGGCTCAAGTGCTGACTTATCACAAATTGAAGGCAGATTAGCCAGAGCTCGAGTGAATGTTATTTCTTCTGAACACAACCTATTAGATGCAGAAAGTCGCTTTATCGAAGTTGTTGATAAAGCGCCTAAAGATTTAGTCTGGCCGGTATCTGATAACGCACTGTTGCCAAAAACATTGGACGAGGCATTAACCATAGCTAGGCGTGATCATCCTATCCTGTTATCTGCATACAGTGATGTAAAAGCAGCAGAGCAGCAGTTGGAATTAAGTAATAGCAATTATTACCCAAAACTGAGTTTAGAATTAGGCGCCTCGCACAACAATAATATCGACGGTACTCGTGGTTACAATGAAGATATAACAGCGATGTTGAGAATGCGTTATAACCTATACTCAGGTGGCTCAGATAGCGCCAATAAGTTAAAGGCGGCCTATCAGAAAGAACAAAGCAAAGATATTTATGCGCAATCAATGCGCCAAGTTATTCAAACCACTAAGCTGTCATGGCGTGCAGAGGAGTATTTGAAAAAGCAGTTTCCACTATTACAATTGCACGTTGACTCAGCAAAGGCGGCTCAAGGCATATATGAAGAGCAGTTTTTCTTAGGTAAGCGTAGTTTGCTTGATTTACTTGATACCAGTAATGAGTTGTTTGAAGCACGCAAAACTTATACCTCGGTTGAACATTCACAGTTGTTCGCTCAGTTTCGTATTTTAGCGGCTACAGGGCGTTTACTCGACGCGTTAAGAGTTGATAAGCCTAAGCAGTGGAGTGAGAAGTAATGATGAATCGTTTTTTTAAGCTAAGCTTAGCCAGCTTGTTGGCTATTTTTGTCTTGTCTGGTTGTGCGCAAAAAGACCTTAGTTATCACCTAGAAGAGAACCCTGGATTAGCTGATGATGACAATGACGGCGTTATCAATATGCGAGACTTATGTCCTGAGACGGTCAAGGGCGCAGAAATTAATAATGATGGCTGTGGCGAAGTTCGTACTTACGTTGTTTCAGTTAATCTACAACTACTGTTTGATAATAACTCTTCTGAGATTAAGGCGAGCTATTTGCCTGAGTTAGCAAGCTTTGCTCATGCGATTAAGCAAAGTAATGACATAAAAGTGGAATTAGAAGGTCATGCTAGTGCGATTGGTCGAGCTGAGTATAACCTAGCATTATCACAAAGACGCGCAAACAGCGTGATGAATACCTTAATAGCAGAGTACGGCGTTGATAAAACAAAGCTTTCGGCGGTTGCTTTCGGGGAAAGTAAGCTGGTTGCTAAGGGAAGTGATGAAACCGATCACAGCCTAAATCGTCGTGTTGTTGCTCATATTGAAATAAATAAACAAGAAGATTTATTACGCTGGAACATTTATAGTACAGAAAATAACTAACATGCTATGTGGCAACTAATATAACCGAATTGCTATAACTCAACGCGAGGTTATTAAGTTGCCATTTTACCTAAGGTAACTGCCTTTTTATGGTTAAACTTCCCGCTAAACTAGCTTTTATGTTGGTGTTGATGATTATCTTGCCGTTATTGGCAGTGAATCAACACAACAAGCTAGACTGGGATAAGCTGGAAGTAAAACTTATCAACAAATACGGCGATAAAGCTGGTCTTAGATTAAGGGCATGGCAAAAAGTCCTTAATGATGACTCGCTTGTTACCGATCTTGATAAACTCTCTCGTGTTAACCGCTTTTTCAATTTACTGAACTTTGTTGATGATGCACCTTTGTGGGGGCAAAAAGATTACTGGGCGACGCCGTTGGAGTTTTTAGGTGCTAATGCGGGTGATTGTGAAGATTTTAGTATTGCCAAGTACTTTAGTTTACTGTCAATGGGCGTAAATGAAGACAAGATGCGCATTACGTATGTAAAGGCGCTTAGCCTTAATCAATACCATATGGTATTGGCATACTACCCTAAGCCTAATGCTGTACCTTTAATACTTGATAATATTAAAGGAGAAATACTCCCCGCGGATCAACGAAAAGACTTAATCCCTATTTACAGTTTTAACGGTGAAAGCCTGTGGTTAAGTAAAGCGAAAGGGCAAGGTAAGCTAGCGGGTAAGTCGAGCCGTTTAAAAAGCTGGAATAAGTTAAGAGCGCGCTTTAATAGTACAGAGCTTAAAACGCCGCTCTTTATTCCTTAATCTCAATTTAATGCATCAATTTAATGCTTCAGGTGCTTGAATAAACTGACCTTGAGCAGCATCACAGTCTAATTCTTTGACGATATTTAAGGTATTTTCATTTTCAATATGACAGGCCACTACTTTTATGCCCAAGCCATGACATATCTGGTTTACAGCTTGAATAAAGTGCTTGTTGTCGCTATTTGCCTCAATATCACGAATGTAGCTACCATCAATTTTAATGTAATCAAGATCTAAGCCATTGATATATTTAAATGATGTGAAGCTAGTACCGAATCGCTCGATACAAATACCAATATTTAGTGCTTTAAAGCTGTGAATGTGTTTGCTTGCTTGCGTAATATTTTTAAGTAAGGCAGACTCGTTGATTTCAAAGTAGATTTGTTCTTGGCAATGCTTATTGTTATTGATAAAACCTGTTAACCATTGGCAAAAGCTAGTGCTTAATAAAGACTGCTGGCTTAAGTTAATGGCTATTGGGCTGCTCATATCATCTTTTACTAGATTGGCGGCCGCTGTAATAAGTTTTTTATCGAGCTGCTCTGTTAGCTTTAAGCGCTCAGCCATGGCAAATAGCTGATTGTTTGGGATGACTTCATTGTCATAATAAAACTTAGCTAATAATTCATTATATAAAGGCTTTTGCTTATTGATAGCGGTTTTATCATGCTGACATTGATGCACAGGCTGACTGAGAAAAGCGATATGGCCATTTTGAATAAGATCATTAATGAGCGTTTTCCACTGCTGTAAACCTAACGATAAGCCCTTATTGTCGGCAATACTGGCAAGCTCCGCATGCTGTTGAGGTGCTTTTTCCGTTAACAGGGTGTCTAGGTTCATCAGTAGTTTTTTTACTGAATCTGACTTGTTATAGGAGGTGGAAACCAATTTAGCAAAACCATTAGGGTAATCATCACCTTCTTTTTGCTTAAAGGCTTCTAAAAGTCTTTGTATATCTTGCTGACACAGGGCAAATGGTTGCGCAATTGCAATAATAAAGCTACCGCCGTTAATACGATAAAAACTAAAGTCGCTTACGTCTTTAAAGCTTTCCTGAACCAGGTTAACCATATTATTCACATATAAGTCACCCGCTTGGTAACCTCGACTTTGGTTAACACCTTGTAATGACGGTAATTCAACTAAAGCGATAGTGCCAATTAAGGCCTCGTCACTTTCTTCTAAATGGCTGGTAAATTGATTATCAAAAGCGCGTCTGTTGCCAAGGCCAGTTAAGGTGTCTAAATAGGCTTCTTTGGTAAATTTTTCTGCTTGCCCTGTCAGTGAATTAAAGTTCTTTTGTACATTTTCAACCATAGAGTTTAAGGCGTTAACGACAACGTTTAGCTCACGGGTAAAAGACTGCTTAGGGTTGATGGTAAATTGCTTTTTACTTACCGCAATGGCCTGTTTTTCTACTAAAGATAATGGCTTAAGTACTGCGTTTAAGATGAAGTAAGCCAACACTAAACTAATCACTAAGATAAAAGCAAAGGCGATAAATGCTTTGCTGGCATATTGCCATAATTGATAATAAGAAACACCGGCATGGCTAGTCACTGTGAGTTTAGCGGCGATGCGCCATCCGGTATTAATTTGGCTCTCTTTACTTGGTGGCGTCAACTTAAACATGTTGATAAACCAATTAGGTACCGTTTCTATTGTACTGGGTGCCTCTCTTGTCAAAATAACGCTGTTATCATCAGTGCTTGTTAGCGTCATGGCGGCATAGTAGCCGGAATCAAAAATAGCTGACACCATAGTTTCGACAATAATGATATCGTCACTGGCAAGGTATGGCGCAATGGAAAGCCCTAAGCTGGTGGCTGTATCTTGAGCATGGCTGCTCATTTGTTCATTTAAATATTCTTTGGTGTGATCAACACTGACTAGCAAGGCGCCAATAAAAGATAGCATTCCTAGAAAAATAACTAAGCCATAAATTTGGGTTTTTAAACTCAAACCTTTCACTTTGCTTAAGGGCATAAATCAGAACCTTGTTACCACACTGAATTAACGATGATTTTTTATTCTACCTTCAGTTTGCTCATATGTGTATCACTTTGCATAAATGAGCTAGTTTTTGTTAGCAAATATCGCTTTATTATTTTAGGTCAAAACTAAGTTTGCTTGCTTTTCTTATAATTTTCTTACTTTGTATTTATCGGCGTAATACCAATTACTTCACTTGGTATAACTGCCAAGTTTAGGGAATTTTATGACTTCTATACCTGAATATATGACAGCTAAGCATAGAGAGTGTGATGATGTTTTTACTGAAGCAGAAAGTGCTGTAGCTGCAGAAGATTGGTCACTTGCTTTAGTTAAGTGGCAAGCGTTTGCAAAAGAATTGCATGAGCACCTTAGCCAAGAAGAAGAGCTGTTATTTCCACAGTTTGAGCAAGCAACCGGAATGACGGCAGGGCCAACGCAAGTGATGCGCATGGAACATCAACAAATGCGTGCCTTAGTGCAAGATCTTGATAATGCTTTAGCTGCTAAGGCAAAAGATGAGTATTTAGGTTTATCAGAAACCTTGATGGTAATGATGCAACAGCATAATATGAAAGAAGAAATGATGCTTTATCCTATGATGCAGCAACATTTAAGTAATGCTGAGCAATTGCTTGAAAAAATTAGCGTGAGCGTTGCATAAAAAGTGTTTTAGGAGTTTCTATGATTGATTTTGTGCAAATTGATGTTAGCGACTTACCTCCGCCAGAGCCGATGACGGCTATTCTAAAGTCATTGGCTCAATTAGCGCCTGAGCAGTGTTTGCAAGTAAAACACAGTAGGCAGCCGTTTCCATTATATGAGAAATTAGGGCAAGCAAATTGGCAATATCATTGTCAGCAAATCGAAAATAATCATATTTTGCTTTATATTTTCAAGCCTTGTTTGCAACAAGTTATGGACAAGTTTATTTTAAAGCAATGTCAGAGTAAGGATTGATGAACCTGTCTTCTCTGTCATTTAATGCACTACCACCAATAGACTTACCTTTTCGATTTTTCTTTACCGCGCCTATTTTTATTATCATCTCAGCATTGATTATGCTGAGCTTTGGTGAATCATTGTGGTTGAGTCGTTGGACGCCGAGTATGCTCAGTATTACTCATGGTTTTACCTTAGGTTTTATTACGTCGGTAATGATGGGGGCGTTGCTGCAATTATTACCAGTAATAGGCGGTGTTGGTATTAGTAAACCTAGGCTAGTTGCTAGCTTTTGTCATCTTTTTCACTGTCTGGGTACGCTGGCCTTAATGGCAGCATTTCTACATTATGGCGCTTGGTTATATAGTGTTGCTGCTATTTGTTTATCATTAAGCTTTGCCGTTTATATATTTGCACTGTGTGCAGTATTGTTAAAAAAGTTAAGCCAAGGTCACATTATTATTGGCATTCGTTTGGCTGTAGCTGCGTTACTTGCCCTAGTGATTATGGGGCTTTTGCTAATTTCTCGCTATTTAGAACTGCCTTTTTACTTTATTAGTGGTGATAAGTTTTTTACTAATATACATGCAGTACTCGGCTTAGGGGCATGGGCTAGTTTGCTACTTATGTCGGTAAGCTTTCAGGTGGTGCCTATGTTTCATGTTGCCCCTAACTTTCCTACTTGGTTTACTAAGAGTTTGCCTTGGCTATTTTTGTTATCAATATTATTGCTTTTTTATCAGTATGACTTTGCTCTTTATCTTTTGATGATTTTACATGCCCTGTTTGCACTCTGTTTATTGTATGTTTTGGGCAAACGTAAGCGCAAGGTCGCTGATACTAGCATTCAATATTGGCAATTTAGCGCGATAATCTTGTTATTAATAAGCTGTTTATATTTTATCTCTGAACTAGAAATATCGTCAGCCTTGCTAAATGTGCTGGTGCTTAAGAAAACCATGCTGTTAACCGCGTTGTTTATCTTTGGTTTTTTGGTTTCTGTTATTCAGGGTATGCTATTAAAAATATTGCCCTTTTTAAGTTACACTCATTTGCAACAACGCTGCTTAATTGACTTTAATGCCATGCAGTTTATTCCGCATATGCATGAATTTTTGCATAAGCGACATGGGAGTTGGCTATTTTATCTTCATATACTTTCATGTTTGGCTCTCGTTAGCGCGATACTGTCACCAAGTGTTTATTGGCTGTTTGCCTGTAGTTTACTGGTAGAGTTTTTATGGTTGCTTTTTATTATGATAAAAACCATGCGCCTTTATTTTGCCGTAGATAAAAAAATTAGCTTGTCCTGTCAACGTTAGCTGGTAGGATCTTATTGTTTTTTGGCAGATAAAAAAGGCACACCATGCAAGCTATATCATTGTTATCTTCTTCGTCAGCGCAAGCTCAGCGTATTGAGCCCTCTAAGGTTATTTGTATTGGTCGCAATTATGTTGAGCACATACATGAGCTAGCGAATGAGATTCCCGATGAAATGGTGGTTTTTCTCAAGCCTAATTCAGCGATTTCATCTCGCTTATCAGCACAGCATTTAAACGAAGCTTTGCATTATGAAGCAGAGTTATGCTTTTTATATCAGCAAGGTAAGTTTAGTGCAGTTGCCCTTGGGTTAGATTTAACCAAGCGCGCAACACAGTCTAATTTAAAGAAAAAAGGTTTACCTTGGGAACGTGCTAAAGCATTTAATGGTTCGGCAGTGTTTAGCCAGTTTGTCTCTATTGAAAATTTAACTGGTGAGCAACTTAAAGGGCTTAGCTTATCACTCTCTATTAATGGTGAGTTAAAACAACACGGCGGCGTTGAGCTAATGATGTATAAGCCAGAGGATATTTTAGCCCAGCTGCAAACATTTCTTCACCTAGAAGATGGCGATATAGTGATGACGGGCACACCAAAAGGAGTCGGCGTTGTCAATGTGTCTGATAGCTTTTCTGGACAAGTACTCGTTGAAGCGAATAATAGCAAGCAAACATTGCTCAATGTTGAGTGGTTAGCTCAGTAATTTTATTTTTAACTTGGTGGTGAAATTAACCATATTTGAATGCAGTTTTGCTACACTTAGGTAAGACAAGTACTGCTTGGAAAGACGATGGAATATGAATTTATACATGATGCAGTAACGGGGCAGGCAAGGGCGCAATTTTCGCTGGAACATCAAGTGATAGGTCCGTGGATTGAAACCGAAGTAGGTCATAGTTGTGATAAATTGGCGCAATTACTCACGGCAATAGATCAAGTTGAAAAAGGTCAGCAAGCGGAAATTTTAATTACAGGTCAAGAATACTCTGTAGCAATTAATCATGAAGATATTGCCATTCAAACTAATGCCAGCTTAAATGGCGCAGATCCTTTGCCTGATATGTTTACCTCAGAGCATATAAATATTGATCAAAATGAGGTGGCAGGCTGTGGTTTAGATGACTTTAGGCAACTGTTACTTTCATGGGCAAAATTTACCAATAACCTTCACTTTTAGCGCTCTGAGAAAGTTTCGTTAGATTTTTTGCTGCATATCACTAATTAAGGTATCAAGCCCTGATTCTTTAATTCCTAAGGTATAAAGGACATTATCTTGAACAAATGCCCAGTCTGCTGAAGGCACTTCGTGGTATTTTAGGTGCACAATATGTTCTGCTAATTTAAGGATTGCGTAGTAGTCTTGTAGGTCAGAGTTATCTAATCTATCCAAAAAGTACCTGTCGTGGTGTTGCAAAATAATTTGGCAGATATCTTTAGGCAAACGCCAAGAGCTCGCGACATAATAGCCAATAACCGCGTGATTAGCTTTGTAGTTATTTTCTTCTAAATCAATCAATGATGTTTCAGGTGCAGTGATAGCGCTATCTAACGTTGCTTGGTAATTGCTATATTTCATCGCCATAACGGGCACGCCACAGTCATGAAATAAACCTAAACTAAATAACTTATCCGCAGCTAAATTACTTTTAAATTGTCGACCTAATAACACCGTAATAGTCGATACATCAGTAGACATTTGCCAAAACGGCTCTAATTCAATGCTACAGCTTTTAGGGTCAAAGCTTTTTTTAATAAGGCTACCGGTAACTAGCATAATAATGCCGTATAAACCTATGTAGTTTACTGACATTTGGATATCAGTTACCGTTCTACTTAAACCATATAAAGGTGAGTTTATCGCTTTTAAAATTGCGGCACTAACGGCAACATCCTGACTTATTGTGTGGGCAATTTCTTTTATATCTGGCTCATGCTCAGCCATCAATTTTAAAAGTTTAAGGAGCAATTTTGGCTGTGCGGGAACGGAAAAGCCTTTACTGATATCATCTAATACTGATTGGTCAACAATTAACATAGGAAAAAGTCATCACAATTTAAATTAAAGCCATGGGAGTTTAACAATATTTAATCAATTTTTGTATATTTGTATAAAATTGCTAATAGTTTGTCACCCATATCATTAAGGCAAAAAAGCCTATAATAATGGTATTAAAGGCTAATATATAAAGGTAGCCTTTAAGCCCTTGCTTAGCGGTATAGCCTCGCTGGTTTAAGTACCACCACCAAATCGCGCACATTAGAATGGGTAATAAAAAGAATAATCTGATCATGCGTGTTGCTCTATAGGTTTATTGTCTTTAGGTTCATGCCAAGGGGCTACCTTTAATAACATTAGCATACCTGGGACAGCCAGTGCTGTGCAAAGAAAGTAGAAATTAGTCCAACCAATTTGTTCAACAATTACCCCTGTTGTTGCGTTAGCAAAGGTTCGTGGTAATGCCGTTAATGCGGTAAATAGCGCAAATTGTGTTGCTGCAAAGGCTGGGTTAGTTGTTCGGGCAATAAACGCGGTAAAAGCAGCTGTACCTAAACCAACACCTAAGTATTCAAATCCCATGGCAAGTGCTAACGCATAAGTGTTATGACCAACTTCTGCTAACGCAGCGAAACCTAAAATACTGACGATTTGTACTAAGCCAAATAACCAGAGTGCGCGATTGATGCTGAGTTTAATCATCACTATGCCGCCTACTGCTAAACCTATGGTCATGGCAACAAGTGATGATGTTTTAGCTACTACACCTATTTCTGTTTTACTAAAGCCCATATCAATAAAAAATGGTGTTTGCAGTGCTGTTGCCATACTGTCACCAAGCTTATAAAGAAACAGAAACATTAATATATAAGCAGAGGTTTTAAAGCCATTGCTTTGAATGAAATCTCTAAAAGGTAGTACTACTGCTTCTTGCAATGATTTTGGTGCAGCATGTTCAGTTTCAATTTCACGAATAAACAAGGTCAGTAAAATACCGAATATCATAAATGCGGCGACTATCATGTAAACAGATTGCCAACTTATATGATCTGCTAGAATAAAGGCGAGTGAGCCAGGTACTAGGCCGGATAACCGATAAGCTTGCACATGAATGGAATTACCTAAGCCAAGTTCATTGTCAGGTAGTAGTTCTCGTCGGTAGGCATCAAGGACAATATCTTGGCTGGCACTAAAAAAGGCGACGGCCGCTGCTAAATAGGCAACTGACCAAATATCTTCTAGAGGATTGATGTATCCAAAACAAGCGATACCAACTAAGAGTAGTATTTGCGTACTAAGCATCCAACTTCGCCTTCTGCCGAAACCATCAAATGAATAGCGATCCATTAGTGGAGACCACAGAAATTTCCACACGTAAGGAATACCTATAAGGGAAAATAGTCCTATCTCGGTTAGACTTACCCCTTCAGAGCGAAGCCAGCCTGGTACAAGCTGGTATAAAACAAATAGCGGTAAACCAGAACTAAAGCCGGTGAAAATACAAATAAGCATGCGCTTATTGAAAATAGCTTGTTTAAACGAGGTAGTTGGCATTGAGGCTATTTGCTTTGAGTTAGAGAGTTAGGCATTAGCTTATCAAAGACTTAGCACCACCAGAAGTCCCAAAATAAAATTTAGGCAATAGGTCGCCAACCAATACAGTCAATTGGATAACTACCCGTTCCTTTGAAAAAGTCTAAACAAGTATTCATTTCACTTTTAAAGAAAAGGTCTTGTGTTAATGCTTTTGCGCCATGTAAGCTCACTTCGTGCATTAAGTGCCAAAAAACTCTTTCTTGTGCAGAGTGTGGTGTTTCATCACTTACTTTTAATAAGGTCCACTCTGCCATAGTGTCTAAAATAAATTGATCTAATTCTGTGTAATGTAATTCTTCATTAATGACAGCGCTAACATATGCGTGCATTTGCGTAATTTTGCTATTGATAAACTGCTCAATTATCATGAAGTCCCCTAGGATGCTCCCTGCTTCCTGATAAACGTTTTCCTTATGTCCTGATGTATAAAAATGATCGAATCATTTGATGAAATTAGCGATGAAAAAGTCTTTATTCTTATCGAGTTAAAATTGTTTTAATCTAAATTATCAGTTTGAAAATACTTATCGATTGCTACTTTAATTTATTATAGAAAAAGCACTATTTGTCAAAAAATAATCCGCTTATTTTGTCACTTAAATGTAAATTATTTAGATTTAAGGACTTTTAGTTGCGCTACATCATGCTTTTATTATTGCGCAGGCAATAAGGTTGCTTTAATCAATATTATCGGCTCAAGGGGAACATCTTCCCAACCAAGCGCTTCATTATAATCCGTTTTAACTTTAGCCATGGCTTCTAAGACTTCTTCTCCCTCAATAATTGCGCCAAATACCGCATAGCCCCAACGTTTTCCTGGATTTAAGCTGGTATTGTCGGCAACATTAAAGAAAAATTGACGATTGGCTGTGTGTGGGCGACTCTCTTTGGCCATGGCAATAGTGCCTATGTCATTCTTTAAGCCGTTACCAGATTCATTAATGATATCGTCATTGGTTTTCTTGGCAATAAAGTCTTTATCATAGCCACCACCTTGTACAACAAAGTCTTCAACAATACGATGGAAGATGGTGTTGTTATATTCACCGGTTACCACGTAGGTGAGAAAGTTATCTACGGTAATAGGCGCTTTAACTCGGTCAAGCTCGACAATAATAGTACCCATGGAAGTTTCTAGTTTAACTTGTGGGTAAATATTGGTGGGGTCAATGGCTTTGTTTTGTCCGAAGCTTTGAAAACTAACGCTTAGCACACACAGTAATATGGCTGAAAAGATTGCTTGTTTCATAATTTTCTCCCTAAAGTTATAAAAATGCTTTGATATCTTTGCTTTGCATGACTTGCTGTAAAAGGGTGTTTAAGTTTTGGTTAAAGTCTCTTTCAAGTACAGCTATATCAGCTTTAAGAGCGCCTTCACTATTTGCTCGACTTTTGAAGGTGTTTGTTAGGGTTTGACTGCCATTATTAATACGCACCTGTAAAATAATTTCACTTTGTGTGTTGTAGCTCATGGTCGCTTGTTCAACGCTAATAATGGCTTTTTCTATACTAATATCGATTTGATTATTAGCTAAGTTGCTAAATGTTAAGCCTTGTTTTTGCCAATTATCTTGTAACGTATTTTCAATAATTTTTTCTAGGCGCTCTGAAGAAGATAGAATTGTTGCGGCTTCACCTGGTTTAAGGATTTGTACAATATGATTGCTTGTACGCATATCGGTTACTTTGAGTTGGGCACTTTTGTCAGCATAAAGGTTACTGGCTGCTACTTGAAGATCAGGTGCCACGATCAGATGAGTTGGTGCTGAAGAGCAGGCGCTTAAAGTTGCGGCTAAACACAGGGAGTAAATAAAGTTACGCTTCATAATACTAGTCTCGAATATTTGTTATCGTTTAATAGCAGATTGAGTGACAAATTTGTCGTTGCTGGCAATGAGTTTAACATTACCAAAAATTCTTTTTAATTTGATGTGATAGCCTAGTTGGCGGTTACCTATGATCCTTAACTCGCCGCCTTTTTTTAATACCCGAAAGCTATCATTGAACATTTGCCAAGCAATATGGTCTGTTGTTGCCGTTTGCTGATGAAACGGCGGGTTACAGAGAATTAAATCAGCACTATTGCTGTCTACACCCGCTAAACAATCATTGAGCTGAAACTGACATTGCTCAGTGAGCTGCGGCAAATTATGTGTAATATTGGTTTGAGCAGAGTTGATCGCCATATAAGACTCATCAAAAAAGCGAACTTTGGCGCTAGGCTGTTGTGCTAATACGTGTAAGCCGATGACGCCGTTGCCACAACCTAAATCAATCACTTGGCTATTTTCTTTAACCTTAGGTAGGTTTTCAATAAAGTAGCGTGCGCCAATATCAAGCTTTTCTCTAGAATAAACATTGGCATGATTAGCTATGCTAAAAGTTGAATCGCCATCTTGATAGGGGTTGTTAATTTGCCAAAGGGTTGGGAACGGTGATTGTTGTCGCTGTTTGTTGTTGAGCTGACAAAAAACTAAACGCGCTTTTTTTACCGCTAATGATGTTGTCGTTGTTCCTAAGTACTTTTCAAATATTTTTAATGTTGAGCTATGTATTTCTTTGGCGCGATCTGCAGCAATAAAGACAGTGTCACTGGTTACAGAGTTTTTAATCTTGATGAGTTGCTCAGTAAGTAAAGACTTACTTTTAGGGATTTTATATAGAATAACGTTAATGCTTTCAGGAAGCGCTGCTAAGCTATCTAGCAAGGTAATATTACTGGCATCAAGATTGTTTTGCGCTAAGTTATTGAGCATGCCCTGTTGACTGATATAAGAGTCTGAAATGCTATAAACTTGACCGTTAAAATCATCACTTGTGCAAAAGTTACAACTTAACGCACCAAAGCTGTCGTTAAAAATTGCCAGGTTAGTATTATTCGTGATGAGTTGCTGTTCATTTATATAGTTTATGAGATATTCATCTGCGGCATCCCAAGCCTGCAAACTTCTGTTGACTTGCGCCACAGGAAATCGTGAAAGGAAGAGGTTTTTATCTTTGATTATAAATGGGCTGATCATAAAACATAGCTGTAAAAAATTTTATGCTATTGTGCCATATTAATAACTTGATAGGGCACTTGGCAGACAAAATTCTACATTTTTTCTTATCGCTATTCGCTTTTCTAGCAGAGTTTTTTCTGATAGAAAAATTTTAATGCGCTAGAATTAGCCTTGATAAAGATTTTGTTTAGAGAACCCTAATGACTATTAAAGCCATCATTGAGCAGAAGCTGCTTTCTGCATTTTCCCCTACCTTTTTAGACGTTGTTAATGAAAGTCATCAACATAATGTGCCACCTGGCAGTGAGTCACACTTTAAGGTGATTATTGTTGCTAAAGATTTTGAAGGTGAACGTTTAATAAAACGTCATCGCGCTGTTAATGCTATTTTAGCACAAGAGTTATCAGATAATATTCATGCCTTGGCATTACACACTTATACAGAAAAGGAGTGGCGTGATTATTACGCCGATAATACGCCATTATCGCCAAATTGTTTAGGTGGTGGTAAGTAACCTAAGCTCGGCTTAATAAATAGCTCTCTAGCAGCTATTTTTGCTTACTTCGGCGTTAAATTTACTTGCAATAGACTGGCTATTGACGCGAAATTTGCCTTGAATTAAGTAAAACTATCAAGCTAGAGAGTACATGTTTTTATAACTTTTTATATTTCAATATGTTAATTTATCTCTTAAACCGAGTTCAGATTAAGTAAGGTGTGCTAGTGATTGCCTGTTATATCAATATTTTTTACACTTTGTTAATTGATATAATCAACTGCTCGTACCTCTTTGGTGTAAAAGCAAGGTAAACTAGCAGCAATTTTTTTATTCTCTAGCCAAACTGTTAACTTGGCGCCAAAAATAAAAGGTTTTCTTATGGTTATTAAGCCAAAAATTCGTGGTTTTATTTGTACAAATGCACACCCTGTCGGTTGTGAAGCTCATGTGAATGAGCAAATCTCTTATGTAAAAGCGCAAACGTTTACACAAGATGGTCCTAAAAATGTGTTGGTTATTGGTTCTTCAACTGGCTACGGTTTAGCATCTCGCATTACCGCAGCATTTGGTCATAACGCTAAAACCTTAGGTATTTTCTTTGAAAAGCCACCAACAGAAAAGAAAACAGCCAGCGCTGGTTGGTATAACACAGCAGCATTTCAAAAAGCTGCCGATGAAGCGGGTGTTTACGCTAAAAATATTAACGGTGATGCTTTCTCTCATGAAGTAAAAGCACAAGCTATTGAAGCCATTAAAGCTGACATGGGTAAAATTGATTTAGTAGTTTACTCACTAGCTTCACCACGCAGAACTGATCCTGATACGGGTGAAGTTTACTCTTCAACGTTAAAGCCTATTGGCCAGAGCGTAACCACTAAAAACTTAAACACTTCTAAGCGTGTTATTGATGAAGTATCTGTTGAAGCAGCTAATGAAGCTGAAATTCAAGGTACTATTGATGTTATGGGTGGCGCTGATTGGGAATTATGGATGAACGCCCTTAAAGATGCCGATGTGTTAGCGGATGGTGTGAAAACTGTTGCTTATACTTATATAGGTAAAGAGTTAACTTGGCCAATTTATGGTAAAGCGACTATCGGTAAAGCAAAAGAAGATTTAGACAGAGCAGCTAATGCGATTAACCAAGCAACAGCTGCGCTTAATGGCCAAGCTCGTGTTACGTCACTTAATGCGGTTGTTACTCAAGCCAGTTCAGCGATTCCAATTATGCCACTATACATTTCAGCTATGTTTAAAGTGATGAAAGCTGATGGCACTTATGAAGGTTGTATTGAGCAAATCGCGAATTTATTTATTGAAAATATTTATGGCGATTCTCCGCGCATTGATGAGCAAGGACGTTTTCGTCAAAACTATAAAGAGCTTGAAGATAGCGTACAGCAACGTGTGACTGAGATTTGGAACACCGTTGATACCGATACCATTGATGAGCTAACAGACTATGTTGGTTATCATAGAGAGTTTTTAAAGTTATTCGGCTTTGATGTTGATGGTGTTGATTACGATGCCGATGTAACGCCGTTAGCTGAAATTAACAACTTACTTTAAGTTTTAATCAATCAGATTTATAAACCTGAAAGCCTCTTACTTGTAAGAGGCTTTTTTTGTCAGATTTTTTAAAAAATCTCGTTAAAGTCTTCTTCTAAGTCAGTATAGTCTTCCTGGCTAATACCAAGGATGTTTAATACATCCGTTTGTAAATAATGCCAATCTGGCGCAAGTTTAAAACGTTTTACTCGCTCTACCATGTTTTCAGCCGCTTTAAGTGCTGAAAAGGCTAACTGCTCTTGGCTACCATCAAGTTGTTGCAAGTAGTTTTCATCGTGGTGTTGAAGGATGAGTTGACAGATTTCTTTGGGCAAATGCCATGACGAGGCCACATAGAAACCCAAAACGGCATGGTTAGTGCGGTAGTTTTTTTCTTCCAATGCGATTGAGTTGACACCTTGGCTGTTAGCCTCGATTAAAATACTTTTATAGTCATTATATTTTAACGCGAGCAGTGGAATACCACAGTCGTGAAATAGCCCTATGGTGTAGAGCATTTCAATAGGGATCTGGGCTTTAATTTTACTACCGATGAAGGTCATTGCGTTGGCCACATCAAGGGCGTCATCCCAAAAGCGCTCTAAAGAGATACTGGCATTGCCTTGAAAAGATGATTTTAGTAGTACCGCGGTGACTAAAGCGTTGATGGTATTGAGCCCCAGCATCATCACCGCTTGTTTTATCTCAGAAATGCGTCTATTCATGCCATAAAATGGCGAGTTAATAATTTTCAGTATCGCGGCTGATAAACCTACATCACTGCTAATGAGGTGGGCTATTTCATCTATATTGGGGTATTCTTCATCCATTCGTGACTGTATTTCGCTCAGTATTTCAGGTTTAACGGGCACCTGAAAACTGGCGACAACGCTGGACATTTTTTCTTTATCAAGCTCAATCATAGGCATCTCAATATTTTTAATTTTAAGTATTAGTGTTATAGCACAAAGGAATTTTTGATTAATTAAAACTAATGACAGTCGTTTGATCTAATTCAAGTAAAGCTTGATCAGTAAAGATCCTTGCATAAGCTTAGCCATAAATCAGTCTAAATCATGGTTTTATTGTATACAATTTTGGGTTTTTAGCTGATCTTGCGCTATAAATAAGCGATTTGGATTGAAAGAAAAATATACAAGAATATTTTTTTTAATCTTGCACAACAAAATTTAAATTATTCTACTAAATTGTAATGAAAAGTTTCGTCTGACCGTAGAATAAAAAGGCCATTTTGTGCTAGTATTCGCGCCAGAAAATTTTAACTTAGAGCCAGTGGGTCTTTTTTTAATCAATGGGTTTTTCTTATTGATTAAAATTAAAACTTACTGAAATACACTGAAATCGGTGAGTTATCTTTTATCTAATTGATATTTAATAAGTTATTTTGACGATATTCATTAGATAAGCTAACAAACTGGTTTTATACTCCCATCAAAAGTAGTGCAAGTGTTTATGATTACAATAAAAAAAGGCTTGGATGTTCCTGTTAAAGGTGCTCCCCAGCAGGTAATCCATGATGGTCCGACCATCAAAACCGTAGCAACATTAGGTGAAGAGTTTGTGGGAATGCGTCCAACCATGTTTGTAAAAGTGGGTGATCGCGTTACTAAAGGTCAGGTGATTTTTGAGGACAAAAAAAATCCTGGCGTGAAGTACACAGCTCAAGCTGCCGGTGTTGTTAAAGAAATTAACCGTGGTGAAAAGCGCGTATTGCAATCGGTCGTTATTGAAGTTGACGGCTCTGCGCAAGAAACGTTTGCTTCATATCCCGCAGCAGAATTAGCTAATATTGCTCGTGAAGACGTAGTGAAGAACTTAGTTGATTCAGGCCTTTGGACTGCATTTAGAACTCGTCCATTTAGCAAGGTTCCTGCGATTGACAGCACCCCTGAAGCGATTTTTGTTAGCGCAATGGATACTAATCCATTAGCAGCAGATCCAGCAGTGGTTTTAGCTGAGCAAAGTGAAGCATTCAAACAAGGTTTAACCTTGTTATCTCGCTTAACTGAAGGTGAAGTATTTGTTGGCAAATCACCAAGTGCTAGCATCCCAACAGATGGTAAAGCGGTTGTTACTGAGTTTTCTGGTAAACATCCAGCCGGCCTAGTTGGTACACATATTCACTTCTTAAAGCCAGTAAGTGCTGAAAAATTTGTTTGGCACATGGGTTATCAAGATGTTATCGCGGTAGGTAAGTTATTTACTACTGGTGAACTTGATAATACACGTGTAATTTCTTTAGCAGGTCCTGCAGCGAAAAACCCTCGTTTAGTTCGTACTGTTTTAGGTGCTAGCACTGACGAGTTAACTGCTGGTGAAGCGATTGACGGTGAATTACGTGTTGTTTCTGGCTCATTATTAATGGGTGCTACAGCAACAGCTGTTCATGGCTATTTAGGACGTTATCACGTACAAGTTTCCTTGATTCTTGAAGGCCGTGATAAAGAATTCTTAGGCTATATGTACCCAGGCCCTAATAAATTCTCAGTAACACGTGCCTTTATGTCTCACTTCTTCCCTAAGAAGTTATTCAACATGACAACAACTACTAACGGTAGTGCTCGTGCCATGGTGCCAATTGGTAACTTTGAACGTGTTATGCCATTAGATATTTTACCTACCTTGTTATTACGTGACTTAGTAGCCGGTGATACCGACAGCGCGCAACAACTTGGTGCCTTAGAGCTTGACGAAGAAGATTTAGCTTTATGTACATTTGTTTGCCCTGGCAAAACAGATTACACAGTGCATCTTCGTGATTGCCTAACCACAATTGAGAAGGAAGGTTAGACATGGGCTTGAAAAAGTTTATTGAAGATATTGAACCGCATTTTGAGAAAGGCGGTAAACACGAGAAGTGGTTTGCGCTTTATGAAGCGGTAGCTACTGGTTTATTTACACCTGGTTATGTAAACAAAGGTAAAACTCACGTACGTGATAGCATTGACTTAAAACGTATTATGATTACCGTTTGGCTTGCAGTATTCCCGGCAATGTTCTTTGGTATGTATAACATTGGTTATCAAGCTGTTGATGCATTAGCGGCTGGTTATGCTTTACCTAACTCATGGCAAGTAGACTTGTTCACTATGCTTGGTGGTACGTTAACGGCTGACTCAGGCTGGTTTAGCTTGATGTTATACGGCGCCTGTTTCTTCCTACCTATTTATGCTGTAACTTTTGCTGTTGGTGGTTTCTGGGAAGTATTATTTGCCGCTGTGCGTAAGCATGAAGTTAATGAAGGTTTCTTCGTTTCATCAATTCTTTTCGCACTTATTTTGCCTGCAAGTATTCCATTATGGCAAGTAGCTATCGGTATTACTTTCGGTATTGTTGTTGCGAAAGAGATCTTTGGTGGTACTGGTAAAAACTTCTTAAACCCAGCATTAGCGGGTCGTGCATTTTTATTCTTCGCATACCCAGCTGAAATTTCAGGTGATGCTGTTTGGGTTGCTGCTGATGGTTTCTCTGGTGCAACTGCATTAAGTGCTGCTAGCCAAGGTTTAGTTGATTACTCAATGAATGCTGACTGGTGGAATGCTTTCTGGGGCTTTATCCCAGGTTCTGTTGGTGAAGTATCTACATTTGCAATCTTACTTGGTGGTGCTTACATCCTTTATAAAGGTATTGCCTCATGGCGCATCGTATTAGGTGTGTTCGCTGGTATGGTTGTTACTTCAATGTTATTTAATGCTATTGGTAGTGACACTAATGCTATGTTCGCTATGCCTTGGTACTGGCACTTAGTTGTTGGTGGTTTTGCCTTTGGTATGATGTTTATGGCAACTGACCCTGTTTCAGCGTCTTTCACTAATACTGGTAAGTACTGGTTTGGTGCATTAGTCGGCGTTATGGTGGTGTTAGTTCGTGTAGTAAACCCTGCTTTCCCAGAAGGTATGATGTTAGCTATTTTATTCGCTAACTTGTTCGCTCCATTGTTTGACTACTTTGTAGTTAAAGGCAACATTAAACGGAGGCTTGCACGTAATGTCTAGTAATAAAGAAACATTCGGCAAAACGCTTGGTTTTGTTCTGGTTGTATGTTTAGTTTGTGCGGCGCTTGTATCTATTGCTGCGGTACAGCTTAAACCGCTACAAATTGAGAATAAGCTGTTAGATAAACAAACAAAAATTTTAGAAGCTTCTGGTTTATTAGCAAAAACAGATGGCAGCTCTAAAGCAATCAAAGCAACCTTTGCTGAGTTTGTTGAAGCGAAAATGATTGATTTAGATTCAGGTGACTTTATTGAAGGTAACCCAGAGTTATTTGACGAGCGTCGTAATGCTCGTGACTTAACAAAATCTGATAAGCCTAAAAACGATATCGCTGGTATTAACCGTCGTTCTCATGATGCGGTTGTTTACTTAGTACGTAATGAGTCAGGTAAAGTTGACACTGTGGTATTACCTATCGTGGGCTCAGGCTTATGGGACTTAATGTACGGTTATGTTGGCTTAGAGTCTGATCTAAATACGGTACGTAGCGTTGTTTATTCTGATCATAAGGAAACTCCGGGCTTAGGTGCAGAGGTTATGAACCCTAAGTGGAAAGCATTATGGCCAGGTAAGAAAATTTACAATAGTGTAGGTGAAGTGAAAGCTAGCTTAGTTAAAGGTGGTGCAAAAGCCGGTGATATTCACGGTGTTGATGCATTATCTGGTGCTACGTTAACCAGTAACGGTGTAACACGTACGCTACAATTTTGGTTTGGCGAAGAAGGTTATGCACCTTTTATTGCTAAATATCGTGCAGGGGGTGTTAACTAATGTCATCTGAAGCAAAAAAGGTTTTAACTCAACCTATTGTTGATAATAACCCTATCGCGCTACAAGTATTAGGTATTTGTTCTGCACTAGCGGTAACTAGCTCTATGGCTAATGCGCTAGTAATGACTTTAGCTGTTGTGCTTGTAACTGCGTTTTCAAACTTATTTATTTCGATAATTCGTAACCATATTCCATCAAGCGTACGTATTATCGTACAGATGGCAATTATTGCCTCATTGGTAATCGTGGTTGACCAAGTGTTAAAAGCATTCTCATATCAGTTATCAAAAGAACTATCAGTATTTGTTGGTTTGATTATCACTAACTGTATCGTTATGGGACGTGCCGAAGCTTTTGCCATGAAAGAAAAACCGGGTGTGAGCTTTTGGGACGGTGTTGGTAATGGTTTAGGTTACGGTTTTATCTTAATGACTGTAGCTTTCTTCCGTGAATTATTTGGTTTTGGTACGCTTTTCGGTATCGAAATTTTACCATTAATTCAAAATGACGGTTGGTATCAAGCAAATGGTTTATTAGTTTTACCATTTAGCTCATTCTTTATTATTGGTTTCATTATTTGGGCGATTCGCCAATGGAAACCAGAACAAGTTGAGAAGGACTAATCGTAATGGAACATTATTTAAGTCTATTAGTTAAAACGATTTTTATCGAAAACATTGCACTATCTTTTTTCTTAGGTATGTGTACTTTCCTTGCGGTTTCAAAAAAGGTTGATACTGCTATTGGTCTAGGTGTTGCTGTTGTTGTGGTATTAGGTGTTGCGGTTCCTGCAAACCAAATCATTTACCAAGCAATATTAGCGCCTGGTGCTTTAGATAGTGTGTTAGGCATCACAGATCCAACACAATCTATTGATTTAAGCTTTTTATCATTTATCACCTTTATTGGGGTAATTGCTGCGCTTGTTCAAATTCTTGAAATGGTACTAGATAAATACTTCCCTGCTTTATATCAAGCACTAGGTATCTTCTTGCCACTTATTACCGTTAACTGTGCGATTTTTGGTGCTGTGTCTTTCATGGTAGCGAAAAACTTAACGCTAGGTGAGTCTGTTGTTTACGGTATTGGCTCTGGTATCGGCTGGGCATTAGCAATCGTTTTACTTGCGGGTATCCGTGAGAAAATGAAGTATTCTGATGTACCAGATGGTTTGAAAGGTTTAGGTATTACATTTATTACTGCTGGACTAATGGCTTTTGGCTTTTTGTCTTTCGGTGGTATTTCCCTATAAGTTTGGTCGGTGTAATGCTAACACCTTAGTGTTACACCCTTAATAAGTGTAAAGGAAAGGTCGATGGAAATTATTCTCGGCGTATCGATGTTTACCGCGATAGTGCTAGCACTTGTTTTAGTGATTTTATTTGCTAAATCTAAGCTAGTTTCTTCGGGTGACGTTACGATAAGTATTAATGGCGATCCAGAAAAAGCAGTGACAACTGCTGCGGGTGGCAAATTATTAGGCGCACTTGCTGATCAAGGTATCTTTATTCCTTCAGCATGTGGTGGCGGTGGTACTTGTGGCCAGTGTCGCGTAGAAGTGCATTCAGGTGGTGGTGATATTCTTCCTACTGAGCAAAGTCATATTACTAAGCGTGAAGCAAAAGAAGGTTGTCGTTTAGCCTGTCAAGTTGCTGTTAAGCAAGACATGGAAATTGAAGTAGAAGACGAAATCTTTGGTGTTCAGCAGTGGGAATGTGAAGTTATCTCGAATGATAACAAAGCCACTTTCATTAAAGAGCTTAAATTAGCTATTCCTGATGGTGAGTCAGTACCATTTAGAGCCGGTGGTTATATTCAAATTGAGGCGCCACCGCATCATGTTAAATACAAAGACTTTGATATTGAAGAGCAATATCGTGGTGACTGGGAACACTTTGGTTTCTTTGATGTAGAATCTAAAGTTGATACAGATACACTACGTGCTTACTCAATGGCGAACTATCCAGAAGAAGAAGGCATTATTATGCTTAACGTGCGTATTGCTACGCCGCCTCCTGGAAAACTTCACTTGCCAGCAGGTAAGATGTCTTCATTCATCTTTAACCTTAAGCCAGGCGATAAGGTAACGATTTCAGGTCCATTTGGTGAATTCTTCGCGAAAGAAACTGATAATGAAATGGTATTTATCGGTGGTGGTGCAGGTATGGCGCCAATGCGTTCTCATATCTTCGACCAGCTTAAGCGTCTTAAGTCTAAGCGTAAGATGAGTTTCTGGTACGGTGCCCGTTCACTTCGTGAAATGTTCTATGAAGATGATTACAACGGCTTAGCGGCTGAAAATGATAACTTCGAGTGGCATGTGGCATTATCAGACCCGCAACCAGAAGATAACTGGGACGGTTTAACTGGCTTTATCCATAACGTATTGTATGAACAGTACCTTAAGGATCACGAAGCGCCAGAAGATTGTGAATACTACATGTGTGGGCCTCCAATGATGAACGCGGCTGTAATTGGCATGTTGAAAGATCTTGGTGTAGAAGATGAGAATATACTTCTAGATGACTTCGGTGGCTAATATATTGCCTTCAACTGGTCTGTTAGCTTAATTTCGTTGTTGGTTGTGCTCATTGACTATCGTCAACTCCGCGCAACCGCCTAGAAATGAAACTAACATCCTACGTTAAGCGACAATATATGTTAGATGATAAAATAAAGGCGACTTAGGTCGTCTTTATTATTTCTACTTGATGATATTTATCTTAGTTAATTTGAGGCAAGTTAACTGAGATAAATAAAATTTATGGAATAGTAAACAATGCAAAAATTTAAACTGATCATGCTACTGGCAATTGCTTTTGTGCTGAGTGGTTGTTTTCCGAGTAATACCTCAGGTAAAACCGAAGTGTTATTGCAAGGTCGTACTATGGGCACGACGTATAATATTAAAGTGGTCTCAACCGCTGAGCAGATTGAAAGTTTAAAACTGCAACAGCAAATTGATGATGCCTTAAAGCAAGTCAATCAAGCCATGTCTACTTATATCCCGACATCGGAAATATCAACTTTTAATAAAATGCACTCTACTGAAGCTATGACGATTTCTGATGGCTTTGCGCGTGTTTTAGCTGAGTCGATTCGATTGGGTGAAATTAGCGCCGGTAAGCTGGACATCACTTTAGGACCAGTAATTAACTTATGGGGCTTTGGCCCAGAGCACAGGCCTGAAACAGTACCGTCAGAGGCGCTATTAGCTGAAACTAAAGCCAAGGTCGGTTTAGGGTATTTATCATTGGTTGGTAACCAGCTATCGAAGAAATTACCTAAATTGGCAATTGATTTGTCTACCACAGCAAAGGGCTACGGTGTTGATGTAGTTGCAGAGTTACTTGAGCAAAATGGTTTTAATCACTACTTAGTTGAAATTGGTGGTGAGATGCGCCTTAAAGGTTTCAAGAGTACTGGTGAGTTATGGGCTATTGCCATAGAGAAGCCGATTATAGATGCAACAGGGCAGCAAAGAGCTGTTCATGAAGTGGTTATTCCTAAAGATAACGCGGTTGCTACCTCAGGTGATTATCGTATTTATTTTGAGTCTGATGGCGTGAGATATTCACACATTATCGACCCTCATACAGGTAAACCGATTCGTCATAACTTGGTTTCAGTTACTGTGATTCACCCGTCGTCTATGACGGCCGATGGCTTATCGACTACGTTAATGGTGATGGGTGCAGAACAAGGTATGGCGTTTGCGCAAAAGCATGACTTAGCGGCTTATTTTATTTCTAAAACAGAAAATGGCTTTAGCGAGCAATATACGGTAAAATTTAAGCAGTTTTTGAAATAGCATTTTGTCCTGAAATACACATGCTTTGTGTAATAAATGCAAGCTTCAACATAAGAGAGCAGTAAATTTATGACAATTTTTATCATTACCTTTGGTTTTTTCCTTGTGATTGGTTTAGCCATGGCAGTAGGGTATATTTTTCAAAAGAAAGAGCTAGCCGGTAGCTGTGGTGGTTTGGCCGATGTTGGTATTGAAAAAGAATGTGATTGCGATAACCCTTGCTCTTCAAGGCTTGAGCGAGAAGCAGCAGCTAAGCTTGAAGCAGAACAAAAGCTAAATGCTAATGACAGTATTAGTGTTAAGAATATCTAAGCTTTAATCGTTCAATACCTGCGAATTATCCATAAAAAAGGCTAATGTCTGTACATTAGCCTTTTTCGTGTCTGAATAAGCATTATTAACTTATGCTATAAAAGCATTTACTTTATCAATAATGCCTTGAGCGTCTAGGCCATGCTCATGATGCATTTGCTCTTGAGTACCGTGCTTAATAAATTGATCAGGAATACCAATATTTAATACCTTAATGGCTTTACCTTGCGCTAAAAGGTATTCGTTAACACCTGAGCCAGCACCACCTGCTATGGCATTATCCTCTACGGTAACTAAGTAGTCATGGCTATTGGCTAATTCGTCAATTAAGGATTCATCTAGCGGCTTAACAAAGCGCATGTCAACTAAGCTAGCATCTAATGCGTCGGCTGCAATATTAGCTTCTTTTAGCATAGTGCCAAAGCTAAGTAAGGCGACTTTCTTACCTTGACGTATTTCTACGCCTTTACCCAGTTCAATGGTCTCATCAATACTCGGTAGTGATTCGCCAGTACCGCTACCACGTGGGTATCTTACTACTGCAGGTTGTTGTAATTGATAGCCAGTATTTAACATCAATTGGCACTCACGCTCATTGGCAGGCGCCATAATAACCATATTTGGAATGCAGCGTAAAAAGCTTAAATCAAAGCTACCTTGATGCGTTGCACCGTCAGCGCCGACAATACCCGCTCTATCTACAGCAAACAGCACTGGTAAATTTTGAATAGCCACATCGTGAATAAGTTGATCGTAGCCACGTTGCAAGAAGCTTGAATAAATAGCGACAACAGGCTTTTGACCGCCAATGGCAAGCCCGGCAGCATAAGTTACTGCGTGTTGCTCGGCAATAGCAACATCAAAGTACTGCTCAGGAAAACGCTGGCTAAATTCCACCATGCCAGAGCCTTCACGCATAGCAGGTGTAATTGCGACTAAATCTTTATCAACTTCAGCGGTTTTACACAGCCAGTCACCGAAGATTTGTGAGTAGGTAGGTAAGCTAGGTTTACTTTTAGGCAAGTTAACCTCGCTAGGATTAAACTTAGGCACAGCATGATATTTAATTGGGTCTTGCTCTGCGGCTTGGTAGCCTTTACCTTTTTTAGTCACTATATGCAGCAATTGTGGCCCTTTAAGGCTACGCATATTTTTGATGGTATCCACTAGGCCATTGACATCGTGACCATCAATAGGGCCGATGTAATTAAAGCCTAATTCTTCGAAAAAGGTGCTTGGCACAACCATACCTTTTAAATGCTCTTCGGCTCGGCTGGCGAGTTCCTTAATGGGTGGAATGTTTTTTAGTATGCGTTTACTGCCCTCTCTAAGGCCAGTGTATAAGCTGCCAGAGAGCATTTTTGCTAAATGGTTATTTAACGCGCCAACATTCTCTGAGATAGACATTTCATTATCATTTAAGATAACCAGCATATCTTTGTTGATATCACCGGCATGATTTAAAGCTTCAAATGCCATACCAGCAGTGATTGCGCCATCACCAATAACGGCAACCGTTTTGCGATCTTTACCTTCTTTTTCGGCGGCAACTGCTAAACCAAGTGCTGCTGAGATTGAGGTACTTGAATGGCCAACACTTAAGGTGTCATATTCACTTTCTTCGCGCCACGGAAAAGGGTGTAAACCTTCTTTTTGTCTGATGGTGTGTAATTGATCGCGTCTGCCGGTAATAATTTTATGAGGATAAGCTTGGTGACCAACATCCCAAATTAAATGATCAAACGGTGTATCATAGACATAATGTAAGGCGACGGTTAATTCGATTGTGCCTAAACCTGAAGCAAAATGACCACTACTTTTGCTCACTGAATTAAGCAAGAAATTACGTAGCTCGTTACTTACACGGCTTAATTGCGCTTGCGGTATGTTGCGCAAGTCTTTTGGTGAGTTAATTTGTGCAAGTAAAGGGTAATCAGCAAGGTTTGTTGTCATGGTTTCTTAGTTTTTTTATCTATTAATAAATATTCAAGTCTAGCTTAGTGGCTACGCTTGACTATAAAAGTAGCAAATTCAGCTAAAGACTGACTATTGTAAGGCAAAGTGCTTAAAGCTTGAAGTGCTTGTTGATATAACTGCTGAGCTTTTTCTTGTGCGCCCTGTAAACCAAGTAATGCAGGGTAAGTGCTTTTATTCGCTTCTAGATCAGAGCCAGCCGGTTTACCAAGCTGTTCTTCGGTTGAAGTGATATCAATAATATCGTCTTGCACTTGATAAGCTAAGCCGACGAGCTGTGCGTACTGACTTAGCGCTGCTTTATCAGACTCGGTTGTTTTGCTAGAGCATTCTGCTGCCATTAGCACAGATGCTTCAAGTAGAGCCCCTGTTTTTAAAGAGTGCAAGTGCTGTAGTTGCGTTACACTGATGGCCTTATCTGTTGCTGCTAAATCTAATGCTTGGCCACCACACATGCCTTGATAACCAGAGGCATTAACGAGTTGTTGAATGAGTTTGATTTGCTTAGGCTTTATTTCAGGCGAAAATTCATGATTTGCTAGAATATCAAAGGCCAAGGTTTGCAGGCTATCGCCAGCTAATATCGCGGTTGCTTCATCAAAGGCTTTATGACAAGTTGGTTGACCTCGACGTAAGTCGTCATCGTCCATTGCGGGTAAATCGTCATGTAGCAATGAGTAGGCGTGTATACATTCTAAAGCCGCTGCTACAGCGTCAATATCTTGCCTATTTGCCGCTAGCATATCGCCAGTGATGTAAGCTAAGTAGGGACGCATGCGCTTACCACCAATAAGTAGTCCATAACGCATTGCCTCAAGTAACTTTTCATCATTCACGGCAAGTTGGTTTAATTTCTCTAGCAGAAAAGCATTAATTCGCTCAGCTATGTTGGCATGGTTGCTCAGCCTGGTCATTACTCACTCTCACTTGTCTTAAAAGTAGACAATTGTGCTTGGCCATTATTATCAAGCAGTATTTGAACTTTTTGTTCTGCGGCTTGAAGCTTTTCTTGGCTGACTTTACTTAACCCTAAACCTCGTTCAAATAACGCCATAGACTCTTCTAAACTGAGCTCGCCTTGTTCTAAGTTTTGTACGATTTGATCAAGTTCTGTTAATGACTCTTCAAATGATAGGTTTTCGAGTTTCTTTTTCGCCATTTTGATGCCGCTTAGTTAGCTTTGCCAATGAATTTAATGTCTGCGCGCAAACTTACCTTAGCTGAGGTCATTGGTCAAATACCAGTGCTATATTTATTGTCCTTGTTTTAACTAAGTGCTTTTTTTATGATTTCAGTTAAGTTATTGAGTATATGGACGATAATATGCTTAGAGTGACAATATAAGTAATAGCGAATAGTTTTAGCATATTGTACTATGCTTTTTATTGGCTGTTAGTATTTCGTGGTTTAGGAGAGTTTTGTGGATTTAGCAACCCTTATAGGTATTCTCGGTGCTATTGGTTTATTAATTATGGCAATGGTGCTATCGGGTGACATTATGATGTTTGCCGATACCCAATCGGTGTTAATTGTATTTTGTGGCTCCATTTTCATTGTTTTATCAAATTATACCTTAGGGCAATTTTTCGGTATTGGTAAAGTGATTGTTAAAGCCTTTATGTTTAAGCTTGAAAAGCCAGAAGAGCTTATTGAAAAAGCGGTTGATATGGCTGATGCGGCAAGAAAAGGGGGCTTTTTAGCCTTAGAGGAAGCAGAAATTACCAACCCTTTTATGCAAAAAGGTGTAGATATGTTGGTGGATGGTCATGATGCTGATGTAGTACGAGCGACTTTACAAAAAGATATCAACTTAACCACAGAGCGTCATGAAAAAGGCGCTGGCATGTTAATGGCGCTAGCTGATGTTGCCCCAGCTATGGGGATGATAGGTACGCTAATTGGTCTGGTTGCCATGTTATCTAATATGGATGATCCAAAATCAATTGGCCCTGCGATGGCGGTTGCCTTATTAACCACGCTATATGGTGCGTTTTTAGCGAATGTTGTTGCCATTCCTTTAGCATCAAAATTAAAGCTGCGTTTAGAAGAAGAAAAGATGAACCAAGAGCTAGTACTTGATGCAGTTCTTGGTATTCAAGATGGTCAAAACCCGCGTGTTATTGAAGGCTTGTTGAAAAACTACTTAGCTGAAGGTAAGAGAAAAATCGATACCACTGAAGAGTAGGAGCGCTAACTATGGCTGAACAACAAAAGTGTAAGTGTCCACCACCTGGGCTTCCCGCATGGATGGGCACCTTTGCTGACTTAATGTCACTGTTAATGTGCTTCTTCGTATTGTTACTATCTTTTTCTGAGATGGATGTACTTAAGTTTAAGCAAATTGCCGGTTCGATGAAATTTGCTTTTGGTGTACAAAATAAAATTGAAGTAAAAGATATCCCTAAAGGCACCAGTATTATTGCGCAAGAGTTTAGGCCGGGCAAACCAGAGCCAACACCAATAGAAGTAATCCAGCAGCAAACCATGGAAATGACGCAGCAAATGTTAGAATTTCAGGCGGGTGATGAAACCTCGGCTGGTGGTAGACAAGAGCAGCGCGGTACCGAGCGTGGTGGTCAATCGCAAAACACTGAAGATGCGCTTTCTGCACAAGCACTAGAGCAAGCAAAAGAGCAAATGGAGAATGCGGCGCAAGAGCAGGTTAACGAGCTGGTGAAGAAGATTGCTGAACAAATGGAGCAGCAAATTCAAGATGGTGCCATTGAGTTGGAGTCTTTGGGACAACAAATTATTATTCGTATACGAGAGAATGGTTCTTTCCCATCAGGATCTGCATTTTTACAGCCTAAGTTTAAGCCAATAATGCGTGAAATTGGAGAGTTACTCAATACCATTCCAGGTGAAATTATGGTGTCGGGTAATACCGATAATCGCGGTGTTGATTCTGAGTTATTTAGTTCAAATTGGGAGCTCTCTAGTAAACGTGCTGTCGCCATTGCCCATGAGCTAATTAAAGTACCTGGATTTGATCCTAGACGTTTAATTGTTGCTGGACACGCTGATACAAGACCATTAGTGCCGAATACTAATGCGTTAAATAGACGTCGTAATCGTCGTGTTGAAATATCAATTAATCAAGGTAAAGCAAAAGAAACTGAGCCGATTGAAGTGATTAACTAATCGTAAATTAATTATTATTAAGTGCCTCATGACTCAGTTATCAGGCGCTTTTTTTATGCCTGCCTTTGATTGTTTAAATTAACTACTAGCCCTTGGCTATTCTCTGCTATAATGCGCGCCATTATTTTTTTGTCATGTTAGGTCAGTCGTCGATGAAATTTATCGTTAAGCTTCAAGCAGAGATCACCATTAAATCTCGCCCTGTTCGTAAACGTTTTACTAAGATACTTGAGTCAAATATTAAGAATGTTTTACGTCGTGTTGATGAGCAGGTAACTACACGTATGAATTGGGATAATGTTGAAGTGAATACTAAAGACAATAGTCCTGAAAACCGTGAACGTTTGGTTGATGCTTTAAAAAGTATTCCGGGCGTACCTATGTTCTTAGAGGTGCAACAAACTCCTTTTACTGATTTACATGACATTTTTGAGAAAACGTTAGCTGTTCATGCAAAAACTATTGAAAATAAAAGTTTTTGTGTTCGTGTTAAGCGCACAGGTAGCCACGACTTTAACTCGCTTAAAATTGAGCAATATGTTGGCGGTGGTTTAAATCAAGCGGTTGATTCTGCCCGAGTTCAGCTTCGTAAACCTGAAGTAACCATTCGTCTTGAAGTGAAAAATAATGACCTATTTATTGTAACTGAGCGTCACCAAGGCTTAGGTGGTTTCCCTATTGCCACGCAAGAAGACGTTTTATCTTTGATGTCAGGTGGCTTTGATTCTGGTGTTGCTAGCTACCAAATGATCAAAAAAGGCTCTCGTACCCATTACTGTTTCTTTAACTTAGGCGGTTCTGCACATGAGGTTGGTGTAAAGCAGGTGAGTTATTATTTATGGAATAAGTTTGGCGCATCACACCGAGTGAAGTTTTTTGCTGTTGATTTTGAGCCTGTTGTTGCTGAAATTTTAGAGAAAGTAGAAAACGGCCAAATGGGCGTTGTCTTAAAACGTATGATGATGCGTGCCGCTGCGAAAGTAGCTGAAAAAGCAAAAATACAAGCCTTAGTTACCGGTGAAAGTTTAGGGCAAGTCTCTAGTCAAACCTTAACAAATTTAAATGTAATTAATCGCGTTACCGATACCTTAATATTAAGACCGCTAGCGGCTTACGATAAGCAAGATATTATTGATATAGCACGTGATATTGGTACTGAAGATTTTGCGAAAACTATTCCTGAGTACTGTGGTGTTATTTCAAAGAAACCAACGGTAAAAGCGGTTTTATCTAAAGTTGAAGCAGAAGAAGATAATTTCGATTTTACTATTCTAGATAAGGTTGTTGCAGAAACACGCGTATTAGATATTCGTGATATAGGTAAAGAAACCGAAGAAGAAGTGCGCGCAGTTGAGCAAGTAGAGCATATTGCTGAAAACGCAGTTGTGCTTGATATTCGTAGCCCAGAAGAAGAAGATGAAAATCCGCTGGAAATCGATGGCGTTGATGTAAAACACATCCCATTTTATAAGCTAGCGACTCAGTTTGGTGATTTAGATATGAGTAAAGAATATCTTCTTTATTGTGATCACGGCGTGATGAGTAAACTGCAAGCGCTATACTTACACGATAACGGCTTTAATAACGTTAAGGTTTACCGTCCGTAAACTTGTTAGCTTAACGACTTTACTTGTTGCCACATGAGTGAATTTTGCGGGGTGGCAACATGGTGTTTCTTACCTAAACGGTGAATATAGCCGTTAATGTAATCCACCTCAGTTTCTCTACCAGCTAAGATATCGCTACGCATAGAGGAACAATTAGTCGCCGTTGCTTTGGCAACCTCATATACTTTTGTTAGCAATTGCTCGCTGCTCAGTACTATGTGCTCTTTATGGGCAACGGCACATACTTCTGTAATTATTGCCGTTATTTCTTCGCGGTAAATTGCTTTGCCAACATCGCCATTGGGAATATTGTGAATTGCCGTTATCGGGTTAATGGCACAATTTATGGCAAGTTTTAGCCACTGTTTTTCTGCTATTTTTTCCTGAAAGTTGACTTCTGGCAGTGCGGTGTTAAGTAGTTGAATGAGTTGGTTGTAGGCTTCTTTAGTTATTATCTTACTGTTGTTATGCAAAAAGCCAAAGTCGCTAACGCCTAAGCCAGTGTGCTTAATTGTTAATGGCGCTTGTTTAAGGCTGCCATGGGTCGTTAGTAAAGCGGCAAATGCATGTGTAGATAGTACTTTTTTAGAAATTTGCTCAAAGGTACCCATACCGTTATGCGCTAAAATAAATAGTGCTGGTTTATCGGTTTTATTGGCTAGTTGCTTTATGGTAGTAAGGGTTTGGTAAGACTTTACACATAACAAAAAAACATCTGCACAGGCAATATCAGCTGCTAGCGTATAGTGGATATCACCCGTGAAGCTAGCTTTACTTTGATAGGGGGTAAACTGGTAGGTATCAAGTGTTTGCTTGTCTTGTTTAGATGAGAGTAAGCTCAGCTTATTTATGCTTGCTTGTTTATTGTTTTTTATCGCTTGATTAATATGGTGGTACCAAAGTAAGCCCATCGCACCTTGACCAACAATTACCATATTCTGCATTGTATTATTCATTTAGTGTCTTAGTTTGATAGATTAATGTGCTTGGCTGAGGCTTTCTTTTGTCGAGTTAACTTAACTAGGTAGCTGTAAGTTAATTTGGTGAAGGCAAAAAAGAGTATACCGGCAACATCAGCTAGAAAATCAATAAGCTCACCATTTCTAAAACCTAAATAAAGTTGCCCTAGCTCAGTTAATCCGCCGTAAAAACTTAAGGTTAAGATTGTGATTGTCAGTGGCACTTTAATAAGAGAGTGAACTAACCATGAGAGAATAAAAAAACTGGTAAAGTGACCTATGGTATCAATTTGTGGATAGCGAATATTACTCGTGAATATATTGAGTAAGTTAGGGGATAACGCCACTACCACAGAGATAAAGCAAACAGCTAAAACAAGTGAAATAAGCCAAAAAGGCTGACGAATTTTCAAAAAACTCAGGCCGCAATTAATTATGTTGCTTAAATGGTAACATGGTTTTTATGACTTTTCTTGCTCGCTCTTAAAGCTTGCGTATAATAGCTGGCATATTGAAAAGACTAGAAAGAGATTGATTATGCCTTCAATGGATATTGTATCGGAAATTAACTTAGAAGAAGTACGTAATGCGGTTGAAAACTCGACTAAAGAGTTAAGCCGACGCTTTGACTTTAATGGTGTTGAAGCAAGCTTTGAGTGGAAAAAACCTAATGTTATTATAAAAGCAGAAGGTGACTTTCAGGTTAAGCAATTGTGCGACATTTTACGTAGTCAATTAACTAAGCGTAAAATTGATGCCAAGGCGATGTCGTTAGGAAATACCGATCACAGCGGAAAAACTTTTACTCAGCATGTGACTTTTCAAGAAGGCATTGAGCAAGATGTCGCTAAGAAAATTGTAAAACTGATCAAAGCTGAAAAAATGAAAGTTCAAGCAGCGATTCAGGGTGATAAGTTACGTGTAACAGGTAAAAAGCGTGATGATTTACAAGCCGTAATGCGCTTAGTAAAAGAAGCTGACCTGAGCCAATCATTCCAGTTTAATAATTTTAAAGACTAATCATAGCGTTAGTGTATTGAGAACTAAAAAAGGTGCTTGGAGCACCTTTTTTAGTTGTAAGTATGACCTGTCGTTACCGACTAATTAGTGGTTATGACCACAACCACCTTCAGCGTGTACATGACCATGCTCTAGTTCTTCAGCCGTTGCTTCACGTACTTCAAGTATTTCAACGTCAAAGCTTAAGTCAATGCCAGCAAGCGGGTGATTACCATCAACGGTTACTTCATCTTCTGTAACATCGATAACAATTACCGTTTGTTCGCCATCATCGGTTGTCGCACGTAGCTGTGTACCTACCGCTAATTCTTCAACACCCTGCATTACCTCTTTCGGCACCGTTTGTACGTATTCGTCATGACGAGGACCATAAGCTTGCTCACAGCTAACACTAACTTCAAACTTATCACCTTGCTGGTGACCTTCTAAGGCGTTTTCTAAGCCAGGAATCAAGTAGCCTGTACCTTGGATGATAGCCATAGGTTGGCCATCATAAGAGCTGTCGATTAATGTACCTTCGCTATCAGATACGGCGTAGTGCATAACTACAACTGTGTTATTGGTAATTTTCATAGGAGTTTCCTTAAGTTAAATTCTTTATTTCTACTGATCAGTTGTTAAAGAATAAGGTAACTCTTTAACGGTAAATAATGCACTTGGCTGGGCTTTTAATCTTAATGACGTGATTTCATCATCATTAGCCAATACTGCTTGTATATAGCAGCTGCCATTGTCGGCTTGATAGCTTGTGGTTATTTCACCTGCTTTACGCCAATTATCGCCAAGTTGTTTTTCTAAACTATCAGCGCTGCTTAGTTTTTCTGTTAGCTGTCCTGCAAGAGAAAATAGAGCGCGCTTGTTTTTACCTAAATACTGCATTCTGGCAACGGTTTCTTGCCCTAAATAACAACCTTTAGTAAAGCTAATACCGTTAATTGCTTGTAAGTTTAGCATTTGTGGAACGAACTGCTGACAGGCCTCTTTTGTTAAAACAGGGAAGCCCTGAGTTATTTCAAGTAATTGCCATACTTTATGTGAATATATAGGTAGAGCAAGCTTAGTAAGCAAGTGCTCAATATTGTCTTGTTCGTCAATGATAAGGTAGCGCGGGCTATCACCAGCAATATAAACAAGCGTTGTTGTATCTTGTTGAACTACTGGCGTTAAACTATCAGGGATTTGTGTAAAGCTTTCAGTCAATACCTTAGTACTTTTATCTCCAGCTAAACCATAAAAAGCTAAATTCTCTGTTTTGCTGATATCAACTTTTGAAAATACGCCAAATTTTTGTAGGGCTGCTAATGATTCAGATAGGCAGGCTTCAGGTTGTACTAAAAGGTGACAAGAAGAGCGGTTAATTAATCTAAATACGCTGTAAACCTTACCTTTGGCATCACAGTGAGCACCGTGTAAAAGGCTGCTTTCTGTACTGGCATTAACATCACAGGTTACTTGCCCTTGCAAGTATTTACTTTGCTCTTCACCAGATAGTGATATGGCTGAGTAATCATTTAGCTGCATTAAATAACTGTCAGGCAGCTCTGCTAGGGACGGTAAATCTTGCGTAATGGAAATTGACATAAAGTGAGACCAATTGAATTGATGTTTGTAGCAGTTTATGGGGATGTATTCGACAAAAACAAGGATAAAACGGCTAAATCATAACTATTTTTTTATTAGCGCAGCGCATGACTACCCAAACAACTGGTGTTATTGCTAGAATAGCGCTAGTGTTAATTCTGTAATGGTGCTTTATGTCAGCAAAAGAAAATATAAATGAAAGTGAATCAAACAAACCTGGAGTAAATAAGGCGCGCCTAAAATGGGCATGTCGTCGCGGTATGTTAGAGTTGGATGTGCTGTTTATTCCTTTTGTTGATGAAGCATACGATGATCTTCCTGCAGAGCAGCAAGGTGTATTTGAGCGTCTATTAACGTGCCAAGACCCTGAGTTGTTTGCTTGGTTTATGGGACATGAAACCTGTGAAGACACTGAACTCAACGCTATGGTCCAGCATATATTGCAGCGCGTCAAAGTATAATATTGCTGTATATACCTCAAAAATAAAATACTGTGTTTTATTCGCAGGGTTTTCTCTTGCCATTATTACCTTTATTTTAACGTCAAGTTACTTGTTCCATCTAGCTATAGCATTGGTTGTTTTCAGTGTTATAGCGGTAAATATCTATTTAGCGAATAGCTTTCATACAAAGCAGCCTCAGTATCGAATGCTGGTGACTACTCAAGGCAGTATCCAGTTTATTGATAATCGTGGACAGGTATCAAAGCCAATGCAATTGTTGGATAAAAGCAGAGCTAGCGCCTTGGGCTGTTGGTTAGTTGCTCAGGTGTCTTTGGCTGACGGGCAAGAACAGCGGCGTAATGGCTTTATCTTTAAAGACAGTGTCTCAGCACAGAATTACTCTAGGCTAGTGCGAGTTATTAGAAGTTTGTAGTTGCCAAAAGCTAAAATAGTTATTGGCAACTATTGGTATTATTTTTTAACTAATCTGTAGGAGTTAACCATTGCTACTGTTTTGTAAAATGGTCGCCTTAGATTCTGTTAGCGTGTCAGGGTAATCTAACGTGTAGTGCAGGCCTCGGCTTTCTTTTCTTTCCATTGCACAGCGAATAATCAGCTCAGCTACTTGCACTAAATTTCTTAACTCTAGTAAATTATTACTGACTTTAAAGTTGCGATAGTATTCGTCTATTTCTCGCTGTAACAGTTCAACGCGATGCAAAGCGCGCTCTAGGCGCTTAGTTGTACGAACTATACCAACATAATCCCACATAAAGAGTCTTAACTCATGCCAGTTGTGTTGAATAACCACTTCTTCATCGGAGTCAGTTACGCGGCTCTCATCCCATTCTGGTAGGTTTTTATAGCGATTATTTACTTTAAGGCTATTGCTAATCTCAATTGCGGCTGCGCGGGCAAAAACTAAACATTCTAATAAAGAGTTGCTTGCTAAACGATTTGCGCCATGTAAGCCAGTATAAGACATTTCACCTATTGCATAGAGCTGGGCAATATCGGTTTGCCCTTGATGATTTACCATAACACCACCACAGGTATAGTGCGCAGCTGGTACAACAGGAATTGGCTGCTTGGTAATATCTATGCCTAATGACCTAGTTTTCTCATAAATGGTTGGAAAGTGCTCTTTGATAAACTGACTTGGCTTATGGCTGATATCTAAGTACATGCAGTCAGCACCGAGACGTTTCATCTCATAATCGATAGCGCGGGCAACAATATCGCGCGGTGCTAACTCTGCTCTTTCATCAAAGCTTGGCATAAAGCGACTACCATCAGGGCGTCTGAGTTTTGCACCTTCACCTCGCAATGCCTCGGTTAGAAGGAATGTTCCCGCGTCAGGGTGAAATAAACAAGTGGGATGAAATTGATTGAACTCCATATTGGCAACCCGACAACCAGCGCGCCAAGCCATGGCAATACCGTCACCACTGGCAACGTCAGGATTTGAGGTGTATTGATATACTTTGCTAGCACCACCCGTGGCTAAAATGGTTTTTTGCGCATAGATGCTTTCAACTTTTTCGCTGTTTCTGTTCCAAATATAAGCACCAATACATTGCTTAGTTGAGCCATCGTTTTCATTACCTTCACAAATAAGGTCTATTGCATTGTAGCGTTCAAATATTCTAATGCGTGAGTGTTGCTTAACGCGATCTGCCAAGGTTGTTTGAATCGCTTGGCCGGTAGCATCTGCAGCGTGCAATATACGCCTGTGGCTATGACCACCTTCGCGGGTAAGGTGATACCTTGTTTCACCGTCACTATCTTTCTCTTTATCAAAGGTGACCCCTTGTTCAATTAGCCACTCTAAACAGGCTTTAGCATTTTCTGCGGTGTAGTTAACCGTTTCTTCATCACAAAGGCCGGCGCCGGCAATTAGGGTGTCTTGCACATGGGCTGAAATACTGTCATTCTCGTCAAAGACTGCGGCAATACCACCCTGAGCGTAATAGGTCGAGCCTTCATTGAGCGGGCCTTTACTTAAAATAACAACATCTGCATTTTTAGCTAAGTGTAGGGCAAGAGTTAAGCCAGCGGCTCCACTGCCAATGATCAGTACGTCACAATTATTTTGTCGGGTCATATATTTGTCGCTAGTGTTAACGTACCTTATTCGCTTATATTCGCTGATTTATAAGTTGGCACGTTTCAGGTATTCTATAATATAGAGTGATAGTGGCTTGAATTTTACCCTGTGTTGACATATTGGGGTAGCATTATTGCTGTCATATTTAGGGAATTTAACCTAAAACAAGAAAAAATTTAAAAAAGGCAGAACTTTTTTGCAAATGTGTAGTCCTACTTGATGCGTTTGTGATGAGCCAAATGGAAAATATGAGTGTAAAGCAAATACCAATTACAGAAGGTAAGGCTCGGATGAGCGAACAAAATGTCGACCAAAAGCTGGTTGAACGAGTACAGCGCGGGGATAAAAACGCGTTTAACTTACTCGTGTCTAAATATCAGCATAAGGTGGCAAATTTAGTTAGTCGCTATGTGAAAAATCACAGTGACGTACCTGATATTGTGCAAGAAGCATTCATTAAAGCATACCGCGCTTTACCAAACTTTAGGGGCGAAAGTGCGTTTTATACTTGGTTATATCGAATTGCAGTAAATTGTGCAAAGAATCACAGTGTTGCGCTTGGTAGAAAACCGCCAAGCACTGATGTTGAAGTAGAAGATGCAGAGTTTTACGATGGTGGCGATGCATTAAGAGAAAATGCTTCACCTGAAAAAGTATTGTTAACAGCGGAAATTAAGCAGGTTATTTTCAATACCATTGAATCTTTACCTGAAGATTTGAGGTTGGCAATTAATTTTCGCGAGCTTGAAGGATTAAGTTATGAAGAGATTGCAACCATAATGGAATGCCCTGTGGGTACGGTTCGCTCAAGAATATTTAGAGCCCGTGATGCAATTGATAAAAAGATAAGACCATTATTGCAAAATAAATAATTGAGCAGTAATAGCTTGTTAGAAATGTGTTTTTTTAAGGTGTTTTAAGGTTAAAGATATGAGTGAAGGTAAATTTGAGAGTATGTCATCATTGGTTGATGATCACCAAGCCTCGAAAGATGAAATGTTGGTTGATTTATCAATAGATGAAATACTTAAAGATGACGAGCTTGCCACCAGTTGGCAAAATTATCACCTTATTGGCGATGTTATGCGAGATGAAGTTGCCCAGTCACTACAGCTCGATTTAACTGAACAAATCGCAGATGCCATTGCTAAAGAAGCAACGATTTTATCCCCTATTAATGCTGCTGGCGCAAATAACTCCCCAGAAGACAATACCCTTGATAACCAAGCAACGCCACAACAAGATAATCAACTTGAAAATAGCCAAGTCATCTCAGCAGAAAACCGTTTTAAAGCAAAAGTAGTGAAATTATTTAAGCCGCTTGGCCAGGTAGCTATTGCAGCTTCTGCAGCTGGTCTTATGATTGTTGGGGTTCAACAAAACAGTGCCAATAATACCATTGAAAGCCCAATGGTACCAAATCAAGTGGTACAAACTATGCCATTAACCGGGTTTGCTAACCCAGTAAGCTTTAACGCTAGCAGTCAAAATCAACAGGTAAATAGAAAATTACAGCAACAAGTTGCTAACCAGAAGAAAAATGAGCAGCTGATGGAACAACAGCGTCGTTTTCAAGCGCTACTTGCTGATCATCAACAGCAAGTTAAATTAACCGCTGGTAATAAAGCATCTGAACTATTAGAAAAAAAATAGTTTAACTCTCATGTTGGATTAGTTGATAATTGTTACTTCAGCTTAGGTAATTTTTATCAACTAATGAGTTTATATGAAATTTCTCCTCACGTTATTTGCTCTGTGTAGTTTTTTCTCATCTAGCTATGTTTTGGCGGCAGATAGCGAAAATGCCAAGGCTTGGTTAGAGCGCTTATCACAATCGTTACGTCAATTAAACTTCAACACCTCTTTTGTTGTGGTTAAAAATAATCAAGCAGAGCCTTATCACTGGTTACATGGCGTAGATGAAAATAGCCTTGAGCTTGAAATTTTAGCTAGGTTAAATGGTCCTAGACGAGATATCTTGCGTAAGGGCAATACTGTTAGCTACATTGAGCCAGAGCAAGAGGTTTATTCGGTTAATGCTAGCTCATTAACGGGTCCAATCCCCGCCATATTTAGTTCAGATATTACCGAATTAGAAAGTAATTACCGTTTTATTTCCGTTGGTCGAAGTCGTGTTTTAGGACGAGCTGCGCAACTTATTCGTGTCGTGCCCAAAGACAATCATAGATTTGGCTATTGGTTGTGGTTAGATCAGCACAGCGCCATGCTACTGAAGCTGGCAATAATTTCCCGTAAAGGTAAGTTATTAGAGCAAGTACAATTTACTCATTTAGATATAACAGATTCGCTTTCTGAGAATTTACTACAACTAAAGGCAACCGAGCTGCCAAAAGCTGTTGCTGTTAAAGAGCATGAAGCAAACTTGATGTGGCAAACGAGCTGGTTACCAGATGGTTTTACTGCGCTTAAGGTTGATCGACATCGAATGTACAGTAATAAAAAAGCGGTTGAGTTTATGCACTTTAGTGATGGCTTGGTTGATATTTCAGTTTATGTTAACCCCAGCGAAGATAAACAAAGGCCGCTTGAATATGCTCACGATGGTGCAACTATCGTCTTAAATCAGGTGAATAATGCTATTGAAGTCAGTGTTGTCGGTAAAATACCTTTAAATACGGCGAAAAAAATTGCCAATGGTCTTGTTTCAGTTGTGCCTGTACATGCAAATAGTGAGCAAAAGCCATGACTGAAGAAATAGCGCATGTAGTCGCCCTAGAAGGTGATAGTGTTATCTTAGAAAGCCAAATAAAGAGTACCTGTAGTGGTTGCTCGCAAGTAGATAGTTGTGCCAATGGACAAGTAGCGAAAGCCTTGCCCAGTAAAAAATTAACCTTTAAAGTTAAGAGAAATGAAATAGACGTTAAGGTTGGCGACTGTGTCGTTTTAGGTATAACAGAAGGCGATATGCTGCTAAGTGCTGCACAAGTATATTTGATGCCATTGCTTGGTTTGCTTACTTTCTCGGCCATTGGTCAATGGCTTGTTGAGATTAACGTCCTTGAACATGAACTAATTGCATTGGCAGTTGGCGTACTCGGCGGCTATTTAGGATATCGGCTAGCAAAATATCGTCAGTCTTATAGTAAAAAAGCACGAGCGTTACAGCCTAAAATTCTGCGAGTTTTGCCTCATCATTAATTGTCTTAATGTTAGGCAGCCGTTTGCTTGCGCATACTTTTTTACAAAAGATATCTGAACAAAAGATAGCCCCAGCGCAGTAAATTCGTTAAAATCACGTCATTATATTATTTAACCCTGTTTTATTTAACTTCCCTCGTATGAAAAATATCCGAAATTTCTCAATAATTGCCCATATCGATCATGGTAAATCAACCTTATCGGATCGCTTGATTCAGCACTGTGGCGGGTTGCAAGAGCGTGAAATGGAAGCGCAAGTACTTGACTCGATGGACCTTGAGCGTGAACGCGGCATTACCATTAAAGCGCAAAGTGTAACCTTAGATTATAAAGCGCAAGATGGTGAAACTTATCAATTAAACTTTATTGATACCCCGGGTCATGTTGATTTTTCATATGAAGTGTCGCGCTCGTTAGCCTCATGTGAAGGTGCTTTGCTCGTAGTTGATGCAGGTCAAGGCGTAGAAGCACAAACGGTGGCGAACTGTTATACCGCGATTGAGATGGACTTGGAAGTTTTACCTATCTTAAACAAGATTGACTTGCCACAGGCTGACCCTGAGCGTGTTTGCGAAGAAATTGAACATATTATTGGTATTGATGCTACAGACGCGGTTACCTGTTCAGCTAAAACAGGTATAGGTATTGACGATGTATTAGAAACAATCGTTAAGAATATTCCAGCGCCTGTCGGCGATCCTGATGCTAACCTTCAAGCGCTTATTGTTGACTCTTGGTTTGATAATTACCAAGGGGTTGTTTCACTTGTTCGTGTTATGAATGGTGAAGTGAAAAAAGGCGATAAAATGTTAGTTATGTCAACGGGGCAGACACATATTATCGATAAGGTGGGTATTTTCACACCTAAGCAAACTGAAACCGGTATATTAAAAACAGGCGAAGTAGGGTTTATTATTGCTGGTATTAAAGAAATTCACGGTGCGCCTGTTGGTGATACCATCACTATCAGCAAAAAAGAAACTGATGCCCCTTTACCTGGTTTCCAAAAAGCACAACCACAAGTGTACGCTGGTGTATTCCCGATTAGCTCAGATGATTATGAGAACTTTAGGGACGCACTCAATAAGTTAAGCTTAAATGATGCCTCGCTATTTTTTGAACCAGAAAACTCATCTGCATTAGGGTTCGGTTTTAGGATTGGTTTCCTTGGCATGCTGCACATGGAAATTATTCAAGAGCGTTTAGCCAGAGAATATGATCTTGATTTAATTACCACAGCACCGACAGTAAATTATGAAATAGCTTGTACAAATGGCGAGGTGTTATCAATTGATAATCCTGCTGATTTACCGGCAATTAATAATATTGATGAAATTCGTGAGCCAATTGTTCAAGCCAACATCTTAGTACCACAAGAATTTTTAGGTAATGTGATTACTTTATGTATTGAAAAGCGCGGTATCCAAAAAGACTTAATGTACCATGGTAATCAAGTCGCGGTGACGTACGAGCTACCTATGGCTGAAGTGGTAATGGACTTCTTTGATAAATTGAAATCAACCAGTCGTGGCTATGCGTCTTTAGATTATCATTTTGTTCGTTTTGAAGCGGCAGATATGGTGCGTGTCGATGTAATGATTAATGGCGATCGTGTTGATGCATTGGCGATGATCACGCATCGCGCTAACTCAGTTTCTCGTGGTCGTATGTTGGTAGAAAAGCTTAAAGAGCTAATTCACCGTCAAATGTTTGATATTGCGATACAAGCGGCAATAGGTAATAACGTTATTGCTCGTACTACGGTTAAACAATTACGTAAGAACGTAACAGCTAAATGTTATGGTGGTGATGTTAGTCGTAAGAAGAAACTACTACAGAAGCAAAAAGAAGGTAAAAAACGTATGAAGCAGGTAGGTAACGTAGAAGTACCTCAAGAAGCGTTTTTAGCTGTGCTTAAACTAGAGAAGTAAGGATTTATGGCTGCATATTTTTCGATTATTTTAGTCGCAATTACTGTTGTAACAGGTATTGTTTGGTTGATGGATAAGCTTTATTTAGCACCTCAGCGCAGGTTAAACCTAGCTGATGCTAAAAGCCAATGCCAAGGTGAATTACCTGCTGATGTAGCAGAGAAGCTCTCTGAGCCATCTGCATTAGTAGATACTTCGGTGCAAATTTTTCCTGTTATAGCCTTTGTGCTGATTTTAAGATCATTTTTATATGAGCCTTTTCAAATACCATCAGGTTCAATGATGCCTACCTTGCTTGACGGCGATTTTATTTTAGTAAATAAGTTTAATTACGGTTTAAAAGACCCAGTAACTCGTACTAAGTTCTATGAAAATGGCATGCCAGAGCGTGGTGATGTTGTGGTATTTAAGTACCCAGAAGATACGAGAATTGATTACATTAAACGTGTTATTGGCTTACCTGGCGATCGAGTTATTTACCGTAATAAGTCACTTTACATTAAGCCTGCTTGTCAAGAAAGTGATGCTAAATGCCCAGAGTATACGCAAGTAATTCATGATTTTACTGCTAAATACCAAGGACCTGATGCTGAGTCTGATATGAATCAATATCAAGCAAATATGTTAGGTAGAGAATTCAATATTTTAAATAATAGTCAAACCCTACCGAGAACAAGACATTTCTTCCCACAGGCAGGTACTGCACCAGATGAGTTTATTGTGCCGGCGAATAGCTACTTTGTTTTGGGAGATAATCGAGATAATAGTTTAGATAGTCGCTTCTGGGGCTTTGTTCCAGAGGAAAACTTAGTTGGTGAAGCGGTTGCTATATGGATGAGCTTTGATTTTGATAGACCTAGCGATAGCTTTTTACCTAGTTGGATTCCAACTGGGGTGAGATTTGAGCGTTTAGGTGCTATCAACTAACTTGGCTAATTCATTGAAAACTAAACTGAGTAACAAAGTGAAAAATAATCCACATGATTTAGCAAGGCTAACAAAGAAGCTTGGCTATAGCTTTAATGATGAATCATTATTGCTACAAGCGCTTACTCATCGCAGCGCTAAGGGGCGTCATAATGAGCGTCTAGAGTTTTTAGGAGATTCTATATTAGGCTTTGTTATTGCTGAGGCTTTATTTGAAAAGTTTCCCTCTCATGATGAAGGCGACTTAACCCGTATGCGCTCTAGTCTTGTTAAAGGGGTTACTTTAGCTAAGATAGCTCGTGACTTTAATTTAGGTGAATGTTTAATTTTAGGTCCGGGTGAGTTAAAAAGCGGTGGTCACAGACGTGAATCTATTTTAGAAGATGCTATTGAAGCCATCATAGGTGCTATTTATTTAGATTCAGATATTACTAACTGTAAGCGATTAATTCTCACTTGGTTTGAAAAGCGTTTAAACGTCATTAAACCTGGCAATGAACAAAAAGATCCAAAAACGAGATTACAAGAGTATTTGCAAGGTCGAAAAATTGCTTTGCCAAGCTATGAAGTCATCGATACCACTGGCCAGTCTCATAATCAGCAATTTACCGTACGCTGTCTTACCGAAGTAATGGCTGATGAAGTCATTGCCAAAGGTACTAGCCGACGTAAAGCAGAGCAAGCAGCAGCAGAGCAAATATTAGCCTTGATTGAACAAGCAAGTAACAAGAGGAAATCTTAATGAGTCAAGAAAATGAGTATAACGCTGACTCTTATGCGGGCTTAGTGGCTATTGTTGGCCGCCCTAATGTGGGCAAGTCTACCTTGTTAAATGCGTTACTGGGTCAAAAAATTAGTATTACCTCTCGAAAGCCGCAAACAACGCGTCATCGAATCTTAGGTATTTTAACTGAAGCAAATAGGCAAGCTATTTTGGTGGATACCCCTGGTTTACACTCAGAAGAAAAAAGGGCGATAAACCGCTTAATGAACCGCGCTGCCAGTAGCTCAATTAGTGAAGTTGAGTTAGTGATCTTTTTAGTTGAAGGAACACTGTGGACAGCTGATGATGATTTAGTTCTGAACAAGGTAAAAAATTCCGGCGCACCTTGTATTTTAGTGGTCAATAAAACAGATAATATTGCAGATAAAGATGAGTTATTACCGCATCTGCAAAAGCTTTCCGCCATGCATGATTTTAAAGATATCGTGCCTATTTCAGCGAGCAAAGGCCATAGTGTCGATACTATTCGTGATCTTTGCTTGGCAGCTTTACCTGAAGGAGGCTTTTGGTTTCCTGAAGATCATATCACCGATCGCTCAAGCCGCTTTATGGCATCAGAAATTATTCGTGAAAAGTTAATTCGTTTTACCGGTGATGAATTACCCTATTCAACTACGGTAGAAATAGAGCAATTTAAGATGGATGATAAAGGTGTTATCCATATTAATGCGCTGGTGTTGGTTGAGCGAGATAGCCAAAAGCGTATGGTGATTGGTAATAAAGGTGAGCGATTAAAAACCATAGGACAAGAAGCAAGACGAGATATGGAAAACTTGTTTGAAAGCAAAGTGTTTCTTGAAACTTGGGTTAAAGTAAAATCAGGCTGGGCTGACGATGAACGCGCTTTACGTAGCTTAGGCTATGGCGATGATTATTCAGGGTAGCTTATGGTAGAACAATCTGCTTTTGTTCTTCATAGTCGACCTTATCGTGATAACCAATTACTTGTTGATTTATTAACAGAGCAAGACGGTAAAGTTTCTGCGTTAGTTTATGTTGGTCAGTCAAAACGATCGATTAAAAAGGGCTTATTACAGCCCTTTTTGCCGTTAAAGGTCAGTTTGAAAAACTTATCAGCGTTAAAGAAAATTTCGCAGATAGAAAGCAGCGCTAAATCACTGGTTTTACAACAAGACCACCTTTACAGCGCTTTTTATATCAATGAGCTGTTAATCAAGTTACTTACTGATGGTATAAACTGCCAAGTACTATTTAACCACTATGGTGAAACGCTAGTAAAGTTAGCGCAAAAGCAGGCGATAGCACCTGTTTTAAGGCAATTTGAGTTAGCTTTGCTCGATGAGCTTGGCTTATCATTTGATTTTTCGCCGGTATTTGAGCAAGAAGCGATAGCTTTCTCTTATATTCCAGAGCAAGGTTTTGTTGCGATTTATCAATATCACCAGAGCTTTAATTCACCACAAGCCAATTACTTTGATAAACAGCATTTGCAGCAGATTGCCGAGCAAATTAGCACAAATGAACTCCAAGGTAATGACGCAGTTGAGCGAACATTTAAGCGGCTTATGCGGCATGTCATTGCGCAACTATTAGGGAATAAACCTTTAAATAGCCGAAAATTATTTCTATCGAGCCGTTAAAGCGTTTACATTAGCTAGATTATCTAAATTATAAGAAAAGAGATTAATTATGAACGATATTTTATTAGGTGTTAACGTGGACCATATTGCCACATTAAGACAAGCTAGGGGCACTAATTACCCAGATCCTGTCTATGCAGCGAGTGTTGCTGAGCATGCGGGTGCAGATGGTATCACTGTGCACTTGCGTGAGGATAGACGTCATATTCAAGACAGAGATATCTTTGTTTTAAAAGAGACGCTACATACGCGTATGAACTTTGAAATGGCGGTAACAGATGAGATGTTAGATATAGCCTGCAAAGTAAAACCAGCATTTTGTTGCTTGGTACCAGAGAAAAGAGAGGAGTTAACCACTGAAGGTGGTTTGGATGTTGTTGGTCAGTTAGATAAGGTAACTGCTGCGGTGGCACGTTTATCTGAAGCAGGTATTGAGGCAAGTTTATTTATCGATGCTGATACTGCGCAAATTGATGCGGCAATTGCCAGTAAAGCACCTTATATTGAAATTCACACAGGTCATTATGCTGATGCTAGCAATGAAGCTGAACAGCAAGCAGAGCTAGCACGTTTAAAGCAGGGTATTGAATACGCACACAGTAAAGGGCTGAAAGTGAATGCAGGCCATGGTTTAAATTATTTTAACGTTAAACCTATCGCTGCCATTAAAGAAATTATTGAGCTTAATATTGGCCATGCCATTATTGCTAGAGCGGCAATTGATGGTTTAGATAAAGCCGTTCGAGATATGAAACGCTTAATGTTAGAGGCAAGAGCTTAATAACAATTGAATTAAGTGACTAAGGAGGCTTAAGTGGCTGTTATAGGTATTGGCACAGATATTGTTGAGGTAAGTCGCATTCGCGAGATGAATGACTCGGCAAAGAGTCGACTAGCAAAACGCGTATTAACCCCGAGGGAACTTGCTCACTATCAGTCTATTAAGCACGCCGATCAATATCTTGCCAAGCGTTGGGCAGCCAAAGAAGCTGCAGCAAAAGCGCTTGGCAGTGGTATTGCTGATGGTGTCTCCTTCCAACATTTTGATATTGTTTCTCTGCCGACAGGACAACCACAATTACAATTATCATCGCGTGCGCTAGAACTTGCTACTTCACTTGGCGCTAGCTCTTGGCATATCTCAATTGCTGATGAGCGCATGTATGCTACGGCTTTTGTTATCTTATCAGCGTAGTGATACACAAAAATTTAACATTTATTTTTATATATAACTGTTAGAAAATTCTCAAAGTTTACCAATAGCTTAGCTTTAATTACTAAGTTGACATCAGCTTTGGGCAAAATATTTACTCTGGCTTTATTTCCTATTTTTAAAAATTCTAGTCTACACTTAGTTTGATAAGGTGCAGATTAGTATAAATACCAAGTGAAATAATTAATTCAATTGGTATAAGTGTCGCTAGGAGATTAAAATGCAACCACAGGCAAAGCCAATGCTAGAGCGTAGACGAGAAGCGCCTGAGCAGTCAGTTTGGTGGGAAAAGCTTTCACTTGCGCAAAAGTTTTCAGCTAGTAGCTTAGGGAAATTTGGATACGAATTATCCTTCGTACGTAATGAGCAAGGAAGAAGCTTGGCTGTATTAACTTGTAGCGGTGGTGTCGCTGTTATCACTGAAGACGGAGAGATAAATACATCACCTAATATTCAAATCAGGTAATGTATGTCTTATACCAAGTGAAATAATTATCTGAACAATTCAGAGCTGTGTCAGGGAGGTGAGAATAAAGCAAATTTATACCGCTGTAGTCATTCTCCAGCCAAGAAATTTGTAAAATTATCATCTTCCTGACAAGCTCCCAAGGGCGAGTTTAAAAGGCTTATATGCTGTGTTATTGATTTTGACAAGGGAATAACCATTCTCTGCAATCAATGCCTTGCCTATAAGCCTTTTAACTCTCGCTGAATGATCAAATAGTTAATTCAATTGGTATTAATCATGTCGTTTGCTCGTTCAATGCTTTGAGTACTGTTGGAGCGGTATTAAGTACTTGCTCTATATGTTCGAAAAACTCGAAAAATTCTGGTTCTAACTCTTTTGCGGACAAGCCCATTTTGAGTTGGGTTTCTATTTGTTTGGTAATAGTTGCTAAATTAGGGGTGCCAGTATAACAACAAGCACCATTTAGTTTGTGCACTGAACGCTTAAGTTGTTCAATATCTTCTCTTTTTATCGCTTCAGTTATCTCTTCTTGGGTTTTCGGTAAACTATCAATTAATCCTGTTAACATTTCTTTGGCTAGTTCTGTTTTATTAGCACTTCGTTTTAGTGCTAATGACCAATCAATGACTTGGTTGCTGGCACTTTTTTTTACTGGGCTGATTTGTTGTTCAGTAGCGAGGTTGCTTTTTTCTAACTCTGGCTTATTTGCTGTATGAGCCGTAATGAAGTGATCATAGTCACAGTATTCATAAATGACATGGCTCAACATAGTTTCATCAATAGGTTTTGTCATATAGGCATTAAAGCCTTGCTGTTGCATTTTTTCCTTCTCACCACTTAATGCGTGCGCGGTTACTGCGATAATTGGTGTACTATTATTGATGGTCTCTGCTTTGATGGCTTTTAACGTGCTAATGCCATCCATTCCGGGCATTTGTATGTCCATAAATATCAAGGCAAAGGTTTCATTTTTACATAGCTCAACAGCTGATTCGCCATTATCTGCTAAAGTAACTTCTGCAACTTGCTCTAATAATAACGCTTTAATTAGTTTTAAGTTGGCTTCGTTATCATCAACAGCAAGTACCTTAATTGGCAGTATTTTCTTTTCAACCAAGGCGACAGAGGTTTGTTCATTTGCGCTTAATGGCTGAAAAGCTCGACTTAACCCTGCGGCACTTAACGGCTTACTAATACAGCTTGCTGCGCCATTGGCAATCAATGCTTCATGTAAGCTAGGCGAATTGCTATTTAACGCTATATGTACAGCAGGTGTTAGCGGGGTGATATTCGCTATAATTTTTTTCAGCTCACTTAAAGCCGTGGCATTATGGTTATGACCAATAAGGGCATAATCAAAGTTTAAGTTTGCTTGCTTGGCGTGAACTGCTACTTGTTCGAGTTGGTGTTTATTGGTTACGCTGGTAACTTGCATTTGCCAGTGGTTTAAAATGTCGGTAATAGCAGCACGAGTGTGTGGATGCTCCTCATAGAACAGAATGGTTTTATTTACTAAATGATGGTTATCTAGTTCTATCATTAAAGGCAATGAGTTGATTTCACACTGGAAGGTAAACCAAAAACTTGAGCCTTGGTTTTTCTCGCTGGTAAAACCTATATTGCCTGACATTTCTCGAGCTAAACGCTGACAAATAACTAAACCTAAACCTGTACCGCCATATAGACGTGTAATGCTTTGATCTGCTTGAGTAAAGGCATCAAAAATAGTGCGTTGCTGTTTATTAGTCATGCCTATACCTGTATCGGTAACCGTGACTTTTAGCATGATATTTTTCTGATTAACCTCTTCACTGACTACATCTATTTCAACATTACCTTGCGGGGTAAATTTAATGGCATTGCTGATTAGATTCGTGACAATTTGTTTGATGCGCATTGCATCACCCACCAAAGAGTCCGGTAGCTCTTGGTGAACATTAATTGACAGGTTTAAATCTTTTTTGTGGGCAGCTGGCGCTAATAAAGCTAAGGTCTCTTCTAATGATTCACGCAAAGAAAAAGGAATATTCTCAATAACCATCTTACCTGCATCGAGCTTAGAGAAATCTAAAATGTCATTAATGATGGTAAGTAAATTATTTGCAGATCTGTCGATTGTTTGTAGATAATCGCGCTGATTATCTGACAGCGGTGTTTTTAATACTTGTCGTGTGAAGCCAATAACACCGTTAAGAGGCGTTCTTAATTCATGACTCATATTGGCTAAAAATTCAGATTTAACCTTATTGGCTTCTTGTGCTTTACGCTTAGCAATGCTTAATTCTACGTTTTGAATTTCAAATTGCTCTAAGCTTTCACGTAAATCAATGGTGGCTTGATCTATTCCTGATTGCATTTCATTTTGGTAGCTATCAAGTGATTGCGCCATGGCATTAATGCCAGATTTTAAGAAGTTTAGCTCGCCTATGAGCTTGCCACTGACGCGACTTTCTAATTTACCTTCACGTATCTTATCAATAGCATGAACCATAGAGCTAATAGGCTTAGTGACATTTTTGATTAATCTTAGCGCGAAAATGGCGCTAATAAGTGATGCTAGCAAAGCAATGGTAAAAGCAATAAGAATTTGGCTTTGTTGATCAAAGTTAATTTTACTCTTATCAATTTGAATGGCTACATAGCCTATTGCTTGCGCTTTATTTGGGCTAATGTCTACAGCTTGCTGATTGAAACTAATCTGCTCTTCAATAATCGGACTTCTAAAAATAATAAAGTCAGGATGATGCTCAGCCTGTGTATAGTTAGGGATTGCTATGCCCGTAGGTAAGCGCATTAAGTTAGTATCGCCATGATAAGCGCTGGTAACAAACACTTGATGTTCAGGCGTAAAAACAACTACGCTATTAACTATGCTCGATTGGCTTCTATGGCTGAAGCTAATTAACTTTCTAAGTTTTTCCCTGTCTTTTTCTTGAAGGGCATCTTTGCTAGCAATAGCAAGCGGTTCAATAATGCTTTTCGCGCGTTGCTCAATAAAGTTATCTAATTCAATATAGCGGTTATAAGAGAAGTAGCTAGCTAAACCAAAGGCAATAACAATGGTTGGAATGATGGTAAGTAGGATGACCCAGTCTTTAAGGCTTGTTTTATGCATTTCTCTTAAACTTTTCCTTTAGACTTAGTATAAAATAGCGCATTGACGCAAGGATATTATGTTATGAACTAGCTGAATAAACACATAATGTCACAAGCTTGCATGAATTAAAACAGCAAAGGTTTATCGACCTAACTATCGAGCAATGAGATAAAGTATAGATGGCCAATTTTTTTAAAGCCACGACAAAGAATAAAGCCGCTGGAAAACAGTTGACTGTGAAAATAGCAAAACTAGATTCTAATGGCGTTGGTGTAGGTAAATATAATAACAAGCCTGTCTTTGTTGCTGGCGCGCTACCTGGTGAAGTTGTTGAGGTAAAAATATATCAACAAAAAAGTAAATATGCCTTAGCTAAATTATTACAGTTAAAATCAGCTTCTACCCACAGAGAAGAGGTGCGCTGTGCTCATTTTTTTGCCTGTGGTGGCTGTGATATCCAGCACTTACAACATGATCAGCAACTAATTTTTAAACAAGATAAGGTTAGCGAGTTATTTTCTCGGCAAGGGATAGAAGGCGAGCTGCCTTGGCAAGCACCTGTTGTATCATCGCCTTGGGGTTATCGGCGTAAAGCGCGTATTGGTGTTCAGTTTGATAAGGCGCATAATGCGACTATCGGCTTTAGGCAAAAAGCAACCAATCAATTAGCGGCTATTAACTCATGTCCTGTACTTGTTGAAGCACTTACCGATATTTTTCAGCCACTAAAAGCGCTTGTCAGTAACTTAAGTGTACGCAGTGCCATAGGGCACATTGAAGCAATTTACGCTGAAACGCTTCATCAAGAAAACTCAAGACAAGTCACCTTGGTTATTCGACAATTAAAACCGTTAAACAAGGCCGATATATTGCTATGGCAAAGCTTCTCAACAAAACATCACAGTATGATTGTAATTGATGATGGTGACAGTAAACGAAATATTTTTGCTATCAATGATAAACATGCCGATTCAGATACAAGCACTAAGTTGCGCTATTCCTTAGCCTTACCTGCTGATACAGATATAGATATTCATTTTGATAATGATGACTTTATTCAAATAAATGCAGATGTTAATGAAAAAATGGTTTTACAAGCGCTAGCTTGGCTAGCACCGCAAGCAACGGATAATATTTTAGACTTGTTCTGTGGTTTAGGTAACTTTAGTTTAGCGCTTGCTCAACGCTGCCTGCAGGTTATTGGTGTTGAGGGTGTGCAAACTATGGTAGATAAAGCTAGTCAAAATGCACAATTTAATGGCGTGAGCAATTGTCAGTTTTTTCAAGCCGATTTAAATAGTAATTGGCAAGAGCAAGCTTGGTTTAGTGATAATCATTTATCAGAAGACGCTAAACCCAATAAGGTTTTACTAGACCCTGCCCGGGCGGGCGCGGAACAAGCGGTTGCGCAAATTGTTAAGTTAGCCGTTGAAAAAATACTCTATGTCAGTTGCGAGCCAAGTACGTTAGCAAGGGATAGTCAGCATTTATTAAGCCATGGCTATAAAATTAGTAAAATTTCGTTAATAGACATGTTTTCTCACACAAAGCATGTCGAGACTATGGTATTGTTTGAGCGTAAATAATTACCCACAATTTTCTCTCGCACCTAAAGGAACATGTAATGGTTTCGGTAAGAAAATCTCATCAAGTGACGGCAAGCAGCTTTCAGCAGTGGTTAACTGAATTAGAGCTGCAAGAGCAAAAGCAGCAAGCATTAACATTGATGTGGTCAACAATCAGTGAAGTTCAACAAACAGCGTCTGAACTTGCGTTAACTAAAGCCATGGAAATGGTGGAAATACTTGCTTCACTCAACTTAGACAGTGATTCATTAGTTGCAGCTTTTTTAACGCCATTGCTTGATGATGAAGTTATGACCATGGAGCAGGTGCAAGAGCAGTTTTCCAAGCAAATTGTATTGCTGTGTCAAGGTGTTGAGCAGATGGCGGCAATTAAGGCGCTGAGGCAACAACAAGCAGCTCATAATGTTGATAATATACGTCGTATGTTATTGGCAATGGTTGAAGATGTTCGTGCTGTGGTCATTAAGCTTGCTGAGCGTTTATGTGATTTGCGAGAGCAAAAAAATAGCGATGAAGAGAGCCGAGTATTAGCTGCAAAAGAAAGTGCTAATATTTACGCACCGCTGGCAAACCGACTAGGTATTGGTCAGTTAAAGTGGGAGTTGGAAGATATTTCATTTCGCTATCTTCACCCACAAGTTTATAAAAAAATAGCAAAGTTACTTGATGAAACCCGTTTAGAGCGTGAGCAATATATGACGGAGTTTGTCGAGCATTTAAATCAAGAATTGCTCAATTTAAATATTAAGGGAGAAGTGTACGGTCGCCCAAAACATATTTATAGTATTTGGAAGAAAATGCAGCAAAAATCATTAGATTTTGAGCAGCTGTTTGATGTCCGTGCAGTCCGTGTAATTGTTGAAAAAGTGCAAGATTGTTATTCGGCACTGGGTATTGTTCACACTCAGTGGCAGCATTTAGCCAATGAATTTTCAGATTATGTAGCAACGCCAAAAGCCAATGGTTATCAGTCTATTCATACGGTTGTTTTAGGGCCAGAAGGTAAATCGGTTGAGGTGCAAATTAGAACGCAACAAATGCATGATGATGCAGAGCTTGGCGTTGCCGCACATTGGCGTTACAAAGAGGGCAGTGCCAGCGGTAAAGCCAATAGATTTGATGATAAAATTAGCTGGCTAAGAAAAATACTGCAATGGCAAGATGATGTTGCTGAAAGTGGTGAACTACTTGACGAATTACGCAGCCAAGTATTTGAAGATAGAATTTATGTGTTTACGCCAAGTGGTGATGTTATTGATTTACCTATGGGCTCTACACCACTCGATTTTGCTTATTATATTCACTCTAATGTCGGCCATTGCTGCATTGGCGCCAAGGTTTTTGGCAAAATTGTGCCTTTTACTTATCAACTGCAAACGGGTGATCAAGTAGAAGTGTTAACGAGTAACCAGCCTAACCCAAGTCGTGATTGGTTAAACCCTAATTTAAATTACATTCACTCTTCGCGCGCACGTGCTAAGGTGCAGCATTTCTTTAAACAACTCGATAGAGATAAATATATCGTGCAGGGTAAAGAAATGTTTGAAAATGAAATTGCCAAGCACAACTTTACTCAGGTTGATTTAGCATCTGCCGCTGAGCGTTTTAATATGAAAACGGCTGATGATTTATATGCTGCACTTGGCTCAGGTAATGCACGCTTACAGCAAGTGATTAATCACTTTACTCAAATAGAAAATAAGCTTAAGCCTAAAGAAGAGATAGATCCGCAAAGTTTAGTTAGGCATACACCTACGCAGAAAAAACTCGCGGTTGATAGCAACGGTATAACCGTTTCTGGCGTAGGTAACTTGTTAACTCATATGGCGAAGTGTTGTCAGCCTGTACCGGGAGATAGTATCTCTGGTTTTATTACTCAAGGGCGTGGTATTTCGGTACATCGTAGCGACTGCGAGCAGTTTGCCAATGCCTTAAGCCAGCAGCCAGAACGCGAAGTTGAGGTACAATGGGGTAATGAGGATAACAAGCAAAGTTATCAAGCGTCAGCGCAAATTATTGGTAGTGAAAGACAGGGCTTACTACGTGATATCTCAACCATTATTGCCAATGAACGTGTCAGTATTATTGGTATGGAAAGTCATACCGACAACGCCAAGCAAACGGTAAGCATGAATATCACAATGGAAGTCCCTAGTAGCGAACTTTTGCTACGCATATTAGAAAAGCTGCGTCAGTTAGATGATGTAGTTGAAGTAAGACGATTATAATGAGAAAGCACACTTTGAAAGACACTAGTACTAAGTTAACGAGTACTCCATCGATTGATAAATTACGATGGATAATGAAAAGTTTACGTGACCCAGAAAGTGGTTGTCCTTGGGATCTGAAACAAGATTTCGCTTCAATAACTAGGCATACCATTGAAGAAGCGTATGAGGTTGTAGATGCGATTGAACAAAAAGATTACTCGGCGCTTGAAAAGGAGCTAGGTGATTTATTATTTCAAGTAATTTTTTACAGTCAATTAGGGGAAGAACGCGCTTATTTTAGTTTTGACAGCGTAATCGCCGCGATATGTGAGAAACTAATTCGACGACATCCGCATGTGTTTAGTGATTTAGACTTTACCAGTGATGAGCAAATAAAAGCGAATTGGGAAAATGAAAAGATAAAAGAGCGACAGCAGAAACACTTATCAGAATCTGAGCAAAGTACTCAGGTGAGTATTTTGGCTGATATTCCTAAAAGTTTACCTGCGCTGGCGCAAGCGGCAAAAATACAAAAGCGTTGTGCTCATGTTGGCTTTGATTGGCATAATATCAATGATGTTTTTGCCAAAGTAAAAGAAGAAGTCGCAGAAGTTGAAGCTGAACTGACTAACGCTGATAATGAAAAAGCACTGGCAGAAGAGTTAGGTGACTTAATGTTTGCTGTGGTTAATGTATGTCGACATGCCAAACAAGATCCAGAAACCTTACTTCGTCATGCTAATCAAAAATTTACTAAACGATTTCAGCAGGTAGAGCAACAGGTTACCGATTCAGGAAAAAGCTTTACTGAGCATAACCTTGATGAGCTAGAAGTTTATTGGCAAGCAGTTAAACGTCAAGAAAAGGCTAAGTCATGACGGAAGAAGCAATACAAGCTAAGCAAAGCGCGCAAACTGATTTAGCAAAAGTTACTGTCGCTTTAACAAACCCTAAAAGTCCAAGTAATGTTGGTGCTGTTATGCGCGCGGCAGGTTGTTATCAGGTTGATCAAGTGCTCTTTACTGGTAAGCGTTATGCTATGGCAGCAAAACATGGTAGCAAAAAGCTTGCTACTGACACAAAAAAAGCCAGTCGTATCATTCCGTTAACTCACGTAGAAGGCTTTGAAAATGTTAAGCAGTCACTGGCAAATATTCCTAATACAGCTAAAATTGTATGTGTAGACTTAGTGGAGGGAGCGACACCTTTGCCGCATTTTCACCATCCTGAACATGCGATTTATGTTTTTGGTCCTGAAGATGGCACCATTAGCCAACACGTGATTGATGCTGCTGATGAAGTGGTTTATGTACCGACAATAGGGTGTATGAATTTGGCAGCATCAGTCAATGTGCTACTTTATGACAGGTTGGCTAAAACAGAGTTAGCTAAGAATGAAGCGGTTGACGCTGATAATGAGTTAATTCGCCAAAGTCGAGATACCAATAATAAAGTCAAAGTGAAGGTTAGTGCCTAGGACGTGTTGACCTTTGTTTAACAATTCAGCCTCAGCCCCCTAATTCCTAAATAAAAGGGGCAATGGCTATTTTTAACACTAGCGGCATTAGTATTCGCTTATTTGGAACAACCAAACCGCGCTCATACTGCTTTGCTATTGATAAAAATAACTCATTGCTGAAAATATCAACAAAGAACAGCACGCCCTAATATTGGCTCTGTTGTTTTTAAAAGGGAGCGTTAATGGATAATATTGCCAGTAAAAGTAAACTACTTATTTTAAAAAGCATTGGCGTGCTGTTTGTTGGTTTAGCTGTGTTAGGTGTAGTGTTACCCATTTTACCGACAACGCCATTTTTATTGGTTGCCGCAGCTTGTTTTGCTAAATCTTCACCTCGCATGCAAAAGTGGCTTTTGGCGAATAAAACATTTGGCCCCTTGATTCATGATTGGCAAACACATCGCTCTATTCCTCGAAAGGCTAAACGAATCGCCTTATTAACCATTGTGTTATCTGTGGTTTGGTCTGCTTATTTACTTAATGATTTTGCCCTGACTATGCTGGTAGTTGCTCTGGTTGCAGGGCCATTTATTTTTTTATGGCGTTTACCGCTAAGTAAATAGTAATTACTTCGCTTAGCGGCAACCGGGCTTTAAGCAAGCGCTTTACTTACAATAGTACTAAGGTGTGCAGGTAAGGTTAGGCTAAGTGCAATATCATGGCCTTTATCAGACATCTTGTTCCAAGTTAACTGCACAATTCTAATGATTTTTTCTTCGGTATATTTTGCCGCAAACTCATCAAAGTAATGTTGTAAAAAGACTAAACAAGCAACATCTTCTAAGGTTTGGGTATCTGGGTTTGTTTTCAATTTTTCTTTACGTAAAATGGCTGCTGTTTTGTCAATATCTTCAGCACTATAGCCATGACTTGCCATGATTTCAGAGGTAAGCTCTGCGTGGAACTTTCCTTGGGCAATGCGCCATTTGTAATAACCTGCTTTGCCTGGCTCAAATTCCGTTCTTTTTAAGTGCCAGCGTTTAATATGTTGAGCACGAACAGCAATTTGCAGTAATTCATTGGCTTGGGGCCAATATTTTTGCAAGCAAGCAGTCATTTGCTGACCATAAGCGAGTTCTTTCGGTTGCGTTTTTCCGTCAAATTCAATGTGATTAGGGTCTTGGCTGTTAATTTCATCTATTGCAGCTAATACCGAGTTTAATGCTTGGTTATTATTGGCGGTCGTCATTCGTATTTTTGCTCTCAGTACAACGTAAAGAGCATCATGATAACGCTAATTTTAATAGATGAAAGTATTTAGGAAATAAATTTTTATTTTTCTGGAAATTTTGCACTATTATTTGTCATGGGTTGTTATTGTCGTTGGCATGGATTTTGAGTATAATGCGTTCCCGTCCTGCTGATTCGATTTCACTCATGCTAAATTTCATTTTTAGTGCGTTGAATGTATCTCGAGTAAGCGCAAAATTTCTGTTTTTCCTGACTTCTGGGTAGCACATGACAACTAGATATATTTTTGTAACTGGCGGTGTTGTATCGTCTCTTGGTAAAGGTATTGCTGCAGCGTCTTTAGCCGCGATTCTTGAAGCGCGTGGTTTAAAGGTAACCATGCTAAAACTTGATCCTTATATTAATGTTGATCCTGGTACCATGAGTCCAATTCAGCATGGTGAAGTATTTGTTACTGAAGATGGTGCCGAAACTGATCTTGATTTAGGTCACTATGAAAGATTTATTCGTACCAAGATGACTAAAGGCAATAACTTTACTACGGGTCGAATTTATCAAGATATTCTAGCGCGTGAACGTAAAGGTGAATTCCTAGGGGCTACCTTACAAGTTATTCCTCATATTACTAATGATATTAAGCGTCGCGTTGTTGAAGGTGCGGAAGGTTATGATATCGCTATGGTTGAGGTGGGCGGCACTGTAGGTGATATTGAATCACAACCTTTCCTAGAAGCTATCCGTCAATTAGCGACAGAAGTAGGTCGTGAGCGTGCTATGTTTATGCACTTAACTCTTGTACCTTACTTAGCCGCATCAGGTGAAATTAAAACTAAGCCAACTCAACATTCTGTAAAAGATTTACGCTCTATTGGTATTTTGCCAGATATGTTGGTGTGTCGTTCTGATCGTGCTATTCCTAATACAGAAAGAGCAAAAATCGCCTTGTTTACCAACGTAGAAGAGAAAGCTGTTGTTTCTATGCGTGATGTCGACAGTATCTACAAAATCCCGGCGTTATTAAAATCACAAGGTGCTGATGACTTAGTGGTTAACCGTTTTGGCCTAGATGTACCAGAAGCTGATTTAAGTGAATGGGAACAAGTACTTTATCAAGAAGCAAACCCTAAAGGTGAGCTGACTGTGGGTATGATAGGTAAGTATATTGAGCTACCCGATGCCTATAAGTCAGTGAATGAAGCCCTTAAGCACGCTGGGTTGAAAAACCAAGTTACCGTAAACATCAAGTATGTTGACTCGCAAGATGTTGAAGTAAAAGGTGTAGAAATTCTTAAAGAGTTAGACGCTATTTTAGTACCAGGTGGTTTCGGTGAACGTGGTGTTGAAGGGAAGATTTTAGCAGCTCAGTATGCACGTGAAAACAAAGTACCTTATTTAGGTATTTGTTTAGGTATGCAAGTAGCGTTGATTGAGTACGCACGTAATGTTGCCGGTTTAACAGATGCGCACAGTACTGAGTTTAATACCGAAACACCACATCCTGTGATTGGTTTAATCAGTGAATGGTTAGATGAAGAAGGCCAAGTTGAATACCGCAGTGAGCATTCTGACTTAGGCGGTACAATGCGTTTAGGTTCACAATTGTGTCACTTAGTGAAAGGTACCAAAGCGTGCGACGTATATGGTAGTGAAACCATTAATGAAAGACACCGTCATCGTTTTGAGGTAAATAATAACTACCGTGAGCAATTAAGCAAAGCGGGCTTAGTGTTCTCTGGTTTATCTTCTGATAAGAAGTTAGTTGAGATGATTGAAGTGGCTGATCACCCATGGTTTGTAGCGGGTCAATTCCACCCTGAATTTAATTCAACACCTCGTGATGGCCACCCATTATTTGAAAGCTTTATTGCTGCTAGCTTCGAGCTGCAAAAACAGCAATCAAGCTAACCGATTAGTGTTGTTGAAACCGTAGCAAGTGCTGCGGTTTTTACTTTTAATTAAATTATTTTTATCGCTGGTTTATTTAATTAGCGTCATATTAAGTAGGACTTAGGAAAAACAATGTCAAAGATTAGTAAAATTCTTGCGCGTGAAATTATGGACTCTCGTGGTAACCCAACTGTTGAAGTTGATGTTTATTTAGAGTCAGGTGCTTGGGGTCGTGCTGCTGCGCCATCTGGTGCGTCAACAGGCTCTCGTGAAGCATTAGAGTTACGTGACGGTGATAAAGCACGTTATTTAGGTAAAGGTGTTTTGAACGCTGTTGCCGCCGTTAAAGACTCAATTGCACCAGCTTTAGTTGGTCAAAATGCGTTAGAGCAAGCACAAATTGATAAGTTAATGATTGACTTAGATGGCACTGATAACAAAGAAAACTTTGGTGCTAATGCTATCTTAGCTGTGTCTTTAGCGGTAGCAAAAGCTGCGGCAGCTGATAAAGGCGTGCAGTTATTTGAACATATTGCTGATTTAAATGGCACGCCGGGCGTTTACAGCTTACCAGTACCTATGATGAACATTTTAAACGGTGGTGAGCACGCTGATAACAATGTTGATATTCAAGAATTCATGATTCAGCCAGTTGGTGTGAAAAGCTTTTCTGAAGCATTACGTGTTGGTGCCGAAGTATTCCACGCATTAAAGAAAGTACTTTCAAGCAAAGGTTTAAACACAGCCGTGGGTGATGAAGGTGGTTTTGCTCCTGACTTAGCATCTAATGCTGATGCATTAGCGGTAATTAAAGAAGCGATTGCTGCTGCAGGTTATGAATTAGGTACAGATATTACTTTAGCGATGGACTGTGCTGCCTCTGAGTTTTTCGATAGCGAAAAAGGTATTTACGACCTTAAGGGTGAAGGCAAGCAGTTTAGCTCAAATGAGTTCTCTGACTTCTTAGGCGAGTTATGTAAAGAATACCCAATCGTGTCAATTGAAGATGGTTTAGACGAGTCAGATTGGGATGGTTTTAAATACCAAACTGAACTTTTAGGTGACAAGGTACAAATTGTTGGTGATGACTTATTTGTAACTAACACTAAGATCTTAAAAGAAGGTATTGAGAAAGGTATTGCTAACTCTATCTTAATTAAATTCAACCAAATTGGTTCACTAACTGAAACTTTAGCAGCAATTAAAATGGCTAAAGATGCAGGTTATACTGCCGTTATTTCACATCGTAGTGGTGAAACTGAAGATGCGACTATTGCTGATTTAGCCGTAGGTACCGCAGCGGGTCAAATTAAGACAGGTTCTTTATGTCGCTCTGACCGTGTATCTAAGTACAATCAATTATTACGTATTGAAGAGTTCTTAGGTGATAAAGCTGTATATAATGGTCTTTCTGAAATTAAAGGCCAATAATAATCAATACGTTTGCTATATAGCGAATACTACGTCGTTATTTGTACTCATTGACTTACGTCAACTCCGTGCAAATGCCTTGTATTATTACTATATAGCTACAGTATTCATCATTATTTTATTTTGATAAAAGTAATTAATAAAAACGCAGCGTTAGCTGCGTTTTTTATGCTTGTGATTTTGCTCGGTAATTTACACCTTAAGAAAACTCTTTAATTGTCTCCATAATCAATTGTGCGGTTTCTTCTGGCCTTTCTAGTGGGAACATATGACCCCCAGGTACACTTGCTAAGTGCATGGTCTTATTTAACTTAACAAACTTCTTAAAATAATGAATAGGACAAACATCGGTTTGCTCCGCGTAAATAAGCTTGGCTGGTACGGTTAGCTTATTTTTATATGAGCTTAAGTTAGTGGGTAAATCCCTAAAAATATTCGCTTCTACTTTTGCGCTAAAGGCGAGCTCTAATTGATCATTTCGCTTCACGATACCGTGCTTTACATAGTCATTTAGACAGCGAGCATCAAAATTTTTAAACAAGCTTCTTCTGGAAAAAAGCTCAGCGACATTACTGCCAATAGGCCAATGGCTTCGACGCTTTTTCGCTCTTCCTGCGGGGCTGAACTTATCAATTAGCGGTGTTTTCTTAATCAGGCGCGCTATCATGGCTACAGAGCCGGTAAATACTGGCGGATCTATCATGATCAAGCCTTTAAATAAGTCAGGCCGTTGGCATGCGGCAATAAAAGATAATACCCCGCCAAAAGAGTGACCAACAGCAACAACAGGCTCGGCAAAGTTATGCTCTTGCTCAACAAAGTTAATCAGCTGTTCAACAAGTGGTTGCCAATTATTTTTAATAGGGTATTTAGGGTCGTGCCCATACTTGTCCAGCGCAATAACATTAATGTTATCAGGAAAATAGTTGAAAAGGGTTTGATAACTTCCTGCGGGAAAGCCGTTAGCATGAACGAAATTAACTGTGGTTTGTGTCATTGAGCTAGACAAATAAGTAAAATATCAGACAAAGTTAAACGGGTGTTTGAATAATGTCAATCGATTAAAGTGGCAATTAAAAGGCAGCTGACTTTTTCTAGCTTATTTAGGCATTAAAAAACCCAGTGTGAATACTGGGTTTTTGTCTTTATGATGGATGATTAAAACTCATCTAACATATATTCTAAGGAATCGTCGTATATCCTTAGTTCCTTCTCTAGTTGAAACTTATCTCTTAGTGACTCAATCTCACGCCATTTTCTTTTTTTTGTTGGTGCTGTGCGATTGTTTACTGGTTGAGTAACTGACTCTAATATTTGATTACTATTGTCCATAAAGCGCCCCTTATTTCCTAAAAAATAAAAACAACTGTAGTAATAGTCAGTCAAATAGACTTCTTTGGTTCGAAGTACGTACTGACTTAATACAATTTAATATCACACTTTTTTACGCTTTAAAACGAAAAAACGCATATTTTTTAGAAAATATGCGTTTTATTTAGACTAAAGTTGCTGTGCAATTAGCCGGAAACTAGGTTTATTAAAGTGCTTAGAGCATTTCCTTTAACTGTGCTTCTAGTTTTTCTTGGTCAATAGTGAAGTTACGAATACCTTCGGCTAACTTTTCTGTTGCCATGGCATCTTGGTTCATTTGCCAGCGGAATTCAGCTTGTGAAAGCGGCGTTTCATTGCTTGGTGCGGCGTCGCCAGCAGTCAATTTTTCTACAACTGGCGCTGTGTTATTATCTAATTCATCCATTAACTGTGGGCTAATAGTTAAACGGTCACAGCCTGCTAATTCAAGGATTTCTCCTGTGTTTCTAAAGCTAGCTCCCATTACTACTGTATTGTAGCCCTGTGATTTATAGTAGTTATAGATATTGGTTACTGAAATAACACCAGGATCTTCATTGCTCGCGTAGTCGGTTTTACCTGTATCTTTTTTGTACCAATCGAGAATACGACCAACAAAAGGTGAGATAAGGTAAGCGCCAGCTTCTGCACACGCTCTCGCTTGAGCAAAACTAAATAGCAAGGTTAAATTACAGTTAATACCTTGCTTTTCAAGCTGTTCAGCGGCTTTAATACCTTCCCATGTTGAAGCAAGTTTAATTAAAATTCTATCATTGCTAATGCCAGCTTCGTTATACATGGCCATTAGCTTATGTGCTTTGTCGATTGACGCTTGGCTATCAAAAGAAAGTCTGGCATCAACTTCGGTTGAAATACGACCAGGAATAATCTTTAGAATTTCTAAACCAATTAATACTGAAAGCTTGTCTGCTGCATCGATAACTTGCTGCTCGCTATCATTTGATTGCTCTTTTGCCCAAGCAACAGCTTGATTTAATAATGGCTGATAGTTGCTTAAGCCAGCAGCTTTAAGTACCAAAGAAGGGTTAGTGGTAGCGTCTTGTGGTTGGAATTTTGCGATAGCTTCAATATCACCTGTGTCGGCGACAACTGTAGTCATTTGTTTTAACTGGGTAAGTTGTGAAGATGGGTTTGTCATGACGATACCTTATTTTATCTCTGGAAAATGTCTTTAAATGGGCGATTTGCCATTATATGAATGTAGCTGTTGAAATATTACAACAAAAATTACTAAATGTACCTTGTAAAAGGCACTTTATTGTCTATTTATGTAAAAAAAATGACAAAATTACAAGTTTTACTAAATTAAGGTGCTTGTTTATTGACAAGTAGGATAACTATTCCCATGCACTAGGCTTATGTTATAGTTGTCATACCCCTGAAATTTAAGGCATTTGCCACGTTATTTATACTAAAGAGCTCTTATGTTACTTGTTGTTTCTCCTGCAAAAAAATTAGATTATGAATCACCGTTAGCTACAGATAAATTCACTCAAGCAAGTTTACTTGAGCAAAGTCAGCTGTTAATTAATGATTGTGTTAAGTTATCACCAGATGAAATTGCGACGCTAATGAAATTAAGTGATAAATTAGCTGGATTAAATGCAGCGCGATTTGGTCAGTGGTCATTACCTTTTACCCCTGATAATGCGAGACAAGCAGTGCTTAGCTTTAATGGTGATGTTTATGCTGGCCTTGATGCGGCGAGCTTTTCTGAACAAGACTTTGATTTTGCTCAGCAGCACTTGCGTATTCTGTCAGGGTTATATGGCCTACTAAGACCTTTAGATTTGATGCAAGCTTATCGATTAGAAATGGGTACTAAACTTAAGAATTGTCGTGGTGAAAACTTGTATCAATTTTGGGGCGATATTATTACCAATGAGCTAAATAAAACCCTTGCAGAGACGGGGGATACGACATTGGTAAATTTAGCGTCGACGGAATATTTTAAATCAGTAAAGAAAAAGTCATTAAAGGCAGATATTATTACACCAGCGTTTAAAGATTGGAAAAACGGTCAATATAAGATGATCAGTTTTTATGCTAAAAAAGCACGTGGCTTAATGGCGCGTTACGCGATTCAAAATCAAATTACTGATGCCGAGCAATTAAAAGGTTTTGATGTTGCTGGTTATGAATTTAACGAGAGCTTATCGAAAGGCAATGATTGGGTTTTTACCCGTAAAGAATCCTAGTGATCTTCCACTATACTTAAATGACTGTCTCGCATTTCAAAAGGAGAGGATATGTTAACCTTGTTGGCTAAATTATTTCATGCGCTTAATAGCGATAGTTCCGTGCGGCAAATTGCACTGGCTATTGCCTTTGGCTTTGTCTTTGCTTTAGCACCATTATTTACCCTGCAAAATGTTGTAATTCTTTTTATTGTTCTGCTTATTCGAGTACATCTTGGTAGCTTTATTTTAGCCGCTGGCTTTTTCTCGGGCGTCAGTTATTTAATTTCTCCTCTCATTGTTAATCTTGGTGAGTATTTGCTTACTCATGATTCACTGCAAGGTGTGTTTTCTAGCTTGTATCAAATTGGTTTATTTAAGTTGGCGCATTGGCACCATACCTATACTTTAGGTGCTCTTGTGTTAGGTGTTATCTTTGCTGTACCTGTGTACTTTATTGCTAAAGCCTTGATTGAAAAATATCGCGTACATATCAAAGCCTTTTTTGAAAAATTTCGTGTGGTACAGGCGCTTAAGGCATCTAAATTTTATCGCCTTTATTTAAGTTTATCTGGTAATAACAATAGTATTGGAGCTGGGTTATGAGCCGTTTTATTCGCTGGCAGGGCTTAATTGGCTTTGTTGCTATTATCGCATTAATAGCCGCTTTTGTTTATGTGTTTGCAGGAAGTCTGGCAAAGTCGGCATTGGTTAAGGGTAGTGAGCAAGCCTTTGGTGCTGAAGTTAATATTGCCGATGTTGATGTTAATTTTATACCGCTAGCAATTACTATTAATGAAATGCAAGTAACCGATAAAACTCAGCCGAGCCATAATGTTTTTGCTTTTAGTAAGGCGACAGCCTCGGTTGATGTTTGGCAATACCTCTTTGGTAAAATTATAGTAGAGCAGTTAGATGTGGTTGATTTATCTTTTGCCGAGCTTAGGACAAAACCAGGTAAAGTATATCAGCAAGTCGATGCTGAAAAGGAGCAAGAAGACTCGTTAAAGTCGCTTTTACCTGAATTTGATTTACAGCTACCTGATAGTAAAACCTTGCTTGAAAATAGCAACTTACATACGGTGAAAAGTGCTCAAGCTTTACAAGTTACCTATAAGGAAGAGCAACAAAAGCTAAAAGCATTAAAAGCTGACTTACCCAGTAAAGAATCGTTAAAGCAGTATCAAGCTGAAGTTAAAGCATTAGGCAAAGTTAAGGTTAAATCACTAGAAGATTTGCAGAAAGTTAAAGCTGACTTTGACAAGATTAAAGCTAAGTTTGCCAAAGATAAAGCGGTTGTTGATAAAGCCAAAGAAACATTGTTGGCGAGTAAAAGTAAAATTACTCAGCAATTAAATGACTTAAAAGCAGCACCAGCGAAAGATTGGCAGGAAATAGAGCAAAAATATCAGCTAGATAATATTGGCGCTGAAGATTTCGCCCATATTTTATTTGGTGAGCAAGCACGAGATTATATTGAAAAGTTTAATAGCATTTACCCGTTAATTGAGCCTATGATATCCGGTGATTCAACCAATGAAGAAGTCATTGCTGAGAAGTCTAAAGCAACAGGTCGCTTCGTCTACTTTGAGGATGAAACGCCACTACCCTCATTTTTGTTAAAGCGCGCTCACATTAAAGTCAATTTACCGCAGGGCGAGTTTAGTATTCAAGCTAACGAAATTACTCACCAGCATTGGTATAGAAATTTACCTAGTCGTATCGATATAAGCTCAGCGGTTAAAGGGCAAGTGGCAGCAAGTAGCCAGTTTAGCGTGGCGAAAAGTGGTCAATTTACTAGTAAAGGTAACTGGCAAGTGAATGACTTTACTGTGAAAGACAGTGAAATTAGCCAAAGTAAGGCGTTGGCGATCACCTTAAATAAGGGCATGCTAAGCGGTAGTGGTGATTACAGTTTAGTGGATAGCCAACTCGGTGCAAGTGCCAAGCTAGCGCTTGCTCAGGCGCAATATTCAGGCGAGGCCAGCACTAAGTTTACTAATATAGTGCTCGATACTATTAAGTCACTTGATGTTTTAGAGTTTGCTTTAACAGCTATGGGGCCAGTGACAGAGCCTGAGCTAAGTGTCTCTTCAAGTTTAGATAAAGCCTTATCAGGTGCTTTTAAGCAGCAGGTTGCCAATAAATTAACTGAGTTTAAAGGCAGTATTAATGCAGGATTAAATGAGAAGGTGTCGCAATCAATCACATCAAATGATGCACAAGCCGCTGAACTAGTTGATTTTGAAGCCTTATTAACTGATACCGACAATGTGCTTGAACAATTACAAAATTCTGATGTGGTTAAGCAGCAGCAAGAGAAATTAGAAGATAAAGCGAAAGATAAATTGAAGAAAAAGCTCGGTAAGTTATTTGGCTAAGTCTTAAAGGTTTCAGCAGTAGAAACCTTTTAGGCAGCCTCTTACAATTAACAGAGAAAAGCTGGTGATTTATCACCGGCTTTTTTTGTGCTTTTTACTTGATTAATAGCAAGGACTGAAATTTGGGTATATTGTATAAATTGATTTTAATAAAGTTAGTGTCAGCTAGTTGCAGCAGGGAAGAACCGAATGAAGAAAGTGATATTGAGCTTAGTGATAATTTGTTTAGGTGTAGGTCTATTTATTTGGTTACAGCCTATTGATACTGATCAGCAAGATAACAGTGCTATTTTGCAGCTTGCCTTGCCGAAAGAGAGCATTACAGAAGTCAGTCATTTGAGCAAAAGTGAACTTCAGGCTGCACCAGTCATAAAATCAGTACTGCCCGTTGAAGATAAAACCGATGCTACTACTGATGAGCGTATTGAACCCTATATTTATAACTGCTCAGATTCGCCTCTAGAGAATGCTGATATTGATGAGAAAAAATTAGTGTATTTTTTATCTGAGCTGGCGCAATCTAATAATCAAGAACAGCGTTTAATTCATACCTTATTTCAACAGCACGAAGATATCTCAGCTCGCTATGATGCGCTATTAGCTTACAATGATGAGTTTCCTGGTCAGCCCTATGTAATGATGGGATTGATTGGTTTCTGCTCGTCAGGTGAGGTTAATTGTCAGGCTGATATCTTAAGCCAAGCAGCCACAGCAGATAAAGATAATGGTGCTTTGTGGCTAACCTTAGCGAATTACTATTTATCGATAGGGGATATTGAAAACGGTGAGCAAGCACTAAATCAGGTCGTCAGCAGTATTGCTTTTCATGACTATATTTACGACAAAGTACAGCTTTTTATGCAAATAGCAAAGGGGGCGGATAGCATGAGCTTTCAAGAGCGTGCGCTTATCGCAACGGGTCATTTAGCGGCAGAGTCACTTTGGCTGAGTCATGTTGCTCAGTACTGTCAGGGAAAACTAGCCAATGTCGATCCTGATGGACAACTGTGTTTTGATGTTGGCACTGTTTTAGAGTCGCAAGGCAGCAACGCATTGGTAAACTTAATCGGTATTAATTTTCAGTTGCAACAGTTTGAAGAAAAGGAACAAAACACTGAAAAAGCGCTTTTGGAGCAACGCAAAAACAACATGTTAACCTTATCTGGTTCAGATCAGGTATGGCAGGCTGAAATATTAAAGTTCTATGATGAGAAATTATTTAATCATTGGCTGGCAAATGCGGTTAACTATGGCGAGCAGAAAGCACAACAATTATTAATAGCTGAAGCGATTGAATTATCAAAAAATGAATACTATAACCCTTGCCCAGCGCAATAGTTATAGTATTCAATTGCTATTATGTCTTAGAAAATGCAGTGTTTAGCAAAATCTTTAGATTCAGTGGCTGTCCAGTCACCTTTAGGTTTTTCTTTCATCTGCTCACACCATTCATCACTGCCAATGGCGGGCGAACATGCGCTTAGAATAATGGTTGATAGCAGGGCTAACATCGCTTTTTTCATGGTAAGTTCTCAATATAAATGACTAATGGCTGACGATAATAAAATGTTCAGCCATTATTAACAATAAGCTTTGTCGCCTATTTTTTATTAAACGCTTACGGGTAAGCTAATTTAACTAATTTAGTACCGTTATTATGATGCCAACATAGTAACTAAGCTTAGGCCTTCTTCGCTTGTTTGGCTTTTTTCAGCTTTTTCTTGGCTTGCTTTTTCGCTTTAGCCTTTTTCTGCGCCGGCGTTAATTTAACTTTAGCCTTTTTATTGGCCACACGTGCTTCTTTATTTTTTGGTCTAAGCTCTTCAATAACACGTCTTTGCAAACGTTCTTTCATGTAGCGCTCAATTTTACCTATGACCGGCATATCGTGAGCTTCAACTAATGAAATAGCAGTACCTTTGTTACCAGCACGACCTGTTCTGCCAATGCGGTGTAAGTAAATGTCTGCTTTACGTGGCATATCAAAGTTAATAACATGGGTAATATCATCAATATCTAAACCACGTGCGGCGACATCGGTGGCAACTAATACGCTAATTTCGCCACTTTTGACTCTTTCAACGGCTTTATTGCGCTTATCTTGCGGCATTTTTCCTTCTAGCCATACGCAAGGGATTTCATCACCATATAACTTGCCAGATAAGAACTGAACGGTTTCTCGCTTGTTAGCGAAAACCACAGCACGCTTTACTTGCTCTTGCTTTAAAATATTCAGTAATAATTGTAATTTGTGCTGAGCGTTATCAGCTAAATGCATCCACTGATGAATAACCGCTTTTTCTTTACGCGATGGGTTTGACTCTAAAAATACTGGCTCTGATAGTACTTCTTTAGCAAACTTTAATACACCAGCACCTTCTAAGGTAGCTGAAAACAACATGGTTTGTTTACGCCAGCGCGACTCAGCAACAATGCGATTGATTGTTTCTCTAAAGCCCATGTCTAGCATGCGATCTGCTTCATCAAGGATCAGAATTTCAATATCGCGGGTATCAAACTGTTCATTTTCAATATATTCAAGCAAACGCCCAGGGGTTGCGACAAGAATATCCGTAGTACTGTTTAAGATGTCATTATGGCTACCATAATTAACACCACCGGTAATCACCCCTGTTTTTACATTACAAAGCTCGGTGAGTTTCTCGCTGTCTTCACCAATTTGTAGTGCCAGCTCTCTCGTTGGTGTAAGTATTAACACACGTGGAAAGCCAGGTTTATTGCGAGGGTAGTCTAATAAATGCTGAGCGGCAGGTAATAAAAATGACGCTGTTTTACCTGTGCCAGTTGGCGCAGAAGCTAAAACATCTTTACCTGTCATGGCTTCAGGGATAACCAACTCTTGAATAGAGGTCGGCTTTTTATAGCCAATTTTTTTGATACTGGCTAGTAACTCAGAATCAAGTTCGAACTGCTCAAACATAAGGGATATTTCACTAAAATAATACGATTGAAAAAGATGGCCTGATTATAGTGCCTTGTTAGGTGATTTACTAAAACTTTGTGGAAACTTTCGCAAGTTTCCACTGTTTTAGTGTTTCGTTATGGACTTTCACTATATTCTATTAAAATTTGTTCGCACCAGGCATTAATACGTTCATCCGTTAATTTATATTGGTTGTCTTCATCTAGGGCTAAGCCGACAAATTGGCTATTATCTTGAGTGAGTGCTTTTGATGCGGCAAATTCATAACCTTGATTTGGCCAATAACCAATTAAATGCGCGCCTCGTGCTTGTACTTCATCATGAAGCATGCCAAGCGCATCTTGAAACCAATCGGTATAACCAATTTGATCGCCCATGCCATATAAGGCGACGACTTTATCTGTTAAATCAAGTTGGCTGATGTCTTGCCAGATAGACTCCCAATCTTCTTGTAACTCACCATAGTCCCAAGTAGAAATACCATAAATGATAAAATCATATTCTAAGCTATCAGCTAACGGCTTATCTTTAATGTTAATAATATCGACAATATCACTGCCTATCACTGCTTGAATCTTTTCTGCCACGATTTCGGTGTAACAGGTGGTCGAGCCGTAGAATAATCCAATTTTCATTAATAATACTCAGGATGAAAAATTTGCTGGCGATTTTAGCAGAACTTTACTGCTTTGTTTGCGCTTTAACGCAATTATTGGGCAATTATCACAAATAAATTGCATTATCTTAGTGATAGCTGTAATTTCCCTAACTAATTGTCGGTCTCATTAGTAGAGTGTCACTAAATTTTCCGTGACATTATTTTTATCTTCTGGAAATTATTATGCGAAAGAATTTTATTGGTCGTGTTGCAAATAAAGCAGCATTTGTTTTATTGGCAGGCTTAACGAGTATCTCAATGAGTAATGCTGTGTTAGCAAATGATAGTGCTAATGTGCCTGCTGCAATTGCGCAAGTTGATGCTGATGTGACTGAGCTAAACCCTAGTGCATTAAAAGAAAAGATTCAACGCATGTTAGGTTTAGAGGTAATCAAAGTGGAGCCGACACCGGTTCCGGGTATTGCCATGCTGATCACTAATCAAGGCTTATTTTATGCCAGTAACAATGGTGAGTTTTTTATTCAAGGTAAGGTTTATAAACTAGGCGGCACAGTCACTGATTTATCAGAACAAAGCTTAGCTAAGGTTCGTTTATCTGGATTAGAAAAATTTAGCGATAGCGTTATTGAGTATAAAGCAAAAGATGAAAAGCATGTTGTGACGGTATTTACCGATATCACTTGTGGTTATTGTCGTAAAATGCACGCACAAATGGATGAATATAATGCTATGGGCATAACCTTTCGCTACCTTGCATATCCAAGAGCAGGTATTAGTGATCGTTTAGGTAACCCAACGCAAGGTTTTAGAGATTTACGTTCTATTTGGTGTAATGAAGAAGCGGCGACTGCGATGACTAAGGCGAAAAATGGCGGCGCCGTGGCTGATAGAATTTGTGATGCGCCAATTGAAGAGCAATTTAACTTTGGTCGTCAAGTAGGCGTGTCTGGTACACCGGCAATTATCCTTGAAAATGGCATGATGCTACCGGGTTATCAACCACCAGCACAGCTAGCTGAAGTGTTAAAAAAATTATAAGTTAATCGATTTTTAGTTAATTTTACTTAATGAATAAACAAATCATTCGACGTGAGCGGGTAAGTGATGAGCATTTACCCGCTCATTTGCATCCAGTAATCAAACAAATTTATGCCACCCGTGGTGTTCGCTCAGATGTCGAACTTGAGTTAGTTGTTGCCAATCTGCTGGGCGTTAAAGAGCTTGATTCTTGTCTTAAAGGCTTAAAACAAGCGTGCGTGTTATTACATCAAGCCCTAGTGAATAAAGCGGCGATTGTTATTGTTGGTGACTTTGATGCTGATGGCGCAACCAGTACCGCATTAATGATGGAAGCTTTAACCTTGATGGGCAGTAATCATCACAGCTTTATCGTGCCTAACCGTTTTGAATATGGTTATGGTTTAACGCCAGAGATAGTTGATATTGCCCATGGTCAAGGGGCACAAATGCTTATTACTGTTGATAATGGTATTAGCTGTATTGCTGGCGTCGCGCGAGCTAAAGCGCTTGGTATGCAAGTGATTGTTACTGATCATCACTTACCAGGACAACAAACGCCGGATGCCGATGCCATTGTTAACCCGAATCAGCATGGTTGCTCGTTTGCCAGTAAAGCATTAGCGGGTGTTGGTGTCGCTTTTTATTTGATGATGGCATTGCGCAAAACACTAAGAGAAGCTGATTACTTTCAACAAAACTTTTTAGCTGAGCCGAATATTGCTCAGTTGCTTGATTTGGTCGCCCTTGGCACGGTTGCTGATGTAGTGCCGCTAGATGTGAATAACCGAATTTTGGTGTCGCAAGGGCTTAACCGTATTAGGGCAGGACAAACAAGACCAGGGATTGTTGCTTTAATTGAAATCGCAAATCGAAATCAGCAACAATTAGTTGCCAGTGATTTTGGTTTTGCTTTAGGGCCACGAATTAATGCCGCAGGCCGTTTAGATGATATGTCTTATGGTATTAATTGTTTGTTAGCTGGTGATTTAAGTAGTGCTCGGGTAATGGCAGCTGAGCTTGATGATTTAAATAAAGCGCGCAGAGAAATTGAACAAGGCATGCAAGCTGAAGCTGAGCGGGTAATGGCGTCGCTTAACTTTTCTAGCGACAACTTACCAAGCGCCATAGCCTTGTATCAACAGGATTGGCATCAAGGGGTTATTGGTATTGTTGCTGGCAGGCTAAAAGAAAAGTATCACAGACCAAGTATTGTTTTTGCTAACGGCAGTGATGATAACCTTGATGGCAATGATGATATAGTGATTAAAGGCTCAGCACGATCAATTCCTGGCTTACATATTCGTGACTTATTAGAGCGAATTGATAGTTTACACCCAGAGCTTATCGATAAGTTTGGTGGTCATGCTATGGCAGCAGGTTTATCGATTAAGGTAAAGCACTTTACTCAATTTCAACAAGTTTTTGCTGAACTTGCTGCTAATACCTTGAAAGAGGAAGACTTGCAGCAAGTGTTAGTGTCAGATGGCGAATTAGCTGCTCAAGATATGACGCTAGATTTTGCTCAGCTTATTCGTGACGCAGGTCCTTGGGGACAAGCCTTTGTTGAGCCGCTCTTTGATGATGTATTTTCATTAGTGCAACAACGTATTGTTGGTGAGAAACATTTAAAACTGGTTGTGGAAAAGTCAGGGCAAGTGTTTGATGCCATTGCCTTTAATGTTGATGTTAACGCATGGCCAAACAGTAGCGCGCAGCAAGTGAAGCTTGTTTATCGTCTTGATATTAATGAGTTTAGAGGTAAGCGTAATGTGCAGTTAATGGTGGAATATTTACAGGCGGTGTAGAGGCCAATTTACATCAAGTTTTATGTTAGTCGCTGACTAAATTATGCTTTAGATACTCGTGCTATCTTAGTTAGCTTTTATCTAACAGTCGCGTTTATTTACTGACCTAATTAAGCTACAATGCCCGCTAATTTTTTCGTATTCTAGTCAGGCTGCTATTTTTCAGCGGATTTAGCAGTATTTCCGACTAATTTTTCAAGGTTAATGTTTGCAGGCTTATGTTTGAAGTCAATCCTATTCTGAATAAAGTAAAAGAAATTCGCCAACGTGCAGAGCTGCTTCGGGGGTATCTTTGACTATGATGTCAAAGCTGAACGTTTAGTTGAAGTGACACGCGAATTAGAACTACCTGACGTTTGGAATGAGCCAGAACGCGCACAAGCTTTAGGCAAAGAACGCAGCAGTTTAGAAGAAGTGGTTAAAACCATTGTGGATTTAGAAACTGGCTGTGATGATATTGAAGGCTTAGTTGAATTAGCCATAGAAGAACAAGATCAAGATACCTTTAATGATGCCTTAGCAGAAGGTGAGTCGTTAGAAGCGGTATTGGAAAAACTTGAGTTTCGCCGTATGTTTAGTGGCGAGCAAGATGCTAACAACTGTTATTTAGATATTCAGTCAGGCTCTGGCGGTACCGAAGCGCAAGATTGGGCGGAAATGCTCATGCGTATGTATTTGCGTTGGGGTGAAGCGCATGGCTTTAAAACCGAAGTTATTGAAGTAACCGATGGTGATGTTGCTGGTATTAAAGGTTGTACCATTAAGTACACAGGTGAATATGCTTTTGGTTGGTTAAGAACAGAAACCGGTGTGCATCGTTTAGTACGTAAGTCACCGTTTGACTCAAGTGGTCGTCGCCATACCTCATTTGCTTCAGCATTTATTTACCCTGAAATTGATGACAATATCGAAATTGATATTAATCCAGCTGATTTAAGAACCGATACCTTTAGAGCATCAGGTGCTGGTGGTCAGCACGTTAATAAAACTGACTCTGCTATTCGTATTACGCATATTCCAACGGGTGCTGTGGTTGCTTGTCAGGCGGATCGTTCACAACATAAAAACCGTGCAACGGCAATGAAGCTATTAAAAGCTAAGCTTTATGAAATGGAAATTCAAAAGCAAAACGAAGGTAAGCAAGAGCTAGAAGACGGTAAATCAGATATTGGCTGGGGTAGTCAAATTCGTTCGTATGTTTTAGATGATAGCCGTATTAAAGATTTAAGAACGGGTGTTGAGAATAGAAACACTCAAGCCGTATTAGACGGTGATTTAGATAAGTTTATTGAAGCCAGCTTAAAGTCTGGCTTATAAAATTTGCAAGACTATTTTTAAAAGTTTTAAGTGAGAGTAGAGAAACTAACATGACTAACAAGGTTCAAGATAACCAAATAGCACAAGATGAAAATAAGTTGATTGCTGAGCGTCGCGGTAAATTAGATAAGATCCGTGAAAATTGTCCAGCAAACGGTCATCCAAATGATTTTATCCGTAAGGATTATGCGCAAGACTTACAGGATGCGCATAGTGCTAAGGATAAAGAAGCCCTTGAAGCAGAAACTGAAAAATACAGTGTTGCTGGTCGTGTTATGGCGAAACGTGGTCCATTCTTGGTTCTTCAAGATATGACGGGTCGCATTCAAGCTTATGCGGATAAAAACGTACAAAAAGATATTAAAGCGCGTTGGGGCTTGCTAGATATTGGCGATATTATTGGTGTTACAGGTACTTTGCATAAGTCAGGTAAAGGTGATTTATATGTCAATATGGATGAGTACCAGTTATTAACTAAATCACTGCGTCCTTTACCAGAAAAGTTCCACGGCTTATCTGATCAAGAAACTAAATATCGTCAACGCTATGTTGATTTGATCACCAACGAAGACACGCGTAAAACCTTTAAGATTCGCTCACAAATCGTTAACGGTATTCGTAACTTCTTAACTAGTAAAGACTTTGTTGAAGTTGAAACGCCAATGTTACAAGTGATCCCAGGTGGTGCAACCGCTAAACCATTTATGACTTATCATAATGCGTTAGATATCGACATGTATTTACGAATCGCACCAGAGCTTTACTTGAAGCGTCTAGTGGTTGGTGGCTTTGAGCGTGTTTTCGAAATAAACCGTAACTTCAGAAACGAAGGTTTATCAACGCGCCATAATCCTGAATTTACTATGATTGAGTTCTACCAAGCATACGCTGACTATAAAGACTTAATGAACTTAACTGAAGATATGTTACGTACTATTGCTCAAGATGTGTTAGGTACAACAACTATTCGTAATACCGTTAAAAATGCTGAAGGTGAAGTAGTTGAAGAGATCTTCTACGACTTTGGTCAGCCATTTGAGCGTTTATCTATGGTTGATGCCATTCTTAAATATGGTAAAGAAAAGCACGGTGATATGCTTGATGAAGCAGTACTTCGTGACCCAGAAAATAACTTTGACGCACTAAAAACTATGGCAAAAGCGGTAGGCGTCAAAGAAGGTGATGCTGCTAAGGTTTGGGGACCAGGTAAATATATTTGTGAAATATTTGAAGAAGTTGCTGAGCATTTACTTATTCAACCAACTTTTATCACTGAATACCCTTGGGAAGTATCACCATTAGCACGTCGTAATGATGATAACCCATTCATAACTGACCGTTTTGAGTTTTTCGTTGGTGGCCGTGAGTTAGCAAATGGTTTCTCTGAGCTTAACGATGCTGAAGATCAAGCTGCGCGCTTTAGAAAGCAAGTTGAAGAAAAAGATGCCGGTGATGATGAAGCCATGCACTTTGATGATGACTATATCCGCGCACTAGAGCACGGCTTACCGCCAACAGCAGGTGAAGGTATTGGTATTGATAGATTAGTGATGTTATTTACTGATTCACCAACGATTAAAGACGTTATTTTATTCCCGCATATGCGCCCTGAAGTTGAATAAAAATAACGCGCAATAAGTTAGTTTTAAAAGCCCATTGTTACCTTGTTAGCAATGGGTTTTTTTGATCCGATTCCTTTTAAGAAAGTTAACGGTGTAAACTGAACTGTAAAAAATGCTCAACGGTTTGCTTAACAAGCGGTTGAGCATTTTTGTTTTTTCGCGATTAGAGCTGTTTTTTTGTCGCATTATTCAGTAGATTAGTGACATTCTAATAATTATAAAGCGCAGGTATTGCTTAAGGTAATAGCATTGGCGCTAACAAATATCGATAAGAAGGTTAAATGAGTGTATCTAGAGGCGGGTTTAGCTCGCGCATGGGCTTTATCCTAGCAGCGGCAGGCTCCGCGGTTGGTTTAGGGAATATTTGGGGCTTTCCAACGCAAACTGCCAGTAATGGTGGTGCGGCCTTTGTTTTAGTGTATTTAGTGCTAGCATTTTGCTTAGCTTACCCTGCTTTTATGGCTGAGCTATTAATTGGTCGTTATGGGCAAGCCAATGCGGTAACCTCAATGCAAAAAATGTCACATAAGCTTTGGCAAAAACGTTTTGCATTTTTAGTGGGCTTTGGCGGCATTATTTGTGCGGCATTAATTTTAAGCTTTTATGGCATTATTGCTGGTTGGATGATGTCTTATGCGATTGAGCCGATAATGAGCTTGATGGGCATGACAGATGCTGCCAACTGGTTAGTGACTCAGTCGTTAGCGCGTAACTTTATTTTCACCGCCTTGTTTATGCTGCTTACGATTTTCATTATACGTCGCGGTGTTGAGCAGGGTATCGAAAAGTGGTCAAAGCGCTTAATGCCTATGCTTATCGGTTTGCTTATTCTACTTATTATTTACGTATTTACCTTAGATGGCTCAAGGGAAGGTTTTGCTGCTTATTTAAACCCTGATATTTCGCGTGTATTTGAGCCTGATTTATTGATTAGCGCCTTAGGACAAGCATTCTTCTCGCTGTCTTTAGGTACTAGTGTTATGGTGATTTATGGCTCTTATATTTCTAAGAAAGAAAACCTAGTGAGCTTGGGCGCACAAGTTACCTTAATTGATGTATCTATCGCCTTTCTAGCTGGCTTATTAATTATTCCTGCTATGTATGTAGCACAAGCACAAGGTGTAGCTATTTTTGCTGAAGATGGTAGTTTAATTTCCGGCTCAAACCTTGTATTTACCGTACTACCTTCTTTGTTCTCTGGTATGGGTATGGTTGGTTTATTTGTTGCTTTTGGCTTTTTTGTTTTAATGTCTATTGCCGCGTTAACCTCGTCAATTTCCATGTTAGAAGCGCCGGTTTCGTTTATTGTTGAGCGCAAAGGTTTGCCGCGAGAAAAGGCGACAACTTATATCGGCATAGGCATATTTTGTCTTAGTACACTTATCGTGTTCAATATTAGCTTTATGTTGGACTTTATCGCTATTTTAGCTACGCAATATGGTCAGCCTATCATTGCTATGCTGTGTTGTGTATTTGTTGGTTGGATTTGGCAGCGCAGTGAAGTGTTAGCTGAAATTAAACAAGGTCATGATACGGTAGAACACAGCTTTTTCTGGAAAGTTTGGCCTTGGTATACTAAGTTTATATGTCCATCGGCAATAGCCTTGGTGTTTTGGCATTCACTATAAAAGCTAATTAGCTTACTTAAGCCTTGGCCAGCTTTCTTGCCAGGGCTTTTTTATTTGTGCAAGCATTGCTTTAAGCTTTTCATTCTTGAATAATTCACCTTCTGCAGGCGCAGAGATAAAGTCAAATTGCTGGTCATTAAACATAAAACGCAATGCATAGGCATGCAGGTAACCTCTGTCAGCGGCTGAGCCTGAATATTGCTTGTCGCCAAGAATACTTGCACCAATGCTTGATAGTGCCACCCGTAGTTGGTGGGTTTTCCCTGAATGCGGCTTTAAGAGAAATAAGCGTAAACTCGGTTGAATACTAAAAGAAAAAAACTGCGTAATGGCTGGGTTATTGCTGGTGCGTAATAACTTCCAGCTGCCTCGGCGGCTTTTCGCCATATCACCTTTAATTAATCCTTGTTTTTTACTTGGCTTTTTATCGCTAAGTGCAAGATAGTACTTTTCTATTTTATGTTGCTTAAAGAGTTCACCAAATTGTTGGGCACAGTGTTTATTTTTGGCAAAGATGATAAGGCCTGAGGTCATTTTATCTAACCTATGTACAGGATACAGCTCAGTTAAAGCACATTGCGCTTTTACTTGAGAGCACAGGCCTTGACCTAACTCACCTTCATCATGAAAGTTAATGTCAGCTGGTTTATCGATGACAATGAAATCTTCATGTTGTGCAATAATTTTAAACATTTTAGTTAACCTGAGCTTTGATATGTTTGCTATGATAAATCAAAGCGTTACTTTTTACTTCATTTACAGGACGTTATTTTGTCTAACTCAGCTCCATTTATATTCTCTTTTGATCGTATTAAGCCCATTTTAGCCGCCACTGTATTGGCATCAAGTTTAGTTGCTTGTTCAGTAAACAAAGAAACTGACAGCATAGCTTTACCAGCTGGCGTGACTTTAGTTGAAACGGTAGAGCCGTTGGCAGAAGGCATTAATATTCCTTATAAAAAATATCAGCTAGCCAACGGTTTAACTGTGATTTTGCATCAGGATAAGTCAGATCCGCTAGTGCATGTTGATGTAACCTATCATGTTGGCTCTGCGCGTGAGCAATTAGGTAAATCAGGTTTTGCGCATTTTTTTGAACATATGATGTTCCAAGGCTCTAAAAATGTCGCTGATGAGCAGCACTTTAAGGTAGTGACACAAAGTGGTGGTAACTTAAATGGTACTACTAATTCAGATCGCACTAACTATTATCAAACCGTGCCCAATAATCAGCTAGAGAAAATGTTATGGCTTGAGTCTGATCGTATGGGCTTTTTGTTAGAAAACATTACCGAGGAAAAGTTTGAAGTTCAAAGAGCAACGGTGAAAAATGAACGGGGTCAAAATGTTGATAATCGCCCTTATGGTCGCCTAAATGAAACCATAAATCAGATGGTATTTCCTCGTCAGCACCCATACTCTTGGCCTGTTATTGGTTATATGGAAGACCTTGATAGAGGAACGGTTGCTGATTTAAAAGCGTTTTTTTCTCGTTGGTACGGCCCAAATAACGCGGTGTTAACCATAGGTGGTGATTTTGATGAAGCGCAAACCTTAGCTTGGGTTAATAAATACTTTGGCAGCTTAAAGGTAGGTCCAAAAGTTGAAAATATCGCCAAAGAGCCAATCAGCTTAGCCGAAAATAGATATTACTCATTTACAGACAATGTTTCTTTGCCGCTGCTTTATATTAGCTACCCAACCGTTTATGGCATGCATGAAGATGAACCGGCACTTGATGTATTAGCGAATATTTTAGGGGGCGGACCAACATCATTATTGTATAAGAATTTAGTTAAGTCAGGTGTTGCCGTGCAAGCTGGTACTAGTCATCCGTGTCGTGAGCTTGCTTGTCAAATGAGTTTCTTTGCTTTGCCAAATCCACAACAAGGGATGGCATTGGCTAAGATTGAGCAAGTCATTAATGACACCTTAGTTGAGTTTGAACAGCGTGGTGTTAATGATGATGACCTACTTAAAACCAAAGTCAGCATTGAAACAGGAACCATATACGGCTTGCAAAGTGTTGCTGGTAAGGTATCTAGTCTTGCCCATTACCAAACCATGTTAGGTAATGCTGATTACACCACAGAGCAAGTAGATAGGTATAACCGAGTAACGAAAGCCGATGTGATGCGGGTATTTAAACAATATATTCAAGGAAAAGGTGCGGCGGTGTTATCCATAGTACCTAAAGGGCAAGAAGCTTTTATTGCTAAAGAAAACAGCTTTGCTTTACCTGATGTCAGTAACCCGCCAGAGGTTGCCGTAATTGATACACCAATTATGAAAAATGTTAGCCTATTTGATCGCTCTGTAATGCCTAAATCAGGCGAAAATCCACAAATAAAAGTGCCAGAGCTTTGGCGAGCAAAATTAGCGAATGGTATTGAGGTCATAGGCACGCAAAATACCGAAACGCCAACTATTAGCTTGTTATTAAGCCTAGAAGGTGGCCCATTACTTGATAGCAGAGAAAAAGCGGGCTTAGCTTCATTAACGGCTAGCTTAATGAATGAAGGTACAACTAACTATGAGAAAGAGCAGTTATCTAATGAGCTAGCGCGATTAGGTAGTAGTATTTCAGTTGCCGCTTCTGGCCGTAATACCTATGTGCAAGTAAGCAGCCTAACTAAAAATCTTGATGCCACCATGGACTTGATGTTGGATATGATGCTTAATCCAAAATTTGCCCAAGCAGATTTTGATCGCGTAAAGAATCAGTTAATTCAAGGATTAGAGCAAGGAAATAAAGATGCTAGAACATTAGCTGGTCGAGCATTTAAGCAAGTTACTTATGGTGAAACAAGCCGCCTAGGTTTAGTTGATAGTGGTACAGTTGCCAGTGTAACTGCTATAGAACTTGATGATGTTAAGGCCTTTTATCAAAACTACTTTTCACCAGCGAAGGCAAGTTTAGTGGTTGTTGGTGACATTGACAAAAGTGAGCTATTGCCAAAATTAGAATACATTGGTTTATGGAAAGGTAAAGATTATGAAATTTCTGCTGATTATAACTTCCCAGAGGTAACCCCAAATAAGCTGTATTTTGTTGATTTACCTAATGCTAGTCAGTCAGTTATTAAGCTATCTCGTCGGGCAATGCCTTATGATGCAACAGGCGATTATTTTAAAGCAAACTTGATGAATTACCCGCTAGGTAGTGCTTTTAATAGCCGCATCAATTTAAACTTACGTGAAGATAAAGGCTATACCTATGGCGCATCTAGCCATTTTTCAGCGGGTAAAACCTTGGGGCAATTTAGTGCTGGCGCGAGCGTTAAAAAAGAGCACACCTATGATGCCATGAAAGAGATAGAGCAAGAATTAGCACAATACCAAAAAGCGGGTATGAGTAACGCCGAAGCCGCTTTTATGCGCCAAGCTATTTCACAAAATGAAGCACTAAGTTTTGAAACGCCAAGCCAAAAAGGTGGTTTCTTAAGGCAAATATTGCAGTTTGATTTACCCGTTAATTATGGCGAAAAGCAAACAGAAATTATTAATACCGTCTCATTAAGTGAGTTAAATAGCATAGCATCGAAAGAATTAGCTAAACCTATGCAATGGATTGTGGTTGGTGACGGTCAAGTTGTTAGACCGCAATTAGAAAAGCTGCCGTATGAAATTGTAGATTTAACGTTAGCCAAATAAAAATATCTGGTTATTTGCTATTGAAAAAAGTGGGCTGCCCCCTCATTTAGATACTATCTATTTGTCGGAAGGTAGCACCCCTTCGCCTTACCAGAAAGACATAACGCCTAGGAATTATTTTGACATTATCATTAAACGATTATATTGACGCTTTTAGCCAAGAAGACAATCTTAATACACTCAAAGCTATAGGCCGAGGTATAGAAAGAGAAGCCTTGAGAATATTGCCAGAAGGTAAACTCTCTGAACATGGTCATTATAGTCAATTGGGCTCGGCATTAACCCATGGTCAAATCACCACAGACTATGCCGAAAACTTACTTGAGTTTATTACCCCTGTGAGCCAATCACCTGAAAAGGCCATTGCACAATTACAGGATATTCAAAAATATACCCTAGAAAATATTAATGGTGAGCTTTTATGGCCAACAAGCATGCCATGCTTTGTTGGTGATGCCGAACAAGTACCACTAGCGCAGTATGGTAAGTCAAATATTGGTACCATGAAAACGGTTTATCGTCAGGGCTTAAAGAATCGTTATGGCAGTATGATGCAGGTGATTGCTGGTATTCATTTTAACTTTTCTTTTTCAAATGAGTTTTGGCAAGTTATTAAGGGCTTACATCAGAGCAAAGCTTCAGATACGGACTTTATCTCAGCTGGTTATTTTTCAATGTTGAGAAATTACAAGCGCTATTGCTGGTTGATCCCTTATTTGTTTGGTAGTTCGCCAGCAATTTGTAGCTCATTCCTACAAGGGCAACCGGCACAGCTGCCATTTAAGAAGTCGGCAAGTGGTGGTTTATATTTAGAATACGCGACTTCTTTACGTATGAGTGACTTAGGTTATACCAGCAGTGAGCAAGCCTCGCTGAAAATTTGTTATAACAATTTATCTGATTATGTTGATAGTGTGCAAAAGGCGATAGGCTTAAAGTCAGAACGTTTTGCTGATATTGGCGTTAAGGTTGCAGGTAAGTATCAACAGTTAAACGACAATGTCCTGCAAATAGAAAATGAGCTTTATGCGCCAATTCGACCTAAGCGTGTGACAAAGTCAGGTGAAAAACCATCTGTAGCACTTCGTGAACGAGGAGTTGAGTACATAGAAGTGCGAGCACTTGATGTTAATCCATTTGTTGATACTGGTATTAGCATTGAGCAAATTCGCTTTTTAGATGTCTTTTTAACTTTCTGCGCCATGTTAGATAATGAAGAAATTGACTGTGAGACAATGCAGCTTCATGAAGATAACATGAATGATGTTGTTTTACGTGGACGTGATCCTGCGTTATTACTGTCTGATGTTGATAGTAATGGCAAGATTTGGCAAAAGTCTGTTAAGCAATGGGGTAATGAGTTATTTAATCAACTAGCAAAAGTGGCTGAGCTACTCGATAGTGCTTATGGCAGCAATCATTATGCTGAAGCTATAACGCGAGAGCTAGAAAAAATTAATGATGCCAGCAAGACGCCTTCAGCTATTATTGTTGATGCTATGGTTGAGCAAGAACAGTGCATGTCGAGCTATTCATTAGCTCAAGCGAAAGACTATAGGGAGCAATTACTCGCCCGAGATTATCAATATTACTCTGAGCAGTTCTTTATTAATGAAGCTGAAAAGTCACACCAACAACAGGCAATTATCGAAGCGAGTGACATCTTAAGTTTTGATGATTTTTTGACTGACTATTTTGCTGAACTTAATGGTAAGTAATAAAGCTTTAACCTGACTACAGAGCCTTGATCTTAGAACAAAAAAAAGCGCGTTAGGGTAACGCGCTTGTTAAGCTAGATTGGGCTTTAGCTATAAAAAGGAAAGTAATCCAGGGAGTCATACTTTCACATCCTTAGACTCACACACTGATTGATTAGTTCATTTTTTGTTCGATTTTTTTACCAACCACCAGCTTTCTTAAATTACAGGCAAAAAAAACGCGCTTTCAAATGAGAGCGCGCAAAACATGAAGCCATCACTTTAAAGGGCGGAATAACGTTTCGGTTATTGCCTACTCACTTGTTTTAGCAAAATTTAGATAAAAAAAACGCGCTTTCAAATGAGAGCGCGCAAAAAATGAAGCCATCACTTTAAAGGGCGGAATAACATGTCTGTTATTATCTTTATACTAATTTTATTGAATTACAGGCAAAAAAAAACGCGCTTTCAAATGAGAGCACGCAAGACATGAAGCCATCACTTTAAAGGGCGGAATAACGTTTCGGTTATTGCATATTCACTTGTTTTAGCAAAATTTAGATAAAAAAAACGCGCTTTCAAATGAGAGCGCGCAAAACATGAAGCCATCACTTTAAAGGGCGGAATAACGTTTCGGTTATTGCCTTATTCACTTGTTTTAGCAAAATTTAGATAAAAAAAACGCGCTTTCAAATGAGAGCGCGCAAAACATGAAGCCATCACTTTAAAGGGCGGAATAACGTTTCGGTTATTGCCTTATTCACTTGTTTTAGCAAAATTTAGATAAAAAAAACGCGCTTTCAAATGAGAGCGCGCAAAACATGAAGCCATCACTTTAAAGGGCGGAATAACGTTTCGGTTATTGCCTTATTCACTTGTTTTAGCAAAATTTAGATAAAAAAAACGCGCTTTCAAATGAGAGCGCGCAAAACATGAAACACTTAGGGAATAACATTACTGTTAAGTAAGACCGCCTTGATATAAATAGGTTCAACTTTATTTTAAATAAATTTGAATTTATTTTTATAACTTTTAAGTCTTTGGTTTTTCTGATGTATTTTTAATGAAGTCAGAGTAATAGAAGCGTCGAAAAAGCTGATGATCATGACTATGCTTACTCCAAGAAGATAGCGCTTCAAAATAGCTGTTAGAGTTTTTTATTTGTTTAAGGGCGATATTTACATCTTTGATTACTTGTCTTCCCCAGGCTGAGTTGCTACAAGCAACCCCAGCTTTTAAAAAGGGCGCTAACCCTTCGATTTTTATGAGGGAGTATTGTGAAGATAATAGGTTTGTTTCAATGGCGTAGTTAGCTGAGCTTGGATAAGTAAGCATAAAGTCAAAGCGGTCACGCTCTAGCATTTGATAAAGGGCAGTATCTGATTTAGCGGACTGTAGAAACACATTGTTTGGATAGTTGGCAACTAGGTTGTCAATATAGTTGCCGTATGAACGACCATCAATGATATTGGCTGTTAGTTGAGGCGTGAAAATAACTCTGCCAAATTAACCGATGGTGCTAAATTTAAGCGTTTTGCCCGTTCTGTTTTAATTAGCACATGAACATTCCTGTTCATTAGCGCATCATCAGAAAATACCATGTACTCTTTGCGCTCTTTTGTTGGGTAAATGCCAAAGCCGCAAACATTCTTTTGCAGTTTTATATCATGCATTGCTCGCCCGACAGACACCTGTACTTCATTGTGTTGATATTGGGGTAAGGCATTGATTAAAAGCTGCAATGTTAGGTTTGCAAAGCCAAGGCCTTTATATTCCCCTTTGAAAATAAATGCCGGCGGCTGATGATAGGCGTACCAAGTTAATGTTGCCTTTGCCTGTACGGATAAAGAGGTTAGTAGAAAAAGAGTAATAGTGAGAAAGCGCATTATAACGATACAGCAGAATAGGCTTGAGCCTTAAAGTAAAAATAGACACTGAATTTTACCTAAAATTATTAGCCAAATATAGCGAGAGTGAATAGTTCTGACTAGCTTGAGTGTCTTATTTTTTGTACATAAATAGCAGGAAAAAACGCACTTGCAAATGAAAGCTCGCTTGAAACTATTAAAACTGATAACGGTTAAGAGTGGGATAACATACTGGTGATTACTAACCGAGTAGTTTATTAAATGGCAGGTAAATTTTAGATAAAAAAAACGCACTTCCAAATGAAAGCTCGCTTGAAACCATTAAAACCGATAACGGTTAAGAGTGGGATAACACCCTGTTGATTACTAACCGAGTAGTTTATTAAATGGCAGGTAAATTTTAGATAAAAAAAACGCACTTCCAAATGAAAGTGCGTAAAACATGAAACCATTAAAACACTAAGGGATAACATTACTGTTATATAAGAGTACTGCGTTTCGAATAAGTTCAAATTAAATAAAAAAATTTTCCTTTCATTGCGGTAAGCAAATTTTAGGCAAAAAAAACGCGCTTTCAAATGAGAGCGCGCAAAACATGAAATATAGTAAGGGGATAACATTACTGTTTAGTAAGAGTATACAATTTTAAATAAGTTCAAATTTATTTAAAAAAATTAAATTATTTTTTTATCGGTAATATTTTGATATTTGTAGCTTAAATCTGGCATTATGCTGAATAGTTTTTTATCAAGTTATTTCACTTTATGCTCTCTTTTAGAACTGCTTTAATTGCTGCTTTAACGGTTTTGACATTAGCTAGCTGTGCCACACCACCTCCGAAAAATCCCGAAAATATTTGTGAGATATTTAGAGAAAATCCTGATTGGTTTTTTGCCGCTAAAGATATGCGGGAAAAATGGGGCGTACCTATTCATGTGCCTATTAGCATGATGTACCAAGAAAGCTCATTTAGGCATGATGCTTTACCCCCTCGTGATTATATTTTGGGTTTTATTCCTTGGGGACGAGTCAGTACAGCTTATGGCTATTCGCAAGCTAAAACCATGACCTGGGAAGATTATATTCGAGAATCGGGTAACTCAGGTGCTGATAGAGATGATTTTGATGATGCTATCGATTTTATGGGCTGGTTTATTTATAAAACCCATAAAGTGAACCGTGTCTCTAAATGGGATGCTTACAGCCAGTACCTAAATTATCATGAAGGCTGGGGCGGTTATAAGCGTAAAACCTATAAGAAGAAGGCTTGGTTGGTGAAAGTGGCGAAAAAAGTGGATAACCGAGCAAGACGCTATTCAAGCCAATTAAAAAGCTGTGAAGAAGAGTTGGATCATGGCTGGTTATGGCGACTTTTCTTCGGCTAACAATAATACCAATGCTAGCTGTCAGCTAGCTTTCCCGGCTATTTGCATACAAAATTAACAATAATTGTTTAGCGAATAGTCGGGCTAAATTAACAACAATGCATAGTATTCGATCACTTTAGGATCTTCGCATAATTCTTGCCAACTTGCTCTTTCACCTCAAAAAAACCTGCTAGCCTAGAAAAAATCTGGGCATGCCAATTTGCTAAAAAAAAGATGGTATTTTTGTTAAATAATTGTTGAAAAAGTTAAAGTCAGCTATTGGTGGGGGTTGCAAATGTTATCCACAGAAATTGTGGAAAGCTAAAAACTTTGGGATAAGTCATAGCGCCTGTGGATAACTTTGTGATTAACTTGGATGGTGAGTGATTTATTCTTCGTCAGTTTGTGCACCAACAAAATGCTCAGGCATGACGCGTACTGTTTTTATCATATTGTCTGAAACATCAACGATTTCCACGGGGTAGCCAGCAATACGCACGCTAAGATTGTTTTGTGGAATATCTTCTAAGTACTCAACAATTAAGCCATTTAGCGTTTTAGGGCCATCTGTGGGTAATTGCCACGACATTTCTTTGTTTACGTCACGAATACTGGCGCTACCATCAACAAGATAGCTGCCATCTGGCTGTAAAGTAACGACATCACTGGGGGCTGGTGCCATGGTAGTGGTGAACTCACCTACGATCTCTTCAAGGATATCTTCCAAGGTTACTAAGCCTTGAATATCGCCGTATTCATCAACAACTAACCCTAAGCGCTCTTTAGCATGCTGAAATTTCAACAGTTGAATATTCAGTGGTGTCCCTTCAGGAATAAAATAAAGCTCGCGTACAGCCCTTAGTAAGGTTGCTTTGGTGAATTGGCTCTTTGATAACATCTTTAAGGCATCACGGGCGTGGATATAACCAACGACGTCATCGATACTATCTCGATAAAGTAGCACACGAGTATGGTTAGCTTGAGTAAGTTGCTTTTGAATGCGTTTCCAATCATCGTTAACATCGATTCCCACCAATTCACTGCGTGGGATCATGATATCTTCAACAGAGACTTTTTCTAGATCCAAAATACTAACCAGCATATCTTGGTCTCTTTTATGCAGTAATGCACCAGATTCATTTACTACAGTACGTAACTCTTCGCTACTTAAGCTGTGTTGTTCACGCTGTTCAGAGCTAATACCCAGTAACATTAATATGCCATTGGTAATCCAGTTAACAGCGACAACAAGCGGGAAAAGTACCTTTAATAACAACGATAGAATAAGCGAGCTAGGAAAGGCAATCTTTTCTGGATACAAAGCGGCTAGCGTTTTTGGTGTCACTTCAGCACAAATTAAGATAACTAAAGTAAGAATAACCGTTGCAGCTAAAACACCATAGACATCACCGAGCAAACGAATACCGATTATTGTTGCGATAGCAGAGGCGGCAATATTAACTAAGTTATTACCAATTAAGATCAAACCAATTAAACGATCTGGGCGTTGTAATAATTTACTGACTCGTTTTGCCCCTTTGTGCTTTTGTTTTTCAAGGTGGCGTAAACGGTAACGGTTCAATGACATCATGCCGGTCTCTGAGCCAGAGAAGTAGGCAGAAATAAGAATCAAGATGCCTAGCACAATAAACAGCATCTCAGTAGATATGTTATCCAAAAAGGGTTAATCCTTTAATATTGACAAGCGGACCACATACCTTATAACAGCTGGACACTTACGACAAGTAATAGCGGTTATAAGGTCTATGAATTATAAAATAAATTCTTTTACAAATCGGCTACCAAAGTAAGCCAAGGTTAATAAGCTACTAGCACAAACCATTAAGGCTAATACTCGGTGGCCTCGCCAACCTTTTTCAAAGTGCCCCCACAGTATAACGCTGTATATGGCAAATGACAGCAAAGATAATACGGTTTTATGGGCATTCTCTTTTGCTAAAAAGCCATCTAAAAAAGCAAAGCCGATAATTTCACTAATAAATAAAAACAATGTACCTACGGTTAATATTGAGAACAGTTGTTTTTCAACTTGCATCAAGGGCGGTAGGTGAGCTACGGCATTTAAGTTCTTTTCTTTTAATTTATAGTTAATATAAGTCACTTGAAACGCATATAAAGTGGCAATAGTTAAAATACAGTAGGCAATTAAAGCAACACCGATATGGCTTAATAAAATAAGCTTTTCAACCGCTAACGGAATCGATTCAATGGGCGGTATAAAGATAATACACAGTTGCCAAATACCGGCAAAGCCATAGACTACAGGCAGTAGTAAATTTACCTTATATTTAAGGGCAACCAGTGTCACTGTTAGCGTGATGACTAAACTCACTAATGAGATAACATTAGGTAGGCTAAAATTAATACTCTGCGAAGAGAAGAATAGTTGCGCATCATTTAGTGCATGAACCGTAATAGCAACAGCAGCTAAACATAGAACTAACTGTAAATTAGGACCCTTTGGGTGAAATAAGCGAGTTACTACGGCAATAGTTGCCAGTATGTAAGCAATAAACGCTATGCTTGACCCGATAACCAAAAAATCCACTGGCCACTCCTGAAACAGTGATAAAAACAAAAGCTTGATTCTATCAGATAAAATTATTTACGCTACGGCAAATAGACCAATGCTTGATATAGCTTTAGTTTTTTAGCAAATTTATTCCCTCATAAAGGCGCAAAAAGGAAATTTTATTAGCAGTGCTTATATCTTGTCGCATCTTCAAGGTAATAAGGTATAATGCGAGCATAAATTTTCGTCAATCTTGTACAGTTAGAGAAATTCATGTTTGAAAACCTGTCTGAACGATTAAGTAAATCGCTAAAAAATATCAGCGGTCGTGGCCGTTTAACTGAAGATAATATTAAAGATACTCTGCGCGAAGTGCGCATGGCGTTGTTAGAAGCTGATGTTGCTTTGCCTGTAATTCGTGAGTTTGTTAGTAAAGTAAAAGAACAAGCTGTCGGTACTGATGTTTCTAAAAGCCTAACCCCAGGGCAAGTGTTCGTAAAAATAGTTCAAAAAGAACTCGAAGCGGCTATGGGTGAAGTAAACGAAGCGCTTGATTTAAAAGCAACGCCACCCGCGGTTGTCTTGATGGCAGGTTTGCAAGGTGCTGGTAAAACCACCTCGGTCGCTAAGCTTGCTAAATTCTTAAAAGAGCGCGAAAAGAAAAAGGTACTTGTTGTTAGTGCTGACGTTTATCGTCCGGCGGCAATTAAGCAGTTAGAAACACTTGCTGGTGAAGTAGGCGTTGAATTTTTCCCAAGTGACATTAAGCAAAAGCCTATTGATATTGCCAATGCCGCAATTGATCATGCTAAGCGCCAGTTCTTCGATGTATTGATTGTTGATACCGCAGGTCGTTTGCATGTAGATGAAGAAATGATGGGAGAAATCCAGCAGCTTCACAGTGCCATCAAGCCAGTAGAGACCCTGTTTACTGTTGATGCTATGACAGGTCAAGATGCAGCAAATACCGCCAAAGCATTTAATGATGCCTTACCGCTTACTGGTGTTATTTTAACGAAAACAGATGGTGATGCACGTGGTGGTGCAGCGTTATCTATTCGCCATATCACCGGCAAGCCAATTAAATTTATGGGTGTTGGTGAGAAAATTGATGCCTTAGAGCCTTTCCATCCTGATCGTATTGCTTCACGTATTCTTGGTATGGGTGATGTTTTATCACTTATCGAAGAAGTAGAGCAAAAGGTTGATAAGAAAAAGGCTGAAAAACTCGCCAAGAAAGTTAAAAGTGGTAAAGGTTTTAGCTTAGAAGATTTTCGCGATCAGCTTGTGCAAATGAAAAGCATGGGTGGCATGATGGGCTTAATGGATAAGTTACCGGGTATGGGTAATATGTCTGAGCAAATCAAAGGCCAGGTTGATGATAAAATTACCGTGCAAATGGAAGCAATTATTAACTCAATGACACCAGCAGAGCGCGAGCGTCCTGAAATTATTAAAGGTTCGCGTAAGCGTCGTATTGCAGCAGGCTCAGGTACGCAGATTCAAGACGTGAATAAGCTATTAAAGCAATTTGCACAAATGCAAAAAATGATGAAGAAAATGTCTGGCAAAGGCGGCATGAAAAAGATGATGCGCAGTATGCAAGGTATGATGCCACCAGGCGGCATGGGTGGTATGGGCGGCATGTTTGGTCGCAAATAACCCAGTAAACACTTTCATGTTTGTAATGTAAAAGACAGCTTCGGCTGTCTTTTCGCTTTTTATGGCGACGAAAGCCAAGATAACGAGCAACAAACTGCCGTAATTTTCAGCAAACAATACAAATTAGTTACAGTTTCTCGACTGTAGTTGGCAGGTGCGCTCTGAAACTGTGAACACATGGCATTCAATAAGCCACTCAAATTGCTTAAATTTTAATTCTACTTGATCAATATCAAGGAATGTAACAATATACTACATCTTTATGAGATTAGTTCGCATTCTTGTTAAGCTTTGTATATACTCTCCGCATTATTTTAAAGAATCAATTTTAAAAATTAACTTACTTAGTGAAACACTAAATCGGAGTCATAATGGAATTTAAAAGAAAAGCACTCGCTATCGCGGTTATGGTCGCAACATCTACATTAACAGCTTGTGGCGGCTCATCAAGCAGCAGCGATCCTGATCCAGTTACACCTGAAAATAAAGCGCCAACAGCAGTAACCTTGACTGCTAATACCGTAGAAGAAAACGCTATGGGCGTTGAAGTAGGTACTTTAGCTGCAACTGATGCTGATTCTGGTGATACACATACCTTCACTACTGACAACGCGAGCTTTGTTATTGATGGCACAACATTAAGCTTAGCTGCTGATGCGTCATTTGATTTTGAGAAAATGGCTAGCGTTGATGTTGACGTTACTGTGACTGATAACGGTGGTTTAAGCCACACTGAAACATTAACAATAAATGTTACTGACTTATTAGATTACTATGATTTTGTTAGTGAGTTTGACGCAGAAAAATCAAGCGTTTCATACTCAGGTCAAACGGCACGTCATGCCTTAATTGCTGAGCTTAAAAACTACATTGGTAATGGTGGTTTACAATCTGACGTAGACAATGGCGAGCTTTCTTCAAAAGAAGAGATTGTTGCTAAGTTAAACAGCTTTTATGACCGTGATGAAAATGCATGGGATGGTTTCGCCGTTACTTTTACCGATGCCAAGCAAAAATTCTTCAGTGAAATTTCTAGCTACAAATCATTAAAAGATAAAGTGGCAGGTAATGATGCTTCTGGTCAGCATGCACTTTGGAATGGTGAGTCAAATGAAGCGGGTCAATACACTGGCGAAAACATTGCCTTTACTGGTTGGTCTACATGGGATGACGCGCCTGCGCATGTGCCAGCTGACGGTGTAATCCCACAAAAAACGCCACACGGTTTAGTGCAACAGTTTTTCTCTCAAATTGCTGATAATGCCATGGAAAATCCAGGTGGTAAGCGTTATATCCACGGTGCTGAGCAAATTGAAGCAAATGAAATACCTGTGTTTGTTAACTATGACGGCACTGATTTAAACCAGTTAATCCAAAAGTTCTTATTAATGGCGGTGACTTACTCACAAGCTACTGATGATTATTTAGATGAGAACAAAGGTTTAGCGACTGACAATACTGGTCGTGATAAAGGTGAAAAAGATTACACTAAGCTAGAGCATCAATTCGATGAAGGTTTTGGCTACTTTGGCGCTGCGAGAAACTACCTTGATTACAGCGACAATGAAATTGCCGGTAAAGTGAAAACTGAAGAAGATGGTCGTGCTGACTGGAATGGTAAGCATGATACTGATGGCGACGGTGAAATTGATTTATTCAGCGAGTTTAACTTTGGTGCATCAGTAAATGCCGCTAAACGTGACCGTGGTAGTGAAGTACAAACTGACTTCACAAAAGAAGCGATGGATGCATTCCTTGCTGGTCGTAAGCTAATTAATGATGCTGCTGGTACAGAGTTAACAACTGAACAAATGGCTGAATTATTAGAGTATCGCGATGCAGCTGTTTTAACTTGGGAAAAAGCTATTGCAGCAACAGTTGTTCACTACATTAACGATTTACGTGGCGATTTAGATAAGTTAAAAGCTGGCGCAGACGATTACAGCTTTACCGATTTAGCTAAACACTTCTCAGAAATGAAAGGTTTCGCGTTAGGTTTACAATTTAACCCATACTCAAAAATTACCGATGAGCAATTTGTAGAAATCAACACCTTATTTAAAGATGCTCCAGTAACAGAGTTATCTGAAATTGATGAGTATCAAAGCGACCTAGTTAAAGCTCGTGATATTCTACAAGCAGCATTAGAGTTTGATGCAGATAATGTAGAAAACTGGTAATTAACTATCAGCTTTATTAACAGAAAGGTTAATAAATTAAATTGTTTAGCTAGCTTTATACTTAGAAAATAACGTAAAGTTAGCGGCAATAAATTTAACAAAGCTTGAACAAGGAGGTTGTTCAAGCTTTGTTGCGCTTAAGGCCTGAAGGATTGCATAAATGTGCAAGGGCTTACAAAGGTAATTAATCATGGTGAATATGAAAAACAGTCATAATAAAAAAACACTAATCTCGGTTGCTTTAGCTTCATTAATACTTACCGCTTGTGGTGAAAGTACCTCTAGCTCACAAGGTGATGGCTTTAATGAAGACAAGAATACCAATACTGACTTTAATCAAGGGCAATTGGTGGCGAGCTTAGTTGATCATGTTATTACACCTACCTTTGAGCAATTTTCAGGTCTTGCACAAGCGCAATACGATGCAATCGAGAGTTATTGTCAGCAAGAAGTACTATTTGAACAAGAGGCAACAGATAGCCAATCAGTTGCTGATAGTAAGTTAGCTGCGCAAACAAGCTGGCGTGAAGCGATGAATATTTGGCAGCAAGCTGAAATGATGCAACTAGAGCCACTATTAAATGGTGATGGCGCGTTGCGTAACAATATTTATTCATGGCCTGATAAAAATACCTGTGGTGTTGATTTAGATGTAACTTATTTTAAAGAAGGTACAGTAAACGGCCAGCCGTATGATATTACTAAACGTATCGCTTCTAGAAAAAGTATGGTGGCAATGGAGTATTTATTGTTTAACGACAATTTAGCCCATAGCTGTACCGGCCCAATGAAACCTGAAGGCTGGAGCAACCAAACTGAGCAATACCGCAAAGTAGCACGTTGTGAATTTGCGACAGAAATAGCCAAAGATGTTCGCAATAATAGTCAAACCTTACTTACTGCATGGTTAGGCAATGGTTCAGATGTTGCAGGTTATGCCAATCGATTAAAAGCAGCCGGCACAGAAGGCAGTGAATTTGCCACCGAGCATGATGCCGTTAACAAATTAAGCGATGCCTTATTTTATTTAGACGTTTTCACCAAAAGTAAAAAGATAGCAGAGCCAGTAGGTATTGAATTTAACCCTTGTGGCTCTCAACCATGCCCAGAAGTTGTTGAAGCAACTTATAGTCATCATTCATTAGAGAATATAGTTAACAATATTCAAGCCTTTAAGTTATTTATTCAAGGTGGCGATGATAACGCCATAGGTTTTAGAGATTACTTACTCGATGTTGGTGATAAAGCAACCGCAGATGGTTTAGATGCCGATATTGAGCAGGTATTAGCCTCTGCGCAAGCATATCAAGCAACGCTTGCTGAGACTTTAGTCACTAATCCTGAGCAAGTACAACAAACTCATAATGAAGTGAAAAACATCACAGATAAGCTTAAAAGTGACTTTATTACCAGCTTAGCGTTGGAGCTACCTAAAACGGCTGCTGGAGATAACGACTAATGAAGGCAAAGCAAATGAATAATAAGCAGGGCAAACTTTCGTTATCTGCATTAGCTAGTGCTATTTTATTGGCAAGCATTCCGGCAACAAGCGTTTATGCTGATGATGATGTTGTTGGTGATGAAGGCAAGCGAACTGATTTTTTAGAGCGCATTCAAATCCTTGCTCATGATAATAAATTAAGAAAAGAAGCTGGCTCGGCGACCTTAATTGGTGAAGCTGAGTTAGAGAAATTTAAGTTTGATGATATTAACCGTGTACTAGCCAACGTACCCGGCATTAATCTTCGCGAAGAAGACGGTTACGGTTTAAGACCGAATATCGGCTTTCGTGGTGCCACACCTGAGCGTAGTAAGAAAATTACTATTATGGAAGATGGTATTTTAATTGGCCCAGCCCCTTATTCAGCGCCGCCTGCTTATTACTTTCCTATGATGTCGAAAATGACTTCAGTAGAAGTATTTAAAGGCCCAGCTGCCATTAAATATGGACCAATGACAGTGGCTGGTGCGCTTAATATGACTACGCGCGCTGTTCCTGATGGTCAAGAAGGCATGATAGATATTGCTGCAGGAAGTGATGCTTACACAAAAGTGCACGGCTATTATGGCGATAGAATCGGCGATTTAGGCTTTTTAATTGAAGCCATTAATATGCAATCAGATGGCTTTAAAGAGCTTGATGGTGGCGGTGATACAGGTTTTAACAAAAACGATATTATGGCTAAGTTTCGTTATGACATAGAAACTAAAGCAGCAGATCATACCTTTGAGTTAAAGCTTGCTTATGCTGATGAAAAATCAGATGAAACATATTTAGGCTTAAGCGATGAAGATTTTTACAAGTCGCCAAATCGCCGTTATGTTGCCAGCCAATTAGATAATATGGACTGGCAGCACCAGCAAGTGCAATTTACCCACTTTATGCAAGCTGACAGTTTTGATATTACTACCCGTGTTTATCGAAATGATTTTGAACGTTCGTGGTTTAAAGTAAATAACTTTAAAGATGGCACGAGTATTGATGATGTTCTGTTAACACCAGAAGAGCATGAAGTTTATTATCAGGTACTGACAGGGCAATTAGACTCTCAAAGTGAAGGGCAAAAAATCATTTTAGGTGATAATGCCCGTGAGTATTTCTCACAAGGCATTCAAAGTGAAATTTTCTGGCAGCAGAATTTATTTGGCTTAACGCATGAATTTAATGTCGGGGCACGATTCCATCAAGATCAGATAGAACGTAACCACACCACAGATGCTTTTATTATGCAGTCTACGCAACTCGTTTCAGATGGTAGTGCGCAAGTTGCCACCACCACAGATCGCGAAGAAACAGATGCAATATCAGTATTCTTTAAAGATACCATTAGCTATGAAGCGTTAGAGGTGACTTTAGGCTTACGTGGCGAGTTTTTAGATACTACCTATCAAAACCGCGCACCGGGAGAAGAAGATAACTGGCTTAAGAAAAGCTCTCATATCTGGTTGCCTAGTTTAAGTGTTTTTTACAGCATTAATGAGCAAGCCGGCTTATTATTTGGTGTTCACGAAGGTTTTATACCTACTAGCCCAAAACAAGATCCTAAAGTAGAAATAGAAAACAGTATCAACTATGAGTTTGGTGGTCGTTATAACGATGGTAATGCTAAAGTTGAAGCCATTGTTTTTTACAACGATATAAGCAACTTAAAAGAAAGTTGTTCATTTTCTCAAGGCGCAGCTTGTGGTGGTGAAGATACAGAGCATAGCGCAGGAGAAGTGGATGTTTACGGTTTAGAACTTACTGCTGGTTATCAGGTGTCGCTAAGCAAAGAGTTAGATATGCCATTATCACTGGTGTATACCTACAGTGATTCTGAATTTAAGAACAGCTTTGTATCAACCTTCCCTATGTGGGGTAAAATTGAAGCGGGTGATAGCTTACCTTATTTGCCAGAAAACCAATTAACACTGAACTTTGGCTTACAAGCGTCAGATTGGGATATTAACTTTATTGCTCGTTATGTTGATAGCATGCTAGAAGCTTCTGGTGACGGCGTGACCTTAGAAGGCGTTACAACTAAGGCATATACTATTGTTGATTTTTCAGCAAGCTATTATCTTGATGCTTGGGGTAAGATATACCTTAAAGTTGATAATATCTTGGATGAGCAAGAGATTGTTAGTCGTCGCCCTTATGGCGCCAGACCGGGTAAACCACAGCAGTTTTACGTTGGTTACCAATACAGTTTCTAAAAGGCTGCTGTTAATCTAGGTACTTTAGAACTAAGGATCTTTAATCTAGGTACTTATATCTAGGAATAGTATTGTGCTAAATCAAAGCAAGTTACTTTGTTTTGATTTAGCCTACTGGCTTTTATACTTCGCATCGACGCGATGGTCTGTACACACGGATTGCTTTACTCTATTTCAATTTGATTTGACTTAATTTAATTGGGCTGAGTTAAACTGTGGTAATTAAGCTAAAACGAGGCAAATGTGTTAGATTTTTTATCGCTTAACTTTACTGAATTAACTCAATATCTTTTTGATGCCAATAAGCGTATTTATATCGTTTATCTTGTCTCGGCATTGTTGTTAGCTATTCCTGTCTTTTTAAAAACATCGGCTGGTTTTTCTTTTGTTAACTTTATTAAGTTTGTGCTACCTAAGCATGTTTATACTCATAAATCGGCATGCCATGATTATGCTTTATTAGTGATAAATAAGTTAATTAAATCAGCGTTATTTCCGTTTATTGTTATTACCATGGCGCCGGTTGCTATGGCGGTATCGTCAGCCTTTGAGTGGACATTTGGTTATATTGAACCAATAGCCTTATCCTCATTTAGCATCATTGCCATATTCACCGTATTGTTATTTATTGCCGATGACTTTACTCGTTTTTACCTACATTATTTATTACATAAAGTACCGGCTCTATGGGAGTTTCATAAAGTGCATCACTCTGCGCTGGTGTTAACGCCTTTTACTATTTATAGAAGCCATCCGGTAGAAAGCCTTTTATACGCATTTAGAATGGCAATAACCCAAGGGGCAGTGGTGGGCATTTGCTATTACTTTTTTGGCCCAACGTTAAAAATGTATGACATTCTAGGCGCTAATGCGTTTGTCTTTTTATTTAACTTTTTTGGCTCAAACCTTCGCCATAGTCATATTTGGCTTAGCTGGGGTGATAAGGTAGAAAACTATTTTATTAGCCCTGCCCAACATCAAATTCATCACAGCGATAACCCAAAACACTTTGATGCTAATTTTGGCGCTGCACTGGCTTTGTGGGATAGATTATTTTCTTGCCATATTAAAGCATCACAAGTGGATAAAATAAATTATGGCATTAGTGTTGATCATCAAGGCCACAATAGCTTAGCGCAGATCTATTTTGAACCCTTCAAAAAAGCAGGACAGCGCTTGTTTACTCGCCGCTAAGCTGCTGATTTAATATCCACCTTCAGTTAAAAAAAGCTTGTAAATTTCTAGCAAAAGCGTAGAATACGCGAGCTTTTCTGTCGGTTCGGCAGAAAGTGTCTGGAAAATTCGTTTAACAAATTAAATTATAGAGGGCGATATGGTTACCATTCGTTTAGCTCGTGGTGGCGCTAAAAAGCGTCCATTCTATCAGGTTGTTGTTGCAGATAGCCGTAACTCTCGCGATGGTCGTTTCATCGAGAAAGTAGGTTTCTTCAACCCAACAGCACAAGGTCAAGCTGAGAAATTACGTTTAGACCTAGATCGTATCAACCACTGGGTTGGTCAAGGTGCTGGTTTATCTGATCGTGTGGCTAAGTTAGTTAAAGACGCACAAGCTGCTGCTTAATCGTTTTTTTAACTTAGTAGGTTGTAGGAGTTATCGTGAGTACAGAAAATCAAATTACCTTAGGTAAAGTAGGCGCAGTTTACGGCATCAAAGGTTGGTTGAGAATTCATTCATTCACTGATGATCCTGATGCCATTCTTGACTATTTTCCTTGGTCATTAAAATTAGGAAATAAAACGCAAACAGTAGAAATTACTGATTGGCGCAAACACAACAAAGGCTTGATTGTTAAAGTTGCTGGTATTGATGACAGAGATGTAGCGCAAAAGCTAGTAAGCTCTGAGATATTAGTTGACGAAAGTCGTTTACCAGAATTACCTGAAGGTGATTTTTACTGGCGCGATTTAATTGGCATGAAAGTGGTAACCAACAAAGGTTACGATATGGGTGTGGTTTCTGATTTATTAGAAACGGGCGCTAACGATGTACTGGTTGTAAAAGCTAACCTAAACGATGGTTTTGGCAAGAAGGAAAGGTTAATTCCTTACACTGTTGGCGAAGCGGTTGAATCGGTAAGCGTTGAAAATAAACAAATTTGTGTTGACTGGGACCCAGGTTTTTAACTTGTGACTAGTGTCAAAAACTCTGAAAAGAGCTTATGGATTGGGGTGATAAGCCTTTTTCCTGAAATGTTTGATGCTATTACCGAGTATGGGGTGACAGGCCGAGCGATCCGTAACGGACTTATTGAGTTTCACAAGTGGAACCCAAGAGACTTTACTCATGATCGACATCGCACTGTAGATGACCGACCTTATGGCGGTGGTCCAGGGATGTTGATGATGGTACAACCGTTAACCGATGCCATCAATGCTGCAAAAGCTGCAGCAGAAAAAGATGGTAGGAACGTAAAGGTTATTTATTTGTCGCCACAAGGGCGAAAGTTGGATCAACAAGGCGTAAGTGAATTAGCGCAAGATGACTGCCTGATATTTATAGCAGGTCGTTATGAAGGCATAGACGAGCGAGTAATCGAGTCATTAGTTGACGAAGAATGGTCGGTCGGCGATTACATTTTAAGTGGTGGTGAACTGCCAGCAATGAATGTAATTGATGCGGTAGCACGGTTAGTGCCGGGTGTATTAGGACATGTAGACTCAGCTGAGCAAGATTCTTTCTCAAATGGGTTATTAGATTGTCCGCATTACACAAGGCCAGAAGTATTGGCAACTCCGCAAGGAGAGCAAATGCCAGTACCCAAAGTGTTACTGAGCGGTAATCATGAACACATACGTCAATGGCGCCAACAGCAATCCTTATTAAGGACATGGACCAGAAGACCAGAACTATTAACTGACCTAGCTCTGACAGCTGAGCAGGAGAAAATGTTAGCTTTAATTAAAAAACAAGCGAAACAGTAATTCACCCAGACTGTGAAACCTAGGAAGAAGGTAATTATGAGTAAAATTATTGAAATGCTCGAGCAAGAGCAAATGAAGCAAGACCTACCAGCATTCGCACCAGGCGACACTGTAGTAGTTCAAGTAAAAGTTACTGAAGGTGATAAGTCACGTCTTCAAGCATTTGAAGGTGTTGTTATTGCTGTTAAAAACCGCGGCTTACACTCTGCTTTCACAGTTCGTAAAATCTCGAACGGTGTTGGTGTTGAGCGTGTATTCCAGACACACAGCCCATTAGTTGACTCAATTGAAGTTAAACGTCGTGGTGATGTTCGTCAAGCTAAACTTTACTATCTTCGTGAGCGTTCAGGTCGTTCTGCACGTATCAAAGAGAAGTTGGCTAAGAAGTAATATTGCGCTAAGCAATTATTATTCTAAGCAATGCTTGAAAAGAACTGAAAAGCCTGTGTGGGAAACCACACAGGCTTTTTTGTATTTTTGCACTAGTCTAAGTAGACGATTAAAACTATTAAAACGAAAAGGAAAGATGATGGCTAAACATAAGCCTAAGCTGAGAAAACAGCAAAAAACAACCAATGCTACTGAGTTTGAAAGAGGCGAAATTAAAGATAACTTCCTTAAAGCCTTAGTTACCTCAAAGGTATATAAAATGCAGGTAGTTAAAGCGAAAAAAGGTAAAGGCTCATTTAAACGAAAAGCAAAACACCAAGGCCAAGAGCCTTATTTAATCGCTGCTTAATTTAACTTAGCTTGTTTTAATTTAGTTAAGACAGCCGTGATTAAATAAGGCTTTTCGCCTTACCTTTCATATAAACAGGTGTTTTTATTTAGTTGATATTTGCTGTTATTGAGTAGCAAATATCAACTAAACACCTCACTAATTAGCTAGTTAGCACTTGGCTTGAGCTTGCAGCTAACCTATATTAGTGATTAATTCTTTACAGGAAAAGCAGGCGACTACCAAAGAAGTTTATTAGATTGGCCTATTTTACAACAAGCGATAGCATTAGCTGGGCAATGGCGTGAGTCTTAACTAGAGAGTGCTAGGGTTTAGGGAGTGTGTTTAAGCACCGTTAAATATTTTGAATTAAGGAGTATCAGGCATGGAAACACTCAGAGAAATCATGGCAACACTTACCTTTATTGCTGGTACTGTATTGATATTTTCACTTATCGGCGCTTTTCATTGGGGAACTTTATTAGCAAGCTTTGCCTGCTTTTTAGCGGCTTATCTTATCTGGCCAAGTAAACGCAGCGGCCAGCGAGAACGAGAAAATGTCTTTCTTGATGTGTTAGAACTTATTATTGAGTTTCCGATGGAAATACTTTTTTGGCTATTTAGGCTTATTGGTCGTTTGTTTCGTAGTAAAGAAGGCGGATTTGATATTGATATCTAGCTGGCTAGGATAAGGAGCAATTTGTTCGATATTTTACTTTTGCTACTTAACCTCAGCTTTGCACAAGAAATAGCGCTAAGCTTAATGTAATATTCGTATTGTTCTCATTGTTATTTACCCAACTTTATTATTTTTTAGTGTGATTGTGCTATTGAGGTTTTTTAATAAGCCCAGCCTTTAATAGTTATAACTTCCGCTAACTTCCCTCATTTTTTACTGATTTTGCACGCTTTCTGAGCAAGCAAAATAAATTCTGCTGTCATCTGTTTGCAATATTACCGACATCAAAAAGTCACACTTTCAAAACATTTCTGTAATTTTTCTCCCCTAACATGTAGCGAAATTTAATTTATGTATTTATTCACTTTGATTGAAGTAAAGAAAAAGTGAATGAAATCAAACTTAACATTCATACATTGCTGCGGAGCAACTGAGAAATGCAAACTAAAAAGAACTTTAAACTAAGTGTTATAGCAACAGCCTTGTCATTGGGTTTAACAGCCTGTGGTGGCGATATTAACTTATCATCTGAGGTGGATAATTCAGTAGGTGATACAAATATTACTAACCCTGCACCAACTAACCCAGATCCAGATAACGGCGTTGAACTTCCTGGTAAAGCAAATACTGCGTTAAGCACTGAAGTTTCAGGAGCACTTGGTTTTGATGTACAAGTACAAATTCTTGATAGCAAAATCGAACAAGATACAACTTTAGTTGCCAGCCAAAACGGCAAGCCAGTAATGTACGCAATCAATGGTGCATTAGAAGTAGGTAATTCAACGCCTCGTTCAGATAGCTCAGTTACTTTAACAATTGAGCCAGGTGTAGTTATGTTTGGCCAATCAGGTAATGATTACCTAGTTGTTCAACGTGACGGTAAAATCATGGCTGAAGGTACTAAATCTAAGCCAATTATCATGACATCAATTCAAGATGTTAAAGGTGAAGAAACTTCAGCAGGTCAATGGGGCGGTGTAGTTATTTTAGGTAACGCGCCATCAAATGACTGTCCAGATGACGGCAGCGATTGTGCGCTGCAAGTTGAAGGTGTATCGGAAGGTGCAGTATACGGTGGTACTGACTGGGAAGATAATTCAGGTAGCTTAAAGTACCTTGTTGTTAAAAATGCTGGTTATGAAATCGCAACTGACAACGAATTAAACGGTATCACCTTTGGTGGTGTTGGTTCAGGTACAATGGTTGATTACATCCAAGTACACGCAAACGCTGATGATGGTGTTGAGTTCTTCGGTGGTGCAGTTAACGTTAAACACTTAGTGTTAACAGGTAACAAAGATGACAGCATCGATTGGGACCAAGGTTATAAAGGTATGATCCAACATGCTTACATTGAGCATGCGAAGAATGCTGGTGAAGCAAACCGTGCTATTGAAGCGGATAACGACAAAACTACGCCAGATAAAGAGCCACAATCTAACCCAACAATCTCTAACATCACTATTATCGGTAACAACTTCGATACCGCTGATAAAGACTCTGAAGGTATTTACTTACGTCGCGGTACTGCAGCGAAAATATTCAACACTGTAGTGACTGGCCCTAGCGAAATGGGTGAGTGTTTAGAGCTTGAAGGTGGTAAAACATCATCAGTAACGGTTGATAATGCTAACAGCGGTAAGATTGTTATTCAAAACACGGTAATGGCTTGTAGCAACGGCGAAAACTTTAAAGATGCTAAAGCAGACCAAGGTACTTCTGATAAGTCAGACGATACTTTATTACTTGATTTAGAAACCTGGTTCACGGCAGAGCCATCAAACAGCATCAGCAACTCAATCTTAATTGGCGCTGATGGTATTCCTGATGCTAACTCACCATTAATTGCTGCTGGTGCAGGTCAAGACGTATCAAGCACGCAAAATGGCTTCTTTGATAGTGTTGATTACATTGGTGCATTTGATGGCAGCAATGACTGGCGTCAAGGTTGGGCATACGGTTTCGGTGGTGGTGTAGTAACAGCACAAGCTGAAGTTGAAGGTTGTCCTACAGGTACTACAGCAATTTCTCCTGCTGATGGCGTAACTACGACCTGTGAAATTTCAGGTACGGTTACTAGCGATTTAACGCTAACAGCTAATAACTTATACGCGTTAAACGGCCCAGTATTTATTGGTGAAGATAAAGCTAACAGCGCAACATTAAATATTGAAGCAGGTACCACTATTTTTGGTCGTTCAGGTGAAGATTACTTAGTGATTAGCCGTGACTCAAAAATTGAAGCAAACGGTAGTGCAAGCGCGCCAATTACCTTTACTTCAAGTGCTGATGTTGCCGGTGAAGAAACTTCATCAGGTCAATGGGGCGGTATGGTTATCTTAGGTAACGCGCGTTCAAACGACTGCCCAGATGACGGCTCAGACTGTGCTTTACAAGTTGAAGGCGTACAAGAAGGTGGTGTATACGGTGGTACAAACGATGAAGATAGCTCAGGTACATTACGCTATGTTGTTGTTAAGCACGCAGGTTATGAAATCTCAACAGACAACGAGTTAAACGGTATCACCTTTGGTGGTGTTGGCTCAGGTACTAAAGTTGAGTACATCCAAGTACACGAAAATGCTGATGATGGTGTTGAGTTCTTCGGTGGTACGGTAAACCTTAAGTATGTTGTTTTAACGTCTAACAAAGATGACAGTGTTGATTGGGACCAAGGCTACCGCGGTAACATCCAATACGTACTTGTTAAGCACGATGCTAACGACGGTGAAGGTAACCGTGGTATTGAAGCAGATAACGACAAAACTACGCCAGATAAAGGCCCACAATCTAACCCAACTGTGGCAAACGTAACCATTATTGGTAACAACTTCGATACTGATGATAAAGACTCAGAAGGTATCTACTTACGTCGCGGTACTAAAGCACAGTTACACAACTTTGTGGTAACAGGTCCAGCAGGCATGGGTGAGTGTTTTGAAATTGAAGGTGGTAAAACAACTTCAACTACCGTTGACCAAGCAGTAGCGGGTGAGACGGTAATTACTAACTCAGTGTTTGCTTGTGGTGAGAACTTCAAGGACTCTAAAGCTGACCAAGGTACAGCGGATAAGTCTGATGATATTACCTTACTTGACTTACAAGATTGGGTATTAAATCAGAACATGAATAACTCAGAAGCGGCAACTTCTACTGATGTGCTAGACGGTATCTTCACAATTGATACTACGCCAGCCAAAGATTTCACAGGTAGTGCTTTCTTTGACAATGCCAGCCACATCGGTGCGGTAACTAAGAGCAACAACTGGACTGCTGGTTGGACTGTAGGTCTAGAATAATCAGCTAATTGCTCAATACGCCGTCGCTAATACTCCCAACCATTAGTGACGGCTTTCGACATACCAATTGAATTAACTATTTGAACATTCAGCGAGAGTTAAAAGGCTTATAGGCAAGGCATTGATTGCAGAGAATGGTAACCCCTTGTCAAAATCAATAACACAGCATATAAGCCTTTTAAACTCGCCCTAGGGAGCTTGTCAGGAAGGCGATAATTTAACAAATTTCTTTGCTGGAGAATGACTACAGCAGCATAAATTTGCTTTATTCTCACCACCCTGACACAGCTCTGAATTGCTTAAATAATTATTTCACTTGGTATGAATGCAAGTTCCTTATCATGAGGTTAGAAATGAACAAGCAAATATTTCCAAAGCCGCACAGTAAACGCTTTTCGCTAACAAGCTTAGCGGTTGCAGTTTTGGCAAGCTTACCAGCTTACAGCGCATTGGCTGAAGAAGCGCAAGATGACGCGCAAGCCATGGAAGAAGTGGTTGTTAAAGCCAGTCGCTTAAAAGGTACCGCCAGTGCGGTAATGCAAGAACGTAAAAACCAAGCCTTTATTGCCGATATTCTTGGTGCTGAGCAAATCTCGCGCACAGGTGATTCAAACGCGGCTGCGGCATTACGTCGTGTTACAGGTATCACTTTAGTTGATGGTAAGTTTATTTACGTACGTGGTTTAGGTGAGCGCTTTTCAAGTACGCAACTTAATGGTGCTGCGGTACCAAGCCCAGATCCAACACGTACTGTTATCCCGTTAGATTTATTCCCAGCATCAATTATTGAATCTTTATCGGTACAAAAGTCATATTCAGCGTCTATGCCAGCACACTTTGCTGGTGGTAATGTTGATGTTCGTTTAAAGTCTATTCCAACTGATTTTGTTTTTACCATGCAAGGTAAAATCGGTGGTAACTCAAATAACTTTGACGATGGTCTAACCTATAACGGTGGCGATGACGATTGGTACGGTAAAGATGATGGCACACGTGCCGCACCACAAGCGTTAAAAGATTTATGGAGCAGCTATACGTCCTTAAATGACTTATCGCAGTCTGATAACCGTGAAATTGCTGCACAATTAAATCGTGATTACGATCCTGAAAAATCGAGCATCAACCCAAATACAGGTTTTGATGTCACCTTAGGTAATCGCTTTGATTTTGATGATTTCCGCTTAGGTTTCTTATCGGCGGTTTCTTACGATAATAAGTGGGAAGTATCAGAAGGGTACGAAGGACAAGATTTTACCTTTGAGGAAGGTCAAGAAGGCGAGGCAGGTGAGTGGACACTTGTGCGCGGTTTTGATGATATTCAATCAACCGAACATACAGTACGTTTTTCTGGCATGTTAAACCTAGGTTTAGAGTTTCGACGTGAACACCGTATCGAATTTGGCTCATTAATCCTTCACGATACGCGCGATGAAGTACGTGACAAGTTAGGTAACAGCAATAACGTTGCTATTAGTGATGGTTTACGTATTCGCGATAGCCAAGTGATTTACGAAGAGCGTGAAATGATCGCCAACCAAATTCGCGGTACCCATAATTTTTCTGACTTTTGGAATATTGGTTTAGACTGGTTCTATTCAGATGCGCGCTCTAATCGTGATGCACCTGGTAATGTTTCAACCCGTTATATTATCGCGGATGGCTCAAACGGTCAGCCAGAAGATGGTATTTTTGATTTAATCAATGAAAGCTCATTACGAAAAGCAACCACTGCCTCTCGTTATAGCTTCCAAGACTTAGAAGATAACGTAGAAAACTACTGTTTTAAATTCTCACTACCGTTAAGCTTTGACGGGGTTGAAGTTGAGTTAAAAGCCGGCGGTAACTTTGTTGAAAAAACACGTGATGCTATGGCAAGACGTGTCGATATCAATACCTTAGCCTTTGATGACATTGATTTAACGGGTTATCAAATGAATAACATCTTAACCGACGATGTTATGTTAAATCATCCGCTAAAAGCGAATGAGTTAGTATTGCGTGATACCTCAACCGCGGGTGATGATTACTATTCTGGTCAGTTAATTGATGCTTATTTTGCTGATGCTGATTTCTTCTTTGCTCAGAAATGGCGTGCAACTTTAGGTTTTCGTTATGAAGATTATCGTCAAGTGGTTGCTCCGCTAGATCCAGCAACAGGTAAGTTTGACTTTAAAAATGAGCCGCCAACCTTGCAAGAGCTTGAAGACTTAGCCTTCCAAGAAGACGATGTATTTGGTGCATTAGCGTTAACTTATGAATTAAACCCACAAATGCAATTTCGTGGCTCATATGCGCAAACAACTATTCGCCCAGATATCCGTGAAGTGGCACCCGCAACCTATATTGACCCATTAACAGGTTTCCCAATTGGTGGTACGCCAGCAGTAAAAAGTACGCTAATTGATAACTACGATTTACGTTGGGAATGGTATTTAGAAAGCGGTGAAAACCTCTCGGTTGGTTTATTCTACAAAGATATGGAATTACCTATTGAAGCGGTACAATCACCATCACAAGATGGTCCACCGCTTATTCGTATCGCTAATGCCGAAGATGGTTATGTTTACGGTATGGAAGTTGAATTCTTAAAAGACTTTAACTTCTTAGGTGAATACGCAGAAGGTTTCTTCTTGTCAGGTAACTTCACCTTAAGTGAATCAGAAATCAATATTGATACGCAAAAAGTGGTTGAGCAAACCGGTGTTTCAACATCAATTACTAACCCAACCAGAGCAATGACAGGTCATTCTCCTTGGGTAGTCAATATGAACTTAGGTTGGGATGCTGCAAACGGTAATCACAGTGCAACACTTGCTTATAACGTGTTTGCTGAGCGTATTATTATTCCTGGTATTGATGATAAAGATGATGCTTACGAGCAGCCATTCCATTCATTAGATTTTGTTTACACTTATTACCCAACGTATTCGTCTACGTTGAAATTTAAAGTACAAAACATGCTAAATCAGGATAAAGAAATCACTTTTGATGACACCTTACTTCGCAGCGAAACCAAAGGCGTTCGCTTTGAAGTGGCACTTAAGTGGGATTTTTAGTTCCCTTTAACACGTTAGGTAAAACTTGCTCGCAGCAAGATTGTGTTACAAGCTACTAACTTAGGTTAGTAGCTTTTTTTATCTTATCGCTAACCACTAATAGCTAATTCCATATCAATGCGATGCATATCCTGTCCCCAACCATGGGCTTGCTCACTTACCTTAATGGCACCAAATTTTGCAAAAAACGGCGCAGATAAATGACTTGCGGCAATTTTTATATGTTTAAGGTGATTGGCTTTACCAGCTGCTATGGCTCGTTTCATAAATTGAGCACCAATGCCTAAACCTTGTGATTTTGGTGAAATTAATATCCAGTTAATATGCTTATAATCTGCTTCGTCGCCTAAAATGCCAAATGCGCCAACAACTGCTTCATCAAGGGTACATACTTGATATCCTTCAGGCATAGTATCAAGAAAATTTTCATAATCTTCACGCTCATTGGCGGCAAAATATTTCGGACAGTTTTCATCAAATAGCGCAAGGCAACTATTTTTGTCTCTTGATCTATAGGCGCTAAAGCGTAGTGTTGAAGACATAAGGTTTATCTCATTAATTTGAATTGGACGCTGTTATATAGCGAATACTAATTTTGTTAAAACTGCCCCAAGTTTGCTCTGCTTTATATTGCCTGCTAAAGCGTGCTTGTGAAATAACAAGCTCATCATTAGATGACCAAGTCAGTGTTATAGCATTATTATCTGGATGACCGTCAACCACCATAATGTTACCGCTTTCGTTAGCGAGCGTGCTATCAGCGTTTAAGAGTGAAACTTGACTGCTAAAACCTGTGGTAGCGCCGCAATCACGTTGAAACAGTACAGCTTTATACGTTTTGTTTGGTGAAAGCTGCTCAGCAAATACTTGGTTTTCACAAACATTGGCGCTTAGAAGGAAAAATAGAAAGGCCAGTACGGCCAAAATACCAAGTGCTAGCATTGCGATTGAGGCTGCAATTCTTTTCCAAATATTCATAGGTATAAGTTGCTTCCTGCATTTTAAGGGTAAATTTTTAACAAAGTTAAGAGCTTATAGCATAGTAACATAATGTATTTTTATATGAATCAGTATATTGCGATATAGATATAACAATGGCTGTAGATGGTAGCTACTGACTACAAGTCCCTTAGTAGGTGGTGGGAAGGTGTAGAATATACTGTTCTGTAGTGGTGTTATAGTGTTTGAATATAATATTTAGCACTAGTGAGTTTTAATTAATAACACTACTAAAACCTAATATTGTGATGATTTCTTTATGGTTTTAAGTGAAATTTAATCACCTAATTATGTTTTTATTGTTAAATCAATTCAATTATATGTTTGTTAAAAATTATGTTGTTAACTCCATTGGTTGAAAAGTTGGGTTGTGTCAGAAAACTTTACAACGTTACAGTACAAAATATTTCCTAACTTTTCATCATGTTGAAATTCTTAGCAATTACTGTTGTGGTATGTTTTTTGTACTATTATAGAAAGATTATAAAATTACTTTTTTACGATCACCTAACAAAATCAATGGAAGGGGATTAAAAAGGAAAACAAAATGAATATAAAAATGTTAAAAGCAGCATTAACTAGTTTAATCTTATCTGTAAGTACTATTGCAAATGCAGGCTTGATTCAATTAGATGGTATGGGAAGCATTAAAGAGTGGGTTGATCTAGAGAGTACAGCAGGTGAAATGCCCGAATTTATATGGGGGAATAGCGATTCTCTTAATGCAAATAAAATAGGTCTTTATATTGAATTGGCTGATGGGCGGAGTGGCTCGTTAGTTTATAGCGGGGTATCGGGGTTATGGAACAGTACTTTTGCAAATTTAGCACCTGATATCGCAACTGGTGTGTTTTCCTCTTCACCATTTCTTCATTTTTTATTCAATACTGCAAAGACATTAACATATCCGCAAGCTCTTCCAGCAGCATGGTCTAATGCGACTATTTCAGGAGTAACAGGCAATTTTGACTTAAGTTATTATGAGCAAGTAGGATCAAATTTTAGAGCAGATATTGCTGGTTGGGAAAGAGCAACAATAACAACATATAGTTCTGCATATTCACCAGTCGATGTTCCAGAACCATCAACACTAGCTATTTTATCACTAGGAATTATGGGTTTAGCATCGCGTCGATTTAAGAAACAATCTTAATAATTTAAAATTGTTTAATTCTAGAAAGCATCAATTGTCATGATTGATGCTTTTTTGTGTCATAGCAACTCCTCACTTGATTAATGATAGCGTTGTATTGACCAGTTGACCTGACAGTTCTCGTAAAACTTATGCAATTAACTACTTCATTTGATACAAGGTTAGTGATAAACCGGCGTCTTGTTGCATTTGTACTTCATTGATGAGCTTTTTATTAAGTTGTTGTTGCTCGCTTGTCGCAATGGCTAATGAGGTATCATGAAATTGAATGTTGGCCGGTGTTGGCTTGGTTTGCACTCTACCTTGGGTAAATAAAATCGCCAAGCGCAGTAGTTGAATTAATAATTTAAGGCGGCTATTGCTGATGCTGTAATTCTCCGCTTTAAACTTAAATTTTATCTTCGCGCGATGGTGCGACACCATAGCGGCAATGGTTCGCTGCTCTGTTTCGCTAAAACCTGGCATATCACTATGCTCAATAATATAGGCGCCATGACGGTGGCGTTTTTTGGCATTGATGGATATACCTATTTCGTGAAGCTGTGCGCTCCACATCAATAAGGTAATTTCATCAGGCGTTAAAGCAATTGCCGTGTTGTTTAGCTGCTCAATAAAGGTGTGGATTTGAGCTTGTACGCTTTGACTAAAGCGCTGGTCAATATGATGTAGTTTGACTAAATTATTGATAGTTCGCTCGCGCGTATCAATATCGGTTCTTAAATCACTTAACTGATATAATACACCTTCGCGCACGCCACCTTGGCTAAAGGTTATGTGTTGAATATTAAGCTGTTTAAAGCATGCTGACAATATAGCTACAGCACCGGCAATAAGCGGGCGTCTTTGTTCTTCAATACAATGTAGTGGTAGGTTGTTGCTATGCCCCCAAAGGATTAACTGTTTTACCAAGCGCTTTAAACGCTTCGCTGATATTTTTTCATCGCCGTAAAGTGCTAACATAATTTGGCTAATCACCTTGATTGAGCCAGAAGTGCCTAGCGCCATTTTCCATGAGCATTTACGGTATTTATCGGCAATTGCTTGTAATTTTTCTTCAGCATCTTGCTGCGCAGCTTTCATCATGTCAGCGCTGATCACACCGCTTTTAAAAAATTGCTGATAATAGCTAATACAGCCCATATCTAAGCTATCCGCTAATTGCGGGAAGAATTTATTACCAATGACAAACTCAGTACTGCCGCCGCCAATATCTACAATAAGTGTTTTGCCACGAATTGGCTGGGTATGCGCAACACCGTTATAAATAAGCTCAGCTTCCATTTGCCCTGAAATAATATCGATAGGGTAGGGAATAACTTTTTTGGCTTGCTCAATAAAGTCGTCACTATTTTTTGCTTTTCTTAATGCGTAAGTGGCAACAATACGTACTGAAATATCGGCTAGGTTTTCGATTGACTGCTTAAATTCTTTTAAACAATCAAGGGCGTTATCAATAGCGGCTTGGTTGAGTAAATTATCACTGCTTAAGCCTGCGCCCAAGCGCACTTGCTGCTTTTGTCTGTGCACTATTTGTAAACAGCCGCCTTGTTCGCGGGCAACTATCATATGAAAGCTATTTGAGCCTAAATCAATAGCGACATAATGTTTGCTGTGGCTATCCGGCGTCGCGGCAAAGTTGGCGTTTGTGGTCATCTTGCTCATGGGTAATTATCTTTTGTTGTTGTTTTAAGTATTGATGAATCGCGAGCTGTGCGCGAATTGGCTCTACTTGCCCTGTTGCTGGCTTATTTGCTATTTGGTAACTATTGCTCTGCTGTGTATCTAATACTCTGGCTTTAGTATTGTCCATTAACTGAATATTAATGATATCAATAATAGTCTGTTTAACCTGAGGGCAAAGTACAGGGCAGCCAACTTCCACGCGTTGATCTATATTACGTGTCATCCAATCAGCGGAAGAGATAAACACCTTTTGCTCACCTGCACTTTCAAAAATAGCAACTCTAGGGTGCTCTAAAAAACGATCAACCAAACTGATGGCAGTTATATTTTCACTTTGTCCGGCAACGCCAGTTACTAGTGAGCAAATACCGCGCACAATTAATTTTATTGGCACGCCAGCGCTACTAGCTTGATAAAGCTTTTTGATCAGGCCATGATCAACCAAGTTGTTCACTTTTAGTGTAATGCCACAAGGGTTGTTATGGTGCGCGGCGATGATCTCTTGGTCGATTAAGCTTTCAATGGTGTCACGTGAGTTAATCGGCGATACCATTAAGTGATTGAAGTTAAACTGCAAATACGGGAATTTAATAAACTCAAATACTTGCGCGACTTCGGCTGTTATTTCACTTTGGCAGGTAAATAAGCTGAAGTCGGTATAGATTTTGGCATTTTTTTCATGAAAATTGCCCGTACCAATATGGGCATAGCGTACGCGATTATTGTGCTCATTGCGGGTAATTAAACAAATTTTAGCGTGTACTTTTAAGCTGGGAATGCCAAAGGTTACATTGGCTCCGGCACTGGTTAATACTTCCGCCCAGTTAAGGTTTGCTTCTTCATCAAAGCGCGCACGTAGCTCTATATTAACGCAAACTTCTTTACCATTTTTTACCGCTTCAATCAGGGCGGCGATAATGCGTGATTTTTTTGCAACCCGATATAGGGATATTTCAATTTTCTCAACTTTAGGATCATAAGCCGCTTGTCGTAACCATTCAGTAAAATACGAGAACTTATGGTAGGGGTAATAAAGCAGAATATCTCGTGCTTGAATGGCGGAAAAAGCATTGTCGTAACGGCTAAAGTAGTCTTGCTCTAGGGCTGGTAACTTATCATAGTGTAAATCGGCGTTACCTATGATTGGGAATTCAATAAAGTCTTTAAAGCTGTGGTACCTGCCACCTGATATTAACCCTTGGTTAGAGCTTATGCCTAAATGTTGTTTAAGAATGGCGAGCATGCTTAGGGGCATTTTTTTATCGTAAACCAAGCGCGTTGGTTCGGCGCTGATGCGCTTTTTTAAACCCGATTGCATTTGTTCAGACAAGCTCAGGCTAAATTCATTGCTGACATCAAATTCAGCATCGCGGGTTAATTTCATTGAGTAAGCATTGATTTGTTCAAACTCAAAAAAACCTTGAAAGATCTGCGCTAAGCAGTGGCGAATTACGTTATCTAATAAAATGATTTCTGTATTGGCAGGGCTTTGGCAAGTTGGCAGAATAACAAAGCGCGGCACGTTACTACTGGGCACTTCAACTAGCGCATATTGCACTTGTTCTGCTTTAGTCATCGACACCATCAAATAGGTTGAGTCATCATTAATATGATCTTTTAAGTTTACTTGCTCGTTAATGATCAACGGAAATATATGCCGACGCAGCTTATCTTTAAAATACTGCTCTAGCCATACTTGGTGCTGCTCTGATAACTGCATTTCATTAATCAGGCTAATATCATGCTTATCTAGCTCTTGTAGTAAGGCTTGGTAAGTGTCATCGAAAATTTCCTGAAGTTCGATAACCTTAGCTTGAATATTATCAAATAGAGCTACGGCTTGTTGTCGCTGTTTTGCCGTGTTGGCAAATTGCACTTTTCGGCGAACATCGGCAACACGTACTCGATAGAACTCATCCATATTACTTGAGTAGATACCCAGAAACTTAATACGCTCAAGCAAGGGGACGCTGACATCTTGTGCTTCTTGTAGCACGCGGTGATTAAATGAAAGCCAACTGAGCTCTTTCTCAAGAAATTTCATGTTGATGCACTCCTAACAACAAACATTATTCCGACAAGGAATTGTCAATAGAAAAGGCGAAGTGTAGGAGGCGAGTGTTGCAATTTGATGACGTTAATGACGACAAATTTGCCCAAGAGAAAATATTCATATAGGGCATAAAAAGAGCTTAATAGCTGATGCCTTTATTTTACTGGCTTTGGTTATGGCTTGTCATTTAACTGAAATATTAGTGCAACTTAAGTGTCATGTTTTTACAACTTAAGTGTCACATTTAACAAGTAAACTTGCGCATATTCAATTTGGGCTGCATTTAGCCTGATTAATTTATCAATAAGAAAGGTAAACCTATGAAGTTATCTTCACTTTGCAAAGCAAGTTTTTTGCTTAGTATCAGTGCCAGTACGCTACTTATGCCGGCAATGGCGAGCGGACAGCAAACAGATCAACTAACTGATGTGGTTGATGCTGGGCAAAAGATCACAGAATCTGCGGCAAAATCACAGCAAAAAGTGAATACATTCACTGAACAAGCACAAACTAAGTTACAGCAATTTAATACGGTAACGAAAGAGCTTGATGGCTTAAATGTTTATAACCAACAAATGCAGGCACAGCTTGATAACCAAATGACTGAATTAGCTCAACTTGCTGAGTCAATGGAGCAAGTAAGCATTATTGAGCGTCAAATTTCGCCACTTATGGCAAGAATGATTTCAACGCTAGAAGAGTTTGTTGCCCTTGATGTGCCATTTTTACCAGAAGAGCGTGCTAAGCGTATTAATGATTTAAAAACTATGATGACACGTGCTGACATTGCGGTGTCTGAGAAGTTTCGTCGTGTATTAGAAGCGTATCAAATTGAGGTGGACTACGGTCGCACTATTGAAGCTTATAGCGGCATTTTAACCTTAGATGGTCAAGAAACTGATGTTGATTTCTTACGTGTTGGTCGCGTTAGCTTAGTGTATCAAACGCGCGATGGCAGCCGTTTAGGTCAGTGGCAACAAGCTCAAGGTAACTGGCAAGCGTTATCGCAAGACTATCGCTTAGGTGTTAATAAGGCATTACGTATTGCTCGTAAACAGTTATCGCCTGATCTTATTTTTGTACCAGTATCTGGTTTAACAACTTCATCTGCAGAGTAAATAACATGACTACTTCAATATTATCTTTACCTACATTGAATAAGCTAGGTGGCGCTGTTAAGCAAGTATTTACGACGGCTGCAGTATCTTTCACGCTATTAGCCGGAGCTGCTCATGCAGAGCAAGCGGCTAACTTAGACCAACTATTAAAGCAACTTGAGCAAGGCAAAGTGGCGCAGTCAGCGCAAAACAAAGCTCGTGAAGCTGAATTTAAAGCGAAAGTAAATCAGCAACAAGGTATGTTAAATGACATTCGTGCTCAACGTGACTCAGCGTTAAAACTCAGTGCACAGTTAGAGCAAAACTTTGAAGAAAATGAAATTACCTTAGCCAATAAAGGCGATGCTTTAGATAAGCGTTTAGGTGAGTTAAAAGAGTTATTTGGTGTACTGCAGCAAGTTTCTGGCGATACTCGCAGTAAGTTCCAAACCTCAGTCATTTCAGCGCAAATTCCTGGTCGTGGTGAGTTTTTAGATCAATTCGCCCAAAGCATGGGTTCTAGCTCTAAGCTGGCTTCAATTGAAGAAATTGAGCGCTTATGGTTTGAACTACAACGTGAAATGACACAAAGCGGCAAAGTAGTTAAGTTCAACCGTGATGTCGTTATGGCGAACGGTGAAAGTAAGCCAGCAGAAGTGATTCGAGTAGGTGGCTTTAACTTAATTGCCAATGGTCAATACCTAGAGTATATCGATGAAACTGGTACGGTTGCTGAGCTAATTAGACAGCCATCTACTCGTTACTTAAATTCTGTTGATGCCTTGATTAACAGCCAAGGTGAAACAACAGCCTTTGCTGTTGACCCAACAGGCGGTTCAATTTTAAGTTTATTAGTACAAGCACCTGATACGCGTGAGCGCATCGACCAAGGTGGCCCAGTAGGTTACATCATTTTAGGTATTGGTTTAGTTGGTTTATTGATTGCCTTAGAACGTTTGATTTCATTAATGATTATTGGCCGTAAAGTAAATCGTCAACTAGCGTCAGACACCGCATCAGACGACAACCCACTAGGCCGTGTAATGCAAGTAAAAGACAAGCACCCAGATTTAGATACTGAAACGCTTGAGTTGAAGTTATCGGAATCAATTTTACGTGAATTACCTAAGCTTTCTAGCAAGTTAGGCTTAATCAAGATTATTTCAGTTGTTGCCCCGCTTATCGGTTTATTAGGTACGGTAACAGGTATGATTACTACCTTCCAAGCGATTACTTTATTCGGTACAGGTGACCCTAAATTAATGGCCGGTGGTATTTCACAAGCACTTGTTACTACGGTACTTGGCTTAGTTGTGGCGATTCCTATGGTGTTTATCTTTGCTTACCTAAATGGTCGCAGTAAGAACATCATCAATATTTTACAACAAGAAAGTACCGGCATTATTGCTGAGCGCTCTGAGCGTGAAGAACAAGCAGCAAGCCAAGGAGCGTAACTATGGTTGCGCTAATGGAAATGCTCGATGTAATTACCGAATTTATGGATACCGGTGGACAGGTATTAACGGTAATTGCCGCGGTGATCTTCATTATGTGGTTAATGATCTTTGAGCGCTTTGTCTTTGTATTTTATAGCTACAAGGCAGTTAAAAAGCATTTACTTGCTAGCTGGGATGCGCGCAAAGATCAAACCTCATGGTATAGCGAGCACATTCGCACCGCGCTTATTTCGCGCGGTGCTACTAAGTTAAATCGTAATTTGGTATTGATTCAATCACTGGTGGTGTTATGCCCATTGTTAGGTTTATTGGGAACCGTTACCGGCATGATTGAAGTATTTGATGTAATGGCAATTTCAGGTAGTGGTAATGCACGTTCAATGGCCTCTGGCGTATCACGGGCAACCATTCCAACCATGGCAGGTATGGTTGGCTCATTATCTGGCGTATTCACGGTAACTTGGTTACGTCGCCATGCACAAAAAGAAACTGAATTATTAGCTGACGGTATGACGGTAAACCACTAACAACCGTGAGCAAAAACTATTGAATACTTAAGTTGCAAAACTTATGCGAGGAAGAAAATGCGTCATATAAATAAAATGTTGCAAGAGCAAGAAGACAAAGAAGATATCGACATGACACCAATGCTGGATGTTGTTTTTATTCTCCTGATCTTTTTCATTGTCACGGCATCATTTGTCAAAGAAGCGGGTATTGATGTTAACCGCCCTGAAGCAGCAACAGCTGTGAAGAAAGAACGTGCCAATATTTTGGTGGCTATTAGCGATAAAGGCGATATCTGGATTAATAAACGTAAAGTGGATATTCGCAGTGTGCAAGCCAATATTGAGCGTTTAAAAGCGGAAAATCCACAAGGTACTGTGGTAATTCAAGCAGATAAAAAAGCCACTACCGATACCTTAATTAAGGTAATGGACTCGGCGCGAGCTGCAGGTGTATTTGACGTATCTATTGCGGCACAAGAGGCCTAGTTGCTGGTAAGGAACAAAAGATGACTCAACCAATATTACGCAGCGGCATGCGTTATATGATTGCCGGTACGTTAGCGGTGATCATGACCTTTCTTTTACTGTGGGGCATGCAAAAGCTGATTGCTGGTGGTAATGACGCCATGACTGAGCCAGTAAAGGGCAACGTGCTTGATTTTATTCGCTTAAAGCAAGATGAAGTGGTAGCGAAAAAAGAGCGTAAGCCGCAAAAGCCAGCGAAACCTAAAGAGCCACCACCACCAATGGTAACGCCACCAATGCAACAAGCTAACCCAAATTCGCAAGGGGTTAAAAGTCAATTTGCTGCTGATATTCAAACCGACGGTGGTTTATCTGGCGGTTTAAGTTTAGACAGTAATGACGGTGATTATTTACCGATTGTTAAAGTGGCGGCGGTTTACCCAAGACGTGCACAGGCACGTGGCATTGAAGGCTTTGTAGTCGTTGAGTTTGTTGTTACTAAAACAGGAGCCGTAAAAGACCCTGTCGTAGTAAGCGCACAACCTGAAGGTGTATTTGAACGTGCGGCTTTAGATGCAGTAGTGAAGTTTAAATACAAACCTCGCGTTGTAGATGGCGTTGCTATGGAAGTTGCTGGCGTGCAAAACCGTATTAGCTTTGAAATTGATGGCTAAGCGCTAAGCCAAGCAGAAAATAAGCCGTAATAAATTACGTAAATGTAGAAAAACACTCCTGTGATAAGGAAGAGAACATGAAAAAATCAACAGCAATCTTATTACTAGGCGCACTCGGTGCTTTTGTTATTGCACCAAGTAGCCTTAACGTTGCTCAGGCGAGTGAAGCCAAAGAAGCGAAAAAAGAGCATAAAAGCTATCGTGCCAGCAAAAAAGTACCTGCTATGCGTAACCGTGTTTATGCTCAACTTGCAAGAGCACAAAAGCTTGCCGATGACGGCGATAAAATTGAAGGCTTTGAAGTACTAGAGCAGGTACATGATCGCATTGACAGTTTAAACAGTTATGAAAAAGCTATGCTGTTTAACTTTTATGGCTTTATGTACTACGGCAATGACGATATTGCCATGGCTATCGATAGCTTTAAAAAGGTTGTTGCTGATCATGGTGTTATTCCTGACAGTTTAGTTATTTCGACACTTTACTCATTAGCTCAGTTGTCTATGCAAGAGCAAGATTATCCGCAAGCGTTAGAATATCTATCGCAATGGCAAAAAGTTAATGCCAAAGACTTAACAGCAAATCAGCAAATTTTGTTTGCTCAGGTGCATTATCAAAGCAAGCAATATCAGCAAAGTTTAGATTATATCAACCAAGCCATTGCTATGGTTGAGCAAGAAAATAAACTGCCAAAAGAAAACTGGTTGATTTTGCAGCGTGCTGCGTATTATGAGTTAAAACAACCTGAGCAAGTCACCAAAGTAATTGAGCAATTGGTACGTTATTACGATAAGCCAGAATATTGGTTACAGTTATCGGGCATGTATGGCGAAATTGGTCAAGAAGACAAGCAAATGGCGGTAATGGAAGCGGCTTATCAAGCCGGTTATGTAACTAAATCGGCAGACGTTTTAACTTTAGCGCAATTGTACTTATTTCATAATGCGCCGTATAAAAGTGCTAAGTTATTAGCGGGTGCGATTGAAGAAGGCACAGTGGTAGCCGATGAGAAAAACTTAGATGTGCTTGCCAGAGCTTATTTAGCGGCTAAAGAAGATAAGCAGGCAATTAAAGTGCTGACTAAAGTTAGCGGCATTGCTTCTTCAGGTAAGTATGATGCACTATTAGCGCAAACTTACCTTAATAATGAGCAGTGGCAGCAAGCGATTACTGCTGCGCAAAATGCCATTACCCGTTTTGAGCAAAACTCAGCAGAAGATAAAGCCGCAGCTAACAGCTATTTAGGCAATATGTATTTAGCACAAGGTATGGCGAACTTTAACTTAAAGCGTTTTGACAAATCATTAACTGCCTTTGCAAAAGCAAGCAAGCAACCAAAAGTGCAAAAAACCGCACAACAATGGGCTAAATATGTAGAGCGTGAGCGAGAGAGTCATAAAGTTCAATTGGCAATGCTTAACTAAGTTATGAGCTGAACTTGTTTATCTAGAAAGCGCCGAAAGGCGCTTTTTTTATGTGTATTTACTCTGAAAAGAGTTGTGGAGTTAAGTTTTTTGATAAGCGATTAATACCATTTTACATAGAAAAGGAATCTCTTACCTATACATGCCGTTCAGTTGAACTCCTCCGTAATAAGTAATTGATAAAAATTAAAATGATATGTACTGTATACAATTTGAGGTTAGTGAAAGAAGGAGTTTTCTGTGTTTAAACAAGGGAATTTTCCTTCTAGTTAGCTGTATAATCATTTATCAAAACATGGAGAGTTACATGAAAATTCAAACACACAATAAATTCTTTGCTATTGCTGGTTTATCTTTTGGTCTAGTAGGAACTCTATTTGGCCTCCATATGTCATCTGCAATAGAGTCAACTCCTGCATTAATGGGAGTTGTCACAGCTATATGGTGTGCAGTTTTAGCAAGTATTATAGGTGGTCGGGCTAATAAAGGTTCTGCATTATAAATACTGCTATCAAGCAAATAAATCAGGAAAAATACAGCTTGGCTTTGCTCTTGCGTCGCTATTATAGCCAAGCATTATTTGCCTATTATGGTGGGCGTTAGTTACTCAAATAGAAGTATTGCGTTAACGCTAACTTTTTGTTTAACTTGTATAATAAAAGTTTGCATGGATTGCACATGGATAAAAAAATATTTTGGAAGATGTTCTTTTTTATACACCTCATATCAAGTATATACAATTTATATCAATTGGCGACTTTACCGCCCATTCTTCAACCTGAAATACCATTATGGTTAGGGGTAATAAATTTAGTGATTCTCCCCTTCATTTTAATCTGTTTATACGCATATGCGTATAGCTCATCATTACGTAAGTTGTTTAAAAACAAAGTTTTGTGTTGCTTTTTTATTGCTGGTATGCTCATTAGTGACGGGTTGTCGATGTACTTTGAATTTAATGCAGGTGGCTATAGTGCTTACGAAATGTATGCATTATCATTTATAACACTGATCTTTATTACTCCCGTTTGCTATGTCGTTGTTCAACTTTTGAAGCAAAATAAATCAACTAATCATTAAACAATTCAACCATAATTTAAAAAAGGAATTTTTATGTCTTTGTCTCTTTTGAGTAAAGGGTTTGGCCTTGGTAGCACCATTTTTGGCGTATTTAAAAGTAAAGCTGATGCCAATAAAGCATATCTGTTGTTACTACCGACATTACGTAGCGTTATTGCAGACAATGGAAGAAGTTCCCCGAACGCCAATGATTTGCTTGAAGTTATAGCCAACCTTGCACCATATGGTGCAAGGAAGAGAAACTTTAAGCGAAAGTATGTTGATAAGCTAAGTGGTTGGAGGGATTTACCTGACAATCCTGATAACTTTCCATATGGGTTTTGGCATTAACCCGTAAGTATCAAGGGCTTTCAAGTCGGACTTGTAACAATTTGCTCGGTTCTAGTTCGTTTCACATATTAGCAAACTGTTATTTACCCTTCATTGCACTTATAGCATTAAAAGAATGTAGCTTGCACCGATTTATGATAATGATATTTTAATCGTAATTATGCTCTGGCTAGTTGAATTACTATAGAAATATTTGCTAACGTTTTTCCTAATGTTGCCCGTGTGATCGTTTTACCTAGGCTGATAACCTTATAAGAAAAATTCAATCAAGGAATTCGTTAATGTCATTACAAAAGTGGGGTGGAGCTGTCGCCCTGTTAGAAGCCTGTACCTATATATTTGGCTTTGTCTTGTTTTTTGTTGTGCTTGATTCAAGCGGATATGAAGCCCCTGAGCGTTATCTTGAGTTTATTATTCAAAACAGAGATAGCTATTTTTTAGGCTATTTAGTTAGTGGCATTGTCTTTAGCTTTGCTTTAATTGTTTTGGTTCAGGCTAATTATCAGCGCTTTAAACAAGTTTCACCTGAGCTGATGAGGTTTACCGCGGTTGTTGGTTACCTTTGGGTATTTATGGTTCTCTCAAGCAGCTTTATTTTTCTAACCGGCCTAGAAGCGTTAGTTAAGTATCATGCTATAGATGCAACACAAGCGCTAACAATTAATCGTACTGTGAATACTATTGTTGATGCGCTGGGTGGCGGCATTGAACTTGTTGGCGCAGTATGGGTATTGGCCATTAGTTATATAGGTGTTAAAAATAAAATTTACGGCGCTTTTGTTCATTATTGGGGCGCTCTAGTTGGTATTGCTGGCGTATTAACCTTGTTCTCAGGGTTGTCATTTTTAGCTACTAATATGTTTTTTGAAATAAGTACGGCGATTTTCGGTTTAGGGCAAATAGTGTGGTTTATTTTGCTAGGCATAGCTATGTTAAACGACGCGCCTAAAGGTGCTGAATAGCCAGTAGAAAGCGCACCAAGTGTTAGTTAAAAGATAATATTGTGTTTTATGTTTGCAGCTCTGAAAGTAGGCATAATTAAAAGGAGATACTTTTGGAAGTAAAAATTGTTGAAGAAAAAACCTTATATGGCTTAAGTGCTAGAACGGATAATGCCAGTGAAATGACACCAGATGCAGGGAAAATACCTGAGTTGTGGCAAACATTTGATGATGCTGTACCAGTAGATTATCAAAATGGTGAAAGGGTATATGGTATTTACTCTGATTATGAGTCTGATCATACGGGTAAGTTTACTGTGCATGCTGCATTTGATGGTAGTGATTTTCCAGCAGAAGCTAACTTAGAGCCTATTACAATAAAGCAAGGAAATTACCTTGTGTTTAAACACACGGGAGAGATGCCGCAAATAGCCATTGATGCTTGGACAGAGGTTTGGCAGTACTTTTTGCAAGAGAGTCTAGCGCAGCAGCGATTGTTTACCACTGACTTTGAGTATTACCCTAACGGCAATGAAATTGAAGTGCATATCGCAATTAAGTAGTTCAATTAATTATTGCTAAGTGAAGGTTAATATTTTTTAGCTAAATTCAAAATTTTCACCAGGGCAAACAGTTAAAGGTACGGGAATGTTAGATAAAACAAGTTATGTTATTGATAGAGTTTTGCATTGGAGTGCATCAAGCTTAATTTTGGGTATGCTACTTATTATGGGGACGCAAATACATAATATTGATTATCGAATCAAAGGGACTATTGAGCATAAACAAGATGCAATAGAAGTACACTTTATTATGGCGGTACTGGTGTTTGTGTTGTTATTGGCTAGAGCTATTTAGTCAAAAAAATTCTTAGCAAAAGCTTATAAACCGATTTTTAAGAGTGTTTATCATCAAAGGTTTGTTTATTTTATTCATGCCTTAATGTACTTAGTGCTACTGAGCTTGATGATTTCAGGCGTGTTGATGATTAACAATTACGAGCACTCATTGCATATATTAAATATTTTGTTTTTTTCACAACATACTACTGAGCAAGCTATGTTTAACTTTGCCAATAATATTCACCTGTATTTAGAAGATGCGATTTACGCCCTGATTGCAATACATTTTTTCGGCGTTGTTTATAGCAAAAAGTAATAGTGCTCTGTCATTGAAACAATTAATTATGCGTTAATTTACCTTTTTTAGTATTATACTGGCGTTCGATTTAATCAGGCTTGATATGGGAGAAGTTATGAGAGCACTATTTATTTTGGTTATTTTCCTTTCCTTTTCAGCTCATAGCAGTTCTGTATATAAGTGTACCGTTAATGGTGTAACCACGTTTAGTCAAACGCCTTGTGACGATCAGTTTGAAACCATTGATGTGGATAGCTCTTCAGGTAAGTCGCAAAGTAAAGCTGATGAAGAGGCTGTGCAAAAGGAGTGCCTTGCTTATCATAAACCAAAATTTGAACTGCCTCATACCCTAGAGCTAATTTCAGCTAATAAAGTGTGGGTTAATGATAGCAGTGGTGCACGACAAGTATTAATTCTTGAGTTAAATGCTCTGGATAAATATGGCGCCTATATTGGCGTAAAGCCCTATAAGTGCTTTTTAAATCATGATGGCAGCACCTTAAGCAAAGTTCAGTACCTTATTCAGTAGGGCTTAAAGCCAATGACTATTAGACTTGCTAGTTATGATGATTTACCCAAGTTGCTTAAGCTTTATAAAGAGCTTAGACCTCATGATCCTGAGTTGTTAGATGCCGAAGCCGAAGCGCATTGGCAAATGATGATGTCAGATGAACGCACCCATGTTGTTGTCGCAGAGGTAGATGGAGAGCTAGCGTCTAGCTGTGCTTTAACTATTAATTTGAGTATTGCTAATGGCGCTAGACCCTTTGGTATTATTGAACATGTTATTACCGCGAGTAATTTTCGCCGCCGCGGCTTTAGTAAACAAGTGTTAGAGTTTGCGATAGAACTGGCTTGGCAAAAAAACTGTGGTAAATTAATGCTACTTTCTGGCGAGCAATTAAGTGCAGCCCACGCCTTGTATCAATCCGTTGGCTTTCAAAGTGGTATTGAAAAAGGCTTTGTTATTAAGCCCTCTGGCTAACGGGTTTTGTCATGATGTTTTACATTTTCTTCTTTGCCATACCTTAATATCCTCTTTAAGGTATCCCCTAGTAACTATCATTTCTTATAAACATAATAATGAAGGTATCAAAAGATACTGCGTTAACTTTATTGATGTTTGTTAGTTGATGAATTTGCTATATATGTTTGGTGTAAAGGTATAATACCAATTTGATTAAATATTTAGTCACTTAGAGTTACAAGAATAGCATTAGAACAAGCAAGATTTATGAAGATATAGTCGTTCTACATCAAATAAATATTGTGCAGTTATCATGTTATTCTTGAACTCCCAAAGGGCGAGTTTAAAAGGCTTATACCCAGCGTTGCTAATTTTAACAAGGGAATAACCATTCTTTGCAATTAGCGCCTTGCTTATAAGCCTTTTAATTCTCGCTAAATGATCAAATACTTAATTAACTTGGTATAAGTGGGGTTTAGATTATGTTTGAAATGTTGGTCGCTTTAGATGTTGCAGATGACAATAATTATGCAAAGTATCGTCAAGCAATGAAGCCAATTCTTAATCAGTTTGGTGGCGCGTTTGGTTATGATTTTACTATTGAGCAAGTGTTACTTTCTCAGGTTGATGAAGCAATCAATCGCGTTTTTACTATTAACTTTCCTGATAGACAGGCGATGGAGGCTTTTTTTGCTGATGAGGAGTATTTAGCGGTTAAATCTGAATTTTTTAGCAACTCGGTTAACAGTACCACGATTATTGCCAGTTATGAAAAGTAACCTCACATAAAGCTTTATGTATAAAAATAGTGCTAATAGCACCTTTTTATTTAAATATGGTGTTTAGGGGGTAAGTTAAGTGGGTAAATTTTTTTGCAAAGCAGCACTCATAACGCTTACTTTCTCGTTACCAGTAAGTGCAAATGATTGTTTGATTAATAAGTATCAAGCTTACACTCAAGCACAGAAAAAATGGCAGCAGCAATTAACGCAACTTATTGTTAAGCAGAGTCCAGGCAATCAAGATGAAGCACTCATACTAAGAGATGAGCAGTTAGTGGCAATTAATAGAAATGCTTTAGCAGTGCAGTTGCTACTGATAAAACAAGCGGATAGGGTCAAGGTAGATAAACCTGTTAATCGCTGGCTTGATTTAACTCATTCAGAGCGAGCTAGTTTAGCTAAGGCAAATCAAGATTATCAAAAACTAACGCTTAGGCAAGCCGAGTTAAATAAAGCTAAAGCTGGCTTTGATTTTACAAAATTAAGGGCTGCTCTGAAAGATAAGGTGATGCCAAGCACATCGTATCGTACTTTATATGGTAATTTTCGAGCAGAAGTTGATAAGATTAATCAAATTCAATGTTTTAACTCTCTAGTTAAAGAAGAAGGTACAGCCCAGTGAGCATACATTCTCCGTATAAACTAGCGACACTTTTTGCTGTATTTGGCATGCTTATTGGCATAGCAGCATTTATGTTTAACTATTATTTGATACCAGTAACATTACCTGGTTATGAAATATTATTAGCACCAGCAATGCTTGCTTTAAGTTTTTTTAGTGAAGAAACATATTTTACCCCTAAGATGATCATTTTATTATCGGGGCAATTTGTTGGCTACTTTATTGTGGCATTTACATTTTTAGCAATAAAAAAGTGACTTTCACAATAATGTCATAATGTCGCTTTAAATTAATTCGGTTATAGATTTTAAATGATAAATGGAGATACGAATGAAATTAATCTATTCAATATTACTTACCTGTTTAGTGAGCTTTGCTAGTGTAGCTGAAGAAGTGAATCAAGAGCTTAAGCAGTTAGCTCAAGATTATTTTCAGGTGATGGTTGCATCGCAGGCGCCTAGTGCAACTAACAAGGAACTAGAAGCATATTTAGCGTTATTAACCGATGATGTTGGTCATCAGCACTTACCTTATGAGGTTGATGATAGACGTTTACCTGATGGTAAAGAAAGTATGCGTAAAGGTATGATGTATTATTTAGGTGCACACACTGAATACCAGGCTAAATTGTTAAATACTTTTATATTTAATGATTCGGCCATTGCGATACGTTATCAGCACAGCGCCAAAGGTATTCATCCTGATAATAATCAAGCTATCGCTTATACCAGTGTAATCATGGAAGTACTTGAAGTTGAAGAGGGTAAGGTTGCTCGCATTCGCAAATATCACGAATAATGCTACTGTTAATACATCTAATTAAGCTGCTTGGAGCTACAAATGGCATGGTTTGAAAAGTTTATACAAACAACTTGGCAAGGGCATGGTGAATTATGGTTAGATGAAGCGGGAAATGATGCCATTCATTATCCCTGTTCGTTGAGCTTTGACGGTAATCACTTGCATTATTGTTGGCAATATAAAGGTGAAGAGAAAAAAGGCAGCTTTATACTAGAAGCTGAGCATTTGTTGTGGTCTGACAGCTGGCACCAAGCAACACAGGTAAAGTGTCAGCTGGATCAAGACGCCTGGGGGCTTTTCTCCGCTTTCTATGCCTATAGTGTGCCTGATAATCCTGACTGGGGCTGGCGGTTGTTTTTGTCGCAGCGTCCTTCTGGAGAGTTAGTTTTACAAATGAGCAATGTTACTCCGTGGGGAGAAGAAGGCCGTGCGGTACGTATGGTTTTTCAATTAGTTGAGTAACTACTTATTCTGAAAGCTTCATTTGAGGCTTTTTTGTCTTTAAAATTTGTTAATTAGTTATTTTAGGGGGGAACTGGTCATTCAAATTAGCGTGGTTAAAAACTGGTCAGAAAGTAAAAAACTGTGCTAATGTTCTTTTATGGATTGTTATTTTTCAGTGTGCAATATTTAATTTATAAGCAACTTACAAGGAGTTAGACATGGACGTAGGACAAGTAATTGTGTGGGCATTATGTATTGGCATTGCGGTAAACCTATTCTTCTCGCTTACTGGCTTGGGAACAATTCTTTCAAGAATGATTAGAAATGTTCCTGATGCTGATGACTTTTTGATCTTAAAAATACGTGAACTTGAAAACCGTATTGGTAAACTTGAATCAAATAAATCAAAACCATAGTAACTTTATCTGATCTGTTCGGCTAGGCGACTTTTATCGGGATATTTATATTGCGTTAAATCATTATCCTATATGATTTTGATTTACACTAAATAGAAATGCCTCTAAATTAAGGGGCATTTGCTTACCTCTAAAAAATAAAAGGTGATAAGTTGAAGTTACTTAGTGAAACTCAGTTGCGGGCTACTGCGATAATATGTCCAATTTTGATGTTGGCTGGCATCTATAATTTAGGTTATTTATTTGGTTATATATTGTATTTAGATTTTAGTCACTTAACCATGGAACAAGCGTTTAGAATAACTACTGTTGTTTTGGCTATTATTGCTACAGTAGTTTTTGTTAAGCGATTTAAAGCGTTGAAACAACACTTTTTTAATATTGACAGTTAGTTTATATATACTTAGTTTAGACACAGATAGTTTTTGAGCCGTTACGCCATATAATCGTTGATTATATGGCGTTTTTGCGTTTAATTTGAATGATGTTGATACCGTAAAGGCTAGCACGGCCTTATTTTTTAGCGGGTTATTTATATTGGTAATAGTTATGTTGAAAAAAATTGTTCATAGTCCCTATTTAAACTTATTTAGTGGAGTTATTTTACTGCTAACCTCAGGGTGGGAAACGTGGAATAGCCTTGATGAGTTTTCTCTTGCTGCCCATCATGGTGTATTAGTGTTTAGCCTAGTGCAAATACTGCGAACAATTCCTGAAATTATTCATGGTTTGAAAGAAATTCATGAGTCGATTGAACCATGCTAGCTTAATTCAATTGCTATAAGTTATATTGAGGTTGTTTATGATGGAAATTGTTGGCATTGACCATATTGTTTTAAGAACCAATAAGCTCAGTGAAATGATTCATTTTTACTGCCACATTCTAGGTTGTACGCTAGAGCGGAAAACTGAAAATGCCATTGGGTTAACTCAGTTAAGAGCGGGTAGTGCATTGATTGATTTAGTTGAAGTAGATAGTGAGCTTGGTCGACAAGGTGGTGGCGCTCCGAGCATAACTGAAAATAATATGGATCATTTTTGCTTACAACTTAAAGCCACCTCTGTTGATGAGCTTAGTAGACATTTATTGTTTCATAATATTGACGTAGGTAAGTTTGAGCAGCGTTATGGCGCACAGGGCTATGGTAAATCACTCTATATTAAAGACCCTCAAGGTAATACCGTAGAGCTTAAGCCCCAATGCTAGCGATATTGTCTTAAAAAAGTTCAGCATAGCTATTTCAACAAATATGCTGCATGGATGCAGCTTATTAGAGAATTCAGAAAAATCTTTTTCTGAACAAGCATTCTTTTCATTCAGTGCCTTGCCTGTAAGCTTTTTAATTCTCGTTGAGAGAGCAAATCATTTTTTCACTTGGTATAAGTTGCGCAGCGTACTATATTTTTTCTGCATAGCCTTGATTATTATTGTCTTAGCCAAACTGGTCGAGCAGTGATAAAACAGTAAGCAAATTTACACGTTACCTTAATCTTATTAGATTAATCGTCAATCTGACAGCGTTGTCATTATTGCTGTTCGATGATATGTTAAAGATATGTAATGGCTGATGATTTCCGTTTAGAGTACGAAAAGTAAAGGCTTGAGCGATATTTCTGTATAAAAGGTTAGAGTAAAAACGTAAATTAAGACTAAAGCCGTATATGAAAAATAAATTAAACAATCTAGCATGATTGTTATAACTAAACGTTAGCTAGGGCAACGCGCCTTACAACTAGCGAATAAAATTACATCAAGTTAATGTCTTGAAGGAAAAGAGAATGAACGAATTAAAATCTTGTTATCCGGTTTCAGATAAAGCCAAAGCACATACACATTTAGATGCGGCTACTTATGATGCTATGTATAAGCAGTCAATTGAACAGCCTGATGTTTTTTGGGCTGAGCAAGCAGAGAAGTTTATTGATTGGTATCAGCCTTGGGACAGTGTTAGTCAGGTTGATTTAAAGAACTCAGAAATTAATTGGTTTTCTGGGGCAAAACTTAATGTTAGCTATAACTGTATTGATCGTCATTTAGAAACAAAAGCTAACGATACTGCCATTATTTTTGAAGGCGATGATCCTAGTGATGACTTAAAAGTAACTTACCAAGAGCTGCATGATCATGTTTGTCGCTTTGCCAATTTACTAAAAGAACGTGGTGTTAAAAAGGGCGATCGTGTTTGTATTTATATGCCGATGATCCCTGAAGTTGGTTATGCCATGTTAGCGTGTGCACGTATTGGCGCGATCCACTCTGTAGTATTTGGTGGCTTCTCTACAGAGTCTATTAAAGCGCGTGTACTTGATGCTGATTGTCAGGTAGTTATCACGGCTGATGAATCTGTACGTGGCGGTAAGCGTATCCCATTAAAAGCTAATGTTGATGCTGCTATTGCTGATTGTCCAAATGTTCACTCTGTTGTTGTGGTGACACGAACAGGTGCTGAAATAGCTTGGAACCCTGAAAAAGATATTAACTACAGTGAAGCTGTAGCTGAGCTGCCAGCGGTTTGTGAGCCTGAAATTATGGATGCTGAAGATCCATTATTTATTCTTTATACTTCAGGCTCAACGGGTACACCTAAAGGGGTTGTTCATACTTGTGGTGGCTATATTTTATATGCAGCGATGACACACAAGTATGTCTTTGACTATAAAGAAGGCGAAGTATACTGGTGTACAGCTGATGCCGGTTGGATCACAGGTCACTCTTATATTTTCTACGGCCCATTAGCTAATGGTGCAACTACTTTAGTATTTGAAGGTGTTCCTACTTACCCTGATGCGGGTCGTTTCTGGCAAGTTTGTGAAAAACACAGTGTTAATATTTTCTATACTGCACCAACAGCAATTCGTGCCTTAATGAGTGTTGGCGATGAGTTAGTGGAAAAAGCCGATTTATCATCACTTCGTTTACTGGGTACCGTAGGTGAGCCAATTAACCCTGAAGCATGGCATTGGTATTATGAAGTGGTCGGTAAGAGTAACTGCCCAATTGTTGATACTTGGTGGCAAACTGAAACGGGCGGTATTTTAATTACCTCATTACCGGGCTCTGTTGATATGAAGCCAGGCGCTGCAGGTAAACCTTTCTTTGGTGTGCAACCGGCATTATTTGATAAAGACGGTAATACCCTTGAAGGTGAAAACCAAGGTTTACTAGTAATGACAGCGAGTTGGCCGGGCCAATTACGTACGGTATTTGGTGATCATAACCGTTTCTACCAAACCTATTTAAGTCAATATCCGGGTAACTACTTTACGGGTGACGGTGCCCGTCGTGATGAAGATGGTTTCTATTGGATCACAGGTCGTGTAGATGACGTTCTAAACGTGTCAGGTCATAGATTAGGTACGGCAGAAATTGAAAGTGCGCTAGTACTTCACCCTGCTGTAGCAGAGGCCGCTGTTGTTGGTTATCCGCATGAAATTAAGGGTCAAGGCGTATATTGTTATGTTACCTTGATGGGGAATGCCAGCGAGTCCGATGAATTAAATACTGAACTTAAAGAGTTTGTTGCTAAAGAGTTAGGTCGCTTTGCTAAGCCTGATTATATTCAATGGGCTCCGGGTTTACCGAAAACACGCTCTGGTAAAATTATGCGTCGTATTTTACGTAAAATTGCAGAGAACGAAGTTGATAGCTTAGGTGATACCTCTACGCTTGCCGACCCAAGTGTAGTCGAGAACTTAATTGCGCAACGCATTGTTCACGGTGGTTAATACTTAATTGTACTGCATAAAAAAAGCGCCTAATGGCGTAATGCCAGTCAGTTAAGCTGATTGGCATTTTTTGTATTCCTTGGATACCTTTGGGGTTTTGCCTTAACCCACCTTGGGTATTGCCTCTCTTCACGCCGCTCTGGTAATTTAAAATAAGTCATTTGTGTCAGTAAAGCTTCATAGTGTTTGGGAATATTGCCAGGGCTAGACAGAGGCAATGTGGCAAAGAACTGAGTAATTGCCATTGAGCAACTCGTGAAGCTAAGCTGATTAGGCCAAGTGCTATTAAGCTTTCTTGCTGCCGCTGTCATCCCTTGCCTTATCAAGTTGTAGCACAGAAGGAGTCCCCATAACTCCTGTTCAATCATATCTGGTCGCTTGCTTCTTAAAGTATAAGCGCTGTTAAGTAGCGATTGTTTCATCTCTCGATAGCCTAATTCTATTTCCCAGCGATACCGGTATAACTCAACCATTTCTTCGCTTGGAAAGCGTATTGGGTCGACCATTGAGGTCAGAATACGGTACTCTTTACCTTTAATTTTTTTACTCACTAATCTGGCTTCAATATGTTCTGGTAGGTCATTAAATTTTTTACGAGCTTGAGGCGTTGTTGTTAACCGAATACGTTTATCATTCTTGCCCAAACTCTGGATGACATCGTAATTTAAGTCTTTACGAGCTGGTATCATCCAGTGTCTTTGTTCTCCTGCTTGATGCCATCGATTGAGCAAACCAAGCGAGTAATAGCCTTTATCGAAGATAGTTAATGTATTATCTGGTGTCGTTTCTATTAGCCCTTCTGCTAATTTCATTTCATTAGTTCGGTAACCTGAAAATACGCTGTTGATTAGCTGGTGGCTCGTAATTTCCATGTGACAAACCATACGGATTTGAGGATAAATATTTTCTCTATGCTGGTTACTTTGCGTTTCAAATACTTTGTGGTTTTCAGCAGTATCGGCGACTCGCCATACGACACCATCAACGGCTAGCAGGTTCAAGCCCGCCCATGTTTCAAACTGGTTCGATTCATAACCATGCTGTGCCATCACTTTAAACACTTCTTTAACGGCATCTGCGCCTAACCTTTGTCTTGCTTGAACCAGTGCGCTTGGTGCCACTAATGGCTTTTTATCAGGCAACATGATATCCATCTGAGTGGCTATATCCCAAACCGACTTCTGACGATATAGTGCCATACCGATAATTGACCAAAGCACGGTTTCAAGTGGTAGGCGCCTTTTTCTAATTGTGGCGACGCCAGCTTGTTTAAAGCCTTGTTTAATCAACTCAGGGGAGAGCAACTCTGCGTATTTCTCAAAGGTGTGGAAGGTATTACAAGAACTAAAGGCTGTAGCAAGTTCACTTTCAAAGCGCATAAAAAAATCCGATAAACTTTATTTATCGGATTCTTACATATTGTAGGGATCGTTCAATTGATCCCCAAACTTTTTTGCCTTAACTGATCGGCATTAGCCTAATGGCGCTTTTTTTATGCTCTTAAAACAGTAAGCGTTTAAGAGTGAAGTTAGCTTTAACAGCGCTTAGAAGCGACCAGTTAAGCCAATTGTGAACGCATCGTCATAGTCAAATGAGATAAAGCCAACACGTGCAGAAATTGCTGGTGTGAAGAAGTGCTGAGCATGAACACCGAATTTATAATCTTCTTCTGTTGATAAATCAACACCGACACTTGATTGCGCTGTCCAGTAGTAGTCAGCTGTAAAAGTGAAGTCATTATCATAGTTTAAGAATGAAGCTTCTAAGTTTACAAATGAACCATTATCTAAAGTAGCAATGTATTTTGTGTTAAGGGCAAGCGAGTCAGAAAAATCTTCATCAGCACCTGAAACAGACACTAACCAGTTTTTAGCAAAGAAGTAACCAACTGCGCCACTAAAGTCTGTCTCGCTATCACCAAAGTCATAGTCAGTATAAGTTGCATCTAAAGCAAAGAAAAAATTATTGTGGTAATAGTCGCCACCTAAGTTTAAGGCATAGCCATCGCCATCAAAGTTTACATAAGCAAGAGAAGCGTTGCTATTTCTGCCCATAAATGCAGCTTCTGCCCATGCTGTGTTAGCTGTTGATACTTTGTCAAAGTAGTAAGTGCCTTCAACACCAATTACGTTTACGTCATCAATCGTAAGAAAATCTGCGTCTACTTGAGCATTGTAATCATTCGCTAATGCTGTAGTAGAAAGTAAAGATAGACCTAAAAGTAATGCATTCTTTTTCATTATATAAATCCTTTATACAAATTAAGGGAAAATTTTAAGGGGAATAAAATAACGGCATTAACATAACAGTAAGAAATATTACTGAGTTGATTAAGTACAGCTCTCTTCGTATATGCTGTTATTTGCCGCGCACTATAAATAGATAATTGATATAACGCAAGTTTTTTTAATGACAGAATGTTTATTACACTGAGGTTATAACTGGCAAGCAGGAGCACTGTAAAATAGGGGGCTCTAAGCCAGTTGTATTTTTCTTAATTTTTATAGAAAAAAGGCTATACGCATGGAAAAAACTGTGTAAAAATATGATTACAAATCGCGTAATTAAAAGTTTACGATTTTGGATTTTTATTTTGGTTGAGCTGTAGCCCTTTAGAATTAAGTACTCTTTCACCATCAATATTTCTGTAAATCACAAATTTAGCTAACGCACAATAACAAACCAGCAGCTAAAATTAGCATGAAGGCTGGTTTTTGCTAATTTATTAGGATGGACTTATGTCAGAGAGCACACATAAAAGCACATTGAATGATATTCATGTCAATGCTGAGCACGTATTAATTACCCCACAACAGTTACGAGATGAACTACCTTTAGTTGATAAAGGGAGAGAGTTTGTTAAAGCTTCTCGAAAAATTATTGCCGATATTATTCACAAGCGTGACCCGCGTTTATTAGTGATCAGCGGCCCATGTTCTGTACATGATATTGATGCCGCGAAAGAATACGCACGTGAATTGAAGAAGCTTCATGATGCCCATAAAGATACCTTATATGTTGTTATGCGAGTTTACTTTGAAAAGCCACGTACTACTGTTGGTTGGAAAGGTTTAATTAATGATCCGCATATGAATGGCTCGTTTGATGTTGAAACAGGTCTTCGCAAAGCGCGTGAATTATTAATTTACTTAACAGAGCTTGGTTTGCCATTAGCAACAGAAGCGCTTGACCCAATTAGCCCGCAATACTTAGCTGAGTTATTCAGCTGGTCGGCAATTGGTGCGCGTACAACTGAATCGCAAACTCACAGAGAAATGGCAAGTGGTTTATCTATGCCAATTGGCTTTAAAAATGGTACCAATGGCAGCTTAGGTGTAGCGATTAACGCCTTGCAATCGGCCGCGTCTTCGCATCGTTTTATGGGGATTAATCGTCAAGGGCAAGTGGCACTAATTAAAACTTCAGGTAATCCTGATGGTCACGTTATCTTACGTGGTGGTAGTCAACCTAACTATGACTCAGTCAACGTAGCTGAGTGTGAGCAAGCCCTTGCTAAGCATGGTTTAGAGCCGGGTATTGTGGTTGACTGTAGTCATGGTAATTCAAACAAAGATTACCGTCGTCAACCATTAGTGGCTGATAACGTTATTAACCAAATCTGTGAAGGTAATAAATCAATCATTGGTATTATGCTTGAAAGTCACTTAAAGTCAGGCAACCAAAGCTCAGAATTACCAAAGGAAGAAATGGCGTACGGTGTTTCAGTAACGGATGCTTGTATTGATTTCCCAACAACTGAGACTTTACTGAATGAAGCAGCAGACAAGCTAGCTGTTGCATTAAAAGCACGTATTGTTGATTAGTAAATATGAATGATTTTGATGAGAAACTCGCACTTTTACGTGATGAAATAGACGATATTGATAGTCAATTAGTCAACTTATTGCGTAAACGCTTAGATGTCACCACCAAAGTGGGGGCATTAAAAAGTGAAGTTGGCATGCCTATTTATGCGCCTGATCGTGAAGCGGCTTTGCTAAGTAAACGCAGAAAACAGGCGAGTGAGGTCGGTTTATCGCCAGATTTGATTGAAGATATCTTACGCCGCTTTATGCGTGACTCCTACGTAAGCCAAGATGCCAGTGGTTATCAGTGCGTCAACCCTGAATGCAATAAAGTTGTTGTGGTTGGCGGTAAAGGTCAATTAGGTAGTGTTTTTGTTGATCTATTCACTCGCTCTGGCTACAAGGTTGATATTATTGAGCAGCAGGACTGGCCAAGAGCAGATGAAATTTTGGCTAATGCCAGTGTGGTGATTGTTGCCGTGCCCATTCGTTTAACTTCTATGGTTATTCATCATTTAAATAACCTACCTAAAGATTGTATTTTAGCGGATATTACCAGCATCAAGGAATCACCGCTTTATGAGATGAAAAAGGCGCATGATGGCCCTGTTGTTGGTTTACACCCAATGTTTGGTCCAGATGTTACCGGGTTAATTAAGCAAACCATTATTACTTGTGAAGGCCGATATCCTGAGCAATATAACTGGCTGTTACAGCAGTTTCAGGTGTGGGGCGCTAAAATATATCCAGTACAAGCACATGAGCATGATGAAGCCATGGCGATGGTGCAAGTCATGCGACATTTTTCAACTATTGCTTATGGCTACCATTTAATGGCAGAAGGGGCAGATATTGAGAAGTTAGTGGACATGAGTTCACCTATTTATCGCTTAGAGCTCATTATGGTTGGTCGCTTGTTTGCTCAAGATCCAGTGCTTTATGCTGATATTATCTTTGCCAATAAAGATAATATTGCCATGATGAAGCGTTTTGCTTATCGCTTTTTAGAGCTGCTAGAAGATGTTGAGCAAGATGATAAATCAGCCTTTGTTGATATGTTTAACCATGTTTCAGACTGGTTTGGTGATTACGCTGATGTCTTCTTAGAAGAAAGCAAATCCATGTTATTAAAAGCGAATGAGCTTAAAAAAGATTAAGCTGATATTGTGCTCAGCAACTCTAGCCGGTTGTTTTAAATAACGGTAACAACCGGCGCTTATTTAGATGCTTGTTAATTGTTGAACTAAAATAGATATACTAGCCTTGAAAAAGCATTTATTAGTTTATGCAAAAAGTTATATCTATTGTTTTATTTTCTTTACTTTTTTCGTTTTCGCCAGTTAGCCATGGCGAAAAATTCTCTGTGGTTTTTTTAAATCCTGGCTATCCGGCCGAAAACACTACCGGTTACTTTTGGACCAATGTTACTGAGTTTATGCAGGCTGCTGCGGATGATTTAGATATCCAGCTCACGACAATTTATGCTTATCGCAATCATATCTTAATGAAATCTTTAGTTGAAGAAATACTAAGGCATGATCCTGATTATGTCATCTTGGTTAATGAGAAGGGTATAGCTGTCAATATCGCAAAGCAAATTGCGCAACATAAAGTCGCTATTTTTATGTTGTTAAATGATTTAGATAAGGCGGCACTAAATGCTTTGTCTGCAGAAGATAAAGGCTTTATCGTTGGCAGTGTCACACCTGATAACTATAAAGCAGGTAAGAAGCTTTTGCAGCGTTTAGTGGCGCAAGGCGATAGCTTACATAGTAGCGGCGAGAGTGTTTGTACTCAAAAGATACTTGCGCTACAGGGAGATTATTCTACGCCAGCCTCAATTGCACGCGAACAAGGACTTAAAGATGGTTTGCTAGCATTGCCTAAATTAGCGTTAGTTGATAGTTCAGTGGCGAATTGGTCAAAGCAGCAAGCGTATCAAAAAGTGAAAGGTATCATGCAACGAAGTCGCATTGATATTATTTGGGCGGCTAATGACGCCATGGCATTTGGTGCTAAAAAGGCGGTAAAGGAGGCTAATCTTGATTACCCCGTAGTGATTGGTGGGATTAACTGGGATGTGAATGATGAACAATTCCCATTAGATATATCATTTGGTGGTCATGTTACGCTTGGCGCTAAAGCAATGACCATGCTTTATGATATTCATCATCAACAGCTGCCTGTGGAGCAAAGGCACATCAATATAGATATATTTGAATCCAGTGAGAATGCTGCTTTTTTACCATTTGTTGACAAGTTAAAAGACAAACGTTTCGCTGGGTATGATTTTACTTTATTTACAGGAAAAACAGGCAATAAGCGCCAATTTACCATAGAGAACTTAACTGATTCTTATCAGTAGTTTCTCATGAGAAGGGCTTGTTTTTTGATGATTTGATAGCTTTCTAGAAAGCTCTGTTGTGGTGTTGATTTAAGCGGTGTAGCTGGCAAAAAGCTCGTTTTGCCAGCTAAAACTATTATAACTTTTAATAGGTTATTGGTAGTGTATTACCAAATCTTGACACGCTCTTGTGGCGCTAAGTAAAGTTTATCTGTTGGTTGTACATCAAATAGTTCATAAAACTCAGGTACGTTACGCACTACACCGTTAACTCGGTACATAGATGGTGAGTGTGGGTCGGTTTTAATTTGATGTTTTAATGCCTTATCACGGTATTTATTACTCCAGCTTTGTGCATAGCCTAAGAACACACGTTGCTCACCAGAGAAGTTATCAATAACAGGTGCTTCTTTACCATTTAATGACATTTTATAAGCGAGTAATGAAATACTTAAGCCGCCTAAATCACCAATGTTTTCACCTAAAGTGAAAGTACCGTTTACATGAACACCATCAAGTGGCTCAAATTCGTCATATTGAGCAACCAGCTTAGTGGTTCTATTTTTAAACTCTGATTTGTCAGCATCAGTCCACCAGTTGCGCAGTACGCCATCACCATCAAAAGTACTGCCTGAGTCATCAAAGCCATGACCAATTTCATGACCAATAACTGCGCCAATAGCGCCGTAGTTCACTGCATCTTCAGCGGCTAGATTGAAATATGGTGGCTGTAAAATTGCCGCCGGGAAAACAATCTCATTAAGCGGTGGGTTATAATAAGCGTTCACGGTTTGTGGTGTCATTTGCCATTCATGCTTTTGTACCGGGCCATTTTGTCTATCAAGGTTTTGCTGATAAACCACTAGGGCTGAGCGTTTTAAGTTGCCAAATAAATCACCTTGTTGAATATCAAGGGCAGAGTAGTCTCGCCAGATATCAGGGTAACCAATTTTCGGGGTAAATTTCGATAGTTTATCTAAAGCTTGTGCTTTAGTTTCAGGAGTCATCCAGTCTAAGTTTTTAATGCTAACTTCGTAAGCTTTAATTAGGTTTGCTACTAACTCTTCCATGCGTGCTTTGGCTTCTGGCGGGAAGTGCTTTTTCACATAGACCTTACCAACAACTTCACCTATGTTGGCATTAACTACATTTACACCACGACGCCACATAGGTTGTTGTGCTTTTACGCCACGTAATGTTTTGCCGTAAAACTCAAAGTTTTGTTCATCAATTGCTTGGGTTAATCGACTGGCATTGCTGTTAACAACGCCCCAGCGTAAAAAGGTTTTCCATGTATCTAAACTAGTGTCTTTGATGATATCGTTTAGCGCTTTCATGTAATCAATTTGTGTAACCACTAGGCCATCAATATCAGCAACACCGGCTTCTTTCATAAAACCTTGCCAATTAAAATCAGGCATTATGTCAGTTAATTTTGCTGTTGGAATTTTATTGTATAGCGCAACCATATCGCGAGTTTTCTCTTTCTTCATATGGTGGCTGGCAAGTTTACTTTCTAGATCAAAAATGATTTTAGCTTCAGCTTTGGCATTGTTTGAGCCTGTTAAAGCCAGCATAGTTTCAATGTGCTTTAAGTATTTTGCTCTTAGCTCTTTTGAAGCCTCGTCATCGGTAAAGTAATACTCTCTATCAGGTAAACCTAACCCTGCTTGCCATGTGTACATCATGTAAACGTTGGGATCTTTAAAATCAACGTACTGGCCTAAGTTAAATGGAATGCTATAACCAAGTTTATTCACCGCAGCAAAATGCACAGCAAGCGCTTGATGATCGCTAATCGCGTCAATTTGTTTAAACTCAGCTTGTAATGGTGCTAAGCCAACCTTGTTTCTTGTATCCCAATCTACATATGACTGATATAAGTCACCGACTTTTTGTTCATTGCTACCATGGGCAAATTTGCCATTGGCAGATTGCTCAATAATGGCTTTTACGTCTTTTTGCGATTGCTCATGCACAATAGTGCCAACGCCGTAGGATGATTTATCATCAGGAATATTTGTTTCTTTAATCCAAAGGCCATTGGCATATAGGTTAAAGTCATCACCAGGTTTTACTGAGTGATCTATGGCTTGAAGGTTTAAACCCGAAGATAGGTTTTTTTGATTCACGCTATTGCTGATATGAGCACTGTTATTACAGCCCACTAATCCCAACAATATGGTTAATGATATAAGCGTTTTTTTCATGTTAACTTCCTTGGTGGAGTTATTATTTTATTAAAATAGTTATAGCATGCGGCTTGTAGCGCATTAGAATAAATAAAGATAGCAGGGTTAAAAGCTGCTATCAATGTAACACCAAGGTAAAGTCTGTTAATTTTATGTAAACGCTATAATGGCTTAACTTGCCGAGCATCACTGAATTGTTAGCAAGTGTGTATTAGGGCGTGTTGATCTTTGTTGATATTTTCAGCAATGAGTTATTTTTATCAATAGCAAAGCAGTATGAGTACGGTTTGGTTGTTCCAAATAAGCGAATACTAATGCCGCTAGTGTTAAAAATAGCCATTGCCCTTCGGGCTGAGGCTAAAATCCCTTTACTCTGCGTTAAAAGCGGCTAATTTAGCTAGCTAAACTACGCAACTTTTGCCTTGATTAAAGGGATTTTATCTCTCAGCTGAATTATTAAACAAAGGTCAACACGCCCTAGGGCGTTTATTGGTTAAGCGTATTGCTTATTAAGCGACTTGTGAGTGATAAAACTCCTGCTCAGACGAGCCTGTGGCTAATAACGCTTGTTTTACTTGAGGCCAGTCATCATCAGTAATACTGAACATGGCGGTATTGCGGTAACTGTTATCGGGGTTACGTCTGTGCTTACGTAAAATTCCTTCAAACTGTCCACCAATACGCGCAATTGCCGTACGAGATTGCTGGTTGTCTTCATGAGTGCAAATTTCAACGCGAACCATACCTAAATGTTCAAAGGCATGTTGTAGCATGAGAAATTTAGCGTGAGAGTTAACATAGCTACGCTGAAATTTGGGGGTAATAAAGGTATAACCGATTTCTAATTTTTTATGTGTGCTATTAAGTCGGATCATTCTCGTTGAACCAACTAAGGTATTGCTTGCTTTATCTATAGTGGCAAAGCCGATTTCCTTTCCTTGAGCCATTTCCTTAAGCGCGATGTTTAACCATTGCCTTGCTGTTTCTTGGTCTTTACAGCGGTTCATTGGCATATGCTGCCAGACTTGCTCAAAATTACCTGCTAACTGAAATGCATCAAGGTGGGCAATGGTTAACGGCTCTAATGTTATTTTTTGCGATGCTAAGGTCACGGGATTAAACATGATAGCTCCTTTTATTGGTGACTGCTGATTACTATTAGGTAATTTATCAGTCATCTGGTATAAGTTATTCATCCAGAAATTATTTTTTACCTATACCAGATTGAAGTCTTTTAGCCTAAAACTTGATAGCGACACTAATATTGCAAAGTACTTGAAGATTGCCCAAGCGATACGTCAAGCAATCAAACAGGGACAATTAAAGCCTAAGGAAAGCTTACCTTCTGCGCGGCACTTGGCTGTGCAAATTGGCGTAAATCGCCATACCATTATGGCAGCCTATAATGAGCTTATTGCCCAAGGCTGGTTAGAGGCTAAACCTCGCTCAGGCTATAAGGTAGTAGAGCACTTACCTATAGAGGCAAGCCAAGCTTTAGCCAGTAAAAATAGGCTAAGTGATAATGGACACTCAACAAGTGCCGCGCAATTTCAATGGCACTTTGCCAAGCAGCCAGTCGTAGTTAAAGCGAGTGAGAAAAATGCCAGTGATTATCGCTTTAATTTTTCTGGCGGTCAGCCAGATATCCGTGAATTTCCCTTTAAAGAATTTAAAAGTTACTTTTCACACGCCTGTCAACAGCCTAAGTTTGAGCAACTAAGCTATGGGGATAATCAAGGTGATGCCGCATTATTAGAGCAGATTGCTATCTATTTGCGCCGAGTTCGGGCAATTAATGATAAAGAGTTGATGATTTGTAATGGCTCGCAAGAAGCCTTGTACATGGTGTCGCAATTATTACTGCAAGCTGGTGATAAGGTTGCTGTCGAGCCGCTTGGTTATCCGCCCGCTTGGGCTGCCTTTAAAAGCGCTGGTGCTGAACTTGTTAGTGTAGAGCAAGATGAGCAGGGTGTTGTACCAAAGGCTTTGGCTAAAGTACTGGTAAAAGGCGGCGTTAAACTTATTTATTTAACGCCGCTACACCAATACCCAACAACTGTGACCTTAAGTGTAGGTCGTCGTATGGAAATATATCAACTTGCGGCAAAGTATGGTGTTGCCATTATTGAAGATGACTATGATCATGAATTTCATTATGACAGCCAGCCAATTGCGCCATTTGCCTCAGATGATCCGCTTGGTTTAGTTATTTATATTTCTACCTTTTCCAAGCTTATGTTTGGCGGGGCGCGTATTGGTTATGTTTGCGCTGATCAAGTACTTATAAAGCAACTAGCTGCTTATAAAACTTTGCTTAATCATAAGAGCAATGTTTTGGTGCAACAAGCGGTTGCTCATTGGATGCGCTTTGGTGGCTTTGAAAGTCATTTACGAAAAATGACTCGGCTTTATCATAAACGGCGTGATCATTTAGTGGCTTTATTAGCGCAATATCAAGACATAGGTTTACCTATTAAATTCACCTGTCCCGCCGGGGGGATGGCTATTTGGCTCGATACCGGGCGGTCTGTTATTGGGCTAAAGGAAGTGTTGCTTACACAAGATGTTTACTTGCAAACCGAAGTTGAATTTAATGTCAATAAGCACCTTGCTAAGGATGCTTATCGATATATTCGTTTAGGCTTTGCCGCAATGACTGAAGAGGAAATGGCTCAAGGCTTAGACAAAGTAATGCAAGCCTTATATGCTATTTAACTCTCACGTTAATTATCGCTGTTAGCTTTTAAGCTTACCTTGAGAGTAAAGTAGTAAACGTTTACTGTTATTGCCAATAATTTGCTGGCGATAAAACTGCTCAAAACTGGCTTTATTAATATTACCTAGCGCTGTAGTTAGCTTTTCTTTTTTATCAAAGGCATAGTCGCCTTGCTTGGTGGTGGCATATAGCTCTGTTGCTAGTGCGTTAGTGTGCCTGCTTAAAGAAAACTCAGCTGAATTTAGTTTATTAATACTTAAGGTGAGCTGCGCTTGAAACTCACCCTCAGACATATTAGCTAATGTTCTTGCATAATTAGTGAGAAACTTGTTTGTAGCGCTAATTAAAGTATCAACACTGCTATTGCCTGATTGGCTGAATAAAACAATACTTGGGCTGTTAGGCACATAGACCTTATCGACATCAACAAAATAGGCTAGTGATTGTTCATCACGAATACTGTAGTGGTAGGGACGCGCTATCATTGATTGTGTCAGATGATACATTGCTTGGTTTTGTAAACTGTTATCTTGGCTTTGTATTAGGTAATTGATTGCAGCATCACTATGTTGTAATGGTACCAGTTCTTGCTGACTACTTTGTGCAAGTTGCTTAACCTTTGTGTCTTGTTTTAAGCCCGAGGCAAGTTTTATCCCATCAATATGGCTAATATTTGTGGCAAACTTTTGTACCACTTCAGTATTCACATCACCTGTGATGACGCCACTAATTTGGTAAGTCTGTATTGTTTTGAATTCAGTTAAAAAGTCTTGATAGTTGTAGTTTGCTAATAAGGTTTTTATCTCATTATCATATGGTTTGTTAAGCAGTGTTTTATATAGTCGACGCTCTAACTGTTGATAAGCATGACTTTGACTTTGCTGGTAGTTAATATCACTGAGAATTTTCTGTTTAGCTAAATCAAAGGCTTGCTGCGTTGGTTTTAGCTTGAAAAAGCTAGTTAATACCAGATTAGCGTAATCAAAGTAGTTTTCGCTATAACCATTAATATTGATTATATAATCGCTGCCATAACTTCTTATATTGGCACCAAGCCCTGCTAGATGAGCAAAATAGTCATTGCTGGTTAGTTGTGTGTAGGCCATATTAGCAAAGAGCATTCGAACGATAGGGCTTATGTCATTGGCATTATCATAAATGCGCAATGAGGCGCTGATTTTGTTCTTACTTATATCGGTTTTATTTTGTGACCATAAGGTCATTCCTTCACTGTTGACGCTCAGGCTAGGCTTTACTTGAGCTTGATTTTTACTTGTAGAATTTAATGGCGTTACTTTGTTGTTGGTAATCACATTGGCTAAAAAAGGGTTTCTTTTTGGGAAATGCATGCTTGGCTTGGCTTTTGCCTGCGACCAATGATCAAGCTGTGCTTTTTCTAACTGAGTTACTCGATAGTGTGTGTTAAGTATAGGCTCAATTTTATTGGTTTTAGCTAGAGTACTTTTATCATTATGACTTATGACTAACTGCATATTATTTGGTGTTAAGTATTTTAAAAACTCGGCAAAATGACTATCAGATATTTGTGCTTGATGGTTTAACCAGTTACTTGAAGGGTATAAGTGCATATCTTCACTGATATCACTTATCCAATCACCGGGTTCTTGAGCTTTTGGAAAGTTAAATGCCCTTATTGCTGTAGCTTGCAGCTCAGGTATAGTCCATAGTGGTAGCTGTTTGCTTTTTAGCATATCTATATAGGAGAAAACACCTGCAATAACGCTTTCTTTATTCATCAGCCCTTTATTGGTTAACTCTAAATAAAGGTCTAATTTACCCACATAGCGGCTACCTAGATCGACCACTTGTAAGTGGCTAATCCAGCCTTGAGCTTTTAAATAGGAATATAGCGAGCCTTCAGCTTCATGGCCGAGTAAGTGGCTGATAAGCCTATAGGTGTTATGAGGAAAGTCACTGGAATTTGCAGGTAACTCAAAACGTAAGTCTAGGCTAGGGTTACTTGATGGCGCCAATACTTCTATTTTAGTTGCTAATTGACTTGGTAAATGTAGTGGTTCAGGAGGGGCTTGCCCTGATAATTTAGTTTTGGGAAACTCACTAAAGCGCTTAATGACCATGGTTTTTAAATCGTTAATCGACTCTTTACCATAGACCACTAAGGTCATATTTTGCGCCCCATAATATTGCTGGTGAAATGAAGTTAAGGCTTTTTTTAGTGCACTGGTATCTGTTGTTAGTGTACTTTTATTGCCGATTGCAAATTTACTGGCAGGGTGCTTAGGATTCGTTTCATTTTGCAATACATATAATGTTTTTCGCCAATCACTAATACGGGCATTAAATTCATTATCAACGGCAATGAGTGACTTTTCTATACTTGCTTGGCTTAATAGCGGCCAAGCAATAAAGTCAGCAAAGCGGTGTAGAGCTTCATCAAGCGCTTGATGAGTCACTTGAAAGTGATAGCGAGTATTTGAATCTCGGGTTGAGCCATTATTCCAACCTTGATTCTTTTTTATGAAAGGGTCAAATTCATTGGTGTTAGGAAAGTTTTTACTACCCCAAAAAACAGCATGTTCTAGCAAGTGCGCTAAACCTAAATAGGCTTTAGGTGAATTGTAATGACCAACATTTACTACTAATGAAGCTGCACCAACGTGTGAATTCTTATCAGAAATTACCAGAGCCCTGATGCCATTATCTAAGGTGAAATGTAAATAACTTTTCTCGTCTAATTGGCTAGTAATTAGGATGTTATCTGTACCAACTTGCTCTTGATTGGCGATAGAATTGGTATCGGCATAGGCTTGTGGTAAGAATAACATAAGCATAAATGCAGAAATTGACTTTGCAAATCGCTTGCTAGGTAGAGTAAACATAAACTTCCTTATTATTGTTTTTGCATGATTTTGATTGGTAAAGCTATATCGGCTTTATTTCAGGTGAAGGCAGTAATGCAGTCCTTTATGGCAAGCGCCTTGAATCTTAGTAGGTTAAAGAAGATTGTATACAATAACAAGTGCTTTATATACCAAGTGCTACGCCAGCTACTAAATACGGATTACTTTTTATGCTTCTATTAAGTGCAAACCGTGAGTTAAAACTGTGCATCACCTGTCTTTTATTAAATGGCTTTTTCTGTGCTTTAAATGCCAAAGTTCACGTAAAAATCTTTAAAAACAAGTGGTTGTTTGTCTTGTTTGTTGTGGTTCATGCTCTTGGTACTAAATTTGCGATTACCTAGTTAACTAAATTTTAAATGGTTAAATAGGTAAGCATTATGAGTAAAGAGAGAATTGTAGTTGTCGGTAACGGTATGGTTGGTCATCACTTTATTGATCAGCTAACGAATAATTATAGTGATCGCTATCAAGTTGTTACCTTTGCTGAGGAAAAGCAGCTAGCTTATGACAGAGTACAATTAACCAGTTATTTTGCTGGCAAGGATTTAGCGTTAACCACGCCACAAGCTTATGATGATAAAGGTGTTGAATATCATGTAAATCAGAAGGTTACTGGTATTAATCGCGAGAAAAAAACCGTAACCACAGCATCTGGATTTGAAGTTTCTTATGACAAGTTGGTGCTTGCTACCGGCTCTATTCCTTTTGTGCCGCCTGTGCCGGGTAAAGATCAGGATGATATTCACGTTTATCGCACTATTGATGATTTAGATGCCATCGCCGCTTCTGCCAAATCAAGCAAAGTTGGGGTAGTCATTGGCGGCGGTTTGTTGGGTTTAGAAGCGGCCAATGCGATTAAGCAATTGGGGCTTGAAACCCATGTAGTTGAATTTGCGCCACGGTTAATGGCTGTGCAGTTAGACCAAGAAGGCGGCGATCTTTTACGCAATAAAATAGAAGCCCTTGGTGTACAGGTACACACTGAAAAGAACACCCTAGAAATTGTTGCAGGTCAGTCATGTCGATATCGCATGAACTTTGCTGATGGCAGCTCTTTAGAAACCGATGTGATTGTTTTTTCAGCTGGTATTAGGCCACAAGATGAGTTGGCGCGAACAAGCGACTTAACCATAGGTGAGCGTGGCGGTATTGCCATTGATGATTACTGTGTTACTAGCGATGCAAATATTTACGCGATAGGTGAGTGTGCACTTTGGCAGAATAAAATCTTTGGCTTAATCGCGCCAGGCTATGCCATGGCGAAAGTGGCGGTCAGTCATTTAACCGCTAGCGATACAGCCGAAGAGGTTAAAACCTTTCAGGGTGCTGATATGAGCACCAAACTGAAACTCTTAGGCGTTGATGTTGCCAGTATTGGCGATGCTCATGCGCAAACCCCTGATGCCCAGTGTTTTAGTTTTGTTGACTCAAGTGCCGGTATCTATAAAAAAATAGTTGTCAGTAGTGATGGTAAATACCTGCTAGGTGCGGTGCTTGTTGGTGATAGCAGTGATTATGGTCAATGGTTACAGCTAGTGGTTAATAATATGCCGCTGTCAAAGCCTGCTGAATATTTGCTGTTACCTGAGCTTGATGAGGAAGCATCAACAGGGGAAAGTGCTGTTGATGCTTTGCCTTGTAGTGCACAAATTTGCTCTTGTTATGATGTCAGTAAACAGGCAATAAGTCAGGCGGTAGCCGATGGTGCTCATGATATTGCTGCTTTGAAGTCTTGTACTCAAGCGGGTACTGGCTGTGGTGGTTGTGTGCCGCTGTTAACTCAAGTACAAAATGCGGAATTGGCCAAGTTAGGGGTGAGTGTTGATAACAGTTTATGTCGTCATTTCGCTTACTCTCGCAGTGAATTATTTGACATTATTCGCGCTAAAAAAATTCGCAGTTTCTCTGCGTTAATTGATGAATGTGGCTCAGGTGATGGCTGTGAAATCTGTAAGCCTGCTGTCGCTTCTATGCTGGCATCTTTGTGGAACGAGCATATTCTTGATAGCGACTTGGTTAGTTTGCAAGACACCAATGATAACTTCCTTGCCAATATGCAAAAAGACGGTACTTATTCTGTGGTACCTCGTGTACCAGGCGGTGAAATTACCCCAGAGCAACTTATCGCCATTGGCGAAGTGGCAAAAGAATTTAACCTCTACACTAAAATTACCGGCGGTCAGCGCATCGACTTATTTGGCGCACAATTAGCACAGCTGCCTATTATCTGGCAAAAAATGATTGATGCTGGTTTAGAAACCGGTCATGCCTATGGTAAGTCGTTACGCACGGTTAAGTCTTGTGTTGGTAGCAGCTGGTGCCGTTATGGGGTGCAAGACAGTACGGCAATGGCAATCAATATTGAGCATCGCTATCGCGGCGTTCGCTCTCCACATAAAGTGAAAATGGCGGTATCTGGCTGTGCGCGTGAATGTGCCGAAGCGCAAAGTAAAGACTTTGGTGTTATTGCCACGGATAACGGCTGGAATTTATATGTTGGCGGTAACGGCGGTATGCGCCCTCGTCATGCCGATCTGTTTGCCAGTGATATCGATGAGCAAACCTTAATTCGCTATATCGATATTATTTATATGTTTTATGTGCGCACAGCAGAGCGATTACAACGTACCTCCGTTTGGTTGGAAAACTTAGACGGTGGTTTAGATTACCTGAAAGAAGTAGTCATCGAAGATAAGCTTGGCATCAATGATGAGCTGTTAGCGCAAATGGCACACTTAGTCGACACCTACCAATGTGAATGGCAAACCACCTTAGCAAACCCTGAAAAGCTAAAACGTTTTAGCCACTTTATCAATAGTGACAAATTAGATGACAAAGTAATTTTTACTACCGTAAGAAAGCAAATACAGCCTGCAGAAAAGCTTGCTGTTGAAGCGCGGTAGTTAGCAGATTTTAACTTTAATATTAGGGGATTATTATGACGATTGTAGCGAGTAAGGCGCAAATTGACGCTGATGATGCACTTGATTGGGTATCTGTGTGTAAACTTGCGGATATTGAGAAAAACACAGGAGTTTGTGCTGAATTTAACGGTGAGCAAGTGGCTATATTTCATCTTTATTCAGATGCATTAGCCAGTAAAAGTGATGTTAAAGCGGTAAGTAATTTTGACCCCTTTGCTCAAGCAAATGTATTATCTCGCGGCTTGATCACAGAAAAAGATGCAAATTTTCATATTGCTTCACCGCTATTAAAGCAAGAATTTTGCCTTGAAAGTGGCCAATGCCTACAAGATGAAGCGGTTGCTATTCCAACCTATCAAGCGCGTATTAATCAAGGGATAGTCGAGCTAAGGGAGGGTAAATAAATGTCGGCATCGAACTTTAATATTTGGTCATTTCAAGGAAAAATGAAAACCTTACACTTGAGTTGGGTAGCATTTTTTATCACCTTTTTTGTTTGGTTTAATCACGCGCCGTTATTGTCGTTAATCGCAGAGTCTCTGTCATTAACGCCAGCACAAATTAAAACTTTACTGATACTCAACGTGGCTTTAACCATACCTGCACGCATTATTATTGGTGTGGTAACTGACTTATATGGGCCGAGAAAAACCTACAGTTTATTGTTAATTCTTTGTTCAATTCCTTGTTTTATGTTTGCTTTGGGGAATAGTTTTGAGCAATTGGCTTTAGCAAGGTTTTTATTAGGTTTTATTGGTGCTGGCTTTGTTATTGGTATTCGCTTAGTCAGTGAGTGGTTTCCGGCGAATCAACTTGGTTTAGCAGAAGGTATTTATGGCGGTTGGGGTAATTTTGGCTCGGCTGCTGGTGCGATATCTTTACCCATACTCGCTTTGGCTTTTGGCGGTGACGATGGTTGGCGCTGGGCCGTAGGCTTAACTGGGCTGATAAGCTTTATTTATGGCATTATTTTTTACCGCACAGTTAGAGATACCCCACAAGGAGCCACCTACTTTAAACCCAAAAGCGCTAAGGCCATGGAGGTTACCAGCGTTGGCGATTTCTTCTTACTTTTAGTCATGAAATTACCGCTATTTGGTGCACTGGCGTTACTCAATTGGAAACTATCGCCAGCAGGCGTTAGCTTGATTTCAACTGAATTTAGCATGCTGGTATACGTAATTTTAGCTGCCTTATTTGTTTATGAAGTTATCGCGGCCTATCAAGTGAATAAGTCGGTTTTTAAAGAAAAAGTAGAGCCTATTCACCAATATTCTTTTAAGCAAGTGGCGGTATTAAATGTACTTTATTTTGCAACCTTTGGCAGTGAGCTAGCGGTTGTCTCTATGTTGCCGTTATTTTTTAGTGAAACCTTTGGTTTAGATGTTATTTATGCTGGCTTGTTGGCATCAAGTTATGCCTTTATGAATTTGCTTTCTAGGCCCTTAGGTGGCTGGATAAGTGATAAGTATGGCCGTAAAACCACTTTAATTATTCTAACAACAGGCTTAAGTTTAGGTTATGGCGTGATGGCATTAATTGATGGTAACTGGCCGTTATTTTTGGCTGTTGCTGCAGCTATGTCTTGTTCTTTCTTTGTGCAAGCGGGTGAAGGGGCTGTATTTGCCGCTGTGCCATTAATTAAACGTCGTTTAACTGGGCAAATTGCAGGTATGACAGGTGCTTATGGTAATGTTGGTGCTGTCTGTTATTTAACGGTATTGTCGTTTGTTAGTTACTCTACCTTTTTTGCTGTAATTGCCATTAGCGCCTTTATTGGCTTATTAATGCTTTATTTTATGCAAGAGCCAAAAGGTGAAATGGCAGAAATTTTGCCAGATGGTAGCGTTGAACTCATTAAAGTGAGTTAAGTCAAAAGGCGATTAAGCCACACTGCTTTAGGTGTGGCTTTAGTTTATTTATGGTTAATGCAATGTGAGTTGGCAGTAGTAATGGCTAGTAGTGATATAGATACATTAATGCAGCAGACAAAAAAAGCATCCGATAAGCCTAGCCAGGGGAGTTTGAAGCTCTCCTTTGGCGGCTTTTCTACACGCGGTGAAAAAGAAGAAAACCAAGATGCCTTTGCCTTAAAGGCAGCGCAAGGACAAGAAGCTGAATTAAAGGGCCATGTTGCTGTAATTGCTGATGGCGTCTCAAGTGCTAATTGTGCCGCCAAGGCCAGTCAAATGAGTGTTTGTCACTTTATTGATGAATATATGGCAACCCCAGATACCTGGTCAGTGCATAAGTCGGCCACACAGGTATTATCTGCATTAAATCAATGGCTTTACTCGCAACAACTCGTTGCTGATGCCAAGGGAGAGTTGTCGCAATGGTACAGCACTTTTTCAGCGCTAGTTTTAAAAGGCAACCGAGCGCATCTTTTTCATGTTGGCGATTGCCAAGTCGCGAAAATTAATGCTGATGGTTATCAAGTATTAACCCGAGAGCATGCTACCTCATCCGGTATATTAAATCGTGCTATTGGTGCTGCTAATCATATTGAAATTGATGCATCGACAACCTCGCTCGCCGTTAATGATATGTTTATGCTGAGCTGTGATGGTGTTCATCAATTTGTAAAGCCTAAGCAAGTTCGTCGTATTTTGAGCCAATATCAAGATTTAGAAGTGGCAAGTGAAAAGATATCTGAGTTAGCTGCTTCTCAAGGCTCGCAAGATAATCTTACCTGCTTATTAATTAAGGTTGAGCAACTGCCAAGCCAACAACTGGGTGAGTTAGTCTTTACTCGCCGTCAGCAAGTTATTCCACCAGCACTTAAGGTAGGGGTTAAGCTAGATCATTTTGACGTGTTAGAGGTGATTGAGCAAAGCAATCGCTCGCATGTCTATTTAGCAAGAGATAATCATGCCAAGCGCTTAGTGGTGCTTAAAGTACCCTCGGTTAACTTTACTGAAGATGAAGCATATATCACGAATTTCATTAAGGAAGGCTGGTTAGGAGAGAAAATTAGCCATCCAGGAGTGATGCAGATATACCCTTGGCGTATTCATAGTAAGTTTTTATATCATGCCTGTGAGTATATTGAAGGGCAAACCTTAACTACTTGGTTGGCTGATAACCCAAAGGCGACGCTTGCTAAAGTACGTGATATTGCCAAACAAATAGTGGCTTGCTTAAGGGTATTTCAGCGTCATGATGTGGTGCACTGTGATATAAAGTTAGATAACTTTATTATGGATGTTAATGGCCGTATTAAACTGATTGATTTTGGCAGTTGTGATATTGGTGCTTTAATGGATACAGACTATATTCGCCATAACCAACAGCCGCTAGGTACTATGAGTTATAGCGCACCTGAGCTATTTTATGGCAAAGCGGCAAACCATCAAAGTGAGTTATTCTCAATCGGGGTTGTTGTTTATCAATTGCTTACCAATGCCTTGCCTTTTGGTGAATTTAGCCATATTGAGCAAGTACCTAAACAATACTCACAATGGCGCTATCGCTCGGTGACCACATATAGGCAAGACTTACCTAGTTGGCTAGATATGGTGTTATCAAAAGCGCTATCTGCTGACCCTAATAGCAGGTATCAGTATTACTCTGAGTTCATGCGCGACTTAACGAGCACCAGCCTTGATACTGTGATTAATCAAAATACCTTGCCACTTATTGAGCGCAATCCCGTTCGTTTTTGGCAAGGGGTTAGTGGTGGGCTTGTTATGATTATTGCTGCCTTAGTCTTTTTTATCGCCTTCTCTTAGCTGTACAGACAAGCCAACTTATTGCACAACAAGCTAGCAGAGTATGCACTGCAAAGGCTCACCAGCTGTTTTTTCTATAATTTAAAAATCAAAAAAGCCTTTATATACAATGCTTTATGCTGTTCGTTACTCTGGTATAGCAGTTGCAATCTCAGAGTTAATATTAAAAGATGGGAAATCAGCATGAGTGAACTAGCCATAGAAATTAATCCGCAACTGAATAAGGAAAAGGTCAAAACAACTTGTCCGTATTGTGGGGTCGGTTGTGGTGTTGTGGTATCAAAAAAAGATCAAGCTCACGTTGATATTCAGGGAGATAAGCAACACCCGGCTAACTTGGGCAGCTTATGTATTAAAGGGAAAAATCTTGCTGAAACCCTAGATAACAATAACCGACTAAAAACACCTGTTATTAATGGCGAGCCGCAAAGCTGGTCAAGAGCCCTTGATTACGTTGCCAGCAAATTTAACCAAACCATTGAGCAAGAGGGCAAAGATGCTATTGCCTTTTATGTTTCAGGTCAGCTGCTTACTGAGGATTACTATGTTGCCAATAAATTGATGAAAGGCTTTATTGGCTCTGGCAATATTGATACCAACTCACGGCTCTGTATGTCATCAGCAGTTGCTGCCCATAAACGCGCTTTTGGTGAGGATATTGTACCGACCAGTTATGCTGATTTATTGAATGCAGAAGTGGTGATTTTGGCAGGCTCTAACCTTGCTTGGTGTCATCCTATTTTATTTCGTCGCTTGCGAGAGGAAAAGCAGCGCAGGCCTGAGCTGAAAATTATTGTTATTGATCCAAGAGTTACTGCCTGTGTAGAGCTGGCAGACTTGCATTTAAAAATTAAACCTCAAGGTGACTTAATATTATTTAATGGCTTATTAACCTATTTGACTGAGCAGGGTTACATTGATTTTGAGCAAGTATCACACACTACGTCGGGATTAATAGAGGCGTTAGCAAGTGCTAAACTTGATAATGAAAAACTTGCTGACATTGGCTTATCTCAACAACAGCTGCAAGCCTTTTTTCAATACTTTACCCAGCATGACAAGGTGGTTACGGTATTTTCTCAAGGAATTAACCAAGCAAGCCAAGGCAGCGATCAAGGCAATGCCATTATCAATTGTCATTTAGCCAGCAATAAAATTGGCAGGTTAGGTTGTGGGCCGTTTTCCATGACAGGGCAACCTAATGCTATGGGCGGTAGAGAAGTTGGTGCCTTAGCCAATACTTTAGCTAGTCATATTGAGTTTGACGATAACGCCATGGCGGCAGAATTAGCGAAATTTTGGCAGACAGAAAACCTAGCAACAGAGGCTGGATTAAAAGCCGTAGAGCTATTTGAGGCAATTGAGCAAGGTAAAGTTAAAGCCTTGTGGATTATGGCAACTAACCCTGTGGTGAGTTTGCCTGATCATCATAAAGTAAAACAAGCGCTAAAAAAATGCCCGCTTGTTGTGGTAAGTGATTGCGTGGCAAGTAATGACACTCTTGAGTTTGCCGATGTTATTTTACCAGCGCAAACCTGGGGGGAAAAATCAGGAACAGTAACCAATTCAGAGCGACGAATTTCTCGTCAACGCCCTTTTTTACAGCCGTTTGCGCAGGCCAAAGCGGATTGGTGGATAATTAGTGAGCTTGCTAAACGCATGGGTTTTGCCAAGCAATTTAACTATCAATCAGCCAAAGATATTTTTGTTGAACACGCAGCGCTATCAGGAATTAGCTCATCAAAAGCAACGCGGGCTCGCGCTTTTAATATATCTGCCTACCAAAATTTAACTGAGCAGCAGTACCAGCAATGGCTGCCAATGCAGTGGCCACAAGCGAATGCCAAGCAAATTAGGTTAAGTGATCAAAGCATATTCAGCCAGCAGCATTACTTTCATCAAGATGGCAAAGCACGCTTTATTGCGGTGCAGGCTGAGGCAACAGACGCTTTGCTTGATGATGAGTTTATCCTTAATACCGGAAGAAACAGAGATCAGTGGCATACACAAACACGTTCGGGTAAATCGGCTACTTTAACTAACCGACATGCTGAGCCAGAGTTATCTATTCATCCCAATGATGCTAAAGCATTGCAAATTCACCAAGGGAGTATCATCTTGGTGGAAAACTCGCTAGGTAAGCTATTGGTACGTGTGAAGATAACGGCTCAACAACGAGCAAAAGAAGTGTTTATGCCGATCCATTGGTCATATAGTAACAATAATCAAGGTAGTGTTAGCCAGTTAGTAGTAGCAAAAGTTGATCGTATTTCCGGCCAGCCGGCTTTTAAGCACGCTAGAGTGAAATTAACTCCCGTAGCGATACGAAGTGAGGCCATGCTAGTGGTTAACAAGCCGTTACCTAACGCATTGGCTAATTACCAAGTAGAGCAGAAGATATCGGGCGGCTACTGCTATCATATTGCAAGTAAAGAAGCGCCGCAGGCTTTGTACAATAAGCTGTGTGATTATGTTCAAAGCCATGAAAGCATACAAGCAACGACGACTTGCTTAAATGCTAGCGAGCCAAGAAAACAGTATTTTAGACGGACTTATTTAACTGAAGGCTTAACTGAAGGCAAGATGCAAGCTGCGGTATTAGTTGGCCAGAAAAAGCATGATTTACCTCATGGCTGGTTAAGTCAGTTTTACCAGCAAGCAGAACAAGCATCGGCACAGCGTAATATTATCAGCTCAAATAGCCAAGCGGTGCAGGCTAAGAAAACCTTTTGCCAGTGCTTAAATATTGCCAAAGAAGATATTCATCAAGCGATTGACTCGGGAGAGTTAACGCTTAGCGATATTCGCAGTAAAACAGGGGCTGGTAATGGTTGTGGTAGCTGTATTGGCGATATTGCGCTATTGCTAAATAACAGATCTGAAAAGTTCAAGGAAGTGAGCTAGCCGAGCTATCATTAGCTAAAGGTGTATAAGAAAGCTATGTGATTTAGCAGCGCAATTGCGCTGCTTTCGCTGAAATTAACTTAACTACTCGTTTCGCTATGTTTCAGTAATTTCTTCTTTGCTAGGTAATCTACTGAAACATTGTCTATTTCTCATCCTCAAGATTTGTGCATGAAGATGGGCTAATGTCCATGTATTATACTTTATTCTGCATGCTAGTTAGCATGGCAAGTATATTTCTAGTAAAAAAATATGTTTAATGACTGAATAGAAGCAGAGAGTTATTCTATTCATCTGGTAAACCAATATGAGCATGTCCACCTTTATAATCTATAGTAATTAAAAAGTGCTTGAGAACATCATAACCAACAAGCCCTTGTACTTTTTTCCCTTTGATTCTTGAGCCTGTTTTTTGATATTGGTTCTCTAAATTAGAGCTTTCACCTTCAGCGGGAATAGTTACAAGCACATTTTCTAATTTAAAAGGGCCAAACTGCAGTTGTGGGACTCTAAATGTTTCCGCCTCAACCATTGAATTCACGCCTATTGATATGGTTGATTTTCTTTCTGTTTTTTCTAGCCAGCCCATTTTTTTAGCTACTTTACGCTTGACAACCATTCCTCCAGCATTTCCTGTATCAAGTAAAAGCCATAAATATTTGTCATCGGGTAAGTTAATTTTGACTATCGGCATACCTGTACCCTTTTGGCTTTGCATCTCGATATTTTTGAATTTAGTAATATCAATAGAATCTTGAGTAATTAAACGCATTTTTTTATTCGGATAATCTAATTGAGTAATAAAATCGCTGAAAAGTCCAGCACCAAGTAAAAGACCATTAGTGTGATGGCCTATACTAATTTCAGCAAGGTTATTAAGCTTAGTTTTTATACCAAAAAAATTGACAGGTACATCATTAAAAGTGGTTTTTCGTTCAATGCCATAAACACCTTTTATTTCTATCTTTCTACCCTTCTCAAAAGCAAGTTGATGTTTAGTGATGAAAGCTTTATTAATAGCATTTAGCTGGGCGCCAGTATCTAGAATTGCATATGTATCAATACCTGCAATGTTAATAGGCATTTTTATATGCCCCCCTTCCAAATTAAACTCAATCCAATCAGTCACTCCTGCTGAGCAGCTAAATGTTATGATTAACAAAATAGAAGATAAATATTGTTTCATAATTTAGTCCTTTTAATGTTTTTCCATTAGCGTTTAAGAACATCCAACACGTTTAACAAACGAATACAACTAGTCTTATTATATCCAATATTAAAATATAACTAACGCTAAAATAAAGTTTTCTTTAAAAAATAAAGTGTATACTCTAGAAGGCTCCAAGGAAGTTAGGTGCTTGAAATTAAGAAACTTATTTTCTTGGCTATTTTTTATTTAACTAAAAGGAATTTTTATGAAAAAAATACTATTAGCACTTTTACTTTTCAACAGTTCTGTATATGCAGGAACTGGAATGATCAAGGAATGTCACAATTGCTCGGAAAGTCAATATAAACTTAAAGCAGAATCAGTAGTTAAACCGCAAAAAGTTTATATTATTGATATGGTTAAAGGAAATCTTAGGGCTTACAATGTAAAAAAAGTGATTGTTGATGAATATATAGAAGAAACACAAGCTACTTTAATCAGTTCTACCTCAGAAGAAAACTCATCATATAATAATTTGAAAGCTAATAGAGCATCCTATATATCCAGTGTTAGGAATGACTATCCATCCGACGATATTAATTTTAATCAGCTACTTAGTAATGAGCCACTGTCTTATTCTCCTAGTGAAGTCACAGCTTATCAATTTATTCAAGATTCCTCTAAACGCAGAGATGTATATAGAAGGATGCAAGTAGCATACCCAACATTAATGAATTTAACTAACTCATGGAATTCGTTTGTAACAGTTATGAGTTTCAATTTGACTTCGCGTATTGCCGCATTCTGCAAATTTGAATGCGTTTGCTTATCAACCTAAAATCGTATTTCCTGATGCAGCATATGTAATAGTTAAACATACCCCTGACACTGAAAGCTATGAGGTAATTAGTGCGGTAGACGTTGCCGGAAATGATATTCCTCTACCAGGTCAATCTTCAATAGCTGGTACGTATAGCATCTCTAGCGGTGATCACTATAACCAATTTATTCAGTATTTGGATGGCTGGGGAGCAATTCATTATGGTCATTTTAACCCTACAAAACAATGTGGTACAAGGTGTGTACGTGGAGCCACAAACGGTGTTTGGTCGTGTACTATTAGCTGCAATTAAAGTCGCCTGGGGTTAGACCAATGTTAAAATATTTTGATAAACACAATTAATTTAGTAGTGTTATTGATGTCAACTCATTGTAATAAAGGTTTATTTATTACAATGAGCACTAAAGTAGTTTGAAATTAAAATAACGTACAATAGTATGATAATACTTGTTAAATAGAGTTTTATAGAAGGAACTTATGGATATAAGTGCAATACAAAATCTAGGTATAGGTGGTAATTTAATTGCCTTAATTTTTTTGGTCATAAACATCATAATTCATTTTATGTTTGCATTTGGTGTTTATAAATATGCAAAAGACGGGGAAGTGAATGGAAAGCAGACATGGATGGTAACTCCTTTAATTTGGGGAGTAAGTACTGTCTTTTTAGGCCCTTTTTTTGCTGCGGTATATTGGCTAATTCACCACTCTAATCTCGGCAGTTTTAGTGAATTTGATTTAAATAAATTAAGACAACGTAGAAATAATGACAGTTAAATGTTAGGAGCTTTAGGGCGTAGCACTTAAGCTTTATTCAAAGCCTTTGCCTTTGCTTAGAGTCATTTTCATTCCTTTTTTATCGCCATTGAATTAACTACCTGCTCATTCTTACTACGCTAACATAGTTATTTCAATTGGCCTTAATTAAGCCTTCTTGCCCAGTTACCTTGGTGCTGTTGTGCGCAGTTTTCTTCGCTATCAAAAATAATTTGTGCTGAAACATTGTTAAGATGAATATTCATCTCCTGACAAGTGGCTTTTATAAGCAGTCTTAAATCCATGCTATTACTGCTATTTATATAGTTAGCTAAGTTGTCGTTGTTATCAAATACGCAAATAACCTTAAGGCTGTTGGGAAAGTTTGCATAATTGACTGTGTGCGTTAACCATTGAAAGCCGACAATGCTTTTTAGGGCAGTTTCACAAATATCGGTTAGTCGCAGGCGAAGTTGCTTATCTAGTTTTTTATCGGATTTACGCATAATGAAACTTAATCGTACACTCTTCTATTTTTCGTTTTAATCGCGTGATGATGGCTTATCAGCTAAGGTTGAATAAATGCTTTTGCCAGTTACAAGTTGGTAAATAATGTGAACGCCAGACAGTGACATGAAAAAGCCGCAAGCAGCCCATAAATAATCTCCTTGCATAAGCCCCATAACTAAACTAAATATCCCTACGATACATATAAACAACTGACCGAACATAACACTCTCCTTGTAAATTATTGGTAAATCTTACTTATTTGCTACTCGTTTTACCACTTTGCTAGCAGGGTGGGAATATTTTTCTTTGGCGTTTTGGCAATTCTTTTTACTAACTCAAAGGGAACATACTCATGCTTAATTTGATTTTCAATGTCATCTAGCATGCAAAGCCAGAGTTTGGCTGTCATTTGTGCGTCAAATAAGGCGCGGTGAAAGCTACCTTCGCTGGCTAAATTTTTATAGTTAACCAATGTCGATAATTGGTGGTTTGGCGCGTTGATATTAATCCGGCGAGAAACCAGCAATGAGCAAGCGAACTCGCCAAGGTAGTTTTGACCTATATGATTTAGCTCTGCATCTAAAAATTTTTTATCAAATGAGGCATTGTGAGCTAATAAGTTATCGCTGCCAATAAAGTCAGCAAATTCAGCCATCACCTCATGACAAGGCGGCGCACTTTGTAACATGCGATTGTTGATACCAGTATAGTTCTCAATAAAGCTATTGATACGAAAGCCTGGATTCATCAGTGATTGAAAGGTATCAATAATGACACCGTTATTTATTTTTACTGCGCCAATTTCGATGGCTCTGTCACCATTATCAGGTGACAGCCCTGAGGTTTCAAAATCGAGCACCACAAGTGAGTTGGCATTATTGTGCATAGTTTGCTTGAGTAAATGATTTTAGCTAACAGTTTAATGATTTATGGCAAGATTAATAGCGATGAGCTGAAAATACACTTATTAACAGTAAAAGGTCTTGATAAACTTGCTATTAAAGAACAAGTAAGAGATAACTAGCTGTTCTTGTTAAAGGCATAGGTTTAAAAGCATTAAGTGTTAGCAGATATTTTAGCGGGGCCGATATTACGTCGGTTAACTGAGCAACAATTAGTTTTGTGGTGGGTTACTCCTTATCCAATTCGAGGTGAGTTTTGTTGTTATATTGAAGAGCAAACCGTACTGAATGTGCCGCTAACCAGTGATAATGTGACATCGTTTCGTGTAGGTGAGCGTGCGTATATTCACTTACTTGATATTGCCATTGAACTGCCAGCTGAAACCTATATAGAGTATGACTTATTCTTAGCGAATGCTGATCTTGCAGAGCAAGCTATGCTGCCATTAGCAACTACCTTACCTACACTCTGTTATGAGGGCAAACAGCGACCTTCATTTATTATTCAAGATAGGATTAATAATCTACTGCATGGCTCATGTCGAAACCCTCAGCACCCGAGCCAAGATAGCTTATTAGCTGGTGATGCTAAGCTGGCACAAACCTTGAACTGCTGTGAGCAAAGGCCTGCGTTATTGATGATGTCTGGCGATCAAATTTATGCCGATCATGTTGCAGGCGCTTTGCTCTATGCTATTCACCAAGTTATTGAGTTGCTTGGCTTAAATAGCGAAGAGTTTGTTGGCTGCCAGTTTGAAAACAGTGAGCAAATTTACCAGTTAACAGAGCAGTACTTTAAACGCGAAGATATTTTACCTAGAGCAGAAATAGCTACGCCTTGGTATAAACCGGGTGGTTCGCAGCCAATTTTTACATCAACTTATGCCCATAACCATGTAATAACCTTTGCTGAAGCTATAGCTATGTATTTATTGGTGTGGTCGCCAGCGCTGTGGCAATGTGTTGAGCTAACGGGTTTTTCTGTGCCTGATAATTATCAGAAAACCCATCAAAAAGAGTTAGCCGCGTTAACTAACTTTATTGATGGCTTAGATAAGGTACAGCGTTTATTAGCTCATGTACCTACTTATATGATCTTTGATGATCACGATGTTACCGATGACTGGAATTTAACCGCGCAATGGGAGCAGGCCGCTTATCAAGATCCGCTAGCCAAGCGCATTATTGGTAATACCTTGATGGCTTATTGGTTATGCCAAGGTTGGGGCAATGATCCGAAACGTTTTCAAGGGGATTTTTGGCAGGTGGCAAATGACTACCAACAACAACCTGATAAAGCTAATCAAGATGCATTTATCGAGCACTTGCTAGCGTTTTCGCATTGGCAATACACCTTACCTAGTTCACCTAAATTAGTTGTGCTTGATACCAGAACTCGCCGTTGGCGCTCGGAGTCTTCACTGGGTGACCCATCAGGGTTGATGGATTGGGAAGCCATGTGTGAACTGCAGCAAGAGTTAATAGGGCAAGATGCCATTATTTTAGTTTCACCAGCGCCTATTTTTGGCGTAAAAGTCATAGAAGCTATTCAACGGGTTGCGACCTTGTTAGGACAACCACTCGCCGTTGATGCAGAAAACTGGATGGCGCACCCAGGCTCAGCCAATACCATGCTAAATATCTTTAAACACCCGAAAACACCTAAGCACTTTGTTATTTTGTCGGGGGATGTGCACTATTCTTTTGTTTATGATATTGAAATTCGATTTCGTCATTTTTCACCACATATTTGGCAAATTACCTCAAGCGGTATAAAAAATCAGTTTCCACAACCAGCTATTGGTATTTTAGATAGGTTAAATCGCTTGCTTTACGGGCCTTACTCGCCACTAAACTTATTTACTAAGCGCCGTGCTATGCGTGTTAAAGCACGTAAAGTTGCCGGCAAAGGCCATCAGCGTTTATTTGATCAAAGTGGTTTAGGTTATTTGGAATTAAACGATGATGGCTCGCCAAGTCATATTTGTGATTTACATGTTGATGGTACAATAACCGAGTTTGTTGAAACCACAGAAGAGCTATTGCCTTAGCTTTTGTGGGCTATTTTTTCGGTAGCATTCTTATTAAGGTGTCATCTTTTTGAATATAGTGATGAATTAGTGCTGCTATTGCATGTAAGCCAATGAGGTAGTAGCCAATTTCACCAAGGGTTTCATGGAACTCTTCGATAGCTTCGGCCAGTGGCTTATTTACATCTATTAAGGCGGGTAACTCTAAACCAAAAAAGGGAATGACTTTACCTTCACCGCTTAAAATTAACCAACCAGCAATGGGCATAGCTATCATAAAAACATACAATAAAAAGTGACCAACTTTAGCGCCTAATGCTTGGGTTGGCGTTAGTGGTGGCGTTATTTTTGGTGATATTTGTATGAACTTTAAATACACCCTTAGCGAAACTAACAGTAAAACAAGTAAGCCAAGCATAAAGTGCCACATTTTAAAAAGGTCACGCATCTCTGTGCCTTTTTCAAACAGTTGGCGTCCTTCGATTGATGCGAAGACTAAGACCATCAAGGCAGCCATAAGCCAGTGCATCCTTATCGATAGGCTGCCGTAATGGTGTTCGGTATTTTTCCAGTTCATATCTACCTCATCGTTATTTAAAGTTTGTAGGTTTTAAGTACGTTTGGGAACAAAGGTACTGGCAAGGTCGGCTATTTCATCAACGCTTTGCTCAAGCAATTGCATCTGTTCTGCCACGTTATCTGTTTCTTGCCAAGTATTTTCAGTACTGTGGGCAATTTGGATTAGGTGGCTGTTAATTTCATTAGAAACACTTGATTGCTGCTCAGCGGCGGTAGCGATTAAAGAGGCGGCATGGCTCACATTTTGTACTTTTTCTACCACTAAATCGATTTTCTGGTGTGATGCTTCAGCACTTTCGACACAGTAGTTGGCTTCATCTTTATTTTGATTCATTAACTCAACCCACTCTTCAATGGTAGATAACATAGCCGTTAGTCGTTGATGAATTTTTACCGCAGACTCTTGGGTGCGTGATGATAAGGTACGAACCTCATCTGCTACAACGGCAAAGCCGCGACCATGTTCACCCGCTCGTGCAGCTTCAATGGCGGCATTTAGCGCTAATAAGTTAGTTTGGTCAGCAATGGACTGAATATCTTCCATTAACTCACCAACGCTATTTGCAGACTGGGTTAAGGTATCAGCAGAGCTAGAGGCATTCTCTACCGCTTGTGCTAACTGCTTAATTTTACTTGTTGTTTGGTGAATGCCTTGCTGCGATTGTTCACACTGCTCAAAAGTGACTTCTAATTCGCCTGCGGCGTTAATGGTATTTTGGGCAATCTCTTCAGTAGAAGCCTGCATCTGGTTCATGGCAACGCTGAGTTGCTCAAGCTCTTCTTTTTGTTGACCTAGGGTTGAGCGTGTTGTGCTTAAGCCTTGGGTTACTTTAGCCATGACTGCTTTTATTGGGCTTGATGCATCAAGGGTTCGCTCTATGATGGCTTTGATTTTGGTTTTCATTAAAGAGAAGTTGAAATCAAAAACACTGGCTGTGCCTTTACCGAAATAGATTTTACGCGAGATAGAGTCAAACATGGTTTGCATTTTTTGCGCGCGGATTGCCGTAGGAATAATATCAGACCAAAAAACAAGAATAGGGGCAATCGCACTTAATGCGGCAATAACAGAAACTGCAAAGCCAAACTCAGTAAAGATAAAGCCTTGGCAAAGCAAAGACAGTACCACTAAGAAGATAAATTTATGATTTTTAGTGAATTCAAAAGTGACCCAGTTATTTTCTTTATTGAGGGCTTGATAGATATGTTCAGCATTAGTTACTAAGCTAGGGGAGGCGAGTTTACTAATATTTTGATAGCCTGTAACTTTTCCCTTGCTGTATTGCGGTGTAATAAAAGTATCAAGCCATACACTTTCGTTGTTACGGTTGTTTATGTGCAGTATGCCTTGCCATGAAAAGCCTTTAGCTAAGGTGGCTGATAGCTCTTCTAATACGGCTTTGGGCATTTGTTGGTGGGTGAGTCTTCTGGTGTCTGTGCTGAGCAGCTCTGATTCATCATAACCTGTGATTTGGCAATAGGCTTGGTTAACGTAAGTAAAATTGCCGTTTAAATCGGTAACTGAAATGAGCTGTTCTTGACTTGAAGACATAATTATCACACCACCTTAAATTATTTTGCTTACAAAACGTCACAAGATAATAAGCAAAACTTATTATTGTTTTGAACTGTATCGACAGTAATTGGCTTTTCATAACAAAAAAGTATCGAAAAGCTTTGCTAAGATAGTGATTTTAAAATCGATAAGCAAGCCCGATAGAAATATTACTATCAAACCAGATGGCATCATTAAAATACGCGCTGCAATTTTCTGCTTGGCAAAATAACTCATCGTCATCTTTTACCAGCGAAGCGTACATGCGCACTTCAGTAATAAAAGTTAAATTGTTTGATATATTATGGCGGGTACCAACCGATGCGGTGACTGATGGGTATATAGCACTGTCGTTATCGGTATCGAAAAATGCCCCTCCAAGGCCAAAGCCTATGGTGGTGGTATGATTACCGCTTTGCATAAAGGTCACGCCATTAAAATGAGCGTAGTAAGTGCTAAAGTCATGCTTTGCCCCGCTAGTATCTGTGTAATCTCTATTGATGTAGTTGATTAACACCTGACCTTGGCCTTGGCTTTTTCTCTGTTTGCTGGTCGCTTCTTGCCAAGCAATCGCCATGGAAAAATTGACCTCATCGGTTACTGAAATATCACTTGTTCTATCACCACTGATAAGATCTGGACTAAAAGTGTAGCCAAGCATAGGTGTTAGTTCTATTTCGAGTGCCTGTGCGGGCAGCAGTAATAATGAAAATGTAGAAATTGCCAATGTTGCAAATTGTGTTAGTCGCTTTGAGCTAGCAGAAAAGCAGGCTATTGTCATGATAAAAAGTCCTCGGCCGAAAATTCAGTCGTTAGTGAAATGGTAAAAGTTTGACCTAATAAAAGATAGTTAGTCTTTTGAAAAACATCAAGAAATATGATTTATCTTATTAGGCAGAGTGATTGTCTAGTACAGTATTGTGATTACAGTGGTTTAACCAACAATGCTAGAAATTAGCATTGTTGGTTAAGGGGGGGATCTTAGTTCCTTGATGGGTAAACCCCTTGTAGGGCAATAATACAAGTTAAGGTATTTGTCGGTGCCATATTGTTATGGGGCTGTGAACCACCAGTGTTACTTATTGCGGTGCTATCCATATTTACATTACTTGTGTTTGTCGTGAAATATTTGCTTCTTCGCTGGCTGGCAACTACGGCGCTATCAGGTGCTGTGCTGTTTGCTGCGTTGCTCGTTGCCATAACTGTATGTGAATGGTTAGGCATTGTAGCTGTGCTTAAGGTGTGACTTTCTTCACCAGATTTTTCTCCTAGTCGCCTCGGGGTTAACCCCGGACCATTACCCGCGTGTACCATGATGCGTCCACGCATATCGGGTAAGGCAAAAGTTGTTCTACCATCGCCACCATAGATAGTACCAAGGAGTGAGAATAACGCTGAATTCTGGCTTACTGCTAATAGTTGCCCTTCGCATTTTGCCCAGCCTCGCGGCGCAAAGTTAAAGGCAACCCACTTCATTTCTCCAAGCATAGGTGACAATGCATCAGTTGTTGCCTGAACGGGTTTACTTATGATTAAAGCAACGAAGATTGAAAGTACTGATATCAATAAAGTTTTCATGTCAATCTCCTTAGTTGCGAGAAGGGAATATACCCTGCAATGCAATAATGCAATGAAGCACAGTGTAGGGCTGCATGTTATTATGTGCTTGATTACCACCAGCATTTGTTATGGAATTCCCTGCCATAGCAACGTTGGCATTGTCAGCATAGATTTTACTGCGTGAAGGGCTAGCTAGAGCGTTACCTTCAGGGCTAGTAGAATTTGGACTACCATTGCTGGCTCGTTGGCTATGGGTGTGACTAGGCAATTGGTTGACATTTAAGGTGACTTCTTCTTCGCCCAATTTTTCACCTAAATTTCGAGGTGTTAAGCCAGGGCCTTGACCAGCATGCATCATGGTTCTGCCTCTTACTTCTGGCAGGCCAAATGTAGTGCGGCCATCACCGCCATAGGTTGTTCCGAGTAAAGCAAACAAAGCTTGATTTGAAGCGATTGGAAGTATTTGGCCATCACAGAGTGCCCAGCCACGAGGTGCAAAATTATAGGGAACCCAAGCAATTTCGCCAATAAATGGCTCATTGGCAATGGCGTTGCTGCTAATCGCTAGGCTTGATGCTAAGCCAATTGATAATGAAAGTGTTTTTAACGTGTTTTTCATGACAGTCTCCTTTTGTGCCACGATAATCCTGCTTTATATTTAACGCGGCAAAGCGTTTGTTTTCGTTATTTACAGATTAAATTGTTTTCTCTTTCTATACGTGAACATCATTAGCGCCAGCAGCATAAGTACAAGACTACTTGGCTCTGGTATACCATTAGGGGGATCTTGCCTTGTTGCAGCAAAGGTTATGTCGTCGATATTGAATAATTGATCAAAACTAGCGCTGGAAAGGGATACGCTAGTAAAGGCGTTGGCAATGTTATCTACAACTAAGCCGATAAAGAAAGCTTCGCCATCGCCGACATCTATAGGGAAGCCGGTTGATAAGGAAACAGACTCCCCAGCTACAGTAAGGGTAATATCATCAGCAAAGATTTCATCATAAGCGCCAATAATATACATACCGATAGCCATTTGTGCAGAGCTAAAGCTCATATCAAAGCCATCACCACCGAGAAATAGGCCGCCGTCATCTGTACCTAAGTAATTTGTACCCGAGGTAGTACCAGCAAAGTCCTCAACCATAAGTTGAATGCCGCCTAAGTCATAGTTAAAGGTAACGCCTTGTATCGCATCTCCATCAGCGATTATGTCTCCTGATGTAACCCCTTCAAAATCAATGGTTGTTATATTCATACCACCAATAGCAAGGTTAAAGTCTGCTTCATTATCAAACGATAATAAGGTGGCTTTTGATTGAAAGGAAAAGAGCACGAGGTAGAGAAAGATTAAAGCAAGTTTTAAGTAAGTAATCATGTGCAAGTCCCGCATTTGTTGTTAGCTGGGAAGGCTAATGCATCAAGTGTACCGTTGCTTAAATATCAATCACTTACTAAGTGTTGTTTAAAAAAAGCGCTATTAATGTAAAGAAAGCTGACATTGAAAACAATAGACTTTCTCACTTGAAAGTGAGTGATCCTAATGAAGGGGGGTTATAGTTTCTTGAAGGATTAACCTGAGTATTTCGCCGCCTAATTGTGTGCTATCTAATGGCTTTTTATTGGCTAATTCAGTCAGGGTAATATTGGCTAAATGAGTTTGTTTATGCTTGTTATCAATTAAGCTATTTATTACTAACTCATTAATAACTATGTTGTTAATTTGAATATCATTGGTTTTTTTGCCGCGTTTGGGCGCATTGTGCTTTGCCTTTCTTGCTTCGATTGCCGCCGCTGTTTCTTGTCTGTTATTGGTTTGCTCTGGCTTTGTTACAAGTTGAGCATTGAGCTCTGGATGAGCTAAGGCAAATTGTTTGGCGCTTAGCGCTGGGTAGTATTTTGGAAAGTCACTGACTAGTTGCTCAGTTATTCTCTCATGTAATTGGCTAAGGTTATTCTTATCGTTTTGCTGTTCGATAAATACTTCTACTTTATCTAAGGTTATTTTCTCTATGGTAAGGAGGTTCGCTTGTGTTTGTGGTAATAATTGCGCTTTAGCTTGGTTTATTTTTAACGCGTATTTATCTTGATAGTTTTCAAGGTTCGTTAAGCTGATTTGCTTGAATGTGGCGATGCCAGTATTGGCATCAAAATTTGCGCTTTCTAGGTTGGTTTTTTGGCCACTGTAATATTGCCCTTGTAAGCTTGCTTGGCTTTTTAAATAGTCATTAAGGGAGCCACTGGCAAGAAACCATGACATTGCACTAAAAAAAAGTAACAGAGAAAAGGCAAGTATGGCAAGTTTATTCAAGGTGAAGTTCTCTTTTGCGGTCAATGCCTTATATTTTAAGCTAAGTTGTGGATAGGGTAAATGCTATCTTAGTGAAGATAAGTTATAGTTTATTTGTCCAAATTTTCATTTTTCTTTAGAGATATATATGGCTAACAATAATCCCGTAACTGGTCGTTTACCTTTGCTTATCATTTTAACCATTCTTATTGCCTTAGTTGCTTATATGCAGTGGCCGGAAACAGTAAAGGAAAAGAAAAAATATCAGCGAATAGTCGCAGTAAAAACAGCGAGTGTTGCTTATGATGATTTTGTTGAAAGTGTTGAAGCCGTAGGTACTGCTAGAGCAAATGAGCAAGTGCTTATCACCAGTAAATATTCAGATTTGGTTGATGAGGTTTATTTTAATGATGGTCAAACCGTTGCTCGTGGCGATGTGCTGGTGCGGCTAAATAACCAAGAAGAGCTAGCTAAAGTTAAAGAATTAGAAGCTAATTTGTCTGAGTCTGTGGCGCAGTTAAATCGTTTATCTGAGTTACTTAATACTAAGGCAACGTCAAGATCTATCGTTGATCAACAAGAAGCGAAAACCAAAGCGATTAGCGCTCAGTTATTAAGCGCTCGTACCAAGCTTGATGATTTAACCATTAAAGCGCCGTTTTCTGGTGTGCTAGGATTCCGAGAAATCAGCCGAGGTGCTTATATTGATGCTGGCAGTGTTATCACCAGCTTGGATGATTTATCAACCATTAAAGTTGACTTTAACTTACCGGAAAGATTGCTCACTACAGTGCATGTTGGTCAAAAAATTTCAGCGGTTAACAGCGCTTATCAAAAGGTAAAATTTGAAGGGCAAATTACGTCGATTGATAGCCGAATTGATGCACGAACTAGAAGCTTAAAAGTTAGGGCTAAATTACCCAATAAGGCGCTTAAATTAAGGCCTGGTATGATGCTGAATATTCAAGTAGTTCTTAAAGTAGATAAGCTTTTGCAGTTGCCAGAAAGCACTATCATTCCGATTGAAGATAAACACTACGTTTTTGTCGTGCAAGATGATGTTGCTTATCGAAAAGAGGTAGAAATTGGTCGTCGCCACCCAGGTATTGTAGAAATAATATCGGGTGTGCAGGCGGGTGAGCAAATAGTACAAGAAGGGGCGCTTAAACTACGTGATGGTGCTCATGTTAAAGTAATTGCTCATGATGGTAAGCTAGTTGAGGATAAACAAAGCGACTTAGCTAAGAAAGATGGAGGCAAAGCCTAGTGATTTTGTCAGACCTTTCCGTTAAAAGACCAGTATTTGCTACGGTAATTAATTTATTAATTATTACCTTTGGTATTGTCGCCTTTTTAATGTTACCCCTGCGTGAATATCCTGATATTGATCCGCCCATTGTCAGTATTACTACTGCTTATCCGGGCGCTTCAGCGGCCATTGTTGAAACCAAAATAACGCAAGTACTTGAAGATAGAATTAGCGGTGTTGAAGGGGTTAAAACGATTAACTCAAATAGTCGCGTTGGTCGTTCAAATATCACCATTGAATTTGACTTAAACCGCGATATTGATGCCGCTACCAATGATGTTAGGGATAGAATTTCTCGTGCTTTAAGAAGCTTGCCTGAGCAGGCAGATCCGCCACAAGTATTTAAAGCCAATGATGATGAGAATGTTATTGTGTGGTTTGTGCTGCAAAGTGAAACCATGACCACCTTAGAGTTAACTGACTATGCTAATCGCTATATTGTTGATAGGTTTGCCGTGGTTGATGGTGTTGCTCGGGTGCGAGTCGGTGGTGGCCGTACCTATGCGATGAAAATTCTGTTAAACCGCAGCGCCATGGCGGCACGTAATATTACCGTTGATGATATTGAGTCAACGTTGCGTGAGGAAAACATTGAATTACCTGCTGGTCGTATTGAATCGATAGATAGGGATTTTTCTATTCGGGTTGAACGTAGTTACTTAACCGAACAAGACTTTGCCAATATGGTAATTTCTCGCTCTGATAACAATGCTTTGGTGCGCTTAAGTGATGTTGCTCAGGTGTTTGTTGGCGCACAAGATGATGAAAACATGTTCCGCGGTAATGGCAAGAACATGGTGGGACTTGGCGTTATCAAACAATCGAAAGCAAACACTTTAGAGGTGGTTAAGTTGGCTCGAAAAGAAATGTTAGCCATTCGAGACGCCTTACCTATGGGTACAACAATTACCAATAGTTATGACTCATCTGTATTTATTCAAGGTTCAATTGATGAGGTCTATAACACGCTTATTATTGCCATGTTGATGGTTATTTTGGTGATTTTCTTATTCTTGGGGAATGTTAGAGCAACCCTTATTCCAGCAATTACAGTACCAGTAGCACTCATTGGCTCTATGATGGCGCTGTCTTGGTTTGGTTTTTCTATTAACTTATTAACCTTACTGGCTTTAGTACTGGCGATAGGTTTAGTGGTTGATGATGCCATTGTGGTATTAGAGAATATTTATCGAAGAATTGAGCAAGGGCAAACACCACTATTAGCGGCGTATCATGGCGGCCGAGAAGTTGCCTTTGCGGTTATTGCCACTACCTTAGTTTTGGTTGCGGTGTTTGTGCCGTTAGTATTCTTGTCAGGTAATGTTGGCCGATTGTTTACTGAATTTGCTATTGCCATTGCCGCTGCTGTTGTGTTTTCAAGTCTTACTGCGTTATCACTTACCCCTATGATGTGCTCAAAAATGTTAAAACATAGAGAGCGTAGTTCTTCATTTGGTCAAGTGCTAGATAAAGGTTTTGCTCGTATAGAAGCAGCGTACGGCAGAGCGCTTTCGCAAAGTATTCATCAACCTGTGCTGATTGTACTTATTCTGGCGGTCGCCTTATTTGCGGTGCAAATGCTCTTTAAACAGTTACCAACGGAGTACACGCCTAAAGAAGATCGCGGCAATATGTTTTTGATCATGCAAGGCGCAGAAGGGGCTAGCTATGAAAATAATGTTAAAAATATGCAGCAGATTGAAGAAAAGCTACTTGCTTATCAAGCCCGTGGTGATTTAGATAGAGTCATTGTTCGCGTACCTGGTTTTGGCGGCACAGGTGGCATTGCCATTATCGGTATGCCAGATTGGGGCGAGCGCAATATTGGCACTTTTGAGTTTATTAATAAGATTAATGCAGAAATGCAAAGTATTACCGATGTTAGGGCGTTTGCTTTAATGCGCCGCGGCATTGGTGGCGGTGGTGGCAGCAATGCGCCAGTGTCATTTGTACTGCAAGGTAACACCTATAGTGAACTGGCAAGATGGCGCGATATTGTTATTAAAGAAGCGCAAAAAAATCCTAATTTATCCGCGATAAATAGTGATTATAAAGAAACCTATCCGCAGTTAATGGTGCAAATAGATAGAGATAGAGCGTACGATTTAGGTGTACCTGTTGGCGATATAGCTAAAACTTTAGAAACCATGTTAGGGCAGCGCAGAGTAACAACCTTTGTAGATCGCGGCGAAGAATATGATGTTGTGGTTGAAGGGGATGAAACTCAGTATTCAAGCCCAGCAGATATCGATAATGTTTATGTGCGTTCTCGCACCAGCAATGAGCTTATTCCATTAGCAAATTTATTAACCGTCAGTGAAAATGCCACTTCATCTCGATTAAACCGCTACAACCGTTTGCGCAGTGTTACCATTACCGCCAACCTGGCTGATGGTTATGCATTAGGCGATGCCTTGGATTTTCTTAATGATGTGGTTGCCGCGAATTTACCTGAAGAAGTGCAAATTGATTATAAAGGGCAGTCTTTGCTGTTAAAAGACTCTGGAAACTCTATGTTGATGGTGTTTTTACTCGCACTATTAATTACTTATTTAGTGTTATCGGCGCAGTTTGAGAGCTTTATTCATCCGTTTGTTATCTTACTGACAGTACCTTTAGCTTTAGTGGGAGCCTTGGCTGGTTTAGAACTTATGGGCATGAGTTTAAATATTTACAGTCAGATAGGTATTGTCATGCTGATTGGACTCGCGGCTAAAAATGGTATTTTAATTGTTGAGTTTGCCAATCAGTTACGTGATAAAGGTGTCGCGTTTGAACAAGCCTTGATTCAAGCTTCTCAGCAGCGCTTACGTCCTATTGTCATGACAACTTTTACTACCGTTACTAGTGCTATTCCATTAGTACTGGCTTCTGGCCCTGGCGCTGAAAGCCGTATGGTGATTGGTGTAGTGATTTTTGCTGGTGTGTCTTTGGCAAGTATTTTTACCTTGTTTATTGTGCCGGGTGCATATTATTGGTTATGCCGAAATACTGGCTCACCGCAGGCAATAGCCAATGAAATCACAAAACAAGAGCAGCATGAGGCTGCGATGAAATAGCTAGCTTTTGATAAGATCAGACTGATAATTAAGATTAAGGCGAAATAGTTAATTTAACTATTTCGCCTTTTTATTGTGCGTTAAAAGTCAAATTGAATGTAAACGCTATTGTAGTTACTACCGCCTTTAATTCGGCCAAATTGTGAGGCTGACTCGAATATAGCCGATCTATGGTGAATGCTATAGCCTAACCAGGTATCTTTAAGTGCGTTTACTCTGAATAAATCACCTAAGTTAATATCTAAACTAAAATCTAAATAGTTCATTAGTTCACTGGGGCGATAGCCTTTTTCTTCCATTTCTGAGCGCTCAATGTAAGTGACATCAGATACATAAGATAAACCTTCAGCGACACCTAAGCGCCAACGCAGTGGCCAATGTATAGTGTAATAGGCTTTAATACCTAGGACATATTCTTGCTCCGAACTTTGCACTTCAGAGTTCCAATGCCAAATAAATCCGGGGGTTAGATAAATATCTAATGGCAGTGAGAACAGCTCATCAGTTAAGGGCAGACCATAAAAAATAGACGTTAACTGATTGTTATATTCATCTTTAACTGTGTTGCCACGTAAAATTTCACCTAAATTGGACGGCGTCGCCCAACCGTGGGCAACACGTAAATAGCCATGATTGCTTAATTGTGTTTTTTTAGGTTTACTAATGTCGTTAAAGACAGCAAAGCCTAAATACACTTCACTTTGCCAGCGCTGCTCAACTGCATTTGCTTTATAAGCATTATTATCAAGGGCGGTAGCCCCGACCGAGCCTAAAAGGTAGAAGTTACTGGCAAGATGAAAGCGAGTTTCCACTTTGGCATTAAATTCTACACCTGCGCCAATTTTTTCATTGGTAAGATCTTCTAAAGCGAAATAGCGGCTGTTAAATGAAGCACTTTTATACCTTGCTGATATTTGCGGCATAAATTCCCAACTATTATGTTGAAAATACCAGTGCTTAGTAAGGTTCGCGTATGGGTTGCCTTTAAGATCTGAAAACAGCTCAATATCTAAAAAGCTATTTTCTGAGAAGTGTCGCCTTGCTTGTAGGCCTAAGTCTACCGTGTCGCCTTGAACGGCATTTTGATATTCAGCAGGAATATCAAAAAAACGCATTCTGCCCATGGCGTTAACTTGCCAGTCTTGGTTTTTATATAAATGAGCGCCACCTTCAATGCCGCGCATAAAAAAGGTTTCTCCCTGATAGAACATCATAGGGACAAAGCTTGAAACGTTGTCAGCTTCAGTGTCAAAAGGGATTTCGGCATTTCGAAACAGAGCGCCCACGCCCCAAGTCTGCTCAGCAAAGACTTTTTCTTGTTCAGCAGCATGTGCGATGTCTGTATAGCTGGCTAACGCTATAAATAATAGAGCTAAATAAGGCATTGTATTCCTTGTTACACGCTAATGTGTCATTACATTTTATTATGATAAGTAACAGGGCAAGAGTGTACCATCAAAATATCATCAAATGAGAGATTTGCATGAGTGCTACTATGAATAAGTGAGTACATTTATCATGTTTATCTGTGTTACTCAGTCGTAGCGCTATGGCTGGGCTATTAACTAGTACCTTAATTTCTCGTGATGTTAACGGTATTACTTTTGATGTTGTAGGGCAGCAGCAAGCATTAAAATAACAATGATGAGTTTTATTTTTCAAGTTATTTCTAGTACTATCGAAGTATAAACCTAAATACGAGAGTTACTATGGAATTAGATGTTATCGCCAAAGCGTTAAAAGAATTAGGCCATCCAACACGATTAGCCGTGTTTATGCGTTTAGTTAAATCAGGTTATGCTGGTTTGCCAGTGGGAGTTATTCAAGAAGAGTTAGGTATTCCTGGCTCAACGTTATCTCATCATATTTCCAGTTTGGTATCTGCTGGCTTAGTTAAGCAGCGAAGAGAGAGCAGAACTTTGTTTTGTGTGGTGGAATATGAAAAGCTGCTGAGTGTTATTAATTTTCTACAGCATGAGTGCTGTGCTGATGAGCTATTGGCGGAGAAAAAATAAACAGCCGATAGCTATTATCGGCTTTCTTAACATTAAATTTCGCTACTTGGCACATTCGTTGGGCTGATATGTTCAATTGGATAACAGCCTAACACTTTAATAAAATTAGTGTGCTCAGCCATTACTGAGATTGCCTCTTGTAGGGCGAAGTTTTTCAAATTGGCTTCAACATCAATGTAGAACATTTCTTCCCATGGGCGGCCTTGAATAGGGCGTGACTCAAGCTTACACATGTTGATGCCTTTTTCTTTTAGCACTAACAAGCACTCCACTAAAGCACCCGCTTTTTGACCTGTAGATAAAATTAACGCGGTTTTTGCTGGGATTTGCTCAGCAACATCCACGGCTTTTCTGGCAACGAGAATAAAACGTGAGTGGTTTTCGTTTTGGTTTGCGATAGATTGCTCTAGCGCATGAAGTTGATACAAATGACCGCCTTCTTCACTGCCAACAACGGCGATGCTGTCACTTTGCAATTCAGCAACTTGCGCCATCGCATCAGCAGTACTATCACAGTACTCAATACGAATGTCGCGTTGTTTATCTAAAAAGTTACTACATTGGGCAATTGGTTGGCCGTGTGCGTAAATGGTTTTAATCTTATCTAAGCTGGTATTAACTGCGGTAAGTAGGCAATGTTCAATAGGTTGAGTAATTTCACCCACAATTGATAGGTTAGTGTGCTGAAGTAAATCATATACTTCATTAATACTACCTGAGCTGGTGTTTTCAATTGGTAGCATACCGTAATCAACTTGCCCTGATTCTACTTGCTGTAAAATATCGGCAAAGCTTTGACAGCCGTGTTCAACTATTTTTTCTGCGCGGCGTGAGAAATATCTGTGGCTAGCTAAATAACTGTAAGAGCCTTTGTCACCTAAAAAGGCAACACTAACGGTTGGTACTTGAATATCAGGGTTGGCAAGGCTTTGTAGGTAAGCTTGCTGATTTAGTACTGAATCTTCAATAATGCTTTGGAAAATACTGGTAACATAATGCGCGTCTAAGCCTAAGTCTTTGCCGCGCTTTATTAGGCTGATCAGTAATTCTTGTTCACGTTGTTTGTCGCGAATAGGGCGTACTTGTTGAACCTTGCTTTTAGCAACATTAAGGGTGAGCGCACGACGCTTGGCAAAAAGTACTAACAACTCTTGGTCAAGTTCGGTTATTTGCTGACGGATAACGTTTAAATCTAATTTTTCGCTCACTGCTTTATTCTCTTTTATCAAGGCTGCTAATACACAGGCATAGGCTAACTACTTTTTCGAGTGGTTACTCTAGCTAGCTTACGTAAATTGTGTCAACTACTTCTTTAGAATGATTTTGCTATTGCTATGACCAAGTGCGCAACTGGTTGGCTAAATGCAAAGATAGATGATGCTAAAACTTGCGATGGTTGCCACACTCCACACTAAAGAGCGTAATGTGCTGATGTTATATAAATACAGCACATTAAAGAGAATGCGCGCGATAACGTGAACAATCGCCAGATTAACTATGGTATCACCTGTGGTGTTGGTCGTAATGGCTAAAAGTATTGCTGGCGCGAATATTATCAGTGACTCAAAGGCGTTTTGATGGGCAGCAAGGGCACGCGCGCCAAAACCTGTCAGAGCATTTTGTTGTGCTCTAGGGTGATTGTTGTCATAGCCGCCAGCTTTTTGCATAGCGTAGGCAACAGGTACTTTTGCTAAGTAGGGCAGTAAAGCGGCAATAAATAAACATACAATTAGCGTGGTCATGATCTATCCTGTTAGTAGTTATTTAATGTTAGCGTGTAGCGCGTTTTACCAGGCAAGAATGCTGATGGTTTGCCTTGCTCCCAATCTTGATGACCTTTGCCATAGTATGGGCTCCATGGATGTCCGGCCTGACTAGTTGGCATATGGAAAATACCGTGTTCTTCAAACCCTGGGGAGACGACCATGCGCTCAGAAGCGCCAAAGGATTTACCTTGTACTTTTGGCATATAAGTATCGCCAGAAAGTGCAGATGAGGGCATATCTAACCAGTAACCTAAAATTGGTACAGCTCTACTAAGCGGATGCTGAATTTTGGTGGTATTTAGTTGACCCCAAGTGGCTTGGGCTAAGCTTTGTTTTTCCTCATCAGGAGATATCAACATATCTGCGATTGTTTGCGTTAATGCCTTTTCAAATAATGCTTGCCAGCTAGCTTCTGGGCGCATTAAAAAGTTTGTTGGTTGCTGACTGACCAGTTGCCAAAGTGGCGTTTCAATTTGATGACGAATACTGCGAAAGTTAAAGCTGTCATCAAGGTTTGTTAGGGTGTCATTAAGCTGTGAAAAAACGCTATCACGAACATTTAAACGAAAGTTTCTAACTAAGCGATAAGCCACTGAGTCGGTTGTCGCTGCTAAAGTGGTTTCCTTAGTTAAAATCTCTTTCGCTTCTATAAATAGTGGTTTATTTGCTATGGCCTGTTCTGTTAAGACTTCATCAAGCAAAAACTGTTGCCAGCGACTTAGAAATAGCCCTCTATCGTCTAAGCCGATATCAAGTAATGCTTGCTCATTTACGCTTTCTAATGCCATTAGGTTATCGCGAATTTGTTTTGAGCGGGCACCAAGAGCATAGCCACCATTGCCTATTTTAGTCAGCATATCACCACCGACAACGCGTGAGTTTGCTGTCCACAGTCTGTTGTGGCTAGGGTTGATAACGCGCGGATATTCCTCTGGGCTTAAGTAACCTTGCCAAGCATTATCACCATTTGCCCAATTACTTGGGGTATCGCCTACTTCACCTACTTTTTTAGGTAGTGGCCCCATGATGGTCCAACCTATGTTGCCAGCTTTGTCACCTACCATCATATTTTGCGCAGGAATACCCGAACGTGCGGCAACGTCAAAGGCTTGTGTTACGGTTTGGGCAAGCTCAAGTTCAACCCCAGTTAAGTTAACGGCTTCTTTATCATGGGCAACCCAGCGATAAGCAAGTAAATTGCCCTGATGATCTTCACCTATTACAGGACCCCAAATAGTTTCTTGTACGTCAATTTCAACAGCTTGTTGATCTTTTACAGCAATAATTTCTTTTTCATAACTAAAGGCTTTATAACCATTCGGGGTTTTATAGCGCTTGCCATCATTACTGAGCTCAAGCTGTATTATATCGCTGTAATCACCGTAACTGTTGGTAAAGCCCCAAGCAATATTGCCATTACTGCCAACTACCATAGTTGGTGTGCCGGGTAAGGTTGCACCTGTTACTTTAATGGTCTTAGTATCGATAGGGTATTCAAATGAAGCGCGATACCAAGTATTAGGTACGCGAATACCTAAGTGCATATCATTGGCAACAATCGCACTACCTGTTTGTGTTAATTTGCCACTAACCGCCCAGTTATTTGAGCCGGGAAATTCACTGACTTGATATCTATTTTGTGCCATGGTTGATGTGTTGTTAGCTACTTTGGCTGATGCGGCAGGCCAAGGAGAGCTTGGCATAGGCGAGGCTTGATACTGACTACCATCAATAGCGGCATCCCATAAGCTGCCTTTAGGGTTTAAGAAGGCATAAACATCCCCCGATAATACGGCTTTCATGAGTCCTAAAGTGCGCTCGCGTTTTCCATCATGATATTGCAAATCAATGTACATACTAAAAATAGCTAACATTGAGTCTTCTTCACTCCAATTAACAGGCTCTTGCTGCAACAGTAAGTATTCAAAAGGAACGCCGCGTAAAAACTTTAGTCCTTGATTAACGCCGCGTGTGTAGGCTTTAAGTAGCTCTGCTTGTGCCAGTGGCAGTTGCGCGACAATAGCGCGCGCTTTATCTCTAAAGCGGTGCCTGCGAATAGATTTATCATAATTAACCGCTTGTTCGCCAAATAAGCTTGATAGTTCACCTGCTGAGTTTCTGCGCAATAAATCCATTTGAAAAAAGCGCTCTTGAGCATGAACAAAACCAGTGGCTATAGCAATATCGATACGGTTTTGCGCTTTAATTGTGGCAATGCCAAGCTCATCTCGCTCTATAATGGCGGTATCTGATAGACCATAGACAGTGCGAGTTGTATTTAAAAGGGGAAGGGCGCTATCAACGCGACTGTAAAACCAGGTAGCAGCGGTGGCTATTACTAATGAGCTAATAAGTAACAAGCCAATAATTATTTTTTTTGTATATTTCATTAAAGACATAACCTGAGCAAGCGCAAAAATGCTAGCTCATTAGATTACCTTAATTGAAATAGGAGTGCACCTAGTGCATAGAAAAATATGACATATTTACATTAGGGTCTATTGATCTTTCAGGGTTGTTTTTGCAACAGTTTGTTTGGTATTTATACAAGGCAGAGCCTTTGTAGTGTGGTTAATCCCCATAAAAAGGTGATAACGCGGTAGAAATGTCGAACAAACGTTGCCCTACGGGTTCATTTAAAAGCGATTTATTCTTTGTTGCAACTCATTTATATGGAATAACCATACTTCAATCGTTGCGCCGCGACTAAATCGCTTTTAATTTGAACAAAATTTAATCTCGAAAGAACAACAGACCCTTAACAAATATCCATATAAAAAGTGGCTGATTAGCTGCGTTTTGACTTACAGGTTTTCTTGGCAATTTTTTGTGCAAGTGGATTTTGCTCTGTGTTTGTATTGGCATCTACTTCTTCAGAGTTAAACCAAGCTAAAAACTGGTGCAGTTTGTCGTTAAATAATAGCGCGGCTTCAAAGAAACTTTTGTGCTCATTTATGACGACGGGTTGAGCGTTAAAATCGTCTTGTAATTGAATGGCTGAGCCTAGAATAATGGTGCTTGGTAAGTCATTTTGTAACTCACTAAGGCTAGTTAGTTTTAGCTCGCCGACTAATTGGATATTTTGCGGTGTTTCCATCATAGGTTTGGCAGAAACAGGCATAAAGATAGCGCATAAAGTAAATGTTGCGATACAAGTGACTAAAAATACTTTTATTGATTTCATTGCTTATCTCCTTTAGCTGCCGTAGTGCACAAAATTGTAACTATTTATGTGTTTGCATCGATGTCAGTTTCGATGTCATTTGGTAAAAATCGTTACAGTTATTTTACATTTGATACTATAGATTTTAATTACCGGTTAAGCCATGCTGATGGGATAAGCTGCATTATTTTTGAGATGAGCTGTTAATTTAATCACCAACTCGGCTTAATATAATATGAACGTGATAAGAGTGAAATTATTTCAAAAAGTTCCAAAATGTAAGATCAAATAATTAACATAAAATGCTAACTATTTGATCTTATTTGTTATTGATTGGTTGTCTGCTTATTGTTGTGCTTTTTTTGCCAATCGATACTGGTGCAACAATGGCTCGGTGTAACCACTCGGTTGTTTAGTGCCTGCAAAGATTAATGCACTTGCCGCTTGAAAAGCGATACTTTCTGCTAAATTTTCACTCATCGCTTGGTAATTGGTATCATTTTTATTTTGCTTATCAACAATTACCGCCATTTTAGCTAAGCTTTGCTCAACTTGTGCTTTGCTACAAATACCATGATATAGCCAGTTGGCGATATGTTGGCTGGAAATACGCAATGTTGCTCTGTCTTCCATTAAACCTACGTTGTTAATATCTGGTACTTTGGAACAACCAACCCCTTGATCTATCCAGCGAACAACATAGCCCAATATACCTTGGACATTGTTGTCTAACTCTTCGGTTATTTCCGCTTCAGACCAGTTAGTGTTTTGTGCTAACGGAATAGTCAGTATGTCATCTAAGCTAGCTTTTGCACGAGTTTTTAATTGTTGTTGCAAAGAAAACACGTCTACTTGGTGATAATGTAAGGCATGTAATGTTGCAGCGGTGGGCGATGGTACCCATGCGGTATTGGCACCCGCTTTAACATGACCAATTTTAGTGCTAATCATATTGGCCATTTGATCTGGAATAGGCCACATACCTTTACCTATTTGCGCTTTTTGACTAAAGCCACAGGCCAAGCCTTGATCAACATTATTATCTTCATACGCTGAAATCCATGGTGTATTTTTAATTTCTGCTTTGCGCTCCATTGGCCCCGCTAACATAGAGGTATGAATTTCATCTCCAGTTCTATCTAAAAAGCCAGTATTAATAAAGACAACACGATCTTTTGCGGCATGGATACAGTTTTTTAAGTTAACGCTGGTGCGTCTTTCTTCATCCATAATGCCCATTTTTATGGTGTTTGGCGAAAGTGATAATGCTTGCTCTACACGAGAAAACAGCTTGTTTGCGAAGGCGACTTCATCAGGGCCGTGCATTTTAGGTTTTACGATATAAATAGATCCTTGCGTGGAATTAGTTTTATCACCTTGATTTTCAATATCATGCAGGGCAATCAGGGATGTGATCATGGCATCCATAATACCTTCAGGTACTTCATTGTTATTGGCATCTAAAATGGCGTTGTTTGTCATTAAATGACCAACATTACGTACAAACATTAGGCTTCTGCCTTTTAGGGTTACAGACTCACCACTAAGCGATTGATATTCTCTGTCTTGATTCATAGCGCGGATAATTTGCTGACCATTTTTATTTAATTTGGCGGTTAAGTTACCTTGCATTAAGCCTAACCAGTTGCGATAAGCGATCACTTTATCTTCACCGTCAACTGCGGCAACTGAGTCTTCACAGTCCATAATGGTTGTTAAGGCTGACTCTAAATAAATATCACTTAATCCGGCAGGGTCGGCTTGACCAATTGCACTTGAGCTGTCAAACACTAGCTCTAAATGCAGGCCATTATGTTTAAACACCATAGACTTAGGCGCACTGATACTGCCGTTAAAGCCAACCAAGGCACTGGCTTCTTTTAGCTTAGATTGTTCGCCATTAGATAAGCTTACTACTAGCTCTTGGCCATTAAGATGATACGCGGTTACGTCTTTGTGGCTACCTGAAATAAGTGGAATGCTTTCATCTAAAAATTGTTTGGCAAAGGCAATGACTTTAGCGCCGCGCACCGGGTTGTATTGACCTGACTTTTCAGCACCACCCTCATCGCTGATAGCATCTGTGCCATATAAAGCATCGTATAAGCTACCCCAGCGTGCATTAACAGCATTAAGTGCAAAGCGAGCATTCATAATAGGCACAACCAGCTGAGGACCTGCAATACTGGCTAGTTCCGCATCAACGTGTTCAGTATTAATGGTAAAGTCTGCTACTTCATCAACAAGATAGTTTATTTCTTGTAAAAAAGCCTTGTACTTTGCAAAGTCAAAATTATCGCCCTGATTTTGCAAATGCCAAGTATCAATTTGCTGTTGTAATGACTCTCGATGTGCTAGCAATGCTTTATTTTCATCACTTAACTCGTGAATTATCTTGGAAAATGACTGCCAAAACTGCTCTGAGGTAATCGATAAATTGGCTAAGGCTTCTTGCTCGATAAATTGGTATAAGCAGTGGCTAACTTGCAAGTTTTCTACTGAAATTCTCTCGTTCATAATTTCTCACCTTAGGCCTAGTTTGTCTTGAAAGCGATATGAAAGCTTTCACTCTTGTACTACAAAAATAAATTTTAGTGATAATCCTAGGGGGAATAATCACTGCTGGCAATACTACTTATAGCGACATTGATGGCTATGCATTGAAGGTGATCTAGATTTTATTCTGTTTGTGTTTTGTTAGTGTGTTGATTTTTATGGTTTTATATTGTCTTGCGAGTTGATTGTTTTAATTGGTATTCACTGTATTGTTGTTGGTGATAACTGCTATTCATACTGTGAATCTATGTGTGCTTTGGTGGTGGTTATTGATAAAAATCGATTAATATTGGTAGCAGCAGCGGTGTTACTAAAGCCGTGAGCAATGCTGAAAAAATCAAAGCAACTGAGCTATATGCGGTATGTTGAGGGCTTACTTTGGCTAACACGGCTGTGCCTATAACATGACTGGCTGCACCAATCGCCAAACCTTGAGCTTGTGCGGAGTGAACGCCGAAGCGTTTTAACCAGTTTTGTCCAAGTAGGCCACCCGCAAGGCCAGCGATAATTATGGCAAAGGCGGTAATTGAACTGTCGGCTGAAAACTGTTTGGTTAGGGCAATGCCAATAGGGGTTGTTACCGACTTTAATGATAAGGCGATTGCGAGCTTTTCTTGCTGGATCCATAACATGGTCAAAGCAAAGCTCACAGCAAGTACAATGACGACGCCCAGTGCTAGCAAGGCAATAATCTGTCGCCATTGGTATTTTATCTGTTTAAGCTGCTGATAAAGGGGGAAGCCAAGGGCAACAATGGCGGGTTCTGTTAATAAGGAAAGAGCTTCAGTGGCTTGATAATATTGAGCATAGCTAATGTTAGTGAGCAATAGTATTGGCACAATAAGCAAAATAGTCACTAGCATAGGGTTAAGCCAAATTAATTGATAACTTTGCTGTAACCGAGAGGATATAGCGTAAAAAGCTATGGTGATAATGCAAAAAATTAGCGCATAGATAAGTAAGTTAGCTTCAGTCATGCGCAGTTGGCTCTTTCGTGCTTGTTAGTAGCTTTTCTGCCAGTACGCCAACTAGGGTAAGCAGAATAAAGGTCGATATAAAGATAATGGCAATGATGGCAAGACCATGTTGCTGAATAAGGCCTAGGTGATTCACTATACCAACACCTGCGGGGACAAAAAATACCCCCATATGTTTGATTAACCAAAGATTGGCCTTGCTGACGGTATCATAGTTAACAAGGCGTAATTGCAATAATAGACAGTATATTAACATGCCATATAAGCTAGCGGGCAGCAGGGCAATATAGTGGTTTATGAGTTTGCCCACCCCTAAACACATGATAATAATCACAAGCGTGTATAGGGCATTTTTCATGGTAATACCTTAGCTTTGTTGATTTTCTTGGCTTTTCTTGGCCGCTGCTATGACCAGCTGCCTAAACCAGATATGACTTGCATCATGATGTAAAAGTGGACTCCAAATCATTTTAAGCTCAATGTCAGGTATATCAAACGGTGGCTTGACAATGGTGAAGTTGGTATCATTTTTGTGCAGCTCAGCGGCTCTTGTCGGTAATGTCGCGATCAGGCTGTCTTCAAGGGCAAGTTGCATGGCAACATGATAGTTACGCGTAAACACTTTAATGTCTCGTTTTTTGCCTAACCTTGCTAGGGCTTCATCTACCCAACCGAGTTTTTGTACATCTTTCGGATCCATACCAACACCGACACCAAAACCGGTTTTTGAAACCCAAACATGCTTGCTTGCCAAATATGAGTTCAGATTAAACTTACTTACCACAGGATTATCGGCGCTCAGTAAACAGGAAAAGGAGTCACGCCAAATAGCTTTTTGATGAAATGATTGTGGCAGCTCATCAAAGCGGTTAATGGCCATATCAATTTTGCCTGCTTCAACATCATGAAAGGTAACATCACTTGGGGTCATGATATCAATGGTGATGTTTGGTGCGACTTTATTGAGTAGTTTTAGCAGGGTTGGGATCAAGGTTGAGGCCGCATAATCACTGGCCATAATGCGAAATACTCGTTGGCTGTTTAGCTCATTAAATTCTTCTTCCCCTTGTAGCGCTTCTTCTAACTCAAGCAGTATTTTTCTGATACTGGGGGCTAAGGCTCGAGCACGCTCTGTCGGCACCATACCATCTGATGTGCGCACTAAAATAGGATCATTAAATAGCGTACGTAGCCTTTTTAAACCATTGCTCATTGCTGGCTGGGTAATGTTCAATTGGCTGGCGGCTCGGGTGACATTTTTTTCACGTAATAGCACATCAAGGTAAATGAGTAGATTTAGATCTATTTTAGAAATATTCATAACGTTAATGGCCTATATAAAAAATATAATCGAAATAGATATAAGCGAATTTCTACCTAAGTGCAATGCCTTTTTAAAAAACAATAACAGATAAAGTGTTTTAGTCACTTCGCCACTTTGTCTTTATTGCTCTGCAGGCAAAGTATTGCTTAGCTAACAAGATTGTGAATTGTGATATTTAGTTTGTGAATGGTGGCAATAGTAATTATATATTTTAAAAATGTTTGTCGGCTGGATTATGATTTTGTTGTCCGGTATGAAAGCTTACTTTTAAAACTTCAACAGATACAGCGATATTGAATAAGTAAATGAGCAAGTCAGCCAATATTAAAACTTAAATCTATAACTATATGTTTGGAGAAAGATATGTCTAACTATCAAAGTGCAATTGAAGCAGTTAAAGCCATTAAAGAAAAAGCGGGTAGCTCTTGGGACGCGATTAATCCTGAGTCTGTTGCGCGTATGCGAGTGCAAAATCAATTCAAATCGGGTTTAGATATCGCTCAATATACAGCAGATATTATGCGTGCTGACATGGAAGCATTTGATGCTGATAATACTAAGTACACGCAATCTCTTGGTTGTTGGCATGGTTTTGTCGGTCAGCAAAAATTGATTTCTATTAAGAAGCACTTTGGTACTACCAAGCGTAGATATCTTTACCTTTCAGGGTGGATGGTTGCAGCGCTTCGTAGTGAGTTTGGTCCATTGCCAGATCAATCTATGCATGAAAAAACTGCGGTAGCATCACTTGTTGAAGAGTTATATACCTTCTTGCGCCAAGCCGATGCGCGTGAATTAGGGCTATTATTTAGTGAGTTAGATAAAGCGATTGCTGCTGACGATCAAACCAAAGCGAAAGAAATCCAAGATGCCATTGATAACTTTGAAACCCATGTAGTGCCAATTGTTGCCGATATTGATGCTGGTTTTGGTAATGCTGAAGCGACTTACTTAATGGCTAAGCAAATGATTGAAGCGGGTGCTTGTGCACTGCAAATCGAAAACCAAGTAGCAGATGAAAAACAATGTGGTCACCAAGATGGTAAAGTAACGGTTCCTCATGCAGATTTTCATGCCAAGATTCGTGCATTACGCCACGCATTCTTAGAACTAGGCATTGATAACGGTATTATCGTTGCCCGTACTGACTCAGAAGGTGCTGGTCTTACTAAAGAAATAGCCGTAGTGAAAGAGCCAGGCGATGAAGGTGATATTTACAACTCATACTTAGATGTAGAAGAAATTGATGTATCACAAATGAAAGAGGGTGATGTGTGCTTAAACCGCAATGGTAAGCTGGTTCGTCCTAAGCGTTTACCGTCTGGTTTATACCAATTCCGTGAAGGTACAGGTCATGAGCGTTGTGTATTTGACTGTATTGGTGCACTAAATGCGGGTGCTGATTTATTGTGGATTGAAACGGCGGTTCCAACGGTTCATGAAATTAAAGGCATGATGGACGAGGTTCGCAAAGTTCATCCAAATGCTAAATTAGTTTATAACAATTCACCGTCGTTTAACTGGACATTAAACTTCCGCCAGCAAGCATATGATGCTTGGCTTGAAGCAGGTAAAGATGTATCAGCTTACGATCGTAGTGATTTGATGAATGCCAAGTATGATGATTCTGAGCTTTCGGCAGAAGCAGATGAGCGTACACGTACCTTCCAAGCGGATACGTCACGCGAAGCGAATGTATTCCATCACTTAATTACCTTGCCAACGTATCACACCACAGCATTGTCGGTTGATAACTTAGCGAAAGAATACTTTGGTGAAGCAGGTATGTTAGGTTATGTGAAAGGCGTTCAACGTCAAGAAATTCGCCAAGGCATTGCCTGTGTTAAACACCAAAATATGTCAGGCTCTGATATTGGTGATGCCCATAAAGAGTACTTTGCTGGTGAAAACGCCCTTAAAGCCGGTGGAGCGAAAAATACCTCAAACCAATTCTCATAGTTCCCAATTGAGATGATTTAAAAGCTGCTAGCATTCGAACACATCGGATGACTAGCAGTTTTTTTGTTTCTGCCTTGAGATATATTCACTATTGTTTTCAATTCTGTAACAAATGAAAAAATTTGGTTAGCTTTGCTTATATTTTAGCGGTATAGTCGTGATTGTTGAATTTAGTTTCAAATTTGTTTTTTTGAATTAAATTATAGTGTTGAAGGAATATGTCGCAGTCTAACCCAAGTAAACAGTTGTTGTTGCTTAATACCAATGCAGAAAGGTTTGAGGTATTAAGAAAGTTACTGGTTGAGCAAACAAACCTAACTATAGTACCTGCCGACTCTAGTAAAGTAGCTATTGAAATTCTCAAACAACAACCGATAGATTTTATTGTTAGTAATATCAATTTAGATAACTTTGATGGCTGGCGTTTAGCGCGTATGGTGCGCTCTGGCGTGCTTAAATGTCCTTCTGATACTCCCTTTGTTTTAGTTGCCAATACCTGGTGTGAACACCTAGCAAGCGCAACAGCACGTGAATTTGGTATTAACCGACTCATTGCTTTCTCAGAATGTGAAAAACTGCCTCGCATTGTTAATGATGGTGATTTAGCCCCTTTAGAGGATATGAAAAAGGCTTCCTTGCTGGTAATTGAAGATAATTTAGATACTCGCGAGTTGGTTTATCGCATTCTTTCCACGCGTTTTAATATTGAACATGCTGTTGATGGTGAGCAAGGCTTAGCTAAATGGCGTGAAAAAGATTACTCATTAGTGTTATTAGATGTGATGTTGCCGGGCATGTCGGGTAATCAAGTACTTGATGTGATGATGAAAGAAAAGTCGTCGCAATCTGTGGTGATCATGACAGCAAATCACACCATGGAACTTGCAGAAGAGTTAATGCTAAATGGTGCCGCTGATTTTGTCACTAAGCCTTTTAGAGCTGAGCAGTTACGCCGAGTATGCGAAAGCGCTTCAAGACGAGAAGACTTTATTATTAGTAATTTACAGTTTGCCAATAAAGTTGAATCATTAAATAAAAGTCGCGCGCAATATAGAAAAATATCTGAGCAGCACCAACAATTGTTAGATCAAATAGGTAGCGTGATTATCGAGTTAGATAGTCAAGGGCAGATTTGTTTTCTTAATAAAGCTTGGGAAAAGTTTACTGGCTATTCCATTGATGAGTCGAACCAACGTTCATTACTTGATTTTATGGAAAAGCCCGGTTCGCCAAGTGCTTACCTTTCAAATGAGATAAATGTTTTACTTTCTGGGCAAACTAGCTCTCATAGTTTTGAGTTTCGCTTGAAAAATAAGTTTAACGAAGAAATTTGGATGGAAGCAAAATTTGATGTTAACCTCGCCTCTGAGCAAGGTGAGCGCTATATTTCAGGCACGATTGATAATGTTACTTCACGTAAGAAAGCGCAGAAAGATTTAGAATATCTGGCTATGCATGATGGTTTAACTGGGCTATATAACCGTGTTTACTTTGAAAATGAATTAAAGCAATTCACTGCGACTGCGGCGCGTGGTAATGGTCCGCATGCATTATTTTATTTAGACTTAGATCGCTTTAAAGTGATTAACGACACCTTAGGTCACCACCATGGTGATATGGTGCTGCGTAATATTTCATCGTTAATTAGTTCTCGTATTCGTGAGTCAGATTTTATTGCTAGAATTGGCGGTGATGAATTCGCCCTGTTGTTACCCAATACTGATATGCAAACGGCATTACTACTTGCGAATAATATCTGTCAGTTACTTGATGCCTATCAGTGTGAAATTGAAGAGCAAGTATTTAAGGTGAATTGCTCTATTGGTATTGCTGAAATTAATGGCGGTGAATTCTCTGCGCAAGATTATATGAAGCAAGCAGACATTGCCCTGTATGCCGCCAAAAAAATGGGACGAAATACGGCACATATCTACAATCAAAATGACGTATTAAGTAAAGAGTTACAAGCGAGTATGGAGTGGGCACGTACCATACATCAAGCGGTGGCTGACGATAACTTAATATTGCATTTTCAGCCTATTTATCACATTGCCAGCAAGCAGATTGCTTATTATGAAGCTTTGGTGCGCTTAGAGCTGGATGACAAAATTATTATGCCTGGTGAGTTTATTCCTGCGCTTGAAAGGGAAGGTGATATGAACTTATTAGACAGACAAGTGATTAGTAAAGCGATCACTTACTTGGCGGACTATCCGCAATTAACCCAGGTGGCTATTAACCTGTCAGCGCAAGGCTTTAGCGATGAACGTTTGTTGCCTTTTATTGAAGAGAAACTGCTTGAGTACCAGGTGAATGCGAATAGAATCATTTTTGAATTAACCGAAAGCGCCAGTTTAAGTAATATTTCAGCTACACAAGTGATTATTGAGAAGCTTAGTAATTTAGGTTGTGCTTTTTCAATCGATGATTTTGGTACAGGTTTTAGTACCTTTACTTACCTTAAACAACTTCCAGCACAATCAGTAAAGATTGATGGCTCTTTTATTGTCGATTTAGCTAATAACTCTGTTGATTTAGCTTTAGTTAAAGCGATATATGAAGTCGCCAATGCTTTAGATAAGAAAACCGTTGCAGAGTTTGTTGAAAACGAACAGGTGCTAAATATATTAGCTGATATTGGCGTGACTTACGCACAAGGTTATCACTTAGGTAAACCGCAAGCGGTCGATACATTATTTGAATAGGAATTTATAACAGAGAAAAATAAAAACACACACTGTGAGGCCGTAAATGAACTTACCAAAGCAAGCGATGGATGAAAATGCGACTGAGTTATCACAAGCAAAGCAATGGGATAATGCGGATTTAATTATTGAGTATTTAAATATACTTGAGGTGGAATATGTTTTTGGCGTACCAGGTGGCGCGATTGAACCCCTGTACAATGCGCTAGCAAGGCGCCAAGGTAGTGGCCCGAAAATAGTTGTTGCTAGGCATGAGGCTGGTGCTGCCTTTATGGCAGAAGGTTACGCTAGAGAGACAGGTAAGTTGGGGGTATGCTGTGCCACTACAGGCCCAGGCTCAACTAACCTTTTAACTGGGGTTGCCTCAGCTTATGCTGATAATGTGCCTATGTTAGTCATTACTGCACAAACGCCATTGCCAAAATTTGGTAAAAATGCTCTGCAAGAATCCTCATGTACCGCGATTGATACGGTTGCTATTTTTAGAAAATGTACGCGTTATAGCACCCTTATTTCTCATAGTGAACAAGTCAATACTAAGTTAATTGCCGCCCTTATGGCGGCTAATCATACGCCAAATGGCCCCGCCCATATTAGTATTCCGTCTGATATTTTAAGGCAACAAACCAGCGCCAATTCAGAAATCAATATTGGCCGACTGATTAAAGATGTGACCTTGACAGATAATGCTGCGGTTGAAAAGTTAACGCAAATGATGTCCAACGCATGGCGCGTTGCCTTATTCTTAGGTAAAGGCTGTGGTCCTGCCATAGAAGAAATCCTCGAATTTTCTGATTTAACTCACGCGCCTATTGTCACAGGCCCTGCGGGTAAGCGTTGGGTGGATGGTTATCATAAGCGCTATCGTGGTGTATATGGCTTTGCAGGTCACCAAAGTGCGCAGGAAACGCTAGAAGATAAAGAAATTGATTTAGTGATTGCTGTTGGCGCGCCAATTACCGAGCTTGGCACGGGGGGCTGGCAGCAGCAATTACTTGATGAGCGTTTAGTGCATATAGATACCACAGTAGAGCACTTCTCACGTACACCTATGGCGCAGCATCATGTTTGTGGTGATTTAAAGTCTATTTTTAAACAGCTTAATGACAACATCAGGCAAGGGCTTAAATGGGGGCGCTCTTGGGGCTCTGTTGATGTTATTCAAAAACGCTTCGCAGAAAATAAATCTGAAGAAGCAGTGCATGGTTATCAAATTACCTTAAATGATCCGGCGGCTTGTAAATCGGATGCTATTCCGCTTAAGCCGCAGCGCGTGGTAAAAGAGTTTTCCCAAGCGATTCCTAGTCATTTTAGAGTACATTTAGATGCTGGTAATGCATGGGCTTGGTTTACCCATTATTTTCACCGAAAAAGCTCAGAAGGTAATTATCATATTGCTATGGGCTTTGGCTCTATGGGTTGGGCAATTGGCTCAGCTATCGGCAGTACCTTTGGTAGTAAAGCGCCGTCGGTGTGTATTACAGGTGATGGCAGTTATTTAATGTCAGGCCAGGAAATCACCGTTGCTTTGCAGCACCAATTACCTGTTATTTATGTGGTGTTAAATGACAGTGTTTTAGGCATGGTAAAACATGGTCAAAAGCTAGGTGGTGCAGAAGAGGTTGGCTTTGAGTTACCAGAAATTGATTATGCCAAAATGGCACAGGCTATGGGTATAGAAGGCATTACGGTGAGAGCGCCACAAGAACTGATGGATATTGACTGGCAGCGCTTAGGTAATAAGTCTGCACCAACCATGATTAACTTGGTGATTGATGGTGATGAAGTACCGCCCATGGGGCAAAGAGTGAAAGGTTTGGCTGACAAAAATGAATCAGCCACACCGGGGGGTTAACTATTAATATCTTTTGGGAGCTCTCTCGCTGGAGCTCCTACATAGTCAATATCCTCACAGGCCAGCGGTAAAAAGCTACCTTCAACATTATCATTTGCCTCAGCATAGCAAGCATGCACCCCTGAATGTACCCAAGTACTATAAATGCGGTGGATATCTTTCACGCTATAGCCTTGATCGACTAAAAAGGCGGTTACATAGCCAACATAGTTCATATTTTCTTGATAATGCTCAGCCAAGGTGGTGTGTATTTTAAAGGCTAGTTGTAAGTGCTCTCCTTCACTAAAGCCTAATTCTTGAGTAACCTTTTCCATCGCTTCAACACGTTCATCACCTGTTGCTATTGGTCTGGCATAGCCAACGATGACAGGCTTTGCTCCGGGCTTAGTATGTGTTGATGCTAATTCTTTATTTATGATTTCTAAGGGAGTCATACCTTGCTTAAACCACTTTAACGCGCGCACGATAAATTCAGCACCGCCTGTGATTGAGCCGGGGCCATACATGCGAGAATCAGCTGAAAGTATACCGGCGGCAATTGCTGCGGTAGGAGAGCCATTAGTTGTCCCTAAAAGGGAGCCATTTTGGTTACACCATATTCGTGAATCAGGCCAACTTAAGCAAATAAAGCTGGCTTCAAACCACTTTGCCATCGCCTCACTGGGGAGTTTTCCGGTGACATTGAGGATCAGGGTTTGAAAAAAAGATTTCTGGCCGACCAGATCGTCCATCATGGAGTAACCACAGTTATATATTGCTTCGCCAATTCGCCAGCCGCCGCGATTGGTGCGGATTTTTCCTCTATTTTCTTGCCATACTTGGGTACTAGCTTGTGATTTCATAGTCTTCATCTTTTAAAAAAGGGATGTCGGTTAATGGTTTATTGGCAAATTGTAAGCCATGCGCCAGTGCGCCTGGGCTGGCAAGTAACTGAAACAAGCCAGCACCTGCTCTTGGCGGTATATTTAAATCTAATAAAGTGCCCGCCACTAGCCCAGCTAAGCGCCAACCACAGTGCTCTTTTTCAGGTAAGGCCTGGGTGAAATCTTGGCACCAAGCTAAATAACCTGACTGTGGTGCTAGGGCAAGCAGCTTGCTTTTGGCTGCAAGTAAGAAGGGAGATTGTCCGCGATAGTCGGTGCCAAACCCAGGCGCAACCAGCCAATCTCCAATAGATGGATCTTTTACTTGCGCTAGTTGCTGTGTTGCCACATTTGCTGCATCGTTAGCATAGTGCTTTTTAATAAAGCGCATAGCCATTTCAACTTCTTTGGAGCCGCCATATGCTCCCCCCATGGCCATTATGCCTATTGGTAAAATGTGATTTACATCGGTTCGGCCAATACCAGCATTGGCTGCTGCTCTTGATGAAGCGTGCCTAGGACCAAGGTTCATAAGGAAAATGGCTAAACTATTGAGCAGTTTTTTTTGTGCTTTATTGGGGAGCTCACCGGTAAAGGTTAAATAGAGACTATCAAGGTGATCACATCGCTCCATTAACTCAAGCACATCATAACCGTGGGTGCGCATTTCTTTGCTGAGAAATTCATTATCATCAGCTGGTACTTCGAGGGTGATTTCGCTTTTTATTTTGCTGGTAAACTGTTCGTTTCGACTTTCAATTTTAACTTTTCTACTCGTCATGGATTAATTCCTACTATAAATTTTTAGCAATTTGAATGTATAAACCACGACCTTGAATAGGGTAGTCAGAAATTGGCCCTAATGCTTGTGGTACTAGTGGATGAGTTGGCTCGAAAGCTGATTCATCAAAAATATTTTTACCTATAAAAGAAACAGTCCAAGATTGTTCTTGATCTAAAGCCCAGTGCACAGCTAAATCAACCGTGGCATAGTTATCAAGTTTTTCTCGTTGATCCGTTTTCGCGCGCGCGCGTTTACCAACCCAATTTAACTTGGCGGTAAAATTAATGGCTTCAGTTAGTTGTGTATCATAGAGAGCATTAAACAATTGCTGCGGTGCCATGGCGATGGTTTGCTTGGTATCTTTATCTTCTGAATGTTGCCAAGAGTAATTAACTTTCCATAAACCGGTAATATTGCGCCAGCTTAATTCACTTTCAAAGCCGTAACCCTTTTGGGCTCGAGCATTTTGAGCTGTGGTGGTGGTTGTACCAACATCAGGAATAAACTCGATTAAGTTTTCACTTTCATAGGTATAAAGGTTTGCAGACCAGCTTAAATCTTGCGATAAGTGCTGGTTTAAGCTTAGCTCTATAGTATCTATCGTTTCAGGCTCTAAGTTAGGGTTACCTAAGCCTACTGGGTTATTAATGGCGTACAAGGTATCAAAAGCGGGTGCTCTAAATGCTCTACCATAGAGTAATTTAGATGAAATGCTCTGGCTCATCTCCCAAACTAGGGCTAATCTAGGGTTAACGGTAGAGCCAAAATCATCATAGTAGTCGTATCTGATACCAGCAGTAAATTCCCAGTCATTGGCAAACTTCCATTGATCTTGCAAACTGACATAGGCATTTACTCGTTTAACATCTTTAACAAAAATATACTCGGTATTGCTAACATCAGTTAAGGTACCGTCGATGACCAGAGGTTGCCCCAATGAAAATTGCGTTGTCAGTGCATTCATGTCAATAACACCCGGACCAAAGTTTTTTTGCTCGTTTGCGGTTAGCTCTCTTTGTGAGGCACCAAAGCCAATTCTGATCCTGTGTTGCGAAAAATTAGCTGACAATGTAGTAAAGTCGATAGAGTTTAATACCTCTGTTGGCTGCGGGTTACCTAAGTAACCGTCAACAAAATAACCAAGTCCAACCGGGTTGATTAAGTTCATATTGCCATCACTACCCAAGGGGACAAGTGCGCCAGCAGGTAATACAGCAAACTCAGCTTTATCTTTCATTTTGTAGAAGTTGTATTGTAGGCTATTGTCCCAATTTGCGCTTTGCCAGTCATAACTTAAGTCAAATTGATAGATGCTGGTATTTTGTTTGCCTACAGGATCTAAAGCTTGAGCGGCGCCGGCACCTTGGCCAGCATCGTCATTGTGCCAATACCAAAAGTTTGCTTTGATGTGCTCTGTTGCCGCAGACAATCTGGCATCGAGAATATTGTAACTGGTATTGAGTGCGCCAGGTGCTTTGGAAGCTGCTGTTCCCATAGCTTCATCGAATATTGATTGTAAATCTCTGGTCATGATGCGCTGGTCATCGCCATCACTTTTCAATGTTTCTATGGCTAGACCAAAATTGATATGCTCAGTTTTAAATGAGTCTTGATACCAAGCATTGCTGCTATCAAAACTGCCATAATTTATACCAAAACTGGCTTGCTCTAATGAGGTGGTATCTTTGGTTATCACGTTAATCACACCAGCGTAGGCATCAGCGCCGTACACTGCTGAGCCTGGACCACGAATAACCTCAATACGCTCTACAGAGTGTATTGGCATTTTAAAGGTTTGCGGGCGTGCGCCAGTATATTCTTCTCGTACAGGCAAGCCATTAATTAGAAATAAGATTTGTGGATTTTGATCTGTATGTATGCCACGAATTGAAAAGGAGTTGTTTAAGCGATTAAATGGTGAAGGGTAAACGTGCAAGCCAGGCACATTTTCTAGTGCTTCGGCAACGGTTGTCGCTCCCATATGAGTTAACTGCTTTGCGGTAATTACCGTGGCAACCGAAGGGGCTTTTTTGATTAACACCTTATTACCGGTGGCAATACTGACAAACTCTTCATCGCCGTAAAAATCCTCTAAACTCTCATCAATATCTTCAATTGAATATTCTTCACCTTGATAATCATCAGCAAATGCTTGAGGGTGAGAAAAGGTGAGTGCAGCGATAATTGATAAAGATAAATAGTTTATCGACAACGACATAAGCATACCTCTCAGTTTTATTTGTTATTGTTATTCTTTCACTAAGGGTAGTTTTACCGTAAATGTTGAGCCTTGTCCAAGCTCGCTGCTTACCGTTAAACTACCACCCATTAATTGGCAAAAACTTCGTGTGATTGCCATGCCTAAACCTGTACCCTCAAACTGCCTTGTTTGGCTACCGTCAACTTGAGTAAATTGTTCAAAGATAAAGTCCAATTTATCTTGGGCAATGCCAACACCTGTATCGGCAACGAAAAATGTTAAATAGTGGTCATTACTGTCAATATCGAAGGTGATGACACCATTTTTAGTAAATTTGCAGGCATTGCTTAAAAGATTTAAAAAGATTTGCATCAGCTTTTGTCTATCCTGCAATAAGGTTTCTGGCAGTTCATAGCAATTGACAACAAGCTCATTATTATTGGTTCTTGCCATTGGCATAATGGTTTCAACCGTTTCATTGATTAAGCGCTTGATGTTGACGGCCTTGACATTTAAGTCCATGCGACCTGCTTCAATTTTTGATAGATCGAGAATGTTATTTATTAGCGCTAACAGGTTGTGGGCACTGCGAATACTTTTACCTAAATCCTCGGCTTGGGCATCCATACATTCAAGTTCTAAATCTTCTTTTACTAAATCAGTATAGCCAATTATTGCTTGCAGTGGCGTGCGTAATTCATGGCTAATGTTGGCTAAAAATTCTGACTTGTGGCGACTTGCCGTTAAAGCACCATCGCGGGCAACAACCAGTTCTTGCGTTCTTATTTCGACTTCGGATTCTAGGTTATCTCGACTTTTAGCAAGCTCGGTATTTTGTTGCTCTAAAATCGCCATCATTTGATTATAGGTTTGTGCTATTTGTTTTACTTCTTGAGCACCGGCAATACTCGCCTTGGGGTACTTGCCAGTATCACGTGCGGTTTCCATGGTCTGTGATAAGGCTAATAAAGGTTTGATCAGACGATTAATCACAATACTCATCACTATGGCAAGGACGATAGCAACTATGGCGCCGGTGACAATGTTACTGATAAATATTGTTCGCTGTAGCTGATGAAGCTCTTGTTTACTATATTCAACAAACACATAACCTAGTAGTTGTTTCTCCACTGGCTCATCGGTTGGATCGAGCATATCTTCATCATAATTTTCTTCTTGATAGATTACCGCTGAGCTAAATACCCAATAGAGCTCGGTTTCGTAAACCAATTGACTGTATTCACTTAACTGACTTATATCCGGCTTAATTTTATCAAAAGGAATTTTCTCTGAAGACAGTAAGACATCGCCCTGTTTGTCAAAAACCGATACGGCGAGAATCGCTTTAAAACCTAAGGCTCTAGTGATGGCTTCTTGACCATTTTCAACACTGCCAGTAAGTAGCGCTAAAATACTCTGCTCGGCAAAATTATGGGTTATTTGTAAACCGTTATTTATGGTTGCTTTGCTTAAGGTTTTGCTACTTTGCCAGGCGGTTAATACCGATGTTGTCAACGCGAGTATGATCACTAGTAGTAAAAACAAACTCAATAGTTGGCGTTTTAATGTTGGTGGCGTGAGCAAAGAAGACAAATTGCGCATTAATTCGACCTATTTAGGAAAGGTCAATTTGAACTCTTGCTGTTGCTTAGCGCTATATTTAAGCCCTAAGTGAGCAGCAGTTCTTAGATTGACCGCAAGTAAGGTTGATTTTAAAGCGGCAAAGTCCTTTTGCTCGGGTTGTTTGTCTAATTCTTGCACCATGGTAAATAAGTGTTTACCTAGGGCAAAGTTATCTGGGTAGGTTGAAAACAGCGCGCCACGTTTGGCATGAGACGGCTTGCTTGAAAATACCACGACTTCTTTTTTCCATGCCTTTTCTAAGATCAGTGGTAGGGTAATTTTATCGTTGGCTGAGACTCTGTCTAGCGGTAACCAAAGGGCATCTTTTTTGGAAACGCCAGAGTCAAACAATTGTTGATAGAAGTTAATGGCATCTTTGGTACTGTCGACCTTTTTTAGATCTAAGCTTAAGCCTTGCGCTTTAGCCGCTTGCTTAGCTAATTCAATTAGCCAAGCACTTTTTTGGCTATAAGCCACATGTACCTTTTCCACATGCGGGGCAACTTGCTGTAAATAGTTAAATAAATAAGCAGGATCGGTAATTAGGCTAATGCCAGAAATACCATTAGGGCTAATTGGTAATGCGCCTGAGACAACATGAAATTCTTTTTTACCATCAGCAGTTAAGCGCTTTGATAAGTATTTGGCTAATTGCCAGCCTGAGCGACCTAAGACAATAACTTTATTGATTTGCTTTTGCTTTAATTGGGCAACAATTTCTTCACCATTAAAGTTTTTTTCTAATATGAAGTTGCTAAAGCGTACTTGGTTTTGAATGCCTTTTGCAGCACTGTGACTGCCAGAGATGATTTCTTGGTAAATGCTGCGATAAGGCTCTTTGGCATTAGGATAGAAAATAGCAATTTCATCGTCATCTGCTGCGACCGCCATTGCGCTTGATAGTAGCAAAATAACTAAAAGTAAAAATGAGCAAAATTGCTTGATGAGCGCAGTGTTCAATCCATCGGCCTAAGTATTACTAACACGATGCTCAGTATACACTTGTTGTAAGTAAGGTCAAAACCTAACATAAGATTTTGACCTTGAAACTTGATGTATATTAAGCCCTTACAAGCTGAGGGCTTAATGGTTACCTTAGTTAGAAGTTATAAACTAAGGTAAATGAAGTGATGGTGTCTGTGTTTTCAAATTTAGTCTCGTCAACTTCTGAGTTGTAATCTACACGGAAAGAAAACTTTAATTGCATTGACTCAATTAATTTTGTGGTAATTGACGTTTCAGATTGATAGAAACTGTTTTTACCAGACTCAACGGCTTGACGAGCCACTAAGTATTGCTTGAATTCAACGTGTTCATTAATTTGTGCTGTATAAAGCGCTTGAGCTTGAACAATAAAGTTAGTTTCAGATGTTTCTGGCTCAGTTTCGGTTGCGCGAATTTCGTCATACTTTATACCAGGACCGATATCGGCAAACAATGAACTGGTTTCAGTTTTATACCAGTTACGACCCCAACCAGTCGAGAACGAACTTTGGCTTTTAAAGTTAAGAAATTTATCTTGAGAGTAAGATAAGTTAGCGTATAAATAATTTTTACCTTGCTCTTGCAAGGTGTAATTAGTTTGTGCTTTTAAATCCCACTTGTTGTCAGTGGTGTTATAGTCTTTTTCACCGGTTTCGTCATTTTTTTGTTCAGACTTTTTACCTAAAGCATTGATTTCAAGTAGGTTAGTCCATTGATCTTTTTTGTGCTTTACGTTGAAACCCGCTTTAATATCGCCACTTTTGCTGTTACCGGTTTTTAGTAACATACCAAGTTCAGCAGACATGGTTAATTCAGAATCTTTGTTTGCTTCTTCAGCAAATGCGCTTGTTGCTGCAAATGGTAATAAACAAAGCGCAGTTAAGGTCATTTTAGCTTTCATGATCATCCTTAAATGGTTGAAAATTTAGGGGGGATAAATAATTGCCGCGATTCTAACAAAGTTTTTACTAAATCACTTTAGTTTTTTAACAAAAAAGCAATTAAATGTCGTGAAAATGCTAGAACATCAAGAAAATTAAGTAATAATGATTCCTTAGCTTAAATAGCTAGCTGACTTGGCAAAACAAGTTTATCGCCAAGGTTAACCCCTGAGATAATGGCAACATCGCCTGCTTGGTTGGTTTTACCTAAGCGCACGTATTGCCTTTGAATACTTTGCTGGTGATAACGATACACAAAGCTTAATTGACCAAGCTGGCTTATGTAGTTTTGTGGCACATATAGTTTGCTCTCTACTGCCGCTGGAATTTTCATACGGGCATACATGCCAGATAACAGGTTGTCTTGAAAGGTAATGGCAACTTTTATTAGAAAGCTGCGCGAGCCAGTATGAGCTGCCGGGACAATTTCTTCAACTTGGCCAATAACCTGTTTATTTAAGCTATCTAGCTCAACGTTAATGCTATCACCTAGTGATAAATTTAGCGCCAGCGCTTCTCTGACATAGCCTTCAACCCGTAATGATAACGGATTGTAGAGCGTTAACAGCTTATCGCCAGGTTGTGCGGTATTCCCCGGTTGTGCGAAACGATCAACTACCACGCCATCGATAGGAGAGGTTATTGTGGCATAACTTAGTGCAGCTTCGCTTTGTGTTAAATTTTCTTTTGCCCCGGTCAGCTGGGCAGCCATGCTATCAAAGTCTGCTTTACTTTTATCTAGGTCATAGGCCGAAACAATCTTTTTAGCAAATAATTCACTGGCGCGCTGATAGTTTAACTGTGCTTCTAAATATTTCGCCTTAATAGCATTTACTTGCTGCTTTGCTTCACTTACTTTAGCCAGTAACTCTTGCTGCTCAAGAGTAATTAACGCTTGCCCTTGACTGACGCTGTCACCAGCACGCACGTGAATTTTATTAATACGGGCAAGTATTCTGGCAGAAATAATCGTGTCTTGCTTTGCCACTAAACTCGCAGCAACGCCTTCATAGCTTTCTACTTTAGTTGCCTTTACTTCAAAGTAGTCTGCCAAATTTACTTTTTCGATTGCACTTCTGTGTGGTGCTACTTTGTTATTAAAGCTACCAGCAAGCCAGGCTACCATAATAAGTAGAACCAATAAGGCTAGTATGGGTAAAAAAGCGCGTTTTATTAAACTAGGCTTAGCTAGCTTTTGTTTAGCAAAATCTTGTTGGCTATCATGCGTGCTGTTATTCATGGTTAAACCTTTGTATTTGACTTGTTTACTGTACTTGGCATCGTTTTATCAAACACTAAGGCATAAACGATGGGGACAACTAATAAGGTAAAAATGGTAGATGAAATAATGCCAAAAATGATGGCAATGGCTAAGCCGCTAAAAACAGGGTCTAAGGTGATAACTAAATTACCTAGTAAGGTGGTGCCAGCGGTTAATAGCACAGGGCGCATTCTTACCGCGCCCGCCTGAATAAGCGACTCTTTTACCGTTGCACCTTGTTGTTGTGCTTGGCTAATAAATTCAATAAGTATTAATGAGTTTCGAACCACGATGCCAGCTAGGGCTATCATGCCAATCATGGCGGTGGCGGTGAATAATACTGGCTCTGGCGCGCCAGCAATTTCTCGCTCGCCAAATTGATTGAGCAAATAAAAGCCTGGCATAATGCCAATAACCGTTAACGGAATGGCTGACATTATAATGCCAGATAAAGCTGCAGATTGGGTTTGTATTCTCAGTACCAGGTATATAGCTGCTAAGGCAAAAGCAAAGGCTAAACCCATATCCCTAAATACCCGAATGGTAATACGCCATTCACCTTCGCCACTAAAGGTAAGTTTAATATTATTCGGGAGTTGCCAGTAAAGGCCTCCGCCACTATTTATAAAACTACGCGCTTGATAGTCTTTAGGGTTTTCTTGCGCTATCGCCTCATTTTTTAGATCACTACTGATATCAGCAATCACTTCGGCTGGCGTTCTGCCTGATATATCTGCGGTGACATAAACAACCGGTTTAAGGTCTTTATGAAAGATGGCTTTTTCTTGTTTAAGGCTGGCAAAATTACCTAGCTCACCTAAGGGAACAAGTGGCTGTGGCGCCATTTCAATTCCTTGAGCCGTTGTTTGTTGTATTATGCCTTCTCGGCCTTTAACTGCGATGCCTTTTAAATCTGATAAATCTTCACGTTGAGCTTGTGCTAACAGTAACTTAATCGCCAGTGGCTCTGCTTCATTTTCATCATGAAGGTAACTAATCACTTGACCTTGATTTGCTATGTGTAAGCTTTGGTTGATGCTTTGGGTATCGACACCAGATAAGGCTGCTTTGGTTTTATTGGTAATAAAGCGAAGTTGCTGTTTATCATCGGCGACACTTGAGTCTATCTCGACCACATGAGGCTCTTGGGCAAATCGCATCATGACGATTTTTGCCGCTGATTGTAACTGCTCGTATGGGGTAAATTCATCACCATAAAGCTCGGCAACTAAAGTGCTGAGTACTGGTGGGCCAGGTGGCACTTCAATCACTTTGATGTTGATTTTTCCCTGTTCATTAATGCTTGATAGCGGCGCGAGTAACTCTCTTAACCTTAATACAATGGCATGTGATTGATGTTCGCGCTGGCTTTTATCATTGAGTAATAAGCGTAGATCAGCATGAAAGCTGTTATTGCGTAAATAGTATTGACGCACCATGCCGTTAAAGTCTATTGGTGAGGCTAAGCCAACAAAACTGGCGACACTTTCAACTTCGGCTAAGGTTAGCGCTAGCTTGCTAACTTGTTTTGCCATGGCGGCAGTTTGTTCAAGACTGCTTGACTCTGGCATGTCGATAATGATTTGCACTTCATTTTTATTATCAAAAGGTAATAACTTTAACGGCACTAACCTAAGGACAGGAAGAATTGCCGCACCGACAAATAATAATAAGACTAAAAATAAGGCTTTTTTGGCTTTGCTTTTATCTTCAAGTAGCGGTGTTAATAGTTTGCGATAAAACCCTTGAAAGCCAGCATCTGCTTGCTCAGGGGGATTTGCGTTGTAGGTATTGCCTGCTGGGCGAATAAACTTTTTGGCTAACCAAGGTGTAACCAGAAAAGCAACTAAGGTTGAGCTAATAACACTTAAAGGTACGTTAAATGCCATAGGTGCCATATAAGGTCCCATCATCCCTGTGATAAAGGCTAAGGGTAAAAAAGCCAGCACTATGGTTAATGTTGACATTAACAGCGGTATTCTTATTTCGCTTATGGCATTAACAATTGCATCATGTAATGAGCGCGCACCTGAATTTAATTTGCGCTCTATGTTATCAACGCCAGTGATAGGATCATCAACCAATAAACCAAGCGATAATATTAACGCGAATAAGGTGACACGGTTTATGGTGTAACCAAAGGCATAATCAAGGGTTAAGGTGATGCCATAACAAATAGGCACTGCAAGGCCGACGACTAGGGCTGAGCGCCATCCTAAAAATACGCCAATAAAGATAATTACGGTAAAAACAGCGAAGGCTAAGCTAGTGGTTAAATTATTCACTTTTTCGTTAGCGGTTGCCCCGTAATCTCGAAGCACTTGAATATGTGCGTGCTGTGGAAAAACCGTTTGCTGTAAGTGAGCCATGACTTGGTGAACTTCTTTGGCAACCGACACAGCATTACTGCCTGATTGTTTTGCCACGCTAATGGCAACCATAGGGTGATCAGAGCGTTTTAGTGGCAGCTGTTGAGCTGATTGCCTTGCTTTCTTGTTAGGTTGGTTGTTAGCTTGCTCGTTCGCTGGCTTAGCAAAGTCTAGCCAAGCATAATCTGTGGCTTCACTTGGGCCATCAATCACCTCAGCAATGTCTTTTAATAACACCACACTGTTGTTGACTACGCTAATTGGCGTTTGTTTTAGCTCGCTAATATCGCGATATACGTCGCCACTTTCTAAGGCAATGGCTTGTTGCTGTAAGATGATGTTGCCATGGCTTTGTCTAACATTAGATATTTGTATGGCGTTAACAACATCAGTCATGGTGACATTACGCGCTGTCATTTGCTCAGGCAATAACTGAATTTGTATTTCTCGTGTGCGGCCGCCGATAACTTTAACTTCACTGGTATCTTTAATTGCCTGTAAGTGAGTTGAAATCTCTTCAGCGAGGCGGCGTAGTTGATAATCGTCAACTTGCTTAGCATTACTACTCCAAAGCCCTAGCATCACTATGGCAACATCATCAACCTCAACAGGCTCTACTTGCCAGTGGCTGACAATATCAGGCACTTTATCTAAATTGGAATGTAGTTTGTTATAGGTATTTAACAGCGCATTTTCACGGTTTTCGCCAACATGAAACCTTAAGGTAACTATCGCTTGCTCGTTATCGCTAACAGAGTAGACATGTTCAATACCTTTGACTTGTGCTAAGAGCTTTTCTAAAGGCGTGGTGACTTGTCGAGCTATTTGTTTAGCGTTGATGCCAGGTGCTTGCACTTTGACATCAATCATCGGAACCACAATTTGTGGCTCTTCTTCCCTCGGAGTGGCGTATAACGAAAATAGCCCGGCAATGATAGTAATCACTAAAATAAAGGCAGGTACTTTGCTGTTGAGTACGCTACTAACAAATTTTCCGGTAAGTGTGCTGTGCTTTGTCATGTTATTTCTGCGGGCAGAATTTTTCTTGTAGGATCACTAATAACTCTTTAACCCTGTCATCAGCAATGCGGTAATAAATGGTTTGCGACTCTCTTCTTGTCGCCACTATGTTGCTTGCTCGTAATTTAGCAAGATGTTGAGAAAGTGCTGATTGTGATAAATCCACTTGTTTATTTAAATCACCCACGGTGAGTTCATTTTCACTGATACAGCAAAGAATCATTAGTCGGTAAGGGTTTGATAGCTTTTTTAAAATGGTTGCGACATCTTCAGCATTCTTTGCCAGTTCTTTTGGATCCATATTCATAGTACTTGCTCATAATCAATTTGATTTATTTTAGTTTATAGTTGTTTTCTAAATTAGTAAAGGCTAATATAATATTTATTAGCTTTTGCTAATTTAATGTTTACCCTAAAATGTAGGAGGAAGTAATGACAGTAAATGAAGCATTAAGACTTATTGCTGGCTGTATGATATTGATTTCACTTTATCTTGCCGTAACTCTGTCAATGAATTGGCTCTGGTTTACCGTGTTTATTGCGGTAAACTTAATTCAATCGTCATTCACTAAATGGTGCTTGATGATGAGTATTTTAAAGAAACTAGGCTTAAAAGAAACAAGCGTTAGTCAAAAATAATAGGTGGAAACTCTATGCTAAAAACAATTCCTGACATTATTGCGCAATTAAAACCACAGTTAACTATTGTTCCTGCGCAGCAAGCTATGGATGTTATAAAACAAAGTAATGGTATTTTGGTTGATGTACGTGAGCCAAGTGAATTTTCGCAAAAATCAGCGAGTGGTGCAGTGAATATACCTCGCGGTTTATTGGAAATGCAAATGCTTAAAATGCATGCTGATGAAGATTTAGCAATTTTTATACATTGCGCTACAGGCGCGAGAGCATGTTTAGCAGCAGAGCAATTACAACGTGTTGGTTATAAAAACGTGAGTGTTATTACCTGTTCATTAGATGATATTTGCAGCGCCAGTGCTTAATATAGCTGATTGGAGATTAACGTGAATAAGCCATTAATTATTGATTATTACAGTGATGTTTTGTGCGTTTGGGCATGGATAGCACAACGTAGAAATGATGAATTACATAGCAAGCTCGGTGAGAACATTCAGTTTCGCTACCATTATATTGATGTCTTTGGTAATGCTATGGAAAAGATCCCTAATCAATGGCGCGATAAAGGTGGTTATCAAGGTTTTGCTCAACATGTTATTGACTCTGGCGCGGCCTATCTTGATACACCTATCCACTCGCAAGTATGGCAAAAGGTAAAGCCAGCGAGCTCTGCAAGTTGCCACTTATTTTTAAAGGCTACAGCTATTGCGCTTGGCGAGCAGGCAAGTAGTGAATTGGCTCTGGCTTGTCGACAAGCATTTTTTAACGATTGCCTTGATATAAGTCAGCTGAGCCTCTTATTTCAACTGGCCGAGCAGGCAGGCTTTGCAACAAGCAAAATCCAAGTGGCTTTAGATGATGGCTCTGCCATGGCGGCGTTAATGAAAGATTATCAAAGTGCGAAAACCTTGGCGTTAAAAGGCAGTCCTTCTTATATTATTGATAATGGTAGGCAGGTACTTTATGGCAATGTTGGTTACAGGGTTTTGCAGGCAAATATTGAAGAGCATTTAAAAAGCCCAACTGAAGAAGCAAGTTGGTGTTAGCAACTGGCACTGCCAGCTAAAAAGAGTTTTTAGCTGGCGTTAGTTAGCTTGTTACAACCAGCTTGTTACAACCAGCTTGGCACTATGTCTTGGTTAATCATTTCTTCATAACTTGGGCGCTTTTTGATCACTGCAAAGTTATCATCTTTGACCATCACTTCAGCAATGCTTAAGCGGGCGTTATAGTTTGACGCCATGACTGCGCCATAAGCTCCGCACGACATGATAGCGATTAAATCGCCCGACTTTGATTGATGCACTTGTCTGGTTTTGGCAAAGGTATCGCCTGTTTCACACACAGGGCCAACAACGTCATACGGCTTTAATGGTTTATCTACGCGATTAACCGCCTGAATATCGTGATAGGCATCGTATAGACTTGGTCTTAATAAGTCGTTCATGCCAGCATCTAGCATAAGAAATTGTCTTTCTTCACCGGTTTTAACATAAACGACGCTAGAGACCAGAATACCAGCATTGCCTAGCAATGAGCGCCCCGGCTCTATCACAATTTTACAATCTAGGTGACCAAGGGTTTGCTCAACAATATCGGCATAAGCTTGCTTGCTTGGTAAATCTTCTCCTTGGTAATCAATGCCTAAGCCGCCGCCAATATCAACGACATTGATGTTATGACCTGCTTGGCGTAATTGTTCTACTAAGCTTGCTATGCGAGTAAAGGCCTCGCTAAATGGTGCTAGTTGCGTGAGCTGTGAGCCAATATGGACATCAACTCCTTGAATTTTTATACCAGGTAATTCTGCGGCGCGATTATAGGCAATATGGGCTTTACTTAGTGGTACGCCAAACTTATTTTCAGCTTTACCTGTTGATATTTTGGCATGGGTTTGCGCGCAAACATCAGGGTTGATGCGAAAGGCGATTGCCGCTTCTTTATTTAGTCGGCTAGCAACTTGGCTAAGTAGCTCTAGCTCTGGCTCAGACTCAACATTAAACTGGAAAATACCTTGCTTTAAGGCAAATTCCATTTCATGCTCAGCTTTAGCAACGCCAGAGTAGACAATTTTCTCAGCGGGTATGCCTGCGCTTAATGCGCGTTTTATTTCACCGACTGAAACCACATCAGCTCCTGAGCCTAATTTGGCTAATGTCGTTAATACCGCTTGGTTACCGTTTGCTTTTACCGCATAACAAATTAACGCATCTTGCTGAGCAAAGGCAGTTTGGTAATCCAAATAACTTGCTTCAATGGCACTTTGTGAGTAACAGTAAAATGGCGTAGCCACTTGCTGAGCTAACTCGCTAATGGCAACTTGCTCGGCAAACATGTGATCATTTTGGTAAGGAAAAAATTTTTCAGGTGTCATAAGGTTATCTTCAAAAGTCATTCGCGCTATAACTACATGGTAAACTGCTTGAGTAATTTATGCTAACAGGTAATTATATCCAAGGGCTATGAGATATATCCTGTCATTACGAGTAATACTATGAGCAATCCGTCTTTTTTTATCCGCAAATCCTATCGTTTAATCGCACTATGTTTAGTTTTAAGTGCATTAGTTAGCATTATAAAACCAGCTTATGCTGTTAGTGTTAATCAACAAGATTCCTCATCGAGCTTAGTAACTGATGTTATTGATACTAAAGCAAAACATTTATTAGCTAAAACTTGGTTGGATAAATTAGCCCAGCCAGAAAAGCTGTTAATGAACGAGCAAGAGATTGCAAACTTTAACCAAAGCTTAGTGGTTAATAATGCTTATATTCATGATCCGCTTGCTTTAGCTGATGTTCTACCTAAACAAGCATTGCTCACAAAAATCAATAAAATTAGTTCTGTGCCAACTAGTCCTCGCTATTTTGCTAATGGTAAGCCAGTTAATGATAAAGATTTTTCAATATGGCGAGAAAACGCCAACATTGTTGCGGTTGCAAGCAGTAATAGGGTGCAATTTGCCTTAGTAGTTAAGCGCTCAAGGTTACGTACTTTTCCCACTAACCAGCGGGTTTTTAGGTTAAGTGAGCTTGGCCAAATTGATCAAGACTTAGATTTATTTCAAGAAAGTGGCATATTCCCAGGTCAAGCGGTAGCCGTGTTACATCAAAGTAAAGATAAGCGCTGGTATTTAGTGCAAGCGTTTAACTATTTAGCTTGGCTGCCAGCAGCAGATATTGCCATTGGCTCTAGAGAGCAAGTGGCGGAATTTGTAAAGGCCAAGCGCTTTATTACGGTAACAGGCAGTAAAGTTTTTACAAATGAAATACCTAGTTATTATCCAGCGGCTAAACAGCTATCAAATATTCAGTTAGATATGGGCGTTACATTGCCATTGGCTGAAAGGCATGAATATAAAAATGCTTTATATGGGCAAAACCCGTTTACCAGTTATGTTGTAAAGTATCCGAGTAAAGATGAACAGGGCAAGTTAGTAGTGCGTTTGCTGGCAATAAGTAAGGCTCAGGATATTACTGTCGGCACTATGGCGATGACGCCAGCTAATATCATTCAACAAGCATTTCAGTTTTTAGGTGAGCGTTATGGCTGGGGGCATGATTTTAACGGTAGAGATTGTACTGGCTTTATTGGTGAAGTTTTTAAAAGTTTCGGCATCTTGATGCCAAGAAATTCGGGTCAACAAGCCAAGAGTGACTATGGTAATAATATACGCTTTGATGACAATGCCACTAAGGCAGAAAAATTAGCAGCACTTAACAATTTAAAGGTTGGCGATTTAATTTATATTCCTGGTCATGTCATGATGTATTTAGGGCAAGATAAGGGGCAGCCTTATGTTATTCACGACGTAAAAGATATGAAATATCAAACAGTGCAGGGCGAAAATTATTTCGGCACCTTAAATGGGGTATCGGTTACGCCATTACTGCCAATGATAGATTATGTTGAAAATATAACGGTTATCAAAACAATTACAGGCCAAATAAATGAATAGTGTTCAGAAATACCTCATAGTTTGTCTTATGCTGCTGTCAACATGTGTCAGCGCTGAGAGTAAGTTCACAATTGATGCTAAGCACCAACAATTAATTTTAGTGCTCACCGACAATTGGCAGGCAAACACTGGCGAACAATACCGCTTTGAGCGCAGTTTTGATAGAGCACACTGGCAACTAGTTGCAGATAAAGCCCCTGTGACCATTGGCAGAACCGGCCTTGCTTGGGGCATTGGCTTACACCCTAAGCAATCGGGTTATCATAAACAAGAAGGTGATGGTAAAGCGCCTGCGGGTATTTTTACCTTAGGTAGCGCTTTTGGTTACCTTAACCAACTGAAGACTGGCTTAGCGTATCAAGTGATGAGCCGTTATGATTACTGTATCGATGTAAAAGGTTCAAACTATTATAACCAAATTGTCTCCAGCCAAGTCGTTGGTGATAGTGCTATTCAAGGCTCATCTGAGCCTATGCGTCGAGACCTTCATTTAAATGGCGATCAAGTGTACAAAAAGGGCTTTGTTATTAATCATAACCCGAACAATATCTCTGGCTCTGGTAGCTGTATCTTTGCTCACCTTTGGCGGGCAAGTGATAAGCCAACCGCAGGTTGTACGGCAATGCCGGAACAGGAAATCGATAAAATGCTCAATTGGCTAGATAAAGAAAAGCAGCCACTTTATATAGCACTGCCTAAGAATGAATATCTAGATAAAAAGGCGCTATGGCAATTGCCGGAATTAGCTTTAACAGACTGATATTTATAAGGCGAGTAACCATAGCGGTATGGTAAGGGTACTTAGCAAGGTAGAAACAACGACAGTACCTGCCACTAACTCTTGTTGCGATTTTTGCTGTAAGGCAATTAAATAAGCATTAACGCCCGTAGGACTTGCACTTAATATCACTAACGTGGTGGTTACTAAGGTGTTTAAGTTAAAAACATAAAGTGCACTGAAGTAAACCAAGGCGGGTAATATCAGTAGTTTAACGATTGTTGCTAGGGCAATAGTATTTATTTTGTTGCTAACGCGATAAAAGCTTAGTGATGCACCTAAAATAAATAGCGCTAAAGTAATCGCAGGTTTTCCTAATAACTCAAGGCTAGTATCGAGTATTTCTGGTAAGTCGATAGCGAATAAATTGACAATTAGGCCCGAAAAAATGCTGATGATCAGTGGATTATTAAAGGTTTGCTTTAAAAACTTAATGAGATCAAATTGGCTTAGTTTGCACTGTTCTTTGCTGGCGATAGCAGCAGTGAGTGCAAATAACATAGCGCTATGAAAGCTAATCACCAGAAAAACAATACCTAGTACTTGTTGCCCAAAGGCTGCCAATAATACTGGCAGGCCAACGATTACCGTATTTGAATAGCTAGCGCCTAAAGCAAATACTGCATTAGATTGATAATCTTCACTATTATGTTCTGATATTTTATTACGCTTTTTAACTAAGGCGTTTAAGGCTAATGCCAGGCAAAAGCAGAACAATACCGGAACATAAAAGGCGGCAAAGAGCGAAAAATTTACTTGCTCGCTAAAGTTGGCATTAGCCATTTGATAAAACAAAAATGCTGGGATGCTGATGCTAAAGGTGAATTTACTTAAGGCATCAAGTTGGCTTTTATCTAGCCAGCGGCTTTTTGTGCAGATAAAGCCCATAAGTGCCAATAGCACTAATGGGCCAATAATCGCTAATATATTCATGAAAAATAGTGAATGTGAGAAATTAGTGGTTAGCTATATTGTTGTTCAAAAAAGCTTTCAATGATCAAGCGGGCGGACTCGGCATCAATATTATCTTTTTTAAGATTTTTATAGCCGCCACGAGAAAACAGCTGCTCTTTAGCATCAGCTGTGGTTAGTCGTTCATCTTGGAAAATAACCTGCAAGGCAAAGCGACCTGATACTCTATTGCCAAATTTTTTCGCATCTAAGGTCAGTTGTTGTTCACTACCATCCATATTAAGTGGTAGGCCAACAACGACAATATCAGGCTGCCACTCGTTAATATATTTAGCCAAGGCATCCCAATGGGGAATGCCATCATTTGCCTTTACTGAACCAAGCGGGTTGGCGCTGCCAGTAATTTCTTGCCCGACAGCGACACCGATATATTTTTTACCAAAATCTAAACCAAGTACTGTACGTTGACCAACCGCTTTATTTTTTGCCACAGAATTGCCTTTTAATTGTCTTAAATGAATGAGCTAGGCGTGACCAACGTCACTAGATAAATGGGCTAAATCTATGCCAAGCTTTTCGGTTGCTTTTTTCCAGCGCTCTTCAACCGGCGTGTTAAATAAAATATCAATATCAGCTGGCGTGGTTAGCCAAGAGTTGGCTTTGATTTCTTCTTCAAGCTGTCCAGGCCCCCAACCAGCGTAACCTAAGGTCACAATATAGTTTTCTGGCTGCTCTTTTGTGCCCAAAGCGAGCAAAATATCTTTTGAGGTGGTGATCATTAGCTTATCGCTTAGTGCTAACGAGCTGCTCCAACCTTTTTGCTTGCTGTGCAGAACAAAACCGCGTTGTTGAGAAATTGGCCCACCAGATAAAACACGTTGTTGCAGGCCAAGGGTTAAATCATTTTCTTCATCAAGTGATGCAGAGGAAGTAAAGTCTTCTTCTGTCGCTTCAATCTGTTTAAGTAACTCGGACAAATTGATATTGACAGGTAAGTTAATGATTAGCCCCATGGCACCTTCTTCATTGTGTTCACAAATATAGGTGACTGTCTTATTAAAATAAGAGTCATCTAAGGAGGGCATGGCAATTAAAAATTGGTTTTCTAAACTTTCCATCTACATCTCTTTAAAAAATTGTCTCAAAATTAGCCGTTTACTTTTCGCGAAGTTTATCTTCTATCGCATCCATTAACTTACCACTAATGTTAATAGGGTAGGCCGCTTCAATTTCTCGAATACAAGTTGGGCTGGTAACATTTATCTCAGTGACTTTATCGCCAATAACATCTAACCCTACAAAGTATAGGCCACGTTTTTTCAGCTCGGGTGCAATTGCTTGCGCAACTAGCTTGTCACTGGCGCTTAATGGTCTGGCAACGCCACTACCGCCGGCGGCTAAATTACCTCGGGTTTCCCCTTGCGCTGGAATGCGCGCCAAGCAATAAGGCATAGGCTCACCATTTACAATAAGAATACGTTTATCACCATCAACAATTTCTGGCATATATTCTTGTACCATAGCGTATTGCTGACCATGGTTAGTGAGCGTTTCGATAATAACACCGACATTGGCATCATTGGCTTTAATTCTAAAAATGGATGCACCACCCATACCATCAAGCGGTTTGATGATGACATCTTTTAACTCTTGATGAAATTGACGAATTTTTTCACTGCTGCGAGTTACTAAAGTACGCGGTGTTAATTCACTAAACCAAGCGGTAAACAGTTTTTCATTACAATCACGTAAACTCTGTGGCTTGTTAACTATGAGTGTACCTGCTTGTTCAGCGCGCTCTAACATGTAAGTTGCGTAAACAAATTCGGTATCAAAAGGCGGATCTTTACGCATCAGTACAACGTCGAGTTCACTTAAGGGGATATCTTGGCTATCAGATAATTCATACCAGTGATCAGCATCATCAAATACTTTGACCTTTTGTACGTTGGCACGACATTCTCCTTGATCTAAATAAAGATCTTTCATTTCCATGTAAAAAATCTCGTATCCGCGTTGTTGTGCTTCCAACATCATGGCCATAGAAGAGTCTTTGGCCACTTTCACTTGGGAAATTGGATCCATCACTACGCCGAGTTTGATCGCTGGAGAAGTTGTCATCTTGTATCCTTAAATGTTGTATTTTTTGTCAAATTTTAATGTGTTGCTATTACTTTAAATCACCAAAGCGACATTGTAATGCGGTAATTGCTGTTAGCGCAGCGGTTTCAGTTCTGAGCACTCTTGGACCTAACAGTACTTCTTGAAAGTTTGCTGTGCTTGCTTCATTTATTTCTTCATCAGTTAAGCCACCTTCAGGGCCTATTAATAATCGTACCTTATGATGCTGCTCAATATCAGCACTGGGTAGCGTCATAATTGAGTGGTTTGCTCTTGGGTGTAAATTAATTTTCACCGCTTGAGTTTGTTCATGTAACCAATCATTTAAATGCATTGGCATCATGACTTCAGGGACTAAAGCTCTACCACTTTGTTCACAGGCACTGATGACTATTTTTTGCCATTGCTGATGTTTTTTCGCTAAGCGATCGCCGCTGAGTTTTACTCCACAGCGTTCGGTAAATAGCGGCGTTATTTTAGTTACCCCAAGCTCCACTGATTTTTGCAAGGTAAAATCCATACGATCGCCGCGAGATATACCTTGTCCTAAATGAATTTCAAGTGGCGACTCATTCGCTAATACTTGCTCGCTAATAATTTTAGCGCTAGCGTGTTTTTTTGTTACATCAACAAGCTGCGCTTGATATTGCTTAAGCTCAGTACCATTAAATAGCGTAATGCTATCATCATTGCCTAAGCGCAAGACTCTCACTACATGACCAAAGGCATCATCAGATAATTTCACTGTGTCGTTAACGCTAAAGTGAGATTGTTGGTAAATTCTTGGGTTAGACATGTTAAATACTACTGTGCTTACGTTGACTAGTAGCTAAAAGATAAGGGCGGCAACAAGAAAAAACAATGGCAGTAATGATTTATTTTATCTTGTCTTGGGCGCAGAAAATAAAAAAGCCAACCGCTTGCGCGATTGGCTTCAACTTAAAAAACTGTCAACGTATTCTAGGACGAGACAAACTTATTGTCGGGTTGTTAGATACCCGCAGCTTTGCGTAAATCGTCAGCTTTATCTGTTTTTTCCCAGCTAAATGCAGTGAAGGTATCATCACCTACGGTCATTTCAAATGGTTCACGACCAAAGTGACCATAAGCTGCTGTTTGTTGGTACATTGGGTGTAATAAATCTAACATTTTAGTGATGCCGTACGGGCGTAAATCAAAGTGTTCACGCACTAGCTCAACTAATTTTTCTTCAGAGATTTTACCTGTACCAAAAGTTTCAATTGAAATTGACGTCGGTTCGGCAACACCAATAGCATATGACACTTGAATTTCACAACGATCAGCAAGACCGGCAGCAACAATATTTTTAGCAACATAACGACCAGCGTAGGCAGCACTTCTATCTACCTTTGATGGATCTTTACCAGAGAAAGCACCACCACCGTGACGAGCCATGCCGCCGTAGGTATCTACGATAATTTTACGACCTGTTAAACCACAATCGCCTACTGGACCACCAATAACAAAACGACCTGTTGGGTTAATAAAGTATTTCGTGTTTTCAGTTAATAACTCAGCAGGTAGCGTGTGCTTAATAATATTTTCCATTACCGCATCAACAAGGTCTTCTTGTTTGATATCTGGATTATGCTGAGTTGAAAGTACAACGGCATCAATAGCAACTGGCTTGCCATCTTCATAGATAAAAGTCACTTGCGATTTAGCGTCAGGACGTAACCAAGGTAATACACCTGACTTACGCGCTTCTGCTTGACGCTCAACTAAACGATGTGAATAGTATAATGGCGCAGGCATGAGTGTTTCTGTTTCGTTGGTTGCATAACCAAACATTAAACCTTGGTCACCAGCACCTTGATCTTCAGGTTTAGTACGATCAACACCTTGAGCAATTTCTGGCGATTGTTGACCAATTAGGTTCATTATGCCGCAAGTTTCACCATCAAAACCAACATCAGAAGATGTGTAACCAATATCACTGATAACATTACGTGTTAGCTTTTCTAGATCAACCCAGGCAGTTGTTGAAACTTCACCTGAAATAATGGCAACACCTGTTTTAACCATAGTTTCACAGGCTACGCGGGCATGCTTATCTTGAGCAATAATAGCGTCTAATACCGCATCAGAGATTTGATCGGCAATTTTATCCGGATGACCTTCAGATACAGACTCTGAAGTAAAGTAATGTCTAGACATAAACCCTCAACAATGTATTAACTGTCGTATAAATGTAGCTGAATTCTCAGTTATTCAACGAAGTGAAATATAAATATTTTTAATTGTCGGCGATATTACACTTTTCTCAAAAGATATTCTAGTTTTTTTACGCCTAGACGGCTAAACGTCTTTAATGGCAAATGATAAATGAAATTCGTTTGATTTGAGTCAAGTTGAGGCTTAGTGATCGAACATTTCTAATTGAATAGATTGCTGCCACAACTGACTAAATAATGCTTGTTGCTTGCTGCAAGGTTTTGAGCTGTAAAAAATCACTTGTTTTGCTTTTTGGCATTGATTGGCAATATTCAATTCGGTTAACCGCTTGTGCAACTGCCTAGTTACCGGGCTTGCTGTTTCGACGATAGTGACATGTCTATTGGCAACTATTGCTTGAATTTTTTGCTGTAAAAATGGGTAGTGCGTGCAGCCTAAAACAATATTATCAACCCCTTGTGCTAATAGTGGTTCGATATACTGATTAAGTAGTTCATTACAGTGCTTAGTTGAAATCTGACTACTTTCGACAATTTCTACTAAGCCAGGGCAGGGTTGAATAAATACGTCTGCGCCATTTTTATACCGATTTACCAAAGCATTAAAGCGTTCATTTTCGCTGGTTGCCTGGGTAACTAATACTGCAACTTTCTTGTTTATACTCTGTTGAACGGCAGGTTTAATCGCTGGCTCTACACCAATAACTGGGATATTGACTCGCGCCCTGAGCTGGTCAATAGCATTGACGGTGGCGGTATTACAGGCAATGACTAAGGCTTTAACACCTTGAGCAATTAACTGGTTAGCTATGATATTGACGCGCTCGGTAATATAGGCGATTGATTTTTCGCCATAAGGGGCATGGAGTGTGTCGGCGATATAGATAAGCTGTTCATTTGGCAGCTGCTCAGCAATACATTTTGCAATGGAAAGACCACCAACGCCAGAGTCAAAAATGCCAATAGCAGCTGAGTTATCTATGTATTTTGCGGTGTTGGTCGTGGTGCTGGTATTAATAAGGAAACAACTTTATCTGTATATGCCTAGCAGCAATTTTAGGGAGTTCTTAAATACAAGACAACTTAATTAAGTAGAAAAATTAAATAGAAAAGTTAAGTAGAAAAATTAAGTAAACAAAACTAAGTAAATAAAAATAACTTAAATAAAGTTTTTTATTTACTTAATTGTTTGGTGGTGATAGCTTTGTCATTAATGAGATAAAGGCTGTAAGGAAAAACTTGTGTCTAGTGATGTATCAATCAAACGCTTTAAACAATTTCCGCAATTGATGTGGATTTTGCTTTTTGGCTCGTTCATTACCCGGGGTAGTTTTTATATGGTTTGGCCTTTTTTAGCGGTTATTTTATATGACAGCTTTGCCTTATCTGCGACCCAAGTGGGCTTGATTTTATCGTCTGCTGCTACTGTTTCTGTATTAGTTAGTTTTGTTGGCAGTGCCTTATCTGATCGCATTGGCCGTCATAAAATGATGTACGCCAGTGGTATTTTATATGTTATTTCATTTTCGCTGCTTGCTGAGGTAAATACCGTTGCTGGTTATGTGGTAGTTATTACCTTATGTTCCATCGCTACGGCCTTATGGCGGCCATTAGTATCGGCATTAATTTGCGATATGATTGCTGACATTAAAACCCGTGAATTGGCGATGCAATCTTTATACTTTATTGTCAATGTTGGTTGTGCTGTCGGCCCTATGCTAGGTGTGTGGTTAGGCTTAACGGGGGAGCAATCAAGCTTTTATATTACCGCGGGGGCATTTGCCATTTTATTGGTGGTTTTATATTGGGGCTTTAATCAACATCAAGAGACTGAACAAGCAAAAGAAAGTGGGCAAAATAGTTCAGCCTCAAGTGAGAGCAAGCCGTTAAGCCGAAGTAAAATATTCACGGTACTTAAACAGGATAAGTTATTTCAGTGTCTTATTTTCGCCAATATTTTATGTATGTTTATTTATGGGCAAATGGACAGTTCATTGATTCAATACTTAACCCGTGAAAATGTTCCTGAATTACTGACGCTGGTTTCTTCGATGATTTTTACCAATGCCATGGTCATTATCACCACACAGTTTATGCTGTTGCGCTTGATGGCACAGCAGTCACTGATCACGCGAATACAAATTGGTTTGGTGTTGTTAGCGATATCGCAGCTATGGCTTGCTTTTAATCCTTTAACATTATTTTGGGGCTGGATAGGCGCAATTATTGTTATGAGTTTGGCAGAGGCGATATTGTTTCCTACTATGAATGTCCATATCGACAGGTTAGCGCCAGAGCATTTACGTGGTGCTTATTTTGGTGCCTCGTCTTTTTATGAGTTTGGCTTTGCCTTTGCGCCACTTGGCGGCGGTATTATTTTAGATCACTTTGGTGGTACTTGGTTGTTTATTGCCTGTGCAGTATTGGCGCTTGTTGTTATTTATTTGTATGCGATTTTAACTAAGTTACCCAGACCAGATTTTAAAGTAAATGAGCTTAAGTCACAGTCTAGTTAAGTAAAAGGTATAGGCTTAAAGTCGACCAGCGGCTTTAAGCCTTTTAAGCACCCGTTGATGATACAGTTTGGCTAAATACGGACGAATAAAGGGCAGGGCGATAATCCAAGCAATAGGCTTTAATAACCAAACACGTTTCATTAAGGTTATGTACGCATCAAGCTCTGATTGTATTTCACCGTTAGCCAGTTGAATATGAAGTTCTGTTAGTGCTTTTTCAGGTGCAATACCTAGGCTAACTAGTAAATTATCTTTGCCGTTAATATCTAGCCAATCAACGAGTTCGCCGCCTTTCCCCGCAAGACGTTGATAAAATCGTCGATCTTTAACACACTTTGGGCAAGCGCCATCATAGAATACGGTGAGCTTTTCTGGCTTTGTTTTCATGGTTGTGGGCTTATTAACTTAGACAATAAAAGTATAGTATTGCTAAGCGGTATTAGTAATAGCCTATGACTTATTTTGGGGAGAGTGGAATTTACAGCAAAAAGAATTCGTTGGTGTAACACTTCTAGGGGAAGTGAGTTTCCAGAATGTCGCAGCTGACAATGTCTCAGTACACCGTGTGCTTTCCTTGTTGGGGCGCGGAAATATTATTGGTAAAGTGCTGAGAATTATAATAATAGGGGGGGACGCTTCCAGAATGCCGCAGCTGACAATGTCTCAGCACACCGTGTGCTTTCTTGAGGGGGCGCGGAAATATTATTGGTAAAGTGCTGAGAATTATAATAATAGGGGGGGACGCTTCCAGAATGCCGCAGCTCACAATAGTCCTGAACAGCGTGTGATTTTTTGAGGGGAGCGCGGAAATATTAAATATAAAGAAGATGGTAAAGAGGTTCGTACAAGAAAAGTAAAAAGGAAGTGTGCTTCCAGAATGCCGCAGCTCACAATAGTCCTGAACACCGTGTGTTCAGGGCGGAAATATCATGCCAACCGTAGGCTTCCCGATACATGCCGGGCTTGCACAATAGCTAATAATCAATTCCCTTAGGTAAAACTTATCGGCTCAGGGACATAGTTCGCATACAAACATCCCAGAAGACAATGTCAGTATAGCGAAAAATGGCTACAGGAATAAGTTTTTTTTAACAGGTAAGAGCTGAATGCCCAGTAATTAAACGTTATGCGCGTTTATTATCCGCTGGGGTCAATGCTTGCTCGATAGTTGATTGTAGTAACTCAATTTTTTCCTGCTTTTCTTGCTGCTCTACTTTTAATTGTTGCTGAGCAAGCAATAAGTCATTGGCAAGATTTAAAGCGGTAATAACTAAGGTTTGTTCTGGCGTGGCAATAACTTTGCTTTGACTACTCTTTTCAATGCGCTTATTTAATTCTTCAGCGGCAGACAGCAAAGCGCTTTCTTGTCCTGTTGGACAAGCCACTTTTAATTTGCGATCAAGCACATTGATTTCAACAGTTCGCTGTTTCATTAAATGAAAATTTCCAAGAGTAATTAATAATATAGTGTAATTCCGTTTACAATCCTGCACTATAACTAGGCTTGTCTAGCGATGCAAGCCAATGGTCGAGATTCTTGCATTTTTTAATCTACTTGCTCAAATAAAGAACAAAATTATTTTTAGTTGCTGATCAGATCAAATGCACTAGCATCCTTACTTGGGTAATTAAAGCAGCAGTGATACCATAGCAAGCCCTAATGTTATTAATTATAGATGCTTTCTTATGACAGACCATACTTTAGATGAAGCTAAGCTAGATTTTGCCGCTTTACAAGCCATTTTAACCAGTGAAAGCGTTGAAGCGCATGCCAGTGAATTACACGGTGTGTTAACAGGTTTAGTGTGTGCCGGCTTTGCTTTTGAAGATAAATCTTACCTAGCTATGCTAAATGATTTATTCAACCAAGGAGAAAGCTTTCCTAGCCCGGTAAAATTAGCTATTCAGCAGTTGTTTCATCAACTTTGGGCGAATATTCTCGATGATGCTTATAGCTTTTCATTACTATTACCTGATGATGATGACTCAATTATTGAACGAGGCCACGCATTGGGTGTTTGGGTACAAGGCTTTAATTTAGGCTTTGGCTTACAGCAAAAAGATACCCCAGTAGTATCAGCTGAGGTAAAAGAAGTGCTGACAGACTTTGGTGAAATTGCCAATTTATCTGATGAAATGGAAGAAGATGAAGACACCGAACAAGCTTATTTCGAAATTAGCGAATACGTTAGAATTTCAGCGTTACTTTGTTTTAGCGAATTAGCTACGCCGCCTGAGCGTAAAGACCAAGCAAATGAACAGTCGGGCAATAATACCATTCATTAATTTGTTCGTTATTTAAATACTTTTATTACAGCTATTACTTTAGGTTTACTCATGTTACAACAACTTTTAGCCAAATTACCTATCAGCGACTTTAAACAACATCGCGCTAATTTTTTTGAGCAAATGCCAAATAACTCAATCGCACTATTTAAAGCAGGCAGTGAAGTTACCCGCAGTAATGATACTGAATTTGGCTTTTGCCAAGAGAAAAACTTTTTTTATCTAACCGGCTTTAATGAGCCTGAAGCCTTGTTGGTGATGATAAAAGATGAGCAGGGCAAGGAAAGCACTGTGCTGTTTTCTTTAGAAAAAGATGAGTTGCATGAAATTTGGCATGGTCGCCGTATTGGTCAAGAAAAGGCCAAGCAAGTATATGGTTTTGATAGTGCTTATGAGTTAAGTGAAGTTGATGCCTTTTTACCTGATTATATTAATGGCAAAGCGCAATTATTTTTTGCTTTTGCTCATCATGATTTTGCCAGCCAAGTATTTAGTTGGATTGCGCAAGTAAAAGCAACATTTCGTACCGGTGGCAAAGCACCAAGCATATTAAAAGATAGTGCTGAGATCATTGATGAATTGCGCTTAATTAAGAGTGACAATGAAATCGCTATTATTCGTCAAGCGAATATTATTTCAGGTAAAGCGCATCAAAGAGCGATGCAAAAAACGGCTGTGGGTAAATTTGAATACCAAATAGAAGCCGAGATTTTACATGAATTTGCCCGCAGTGGCGCTCGTTATGCTGCATACGGCACAATTGTCGCTGGTGGCGATAATGCTAATATTTTGCATTACACCGATAACGGTGACGTGTTAAACGATAATGAATTGTTATTGATTGATGCTGGTGGCGAGCTAGGTGGTTATGCTGCTGATATCACCCGAACTTTCCCTGTTAATGGTAAGTTTAGCGAAGAGCAAAAAGCCCTTTACCAATTGGTGTTAGACGCGAAAAACTTAGCCGTTAATGCCATTAAACCGGGTATGTCTTTTGCTAAATTAAATGAACTGACTAATGAGTTTTTAACTAAGGGCTTACTGGATTTAGGTATTCTTTCAGGTGACTTATCTGAATTAATCAGTGAAAAAGTGGTGAAAAAGTACTTTATTCATGGCTTAGGTCACTGGCTTGGTTTAGATGTGCATGATGTTGGTAGTTATCATGCCAATAGCGAGCGTGAACAGCATAGACCTTTTGAACCAGGTATGGTGATGACGATTGAACCAGGTATTTATATTCCGCTTAATGATACCTGTGTTGATGAAAAATGGCGTGGTATGGGGGTTCGTATTGAAGATAATATTGTCGTTACCACACAAGGTTTCGAAAACCTAACCCAAGATGCACCAGATACCATTGCTGAAATCGAAGCCCTAATGGCAAAATAAGCGGTAAAGCAATAAGTAAAATAACTAACATAAATTAAAACAAGCACATAGAAAGACTTATAAATGGAACAGTCAGCGCAACAGTTTGATGTCGTTATTTCCGGTGGCGGCTTATCGGGTAGCTTAATGGCATTAAGCTTATCCGAGTTAGTTAAATCTGATGGCAGTAAATTAGCTATTGCCATCATAGAAGCTAATCCTAAAAGCGATAACCAAGGTCAGCACGCGCCCTTGTTTGATGATAGGGTTTTAGCTTTATCTCATGGCAGTGCTCGTTATCTTGAAAAACTTAGCGTGTGGCAGCATCTACAACAAGATGCTTGTGCGATTGCTGATATTGATATATCCGATCGCGGTCACTTTGCTAAGGCTAGGCTTTCTGCGGCAGAGTATCATGTTAATGCCTTAGGTTATGTTATTGATATGGCACTGATTGGCAGGGGGCTACTTAAAGTGCTTGCCAATAAAACTAACGTGCATTGGTTTAATCCGGATAAAATTGAAGATATCAATTGGCAAGAACAACACGTTGATGTTGCCTTGCAATCAGGTACTTGTTTGCAAGGAAAACTCTTACTGGCTTGTGATGGCGTTAAATCACCTTGTCGCGAGCGTGCCAATATTGAGGTAAGTTTTGATGATTATCAGCAAGTTGCTTTAATTGCCAATGTCGCCACGCAAAAACCTCATCTACATAAAGCCTATGAGCGTTTTAGTAATCAAGGGCCAATCGCTATGCTGCCTTTACCACAAAGTAAAGCGCAGGCTGTTGGTCAAGGGCGTTGCTCGTTAGTGTGGACTATGACACCTGATGAAGCTGAGCGAATTCAAGCTTTATCTGATGATGACTTTAAACGTGAGCTAGAGTCGGCTTTTGGTTTGTGGTTAGGGCAAATACTGCATGTTGGCAAACGTGATGTCTATCCCTTAGTGTTATTGCAAGCCAAACAACAAACGTATCATCGTATGGCGTTAGTTGGTAACTCCTCACATACTATTCATCCTATAGCTGGTCAGGGATTTAATTTGGGGCTTCGTGATGTGGCAGATATGGCGAGCTTAATCGCTGAGCAGCTAAATGCCGATATGCTTAATAGCGATGATGTTGGCAGTTTCGCTTTGCTACAGAAATACCAGCAATTACGCAGCAAAGATCAACAAGAGGTGATTTGGTTAACAGACTCTCTGGTTAGATTGTTTGCTAATGATTTACCGCCATTGGTAGTTGGCCGCAATATCGGCTTGCAAATGCTTGGCGCATTATCGCCATTTAAAAATGCCTTAGTAAAGAAAACTATGGGTTATTAAAATCAGGGCTATTAATAGCAATCTCATCGGTGTCATTAATAAAGTGAAAGAGTTTAAAAATGCAAAAGTTTGATGTCTTAATTGTTGGTGGTGGCATGGTCGGCTTAACCTTAGCTTTATCATTGCGTAAAACGAACAAGCTAACCGTTGCCATAGTCGATACCTTACCTGTAACAGATTTGCCTGAGCAGCCAGAGATCAGAGTTAGCGCCATTAACCTAGCCAGTAAAGCGATTTTTGAAAACCTAGGCGTATGGTCTGCGATTGAAGCGAGTCGCTTGCAAGGCTATCAGCATATGCATGTTTGGGATAAAGCTGGTGTTGGTAAGTTAGATTTCTCTCACCAAGATGTTGATAGTTTTCCAACAGATAAAGCCCAAGGCCAGCAACTTGGTTGGATTATTGAAAATAGTGTTATTCGTAATGCTTTATGGCAGCAAGCACAACAAGATGAAGGCATTAGCTTTTTCACTGAAAGTAAATTAGCTAATTTAGCGGTAGGTGATAGTGAAGTTTTTGCTAGCTTTGAGAATAACAGCCAACCGATTATGGCTAAGCTGGTTGTTGGCGCAGATGGCGCAAACTCTTGGGTGAGAAAGCAAATGGATATGGCTATGGTGTTTCAAGATTATGATCATCACGCCATTGTTGCTACGGTCAAGTGTCCTCAAGGGCATCAAAATACCGCATGGCAAGTGTTTTTACCAACAGGGCCATTAGCCTTTCTTCCTTTAGCAAGTAAACATGACGGTGAAGACTTATGCTCGATTGTTTACTCCACAGCGCCCTATGATGCCAAGCGCTTACTTGAACTAGATGCTGATGATTTTGCTAAAGAGCTGACCGCAGCAAGCGATGGTAAATTAGGGGCAATCTCATTAATGAGCGAGCGTGCAGCTTATCCATTAACCATGCGTTTAGCACAAGATTTTGTTAAAGAGCGTGTTATTTTAGTTGGCGATGCCGCTCATACCATTCATCCATTAGCTGGGCAAGGGGTGAATTTAGGTTTGCTTGATGCCGCTGCTTTAGCGCAAACACTGCAACCTGAATTAGTAGATGCAGTAGCAGAGTCAGATAGCTTATATGATGTGAAAGCACTCAAAGCCTTTGCCCGTTGGCGAAAAGCAGAGGCGAGTGAAATGATCACGGCGATGGCAGCGATTAAGCAGGCTTTTACCCCTCAACAAGAGGGCTTTAAAGTACTTCGAGGCTTAGGCATGAATATTATTAACCAGCTACCGTTTGCTAAGAAGCACCTTATTGCTCAAGCGCTGGGCTTAAAAGATGGTTTGCCAAGCCTTGCTTACAGTAAAAAATAGCTGACCATGTAGTCAGTTTAATTGTTTGTTAACGCATAAAAATTCATTAAATTCGCTAAATAATAAAGCGCAGTGAAATCTCATTTTTTGATGGCACTGCGCTTTATTTGATCTTGTCGCGTAAAAAAATACTGTTAACAGTGAAAAATTTTAAAAAACAGGATTTAAAAAAATAAAATTCTGTTATTTGATATAAGTCAGTTTTATATTTTTTAATTATGGCTTTTTCTGTTGAATGAACAACTGGCGGCAGATATAATTAGGCCACTTTGTCAATTACAGTTGTTGATTGTTTTTATCGCATCTACCTTTATTGATTAGCGAAACAATTAATGCATCACAAAATTAGGTGAAACACATGACTAATAAAACCGTACTACATGCAAAACACTTAGAAGCTGGCGCCAAAATGGTTGATTTTTACGGCTGGGATATGCCAATTAACTATGGCTCACAAATTGAAGAGCACCATGCGGTACGTACCGATGCTGGTATGTTCGACGTTTCACATATGACTATTGTTGATGTGCAAGGTAGCGATGCCAAAGCATTTTTACGTCGTTTAGTGATCAACGATGTAGAAAAGTTAGCCACACCAGGTAAAGCACTTTACACAGGTATGTGTAATGAAGAAGGTGGTGTAATTGACGATCTGATCATTTATTTCTTCACTGAAACTGACTACCGCTTAGTGGTTAACTCAGCAACGCGTGAAAAAGATTTAGCTTGGATGTCTAAGCAGTCTGAAGGTTTTGATATCACTATTACTGAGCGTCCTGAGTTTGGTATGTTAGCGGTGCAAGGCCCACAAGCAAAAGCTAAGGTTGCCACCTTATTAACGGATGCAGAAAAAGAAGCGGTAGCAGATATGAAGCCATTCTACGGTGTACAAGTTGGCGACTTATTTATCGCAACAACAGGTTACACAGGTGAAGACGGTTACGAAATTATCGTACCAGATAGCGCAGCAGAAGATTTCTGGCAAAAATTGTTAGACGCAGGTGTACGCCCTTGTGGTTTAGGTGCTCGTGATACTTTACGTTTAGAAGCGGGTATGAACCTTTACGGTTTAGATATGGATGAAAGCGTATCACCACTTGCTGCGAACATGGCTTGGACTATTAGCTGGGAGCCAGAAGAACGTAATTTTATTGGTCGTGAAGTATTAGCTGCACAACGTGCTGCTGGCGATCAACCTAAGCTGGTTGGTTTAGTACTTGAAGAGAAAGGCGTATTACGTTCACACCAACGTGTGGTAACAGAATTTGGTGATGGTGAAATCACCTCAGGTACTTTCTCGCCAACATTAGAACACAGTGTTGCTTTAGCTCGTGTACCACGTAGCGTAAAAGTGGGTGACACAGTAGAAGTAGAAATGCGTAAGAAATTAGTTAAGGTTACGGTAACTAAACCTAGCTTTGTTCGTAACGGTAAAAAAGTATTTTAATTTTTTCACCATTACTTGATTTGTATTACATTTTTGTCATATACCTTTGACGAAAAGCAAGTATATACTATGGTTAGTTTTTGACCTTTAAATGAATTTAATATAATTAAAAATAGGAACATAAAAATGAGCAACATTCCTTCTGAATTAAAATATGCTACATCACACGAGTGGGTTCGCAACGAAGGTGACGGTACAGTTACTGTTGGTATTACAGAGCATGCTCAAGGCCTTTTAGGTGACATGGTTTTTGTTGAGCTACCAGAAGTTGGCGATACAGTAAGCACAGGTGATGACGTATGTGTTGCTGAGTCAGTAAAAGCGGCTTCAGACGTTTATGCACCAGTATCAGGTGAAGTTATTGAAGTAAACGAAGAATTAGAAGACTCACCAGAGCTAGTTAACTCTGATGCCTTTGGTGACGGTTGGTTATTTAAAGTTAAACTTGATGACGCGGGTGAGTTAGATGACTTACTTGATGCTGAAGGTTATGCCAACTCAATCGACGAAGACTAATCGTTAATTAACAAAGTGTTAAAAGCCCTGAACTCAAGTTCGGGGCTTTCTTTTTTATTTTTAGGTAAACTGTTTTATGACTACTCAATCATTAGACGCTTTAGAGCAAAAACAAGATTTTATTCGTCGCCATATCGGTCCAGATGAAGCACAAACTCAAGCCATGTTAAATGACATTGGTGCTGAGTCAGTAGACGCACTTATCGATGAAATTGTACCAAGCGATATTCGCTTATCACAATTACCAAACATAGGTGAAAGCAAAACTGAAGTGCAAGCATTGGCTGATTTAAAAGCTGTTGCTAGCAAAAACAAGGTGAACGACACATACATTGGTCTTGGTTACTACGGTACGTTAACGCCGAACGTAATTTTACGTAATGTATTGGAAAACCCAGGTTGGTATACTGCTTATACGCCGTATCAACCAGAAATTGCTCAAGGTCGTTTAGAGTCATTATTAAACTACCAACAAATGTGTTTAGACCTAACAGGTTTAGACCTAGCGTCAGCCTCATTACTTGATGAAGGTACTGCAGCCGCTGAAGCTATGGCACTTGCTAAGCGTGTAGCTAAAAATAAAAAATCTAACCTTTTCTTTATCTCATCAGATGTTTACCCACAAACTATTGACGTGGTAAAACAACGTGCAGAGATGTTTGGTTTTGACACTATCGTAGCACCAGCTGAAGAAGCTGCGGATCACGATATTTTTGGTGCACTTTTACAATACCCAAGCGCAACCGGTGAAGTAAAAGACATCAGTGATTTAATCGCTAAAATTCACGAGAAAAAAGCCATTGTTGCCGTTGCAGCAGACATTATGAGCTTAGTGATGTTAAAAGCGCCGGGCGAGTTAGGTGCTGATGCAGTAATTGGTTCAAGCCAACGCTTTGGTGTACCTATGGGGTACGGTGGTCCACACGCAGCATTCTTTACAACTTCAGACAAGTACAAGCGCTCTTTACCTGGTCGTATTATCGGTGTATCAAAAGATACGCGTGATAACCCAGCACTTCGTATGGCAATGCAAACGCGTGAGCAACACATTCGTCGTGAAAAAGCCAACTCAAATATTTGTACAGCGCAAGTATTGCTAGCAAACATGGCAGCGTTTTACGCGGTTTACCATGGCCCACAAGGCTTAAAAACCATTGCTAACCGCATTCACCGTTTAACTGACATTTTATGCTTAGGTACAGCAACAAAAGGCTTAACTGCACTTCATGCTAACTACTTTGATACCTTAACCTTTAACCTTGATAACAAAGAAGAAATCGTTGCTCGTGCTTTAGCAGCTAACCTTAACTTACGTACTGACGTTGATGGTCAAATTTCAGTGTCATTAGATGAAACAACCACACGTGAAAATGTAGCAACCTTATTTGATGTGTTATTAGGTGAAGGTCACGGTTTAGACGTAGCAGCACTTGATAAGCAAATCACCGATTGTGGTCACTCGTCAATTCCTGCTTCATTAGTACGTGAATCTGAAATTTTAACGCATCCTGTATTTAACTCGTATCACAGTGAAACTGAGATGCTACGTTACATCAAAAAACTAGAGAACAAAGATTTAGCATTGAATCACTCAATGATTTCTCTTGGCTCTTGTACCATGAAGTTAAATGCAACGGCACAAATGATCCCAGTATCATGGCCGGAATTTGCTAACATGCACCCATTCGCGCCAGTTGACCAAGCTGTTGGTTACAAAGAGATGATTACTGAATTAGGTGATTGGTTAGTTGAATTAACAGGTTACGACAACATCTCAATGCAACCTAACTCAGGTGCACAAGGTGAATATGCAGGTCTTATCGCAATTCACAAGTACCATGAAAGCCGTGGTGAAGGTCACCGTAACATTTGTTTAATACCAGCGTCTGCACACGGTACTAACCCAGCATCAGCCATGATGGTTGGTATGAAGGTTGTGGTTGTTGATTGTGACAAAGAAGGTAACGTTGATATGGCTGACTTGAAAGCGAAAGCTGAAGAGTTACGCGATAGCTTATCTTGTATCATGATCACGTATCCATCAACGCACGGTGTTTACGAGAAGACCATTGCTGAAATCTGTAACATCATTCATGACAATGGCGGTCAAGTTTACCTTGATGGCGCAAACATGAACGCACAAGTTGGTTTAACGTCACCAGGTCACATTGGTGCTGACGTTTCTCACTTAAACCTACATAAAACTTTTGCTATTCCACACGGTGGTGGTGGTCCAGGTATGGGTCCTATTGGCGTTAAGTCGCACTTAGCACCATTCTTACCAGATCACGCGTTAATCAACGTAAGTGAAAGCACTCAAGGTAACGGCGCCGTATCAGCCGCTCCATTTGGTAGTGCGGGTATTTTATGTATTTCTTACCTATATTGTGCAATGCTAGGTAAGCAAGGTGTTACTGATTCAACTAAGTACGCGATTACAAACGCAAACTACTTAGCGAAGAAATTAAGCGAGCACTACCCAATTTTATACACAGGTGCTAACGGTCGTGTTGCCCACGAGTGTATTGTTGATTTACGCCCGCTTAAAGAATCTTCTGGCGTTACCGAGATGGACGTAGCTAAGCGTTTAATGGACTACGGTTTCCACGCGCCAACTATGTCATTCCCAGTAGCTGGCACGTTAATGATTGAGCCAACGGAATCTGAAAGCAAAGTTGAAATCGATCGTTTCATCGAAGCTATGGTATGCATTCGTGAAGAAATCAACAAAGTAGAAAAGGGTGAGTGGACAGCTGATGATAACCCGTTACACAATGCTCCTCACACTATGGCTGATGTGACTTCTGAGTGGAACCGTGCTTACTCAATTAAAGAAGCAGTTTACCCAGTAGCAGCAGTTGCTGAAAACAAATTCTGGCCAACAGTTAACCGTATCGATGATGTGTACGGTGACCGTAACTTGATTTGTTCTTGTCCTGCAACGGATACTTATAAAGACTAGATAACTGGTTGATCACGACAGATCTAATTGGAAACTGAACAAATGTACTTGGAAACCGCAAATGTACATGGAAACTAGTTAGATCAGATTGTCTGAATATTTAAAAGGTGAGCAAATTAGCTCACCTTTTTTTATGTAAAAAAATAATAGAACATGTAAGATTATTTACATAATAATCAAGAAAAAGTGTAAACAGTGAATATTCTATACTCTTGGCTGGGCAAAACTGATATCAATAACATGAAAAAGGATGTTAGCGGTCCTATTTCTGTTATAGCTCTAAAAATGGCTCAGCCGTTTGATAAAATTGTAATCGTTGCCAATTCTTGGGACGAAGATTGGATCGATTATGAAAACTGGCTCAAGAAAAAATTAGCAATAGCACATCGTCCATATGAAGACGTATCAATTAACAGAGTTAGAATTGCTAGCCCGATAGACTACAAATCAATTTCTGATGTTTCGCAAAAGTGGATAAATAAATTATCAGCAGATAGTGAAAGTTTATATATAAATTTATCATCTGGAACTCCAGCAATGTCGGCTGTGAGCGTTATCCTAGGTAAAGGGAAAAACAACACTAACTTTTGTCAATCTAGAGAAGGCGGTGAAATATTTATAGACGACATTCCTTTTAACTTTGTTGCTGAATATGACGCATCCGTTGCAAGGTCAATTTCATCAAAAGCATCTGCCTTACCTGTCCAAAGCAAGGCATTTAAAGATATCACAGCGACATCAAACCAAATGAAATCGGTTATTGAAAAGGCTGAAAAATTAGCAGAGTTGGATTTGCCCGTATTGGTCCTTGGTGAGACAGGTACTGGTAAAGAAGTTATTTCAAACGCCATTCATAAAGCAAGTAATAGATCATCAAAGCCTATTAAAACAGTTAACTGTGGCGCTCTACCTGAAAACTTAGTTGACTCTATACTTTTTGGGCATGTTAAAGGTGCGTTTACTGGCGCTGTAAAAGATCATTCTGGATTATTTGAACAGGCAGATGGCGGCACTTTATTTTTAGACGAAGTCGGTGAGTTGACACCAGATGCTCAAGTAAAGTTGTTAAGGGCACTGCAACAAGGTGAAGTAACACGTGTCGGTGATGACAAATCGACAAACGTTGATGTTAGGGTTATAGCGGCAACTCATCGTGATCTATCTGAAATGGTTGCGAATGGAGAGTTTAGGGAAGATTTATTTTATCGCTTAGCAGTTGGAGTGATAGAAATTCCTGCTTTAAGAAATAGAATGGAAGACATCGAGCCACTAACTGAAGCTCTTGTAAACGAAATCAATTCAACAGCAAGTAAATATAAGAATTACAAAGCCAAAAGCATTTCAACTAAAGCGATGCAGTTTATTCGATCACAACCGTGGCGAGGTAACGTAAGAGAACTATGGAGTACATTGAACCGAGCACTTCTTTTGTCAAATAACGTTGAAATTACAGAGCAGGATATTATTGCTTCTTTAATACAAAGAACAAAAAAAGATAACAATTTAGATGTGCATCTTTCGCTAGGTGATGTTGTTGACCTAAACAAAATCAAAGAGGACATTGAGCGAGCGTATGTAACTGCGGCATTAAAGGCCACAGGAAATGCAAAAGTCAAAACTGCAAAAATGTTAGGGCTTGGTGTTCATCAAAACTTAGATACATTATTAAACAAGTTAAAAATAGAACTCCCCAAAAAGAGGCAAGGTAAAAAGGCTTAATAAAATCTTTTTAAATCCTATCAAATCATACCAAATCGGTTTAAACCATGTTTACAGTTAACAGGTTACGTGCGATATTAGGATTAGCAATAATCTAATTTTAATATGGCTTAAATAATGACCGAAAGATGGCTTTCAGTTGAGGAAATAGCAACTCACTTGGGTGTTAGCAAAGACACTGTTTACGCTTGGCGTGAAAAAAAAGGATTGCCAGCACACCGAATTGGACGATTTTGGAAATTCAAAGCAAATGAAGTAGACGAGTGGGTAAGAAGTGGAAGTGCCTCAGAGTCTTCTGAAGGAGATAGTAGATGAGTGACAAGCTATCTCTAACACTGCGTCCTGCAATGATCCACGAAAACTTAATTATTGCCGAAGAGTACAATAAATTTAAAGATTGGACTCAAGTTCGTGATGAAGTGATTAGTAACAACCTGCTTCAGTCACGAACCGACAGCACCTTAAAAACAATTTATGGTGAAGTTTCAAAGAGATTAAAGAACCTTACTGACGAAGAATTGGCGTTGATGATTGAGTCTGATGCTGACGTTAAACATTTAGTGTGGCTCGCGATTTGCCGACAATACCCATTTACTTATCAGTTTGCGGTTGAAGTATTGTCTGAATACTACGACAGAAGCCGTTATCAGCTTTATTCCGAAGACTATGATGCTTTTCTTAATGCTAAGGCAGAATGGCACAGTAACCTTGACAATATAACGCAAAAATCTCGTTATAAGTCTCAACAAATAATGTTCAAAATGCTGGTTGAGTGTGGACTGATCACAAAAGAAAAAGAAATATTACACCAGCAGTTATCGCCAAAGTTGAGAGAGTTAATTTCACAAAACAATATCGATGATTTGAGACTATTTCCGGGAGAGTACGTTTAATATGGCAGGGAAGTTTAATAGTGTGCTAACCAAATTAAATTTTAATGAAGCATACACGCACTTAACTGATGTTCTCTCTAGTCAGGCATTCACAAATATGGAAGGTCTGAATGGTGATATTCCTTTTCACATTTGTCCTTTTGAACCGTCATTACAAAGCCAAGTTAATTTGCTAGTGAAGCAAGTTAGCAACTACCTAACTGATGCTCAAGTAAAGACATTGGAAGTCAATTTATACGACATTGTTGTAGAAATATTAAAAGAAGAAGGCGATTGGGAATGGTTACTCGAAAATGAGTCGACCATGACCAAACAAGAATTAAAAGAAGAGATTCAGGGGATCATTGATACTAAAACGGTATTAATCCCTGCAATTGTTAAAAAAATGTCAGAAATCGATTTTGACATATTAATAATCACGGGTGTTGGTGAAGTCTACCCATATATCAGATCAAGCAATCTGTTAGAGAACCTACAAATAAAAGCCAAAGACAAACCAACCCTAATGTTTTACCCCGGTCAATACAAACACTCTGTAGAAAAAGGCACGTCGCTAATATTGTTTGGCACATTAGAAGACGATAAATACTACAGAGCATTTAACATTTTAGATCGCGCTATATAAGGATTAAGCTGCATTATGAAATTATCTGAATTATTCGCAAAGAAAGTCGATAGGCCAATTGAAGGTGTTATCAAAGCCGATGACGATGTTGCGCTATATCTAGAACTAGATGAATACGTTATTACGGATGAAGTTGCAAAACGACTCGACATTTTTCTGGACGCTTACCTTAATTACAATGGCGCTAATGGTGTTTGGGTTTCGGGCTTTTTCGGTTCAGGTAAATCTCACCTTTTAAAAATGCTAGCGTTGTTATTAGAAAATAATCCAATTGAGGGCATTTCCCCATTAGAAATCTTTTTAGAAAAGCGCCCTTTGAACGAAGGGGGAATTTTTGCGAATGACCTTAAGCGTGCCGTTGCTATCCCCTCTGAAAGTATCCTTTTCAATATTGACCAGAAAGCGGATGTTATTAGTAAAACCGAGTTGGACGCGTTAATTGCTGTATTCGTGAAGGTTTTTGACGAACATTGTGGCTTCTATGGGAAGCAAGCCTATATCGCCCAATTCGAAAGAGAACTAAAAGATGATGGCTTATTAGAAGATTTTAAAGCGATTTTTAAATCTACTAGCGGTATGGAGTGGGATAAAGGCCGAGCTAGAGCTAAACGAATGGCTGATGCGGTAGATAAAGCATATAACCAAGTGTCAGGCCAATCAGTAACGGGAATTTTAGATAAGTACCGCGATGATTACAGACTTTCAATAGAAGATTTTGCTGAGCAGGTTCAAAGTTATATAGAACAACAGGAAGAAGGCTTCAGGTTAAACTTTTTTGTGGATGAAGTAGGTCAATATATTGCTGGCAATACCAAGTTAATGACAAATCTACAAACGGTAGCAGAAAGTCTCGCGACTAAATGTAAAGGCCAAGCTTGGGTTATTGTTACTGCGCAAGAAGACATGGCTACAGTGATCGGTGAAGTAGATCAACAGAGTGAGAACGACTTTACTAAAATTCAGGCTCGCTTTGCCAACCGGATGAAACTAACTAGCCAAGATGTAGCTGACGTTATTCAACGCCGATTACTTGAAAAGAAAGATGCATTTATTCCTGTGCTTTCTGACCTTTACCATGTTCAGGAAAATAACTTCAAAACGTTATTTGATTTTGCCGATGGTTCCCAGTCATATCGAAATTTTCGAGACAGAGAGCACTTTTTACAAAGCTACCCATTTATCCCATATCAATTTGGGTTATTCCAATCTGCAATTCAAAACTTATCTTCTCATTCAGCATTTGAGGGTAAAAGTAGCTCAGTCGGTGAGCGCTCAATGTTAAAGGTTTTCCAAGAAGTAGCCATTACTATTCAGGAGCATGAACTTGGAGAATTAGCGACATTTGATCTGATGTTTGAGGGGATCAGAACTGCTTTAAAAACGGCGAACCAACAATCTATTCTTAAAGCTGAAAACAATTTAGACAGTGATTTTGCAGTCAGACTATTAAAAGCGCTGTTTCTGGTTAAGTACGTTAAAGAGTTTAAACCAACCATCAGAAACTTATGTGTCTTAATGCATGATAGCTTCTCACGTGACATACCTTCGTTAAAACTTGAAGTAGAAGAAGCTCTAAACCTACTTGAAAAAGAAACTTACATTCAACGTAACGGTGATTTGTTTGAGTATTTAACGGACGAAGAACAAGACATCGAAAAAGAAATAAAGAATACGGAAATCGATTCCGATGTTGTTGCCGCTGAGCTAGAGAAACTGATTTACGATGGGGTGTTAAAAACACGAAAAATTCGCTGGGAAGACAACAAACAAGATTATCCTTTTAGTCGAAAATTAGACGATAAGCTATCTGGTCGTGAAAGTGAGCTAGCGATCAATGTGATCACATCTTTCCACGATCATAGAGATGCATTTGAGAAGCATAAGTCAGATACCTTATTCAATGATGAGTTAAGAATTGTACTTCCAGAGAGTGCAAGACTTGTTAGTGACTTGGTGCTTTATAAACAGACTGAAAAATATGTAGCCCATGAAACTAAGGCGACTCAGCAAGATACGATTAAACGAATTTTGACTGAAAAAGGCATTCAAAATGTTGAGCGTTATAACCAACTTAAAACATTAACATCAAAGTTAGTTGGTTCGGCAAAGTATTTTGTTGCGGGTAAAGAAGTTGAATTGTCCGGGGAAGACGGTCAGAACAAAATGGTAAAAGCATTTGGGGAGTTAATTAAACACACTTACCCAAATCTCAAAATGTTGCGAGATATAGTATTTAATGAAAACGATATCGCGGACATTATTAAGAAAGGTGATCAGGGACTATTTAGTGACGACACTCAATTACCCGAAGCACAACAAGAAATGTTTTCATTTATTCAAAGTAATAGTCGTGGTGGTGTAAGAACAACGGTTAAGTCATTAATCGACAAGTTCGAACGCAAATCTTACGGATGGTCATTCGCTGCAATCCTTTGCAACCTCGCTCACCTGTGTGCAAGAGGCAAAGTTGAAGTTCGTGAATCAACCAATTTGTTAGATGACGGTGAGCTTGTTAAAGCGTTAAGAAATATGGCGACACATGCCAACCTTATTCTTGACCCGCAAGTGGAATTTACGCCATCGCAAATAAGAGCAGTTAGAGACTTCTCTCAAGATTATTTTGAAAAGCCACTCCTTGCTACTGAGGCGAAAGCGATAGCCAAAGAAGTACAAGAGTCGTTTTCAGCTCAAGCTATAACGCTCGACAAACTGAAAGCGCAAGCAGCACAGTACCCATTTTTAAGGGCGCTTGCAGAAATCATAGAAAAATTAGGTGAGCTAAAGTCAAAGCCTTATACATGGTTTATGACAGAGTTGGCTCAACAAGAAGATACTTGGTTCGACTATAAAGAGAAAACCATCGAACCTATGACTAAATTCATGAATGGCCCTCAAAAAGCAACTTATGATAACGCAAGAAAGCTAATCACAGATCAGTCAGCCAATAGTGAATATGTAGAAGGCGATGAACTTCAAAAAATTAAAGATGCATTAGTCAACGTGAACATATACAAAGGAAGTGCTATTCAGCAATTGAAAGCTGATTCTGAACTACTTGCAAGTAAGATCACCGAAAAGGTTGAAGAAGAAAGAACTCAAGCATTAGAACAAATAGATTTGATGAAGTCACAATTACAAGGCTTCAATGAATTTATAAATTTGGATAGTAGTCAACAGCAGCAGTTATTAGCTGAGTTTCAACGTATTACAGATAAGATAAAACAGCAATCTTTAATCGCCATGATCCGAGACGATGCTCGTCGCTTCGAAGAACATACATATTCTCAGTTAGTGCAAAAAATGATGGCGTGGTCTCAGCCTATACCACCAACAAGCGAGCCTTCTAAACCAAACGGCAATAATGATGCAACAGGAAGTGAACCCAATGGCGGAGCTTCTGATGTTGTACCGGGTGTAAAAGAGCCTGCGAAACCTGAGATCCAGAGCGTATCTGCAAAGCAGATACGAGTCGAATATAACAAACCTTGGTTGTCTACAGAAGATGATGTTGATGGGTATGTTGCAGAATATAAAAAAGCATTGTTGGCAGCAATAAAGTCAGGAAAGCACATACAGATATAAGAAATAAGTGCTAATAGGCAATGTTACCAAATTAAAAAAACAAGGTTTTTATGGATACTTCAAAATTAAAAAAATTTGCTCAATACGCTCGTAGAAGCCTGATTGAACAAGTGCAAAGCAAATTAAAGTTAGTCTTAGCTGAAGATAGTGCAGCAAGGCGTGAACATCCTCAGGCGGTAAAAGCACTCGAAGCTAAACAAAAAGAGTTCGGAGATGATCAGCAGCTTATTGAACAAGTAGCATATACATGGTTTAACCGTTTTTGTGCGCTTAGATTTATGGATGCAAATCAATACAACCGTATTATGGTGGTATCGCCAATTGCAGGTCAGTTCCAGCCTGAAATTTTAGCTGAAGCGAAAGCTGGGCATTTGGATGATTCTGTTTTTGATGCTAAGACCAGTGACAAGATCCGAGGCTTGTTATCGGGGGCTATTCCAAGCCGAGACGGACAGGCAGAAGCCTATCGCTTAATTATTGTCGGTGTATGTAATGATTACCATCGATTAATGCCCTATTTATTTGAGCGTATCCAAGATTACACGGAACTTCTTATGCCTGAAGATTTATTATCAGGTAATTCAATACTTGCCTACACACGAGAGGCAATGACACCTGAGAATTGTGAGTCCGTTGAATCTATTGGCTGGTTATATCAATTCTACATTTCAGAAAAGAAAGATCAGGTATTTGAGGGTTTAAAGAAAAACAAAAAGATTACACCAGAGAATATCCCGGCGGCCACTCAGTTATTTACACCGCATTGGATTGTTAAGTACTTAGTAGAAAACTCGCTTGGTCGTTTATGGATGTTGAATAATCCAAGCTCAAAATTGATTGAGCAAATGGAGTACTACATAAAGCCAGTTGAGGAAGAACAGGACTTTCTCAAAATCTCTAGCCCAGAAGAGTTAAAAATATGCGACCCAGCTGCTGGCTCTGGGCATATGCTTACCTATGCTTATGATTTACTTTATGCCATCTATCTTGATGCAAACTACGACCCTGTAGATATTCCAGAGTTAATTTTAACTAAGAACTTATACGGCATTGAGATTGATGAGCGAGCTGCTGAGCTTGCAGCATTCGCCCTTAGCATGAAGGCCATGAAAGGTAATCCGTTTGATGACAGTAACAACAGAAGACGCTTTTTCCGTAATCCAATTAAGCCTAATATTTGCCGATTAGAAAAAGTTAAAATTAATGAAACTGACCTAGAAGAGTACATCGAGTTTGCGGGTAAAGACTTATTCACGGCTGATGTTCGAGCAACGCTTAAAGAGTTTGAAGAAGCGGATAACTTTGGTTCATTGATTCAACCTACATTGAAAGAACCAGCAGCATTACTAGAAAAACTTGAATCAAAAGATGCTCAAATTGACCTCTTTTTAAAAGGAACCCATGAATCTATTTTAAAAATATTAGAGCAAGTCAAGTATTTATCTCCAATTTATCACGCAGTTATAGCTAACCCTCCTTATTTAGGTAATAAAGGGATGAACCCTAGAATGAATAAGTGGCTAGGAGACAATTATAGTGTTGGTAAAAGTGATATGTATGCAGCTTTTATCATTCGTTCACTAAATCTAACAAAAAGAAATTGTTATGCTGCTTTGGTTACAATGCAGAGTTGGATGTTTACTCAGAGGTATTCAAAGTTCAGACAAGAGTTATTTTTATCATCACATATCGAATGTTTAGCCCACCTAGGGAATATGGTTATGGGTATTGCTTTCGGGACAAGTGCTAGTGTTTTTAAACATTCTTATAACGAGCACAAGCTTGGGCAATATTCTTTTGTTGGTATGAACAATATGGACGGTGATAAGCCTAAAGAGTTTTGCCGAAAATCCACAGCGTCAATATTTGATATTAAATCGCTTCCAGAAAGTCCTATTGTTTATTGGGCTGACGATAAAGTTAGAAGTCTATTTTTACAAAAGAGTATCTCGGATTATTTTGAAACAAGAGAAGGGCTTGCTACAGCGGATAATGATCGTTTTTTAAGAGAATGGCACGAAATAAGTTTCAATAACATCGGACTAGGTATTTCAGATGAAGAAGATGCAATAAAGTCTCGAAAAAGATGGTTTCCTTATGTTAAGGGCGGTTCGTATAGAAAGTGGGCTGGAAACTCAGACTTGGTAGTAGACTGGTTTGATGATGGATTCGATGTCAAAAATAATATTGATGAAAGAACAGGACGTGTTAGATCCCACAATTATAATGGAAAGTACGCATTCAGAAAGGGTTTTACTTGGTCGGGGTTAACGAATGGAGGCTTTTCAGTCAGACACGTCGATGGAGGTTACAAGTTTGATGCTAAGGGTCCAATGGGGTTCACACTTGGAAATCATGATTTGTTCTATGTTGAGGCGTTTCTAAATAGTTCTGTTGCTTCCTATTTGCTGGGAATGCTTTCTCCTACAGCGGATTTCAAATTGGGACAAATTTTATCCCTCCCATTATTAGAAGATAGTAGATTTACTCCAAAAATTATTGAGTTGTCCAGAGAAGCTATATCTATTTCACAAGAAGATTGGGATAGTTATGAAACATCGAGAGATTTTAAGTGGAATCCAATATTGAAGTGCGGATTCAACTCGCTGCGCAGCTCCTATGAAGAAACAAAAAAGCACGCAAATGAGAAATACGAAAGACTTTTAAAAATCGAGTTTGAAATCAACCAAATGTTTATTGAGTTATATGATTTGGGGCGAATGATTTCACCTGATGTAGACCCAGAAAATGTATCAATTTACGCCAACCCTGAATTCACTTTTAATGTGAAAGCTGATGATTTAGATTCCTTACATCGTGAAAAATCAATATTTGAATTCATATCTTATGCTGTTGGCTGTATGTTTGGAAGATATTCAATTGATAAAGAAGGTTTGATACTTGGAACTCAAAATGAAACTCTTGAAGATTATTTAACTAAGGTTCCTTCCTCCTCTTTCATCCCTGATGCAGACAACGTAATCCCCATCATAGATTTTGAAGGTGATTGGTTCGAAGATGATATCAGCGAGCGTTTTAAGGAATTCCTAAAGGTTACATTCGGTGAAGAAAACTTTGCTGAAAATTTAGCATTTATTGAAGATGCGATAGGTAAAGACATCAGGAAATACTTTGTTAAAGATTTCTATGCTGATCATGTTAAACGTTATAAAAAACGCCCGATATATTGGATGTTCTCTAGTCCTAAAGGCTCGTTCAACGCTTTGATTTATATGCATCGTTATCAACCAGATACGGTAAGTATTGTGCTTAACGATTATTTACGTGAATTCAGAACCAAACTAGAAGCACGCAAAGAAAGCTATGAGCAAGTTGAAATCAGTGCTTCTGCTAGCCAAAAAGATAAGACCAACGCGATCAAAGCAATTAGCAAAATTAACAAAGTGCTTGAAGAAATTAATGACTACGAGCATGACGTTTTGTATCCACTGGCTGGTGAAAAAATTGAAATCGACCTAGATGATGGTGTTAAACATAACTACCCATTATTTGGTAAAGCGCTTAAGAAAATAACAGGATTATCGTAAGAGGCAGTATGGCATCAAGAATTTCCAACGCCTTAGCGCGATTATTTACAAAACACAGAATCGTATTTTGGTACGACGATAAGCAAGAATTGCGTAATGACTTTGAAAGGCTTGAGCTTGAAGACGTTAAAAAAGTTGAAATTAACAACAATGAGTTTTCACTCAAGCACACTTTGTTGCGTGATGACCCTAAATCAAGATTCTTAGTATACAAAGAAGGGAGTCAGCCAGAGCCAGTTAAGAATTGGTTATACGACATAGAGTTAGCGAATACCATATTTAAAACAGATCAAAATGCGATTTGGTTAAGTGAATTAGAGCTGCCGAGTGAGTTTGCTGAAATTGTTCAGCAGCATGCTGCTTTTTTTGAGCCTGAAGGTAAATCAAGAGAGGCGGCTTCAAGGGCTGAAGAACGAAGAGCCACATTAAAAACCTCAATAGAAAGTGACGATACTTTAAGTCGCGTTAGGTTGAAAATGTTGGCAATAGCAACGGGCATAAAGCAAAAAGGGGATGTGCGTTTAGACGTTGCCCTTGAACGTTTGATTGCTGAAAAAGCCGAAGGTAAAACTTATAAGTTTATTGAGCGTTGCAACTTGCATCATTTTTTATGGGAGCAGGTGAATAATCTTTATGGTTATCAGAGTGATAGCCCATCAGTAATGGACTTTGTATTTGAGCTGTTTAAGTATTGTTATTGTGCTGAGCTACCAAGTGGTTTGCAGGGGGTCAGTCAGGACTCGGATGCAGCTAAATTGCAAAACATGACTAATAACGCTCTAGTATTTTTTAAACGGTGGAAAGACAGTAGAACTCACCAAGAAACGTTTGAGTGGTTGTCTGAGCAATGTTCAAATTCAATGAAAATTGAAGATGACCTTCAGCATCGCTCACTGAAAGATGTACTGGATCTGGATTACTTTAGAGTCATTGATAAGAAAGTAATCCATGAATTGGTTAATGGCGTTGCAAAAAGAACCTTATCACAAGGTGAAGTAGCGCTATGGTGTCGTCAGCGACGACAAGGGCACTGGTATAAAGATTTTGAGTTATTGTACGATGCAGTTGATGTAGCAAGCCAGTTCTTTGCATTGTTAGACACGACTCAACTTGATATGTCATCGGCTTCTGAAGCGGTTCAAAGTTACACACGCCAATGGTTTAAGTTAGATCAGTTATATCGCAAATACATCTATGCGTTAAAAGCATCGTCACAACACTCGCTGCTTAGCTCGCTGACAGAGCAAATAGAAAATTTATATATCAATAACTATGTACAGCCATTAACTAATGGCTGGCAACAACATGTTAATGATATGGATAAATGGCAGGTTAGCGGTGTTGATCCACAAAGCCGATTCTTCAATAAATATGTTGAGACTAACTACCTAAACAAAAATAAAAAGGTTTGTGTGATCATATCTGACGCATTCAGATATGAAGCTGGTGAAGAAATGGTAAGCCGAATTAGGCAAGAAGACCGTTATGAAGCAAAGCTAAACCACGCTTTGTCGTCTTTACCTAGCTATACGCAATTAGGTATGGCCTCGTTGTTACCACAATCAAAAGAGTATCCACTGCGCTTGGCTGATAGCAAAGGCACCGTATTTATGGGAGAGCTATCAACCCAAGGTACTGATAACCGGGATAAGGTGCTAAAGACCATTCATGGTGAACGGGCTAGTGCGATTCAGGCTAAAGAGTTGTTGGAGATGAATCAGACCAACAGTAGAGAGCTGTTGAAGGCAAATGACGTTTTGTATATTTACCATAATCGAATTGATCATGCTGGCGATAAAATGCAATCGGAAGGTGAAGCGTTTGAAGCGGCTGAAAAAACTTTCGATGATTTAATTAAGCTAATTAAAAAATTAGCTAATGCTAATGCTAACAACCTAGTGATTACCGCCGATCACGGCTTTATTTATCAAAATAGTGCGTTAGATGACAGCGATTATTCAGCGAAGAATGTTGAAGGCGAAATCGTTTATAACGATAGACGTTTTGTTTTAGGTAAAAAACTTAGCGCTGGTAAATCATTTAAAACCTTTACACCAGAGCAATTGGGCGTAACTGGTGATGTACATGCGGTTATTCCAAAAGGAATTCAACGCATGCGACTAAGCGGCTCTGGCAGTCGTTTTGTGCATGGTGGAGCCTCACTTCAAGAGACCATTATTCCTATCATCAGTATTAATAAAAAGCGCTCTAGTGATATCACAATGGTTGAGGTTGAAGTATTGCGCAGCGGCTCTAGCGTCATTACGAGTGGGCAGATAGCGGTTACTCTTTATCAAGTTGAAGCAGTGACTGACAAAATCCAACCTAGAAAGTTACGTTTAGGTATTTATACCGAATCAGGCAAGCTGATTTCAGATAGCCATACGGTGGATGTAGATTTAACTTCTGAAAATGCGCGTGAACGTGAGATGAAGTTACGATTCTTACTAAACCAAGAAGCGGATTCGGCTAACAATCAAGAAGTTATCTTAAAGTTAGAAGAGCCAGTTGCTGGAACAAACCAGTGGGAAGAATACAAACAGTTGCGCTATACCATTAAGCGCTCTTTTACATCTGATTTCGATTTTTAAGATAGCTGACGAAGAATAATAAAGTTGAAAGGGACTTTAACAACTAAATTTGGGACTAAAGAATGAATGAACTTAACCAAAAAATATGTGATGAATTTGCAGGTCTTGTCGTTAGAAAAGACTTGGTAAAAACCGTAAAAGGTAACGCTATTGTTCCATCTTATGTACTTGAATACTTGCTTGGTCAGTATTGTGCGACAAGTGATGAGGCAAGCATTGAGTCAGGTATACAAACGGTTAAAGAAATTTTAGCTAAGCATTATGTGCATCGTAATGAGGCAGGATTAATTCGCTCTACCATTCGTGAGAAAGGTCGCCATAAAGTAATTGACAAAGTGAGTGTGTCACTTAATGACAAGAAAGATGTTTATGAGACGGAGTTCTCGAATCTTGGTATTAAAAAGGTTCTGATAGATTCTGGCACGGTAAAAAAACACCCGAAATTGTTGGTGGGTGGCGTATGGGTTATCGCCGATATCGAATACGACCATACTGAAGATAAAGATGCCAGTCCTTGGATTTTAAGTACCATTAAGCCCATCCAAATGTCTCACTTTGATTACGATGGTTATATCACTGCTAGAAACAAGTTTGATTTAGATGAATGGATTGACGTACTGGTACAAAGCATTGGTTTTAATCCAGAGTTTTTTGGTCGAAGAAGTAAACTTACCCAGCTAGTTCGCTTGATCCCCTTTTGTGAACGTAACTATAACTTAATTGAGCTTGGTCCCAAAGGTACGGGTAAATCACATATTTATTCGGAATTTTCTCCACATGGTATTTTGATTTCTGGTGGTGAAGTTACTGTTCCAAAACTATTTGTTAATAACTCCAGTGGTAAATTGGGCCTAGTTGGATACTGGGATACCGTCGCTTTTGATGAATTTGCTGGTAAGCAAAAGCGAGTAGACAAAGCGCTCGTTGATATCATGAAAAACTACATGGCGAACAAGTCGTTCTCTCGTGGTGTCGAAACCTTAGGCGCTGATGCATCTATGGCTTTTGTGGGTAATACTGAGCACAGCTTGCCGTACATGTTGAAGCATTCCGACCTATTTGATGCCTTGCCTGAAAAGTTCTACGACTCGGCATTTTTAGACCGTCTTCATTTCTATATTCCGGGCTGGGAAGTTGACATTATCCGTGGTGAAATGTTCTCTAGCGGATATGGCTTTGTAGTGGATTATTTGGCGGAGGTTTTGCGTCATTTAAGAAACCAAGATTACTCAGATCAATACCAAGAATACTTCAAACTTTCATCTCAAATTTCAACCCGTGACAGGGATGCGATACATAAAACGTTCAGCGGTTTGATGAAAATATTGTTCCCGCAAGGCGGAGCAACAGAAGCAGAAATTGAAGAGATCCTTAAGTTTGCAATGGAAGGTCGTAAACGAGTTAAAGATCAGTTGTTCCGAATAGACAGTACCTATGCAGACGTTAATTTTGCATATAGCAATAAAGCTGGACAAGAATTGCCTGTTCAAACCCTAGAAGAACGTCAATATCCTAATTACTTTAGTCAAACTGTTGGTGAAGTGTCGGATATTGGTATGCCAGAGCCTGATATTGAACCAGTAGATGTCAGTTCAGTGCCACAGCCATCAAAGCCTGTGTCTGAACCAGTTTCTGAATTAAAAGAACATCATGTAACGTATGCTGAAAATCAACGTGGTGTGAGTTATGACAAGCTTTTCGGGCCATATTTGAAAGGCGCTAAACATATAACGATCACCGACCCTTATATTAGATTGTTCTATCAGGCTAAAAATCTAATGGAATTGCTTGAAACGATAGTGAAATTAAAAGAGGAAGGTGAAGAAGTTGTCGTTAGCCTAGTAACCGTTGAAGATGAGTCAAAAGGTGAAGCTCAGCGAGACTTTTTCGAACAGATCCAAAGTACGATGTTCTCGGTTGGGATAAAGTTTGCGTATTCATTTGATAACTCAGGAACTCAACATGCTCGCCATATTGTTACCGATCATGGTTGGAAGATATCACTCGACAGAGGATTAGATATATTTCAGCAATATGACTCTAATGATGCTTTTAGTTTATCTACCCGCTTGCAAACTCATCGAGCCGTAAAAGCATTCGAAGTGACTTATATTAAAGTCGATTAGAATTGTCAGGTATATATATCATTAGTCGGCTTGGTGCGGTTTTCTGGGGTATTGGTTTAGACGAGCGCTTTTCGGAAGTGAATGATGGTTTCATTATGCGCAACGAAGAAGTATTAAGCAAACGCCTTTAACAATACTGTGAGCTTAAGGCTTTTGATATTAAAAAGTCAGTGACACGAAAATTTTGAAATTTGGATTGAACACATGGATTTTTTCACTCAAGAACATTTTAATTTGCTGAATAAGTGGCAAGGCAAAAAAAGTAATCCTGAAAACATAGATCAAAAACAAGATTACCCGCAATTAAAAGATGCATACGCTATAACTGAGCGGTGGGCTAAAGCACTACAGAAAAAAATGTTCCCATCTGGAACGGTAAAAATTAGAAAAAGCCCAGTTAATCAGGGGGGGAATTTTTTTTCTTACAACTGGGCAAAAATATACCCAAGTAAAAACTCCCCAGAACATTTGGCATATACGGTAGGTATTGCAACGGATGGTTTTGCTGTAAAAATTGATACGGTAAATGCTAAAAAAGATCTTAGAGAAAAATATCTAGCTATTCGTGGAGATGACTACGCTGGTTCTGGGATCGTGAGTATTCTTCCTCCAAGCGAAGGTTTACAAAAATTTAGTTCGATATCTGAATTAGTGGATTGGAGTGAAGCTGAAATAAATAAGTTTTCAATAGGATATGATGAGGTAGCGCAGATGCTTGAACAGTCAAAACAGGTAAATGAGCCTACAGCAGAATATTCTATGGATGATACCCCTATTTCCCTTAACACCATATTGTATGGCCCACCGGGTACTGGAAAAACATACCATACTATTGAGGCTGCTGTTAAAGCTGCGGAGCCTAACTTCAATGCAAGTTCAAGAAAAGAGCTGAAGGCAAAGTATGACTCATTAGTAGAAGAAAAAAGAGTTCGATTTGTTACGTTCCATCAAAGTTATGGTTACGAAGAGTTTGTAGAGGGCTTGAAAGCAAATTCAAATAACGGAGAAATTTCTTATGATGTTGAACCCGGTATTTTTAAGCAAATTTGTGAAGATGCTCGCCAAGGGGTTGAGCCAGATAATGATCCTCTAGAACAAGCAATAGAGCTGTTTAAATCCGAATTAGAAGAAACCTCTACCATTACGCTAAAGACACTTCGTGGAAATGATTTTGATGTGCAATATCATGGCAACACTACATTTAGAGTGTTCCCTGAAGCAACATCACACGAAGATTTAGGAAAGGGATACCCTGTTTCAATTGATAATATACGAAAGTTATATCGTGGGTTAAGTGTTAAGAAAATTTATAATTCATCGTATGTTAAATCGATTCTTAACCATATTAAAAAAACATATAAGGTAAATGATTTTGAAGCGCCGAAACAAGGTGAAGCTAAAAACTTTGTGCTTGTGATCGATGAAATAAATAGGGGTAACATTTCAAAAATATTTGGTGAATTGATTACCTTAATAGAAGAATCGAAAAGGTCTGGAGAGGAGCAAGATGAAGCATTAGAAGTTGTTTTGCCAAATTCAGGTGAACCGTTTAGTGTTCCAGAAAATCTGTATCTAATTGGAACTATGAATACGGCGGATCGCTCATTAGCAATGATGGACACAGCGCTTCGTCGCCGCTTTGATTTTGTCGAAATGATGCCTAGACCTGAGTTGTTTCATGAGGTGTCAATTAACGGTATAGATTTGGAAGCGCTACTTAGCAAAATGAATCAGCGCATTGAAGTACTTTATGATAGAGAGCATACACTTGGTCATGCTTTTTTCATCCCTGCTAAAGATTTAGTAGGCAAACAGGACCTAGCATTTGAAACCCTAAAGTCAGTATTTAAAAACAAAATAATTCCATTGCTAGAAGAGTATTTTTTTGAAGACTGGAATAAAATACGATTAGTACTTGGTGATAACCAAAAAGTCGAAGAGCTGCAATTTGTAAGAGAAGAAAAACAATCGTTTGATAACTTGTTTGGCAATAACCACGGTTTGAATAATTATCAACAAGAAGAAAAAAGCTATACGCTTTTGCCTTTTGATAATGATGTATGGAATAAACCGGAAGCATACATAGGCATTTATAAAGCACAAAAAGAAGATTAAGCAGTGAAAAGGATTCAAGCTGCATTAACAGTATTTGAGTTTGGCTATTTAGGTGTTGGCGAAAAAGCAGAGCATTCGAAACGCATAAGTAGAATCAGTCAATCATCATTCGCTTACTTGAAGCAACTTTGCCTATGTGACGAATCTGAAAGCCGATTTTTGAGTTTAAAGAGTATAGATAATACCGAGGTACTCCAGCTCCAGAACTATGCTGGGGTGCTGTTTACACCAGATGGCACTCAAATTGAAGTCTTGCCTAAAATCGGTCGAAAGCTAGATGGCGAAGACGGTCAAGCTAGAGCGCGTAATTCATTGCTAAATATGTTGGCAACACTAGGCTCCTTCCGCCACATTCGCACTAGGAGCGCCAATTTGTCTAAGTCTAGAATGCCACTACTAGAAGTATTTATCGGTCAATTTCTTGATTCAGTGAACGTACTGATTAAAAAGGGGCTACGAAGTGATTATATTGGACGTGAAAACAACCTCTCTTTTTTGAAGGGAAAATTGTTAATTAGTAAGCAGTTGAAAAAGAACTCAATTAATAAACATAAATTTTATGTTTCGCATGATGAGTTTGTACTTGATAGACCTATTAATAGGTTAATTCACTTAGCATTAACTAAAGTCTTTACTTATTCTTCTAGTGCTTCAAATCAAAAGTTAGCTAAAGAACTTTTATTTGCTTTTACAGGTATCCCTTTAAGCACAAATGTTAAAAATGATTTGTCTGCTGTTAAGTTAGATCGGGGGATGAATTATTATAAAGAACCTTTTGACTGGGCTAAGTTAATTCTCGAAGGATTTTCTCCTTTGACGATGACGGGCAGCAGTTATGCGTCATCATTACTATTTCCACTAGAAACTGTTTTCGAAAGCTATGTAGCTTCAATTTTAGCAACGCAGTTACCTCAAAATATGACTCTTGAGACTCAAGCAAAAGCTGAATCGCTAGTGTCATTCAATAAACGAAAATTTTTTCGTTTACAACCAGATCTCCTCATCACAGAAAGTAGCAAGAGAATTGTTGTATTAGATACAAAATGGAAATTAATCGACAGTAGAAAAGACAATGGCACTGATAAATTTGGGTTGTCACAGAGCGATTTGTATCAAATGTTTGCCTACGGGCACAAATATTTATCTGGTTATGGAGAACTGTTCTTGATCTATCCCAGTCATGATGACTTCATTGAACCTATTGAATTCCCATTCGAATACAGTAATGAATTAAAACTATGGATAATTCCTTTTGATGTTTCAGATAATGTTGATGACAACAAAAGGCTTATATTTCCCTCCAATAGCACTTTTCAAACACCAATTAAGGTAGATTAATTTACCAATATGTAAATATTATTACATATTGATTTTGTTTGCTTTTAATAAAAGTTAATAAATACAATAAGATAGCTTTTGGCATCAAGATTGTAATAGTTGGCATGTGTTTAACTATTGTGAGATTTTGCCATGAACTCAAAAATCATTCTTAACGCCGCTGACCAAATTGCTTGTCCGCACTGTAACAGTGAATTCCCAATCAAGGAGGCTGTCGCGAAACACCTGATTGAAAAACACGAAGATGAATATCAGCAACTGCTCAGTAAAGAGCTGGTTAGCCTTCAAGAGCAAGCCGCAAAAGATGCTGAAAAGTCTATTGCGAAAACGTTCAAGAAGCAGATTGAAACGCTTCAAGAGCAGCTTGCTGAAAGCCAAGACAGCGCGAAATCGTTGCAAGCAAGAATTGCTGAAGAGAAGAAAAAGGCGGAAGACAAGATCCGGGAGTCGGTCAAACTTGAGCATGATGCTTTGGAAGAGTCTTTGAAGTCCAAAGAAGAGCAACTAGCAAAATTTCGCGAGCAAGAACTTGCATTGCGAAAAGCTAAAACTGAGCTTGAAGATAAGCAAAAGGATATGGAGCTTGAGTTAGCTCGTCGTGTTGAAAGTGAAAAGGAGTCACTGCGTGCATCCATTGGTGATGAGTTCAAGCTTAAAGAAGCTGAGCTTAGGAAGAAAATCGACGATGCGTCAAAGGCTAATGAAGATCTAAAGCGCAAGTTGGAACAGGGATCACAGCAACTTCAGGGAGAAGTGCTAGAGCTTGAACTAGAGCATGAACTTGCTCAGGCGTATCCGTTAGACGATATCGACCCTGTTGGAAAAGGCACTCGTGGTGCGGACGTCATTCAAACGGTTCGATTAAGAACAGGTACGGTTTGCGGAAAGATTGTTTGGGAGACCAAGCGTGCCGAGAACTGGTCAAATGGCTGGATCACTAAGCTTAAGGCCGACATGCAAGAAGTGGCTGGAGATATTGCGGTATTGGTTTCTACTGCGTTCCCGGCGGGAATTGAAGAGCCAATGGTAATGAAAGATGGCGTTTGGTTAGTTAAACCTGCGTTAGCCAAAGGGCTATCAGAAGCCCTAAGAACGGTATTAACCGAAGCTCAGCGCCAAAAAGCGGTGAGCGTAGGCAAAAATGAGCAAATGGAAGCGCTCTATGACTACATCTGTAGTACGCAGTTTGTGCAGCGTATTAAGGCGGTAGTCGATCACCAAGAGCAAATGCGCTTGGAGCTGGAAAAGGAAAAATCAGCGATGCAGCGGATCTGGAAGAAACGCGAAGGGCAAATCGGTGGCATTACTAATCAAATGATGTCGATTTGCGGGGAATTACAAGGATTGTCGCAAGGAAGCATGCCTTTATTAGACGATATCGCCTTGTTAGGCGACTAACTAAGGATATTGGGGAGACCTCCAATGTAGCTGGAGGTCTCATTTTGTAGCTCAAAACACAGTTAATAACGAAATTTTTGCAAAAAAATTGAAATTTCTTAACGTGATGAAAATTAAGAAAATGTCAATTTTTGACGTGTTTGTTGGAAATCGTTAGTTAGTTATGCATATTTGTATAATAAGTATTTTTAATTGACTGATATCTAATAAATTGTCTTTCAATCAACTCCTTTGTAAGGAGGTGGAATAATTAATAAACAATAAAATAATGTATTGAATTGTAAGAAGTATTACAATTTGCTGTATGAAAAATGAGCTGCTATGAATTTATAGTTTATGAAATTTATAGGAGTTAATTATGAAAACTATAAAACAGCCTGAAATTACTCAAAAAGAGTTGAATAAAATCATTGCATATCACAATGACGTCGAAAAGTACGGGTACAAGCCTTGGAATACAATTCGACAGTCTCACACTTATGGTCAGGGTCAGGAGATCTTAAATCGTTTTAACGACCGAACCATCCATTTATACAGCCGTGGTGAAAGACAGTTATTTGTTCTACTTGAGGCTATGCCAAATGTTATCGATATCAAAGAGCAGTTTCCATTGCCGCTCAATGAAACACTGGACTTGGCATCAGAGCTTAATATTAAGCATCCCGGTGCTTACAAAGAACGTTTCGAACATGACGGTATTATCCCAGCTAAAACCATGACATCTGATTTGGTGGTAACGTTCCGCTTAGCAAACAATGAAGAAAAAGTCGTTGTTTACTCGTTTAAGTACCAACAATCTTTAGATTATTTAGCTAACCCCAGAACCGCAAATCGGGCTTGGGATAAGTTAAAACTTGAAAGAGAGTACTGGCAAAGAGAAGAGATTGAGTGGGTATTAATGACTGAGCAGTGTTACTCACCAATTTATATCTACAACTTAGAGTACCTCCGAGAGTGTTTTGAGTATCCAGAATTGCTGGATGTCAGTGAGGAGTTTTATCAATTATTCATTAAAACGTTTCGCCAATATGACGACAAGTACGCGGTTTATACGTTGAGAAACATTCTCGAAAAGGTATCAGATGAGCTAAATATGGATTTGTTCCATGCTCAAGCGTTATTCCAAAAAGCAGCTTATTTTAAAGATTTGAAAATTGACCTGTTTCAGGAAATCGAATTATTTCGACCTCTCATCGCTAATCCTGTGGAGGTGAAGTATGCAGCTTAATCAGAAACTAGTTAGTACGAATAAAAATCCAGCCGAGTATTTGATTGTTGACGTGAACCAAGACCGTGCTCAAGTTGCTATTGTAGATATGCTGTGCGATCCACCTAAACGTCCTAAAGCGCAATCATTTGATTGGGTTCAGGAAAAGTTGGCTTCGAAAGAATTAAAACTGGAAGAGCACGATCACTCAGATCTATTGATGGCTGATGATTCAGAGCTTAAGCCGAGTTGGATAAAAAGACGTGATGCAGCATATTTGGCAATTTCTAGCTTAGTGGAAGACCCATATCAGTTGGATCAATATTTTTATGGTGATCCTAGTGGCATCTTAGCTCGCTTAATTAAAGAGTCTGGGCGCAGCAGAAAGTGGGTTCAAGCATCAATTAATCGATATTTTCGATACGGTAGTGTGCCAAATGCGTTGTTACCTCACTATGAAGAGCTAGGTAAAAAATATGTTGGTCCCGAAAAGCCGATTTACAAGGAAGATGGCAGTACTTGCCTTAAATCTAAACCCGGCATAGACACACAATATGGTAACCCCTTCCGATATATAACGGTTGAAGATAAGCAGAATATATTTGAACTTTCTAAAAAGCTAAAAGACCTGCAAGAAGTTAACTTGAAGGATCTATATGAAGATTATTGTAAAGAATACTGTGTGGTTTTAATTAGGCCAGAGGGTGCTGAAGATGATGATGTCGCTGAAGAGTTTTATGCTGTATTACCGCGCGTCCGTTTAATTAGTCCGAGAGCATTTAAGCGTCATCTTAAAAAATGTATTGGCACATTGGAGTTTATTCGTAGACGCACAGGCAGCATTCTGTATGAAAAAGACCACGCTGGTAAACCGGGGTTAGCAGCTCATGGTTTACGAGGTCCACGAAGCCGCTATGAAATTGATAGCACTACGGCTGATATATACATTCGTTACGACTACACCAATGACGAACAACTGAGTATTGGGCGACCAACCATCTATTTTGTAATAGATGTAGTCAGTTCAATGATCGTGGGTGTTCATGTTTGTTTTCATGGACCAGACTGGCACGCTGAATCGCAAGCGCTCTTCAATGCTTTTACTGACAAGGTTGAGTTTTGCGGACAATTTGGGATTGAAATCACGCATAAAGATTGGCCCTGTGCAGATATTTGTAACGAATTAACGTTAGATAGAGGCACAGAAAATAGCCACAACGCGATTACTTCAGTGTTAAAAGGCAAAATTGGTATTAAAGCGGCGAATTTTAATGCGTATCACCGTGGTGATTGCAAAGGGACCGTTGAAAAAGCTTTTGATATTGTCCAAGGAAAAGCGATACCGCAGCATGAAGGTAAGGTTTACAAAGCCCCGAAAAAAGAAGATGCCCACCCGTCAAGAGGTGCTGTGTATACCTATAAGCAATTCATGCAACGTTTAATTCGAGAAATCATCCATCGCAATAATACCGCAGCAAAAGTTGATAATCACAATTTTGAAATGTGTCGTGATGAAGTTGGTTTAACACCTCGTGATATTTGGAATTGGGGTCTCAAACAGTCCATTTTTCCACCTATTAAAAAGTCTAAGGATGCGCTTTTGTATGCGTTGATGAAAAAGGATCGCGCTATGGTCACTGCTAAAGGCGTTAGATTCAGAGGAGTATTTTACAACAGCCCTGAAGTAATGGCGCTTAAATGGCTGGATAAAGCAAAGAATGAGGGGCATTTTGAAGAAGAAATACGATACACCGATGTAAATTCTAGCCATATTTGGTGTCGTCACCCTGAGGATAAAAAAAAGTTGATCCAAATGGAGATCACGGAGCGAAGTTGTCAATACAAAAATCGCTTGTGGGCACAAGTTTTGGCTCATCAAGAAACACTGAAAGAGCTTTTGGCTCTGCTAGATGAGCAGCGTTTTAGTGAACGTGTTCTTCTGAATATGTCGCTAGAAGAGCTGGACAATACTGTAAAAGAAGAGGTTCGCAAGCTTAAGAAGTCTCAAGCGGTTAGCCCTGATAAGACAGTAAGAGAAAGAAAACAGCAACATGGTGATATGGAAAAACAAGTTCAATATCAAGATTTGTTAATAGCGATGGAAGATGCAGCCAATTTCACCGAAACACCAGATCCCCATGTGGTAGGTGGTGATGAGCTTTTAGATCCAACATACAAACGTAAAAATGTCGCAGCATAGGAGAATTCAAATGACAAATATTACATACATTTCACACCCAAACCCTAGCTGCAAAGGCAACCCGTTAATTGAAGGGTTAGGATACCCTATGTTACAGGAAGAAGTTGAAAAGGCATGCGATGACGGTGTTACGCAACTAGGAACGTTGGACGACGTTCCTGTTCAATACCATAGTTATTATATCCGAAGCGCCATAGATAATTTGGCTGAATGTTATATTGCTCGTGATGAAGTTTACGCTTTGTATGAGAAGCTGCGTCGGATGATTGAGGCGGGGTACAAAAATAGAAACCCTGCTGATGCGGCATTTAAGAACAAAATGATAACGGCTGTTCATCAAGATGGAAAAAATCAGCAGGAGGCGTTTCATCTAAAAGCCATTACGGGTCAGGACATCGACTCTATGCTAAGAGCAAACGGAAGCTTTTTGCTGGCTGGTCTAAGCGGTGCCGGAAAAACTTCATTGATGGTTCGTATATTACAGCTAATGCAGCAAGAGCTTTATCATTCAACTTACATCGATCCAGATGGTAATGAAATAGAAATTGAAGAGCTTCAAATCCCATATCTTTATGTGCAAATTCATAATCGTAAGGGGCAAAAAGCGTTTTTAAAGACCGTTATAGAAGCTATCCAAGTTGCAACTAAAATTCCTTATTTAACACGTGATGTGAAAAATGGCGATTCAGTTGACGATCTTATTCGTTTAGTTCGAAAATTAATGCTAAAACACAATGTTGGCATATTGGTTATAGATGAGGCTCAGAATATTGCGCCAAATGTTGCTGCTGATAATGACAACAAAGTCTTAATTAGCAATGAGAAAACTTCAATTAAATTCATCGAGGAGATCTTTAACCGCATAGGCGTACCGCTCTTTTTTATTGGCACGTTATCGACGTTAAAACTATTTGGTAAAGACGTAACTATTAGCCGCCGAACCTTAATTGATGGGAGTCTTTTACTGCTAGGGGCAGATGTCGAAGGTGGCTTTTGGAACCGATTCTTCAAGGAAATAAACTTGTGTCATTTATTAGATGGTAAACATGATCCTGAAGAACACTTAAAGCGTCACCTGCACAGCCTGACACAAGGTATCCCAGCTATCGCGATTAGCTTAATGCGAGCCGCATTGAGTCATATGTCTAAGTTTCACAAGGGTGACCAAGGCTTGACGATAAAAGCTTTATCCCACGTGTTCCGTCAACAGTTTTCTGAGCTTCATAAGCCTTTAAAGGCTCTTAAAAATGAAAAGTACCACTTATATGAAGACTTAGCGCCTTTAGCCGACTTAGTTGAGATTAATAAAGAGATATCAAAGCAGTTGGTGGAATCTGAGTCTGAATTAAAAAATCGGAAAAAGGACAAGAAGGAGCAAACGATACCAGACACGGACAAGGAAGCAGACGCTAAAGTTGAACAGGAGCTAGATAAAGTTCGCAAAGCAAAAGTTAAACCGAAACGTAAAAAAGTACCTGTAATGGATGCCAAACTCGCTGCAAAAATTGGAGCGAAAACCTTGTTGAAAGCAGGCTCAGGTCCAAAATCAAGTGTTATGCCGGAGAATTCTTAATGGAACAGTTGCAAAAACTACTTCCCGGCGAAGATTTATTTGGTTTAGCTGGTCGTTCATATGTCATGAGTAGCTTTCGGGACTTCAGTGCTATGCGTCAGGAATGGCAATTAACACATTATCGTCATCTTGCGGGCGTGTTCATTAGTCGGGATTTTGAAAAACTGATTGAAGCATTAAAACTGGCACCTAGTGATGTTCACGCCAAGCATACATGCTTCAATATGCTCAATTCATCTATCTCCCAAGATGAGCTTGAACATCATCGCAGTCTTTCAAAGAACGTTACTTTTAACATAAAAGGTAGTGAGTTAGCACAACCTTGGCGTTGGTGCTCTGAGTGTGTAAAGGAGGATATCGAAAGTTTTGGTATCCCTTATTACCATCGTGATCACCAAGTTCCCGGTGTGAAACACTGTTCGAAGCACAAGTGTGTGTTGGTCTCAAAGTGTAATACATGTGGTAATGAGATAGGCCAATTGAGGCAACAGCCAATCCCACCACTAGATGGGCGTTGTATGAAATGCGGAAGTGAGTTTGATAGCGATATGAGACTTACATCGCCGAACACGCCTGCTGTTGAGTCACTCTGTTTAGAAATGGCTTATGGGAGGTTAAATATATCGCAGCAGCAACTTGCTATCAGGGTTCAGTATTATCTGGGAATAAGGCAAGACGATATTGAACTAGATGTAGCGAGAGCCTCGATAAGAGCATTTTATAGAGATGTTATCGACTTTTATGGTGCAGATGAGTTACGTATTCACTTACATACGGTAAAGGAGCTAAAGCAGGGATTAAAATGCCCTGCGTTTAAAGGTGCTCGTGTTTACGACCAGTATTCTACTGGTTTGCCGCTTCACCCTGTTGCAATAGCTGTCATTTGGCATTTTTTAAATGAAATGCTCGGCAACGCAATGGCAGCGTGATGTTATGCCTAGCTTCAGTTATTCGCAATTTATGGAAGGTGAGTCAATTTACGGGTTGATCACTAATTACCATGTCGCGAGTGGCAATCGGAGCTGGAAACAGACAAATTTAGATATATTTGGCCGTACACACGTGCGGCTTCATTCTGTGTTGCCCAATAACATCAGCGTGATAGCAAAATTCTTTGAAGTAGATCCAGTATATTTACTTACTCATGCGACTGGTTATCCACTCTACGCTTTTTCACTGTCGAACCAAGCGTCTAAGCTAAAGAAAGTACTCTTATCAGCAAAAGGGCAGTTGATTGCGAGTTATTCGCGGCAAGCCCCGTCATCGCTGCCATTAGCCAAGCAACACCGCTATTGCGCAAAGTGCATCGAAGAGTCATTTGAGAATTTTGGTACTTTGGCTTGGCGAATCGAGCATCAACTATACGGGGTAAGCCACTGCCCAGAGCATGGAGAACCATTGTTTTATCTAAATTCAGGAGAAGGAGGTATAAACAGACACTACTGTTTACCAGAAGGTGGCGAACCCATCTTATTGGAACCAAATGATAAAGCAGTCCGCTTATCAAGCTTTGTCACTAAATTATACCGTTTACTTCAGGATGACAATCAGCCTCAAAGCGTGATTGATATGTATACTGAGTGGTTGACGATAAAAGGATTTTTAACCAAATGCGGACACATAAGAAATCGTTTTTTGGTGGATGAATTATTTAACTATTGGAAAGAGCTATTTGAAGCTACTGAAGAGCTGATACCTCTTGAGTTGAGCAATTTCAATTATGTGGCGGATATCATTCATGAACGCCGACCAGTCCATTATTTAAAACATGTTTTGCTAATGGCTTATCTTGCAAAATCACCCGAAGATTTTTTTGCATTGAGTAAAACCTCAAAACCTGATTGTGAGCCTTTAAAGCGGCACGACTCAGCATTGGAAAGTAATGTATTTAAACTTCTTGATGATGGCAAAAGTCTGAGGGAGATCAGCGCTACTTTAGAAGTATCAGTTGGCTATGTAAAACAACTCGCCCTTCGTAATAACTACGAAATTGATCGACGTCGATGGAAGTTAACCGATGAAATAGAGCGAGATGTTTGGCGAAAAGCATTTGTTGGATGGCATAGAGCTGATATTGCAAAACATCATGATGTATCAGTTGGCACTGTTGAGCAACTCATTCAAAGCCACAAAGGTTTATCTGGTTGGCGTCATCATTTGGTCATGGCAAAACGAAGAGCGAAAAACCGAACTGCTTTGTTGCAAGCCATTGATAGCAATCCTCAAATTACACGAAACGAATTAAAACGCTCATTTAGTTGTTATATGTGGCTTTATAAGAATGACCGCGAGTGGCTGTATCAAAACTTACCATCGCCACAAACCCAAAAGTATTACCCATCAGTCGATTGGGCCTCAAGAGACATATTCCTCGCTATAAAAGTTAAGTGTTTACCGGGGGCATTCAAATCATTATCTGAGTTGGACAGAGCAATCGGCGGACATGGCTGGTTGCTTCATGATGCGAAAAAGTTGCCTGAGACAATGAAAGAGGCAGCTAAAATTATTGAAAATTCAATAGGTAAAAAATAGTTAAGGATTAGATCCATGCTTTCATTATATTTTTAACCGAGTCTTTTTTACTATTGTTGGACAACCTACCTAGGAGTTCAGCGCATGAATACTATCGTTTCAGATTGGCAAATTGTTTCAGTAATGGATAAAGACGAGCACATTGGTGACGTGCTCTGGGCAACATGTGTTGAGGATATGACATTTAGGTTTTTTAAAGGCGATTACATATGTACGTCTAGGATCATAGAGAGCCGCTCAAATAGTCAGTTGATAAGAACGCACAGTGGTAGCCTTTATCAGACACTGGGTGATGGCAAGCATTCGGTTATTCAGTTACGTGATTTTGAGTTGCTTAGAAATGGGTTTAGTCCACAGGTGATTCAGCAGCTTAATGATCATACTGGGCAAATTATACATTGAGTAATATAATTAAATTTACTATTAGATAAATATCTTTACAATTGTACGTGTTGTTAATTTTCAACTTATTGAAATTGTTTAAGTTTAATATTGGTCTGATGTTTGCTCTTTAATAGTTAACATGCATAACCAATTCAAACAGGTTTAGCGAAATAATTTAGGAGAAGATATGAGTGATTTAAACCAAGAAACTTTTTGCAATTGCTTCGGCTGCGACAGACCAATACATGTAGGTGAGCGAGTACATAGCATTAGCTATACCAGAGAGAAGATTGTTTCGTCTAATTCGGTTCAGCCTGACTATGCTGAGGCTCTGGGTACATGGTGCAGTCCGTGTTTTGCCGAATTGCTTAAAAAAGGCAGTTGTGATGTCGCTGTTGAACATTTCATTAGTGAAGATTAATGGTTGAAGCATTCACTTTGTAACTGATTATATTTATTAGTAAAAAGCCATTTGAGAGTTGCTTCTTTCTTGTAATGTTTATAAATTAAATCGATAGGTTGATAAATAGTTACGGAAGATCAAATAAAATCTAATTGAATATCAATAATATTTTGTTCGTCCAGATATTTAACTGAAAGCCTCGAAGTTAAAGAGCACCAGTTTTTCACAAGGAGTACGATAGATGGACGTTAATTCCAATTTAAAGAAATTAGCTAATGAAACAGTGGATGTATTAAAGGAAATCGCTGATAAGGCAAAAATTTCTTCATCCCAATCGGATAGCTCCAATTCCTCATCCCATCTAGCAGCCGTAAATACTTTTAATGATACTGGTGCTGTGAGTAGCATGAATAAAATTTCGAGTTCTGTTTTAGCTGCTAATCAAGCTCTACAAGATGAACCCGCTATTGCCAGAATCATTTATGATAATGGTGAGCAACGAAGAACGTTATATGTTGCAAGGAAAGGCTCAATCAGGCTAAACGATGATAATGAGTTAGCCAGTTATGGTTCACCAAAAGGACATCTTGCTTCACTAAATGTTGGAGATGAGTATAGAGTGCCTATTGACGGTCAACTTCAGTTGGTTGAAGTTATCGAAACGCTGACCATTAAACCTAGTAAAGTCGAAAACAATTGGGACTCCATTTATTCCGTTTTTACGTCAGAAGATGAAGATGTAAGCACAATTGCTCCATCACTTAGAAAGCTTTTTGAAGGTGAAATTGATCTATCCGATACGACATCTTTAGATTTACTTCTTTCAGACCAACCTGACGGTGGTGTGGTTTCTGGTGTTGCCCACCAAGTTAGAGTGGCGATGAGCCTTAGAGATCAGCCAATTCTAGATAAAATTCAATCTGAAATATTTAGATTGCCGCTAGAGAGCCAGTTAATAATCTTGGGGCCTCCGGGAACGGGTAAAACAACAACGCTCATTAAGCGTCTGGGTCAAAAGTTAGATATTGACCTATTAGATCCCGCTGAAAAAGCGAAAATTAACAAACTAGATTCAGGTGAAGCTGGACATAAAACGAGTTGGATCATGTTTACACCAACAGACCTACTCAAACACTATTTAAAAGAGGCTTTCGCTAAAGAGCAAGTACCAGCATCTAATGATCAGCTAAAAACATGGGATAACTTTAGTAATATTTTGGGACGGAACACGCTTTCGATTTTACAATCAGGTAATAGTAGTGGGTTTATTTTAAAACCTGATTGTTATTTAAATATTAGTGCAAGAGGCAGTTTGCCTACCGTATACGAAGATTTCATATCATTTCATCAGGTCCGTGTGGCTGATGAATTAAGCTCAAGCATAGAACAACTGTCGTCATTTGAAGACGAGAGATTAAAGCATATATGTAGTGGTTTATTAGGCATTAAGGACCGACTAACTGAAAATAACCTAATTGAGTTTTATCGTCAGCTTGAGAAATATCAAGCTGACATTACTCAAACCATTGAAGAAATAAAAACTGGGACAGACAAGGATCTTAGAGGTTACCTAGCTCTTCAATTTAATAAAAATAAGCAGTTTATTGAGGAGCTAACAGGCGTTATCAATGATTGGAAAAGTGCGAAACTGCAAGATTCAGAAAATGAAGAATTTGATGAAGACGATGAAGACGAAGTAATTACGACCGCTCAGCAGCAAGCGTTCAGTGATTATAAAAAAGCAATCCGAGCACTGGGTAAAGCTAAATTCTTAAAGCGAAGCCTTCCTAAGGGAAGTTTATCAACCGCTATTATTGATTGGTTAGGTGAGCGTCTACCTAATCAAGATGACCTTATTGAACTTGGTAGTTCAACTGTCATCATGACTGAGCTAAGAAAATTTAAGAACGCTGAAGTTAGATATCTAAAAGGGATCTCACGCAGCTATCGCTTGTTCCGAAAATCAGAAGAAGTATTTAAGAACTGGTTTGAGAGTACTCCTTTAAAACCAAACTATATTGAACAGTGCGAGTTAGACATTCTCATTCTTGCTAATTTAAAAATAGCTAGAGCGCTACTTAAAGAGCGATTTGTTCAACAAAAAATTGAAAGCTCTGGAGTTAGTGCAATTGAATCAGTAGCAAGTAGTTTTAAAAATCAAATCTTAGTTGATGAAGCAACTGACTTTTCTCCGATTCAATTAGCCTGTATGGAATCATTATCTGAGCCATCTATAGGTTCTTTTTTCGCCTGTGGTGATTTTAATCAGCGTATAACTGAGCTTGGGACACAGAGTACTGAGCAACTAAATTGGATTTCACCAAAATTGAAAACAGAAAAAATTGACGTGGTTTATCGACAGAGTGAATTATTGAATCAATTTGCCAAAAAATTGTTAATGGGGATGAAAGGCGATATTGACTTCGTTGGACAACTGCCTAAGAACGCCAATCATAAAGGTGTTCCTCCCGTTATTATTGAAAACACTCATTCAACAGGGGAATGTGTTGGCTGGTTAAAAGACCGTATCCTTGAAGTTGAGAGAAACGTTGGGCAACAAGTGGAAGGGTTACCAACAATAGCGATATTGGTCAATCATGAAGATGAAGTGATACCAATGGCAGAGGCATTAACAAATGAGTTGGAAGATCATAATATTCGTGCGGAAGCATGTGTTGGAGGCAAGTCGTTAGGTGAAGCTAACGATGTGAGAGTATTTGATGTTCAGCACATTAAAGGACTGGAGTTCGAAGCCGTATTTTTTGTCGGTGTTGATGTTCTCGCTAAGAAAAATCCAGAGCTTTTTGACAAATATCTCTACGTTGGTGCGACGAGGGCTGCTACCTTTTTCGGGTTAACGTGTGAAGGGAATGCTCCTAAATTAATTGCAGATCTTAAAACAAGCTTCCGTGATTATTGGCGCTAGTGATAAGAGTTGAAGGAGTAACGATGTCGAATTCAAATTTTGCATTTTTAAGAGATGGTTTTCAGTCTCTAGCTGATTTAGGTGGTGCTGCCGAGGATTATGTCCATCGAGATCCACAGGCCGCATTAGTTAAGTTAAGATGCTTTACTGAGTCGCTAGTAGGTTTTATCTATACAGAGCTTTCAATCGAAATTGATCCTGAAGCGGATTTGTTCAAACGGCTAAATAACAGGGATTTTAAAGAAGTTGTTGACCACTCTATCGTAGCGAAACTGCATGCTCTGCGTATTGATGGAAATAAAGCGGCCCACAATAATGTTAAACATTCTAAAGAGCATAGTCTCTGGTTGTTGAAAGAAGCATTTTTAGTAGGCAAATGGTTTATCCAGACTATTAAACAAACCTATATTGATATTCCTGATTTTGTTGAGCCTAAACCATTGCCGGGACTAGCAGAAACATTATCTAATAATAAAGATTTGCAAGGGCAATTAGACCAACGCTCAGAAGCGTTAAAGAGTGCCGAAGATGAACTAAAGTTACTTCGAGAGCAATTAGTTGAAGCACAAAGAACTCACTCTCAAAAATCAGAATATCATGTTCTTGAAGCATTCAAGCAAGCTGGTAAAGCCGCTGCATCAAGCTTTGATCTTCAAATGAACATTACAAGAAAGAATATTGATATATTTGATAGTTTTCGACAACACTCATTAACAGAATCTCAATCCCAACTTGTAAAGCAAATAGACCAGTTTTTAAATAAGGATAAAGAGCCTGTTTTCCTTTTAAAGGGTTATGCAGGTACGGGTAAAACGTTTATTACAGAAGGTCTAACGCAATATCTAACAGCTATTGGTCGCCAATTTGTGGTAATGGCTCCAACTGGAAAAGCAGCAAAAGTAATCAGTGATAAAATAGGTCAAGAAGCCTCTACCATCCACAGAGTAATTTACAATTACGAAAACGTTAAAGAGTATACCTTGGACGGACTTGAAGGTTCAGAGACGTTTAGATGTTACGCTGAAATAAAAGTAAATCAAAATACATCTGAGACAGTTTATATCATTGATGAATCCTCTATGGTTTCTGATAGTTACTCTGACTCTGAGTTTTTTCGATTTGGTTCTGGTTATTTGCTTAAAGACTTACTCAGTTATATAAATCTTGATCACAACGACCATACAAAAAAAGTTATTTTTATTGGTGATAATGCGCAGTTACCCCCCGTTGGGATGAATATTTCTCCTGCATTAAGCGCTAATTACCTTCAAGATAAATACCAGCTAAATTCAAATGAATTTGAGCTTACAGAAGTTGTAAGACAAAAAGCTGATAGCGGTATTATGGATAATGCCAGCTCACTAAGAGAATCTATGCAGGTTGGTGTCTTTAATAAATTAGATTTTCAAATAAATGAGAAAGATGTCCACGAGCTTTCAAGCGAAAGTCTCCTTACTCGATTTTTAAATGTTTGTGATAACAAGTTAGCAAATACTAAAAACTCCATTCTTATTGCTTCATCGAATGCACAAGTAAGCCAATATAATAGAGTAGTGAGGGAACATTTTTTCCCCATGCAAACTGAAGTGGTTGCAGGCGATAAAATCATTTCTGTCGCGAATCACTATGTAAAAGAAAAAGTTATTACCAACGGTGAATTCGGTATGGTTAGGCGAGTGCTTTCAGGGCCTGAGTTAAGAAAGGTAACACTGCGTAAAAAAGGTGAAGATGGCACTACAATTACTTTTACAGTCGAACTTCAATTTCGAGATGTTGAGTTAGGTTTTAGGGACGAAAATGGCGATGTCAGCTTTTTTGTCTGTAAGATTGTTGAAAACTTGCTCTATAACGATGAGCCAAGTTTAAGCTCTGATGAATATAAAGCATTGTATGTAGATTTTGTTAATCGTCATCCTGAGCTGAGAAGTAAGGATAAAAAAAATGAGTTTCGTCTTGAGCTATTGGCAGATCCTTATTTTAATGCCTTTAAGGTGAAATTTGGTTATGCCATCACTTGTCATAAAGCTCAAGGCAGTGAATGGCAAAATGTATTCTTAAAGTGTAGCTCACATCATAAAACCCTTAGCCAAGATTACTTCCGATGGCTATACACAGCCATAACAAGATCTTCTTCACAGCTTTTCGTTTTAGATCCTCCCAAAGTAAAATTAGGCACTGGGATCTCGCGTGTTGGAGGGAACAATAATTACCCGGTAAATGATACTTCTTCTCATAAAGAGCAAGATTTGAATAATTCCAATCCAGCATTGAATTGTGAAAACATTCCTGAGGGGAACCAGTTCTTGCGCAATTTGTATTTAGAAGTGAGTAAGCAAATATCTAATACAGATATCAAGATAGTTGAGGTTACACATAATCAATATCAAGAAGTTTATCTTTGCCAACTGGGTGAAGAGTTTGGTACAGCAAGGGTTTCATACAATGGTAAGAACAAAATATCAGCAGTGAATTGTAGTATGGACAATGCGACTGGCAATTTGTTATCTGAAAAACTTAGTTGTCTTAAAGGTAAGCTAATTACTTTAGGTTTAAGCACAGCTTCTACAAATTTTGAGTTCCCAGAGCCATTTTTAGAGGAATTTCACGGCCAATTGACCAACATTCTCAAAGAGCATGACATTTCAATTTCTGAAGTATTAGCGAGAGACTATACGCAAAGGTACAGCTTTCATAGGTCAGGTGAGACTGCCGTTGTTGATATCTTTTATAATGGAAAGAGTCAGTTCACGCGCTTGATGGGCATGAAAAACTTGTCTGGTTCGGAGAAATTAATGCATCAAGTAGAGGGATTGATTGAAGAGGCGTTTAATTAGTAATGTTTATTCAAAACAATAACACGTCGTCAAAAACGAGCAAGGATGTTTTTGCTTTAAGAAAAGTAGGTAAAATAGACGAAGCATATAATTTAGCCATTGAACTAATTAATAGCTCTCCGAATGATGAGTGGAATGTTAAAGCTTTTGCATGGTGTCTTATCGATCTTATAAAGCGAGATGCCAAGCTTGGTAACAGCGATTCAACAAATCATTACCTGCAACAGCTTGACTCATTATCAATAGATCCAAATGACGAGATACTTAATAAGCAAGTTTTGTATGTTAGAAATATGGCGAGTCCCATATTTAAAGAGACACAACGAGCAAAGCAAGCGAGTAAAGAAGGGAAGCATCAGTTAGCGATAAATATATATACCAAAGCATTATCGGAGCAGCCTGATAATCATGATATTAGGAGCAGTATAGGCTGGGAAATTTACAAACTAGCGAAAGCACAATTTAATAATGAAAACGTGAATGTTTTTGCCGTAAAGAAATTGTTGAATGATTACCTAAAACTTAACTGTAATGTTCCTTCTCTGTTACACAGCCTTTTCCTTGGCCTCGCAGACAAGCTTACCAGTCACCACAACTTCAACCTAGCCGCATTTATAAAAATATGGGGAATTCAAAACCTACGTGATGAGGACTTTGAGCCATATGTTGATGACGTCACAGGAAATAGTTATCCAAGTTTGGCCTCAAAGGTTGCTTTGCATGGTACGAAACAAGCAGTTGAACATAATGATCTTGAATCTTTACCTTTGTTATTAGAGGTAATAGATAGAGTTATTCCAAGTTCAGATGACCCTATTTGGTTGGAGTTAAATAAAGCGCGAGCGTTAAACCTACTTGGTGAATATCAGAAGAGCTTTGATTTGGCAGTAAAAGTTGCAAAGCAAAAGATTGGTGAATATTGGATTTGGGAGTTACTTGGGGATATACAAGGTAATTATGATAAAAGTAGTGCATTCAATTGTTATTGCCGGGCATTGTCCTCAAATCCAAAAGAAAACTTTATTGCTAACCTCCGATTAAAGTTGGCGGAACTTTTGATTGAAAAAGGTAATTATTCAGCGGCAAAATATGAAGTTACTTGTGTTATGGATGCAAGAAATCGTGAGGGATGGTCGATACCAGAGAAAGCTGAGATGTTACAGAGTCAATCTTGGTTTTCGGCCACTGAAGCTGCGGCAAGTAATCAATCTTTATATAAAGATCATGCTGGAAAAGCAGAAGAGGTTTTATTTCAGAACTTACCTTGGATACATGCAAACCTAGGAAGTGTTTTTTCGTTACCAGATAAGCCCAACAAAAAAAGAAGAAAGATATATTTAAATAATAGCGAAGATAGATTTCCAGTGGAGATTACTCTTCCCGAAAATAGATTTTCGTTTTCATCTCTACCAGAAGGGGCGGCTGTCAGGTTTAAAGGTGAGTTAGACAGAATTACCAATCGTTTTACTGCTTATCAATTTGAAACAAGAACAACTGCTAATCAGTGGGATATTTTCTCATCATTTATCGGAGTGGTCGATCATGTGAACGTAGCTAAGAAGCTAGTTCATGTGATTTTTGATAGAGGTGTCGATACCGTTATTCCATTTTCAAAAACACCTGAGCGACTAATCGTTGGTGATTCAATTAAAGCAAAGCTGTCAAAGTCCAAGACAAAACATGGCACCAAGTACCAAGCGTTAACTATTGCCAAGTCTGATGAAAAGGCCAGTACCAATGTTTTAAAAGAATTCAGTGATGATGTCCGAATTTCTAATGGGCTTGGATTCACCTCGACTGATATTTTTATTGATAGAAATTTATTAGAAGATTGTGATGTTGAAGACGGTGATACTGTTTCGGGAAAAGCCGTATTGAATTATAACAAGAAAAGATCAAGCTGGGGCTGGAAAGCGATAGCTATTAATAATAAAGAGCGCTTTTAATACAAGTTTTGAAAGGGAGTTTTAACGTTGAGTGATGAACAATTTTTTAAGTACATAGATTCAGAAGCACTATGTCAATTTATCAAGCAAGCAGAAGAATCAGTGATATATGCGGCTCCGGGGATAAGAAATGAGGTCGCAGAAGAGTTTGTTAAAATTTCCAATAAGCTAGGTGATGGGATGGTAACTGTATGTTTGGATGTTAGCGAGCATACGGTTCGAATGGGATTTGGTGATATAGATGCGATAAGTCAATTAGAGGAAGTATTAATCATAAATAATATCCCTCAATTGCGATTTGCATTGATTATTGTTGACGGTGTTGGCTATAGCTTTTCTCCAACGGCCTTATATCTCGAAAGTGAAAGCTCAACTAGCTTAGGTTTTAATTCAATTAAAATGACAGATGCGCAAGTGCTGGAAGCTACAACAAGGTTATCTCCCGCAGCCAAAGCAATTGCTTTGGCAACTTGCACATCTGAAGAAGAATATCAGAAAATATCAACAACCATTCCTGAGATCCCCAACAATCCGGTTCAACAGTCAGATATTGAGAAAATCGATCATTCTATCAAAATTAACCCAGTAGCAAAGTTTGATATAACAAGGCAGGTCAGGGTTTATAGCTCATATTTACAATATGTAGAAGTTAAAATGACTGGTGTTGCGATACAGCGGCAAAAGATATCTATACCGAAAGTTTTCCAGTCTCTAGGAGATGAAGACAAGGAATTACAGAATCGATTGAATACTAGTTTTGATCTGCTTGAAAAAGATAACAAACTATCTTCAAAAGAATTGGAAGACAAATTAAAGCAAATCAGAGACGATTTTTCTCCATCATTAGGAAAAAAGCATGGTCGAGTTATGCTTAAATGCAATCGAGACATATTTGATAAAGAGATTGAGAGTCTAAAAAGCGAGTTAAATGCTCATTCAAAAAATGTTAAAGAAAACCTTCAGAAAAGCATTGATGAATCGATAGACAAAATAGCTAAATATTACACACCTATCGTGGAACGGAATCCACCAAATAAATTGATTGGAACTCTTGGTAAAGACGTCGATAGTGATCAAATATTTAAATGGGCAAAAAGGCAGTTAGAAAGAGTTTTCCCAAGCGCGGAAGGTATGATTCAGAAAATGGAGTTATCTGTTATATTTAAAGATATCACTTACGAAAATCTAAATGATAAAGAGTTTTTAGATGCGGTTTTTAATGCGTTCCCAGATACTAACTGGGAGAAAGCGCATCAAGAATATTTAGCTGCTTCAGAAAGTAGTTCATAGCTTTATAGTGATAATTTGTTAAAAAGCGTGACGTTGTAACCGTAAACAATATAGATTTAAAGTGCATAGTCCGAATCCCTTGCTATTAAAGGGATTCAGGCGGTTTCCAAGTACTATTGCTTATCTAGCGAACTTTTTCTCAATAAAAAGGGGCAAAGTTTCCAACTAGGTTTGTAACAAGGCTTGTCGTAAGTCATTGAAAAATATAGGTGCTGAGTTTCCGACTAGAGCTGTCGTGATCACTGGTTGATATAGAATAATAAAAAGCGAGCTTAGGCTCGCTTTTTTTGTTATGTTAGCCATTGACTTTAAAGATAATCAAACATTAAAAAACTTTGGAAGGGATTCATTTTGTTAATTAAAAATTTAAAAGTATATCGCCAATTATACCTAGCTTTATATGGGCTTACTTTTTGTTTTTACTCTTCTATATTATGTTTTTTTTCGATTGCCTCTTATGCAGAGGAAAATGTTTCCCCACTTATTGTTAAAGAAATATACGAGAAAGATAAGAGTTTGTGCTCATCGGTTATATATTCTATTAAGAAAACTGCTGCTAAAAACTATCAAAAGTTAAATACAGCACAAAAGGAAGCAATGACATTAAGTTATTTGACGACTCATGGTGTAAAGAATGTTTTAAGTATTGGTAAGGAGACCATTTTATGGTCAAAAAAAAGTGTGAAGTTTGAAAGTCTTGATGGTGATGAAATTAGGGAAGATGAGTTTATATACGCAGATATTAATAATGACGGAAAATCTGAGTTTGTAGTTAAGCTTCCTGACTTAACTGATGTGTCTGATGGGTTTGGTTGGTGGGTATACCCTAGATTTAATCCCTATATTCAAGAGGCTTTATCTTTGCTAGATGCTAAACAATCGGTAGGTTTTAGTTATAGGGATAACAATATAAACATCTCTTACAGTGATACTTATCAGCCAGTTGCACGAAATTTCCATTTTGAATTTATCACTCTCAATAACCATGTATATGTATTGTTAATGTTGCATTATGGTTATTCATCTGTTTCTCAGGAAAATGTAATTTTGGCAGACTTAAATGAAAAGTATCAGATCAAAAATCAAATTTGCCACTATGAGTTAAGTTTACAAAAATAGAGTGCATTTGTGTGTGAAATTAATATATACAGGAACAAGCAAAATTAATTGGTATGTCGCGGTGGCGACGGCACCCAAAGGGAGACTGCCTCCGGCCTCCCTTTGGAATCCCACGGAGCTGCTGCATCAAACGTAATCCAACATTCAGCTCAATATTTTCGACCTAACAGCAATGAAGGCACATCCTTGTGCCACATTGCTTTTGCCATCATCCATGATGGCAATAGGTGAATATTGTGCCTCACACCGGCGTTTGAAGAAGCAGACTTGGTGCTTGTTTCTTCTATCGTGCATCACACACGTTGAAACTAACGACAGTGATATAGCGATCACCAATTCCCATCTCAGTGAATAGATCTCAATTTTTAAAGTGTCAGTCAAGCTGAGCCATGGATGGCGAAGACTGCCGCTTTTCATGGACGAATATCGGCAGGTATTGACTGTAAACTCAAAATTGATGATTTATGTTTTCACTGAGTGGGCGCTCTGGGGATTGAAAAGGGGAGCGGAGCGGTCGTTCCCCTTTTCGTGCTGTCGCCACCGCGACGCCAAGCAGAAAAAAGAACTCCAAGCCTATGAACTTACCCACAGGCTTCAGATAACAGCAAAAAAGCATTATTTTTGTTTAACAATCTCACCTGATTTCATGACAAAATCAACATCAAGTAAGGCTTTGATATCGTTAAGTGGGTTGTCGTTAGTAGCTATAATATCCGCTATTTTTCCTGCTTCAATTGTCCCTAAAGACTTCGATTGGCCGATAAGATCGGCTGCATGAATGGTGGCAGACTTTAAAATATCTTGTGGCGTCATGCCTGCGTTAAACATTAATACCGCTTCTTTAGCATTGTTACCATGTTTAGAAACGCCGCTGTCAGTACCGTAGGCAATTTTAACACCTGAGTTATAAGCGCGTTTAAAGTTCTTAATCATATCACCGCCTACACGAATCGCTTTAGCGCTTATTGCCGGTGACATAAAGTTAGTATTTTTTGCTAAGTTAACCACGGTATCCCCAGCCATTAAGGTTGGTACTAGGTATGCGCCAGTTTCTTTAAATAATTTAATACTTTCTTCATCGGCGTAGCTGCCGTGTTCAATACTATCAACACCTGCTCTTAACGCGGCATTTATACCTGATGCGGCATGTGCATGGCTGGCAACTTTTCGCCCTAACGCGTGTGCGGCATTAATCACTTCTTTTAATTCATCATCTGCCATTTGTTGCCCTGTACCGGTATCAGTGTCGGATAAAACGCCGCCGGTTGATGTGATTTTAATAACATCAGCGCCAAATTTTATTGCATGACGCGTAGCGCGGCGACAATCAAAAGGACCATCACAGATTGTTTTTGCCGTATGCATCGCTAATAAATCTGGGCTCATACCATCAACGTCACCATGACCTCCAGTTACCGCAACGTTACTGCCTGCTGCTATGATTCTGGGGCCTTGTAAATATCCTTTGGCGATGCCATCACGCAGTGCGAAGCTTTGTTCTGGGCTACCGCCTAAATCCCGTACCGTTGTAAAGCCAGCGAGTAAGGTTTTTTTAGCAAAATATGCGCTTTTAACTAATTTGTCTGAATCAGACATTCTTAGTTTTTCTCTATCGTTATTCGGTCCTAGTTCGCCTTGTAGGTGAACGTGCATGTCCATTAAACCCGGCATAACGTAACTACTTGATAAATCAACTAGCAGGGCATCTTTTGCAATATCACTAGCCGCGATAAAGCCAGATTTCATCTGAGTGATTTTGCCATCGGTGACCACTATTGTTTGTTTAGATAATAATGGCTTACCAGGTATAGCTAAGACTTTTCCGGCATGAATAACTTGTGTCTTTGACTGGGCTTGATTGCAAGTAAGGATAGAAAGCACTAGTGCTATCGTTAGGCTAGCTTTTAGTAGAAATTTCATTATGTATTCATTCTTATTGTTTATAATTCGAACTCTACCATAGCAATCTTGCTGGTAAGGGAAAATAAAAAATCGCTGAATGAAAGAAACTCATCGTTGAATGGCGGGTAAACCGTAAACTTGAGTAAACGGGATTATTGTCATTTCAAAATTACGCTGCGGCAGAATGTACTCTAGATTAACCTTTTGAGCGTTTCAATATCAGATAACTTCCTTTAGCAGCTGTTATCCTAGCTCAAAAGTAGTAATACCAAAGATTTTTTCATTGTTAATATCAGGTAGCCCTTTTTGGTACATTCTTGCTGTGGCAAAGACAACGGTCATATCAAGGGATTCGGCCAGCTGAACAGCATCATCATTATTTTCAGGTACATCTAAAAGGACGCTTTCTCCGGAAATATCGGTTTGTAAAGCGCTTAGTAATTGCTTGGCTATATCAATATTATCCGCAAATAAAGGGCCTATTTTGTAGCCTTGATGACATTGACGCCTAACAGCAAAACCTTGAACTTTACCGTTTGCTTTAAATAATACTGATTTACCGTTTTCTTGAGTTATCCATGCTTTGAGAAAGTTATCTCTTGGCGCAGGAAAGCATTGTCTGTCATAGCTAAGCAGCGCAGGTAGATCATCAGCAGTAATGCTGCGCACAGTTGCTGAATGCTTGCCTGAAGCCGAGGCCGTAAACTGGTAACGTTTATTTTGATAAAAAGGGATGTAACCAATGCGCTGATAGATTGCTACATTCTCTAAAACACCATCAATGCCTATATTACGGTTTGCACAATAGTTAAGCCGATGTTTGGTTAGCTCAAGCCCGTAACCTTTGCCACGATGTTGTGGGGCAACAATATAAAGGCCGCAAAAAGCAAAGTTATCGTCATATACCACGGCAATACCTACCGCGACTATTTCACCGTCGACTTCGCCAACGAAAAAGCCGTTAGGATCTGCTTGGTAGAATAGTTCAGCATCATTGATTCCAGGGTTCCAGCCTTCTTGCTTTGCCCAGTCAACGGCAATAGCAACTTCATCTTGGCGCATAGTGCGAATGTTTAACTTTGAACTTGCCATTTGCTTTCCCTTTTTGCTTTTTTTGTATGCTAAACAATAATTTCTGCTATGGCAATACGCGACTATAACGCCTTGCTCTCGTGTATTTATTCGCTGTCGTAGCGCAGGAACAAGCCCCTTTTTGTGCAGGTGCTACTGCGATACTAACCAAAGCTGTCAGCGTAAACGACTTAAAGGAAAAGCAAAGCTTGATATACGAAATCATTAGTAGAAAAGGCTTGTCTGATTTTTGAACGAATGCTATAAAAATAAAAGCAATGACTAATAGGAATATTTGATGATGGATTATCGCGAGTCAACGGTGAGTTTAGGCACAACAGATAAATTACGTTGTCCTCTATGCGGAAACCAACAGCACAGCGTTAGTTCAGTTATTACCTACAGCTTCTATATTATTGAATATTTGCCGATTTTCCCTGTAAAACGTGATACACGTGTACAGTGTTTACAATGTCAAAACCTTGCTGATGTTGCTAACAACACCGCAGATTTAAAGCTGATCTTTTCAGACTTTGCTTTAGCTCTTTTTAGCAAACTACGTTTGTTGAGTACCTTCACTGGTAGTTTCATGCTTATCTTACTTTTAAGTTGGTACTTTTCACAAGAGCAAGAAAAACAGCGGCTAAGTCAAAGTTATATTGCAGCACCTAAAGTGAATGACTTTTATTATTTAGATTATCGACAAAGTGTAGGGGACAGACGGCCGCTTCATAACTATCGCGTTGCTAAAGTTGTCGATATTACTGGCAGTACGGTATCTCTTAGTTATGGTAATTACTTTTATCCGTTAAAAAAATCGCTTACCGATGCCGTGCTTTTTGGTCATAGCACTAACTTTGATTATTTTGAAAAACAGCGTCACAATTATTCGCCAGCAGAGCTACAAAGCTTGTTTGAACAAGGCTTTGTGTATCGCGTTGTCCGGCCTGAGTTTGCTTATATAGGTCGAAATATGGCGGTTTATATGATTGATGGTCATGCTGTAACCAACCCTACCGTTGCCAAAGAGCCTTGGGTTTATATTGCCGGTAAACGGGAGAATACTCGAGGAATGGCGATTCTTAAGGTTGTGCATGATAATGAGCGCTTTGATAAAGCGTTTAAATTGTTTAAGCAATCTGCAGAGTTAGGTTATGCCCCAGGGCAAACTAATTTGGCTGAACTTTACTTAACAGATATTGATTATGAGGGCAGTGGTAATGTAGAAATGGCAGCTCGTTGGCTATTTCAGGCTGCTTTACAAGGCTATCAGCCTGCTATTGAAAAGTACCGGGTGATTTGTGCTCAGGAAGATAATTGCGATATTGCTGATTTTTACCAAGCACTAAACGAAGCGGGCGCAACTTATGAAATCCATTAAAGCTAAGCATTTCATTGCAGCTGTAACATAGCGCTGCAAGCTAACTAAGACAATTACCCTAATAGATTGTCAAAGAGTCGAAAGCCCGACCTCACTGGCTTGGCTAATTTTCTTTGTATTGCATTAAGAGTCCAGTAAAATAGTCAGCCCTAACACATCAAGCAAAGGTTAATAATGAAACGCGTTGTTTTATATGTCTCAGATAAATGTCCTCATTGTCGAGAAGCCAAGAAGTATTTAGATGATAACGGTATTCAATACCGATTAACCAATGCCAAAATGCAGCGTGGTAGAAAAGAGCTTGATGCCATTGGCGCACGTTCTGTACCGGTTTTAAAAATTGGCAACGAAGTTATGATTGGTTGGAATGTGAAAAACTTTAAAAAGCTTTATGGGGCTGGTTAATTTATTATCTTTAAGTGATTGTTAATTTGTGGTTTTTCTCAGGGAAAGCGCATTGTATATTTTCTAACATAAAGTTATTATGAACAGCCTTCAGCGTACTGTAAACTTAAGCGTATTATATTACTTCATGGACTTTATTAAAAAGGGAACATACTTCATGTCTTTCATCAGAAATAATAAACAATCATTGCTGTCATTAAGCGTAGCGCTTGGCATAAGCTTGCTTTCTGCTTGCGGTGGCTCTAGCGACTCAAATGAGACTCCACTTACTCCACCTGCTAATAATGGCGCTAACGAGCCTACTTGGGTTCAAGGTGTTTTCCAACCATCGAGTGACTTTGTTGCTCAATGTCAATCGCCACGCAGCGGTAGTAGCCCAATTACAGGCATAGCGTACCCGGATAAAGCGGGCAGTGAACTTCATGAAAAGCATTGGCAACGTGCTTTTACTCACGAAACCTATCTTTGGTATAAAGAAGTTGTTGATAAAGACCCTAAAAACTTTGGTCTGGTTGAATACTTTAACCAGCTGAAAACAACGGCTGTGACTGACTCAGGCGCGCCGAAAGATCAGTTTCACTGGATGCAGCCCACAAGTGAAGTGGAAGAGCAAACTCAGCTTGGCGTTACCTATGGTTATGGTATCAGTTTTGACTTTCAAAGCAGTCAAGTGCCGAGAAGTTGGCAAGTAAAAAATGTTACTCCAGATACACAAGCATTTGATTTAGGCGTATCTCGCGGCTCTAAGCTGTTAGAAATCGATGGCATTGATTTTGTAAATACCGTCAGCCAAAGTGATGTAGATGCGATTAATGATGCCATGTTTAGTCGCAATGAAGGCGAGTCTCATACCTTTAAGTTTGTTGATATTAACAATGTAGAGTATGAAGTTATCCTGCAAACCGCAGCTATTTCAGGTAAGCCATTACAGCTTGCCAAAACCATAGATACCGCCCAAGGGAAGGTTGGCTATTTATTATTAAATTCCTTTAATAATACTGTGGTTGAGAAAGATCTATTTGAACAATTTACCCAATTCTCAAATGAGCAAATTACTGATTTAGTGGTTGATTTGCGTTACAACGGTGGCGGCTTTATCGCATTATCTTCACAACTTGCTTATATGGTTGCTGGTGAAGTTGCCACACAAAATAAGTTATATGAACGTATTGTTTATAATGACAAAATTGCCAGTGAAGTGATTCCATTTTTTGATGTCACCCTCGATTTACGTCGCCTTATAGGTGGTGATTCTATCATTCAAGAAAATCAGCCATTGCCTACGCTTGATTTGCCACGTGTCTATGTCTTAACGACAGGCTCGTCGTGCTCTGCTAGTGAATCTTTTATTAATGCGCTAGTGGGCGTTGGCGTTGAAGTGATTCAAATTGGTGATACAACCTGTGGTAAGCCTTATGGCTTTGTTAGTGAAGATAACTGTGGTTCAACTTATTTTACGGTGCAGTTTAAAGGTGAAAACCATTTAGGTTTTGGTGATTACGCTGATGGCTTAATTCCAACTGAATTACCAGAAGCGGGCAAAGACTATCAAATACAGGGATGTCCAATACAAGAAGATTACTTAAACGCTTTAGGGGATGAGCAAGAAATTCTCCTTTCAAGTGCTTTATATTACCTTGCTCATAATACTTGTCCTGAGATTGAAAACAATGCAAGTTTAACGCTAACTCAGTCGACAACGCCTAGGGTAAATGCAGCTAGCAGTGTCGGTACTGGCCCTGCGGTGAAAACTCGCACGCCACGACAAGATGCTATTATTAGCGATATATATTTTGATAAGTTTCGCGATATTAAATCTAAAGTAGGTGAGCAGTAATGACATTGAAATCTTTACTATTTATTGGTTTAACTATGACTTCATTGGCTGCATGCTCAATTCGTGCCCATGAATCAGTTGCCGCGCTTTTACCAGAAAATAGCAGTGAAGCGCGTGCAGAAATAGTGGCAACAGTGAGTAAAGCGCTAGGCGGTAAGCAAGTGCCTATTGCCCAAGATGTTTTTCAAGAATCGAGTAAGTTATTACTTACTGCAGCACCAGTAAGCTCACCATCGGGTGTTAAGGTATTACCAAAGGAAGCAAAAAAAGCCTTAGTGTTTGAGTTACGAAAGCAAGGGGATAACTGCTTACTTAAACGTGCCGATACCCAGCAAGAATGGCCGCTACAAACTAAACTGTGTATTGCTAAGTAAACAGTTTGCTATAGCAAGCGCTATTAAGTTTTAAGTGATGGTGTTCAAATATATTTAGTCAGTGGCTTTAATTTACCATGAGGTAAATTAAAGCCACATATGAGCTGTTAGTGATAGCAAGTGAATTAAGCCTTAAAATCTAACATTGGCAATTTGTCGCACTTTTGGACGAGATTGCGTTTCTGTAACTGGCTTACTCGCCGTAGGGCTCTCTTGTGTTTTAAATTGTGAGACCTGTTCAAGTAATTGCTGTGCTTCACTTTCTAGTGATTTACTGGCTGCCGCAGCTTCTTCAACTAAGGCAGAATTCCGCTGGGTCATATCGTCCATATTACTTACAGCACTGTTGACTTCATTAATACTTGCAGCTTGATCTTTACTGGCCATTTCAATTTGTGAAATCATAGTGACGACATCTTCTACCGAGACAATTAAATCTTTAAAGGTATTGCCGGTACGATCGACTAGGCTGCTACCTTGACTTACCGCTTCGACACTGTCATTGATTAAGCCTTTAATTTCTTTCGCTGCTGAGGCACTTCTTTGTGCTAAATTTCTAACTTCACTGGCAACAACGGCAAAACCACGACCCTGCTCGCCAGCTCTAGCTGCTTCTACTGCAGCATTTAATGCCAATAAATTGGTTTGAAAAGCAATTTCATCAATAACGCCGATAATATCGGAGATCTTTTTACTCGACTTTTCAATGGCTGCCATGGCTTCTATAGCACTTGATACCACTTGACCACCTTCACTTGCTCTATCCATGGCATTTTGCGATTTCTTTGTCGCTTCACTGGCATTATTGGCATTTTCCTGAACAGTCTGAGTTAACTGTTCCATTGTTGATGAGGTCTCTTCAAGGTTTGCAGCTTGTGATTCGGTACGTTCGCTTAAGTCTTGGTTACCTTGTGTTAACTCTTTTGATGCGCCAAAGACATTATTGGCTGAGTCAGTCACAGAGCTAAACATTTTACTAAGGTTTACAGTTAAATCATTGATTGAATCGGCGAGCACATTAAACTCTGTACCCAAATCATCGTCAACGCTCGCGGTTAAATCACCATTAGCCATAGCAAGCAAAGATGCTTTTATGGCCGATACGGCAAATTTTCGTTTAGTGACATCAACTGCGTACTTAACGACTTTATAAGGTCGACCGTTTACATCATAAATAGGGTTGTAAGAGGCCTGAATCCAGACGGTTTTGCCGTGTTTACCTATCCGCATATATTCGCCAGAGTCGAACTCGCCATTGTTTAGTTTTTGCCAAAATGCTTTATATTCTAGGCTTTGCGCATAATCTTGCTCGGCAAACATGCTGTGGTGTTTACCTTTAATCTCTTCAAGTCGGTAACCCATGGTTTGTAAGAAGTTGTCATTGGCGGTGATAATGCTGCCATCCATATTAAATTCAATCACCGCTTGCGATTTACTGATGGCATCAATTTGCCCTTGATAATCGGCTTGGCGTAGTTTTTCTGCGGTAATATCACTGGCGAATTTAACCACTTTAAATGGTTTGCCATTTAAATCTAAGATAGGGTTGTAACTTGCGTGTATCCAAATTTCTTTATTACCTTTGCCTAAACGCTTATATTCACCACTGTCGTATTTTCCTTCATTTAAATTGCGCCAAAATGCTTGGTATTCAGGGCTATTAGCATAAGCTGGCTCGGCAAACATGCGATGATGTTGACCGACTATCTCGTCTAAGCTGTAGCCCAAGGTATTTAAGAAGTTTTCATTAGCGGTGATGATGGTGCCATCCATATTAAATTCAATCACCGCTTGAGATTTACTGATGGCATCAATTTGCCCTTGATAATCGGCTTGGCGAAGCTTCTCTTTGGTAATATCTGTGGCAAACTTGATAATACTAACAACCTGGCCGTTTTCATCTAGTACTGGGTTATACGAAGCTTGTATCCATATTTCTTTGCCATTTTTTCCTATACGTTGATACTCACCTGAATCAAATATACCCTCATTGAGTTTTTGCCAAAAGCGCTGGTATTCATCACTTTGGTGATACTCAGGCTTAGTAAACATTCGGTGATGTTTACCGACAATTTCCTCTAAATCGTAGCCTGTTGTACTAAGAAAGTTTTCATTGGCTGTTTTTATCGTGCCATCTAATTCAAATTCGATAACTGCTTGCACACGATTTAATGCGTCTACCTGTGAAATAAGTAATTGAACGTCTTGATGTTGACTACTTTGTTTGGTCATTGTGAATTCCCTCTCTTAACTTAGGTAGGCTGTAATGCTTTGTTGATGTTGAGTTTTTCTAACTATAGTTAGCGATCTAAATTCTTGCCAATTTCAATTTGTAAAAATGTAATTAATATACAAGACCTTATGAATACTAAGGTTATATTTACGTTTAATAGCGCTGTGTATAAGAATAGCGCTGTTTATAAGAAATAGAGCTAACCCTATTTATAATGGACTTGGACTCGCTTGCAGTTTATTCGCACTGCTCTAAGCTTAATGTAATAGGTGGAGAGGTGTGATGACAGCAGATGACTTAGAGCGCATGAATACTATTGCAGATAAAGCGCTAAACCAAGTAGCTAGCATTGATGAGTTAAAAGAGTTTAATCAGTTACTTACACAGTGGGAGCAATTGCCAACCATAAATTTGGTTGAGGGTGATTTTGCTAGTATGACTGAGATTAAAAAGTATTAATTTATTAGCTTAGGCAGCAAAAAGGTAGTAACGATAACTTACTACCTTTTTTATATGCTGATGACCCGTCCTAAATAAGATAAGCCTAGTTGAATGGTATTGTTAGCGTTTGTGCATTTGTTCCCGTTATACATTTGCGAAAATTTTTATAAATGTATGCTTGTTGATTAACGTCAAACTTAGGCGAAATAACGAATCTATTATTACCTCGTTGGCTAAGCGCGATAGTAAGATACAGTCCCTTGGTTTATAGCGAAGTAATACTAATGACAGTTGATATAAATAGCCGTTATGGCTTAAATCCTCCGCACAGTGAAGTGGTTGAGGCGTGTAAAATAATTCAGCCTTGTAAGGCGTTAGATATGGGCTGCTCAAACGGTCGAAATGCCTTGTATCTTAGCCAGCTTGGTTTTGATGTAACCGCAATTGATGCTAATCCTAGCGCCATAGATATGCTGCAAACGATTAGCAGCCAAGAGCAGCTCGGTAATATTAACGCGCAAGTTTACGATATTAATGATGCCAGCTTAGAAGAGGACTATGGTTTTATTTCTTGTACAGTCACCTTGATGTTTTTAGCGCCTGCACGTATTGCAGAGGTTATTGCAGATATGCAAAAGCGTACTTTACCTGGTGGTTATAACTTGATTGTCTGTGCCATGAATACCGATGCTCATCCGTGTCCTGTTCCTTTTCCATTTACTTTAGCAGAAGAGCAGTTATCTGAAGCGTATAGCGGCTGGCAGCTTATAAAGTACAACGAAGATGTGGGCACTATGCACAATGGTGCTAGCTTGCAGTTTGCCACTATGTTGGCGAAAAAGCCTGAATAAGCTCACAAGTTAATTAAGCAGGTTTAACGAGCAAAATATAACTTGCTCGTTATTGTTGTATTTATTGGCCTTGTATGAATAGCCGGTTATCTTGTCTTTTTCGCTTGCATGATAAAGTCTTTTAAATAACCGACTTGCTGTTCGTCTTTGCGAATACCAATAAAGATTTGTTTGTTAATTCCTTGTTTACCAAAACGAATGCTTTTAATGGCCATTGTTTTCGCGTAGTGATCAACAAGCCAACCGGGCAAAGCGCAAACACCACGACCAGCTGCTACCATTTGCAGCATAATTTCAGTTGTTTCAATATTTTTATGTTTCTTGACAGAGCATTTCGCTGGGGTGAGAAACTGACTAAAAATATCTAATCTCATGGGCTCAACAGGGTAACTCAGTAGTACGTCTTCACTTAATTGCTCTGGTGTAACGAAATCTTGCTCTGCCAATGGGTGAGAGCTAGCAACGACCAGTCTATGCTCATAGTCAAAAACGGGGATGTATTCTATTTTTGGCTTAAATAGTGGGTCTGGTGTAATAAGGACATCGATTTCATAACTAAGCAATGCCCCGAGTGCGCCAAACTGGAACTCCTGCTTTACATCGATATCAATATCAGGCCACTGTTCTAGGTATGGTTCTATCACTCTCAATAACCATTGGTAACAGGGGTGGCACTCCATACCAATGCGTAGCGAGCCCATTTCACCTTTGGCAATTTGCTTTAGCAATAACTCAGTATGTAAAAATTGAGGTAAAAGTCTGTTAGCTAATGTTTGAATGCGCTCACCTGCGGCGGTCAGGCGAAGGTTTCTGCCATCTTTTTGCCAAATCGGTGTTGAAATTTGCCCTTCAAGTTTTTTTATACTGTGGCTTAATGCTGATTGAGATAAGTGTAATGACTCGGCGGCTTTGGTTAGGGTGCCATGCTCTTTTATTGCCGTGAGTATTTCTAAGTGTATTCTCTCTAGCATAGTTAACTCCAATATTTGCCTATAACTTATGAGCTATGTTCATCGGATAATGAAATTATATCATTTCTATTCATCAAACAAGTGTCGGTACAATATCCTTTTGCTATTTAAAGCAGCAAAAAACTATTAAAATTAAGTGATTAGCAGCGGAGAGACTTTGCTTGGCAGAGACATAATTAGTAATGAATATGATTGAATTGATAACAAATAATTTTACTACGATTTTAGCTTTGGTTAGCACAGGCATATTTGCTGGGATTCTAGCTGGTTTATTAGGTGTTGGCGGCGGCATTGTTATTGTGCCTGTGCTGTTTTTTTTATTTCAAAGCTTTGGGGTTTCAGCCGAATCTGCCATGTTGGTGGCAACAGCAACGTCGCTGGCAACCATAGTACCTACCTCTATTAGCTCAATACGCTCTCACCAACAAAAGGGCAATGTTGATTTTGACTTATTAAAGCGCTGGGCTGGCTTTATTTTGCTTGGTGTTTTGCTTGGAAGTTGGTTAGTTACTCGTATTGATGGTAGGTTTTTGACTTTACTTTTTGGGGTGATAGCAACCTTATCGGCATTAAATATGTTATTTAGAACGGGAAAGGCGGCTGTTTTTTTGCGATTACCTAATAAGTTCGGACAATCAGTTATGGGGTCATCGATAGGCTTTTTTAGTGCTATGGTTGGCATTGGTGGTGGTACTCTTTCTGTCCCCTTATTAACTTTATATAACTACCCAACCCACAAGGCTGTTGGCAGCGCAGCCGCCATTGGCCTGATTATCTCTTTACCTGGGGCGGTAACCATGTTGCTGATGGGCAGTACACCAACTGATGCCCCTGTTGGTACTTTCGGTTTAGTGAATGTCATTGGTTTTATTTGTATTGTGCCACTAACGGTATTATTTGCCCCTGTTGGTGCAGCGCTTGCGGCAAAATTAGATGCTAATAAACTGAAGAAAGTGTTTTCTGTGGTGTTGTTAATTACCGGGGCACGCATGCTAGCGCAGCTTTTTATTTAACTGTTTAATTGGTTAAAAAAGCCCAGTATTTAGCTTATAAATACTGGGCTTTTTGTTATAAGGGGCTACTGAGCTAATAGCTCTTTTCTAACAATCTCAGTGCCCGCACTTAAGGCCTGTAGCTTGCCTCGCGCTACCTGTCGAGATAATGGTGCCATTCCACAGTTCGTTGATGGGTAGAGCTTATCAGCATCAACATACTTAAGTGCTTTTCTAAGTGTCTCGGCAACTTCTTCAGGTGTTTCTATGTTATTGCTGGCAACATCAATAGCGCCAACCATGACTTTTTTACCACGAATTAGCTCAAGTAATTCAATAGGTACGCGGGAGTTGTGACATTCAAGAGAAATGATATCGATATTTGATTGTTTCAGCTTAGGAAATACTTGCTCATATTGACGCCATTGCGAGCCTAAGGACTTCTTCCAGTCAGTATTGGCTTTGATGCCATAGCCATAGCAAATATGCACAGCGGTTTGACATTTAAGCCCTTCGATAGCTCTTTCTAAACAGGCGATGCCCCAGCTATTTACTTCATCAAAAAAGACATTAAATGCTGGCTCATCAAATTGAATAATATCCACACCGGCAGCTTCCAACTCTTTGGCCTCTTGATTGAGTATTTTGGCAAACTGCCAAGCTAATTTTTCACGGCTTTGGTAATGGGCATCATAAAGGGTATCAACCATGGTCATCGGGCCAGGGAGTGCCCACTTAATTATTTTATTGGTTTGCTTGCGTAGAAACTTAGCATCGTTTACAAATACTGGCTTTTGACGGCTAACAGGGCCAACAACGGTTGGCACACTGGCGTCGTAGCGATCGCGAATTTTTACGGTTTTACGGTTTTCAAAGTCTACACCGTCAAGGTGCTCAATAAATGTTGTGACAAAGTGTTGGCGGCTTTGTTCGCCATCGCTGACAATGTCAATGCCAGCGAATTGCTGCTCTTGTATAGCGATGCGTAAGGCATCGTGCTTGCCATCAATGAGTTGCTCCCCTTGTAACTTCCACGGTGACCAAAGTGTTTCTGATTGAGCAAGCCATGAAGGCTTAGGTAAGCTACCTGCGGTTGAGGTAGGCAAAAGTATATTATTCATTTTTCTTGTACCTTTAATTAAAGCGCGTAGTTAGCAGACCATTGCTCAAGTATATTTTGGTAGGGTTTGATAAAGTGCTCTTCAGCAAACTTACCTTGTTTAACCGCAAGTTTACTGCGCTCTTCTCTATCGTAAACAATCTGAGTCAATGAATGATCTTGATTGTTTAAGTTCGGCTGGTAGCGATTGCCCGCTACGGCATTGGCGTTGTAAATCTCTGGTCTATAGATTTTCTGAAAAGTCTCCATGGTGCTAATAGTGCTGATCAGCTCTAAATTAGAGTAATCATTAAGTAGGTCGCCAAAGAAATAAAATGCCAGTGGCGCAACACTATTTGGCGGCATAAAGTAGCGAACCTGTAAGCCCATTTTTTGGAAATATTGCTCAGTTAAAGATGATTCATTGGCAAGGTACTCAAAACCTAATACTGGGTGCTGGTTATCACTTCGTTGATAGATTTTGTTATCTGAAACGCTTAAGCAGATAACTGGCGGCTTGTTAAAGTGCTCTTTGTATGTGGCTGAGTTAATAAAGCATTGAAACAGCTTGCCGTGCAGGTCGCCAAAATCTTCAGGAATAGTAAATTGTTTTTGATCTTTATTGTGCGCTAGTAATCGTACGCTAAAGTCATAATCACGCACGTAAGAGGAGAAATTATTTCCTACTATGCCTTCAATACGTTCGCCTGTTTGATGATCAATAATGTGGGTTTTTAGCACTTCAATTGATGGGAATGCTTGGTCATCCTCTTGAACATTAATATCAACAGAGATGATTTCAAGTTCAACAGCATAGCGCTCGCCATGAGGGTTATCCCAATGTGCTAGTGCATTAAAGCTGTTATTGATCATTTTTAATGCGTTGCGCAAGTTCTGTTGACGGCTTTCGCCTCTAGCTAAATTGGCGAAATTGGTTGTTGCACGAGTATTATTTGCTGGCTGATAATTTTCATCAAAGCTGATGTTTTTAATGGTAAAGCTAAAATCGTTAGACATTGTCAGTTTAATCCTTTGTTCAATGTTGAAAGCAATGTGTGATTTATACTGACTTCTTTGTATGAATAAAATTGATATTAATTCATTGAATCATGAAATTATTTCATGTTTATGGTGTTTTATCTGGCTTGACGTGTTCTAAGGTATGTAAATAAGTGATTTACAGGTTGAGGATTATTAGGCTTTGATATAATTTGGCGAAAAACAAGTGGTTATTGTTGTTTCGCCAAATCCAGTGACAAGCAACTATTTAGACTGTTCTAATATTTCACGCTGCTCAGCAACTTTAATGCGAATATCAAAATCTCGTGGCAGGTTGTCGTTACTATAATCAAATACTGTCACTTCACTAGCATGGTCGTCTTTTAATGGTTTGTGCTGCTCTTCCATAGTTATCACCTCTACTATTTGTTTGTGGTTTTATTACGTGTTTACCATTCAAAATGTAGCACGAATTGATAATAAATCAAGTTAATGTAGTAAAATTACAATATTCTGTGCTTGGATAATAATGAATTGACTATGTGGACTAAGGTAATAATAGTATTAAGCAAAGGTAATGCGGAGTATTTTAGTTAGACTAGTCATGTGCCGCGATAGGCCTTATAAAGGCAGGCGGCTAATACACTATAAAAACCAGTGTTAATTACCTGAGAATAAATTAAACTTCGGTTTAACCTTTGTTTATTACCATATTACTTCATTATGCTAAGTGATTTTTTAAAGCCGCTATCTTTTCTGCTTTTTTCTATATTGCCGCTAACGCTTCATGCTAATAGTGCCTCCACTGGCCATTTTAAACTTGCACTTAAACCAAATATTGGCGTAATGAAGCACTTTAATGCCAAAGATTTGTGTAGCGTGGCAAAAAATACGCAGCAGTTTATTAACGCACATCGAGATGATAACTTTGCCGTACATGGCGGCAGTGTTTATGATGAGGAAATTACCTTAGAAAGGGTGACAGAAACGCTCGATTTTCTCTGTAAGGTCTATCGAGAAGATATCAGCAATAATGGCGTGAGTCGTTTACACGATGTTGAATTTATCTCCCGTCATTTTGACTTTTATCGCTGGTCACCAGATATTAACACTGCTCAAAGCATAGCGAAAAAAAGCACCAATAAAGTTAAATCACGTATGCTTAATGCTATTCCGCGTGACAAGATCTTCTTAACCAAGTATTACACTAAATTATTAAGTGCCAGTTCGGTAAAAACAGCTGAGTTTAACCAAGCTTTATATCAAATCCCATTTGATGAAATGCATTTAGCGTTATCAGATGCTGATAAATTAAAAACTGAGCTTACGCGCTTTAAATTTACTCGGCAGCAAGTGATTGCCGGGGCGTTATCGGCTGAAAATAATCAGGGTAAAGCACTTGCTAAGCCGCTTGTTTGGATTAGTGAAGAAGCCTTGCATGATGTTTTGTTGCAAGGTACCGGTGTATTAGACGTTGATGGTGATATTCGTTATTTTAACGTGCATCGCAATAATGGCATTCCCTATGATTATGCTATAGGTAAGCGAGAGCAGGCTCGTTATTGGTATTTTGCTGAGGTTAAAGGTATTTTAGGTTATGGCGATGAGATTGATGAAAAAATAGCAATAAAGCCTCAAGTTACCTTCGCTGGCAACGTTAAGCAACTTGGCTTAGGTAAGCTGTTTATGGTGAGCTATGACATTGATGGTAATGCTTATAGTCGATTAGGCGTGTTAGCAGACCAAGGTGGTGCGTTTGATAATAACCTGTTTCAATTGGATATGTTAGTAGATAGCTATCGCGGCTGGCGCGATTATCATCAAGCAAATAAGCACCTGCCAGATTACAGCAAGGCTTGGCTATTACTGAAAAAGCACTAATAAAGTTTGTTAAAGAGGTCTAGTTCGAAATAGTATGAGTTGGCGGATATTTATTTTCTATTGCCTGTGTTTGCTTTCTATTACAGCGAGCGCTGCTGATAAAATACGTGTTTATGTTGAGCACATTCCCCCTTTTGTTTTTACTGATGAAAACAAGATTTCTGGCATGGCGATTGACATTATCAACCAAGCAGCAAAGGCAAGTGGTATTAAGGTTGAATACCAAGAAATTGTCTGGTCGCGCGCATTTCATGAAGCAAAACACAAGGCAAATGTTATGCTAACTGGCCTTGTTAGAACCAAATCTCGAGAACATGACTTTCATTGGCTATTAGCTTTGCCTATGGCTGTTAAACGGCAAAACATATATCTTTGGGGATTGACTAAAAACGCTAGAGAAAAAGCACCTAAAGATATTAGCAATGCAATGGTTGCTGTGGTGTTAGGCGATCATAAGGTGCAATACTATAAGAACTATATGGATAAGTTAGGTTTAAGGCCCAATATCTATACCGTTGGCAGTCGTGAGCAGGTTATTCATATGCTATTTCGTAATAGGGTGGATTATATCCTTAGCGGTGAATTGGCAAGATCTGAGCTGATTGATTCACTCGGTTATGATGTCAGCCTTATTGAACGTGGCCCACAAATGCTAAATACCAGCAAAGGCTTGTACATTGCCTTAAGCAAGCCTACTAATAGCGCATTGGTAAAAAGGCTAGAAAAGGCATTAAACGCGTTAGTATCGTCAGGTGTTATCAGTGAAATTGCCACTAAATGGCAGAGCCAATAAGTGACTGTTGAAGGAGCTATTTAATAATATCTTGGTAAAGCTGTTCGGCTAGTTGCTTAAGTACTGCAGGCTCTGGATGCGTTTGGGCAAAGGTTCGCAAGCCGTAGACTCCCATCAAAAAATATCGCGCTAAGTGCTCGCTGTTTTTTTCTTCACTAATGGCTTTTTCTTTGAGCGCTAAGGCAAATTTTTCAGCTAAGGTCTTTTGTAATAAGATTAAATTACTACTGATAATGGCTTGAATTTCTGTATCTTGTTCGGCAATTTCATTCAGTGCTTTGGTCATTAAACAGGCTTGGGTATTATCACAACTAATACATTCAGATACTACGTTATCAAGATAAGACTTAATGCCGGCAATAGTGCTAGTACGTGCTGAAAAAAATTGTTCAAATTCACTTGCTCTATCTAAACGATATTGTTCAAGCGCGGCGAGCAATAAACCACGTTTGTTTTCAAAGGCACAATAAATAGAGCCCGGGTGAAGCCCTGTGGCTTTTTTGAGATCTTGCATGCTGGTTTTAGCGTAGCCTTTATTCAAAAAAGCGTGCATTGCTGCTCTTAAAACAGCTTCTTTATCAAATTCTGCATTTCGCATTAAAACAACTCCAGCGGCGTCAATTGGCGCTATGATACTCTTATTTGAATATTCATTCAAAAATAATTATTGAATGATCGTTCAAATGGCTGTATCTTGAACGAACATTCAATAAAGAGGTTCTTCTCATGACGGAAAATTTATTCGAGTCATATGCGTTAAACGAGACAATTAAACTAAATAATCGCATTTTAATGGCGCCATTAACTCGCTGTATGGCGGATGATGAGCTTGTGCCGACACCAGCTATGGCTGAGTATTATGCTCGTCGTGCTGATGCGGGCTTAATTATTTCCGAAGCGGTGATAATTCGCCCAGATGGCCAAGGTTATCCAAACACACCGGGTTTATTCAGCAAAGCGCAAATTGCCGGTTGGCAAAAAGTTACCGCAGCGGTTCACAAAAATGGTGGTAAGATTTTTGCCCAACTTTGGCATACTGGTCGTATCGCTCATCCTTATTTTTATGCTAAGGATGATCAGGATGCCGTGGTATTGGCTCCTTCTGCTATTCGATTAGAAGGTACTGTGGCGAGAATGCGTGACTTAACTTATAAGACGCCCAAGGCAGTGACTAAAGAAGATATCGCCTCACTTGTGCTTGATTATGCCAAAGCTGCAGAAAATGCAATGCAGGCTGGTTTTGATGGCGTAGAGATCCACGGCGCTAATGGCTACTTGATTGATCAGTTTTTACACCATGACAGTAACCGCCGACAAGATGAATACGGTGGCAGCAGTGAAAATATGGCGCGCTTCCCACTCGCCGTGGTAGATGCCATTATTGATAAAATAGGTGCAGATAGAACTGCGTTAAGAGTATCACCAGGGGCTTACGTTAATATGGCAGGTGATGCTCGAGATAAAGCGGTGTTTGATTATTTATTGCCTGAATTAGAAAAGCGCAACTTAGCGTTTTTACATATCGGAATTTTCGATGACAGCATGGAGTTCGACTACTTAGGCGGCAGTGCATCGAGTTATGTGAGAGCAAACTACAACAAAACTTTGGTGGGAGTAGGGGGTTATAGCGCCGAAACCGCCAGTAATGCTATTGCTGATAGTAAATTTGACTTAATTGCTATTGGTAGACCATTTATTGCCAACCCTGACTATGTTAGTAAAGTGAAAAGCAAAGAGCCCCTTGTTGCCTACACTGATGAGATGTTAACAAGTTTAGTGTAAAGAAAAAGCATAAAACTCTTTGGTTGCAGTGTGCCAAAGAGTTTTCCTTAGCAGTAGCAATATAACTGATAGCAATATAACTAATAGCGATTTAATTCTAGCTATTCCAATGCTGGCGTTACTATAATTTCGCATCAGCATTTTATATTGAATATTCCATGTTATCTATTGAGAATTTACACTTTCAGTTATCTAATCAGTCGCAATTAGTTATTGACCAGCTATCACTTAAACAAGGTGAGTCACTCCTTGTCGTCGGCGATAACGCCAGTGGCAAATCGGTATTAGCACAAATACTTGCTGGCGAGATTAGTGATTTTCAAGGCCAAGTGACACTAACAGAGCGTTTTACCACACTCAGCTTTGAACTTGAAGCGCACACCTTAGCTGTGGATCGTTTAAATGATCGTAGTGATTTTATGGAAGAAGGTGTTGATCATGGTCGTAGCGCGTTGCAAGTCATTGTCGATGAGCAGCCTTATCTACAAACTGAACTTGATGATATTGTTGCCTTGCTGGCAATCGAAACGTTATTAGAAAAGCCTTTCAAAATACTCTCTACCGGTGAAACGCGTAAAGTGCTGATGGCAAGAGCACTTATGCTAAAACCACAGGTTATGCTGCTAGACGAGCCTTATGCTGGTCTTGATATTAGTTCGCAAGCACATTTAAGTAAGGTCTTAAATACCTTGGTTGAGCAAGGTATGAGTATTATCTTGTTTGATTTTTACCATCAAAGCCTGCCAAGTACCATTGATAACTTGGTTTATATGCAAGAGGGTCGTATTGTACTTTCAGGTAAGCGTGAACAAGTAATTGCTAGCGAAAAATGGCAACAGCTTAATGAACATCACTACAGCCTGCCACATCATTTGCCTGACTGTTTGCAGTATGACAATTTAAATAAAGACACGCCGTTAGTTGCGATGAAGAATGTCTCGGTAAGCTTTGAACAAAAGCCTGTTTTTAATCACTTAAACTGGCAATTTGAGCAAGGGCAGCACTGGCGGATTATTGGCCCAAATGGTTGTGGTAAGTCGACGTTATTAGCAATGATTTCTGGTGATAGTCCAAAAGCCTACGGAAAAGATATTCATCTTTTTGGCGTTAAGCGCGGCAGTGGCGAGTCTATTTGGGATATTAAACGTCATTATGGCGTTGTAAGTGCGCAGTTACACCGTGATTATCGTGTGCCAACAACCTTGATTCAGGTAGTGTTATCAGGCTTTTATGACAGTATTGGCTTGTATGATAGCCCGACCCGTTATCAAGTTAATATCGCGCGTGAATGGTTAGTTTTATTAGGTTTAGAGCAGCAAGAGAATACTTATTTTAATCAGTTATCTTATGGTGAGCAGCGTTTAGTATTGATTGCGAGAGCCGTGGTTAAATTGCCGATGATTTTAATTTTAGATGAGCCTTGCCAAGGCTTAGATAATCATAATCGAGATAAGGTATTGGCATTGATGGACTATATTGCTGCCAATAGTAAAACGCATTTAATATTTGTTAGTCATGATATCAGAGATCAACTTAACTGTATCACCCATGAGCTTGAGTTTGTTGAACAAACAGTTGACGGGCTTGAAAGTGAAGCACAGGCACAGTGCTTAGGCTATACAGCTAAGGTAACTAATAAGTAACTAATAAGTAACTAATAAGTTCTAAGACCATGGCTATTTTTATCGCTAGCGGCAAGCGGCAAGCGGCATGAATATTTTCTGCTTAGGGTTTTGTGAGATTTTGTTGATATGGCTTAGCTGTACTCTTTAATAATACCAATTGAATTAACTATTTGATCATTTAGCGAGAATTAAAAGGTTTATAGGCAAGGCATTGATTTTCGATAATGGTTATTCCCTTGTCAAAATCAATAACACAGCATATAAGCCTTTTAAACTCGCCCTTGGGAGCTTGTCAGGAAGATGATAATTTCACAAATTTCTTGGCTGGAGAATGACTACAGCGGCATAAATTTGCTTTATTCTCACCTCCCTGACATAGCTCTGAACTGGTAAAATAATTATTTCACTTGGTATAAGCTGTAGTACAATCGCGGCATTGATTTCTTAACGATTGTCAAAGCAAGCTAATTCAATGTCTAATGAAAAATCTGCTAATGCAATGTCTAGACAATGGCTAATGCTATTTGCTGTCTGGGCTATTGCTACTATTGCCACACTGTCGAGCTTATTTTTTAGCGAAATTGTCAAACTACCTGTGTGCTCTTTGTGTTGGTATCAACGTATTGCTATTTATCCTTTAGTATTAATTATGCCACTAGCCTTATTTCCATTGGATAAGAAGGTGATAGCTTATGCCGGCATATTAACCTTATTTGGTTGGCTGGTGGCGTTATTTCATGTGCTTTTAGTGGCGGGTATCATTCCCAAAGCCGCTCAGCCTTGTGTGCAAGATATTCCTTGCTCGGAAACGCATCTGAATTTATTTGGCTTTTTAAATATGCCAATGATGTCTTTATTAACTTTTACCCTAATGGCTGTGTTACTTTTTTTAGCAAAAAATCGAGATAGCGAGGAATCGATGTAATGATGAATAAAAAAACCTTATTTATTGGCTTTACCGTGATGCTTGTTGGCATATTCGCTATTGCGACGGTTTTTTATCAAAACCTGCAGAGCTTAAATCAAAGTGCAGTATCAAATGAACAGCTCACGCAATTGCTTCGTCAAGGTGCGCCAAGTAAAGGTGATGATAATGCTAAGGTAACTATTGTTGAATTTTTAGATCCTGCCTGTGAAACCTGTAAAGTGTTTTTCCCTTTTGTTAATAAGTTGATGGCGAAATATCCGGGTAAAATTAAGTTAATGGTGCGTTATGCGCCACTACATAAAAACTCCGATAAGGTGGTTAGGTTACTTGAAGCGGCGCATTTACAAGGGCAGTTTTGGCCGGCGTTAGAAGTATTGTTTGCCAAACAGCAAGAATGGACATTGCATCATGTATCGCAACCACAAATTGCTAAACAGCTTTTATCTGCTTTAAATTTAGATCAAGAGATGTTTGCCAAAGATGTTTTGGGTCAAAAAGTCTCGCAAGCCCTTAATGATGATTTAGCTGCGGTTAAATCTTTGCAAGTCAGAGCGACACCAGAGTTTTTTGTTAATGGCAGAAAAATGCAGACTTTTGGTTATCAGCAATTACAGCAGTTAATAGAGCAGGAAATTGCCAAGCATTACTAGCTTGTTAAGCAAATAGCAACAAAAAGGAAGGCAAATTGTAGCTTTCCTTTTTTTATGGAAAAAATAAATTTTGCTGAAATTTTATTAGTCTTTGTAATTTCTACTAGTATTAACGTTATGCATGTTAAATGAAGGGGTCTTTTCATGGATAAGTTTATGCAAGCGGCAATTGAAGAAGCCAAGTTGGGGTTAGCAGAAGGTGGTATTCCAATTGGCTCGGTATTGGTGCATAAAGGAAAAATTATTGGTCGCGGGCATAATAAGCGCGTACAAACTGGTAGTCCAACGTTACATGGTGAAATGGATGCCCTAGAAAATGCTGGCAGGCAAAGTGCCAGCGTTTATCGAGAATCAGTTATTTATACCACCTTGTCGCCTTGCTCTATGTGTACGGGCGCTATTTTGCTTTATGGCATTCCTAAAGTAGTGATTGGTGAAAATGAAAGTTTTATGGGTGAAGAGCAACTGCTTAAATCTAGAGGTGTTGAAATTGACATGGTAGACTCAGATGAGTGTAAGCAATTAATGCGTGATTTTATGGCTGAAAAACCAGAATTGTGGAATGAAGATATCGGCGAATGAGAGCTTTTTTATTGTGTTTTAGTTTTGTCATGTCATCTTGTAGCTGGGCGGCAGAAGAGATCAGAATAGGGGTTTACGACTTCCCTCCCTACGTATTTATGTCTGATAAGGTTTCTGGCATAACCATTGAGATGATCGCTAAGATGAATCAACTGCAAAACGATTATGAATTTGTTGCTGTGCCAACAACCTCTAGGCGTCGTTATAGCGATTTTAAAAAGAATAAGTTTGATGTCTTGATGTTTGAAAGCAAGAAGTGGGGCTGGGAGGGTTATCCTGTGGTTGCTTCTAAGCCATTTGTATCTGGTGGTGAATTATATGTAACCAAAGCAGACAAACAGAAGACGCAAGCGTACTTTAATCATTTTGAGCAGAAAGTTATGGTCGGGGTGCTTGGCTATCATTACCAGTTTGCTAACTTTAGTGCCGACTTAGATTACTTGGATAAACACTTTAATATTATTCAAACGGATAGCCAAAAACGTAGTATTGAATTGATTTTAAATAACCGAGGTGATATTGCTGTTTTATCAAAAGCTTACTTAAATTATCATTTTTCTAATTCACCAGAAGATAAAGCTAAATTGCTCATTTCTGATAAATTTGATCAAATTTATCGTCATACCATTCTTATTCGTCAACCAAGTAAAATAACCATTGAATATGTTAACAATTTGCTTGAGCAAATGAAGCGCAAAGCAAGTTTAGATTTTTTATGGCAGCAATATGGGCTAGAAGTTATTCATTAACAGCGCTTGTTTTTATGCTGAACAAGGCTGATTACGGGCAATTAGCCTTAAGCACTTAAGGTTAAGTTCTCAGGTTTAAGCTCTCAGGGTTAAGGTCACCATTACAGGTGCATGATCACTGCTTTCACCATCTAGCTCAAAATTTGGCTTGATAAGGTGTTTATCAAAAACATCATATTGACTGATCATAAAAAAGCTATCTTGATGACTAGCATCGAATTCATGCGATAGCAAAATGTAATCAAGCACTGAGCCTTTGCTGCCATAATAATGTGTGGCAGTTCGCGCTTTTTGAGCTGAATGTTTGTTTTCTTTAAGCGTTGAGTGTTTGCTTACGTTAAGTTCTGAGCTATTTTGCTGTTCATTGCTAATTGCCCTAAGGTAGAGTTGCCAGGCATCTTGCGGTAGGTATTTGGCAAATTCTTTGGCTTCATCTTGGCTTTTATCAGCGGCTAGTTGCGTGGTTGTTAGTTGCTTTAATACACCTTCATGCAGGTTATCGTTAAAATCCCCCATTAAAATGATGGGGTGCTTGCTTTTCTCTCGCCTTGTGATGATTTCGCACATTAATAGCGTTGCTTCACTGCCACGCTGTAAACTTGCTGCCCATTTGCCTGTGATGTAATTTTCTAATTGCTTTGTAAGTGCTTGCTTACTTTCTGGTTTTGATTCGGACTCTAAGGTTGAACGTTTTGATTTAAAATGCACCACATAGCAATCAGTAGCCCCTAAGTTAGGGATGTTTATTGTCGCTCTAAGTACTTTGCGTGCAAAAGTAAACTTGTCATTAAGGCCTATGGTTTTAGCTAATGTGCTATTTACGCTAATTGCTTCGGCCTTCATTATTGGGTATTTAGACGCGATGGCGACCACAGGTTTTTGAAAAATATGCTCATCAATAACTTCTGGCTGATCAATCACGGCAAAATACTTGTAGCCATGGCTTGTTACTAAGGTTTTTAGTGATTCAATGCTAAATACTTCTTGAAAGCCAATAATATCTGGTTGTTGCTTGCTTAAGTAATTGCTAAGCCAGTGTTGTTTTTTTTGCCACTGTGTTTCGCTATAAATGCGGTCAAAGTCATAGCAAGCGTAGGGCGGTGCTAGATAGTTAAATAAGTTTAATGTGGCAATTTTTATGGTGCTTTTACTGATAGTATTCGTCTCTATGCAATTATTTTGTTTTAAAGTGATGGTTTTTAGCCCTTTTGAATAAAGCTAGTGTTTACATGTTAAAGGACATTAAGTTTAATAGTGTAAAACTAGAGCGTGTTGACCTTTGCTGTATGTTTTTGCAGCAGCCTATTGAGTATTTATACAAGGCAGAGCCTATAAAGTGTGGTTATTCCACATGAATAGGCGATAACGCAGTAAAAATGCTCAATAGCCGCTGTCTTGTAGATTCGTTTAAACGCAATTTACTCTTTGTTGTTACGATTTTATATAGAATAACTATACTGCAATCGAAACGCCGCGATTAAATTGCGTTTAATTCGAACAAAATTTATACCTCAAAGATCAACACGCTCTAATATATTTATAACATGCCTTTTGGGGATTTGCCTTGTATCAAGATGTAAAAGTAGCGCATTTACCTGTTATTAACTCTGTTGCTGATTTATCAGCGTTTAATTTTTCACCCGATATTATTTGGGTGTTCGATTTAGATCGCCATGGCTTTTGGTGGGGTAATCAAAATGCTTTGAATTTTTGGGGCTTGGCAGATGTTGATGCGTTGATAAATAAAGATTTATCTGAAGATACTCAAGGGGCAAGAAAACGCACTGAGCAAACCTTTGTTAAAGCTGCCCTTGAAGGCGTTACTTCAGATCCTTGGACAACCTATCCTAACGGTAAACCTAAAGTGATGCTAATGCGTCATGTTGCTGTATTGTTAGGGGAAGAAAAACACCGTGGTATTATTGCTTTTATCAGCGAGCAATTAGATGGTAATAACCAGCCTGAAAACTTATTGTTTGCAGAAGCGGTTCGTTATACCTCGGTTGCGGTAAGTTGCTTTGATATGCAAGGCAAGCGACTATTTGAAAACCCGGCTTTTACCGCTTTATATGATAATGAAGCGCTAGATTTTGGCGCACGTTTTGTCAATAGCGATGAAGGAAAAGCCAGGCTTTTACAAGCACAGGCGCAAAATGACGGTCATCAAGAGCATGTTATGCAAACTAAGCAGGGGCAAAGACGACATAATGTTGATATTCGCACCAGTCGTCATCCGTTAACGGGAGACTATGTCTTTCTTGTCACTGAATATGATGTTACTGAGTTACATCATTCTATCGCTGCGCTTGAGCAGGCGAAAGAAGAGTTAAAACAGCAAGCACATTATGATGCCTTAACTAACTTGCCAACAGCAAGATTAACCAAAGCAAGGCTAGCGTCAGCTTTGGCATATGCTAAGCGCGAGCAAAGCTTGATTGCTGTGATGTTTATGGACTTAGATGGTTTTAAGCCAGTCAATGATAACTATGGTCATGACGGAGGTGATCAGGTACTAGTTAAGGTTGCTCAGCGCTTAAGTGCAATTTTTAGGGATTCAGATACGGTTGGCCGACTTGGTGGTGATGAGTTTCTCATTTGTTTGCCTGATTTACAGGAAAATCAATTTGCTTTGAATCTAGCGCAAAAGGCGATTGATGAAATTGCTAAACCCTATGCTATTGTTGGTGATGATGGCTGTAATTATCAAGTGTCTTTAAGTGCCAGTATTGGCATTGCTTTTTATCCTGAAGGCGGTGATAGCCCTGAAAAATTAATTCAGCTCGCTGATCAAACCATGTATCAGGCGAAAAAACGTGGCAAGGCTTGCTTTGTCGCGAAATAGGCTTTTTTGCGCCTTTATCAAATTATTAACTCATCTGCTGCGGCAGTGAGTAGTCAGTCGTTAGGAATATTATGAATCAATATTATCGGTTATTTAGTCTTACTCTAGTAAAAGTCATTGCTGTTATTTCAGCGCTTGCGGTAATGCCGAATGCATTTGCTGATGCAGATAAGTTTTACGCTAATGAAGCTATGCAGGCGAAATCGCCGAAAGCTTATGCCTTAAGTGAGCTAAACCAAGCGTGGTTAAAGCAAGCACATAATATAAGAAACCAAGATGCCAAACGTTTTTTTAATGCGCTAAAACAAGAGCCTAAACTATTTGCCTCGTTAATTGACTGGCCAAATTTATCATTTGAACAGCGTATATCTCTTTTGCCAGAAGTTTTTGCTATTGAATGTCAGGTCTTGCAGATGATTTGCCCTGAGCTGGTTATCAATAACAGCTTATATCCTACTCGCGCGGTAAACTTTGTTTTTGATGTTAAAGCGCCAGGCTCGGGTTTAGTTTATTTAAATCCAGACAAGCTTAAAGCCATGGAAACCTACGCACCTTTAGCATTTTTAATTCATGAGACACGCCATGCTTATCAGTTTCAACTGGCGTTTAATGAAGAGACTTTATTAGCGCAAGGGTATAGGGAAGCATTTACTACACAAGCACAACAAACGGGCTTTTCATTCAGTGACTTTTTGACCTTGCTAAATGAATATGAAGCGTTTCAATTTGGCAATCAAATGATAGGCTTGCTGGTTAATTGGCAAGTAGATATGCCAAATATGGGCTCCTTTGCCAGCCAGTTTGATGCTCAAGGTAAGCTTAAAATAGATTTATTACAATTGGCTAAAGTTAACAGCTCAATGTCACTGCTTGATGCTTACAATCAAAAAGCGAAAGCACAATATATACTTAGAGCAAAAGAGAATTAATACTTATAGGTGACTTAGTTATTGTTATTAACATGCTTTGCTTGCTTTAACAGCAGGTAATTTGCTTTAACACTAGGTAAATTGTTATCTTGTTTGTTTGCTATTGATTTACGGGCATATGCTACTGATCCCAAAAATAGTAATCAACGTATATACTTTTCATTACATAAACACCAATAGGTTCACTACATGAGTCATAATGCCATTATTACCATAACCAATTTAAGGTTAAGGACATATATAGGTTTTAACGAAGAAGAAAAACGTAAGCAACAAGATATTATTATTAATGCTGAAGTGCATTATCCCGCCAATAAAATGTGCTTAAACGACAATGTTGACAATGCTTTAAACTACAAAGTGATTTGTAAAAATATTATCAGTAAAGTGGAGAATGGCCGTTTCCTGCTATTAGAAAAGCTGACCAGCGATGTCTTAGCGATTTGTGCTGATCACTCTTGGGTGACCTTTGCCAAAGTGCGTATAGATAAGCCGCACGCGCTGCGATTTGCTGATTCAGTATCGTTAACGTTAAGTTATCAAAAAAGTGATGAGGAAGCGTTATGATAAGCTTAGAAGCAGCACTAGTACGTGATACGCTAGTGGCAAAGGGCTTGGAAACGCCGTTATTACCAAGTGATATGTCCGCCGATGAGAAGTACCTTCGCATTAAAGGTTTGCTAACTGAAGTGGTCAGTACCTTAGGGCTTGATTTGCAAGATGATAGCTTAGCTGAAACCCCACATCGCATTGCTAAGATGTATGTTCATGAGATTTTTTCCGGCTTAGATTATCAAAACTTCCCAAGTATTAGCCTGATAGAAAACAAAATGGCCGTAGATGAAATGGTCAAGGTGTCAAATATTAACCTAACATCAACCTGCGAGCATCACTTTGTTACTATCGATGGTTTAGCCAAAGTTGCCTATATCCCAAAAGATAAAATACTTGGTTTGTCTAAAATTAACCGCATCGTGCGCTTTTTTGCCCAAAGACCACAAGTACAAGAGCGATTAACACAACAAATTTTAATCGCAATTCAAGCATTAACTGAAACCGATAATGTTGCCGTTTCTATTGAAGCGACCCATTATTGCGTAAAATCTCGTGGCGTGATGGATGTAAACTCGTCAACCTCAACGACAGCCTTAGGTGGCATATTTAAATCAAATCCACAAACTCGTGCGGAGTTTTTAATGTGAAACAAGCAGTATTAATTACCGGCGTGGGTAAGCGCTTGGGCTTGGCGTTGGCAAGCCACTTATTGGCGAATGGCTATCATGTTATTGGCACTTATCGTCGTTCATATCCTGTTTTAGACGAGTTGCGCTCACAAGGTGCTGACTTATATCAGGTAGACTTTTACCAACAGGCGCAAGTTGATAGTTTTATTGAACAGATTAAAGCTAACTATCAATCATTACGGGCGATAGTTCACAATGCCTCGGATTGGCTACCTGATCAAATTCAAGCGGGTAGCGATATAAAGCAGGCACAAGTCCTTGAGAAAATGATGTCGATTCATGTTGGTATTCCTTATCAATTAAACTTAGCTTTGCAAAGTTTGCTGAGAAATCATGAAAGTCGCTTTAAAGATATTATTCACATTAGCGATTATGTTGCTGAAAAAGGTAGTAAGAAGCATATGGCTTATGCGGCCAGTAAGGCGGCATTAAATAGCTTAACTATGTCATTTGCCTCTCTTTTAGCACCGGATGTCAAGGTGAACTCGATTTCACCTGCCATGATTAAGTTTAATGAAGGTGATGATGATGCTTATAAAGAAAAAGCACTAGCTAAGGCACTGTTACCGAAAGAGGCTGGCTTTAGTGAAATCATTAATGCCATTGATTTTATCTTGGCGAGTGACTTTATGACCGGGCGAAATCTACAACTTGATGGTGGCAGACACCTTAAGTAGTTGTGTGTAGCGCTGCTTTTATTGGTTTGAGAAGGTTTTTATACAGTTTCTACCGGCGGCTTTAGCTTGGTATAGAGCGTTATCTGCTTGGGTGATTAATTCATCTATCTTGGCTTTTGCGTTAGCTTTAATCTGTATCTGCTGAGTATTTTCTGGGCTAAAAAGCGTTAAGCCAATAGAAATAGTAATGTTTTTATCTTGACTTGATAATGCCGCTACCTGGTCTTTTATACGTTTACAGACTTTTGTTGCTTTGTCTAAATTAATATTAGGTAACCAAAGTAAAAACTCTTCACCACCAAAACGAGCGAGGTAATCATAGTCTCGCTTGCTATCAGCTATGGTTTTTGCCACTTGCACTAAGACATCATCACCCACTTGATGACCAAAGTTATCGTTAATTTGCTTAAAAAAGTCAATGTCTATGATGGCGAGTACCGCAGTGTTATTTTCTCGGCTAATACGATTAAGATCGCTATTGATATGTTTAAAGGCGGCGCGTCTGTTAGGAATAGCCGTTAAACTATCTTGATAGGCTTTTTTCTCTAAAATGGCATTGAGCTCGATTAGTTGTTTTTCTTGTTTTCGCCTAATCAGCTCTACTTCAACCCAAGAGGTCATCAGTTGTAGCGCATCAATATCAACGGCATGAAACTTTCTGTTGTAAGGGGTTGGGCTGGAAAAATTAATGGTGCCATATAGCTGGCCATTAAGCTTCAATGGCATACCGATATAAGACTCAAGCCCAAAGGATTGATAGGCAGGGTGAGAGGCATACTGATCATGTTGGCCGACATGCTCTAAAGCGACAGGTTTATCAGCATGACAGGTTATATGGCAATAGGTCGAGCTAAAGTCAAACTCGACCCCTGAGCTTAGCTCTACATCGTCAGGTACAACACAGTGTTTAACAAGGTATTTGTTGCCTTCAATTTTTGACAAGATGGCAATATCAAGATTAAAGCGCTCTAAGCCCATTTTTAAAAGTTGTTCAACTTGTTTATCAAAGCCTAGCGCATGGCTATTGGTAATTTCATATAATCTGCGAATGATTTTTTCACTACTCGTTACCTTAGCCATAAATATTAATTTCTCAATTATCATTGTCTTTTTGTATGCTTACTATAGCAAATAGTTAATAAGCTTCAATGGTTTGTGAACCTTACTAAGCTTTGCGCTTTACTGTTGATGAGTAAAGATTTTCTAGGATCTGTTTGGTTAATCGCTTATTGAGCTGTTAAACTAGCGCTCTTTTTTATTATTGCCTTTGTAAAGATATTATGAGTGAATCATTACCACCTTGCCCAAAATGCCAGTCTGACTATGTTTATCAAGATCAGTCGTTATTTATTTGTCCTGAATGTAGCCACGAATGGACGGCCGCCGACCTTGAAGAAGAAGTCATTCAAGTAAAAGATGCTAACGGTGCGTTATTAGCGGACGGCGATAAAGTTACCGTAATTAAAGACTTGAAAATCAAAGCCAGTTCACAAGTGATTAAAATTGGCACTAAAGCGGTGATCCGACGCGTACTTGATAAAAAAGATCATGAGCTTGATTGTAAAGTAGACGGTGTCGGTGAAATGATGGTAACCGCTAAGTTTGTTAAAAAGGCTTAGTTTCACTGCAACATAAATCTTAGTAGTGTCCCGTCCTTAGATGCTAGTGCTTTTATTTAGTACCGAGTCATTAAATAAAAGCCTTTGCCTTGCCTTTCTGCGACTAAGCTAATGTTAATGTTAGTGAAATGTCATATTAATATCATGGCACTTTTATAGAAAAGTCATTTTTCTTAGCTATAGTAATAATACCTTTAACTAAAGTTATGTATGTTTATTATGGCGGATAGGAATCACAGCGGTCACTATATTTATTGTCAAACTTGTGGCCATCGAGGCAACTGCATTGGCGCTCAGTTAGATCAGCAAAAGCTGCAGAAACTCAATGAGCTTGTTAGCCGTAGTGAGCCGTTTCATATCAAAGATATGCTCTTTAGTGCAGGGGATAACTTTTCGTCTTTATATGCGATTCGCACTGGTAGTGTTAAGACCTATACCATTTCCTCAGATGGGACTAAACAAATTACTGGCTTTCACTTTCCAGGTAGCCTTTTAGGCTTAGATGCCATGGTGGAAAATAAACATGCTAGTTATGCACAAGCACTAGAAACCGCCATGGTCTGTCAAATTCCTTTAGCTAAGGTGCTTGCTGAGCTGCCTGAAATTGAAGAAAATTTAGTGAGCCTGATGAGTCGAGCGATAAACAAGATTCACAAGCACTCTTTGGCGGTTAGCCAGCATAGTGCGGAAAAGCGAGTCATTAACTTTATTTTATCGCTCAGCAAGGTTTTTCAACAGCTTGGCTTATCAGCATCAGAGTTTTTGCTAACCATGTCTAAGGTTGAAATTGGCAATTATAATGGCTTAAGCCCAGAAACCGTTAGTCGAGTGTTTAGTAAATTACAGAAAAACCATCGCATAGAGCTGAAAGGTAAATTACTGAAATTAAATCGGCTTTGACTTGGGTTAATGCAGCTTTAAAGGTGAAGTTGTGATAGCGGTTGTGACAGTTATTGAATAACAGCAATATGGCTTTTTATATGCGTTAAAAAGCGCCCATGAAAACTAACTCCGTGTTATGAGCTGAGCGCCTTTGCTGACCCTAGTAAGCTATGTGAAGTTAAGCATGGCATTGCCAGTCTGGCTCGTGTGTGCCGATATTAATAGTAATATGTTGATTTTGATATTGCTTGATACTTGGCTTAATGGCTTGCTCAAACTGATGAGCAGCGGCTTGAATAACATTGGCTTGTTTTTCTAAAAGACCAAGATCTTTTTGGTAAGCGCTAACCACGGCTTGCATTTTTTGGGCTATTTTTTCATGCTGCTTTATCATGGCTTTATTCACTGTTATCGCACCTTCTGATTCTTCCACAATTTTATCACTTAATTGCTCAAACTCTTGCTCATAGCTAGCAAGTTCTTCTTCCATTTCATCTACGGGGATTTCTAACTCGCGCATGGTCGACTCAAGGCCATTAAGCTTTTGATAGGCGGTAATTTGTGCCTCATTCATCGGGATTTCATCTACCTTTTGGCAGTCTTGATAAACGAAAATTTTGTATTCTTGCTTCGCCTCAGTAGCAGCATTTACTGCCGTTGCTGTCATGGTGATTACTGATGCTGCGATTAAGCTCATGGTTAAGTTTGATTTGCTGATTATTGTTCTCATGTATGATTCCTAGCTGTATTGGTTGGTTTTGCATTGCTTGGTTTATAGATATAGTTGCTAGGCCAGCTAGGAAAGTTTAATGAGGCGTTAAATTTTTTTTAAATTAACGGCTGGCAGATAAGTTTCTTTTTATAGCAGGAGAGGATTAGCTATTGATTTTGCTAAATTTATCCATGGCTTTTGTATGGTTAATGGCATTTATAACTGCCAATGTAACAAAGTGTAACCTTCATTGATTTTGATCAACTAAATGTAATTGAGAATGATTAACAATAGCGCTCAAATTTTGTTTTACGATTATTTTTATTTTTGAGCTGTCCATGAAATCACTATCTCCTTTATACCTTGCCATTGCGGCAAGCTTGCCTTTAGCTACGCCAACACTCGCTTTTGCCGAAGAAGCAACATCGGTTGATAACGAAACTGAAGTTATCGAAGTTAGAAGTCTTAGACAAAAACTCGATCAAGCAGGTCGTTTAAAAGATGTTATTCAAAAAACAGAAGTGTTAGATGCACTAACCATTGAAAATAAGAATGCCCTGAGCCTTACCGCGGCCATTAATAATGAGCCGGGGGTAAATGTTTCTAACGAGTGCTCTATGTGTGGTGTTAAACGTATTATGTTAAACGGTATGAAAGGTGAACATACCACGATTTTAGTGGATGGTTTACCTACCCATACGCTGATTTCAGGTTTCTACGCAGTAGATGCCATTGCCACCACTGGGGTTGACCGTATAGAAGTAGCACGTGGTGCTGGTGCATCACTTATTGCCCCAGAAGCCATTGGTGGTACGGTTAATATTATTACCAAAGAAGCTTATGAAAATGGTGCCAGCTTTGACTTTGCCAAAGGCTCTCATGATTTTACCGCAATGAAAGGCATGGCTACGGGTATTTCTGATGACGGTAAAACCGGTATCACTTTTATTGGTCAATACGACAAGCAAGATCAAGAAGATCATGACGATAACGGCGTAAGTGAAGCACCTTTTATTGAGAACTTATCGCTAACCACTTTCTTAACCCAAGATTTATCTGACCGTAGTAATGTGCAGCTACGTATTTCGAAAGTGCAATCTGAAATTTTTGGTGGCCCTGTTATTGGCGATATAGTGAGTTCAATTGGCGCAGCCATTGCCGGTTATGATCAACAAGAATCAGAGCAGCTGTTTGTTGATGATGATGTACGTAAGCAATATATTGGCAAGCCATGGGAAACAACTGAGTGGATTGATACCTCTCGTGATGAAGCTTATGTGAAGTATTTAACTGAATTAAGTGATTATACCGTAGCAGAATTTGCCGTAAGTTATGCTAAGCATATTCAAGACTCTTTTTATGAAGGCATTGATTATCAAGCAGAAGATAAAATGTGGTACTTACGTGGCAAAATTGATATGGAATTATCAGACAGTCACTTTATCACCTTTGGTGTTGATACTCGTCGTGAAGAAATGCGCTCTTCAACTGATGCGCTAGAAGCGGTTGCCGCCTACCAAAGTGATGCCTTTGACTATGATACTGTTGGTGTTTTCTTTCAAGATACCTGGACGCCTATTGATGAATTAGAACTAGCCCTTGCTATGCGTGTTGACCAAGTTACCGCTGACTTTGTTGACCCAGAAAAAGTGGGTACTGAAATTGATGAAACCTTTTTTGCGCCGCGCCTAGATTTACGTTACTTCCATACAGAGGAATTAACTTCGCGCTTTTCTACTGGCCGAGGCTATCGCGCGCCATTGTCATTCTTTGAAACAGATCACGGTATTTTGGATGCAGAATTAGGTTATCAAATTGATATCGATTCATTAGAAGAGTCATTATCGGCAAGCTATTCATTAAGTTATGATACTGAAGTGCTGGCCGTAACTGGCTCAGTTGCTCACTCTTCGGTAGATAATTTGGCATCGTTGGAAGAAACGGAAGACGGTGTGCCGTTATTAACGCAACTTAAAGAAACTGCCTCGGTTACTACTTATGATATTACCGTTGGCTATAACCTAACCGAGCACTTTACCGTTAATCTTGGCCTAGAAAAGTTTAATTATGATGATGCCTTTAAATCCTCTTATGCCATAGCACCGGTTGAAGAGCGTGCTAGCTTTGAGTTGCAATATGAAAAAGATAACTTAAAAGTATTCTGGTCAACAGTTTGGTTTGGCGAGAAAGACTTAAGTGATTACGGTTATGAGGGTTATAACATTAAAGGTGATGCTAGCAGCGTGAAAACCTTAGTGGGTAAAGCCTTTTCAACGTCAGATATTAAGGTGCAATATCAGTTAACAGAGCATACCAAGCTATATGCCGGTGTTTCTAATATTTTTGAAGAAACGCAAATAGATGGTGGTGATACACCATTATTCTGGGATGCTGATGGTGGCTACGATGTTGCTTATATTTATGGCGCATTACACGGCAGAGAGCTGTATGCCGGTATTGAAGTGAAGCTTTAATTTTTACTTTACCTTTAACTGGTGCTGCCATGAACGTATCTAACTTATTTGAAAAAGTAAAAAGTACACTAATGTTGGGCTTATTGAGTGCGAGTGTTAGTGTCTTAGCGACACCCGTACAAGCCTTGCCTTTTCAGTTGAAGCCGTTAACAGCTGAGCAGTCTTTAGCGGTAAAACAAGCTAGTGCTTTAGCTACTATTGCTATGATTTATCAACCTGATTGTAGTTGGTGTAAGAAGCAGGGAAAAACCTTGGCAAAGGCTTTTGAGCAATGCCAAGCTAGTGTCAATATAGTGTTGGTTGGCACACAAGGTAATGCCAGACAACTTAAAAAGGAATTAAAGTATTATCATAACGGTATTCCTGCGTATAAGGCGGATCGTCAATTTTTACGTAAGATAGGTGGTTATCAAGCATCGCCAACCACCTTGATATTTGATGAGCATGGCGAATTGATAGTTAAAAAACGTGGCTTTATTGATGAAGATAAGTTGGCTAATGCTTTAAGTATCGTTAGTCGAAATAAGTGTCTCATATAAACTTAATTTCAAAGTGAAACAGAAAAGCCCGATTTTTATCGGGTTTTTTATTAACTATTCATAGGGTTAACTATCTCTAGCCCTTAGCTACCGTACTTTAGTCTAATTTGATCTTAGCTTATAACTTGTTACAATAGCGTAACTGGCAGTCAGTTATAGCAAGAATCATTCTTTAAGTAATTGATGTTAGTACGATAAGGAAATAAAACTAATCCAGAGGAATTTGGGCGTTTAACAAATAAGTCTGGTGAGTTATGTTGCATTTTATCAACATGAAGTTTTTATTCATGTTTATCTTTTTCTATTTCTTTCCTCAATTTGCCGTGGCGTCGTCGAGCAAAGAGTCTATCACGCTGCCGCTTAATAACTGGGCAAGCCAACGGGTGCTTAGCTATGTTATTGGCGACTTAATCGAGCAGCAATTTAATCACACTGTTAATTATCAAGAGATAGGCGCCTACGATCAGTGGGGCGCATTGCGAAAAGGCATAGTGCATATCCAAATTGAGGTTTGGCAGCAGTCAATGGGAGCAGAGTTTTCTCGCATGTTGGCTCAGCAGCATATCCATGATTTAGGCTCACATAGTGCAGTTGTTCGAGAAGAGTGGTGGTATCCCGACTATGTTGAGCAAAAGTGCGCTGGCTTACCTAATTGGCAAGCGCTAAATGAATGCGCCTACTTGTTTTCTGAACTGCCACTTAGCGGCAAGGGTACTTATTATACCGGCCCGTGGGAGTATCATGATGCTGATTTGATTCGCGCGCTTGATTTAGACTTTACCATTGAGCGCTTAAGCAATGAAAAGGCATTGTGGCGTAAGTTACAAAAATCGGTTGAAAAAAAGCGCGCTATTATGTTGCTTAACTGGTCGCCGAACTGGACTGATGTTCGTATGAAAGGGAAGTTTGTTGAGTTTCCTCGTTTTGAGAAAGGCTGTGAGTCTAATCCTTCTTGGGGGCTTAACCCCAACTTAGTTCACGATTGTGGCAATCTTAAACAAGGCTGGTTAAAAAAAGTGGCATGGCCAGGTTTGCAGTCACGCTGGCCTTGTGTGTATCAATTTATTAGCAGAGTTGATTTTAGCAAAGAAATGATAGCTGAAGCTTCTGCGTTAGTGATTGCTGATAAGTTTGATGAACGTCAAGCGGCAAAAATTTGGTTAGAAAAATATAGTCAACAAGTTAGCGATTGGTTGAATATTCAATGTATCGCTAACTAAATAACCTGAGATTAAATACCTTTTTAACAAGCTTGTGCCGCTTGCTTTGCTAGTGCTTTTTTACTTGGGCGAGCTTTACGAAACCAGTAAAAATATAAGCCTGTTAGTGCTAACCACAGTGGTGATAATCCCAAAACGCACCAAATAATTTTACTTGGTAGCCCGGCAAAGTAACCAAAGTGCAGTTTTCTAAACGTATCGACAACAGCATTGATATCACTGGCGTTGCGTATATCGTAACTGCTGAGCAGTTTTGAGGTTTCTCTATGATAAGTCACCGTGCTGGCATATTCACTGGTTAACGGATTAGCTGTAGGTACCTCACCGTAAAAAGTAATATGAAGCTCAGGCTCAAACGGGAAAGTAAAATAGCTGGCTTTAAAATTGGCAATGTAATTTTCACTTTTATCTAACAACAGCTGAAAGTCAGTATCTTTATGATAAAGCGGTGCTTTTAGAATTGGGTGTGGCTCTATGTGTTCACTAACCTCATGTACCACTTCGGCGATATTATAATAGCCTCCGGTAAAGGCTAAAATAAGAATGATAGGGGAAGAAATAATGCCAATGAGTTTGTGAACATCACTGTAAAAAATTCGCCTGGCGGCACTAAAGCGCAAGGTAAATAGCTTGGCCCAAAAACGTTTGTGTAAAATGATGCCACTGATGCCTAAAAACAATAAAATAATGGCAAAAATTGAGCCTAATACCGTACCAGTAAAATCCAGTAGAAAGGTGTAATGTAAGGATAAAAGCCAATCTGTTAAATTATGATTTAACGGTACTGGCGTTGATAACAGCTCGCCATTGTATTGGTTGATATAAAGTTTATACCAAGCGCCAGAATGTTTATCTATGATGTAAGCGGTATCTGCTCTGACTTTGTCATCAAATAACTCCCAACTACCCATAAGAAAATTAGGATGAGTCGTGCTGATGTTGTTAATAAGTACGTTGAGATTTTCTCTTGGCTGGCTTGCGGTTAGATTCACCGACATTTGCTTTGGCATAAGCCAAGTATCAATTTCCGTTTTAAATACTAGAATACTACCTGTGATGGCGATCAGTATTAACGGGAGCAGTGCCACCAGCGCGGTAATAGAGTGCCATTTAAATAGAGACTTTCGCATTTTCTTTTAACCTAAGGTAGAAAAGCACTACCTATTGCTAAGTAGTGCTTTTATTTTGTGGTAATACTAATTAAATGACCAAGTTAACGACGCTGAGTAGTTCGCTGGCGCGCCGTAATAACCTTGTGCCCAATAAAGACTGGTTAAGTATTTTTCATCGGTAATGTTATTGGCATTAACACTAACATGAATGTCAGGAGTTATTTCATAACGTGCCATTAAGCCAACTAAGGCATAAGCGTCCTGCTTAGTTACAATAGTCTCACCAGCGTTGTCAAAGCCTTCACCAACAACGCCTTGCTCCCTAGAAATATCATCTTGCCAGCGCATATTTACACCAACTGATAAGCCTTCCACTTGTTCAAAGGAATATACCGCAGCAAGCTTAAATAATTTTTCAGGCGTGTAATCAGCAACCCCTTTATCACCATCAATATCAAAGCTGGTAAAGCCAATACTGGTTTGTAGGCCGGGGTATATTTCACCTGCTACATCAACTTCAAAACCTTTTGAACTGATACCGTCAAGGCCTATATAGCGCTTTTCCTCTGGTGGTAAGTCAACGGTATCGGGGTGAACATGGGCAACATTGGATTGAGCTGTTTTGAAGTAAGTTAATGTCGCAATTAATCTATCATCAAATAAGCTACCTTTAATACCAACTTCTTTGCTTTCTCCTGTGATAGGGTCAAGCACATTATTGTTAATATCTAGCTCGGTTTGCGATACAAAGGTTTCGGTGTAGCTTGCATAGGCAACGATACCGTCGGTAAATTCATAAACACCACCAAGGTAGGGAATGAACTCTTTATCTTGTGCATCTTGTACTTTATCGTACGATACACCCTCAACTTTCCAATCATTGTAGCGACCGCCGGCGAGTAAATGTAAACCATCAACAATATTGAATCGACCAGTAAAGTAAAGCGCTCCTTGCTCTCTGGTAACATCAGAGCCGGTACGGCCATCATTAAAGGTTGGTTTTGGTGTGTTGCCGTCCCACTTGGTTAATGGTGGCATTACAGGAAAGCCATTACCTGTGGTGTAATCGTATAGAGAGACTTCTTCACCGTCCATTTTTGAATAGTTAGCACCAACAACAAATTCATGATCACGGTTGAATAGGGTAAAATCACCTGTTAAATAAACGTCTACTAAGTCATGTTTATCATCGTTGTCATATTCACTGGCGTAGCCTTTAAGTCCTAGCTCAGTGGTTTTATCCGGTGTGCCATAAACATAAAATAATTCGGTGTCTTCATCGGTGGTTTTATGAGAGTAGGTTGCTCTTAATTGCCAGCTGTTGGCAAAAAAGTGACTTAATTCCACCACTGTATTTTGTTTGAGAACGTCCCAATTTGACCAATCAGCTGAGGTGCTGGTAGAGACATGATAATCGGTTGCCGAGCCGTCAGTATAAAAGAGTGGGTTTGCTCCCCAGTTATTACCTGTTGCACGACTATCACTGTATGAGTGACTTAGTGATAGGGTGGTATTATCTGAAAAGTCATGAGATAAAAATGCGTAAAGTACTGTTTTATTTTGGCTATAGCGATCAAGATATGAATCAGTATCTTGGTTGACTAATACCCCTCGAAATGCGGTACTGTCAGAGAAATTGTAGGTACCATCGGCCTCTAATCGTTGCTTGTTCCAACTGCCAATTGTGCCACTAATGGCAAGCTCGTTATCAACAGTAGGGCGCTTACGAATAAAGTTAACAGTAGCAGAAGGGTTACCAACACCTGTCATTAGGCCATTGGCACCACGGATAATTTCAATACGGTCATAAATCGCGGTATCTTCATCGGCATGATTGTTACCAGAACTTAGCGGTAAGCCGACGCCATCAACCTGAAAGTTGGTGATGTCAAAGCCACGGGCAGTGTAGTAGGTTCTGTCTGTTTCAATTCGTTCAACATTAACACCGGTCGCTGTGTCTAATAGCGTATCGATATCGTTCAGTTGAAAGTCTGACATTTGGCTATCAGTAATCACTGAAACAGACTGTGGAATATCGATGATGTCTAATTTTAGTCGAGAAGCACCACTGGCATCATGGGCATTGTATCCTTTCAAATAACTCCCTTTAACTTCAATTACTTCTAAATCGCTCTTCTTTTCCTGATCAGCGAATGCCGTACCTGCGGCGAGAAGTGAACTTGCAATAAGTGACAACTTCAGAGTGTTCATGTTTATTCCCGTTATTTGTAAGTTGTTTGTAAATGAGCGCCGCGAAGATAGCATTTACACAAAATAAACGCAATACAAATGATAATTGTTTTTATTTGTATGTGAAAGGAGGGAGGAAGGGGTAAGGGAAAGGTTAATAAACACTAAACCTTGATATTTGAGCTAAGCGCTCTTATGTCATAATAATCTTAATTAAAAAGGTTTTAGTATGTTTTCATATGTATTACCGCTATTTGTTGCCATAGCCTTAATCGCTTTTATTGCTGGAAAGCCTTATTGGCAAAGTTATCAGCGCAAAAAAGTAATGGCTCAGCCGTTTAAAAAATCATGGCGAAAAATACTGCAAGCGAGAATGCCGTATTTTAGATTGATGCCAGCTGATTTGCAGTTGCAGTTGAAACAACATATTCAGGTGTTTTTGGCAGAAAAACAGTTTATTGGTTGTAATGGCGTTAAAATTAACGATGACATTCGCGTCACGGTTGCCGCGCAAGCATGCCTGTTATTGTTAAATAGAAAAACCGACTATTACCCTAAGCTAAAAACCATTTTAATTTACCCGAGCGCTTTTATAAAAGAGCAGTTAACCACGCAAGCAGATGGTGTACAGTTTGCACAAAAGTCAGTATTGGCGGGTGAATCATGGGATTTTGGTAAGGTGGTGTTATCTTGGCAAGATACTATTGAAGGTGCCTTGATTCCTGATGATGGTCGCAATGTCGTCATTCATGAATTTGCTCATCAATTAGATCAAGAAAATGGTCGAGCTAATGGTGCGCCTATTTTAGCGAAAGGGCAAAATTATAGTGATTGGTCGGCGGCATTTTTGGCGCAATTTAATCAACTTCAGCGTCAAGCAGCTTTCGGTGAACAGTCATTATTTGATCATTATGGCGCAACTAATCCGGCAGAATTTTTTGCTGTCGCCAGTGAAGTATTTTTTGAAAAAGCCAAAGCATTTCATCAGCAATTTCCTGAGCTGTATCAACAGTTACGTCAATATTACCAAGTAGATCCTATTCATTGGTGTTAATTACTGATCTTTTTGCTCTGCGGTTACGTAGTAAGAAAAAACACCAATGAGCAGAAAGATGTATGTGGTTCAATTTATTCGCCTTCAATATTTCTTGGCTAGGGTTAATTTTATCGGGTAATAGCTTTATTCCTGCTGTGATCAGCTGGCTATTGCTACACATATTTTTATCGCCAAATAAACCAGCGGAAATACGCTTGTTAGTGTTTGTTGCTTGTATTGGCATAGGCGTTGATTTTGCCCTGACCTACCTGAATATTTTTCAATTTAATCAAGAACAGTTTTTCCCTGTGTGGCTAATGGTTTTATGGATTGCCTTTGCTGCTACCTTGAACCATAGCTTGGCCTTTTTATCGGTGAACAGAGTTTATCAATGGTTAGCAGGTACTATTTTTGCTCCGTTAAGTTACCTTGCTGGTGAGCGATTAGGCGCGGTTACTTTTGGCTTGGATAATTTACCTACCTACTTATTACTGGCACTGCTTTGGGGTCCGTTAATGCTGTTGTTTTTCTATATTAAAGCCAATTGCTTAACCAAAGGAGTACATTATGCTTAAGTATCTTGCCTACTTTATTGTTGCCATGTGCGTTCAGTTAACAGCTTATGCTGATAATGGTGATGATAAACACTATCGCCAACTGCCCAGTGAGATGAAGCAAGTTGGCAGTGCTAAATTTTCGCTGCTATTTTGGGATATATACGAAAGCACCTTGTACACGCACTCAGGCACATATTCCAGCTTACAGTCTGACTCGCCGGTATATTTTAAAATTCGCTATTTACGTGATATTTCCAGCCAAGAGTTAATAGCAAGAACGTTAGAGCAATGGCAGCACTTAGCTATACCTGACGAGAAAATCGAGCAATACAGCGAATTGTTAACTGATCTTTGGCCCGATATTAAGGCAGGCGATAGCTTAGCTTTGCTCAAAACCGCCAGTCAAAGTCAGTTCTTTTTTAACGATAAAGCCATTGGCATGGTAGATAATCAGCAGTTTGGTGATGACTTTCTCAGTATTTGGCTCTCAACAAATACTAGTCAACCGGCATTAAGACGACAACTTTTAGGAGTACAGTACGATGGCAGTTAGATTAATCTTTTTTATTTTTCTGCTAACAAGCTTAATGAGCTGCTCGCACAACCGGCAAGATTATCAAAACACAACACCTAAATTTGATATTAAAGACTATTTTCAAGGCAGAGTGCTTGCTTGGGGAACAGTGCAAGATTTTACTGACAAAGTTACGCGACGTTTTTGTGTGGAAATTGATGCTAGCTGGCAGGAAAATAACGGTGTTTTAGCAGAGACCTTTTATTTTGATGATGGTGAAGTAAGTTATCGTAATTGGCAATTAGTTAAACTTGCAGAGGGTAAGTATCAAGGTACGGCAGAAGATGTCGTGGGTGTTGCATACGGGCAACATGCTGGTTTTGCTTTTCATTGGCAATATAGTTTGCAAGTGCCTATTGATGATGAGGTGTATACCTTTACTTTAGATGATTGGATGTATCAGCTTGATGATAAGCGAGTACTTAATAAAACCAAGATGAAAAAGCTTGGGGTAACGGTTGCTAACATTACGCTGTTTTTTGAAAAATCTAGCGCTTCGCTGACATGTAAAAAAGATTAATCAAATTTTTTAGGGAGGTTTTTATCAGAGAATTTTTATTTTTTATCTTGTCAAAAATAATATCTCCCCCTCGCCAATACGAATAAAAATCCAGTTAAGATCACTTTGTAAATAGTTTGTTTTTTAAAGAAAAAAAGTGATCTTGTGCAATTTATATCTCGTAAGTTTCCCTGATAGTTAATTAGTACTGAAGGGGATTACCGTGAAAAATGTAAAAACGATATGCGTAGCCTTTATGACGTTGATAATGCTACAAGGTTGTAATGATGACGACGACCGTAAACAAGAAGTAGTGATTGCAGATGAGCCAATAGCTACTAGCACAACCATAGTTGATGCTGCGGTTGCAGCTGGCGACTTTACTACCTTAGTTGCCGCCTTACAAGCAACTGGGCTTGATACAACACTTGCTGATACCAGTCAGAAATTTACGGTATTTGCACCAACAGATGACGCCTTTGCTTTGTTAGGACAAGAAACCATTGACGCTTTATTAGCCGACACTGATACCTTGTCGAATATTCTTACTTACCATGTTATTGCTCAAGAAATAAATGCGGAAGCTGCCATTGCCAGCGCTGGTTCAACGCTTGCAATGGTAAATGGTGATAACATAGGGTTATCGCTTAATGACGGTAGTTTGTTGGTCAATACCGCCACCGTTACCGCAACAGATATTCAAACTGATAACGGCATTATTCATGTGATTGATGCGGTATTACTACCGCCAGCCGAGATGATGACGCCAACAGCAAATATTGTTGATACAGCTATTGCTGACGGTAACTTCACTACCTTAGTTGCGGCGCTGCAAGCAACGGGGTTAGATGCTGTGCTTGCTGATGAAAGTACTGAGTTTACCGTATTTGCACCAACTGATGCCGCATTTTCCTTAATCGGTGAACAGACAATCAATACCTTGCTAGCTAACACAGAGGTACTTTCATCAATATTACTACAGCACGTAATTGCTGGCAGTGCGGTTGATGCTGTTACCGCGTATAGCTTAAGTGGTAACCAAGTAGAAACAGCGTCAATGGCTATGTTACCACTGGCCATTAATAGCATGACAGATATGCTTACCTTTGGCGGTGCTAATGTTCAGGTGAAAGATATTTACACCAGCAATGGTATTATTCATGTTATTGATGCGGTTATTGTTGGTGATGTGGATATTCCAGCTAATGCAATGAGTTTAGTTGATGTTGCTGTTAATAATGGCAATTTCACTGTCTTGGCTTCTGCACTACAAGCAACCGGCTTAGACAGTGTTTTAAGTGATCTCGACAATGACTACACTGTATTTGCACCAACCGACGCTGCTTTTGCCAAACTACCCGCTGGAACACTTGACAGTTTAACCACTGAGCAACTAACTGATATCTTGCTTTATCATGTATTAGCAGGAAAAGTGATGGCTGATGGCGCGATTAGCTTAGCGCAATCAAGCGATAATATGGCAACCACGGCAAGTGGCGCTAAAGTTTCATTATCTTTTGTTGATAGTATGCTTTATATCAATGGTGCTAAGGTGAGTGCTGCTGACGTGATGGCAGATAACGGCGTAATTCATGTGGTTGATAGCGTGATCTTACCGCCAAGTTCAGTTGATATGAGCTCGCAATCTATTGTTGATGTTGCCCTTGCAGACCCTGATACCTTTTCAACCTTAGTATCTGCTTTATCAGCTGCTGACTTAGTCACTACATTAGCGGATGAAACGGCTACCTTCACTGTATTTGCACCAACCAATGATGCTTTTGCTAAAATCGACCCAGATGCTTTAGCTAACTTATTAGCAGATAAAGAGGCGTTAACTAACGTACTATTATCGCATGTGGTTTCAGATGCCGCGCTATCAGCCCTAGATGCTTATGCTGCCAATGGTAAACAAATTACTACGGCATCAGGTGCGCAAGTAGATGTAGGTGTTGACGAACAAAGTGGCATGCTGATGATAGGTAACGCTAAAGTGACCATGACTAACATCCAGACCAGTAACGGCGTTATTCACGTGATAGATACTGTGATTCTTGAATAACCTCATAACGACTCGAATAACACTTAGCCCCATTTTTAATGGGGCTTTTTGCGTAAATAGATTGATCAAAATGCGTCAATCAAACGTATTAATAACTATGAATAAGATTAATAACTGTGCGACATCAGTGTCGAATTTACCCGTATTTCCCTTACCTGTGTTTATTTTGCCGGGCGGTAAAATGCGCTTACGCATTTTCGAGGCGCGTTACTTAAAAATGATTGGCATTGCCTCATCATCGCAAGGCTTTGTTATCACTTCAAGCATGACTTCAAGTGAAGGAACCTCAAGCATGATCTCAAGTGAAGGCGAAAGCCATAAGCAGTTTACTTGGGGCAGCTTAGTTACCATAGAAGACTTTGCCCAAGGTCATGACGGCATTTTAGAGGTGGATGTAAGCTGTACGGCTTTAGTGCGTTTACGTAATGTCACCATAGACAAGGATAGCTTGCATTTTGCTGATACTGAGGTGTTTGCCCATTGGTCAGAGCAAGCTAGGGAAGATAGCTTTGTTAGGCAAAGCTTAGCACCAACATTGGCAGATATTATCTCTCGTGATGCAATGCTTAGCAGTTTATATACAGAGCAAATTTCTGATGAGCCGGCTTGGGTTATTGCCAGGTGGTTAGAATTATTACCTGTCGCTGCCAGTGTAAAGGCTAACTTTGTTATCGAGCAAAGTTTTGAGCAAGCTAAAGCATTTGTAAAATCAATAATTTACAAGTAGTTTATCAATTACTTATAAATTATTTAATATTTAGTGATCTTAAGCGCGTTTGTTTCGTATTAATGGTTAAGTCAATAATTTAGTGGTGCTTAATCGAATGCAAACAAATTTGCTATGCCAAAAGACAAATGCTAAATCTATTAACATGTCTGAAGAAATCAATCATCCACAACTATGTCAATGGCTTAATGCCGTTGCCGTTAGTAGAAATAAGCAAGCGTTTACCTGTTTGTTTAAGTTTTTTGCGCCTAAAATTTTGCGTATTGCCCGGGGTAAATTTCCCGTTGAAGCGCAAGCGAATGAAGTAGTGCAAGAGACCATGACCAATGTCTGGCGTAAAGCACATTTATTTAACCCTGATAAAGGCGCAGCAACCACTTGGGTTTATACCGTCATGCGTAATGTTACTTTTGATATGTTACGTAAGGTAAAAGCCAACAAAGAAGATAATTTAAGTGAAGATATTTGGCCATTAGCAGAAAGTGCTGTCAGCGAAGCAGATACTTATCAAGATCATTTACAACACGATAAGTTGCTTACTGTGATTAATAAGTTACCTGAGTCGCAACAAGAGGTTGTTAAAGGTTTTTATTTAATGGAAATGTCTCAAGAACAGTTAGCGGCGCAATTGAACTTGCCACTGGGCACGATTAAATCTCGGTTGCGTTTAGCGCTGGCGAAACTCAAAGTGCAGTTAGGAGAAAATCATGATTAAACACCACCCTACATTTGAGTTGTTAAAAGCCTTTGTTGATGGCGAACTACCTGCTTCTTTAGCTGCTGGTGTCGCAATTCATGCGGATATGTGTCAGCAGTGTCAGCAGCAAATCGCTTTGCTTACCGAGCAAGTGGCTGAAGCGAACTTTGAATTTGAACAAACCTACTTAGATCGCTTTATTGTTGATGATGAGCAAGATATAGCGCAAGTTGCCAGCATTGATTTTGATGACATGATAGCCGATATCACTGCCTCATCTGATATTGAAGAGTTAGCGGTATTAGAAGAAAAGACTATTGCTTTTAATAACAGTACTTATACCTTACCGCGCGCCTTGCAGCATATGAATTTTGGCAAAACGGCGCATATAGGTAAGCTCGCTAGAGCCAGAATACAACTCGATGAAGATGAAATTCATACTAGCTTGTTACATATTGAACCAGGTGGTGGCGTGCCACAACATACCCATAAAGGCTTTGAGTTGACGTTATTACTTGATGGCTCATTTGAAGATGAAAAGGGTAGCTATGTTAAAGGTGACTTTATCATGTTAGGTGGTGAGGATACTCATCAGCCAATTTCAGCGAAAGGTTGCTTATGCTATACGGTGGCAAACGATGCGCTGCACTTTACCCAAGGTATTAATAAGTTACTTAATCCTATCGGCTCATTTATTTATTAGGACTGAGGCTAAAACCCCTTTACTCTGCGTTAAAAGCTGCTGATTTAGCGAACTAAACGGCGCAACTTTTGCCTTGATTAAAGTGATTTTATCACTCAGCTCAAGAATAATGGTTAATATAATTATGGAGTTGTCTATGATTCACGCAATTGATAAAAAAGAAATAACTTTAGGCATCAGTGCTTGTTTAATTGGTGAAAAGGTGCGCTTTGATGCCAGTAATAAGCCGTCTAACTTTTGCATTAATGAGTTAAGTGAGCATGTCACCTTTAAATCATTTTGCCCAGAAGTTGCCATTGGTTTACCTATTCCAAGACCGACAATTCGTTTAATTAATAAAGATGACATTATTCGTGTGGCTCGCCCTGATGGTAGCGGCGATGTTACTGATGCGTTGGCTGCTTACGGTAAAAAAGTCGCCAAACTGAGTGAAAACTTAAGCGGCTTTATTTTTTGTGCGAAAAGCCCAAGTTGCGGTATGGAGCGAGTGAAAGTTTATAATGAGAAAGGTAACTCATTAAAGTCTGATGGTGTTGGTGCTTTTGCCCGTGAAATTATGGCGGCTAATCCGTTATTGCCTTGTGAAGAAAATGGCCGATTAAATGATGCCAAAATTAGAGAGAATTTTGTTGCCCGTATTTTTGCTTATAAGCATTGGCAAAACTTAGTTGCTTCTGGCTTAAGTCACCATAAATTAATGACGTTTCACAGCCAATATAAATACACTGTCATGAGTCATGATTTAATTGCCTATAAAAAGTTGGGGCAATTATTGGCGGATAACGCTTTGCCACTTGAACAGCAGGCGCAAGAGTATATTAGCGGCTTAATGTCAGCATTAAAGGTGATTGCCACCAGAAAAAAACACGCTAATACCTTATCTCATATTCAAGGTTATTTTTCTAAGCATTTACAGGCTAAGGAAAGAGCAGAGTTGTGTCAGCAAATATCTGCCTATAGAGAAGGGCTTATCCCCTTAATAGCGCCATTGACGTTAATAAAACACTATTTATTACAATATCCTAAGCAGTATCTTGCTAATCAAGTGTATCTGTCTCCTTACCCGGAGCAGCTTAGACTTAGGTATGGTTATTAATACGCTCTTTATTGATAAGGAATTAATTTGTTACTTTGGTTTAGAAATGATTTAAGAAGCCATGACAATCCAGCGTTACAGTATGTTTTAGCGCAGCACAAGTTAGATACGCCTGTTGAGGCGATATTTTTTGTTACCCATAAGCAGTGGTTGCAGCATGATTGGTCAGCAAGAAAAATCGACTTTATTATGCGCCATGCCAATGCTTTAGTTGCTGAGCTAGCAAACGTTAATATCATGCTTAAATTGGTTGAGGTTGATAGTTTTGCTGAGCAAATTAGTTACCTAGTCAGCTATTGTCAAAATAATCAAGTCAGTGAAATTGTTGCCAATAGTGAAGTTGAGTTAAACGAGACCTTACGTGATAACGCATTACAAGCAGCTGGTGTTAAGTTAACCCTGTTTGAAGCCGATGTTATTGTCCCTAAAGGCAAACTCTTAACTCAATCAGGTGAAATGTTTAAGGTATTTACGCCATTTAAGCAGGCTTGGCTTAGCTATGTTAAGGCGCTTGGTTTTGATTATTTAGGTAAGCTAACTCATAAACAGCTTGAAGCGTGTCAGCACAGTGAAACTGAAACTAGCTTAACTAGCGCTTGGCCTTTGGCTAAAGATTATGAACGCGATGTTTTACCACAATTTTTAGCCGAAAAGCTTGCACAATATGCACAAAAACGAGACTTCCCAGCAATTAAAGGCACGGCGGGTATTTCACCTTATTTGGCCGCAGGGGTTATCAGCCCTAGGTATCTTCTTAGGTTACTTCTAACTAAATACCCAGATTTACTTAGCTCGCCAAACGCTGAGGCATTTTCCTGGTTAAATGAATTAATTTGGCGAGAATTTTATCGTCACCAGCTCTTTCATCACCCTAAGTTATGCAAACACGAGAGCTTTAAATCTCAATATCAAGGTTTACCTTGGTTAAATGATGCTCATGCCTTTAAAGCATGGCAACAAGGCAAAACTGGTTATCCCTTAGTTGATGCCGCTATGAGACAACTTAACAGCACTGGCTGGATGCATAATCGCTTGCGTATGGTTGTTGCAAGTTTTTTAACTAAACACTTACTTATTGATTGGCGCTGGGGCGAGCAATATTTTATGCAGCAATTAATTGATGGTGATTTTGCTGCCAATAATGGCGGCTGGCAGTGGGCTGCTAGCACAGGTTGTGATGCTCAACCGTATTTTCGTATCTTTAATCCTATTCGCCAAAGTGAACGATTTGATCCTAATGGTGAGTTTATACGTACCTATATACCAGAGCTGGCAAATATTCCGGATAAGGAGATTCATTTTCCTCATGACTATATTGCCAAGCATGGCTTACGCCAGTATTGGCCGCCGATAGTTGAGCATAAATCAGCACGGCTTAGGGCGTTAGCATTTTTTAAAGCGAATTAGTACACACAGTTAAGTTGTACACAGTTAAATTGTACGCACAATAAGTTCCTAAGAGGGTAGCAATGACAACATCATCTCATTCTATTGAGCAAGCAGGTCAACACCATCCGCTATGGCTAGATAATTTTATTGCTAGTTACCAGCAATTATCTATAGATAACCTGCATTTGCTTGATAATGTTTATCATGCTGATGTTATTTTTATTGATCCAATACAGGCGTTACAAGGCCGTGATGCCTTGCGTGATTATTTTGACCATTTATATAGCAATTTAAGCTTATGCCGTTTTCGTATTGAGCAAGTGATTGTTGAAGGAGATCAAGCGGCTATTTATTGGCAAATGCGCTTTTGTCATCCTAAGTTAAATAAAGGTAATATCATAGAGCTAGATGGCAGCTCACAATTGCAAGGTATTGATGATAAAGTGGTTTATCATAGAGACTTTGTTGATTTAGGCGCCATGTTGTATGAGCACTTACCCTTTATTGGCAAACTGATAGCTTTTATCAAAAAAAGGGCTGCTCGTCATGACTAGGGCTAAAACTGTGATGATAACAGGAAGTAGTTCTGGTATTGGTCTTGCCCTGTACCATGAATACTTGAGCTTAGGTTATCAGGTGATTGCCTGTGGCCGTGATAAAGAAAAACTTAATCAAGTTAATCCTGAGGCCGTCACTAAGCTTGCTTTTGATGTCACTAACCCTGAAGCGGTATTGTCGGCTGCACAACAAGTTGCTGAGCTCGATATTTTGATACTGAATGCTGGAACATGTCAGTACATAGATGATGCCCAGCATTTTAACGGTCAAGCGTTTCGAGAGGTGATTGAAACCAATTTATTAGCCATGGGCGCATTACTTGAGGGCTTTTTGGCAAAAGTTGTCCGTGGTGGCCAGTTAGCATTAATCAGCTCGAGCGCAACCATAATTCCATTTCCGCGAGCTCAGGCTTACGGCGCTTCCAAGGCAGGTTTAGATTACTTAGCCAATAGTCTGCGTGTGGATTTAAAATCAGCGGGTATTTCTGTCAGTCTTATTCATCCGGGGTTTGTTAAAACACCTCTGACCGATAGAAACGACTTTCCTATGCCTTTTATTTTAACACCTAAGCAAGCAGGTAAGCGAATAGTTCAAGGATTAAAGCAGCGTAAAAACTATGTGCACTTTCCTAAGCGTTTAACTTTGCTGCTCAAGTTTTTAGCTCTTTTTCCACAATCATTGTCTTCTGCGCTGTTAACTAAGGAGTCTTAATATGAAGAATATTGCTATTATCGGATCAGGTATTTCTGGTTTAACGGCGGCTTATTTACTATCGAAAAAACATCAAGTCACTGTCTTTGAAAAAAATACTGTTATTGGCGGACACACTGCCACAGTTGATGTCAATATTGGTCAGCAAGACTATGCGATAGATACAGGTTTTATTGTTTTTAATAATAAAACCTACCCTAACTTTTTAGCCTTGCTTAATGAAATTGGCGTTGAAAAACAGCCAACAGAAATGAGCTTTTCAGTACATAACTGTCAAACAGGTCTTGAGTATAATGGTCATAACCTAGATACCTTGTTTGCGCAAAGACGAAATATTTTTCGGCCAAAATTTTGGCTATTAATTAGAGAAATTCTTCGTTTTAATAAATTGTGTAAACAAATTTATCAGTTAAATAAATTTAAAAAAGAGATGACCTTAGGTGAGTTTTTAACGGCTCACGGTTTTAGTTCATTTTTTTCTGAGCACTATATTTTACCTATGGGGGCTGCGATTTGGTCTAGCTCTTTAGTGGAAATGGAAGCATTTGAGTTTCAGTTTTTTGTTAAGTTCTTCTACAACCACGGGCTACTCAATATTCAAGATAGACCGCAGTGGTACGTAATTCCCGGTGGTTCACGCAACTATTTAGCACCATTATGTCAGCGCTTTGATAAAAATATTCAGGTAAATGCTGATATTAATTCGATACAAAGAAAACAGGCGGGCGTTGTTATTCGCTTTAATGATGGCAGCGAGCAACACTTTGATGATGTTGTTTTGGCCTGTCATTCTGATCAGGCATTAGCGCTTCTTGCCGATGCCAGTGAAGAGGAAGAGAAGCTGTTATCTGCCATGCCTTACAAAGCCAACTCGGTGGTGCTACATACAGATACTTCCTTGTTGCCTAAGCGAAAAAAAGCCTGGGCTAGTTGGAATTATCAATTAGGAACAAATCGACAAGCATCCGCAAGCGTCACCTATAATATGAATATATTACAGGGGCTTAATAGCGAGCACACCTTTTGTGTGACCTTAAATCAAAAACAAGCTGTGGCCCAAGATAAAATACTGCGCGAGTTTACTTATCATCATCCGGTGTTTTCATTGCAATCCATTGAAGCGCAAAAACAGCGGCATTTAATTTGTGGTCAGCGCCATACTCATTTTGCTGGTGCTTATTGGCATAATGGTTTTCATGAAGACGGCGTTAAAAGTGCAATCGAGGTAGCTAAACGCTTTGGCTGTTTTCTTAATAAAGTGATAGATGGAGAGGCTAATGCCAAGGCCAGCAGCAAAGTTGCATAAGATCTTTCAAGGTAAAATAGGCCACAAACGCTTTTCTCCTAAAGCGCATCAGTTTTGTTATTCATTATTTATGCTGGCGCTTGATGCAGAATCAGTGGAAAAACAGCAAGGGGCAACTGGGGTATTTGGTTACTCTTGGTTTAAGCCGCTGTGGCTAAATGAAAAAGATTACCTAAAAGGTGAACCAAAACCTTTATTGGCTCGTATTAAAGATAAAATCCAACAGCTTAATGGTAATGATGATGTTTATCGCGTCACTATGTTGGTTCAGGTTAGGTGTTTTGGCTTGTACTTTAGCCCAGCAAACTTCTACTTTTGCTACAACAAAGATAACCAATGTCAGCAAATGTTAGTAGAAGTCAGTAATACCCCCTGGCATCAGCGCCATTACTATTTAGTTGATTTAACAAAACGAGATATTACCGATAAAGAATTTCAAGTATCTCCTTTTATGGATTTGAATATGAGTTATCACTGGCAGGTTGAGCCGCCATGTGATGAAAATAATAACTTGCTTATTAATATAGAAAATTATCGTAACTTTGTTTCATCAGAAAAGGTGTTTGCGGCAAGCTTGAATATGCAGTCTCAGCCGTTAACCCGTAGCAATATTTTTAAAGTATGGTGCCAAATACCTGTGATGACGTTAAAGATATTTGCCAGCATTTATTGGCAGGCATTGAAACTATTTAGTAAGCGTATTCCCTTTATCGGCTACCAAAGCTTAGCTGATAAAAAAAGGAGTTGAACATGGAAAATATTGCTGTTTTACCGACAACAAAATCGTTAACTTGGTTGGAAAAACATTGTCGACGTTTAGTGTTTTCTGTTTTAGAAAAAATAGATTACGGTTGTTTAGAGCTCGTTGAAGCCGAGCACTCTTGTTATTTTCCAAGTAAAAATCTAGCGGCTAAAGTGCAGGGTAAAATTATTATTCATGATGCTAGTGTTTATAAGGACTTTGTTCGTGGCGGCAGTATTGGCGCTGCTGAGTCGTTTATTGATGGTAAGTGGACTAGCCCTGATTTAACCGCTGTTATTCGTATTTTTGCTAAAGCTCAGCAACAAACCGATCAGCTCGAGAAAAAAGGTGCTTGGTTAAGTAAGCTTAAAAACAAACTCTTTCATTGGCGAAATCGTAATAGCCAGTCAGGCTCAAAACGCAATATTTTAGCCCATTATGATTTAGGTAATGAGCTGTATACCCGCTTTTTAGATGACAGCATGATGTACTCTTCGGCCATTTATCCAACGCCTACTGCCAGCTTAGCGCAAGCTCAGCAGCATAAGTTGGCAACCATTTGCCAACGCTTAGAGCTAACCTCAAGTGATCACCTATTAGAAATTGGTAGTGGCTGGGGCGGTTTAGCTATTTATGCCGCTCAGCATTATGGTTGTAAAGTAACCACCACCACGATTTCTGATGCGCAATACGACTTTGCCCAAGCGAAAATAAAAGCCTTAGGACTAGAGCAACAAATTACCTTGTTGAAAAAAGATTATCGAGACTTACAAGGTCAGTATGACAAATTAGTCTCGATAGAGATGATAGAAGCGGTAGGTTATGAATACTTACCGAGCTTTTTTCAGGTTTGCCAGCAAAGGTTAAAAGCTGGCGGTAAAATGTTAATTCAGTCAATTACCATTGCCGATCAGCGCTTTGACTACTATAAAAATAATGTTGATTTTATTCAGCGTTATATTTTTCCGGGCGGCTTTTTACCTTCCATCACAGTGTTAACCGAGCATATGAGTCAACATTCGTCACTGGTGATTGAATCAATTGATGATATTGGTTTAGATTATGCGAAAACATTGGCTGATTGGCGCAGTGCCTTTCTTGATTCTTGGTCTGAGCTAACTCAGTTTGGCTATGATGAAGCGTTTAAGCGTTTATGGCTATATTATTTTGCCTATTGTGAAGGGGCTTTTTTAGAGCGCTCTACCAGTACTGTACATCTTGTTGCGCGAAAATAAACGACAGGAAAGTAAATACGGCTAGGATTGGCTAAAGCTCACTATTGTTTAGACTATGGTTTAGTGAGCTTGATAATCCTAATTCTCCTAATGCTCGGGCGCATCGATAATTATCACCTCAGCTTCGCTCGTTACTTTTATCGTTAATTGCTTTTGCTGGCTTACCTCTGCGCCATCACCTTTTTTCATTTCAACACTTTGTTGACCATCAATTAGCGTGAACTCACCTGAAGATGCCAACACATAGGCTTGGTGCTTAATCGCTATATCAACTTGCGCACCTTGAGCTAATTTACCACCATAAATACGTGCTTTTTGGTTAATAAACAGTGCTTGTTCGCTATCTTCTTGATAGCCAGAGACTAACAAGGGCAGCTCAGTATCGCTGGCCTTGTTCAGGAATGACTTACAGTCCCAGCGCGGTTTGATATTATGCTTATTTGGCTCTATCCATATTTGATAAAAGGTTAATGGCTCATGAGTTAGGTTATACTCTGAATGAGCTATGCCAGTTCCGGCACTCATTACCTGTACTTGTCCCGCACTGGTGATGCCTTTATTGCCTTCACTGTCTTGATGAGTTATTGCCCCTGTGCGAATAAAACTAATGATTTCCATATTTTTATGGGGGTGTGGAGCAAATCCTGATTTGGGAGCAACCCAGTCATCATTGATAACACGCAGCGTGCCAAAGCCCATTCTTTTAGGGTTGTAGTAATGGGCAAAGCTAAAATGATGGCTGGTCTGTAACCAGCCATGATTGGCTTTGCCCAATTGAGCAAAAGGATAATGCTTGATCATGACTGTCTCCTTTTCGCTGATAACTGCGCTCGGTTATGTGGCGCAAGAAAGTCTTGCACTGGACCTTTAGGCACAATTAAGGTTGGGTTGATGGTTTTATGACTAGCGTAGTAGTGCACTTTGCTGTAGTGCAGATCTACGGTTTTTGCTACATCAGCAAACTGATATAACTCGCGCAGGTAATGACTAATGTTGCTAAATTCTGCAAGCTTATTACGGTTACATTTAAAATGGCCGTGATAGATGGCATCAAATCGAATTAAGGTGGTGAATAATCGCCAGTCAGCTTCGGTTAGGGTATCGCCCACTAGGTATCTATTGCTGCTTAAGTGCGCTTCAAGCCAATCAAGGCTAGCAAATAACTCGTCATAAGCATGATCATAGGCTTGCTGTGTGGTGGCAAAGCCTGCACGATAAACACCATTGTTAATGGTGTGATAAATACGCTCATTAATGCTATCTATCTCGCTACGTAATGCTTGGGGATAGTAGTCATCATAGTTGCCAGTTAATTCATTAAAAGCATGATTAAAAATGCGAATAATTTCACTGGACTCATTATTGACAATTGTTTGCGTTTTTTTATCCCAAAGTACTGGCACTGTAACTCGACCTTGATAGTCAGGCGCTGCTTTTAAATAGAGCTGGTATAAGTATTCTTGCTGATACAAGCTATCTGCAAACTCACTAGTTGGCTCGCCAAACTCCCAGCCATTGTCTAACATTTCTGGCTGAACAATACTGACCGAGATAATGTCTTCTAACTGTTTTAGCTGTCTGAAAATCAGCGTGCGATGTGCCCATGGACAAGCAAGCGATACGTATAAGTGATAGCGATTAGCCTCAGCTGGATACTGGCTAGTGTTATCATTGCTAATGGTGTCTCGAAAGCGGCTTTCTTGTCGTTCAAATTCACCTTGATGGCTTTTAGTGTCGTACCATTGGTCATGCCATTTGCCGTTAATAATTAGTCCCATAATAAACCTCAATCTTGTTTATGTTTGCGTTTAGTTTAATAAATGCGCCTAGTAGTTAGGCGCTTTTGTATCGATATAAGTAAGTTAATACGCTATTAACTCAACTTGCGAGCTAAGAAGTTATCGACTGAATATTTGCCTGCACCTTGAATCATTAGCGCTATGCTAATGGCAAATAGTGCTAAACCAAATTCATAGCCGTTGTTGCTCATAAATAAACCGTTATCTATATGTACGCTGAAAATGGCAACTAGCATGGTAAAAGCAAGTAATAAAGCAGCAGGTCTTGTTAGTAAGCCGATAATGAGTAATAAGCCACCAAAAAATTCAACACTTCCAGCCATCATTGCCATTAAGTAGCCAGGAGTGATACCGATAGACTCCATCCATTGGCCGGTGCCATCTAGGCCGTAACCGCCAAACCAGGCGAAGAGCTTTTGAGCGCCATGGGCAGCGAAAATAATGCCAGCAATAATGCGTAGTGGCAGGCCAGCAAAGCTGGGATTTGATGCTAAAATGTTCTTAACTATTGATGTATTCATGATTGTCTCCGTTAGATAAACTGTCTTGTTTTGTTAATGTGTAGCTATTGTATGTTTTGTCGTTTGATGGAATAAGTCCTGTTTTTTGTTTAATATGTTCAAATTATTTGAATAATTATATTTACCCTATGTATAGCTCACCAATTACTTTAGAAGCCTTGTTAGTGCTAGATGCCATTGATAGTCGGGGTAGCTTTGCTGCAGCAGCAGAGCAACTAAATAAAGTGCCTTCTGCGCTATCCTATATAGTGCAAAAGTTGGAAGAGCAATTAGGGGTTACCTTGTTTGTCAGACAAGGTCGCCGTTCTGTGTTGACGCCTGCGGGCAGGCATCTACTTGTTGAGGGACGTAAATTACTTGGCGCGGTCAGTAAAGTGACTGCGCAAACACAAACAATCTCTCACGGCTGGGAGCCGAGCATTCGACTCGCGGTGGATTCCATCTTTGATGTGCAATCACTTTTTGTTCCTATTGCGCAGTTTTTAACAGAACACCCTAATATTGAAATTGATTTTACCGAAGAAGTCATGAATGGCTCTTGGGAGGCGCTGATAGAAGATAAGGTTGACTTACTTATTGGTGCTCCTGCGCCAATACCTGCGCAACAAGGTATAAGAACACAGCCTTTATCAGTACTTGAACAAGTGTTTGTTGCGGCAAAAGATCATGAGTTGAGCTTTTTTAATAGACCTGTGACTAAAGCTGATATACAGCAATATCGAACCGTGATCACGCATGACTCAACCAAGCGCGGCATTCCTTGGTCGAGTAACATTATTGAGCAGAGCCAGCACTTTTTTGTCAGCTCTGTTGAACATAAAATTCATGCTGTATTAGCGGGAATTGGTGTGGGTTTTTTACCTAAAAATAGAGTTCAGTGTTATTTAGACTCAGGCGAGTTAGTTGCTTTAGATTATCAGCACACCAGCGAAGCGAGTGATTTATTTATGGCTTGGAAAACGGTGAATAAAGGCAAAGGATTAGCGCGCTTAAGAGAAATATTGCAGCAACACTTTCTCTAATTTGGCTTAAAATCTTTCTGTGTTTTCTATCTAAGCATTAAGTTGCACGATTGCTAGGTGAAGAAACAAAGTGAATTATTAAGAAAGTGATTTCTGCAGAAGAAAAATCGTAATAATGCTCAGAACAGTAAAAATAATAGGGTATAATGCGCCATCTTCAACTAGCGACCTAGCTCGCTGGTGTTATTTTTTTGATATAAACTCATAGTAAGTGGGTAAATAAGTAGTAGCTATGGCTGAAGTACGTACAAGAATTTCTTTAAAAGTTGGTTCACAAAGCCACATTCCAGCAGAAATGGTGTCATTTCATGGCCTTAACTCTGACAAAGAGCATGTCGCCATTATTTTTGGGCAAGCAGATCAAATTCAAGCTGTGCCACTGGTAAGGTTACATTCTGAGTGTTTAACAGGGGATGTTTTTCATTCATCTCGTTGTGACTGTGGTGAACAGCTTGATGAAGCCATTAATCAAATGGCAGAGCAGGGCGGTATTATTTTATATCTTCGCCAAGAAGGCCGAGGCATAGGTTTGTACAATAAAATTGATGCTTATAAATTGCAATCTGAAGGCATGAATACCTACCAAGCCAATAATCACTTAGGTTTTGGTGATGACTTGCGTGATTTTACTGAAGCTGGGCAAATGTTAGAGGCGTTATCCATTTCTCGTATTAAGTTGATGACCAATAATCCTAAAAAAGTCAAAGCACTATCAGACTATGGTTTAACGGTAGAAAAAGAAGTGAATACCTCAACGCATATCAAAGACGGTAACGAAGACTACTTAAAAGCTAAAGTGGACAATGCTGGTCATAAGTTGAAGTTTGATTAATTTACTTTGGCTAAGCCACTTAAGCTAAGTCATTTCAGCTAAGTCACTTAGGTTGCACATATTAACTGAGCTTATTAAATTGGTTTAGTAAGCGTCTATAATCTCCTTTAACTTACCTGAGCTTTGCATTTTTTTGAGCTGTTCGTTGATATGATTTTCTATCTTGGCATCCATATCGGGTGCCATGGCTAAATGTAAATTGTAGTCAGCAATAACGCTGGAAAAATTAAGCAAGTTATAATCATCAGGTGCTAGCTTTTGCTCCTTTAGGTTGTAATTAATACGTACTGTCATTTCTACAAAGCCTGCTTTATCTTTTAGTCTGTTGACTACTTTAAAGGCCGAACTATAGGACTTCACCTTGATCGCGTTGATGTCTTTATTGCTAATATGCTCTTCTAAACCAGGATAATCAAAACCATGTAGTAATATCACGGTTTTGCCAAAAAGATCTTGCGCAGACTTGATGTCAAATTCATGCTGTTTTGCCGTTAATAACGAATGTTGCACATTAAATACGGGTAGCTGAGATAAATTTAGCGATTGAACTCCCGGCCAATTTGGTGAGCCAAAAGTAATCCAATTCTCCAATTTTCCTTGTTCCAGTGTTTTAATCATGCGGTTAAATGGCAGTGTATGTATGGTTAAGTCATAGTCAGACGCAGGAAAAATCTCTTTCACTATGTCGGTAATAATGCCGTTATGGTGCTTTTTATTTTGATGGTTTTGAAAAGGCTGCGCTTGGTCTTGAATGACCATGTAATTAATTTTTGTTAGTGCATAAGTCTTTATTGGCATTAGCAGCAGTACCAATAAGGAGAGTTTGAGAATATGCATGTCACCCGCCTGTGAATTTTATTTTTGTGTCGCTTTAAACTTAGTAAGTTATTTAAAAATTGCAAAAGAATGGCTTGTTTACTAGCCTAAATATAGACAAGGTTTTTAGTTTCCCAGCGAACTTCTATATTTAAGGATGATAATGTAGATGAAGTTTAAAAATTCTATAGCTAAGCGCTTACTGATCTGGATAATGCTGTGTAGCTCATTATTAACGCTCATTATTACCTTGGTTCACTTATTTGTGGATTACAATCGTGACATGTCTGTATTGGATGAAAGATTACTTCAAATAGAGGCAAGTTATTTACCCGCCATCGCCAATGCATTATGGGTTGAGGATGATGAGCAAATTAGCGTTCAGCTTAGCGGAATCAAAAACCTCCCAGATATAGCCTTAGTGCAGTTAATTCGAGATGGGCAAGTTGTTAACAACCTTGGTGTAGACGAGACTGAATATTCACGTGTTGGCCGTTGGCCGGTAAGTTTTGAGTATGAAGGTGAAACAACTACATTAGGAGAACTATATGTGGTTAGTGACTTGTATCCTGTTTATCGACATTTGGCCGATAAGGTACTGCTCACGCTAATCACGCAAGGCGCGAAAACTTTTATCGTTTCATTTGTTATTTTATTTATTGTTTACCTACTTGTTGGTCGTCATCTAACCTATTTGGCAAAGTCTATGGCGACTAGCGCAATCAAAGAGCACAAAGATATCGCCCTAGAAGGTAGGGATAAAGTTGTTGATGATGAGTTAAACTATCTGGTTAATTCCTACAATGGCATGTGGCAAATGTTAGCAAAATCTTTTCACAAACTTGAAGAAGAAAAAGAAAAAGCTGAGCAAGCCAATCAACTTAAAAGTGAGTTTTTAGCCAATATGAGTCATGAGGTAAAAACACCGATGAATGGTGTGTATGGTATGACGCAGCTACTGTTAAGAACCCCACTTGATAAAAAACAATATGAATTTGCCCGAGTAATTCAAAAAAGTGCCAATCACATGCTGGACTTGCTTAATAGTATTTTAGATTTTTCTAAAATTGAAGCGGGTCGGCTAGAAAAAGATGAGCATCACTTTGATATTGTTGAACTTGTCGACGATGTTATGTTGTTATTTAAACCGGTTGCAGAGGAGAGTGGTCTTGAGCTTAATTTAGTTTTCGAAAGAAAACTTGAACATTATGTTATCGGGGATGCGGCAAAAATAAAGCAGGTATTGATCAATTTAATTAATAATGCCATTAAATTTACACCGGAAGGTAGAGTGAGCCTTAAGGTTGATGTCGATGATGTGCAATCGGATCACTGTCAAATACAGTTTTCGGTAATTGACACTGGTGTTGGCATAGCAGAAGATAAGTTAGAGACTATTTTTGATAAGTTTACCCAAGCGGAAAATTCAACCACTCGAGTATATGGGGGCACAGGTTTAGGGCTAACAATTTGTCATCGCTTGGTTGACTTTATGGGGGGGAAATTGTCGGTTGCTAGCCATACAGGTGTTGGCAGTAGCTTCTATTTTTCGCTGACCTTACAAAACTCCCATATTAAAACAGGATTCTCTGCTGAAGATATGGCGACACTTTTCAATAAACGGGTTCTGGTGGTTGATGATCAATCTTTTAATGGCAAGTTATTGTTTGAGCTTCTTAGTTCTTGGCAAATGTCGGTAGTTGTTATCAATGATCCTATTTATGCCATCGATGATATTATTTCATCTGATCAGCAAGGAAATAGCTATGACTTAGTCATTGTTGACAAAAATATGCCTTTACTGAATGGTTTTGAGTTATATAGCCAGCTAAAAGAAATTGCTTTGGCTAGCCAACCGAAAGTTATTATGGTCTCTGCTAGCGCCAATGAAACTGATAACTGGCAATGCTTAGAGTTGGGTATTGACGCCTTTTTGGAGCTTCCTGCTCCACCTGAAGTTATTCAAAGAACATTGTTAAAAGTGATAGCTGCGAGTGGCGAGCAAGCCTTACCTGATAATGTGGTTTACCTCGATGGCCAGCTAGAGGGCCAGGTGCTTGATATTTTAGTCGTTGATGACTCTAAGATAAACCTTAAGGTTTGCGTAAATATGCTATCTGCTATTAAAGCGAATGTCAGCACTGCCAATGACGGTAAAGAAGCGGTAGAGTTATGGCAAGAGCATAAGTACCACCTTATTCTTATGGATTGTCATATGCCAGTAATGGACGGTGCAACGGCAACAAGAGCAATAAGACGTTTAGAGAAAGGTACAGATCAGCACACCATCATTATTGCTATTACCGCAAGCGATATGAATCTAGAGAAGCAACACTGCGTTGATGCAGGAATGGATGGCTTTATTGCCAAACCTTATGATCCTGATGACTTATATAATGAAATTAATGCTTGTTTATCTCATAGCACAGGGGTTTGGCCTATTAAACACAGCTAGCTACAATCATATAGCATTTATATGGCTGATAGCTCTTGCAATGGTTTAAAATTATTATATTTACGCCTAGAGCAGCTCTAGGCTTTTGCACAGTCACTCGGGCTTAAGCCAAAGTAGCGGCTAAATTCACGACTAAATTGAGTGGGGCTTTCATAACCAACTTGAGCCGCTGCTTGTTTTACTTTAAGGCCATGATCTTGCAGCAACTCCCTAGCTCTACTTAAGCGAATTTTTTTCACATACTGTATCGGTGATGATGCGGTAATTTGTTTGAAGTTACGGTGAAAGCTTGAGCTACTCATATTGGCCATAGCAGCAAGTTGGTCAACATCTAAATGACCAGTAAAATTATTATGTAGGTGTTTTAATACTCTTTCCATGCGCGATAAATGGGTATTGTGCGATACTAAAGCGAACAGTGGCGATGCTTGCGGCCCGCTTAATACGTGAAAGAAGATTTCTCGCAGCAAGCCTTGACCAATAATATCGCACTGTAGTTTAGAGGTTAGGCAATCTGCAAGGCGTGAAACCACACATGAAAACGCTTCTGTACATTGGCTAACAAATAAACCTTTGCTTTCGGCAATATTGTCTATGTGTCTTCCTTTACCATGCTCATCGAGTACCCGCACTAACTCACTTAATATGGTTAAGTTTAAATCTATGGCAAGTGCCAATAATGGCTTGCCGTCTTGTACTATGGTTTCACACTCTGCCGGAAGCGGTAGCGTCAGGGTCAGGTAATTCTCAGGGTTATAATCATAGCTGTGTTGATTAAAGTGTATACGCTTTTGCCCCTGAATAATGATGATAATGCCTTGGCTGTAACATAAGGGCACTCGCGCTGTTGAGCTACTGGCTTTATATATACCAACACCGGGTAAATAGGTGTTGTTGTAGCCTTCTTCCTTGGCAAGCTTCATTAAATTATTAACTAGGTTATTCATAGCGGTTAAGTCTCTATTTTCTTTGTCTCGAGTATACTTAATTCGCTAGTAAATATCTTTTTAAATTCTTATTGTGATAGTTTTAGGCATGAAATTGGTGGTTTTTGTCATTCTAATATGGGGTGTTATTAGTAAAATAGGCATACTTTACTGAGAGAGGACAAACCATGGAAAACTTTGATTATTATAATCCAACACAAATTGTATTTGGTCAGGATAGATTAAATGAATTAGATAATTTAATAGCTAAGGATGCCAAAGTCTTGGTGTTATATGGTGGCGGTAGCGTTAAACGTTTCGGTACCTTAGACAAAATTAAAGCCAGTTTAGGTGAGCGTGAAGTACTAGAGTTTGCCGGTATTGAGGCTAATCCAGAATTTGACACGTTAATGAAGGCTGTAAAACTGGTTCAAGCTGAAAATGTTGATTTTCTGCTGGCTGTTGGTGGTGGCTCTGTGATGGATGGCACTAAGTTTGTTGCCTTAGCTGCCAAGCAACAAGCTGATCATGAAAAAATATTGTTCAATGGTTTTGCCAGTGTGCCGTCAGCAAGTGCTATTCCATTAGGTTGTGTGGTTACCTTGCCTGCTACTGGCTCTGAAATGAACACCTTTGGCGTAATTACTTACAATGCGCAAAAATACCCGTTTACCTCAGCACTTGTTTATCCGAAGTTTTCATTTTTAGATCCGGACTTAACCTTAACTTTACCGAAAGAGCAAATTGCTAATGGTGTTGCCGATGCCTTTATTCACGTTATTGAGCAGTACTTAACTCAGCCACAAAACGCTAAGGTGCAAGATAGGTTTTCAGAAGGATTGCTAAAAACTTTAATTGAAGATGGTCCTGTGACTTATCAAGACAATACTGATATTGCTGCCCGTAAAAACTTTATGTGGTCTGCCACATCAGCACTTAATGGCTTAATTGGTGTCGGTGTTATGCAAGATTGGTCTACGCATATGATAGGTCATGAAATGACGGCTATGTTTGGCATTGCTCATGGTCGTACTTTAGCCATAGTGCTACCAAGTTTATTGCGAGAGCGAAAAACTCATAAACGTGCCAAGTTGCTGCAATATGCTGAGCGAGTTTGGGATATTACTGACGGTAGTGATGATGAAAAAATTGATGCTGCTATTGATAAAACCGAGAGATTTTTCAACTCACTTGGTATTGTTACCCAGCTAAGTCATTACAATATTGATGATAACGATATTGATACTTTAGTGGCTAATATGGAAAAAATGGGCTTAACCCAGTTATCTGAAACGGGTGATTTAACGCTAGATATCGTTAAACGTATTTTACATGCGGCAAAATAACGCTCTGATAAATTTATAAGTAAATTATGGATGTTCAAAAAGTCTGCATTATTGCGGACTTTTTTTATATAAAAAATTGTATATATGGTTTTTCGTATATATAATCTGTCGCATTCATTAAAGAGGTAGCTATAGATGACCAATGCTTTGAAAACTCGAGTGCTCTTTTTATGTACGGGTAATTCGGCTCGCTCGCAAATGGCAGAAGCCATTTTAAAATATAGAGCCAGTGATAAATACGATGTTTATAGTGCAGGCACTCACCCTGAGCAGGTAGATAAACGCGCGATAGCTGCATTGCAGAAAATGGCTATTACTACGCAAGATTTAGCCGCAAAAGACTTAAGCATTTTTGCTGGTCAGAAGTTTGATTATGTTATTACTCTTTGTGATAAGGCCAATAGTGAATGTCGAAGCTATCCGGGAGCTAGGCAACAACTTGCGTGGGATTTTATCGACCCTAAGTCGCGTCAATCTAGTACGGCTTTTGATGATAGCTTACAAGAAATTAATAACAGAATATCGATGTTTTTGTTGGTTGATAACTGCGACGCGGCTGATTTTAAACAGGCAACTTCCTCTGAGTTTGCTTTAACGCCAACCGACTTTTATAAAACCCTTACCGATGATATTCGTCTTAAATCGTTAATGTTAACCCATTACCATGGTGAGTTATGTGTTTGTGAGTTGATGGTGGCCCTTGAGCAAGAGAGCCAGCCTAAAGTCTCGCGCAATTTGGCGGTATTGAAAAAAGCGCAAATCTTAACGGATAGAAAACACGGTCAGTGGGTGTTTTATCGCATTAACCCTGATTTGCCATTATGGGCAAAGACTGTGATAGCACAAACCACTGAGCATAATGTGCCCTTGATAATGTCAGCGTTGCAAAGATTAAAAACAATGAATAATCGCCCTGATAAAGCAAGTTTTTGTCAGTAGTTTTGTCAGTAGTTATCGGAGCCTAATATGGGAATTTTTGAGCGTTATTTATCACTTTGGGTGGCACTTTGTATTTTGGCAGGTGTGCTCTTGGGTTTATGGAGCCCAGAAACTTTTCAACTGATTGCTGGCCTTGAAATCGCCCATGTTAATGTGATTGTCGCGCTATTTATTTGGTTAATGATATATCCCATGATGGTGCAAATTGACTTTTCTTCCATTAAAGATGTTGGCAAAAACCCTAAGGGTTTAGTGCTAACTGTGGTGGTGAACTGGTTAATTAAACCATTTACTATGGCAGCTCTTGGTTGGCTATTTTTTAATTACTTTTTTGCTGATTTTGTTGATCCTGAGTCGGCACAAGAATACATCGCAGGTATGATTTTATTGGGCGTTGCCCCTTGTACTGCTATGGTATTTGTTTGGTCGCAATTAACCAAAGGTGATGCTAACTACACCTTAGTGCAAGTGTCAGTGAATGATGTCATTATGATATTTGCTTTCGCGCCAATTTCAGCATTTTTACTGGGTGTTAGCGATATTCAAGTACCTTGGCAGACGCTATTTTTATCGGTAGTACTTTATGTCTTGATACCTTTGATTGCAGGCGCTATCACACGTAAAAAGCTTAATAACAATCAAGCCGTACTTGATGGCTTTTTGGCAAAACTAAAGCCTTGGTCAGTGATAGGTTTATTAGCAACAGTAGTGCTTTTATTTGGCTTTCAAGCTGAAACAATTATTTCACAGCCAGAAACTATTGGTTTAATTGCTATTCCGCTACTTATTCAAACCTATGGCATTTTCTTAATTGCTTATTTAGCTGCTAAATGGCTAAAACTCCCGCATAACATTGCCGCACCTGCTTGCTTAATTGGTACATCAAACTTCTTTGAGCTAGCGGTTGCTGTGGCTATATCACTGTTTGGCTTACATTCAGGGGCTGCGCTTGCCACTGTAGTGGGTGTATTGGTGGAAGTACCAGTGATGCTATCGTTAGTGACTATGGTGAATCGAAGTAAGCATTGGTTTGAGCATAAATAGTTTTAGCTAGTCGCGAATTAAAGATTTATATTTAAAAAGGAAAATACAATGACAATTAAAATTGGTATTAATGGTTTTGGTCGCATGGGGCGTTTAACCATGCGTGCTATGTACGATTGGCAGGATATTGAGATTGTTCATATCAATGATCCAGCGGGCAATGCTGAAACATTAGCGCATTTAATGACCTTTGATTCAGTACACGGTCGTTGGCACCATGATGCCAATCACCAAGGCGATAGTATGCTAATTAATGGCAAAGCCATTACTTGCTCACAAAATACCGCGATTGATGATACTGATTGGTCAGCATGTGATGTAGTGATTGAAGCATCAGGAAAAATTAAAACCAAAGCCTTGCTGCAAGCCTACCTTAAGCAGGGGGTTAAGCGTGTTGTAGTGACTGCGCCAGTAAAAGAAGAGGGCGTGCTTAATATTGTGATGGGTGTTAATGAGCATCTTTATGATAAAGCTCAATATCCAATAGTTACTGCGGCTTCTTGTACGACAAACTGTTTAGCGCCTGTGGTAAAAGTTATTCATGAAAAGCTAGGCATTAAGCATGGCTCAATGACAACCATTCACGATATTACCAATACGCAAACCATTTTAGATGCACCTCACAAAGATTTACGTAGAGCGCGCGCTTGTGGTATGAGTTTAATTCCAACAACAACAGGCTCAGCAACGGCAATTACCCATATTTTCCCTGAGCTGCAAGGTAAGTTAAATGGCCATGCTATTCGTGTGCCGCTAGCTAATGCCTCAATTACCGATTGTGTGTTTGAAGTTGAAAAGGCTACGACAAGTGAACAAGTGAACGCCTTTTTGAAAGAAGCGTCAGAAAATGAGTTAAAGGATATTCTTGGTTTTGAAGAAAAACCACTCGTATCAATTGATTATAAAACTGATCCGCGCTCAAGTATTATTGATGCCTTATCAACCATGGTAGTTAATGGTACGCAAGTAAAACTTTATGTTTGGTACGACAACGAGTGGGGCTACGCTAATCGTACTGCTGAACTTGCTCGTTTAGTTGGCTTATCTGATAAGGAATAAGCGTGTGGGGCTTTTGTCATTAAAACAGCTATCACCGCAGGTGAAGCAATATTTAATTATTACCGGAAATTACTGGGCGTTTACCTTAACTGATGGCGCACTGCGTATGTTGGTGGTGTTATATTTCCATCAACTCGGATATAGCCCGTTAAATATTGCCATGCTGTTTTTATTTTATGAATTTTTTGGCGTGGTAACCAACTTAGTTGGTGGTTGGTTAGGTGCTAGGTTAGGGCTTAATAAAACCATGAATATTGGTTTAGCCATGCAAATTGTTGCCTTAGGTATGCTAGCAGCGCCGAGTGATTACCTCACGGTTGCTTATGTTATGGCGGCGCAAGCCTTGTCAGGTATCGCTAAAGATTTAAATAAAATGAGTGCCAAAAGTTCCATCAAATTATTAGTAAAAGAAGGGGCTGAAGGTAAGTTATATCAATGGGTGGCAATTTTAACTGGCTCTAAAAATACCTTAAAAGGTGTTGGTTTCTTTTTAGGTGGCTTGTTACTGACGCTATTTGAATTTACTGGTGCTGTTACCTTGATGGCAGCATGTTTATTAGCAGTGTGGTTATTTAGTTTAATGACCTTAAAGGCTGAGTTAGGTAAGGCAAAAAACAAAGCAAAATTCACTGATATTTTCTCAAAAAGTGCCGCGATAAATTATCTTTCTGCAGCACGTATGTTTCTCTTTGGCGCGCGTGATGTTTGGTTTGTGGTCGCGCTACCTGTTTTTCTTGCCGCGCAATTTAATTGGCATCACTGGTGGGTTGGCACCTTTATGGCTTGTTGGGTGATTGGCTATGGTGTTGTGCAATCATTTGCGCCTTATGTTACTGGCAAAAAACAAGGTAAAGTGCCTTCAGGGCCGGCGGCAATGCGCTGGGCATGTTACTTATTGCTTATTCCTGCGGGCATAGCCATTTCGCTACAGCTTAATTTTTATGTGCAAATAAGTTTAATTGTAGGCTTATTAATTTTTGGTGCGGTGTTTGCGGTGAATTCATCACTGCATAGTTACCTTATTGTTAGTTATGCAGGTCGTGATGGCGTCTCGCTTGATGTCGGCTTTTATTATATGGCTAATGCCATGGGGCGCTTAATAGGTACGGTACTTTCTGGCTTTTTGTATCAGCAATATGGTTTAGCAACGTGCTTGTGGGTTAGTTGTGCTTTTATTGCCTTAGCTGCTGCTCTTTCAATCAAGTTACCGCAGCAAAACGGTTAGTTTTGCTAATAGGGTTACTCAGCTGGAAACTTTTGCTTTTGGTGTAAAACTCGCATGACTCGAATAGTGCTTCCATCAAGCCAGTAAGAAATGATCATTGAAATTTCTGGAATAATTAATAATCGGCCTGGAAAAATATCCCGTTGAACACCCATTAGTGGATGCTCCAGCAAATGTTCAACTTTCGCCTCAATTATTTGATCCGTTTTTTCGGCAGCTTTAGGGTTAACATCGTAAAGAAACTCGAATATTTTTTCCCTATCATTAAGCGACTCTTCTTCCCAAAAAATCACGTTTTACTCCGGTTGCGGATTTTTTGTTTTCTTTCTTCCATTAAGCTTCTAGCTTCATCATGTGCAATAAAATTAGCTTTGTCACTATCAAGCTTACTAAATGCAGCATTTATTTGTTCTGATAGCCATGTATCATGACTCATTGATTTTCGTTGTTCTTCAGCTAAACGCTCGGTAAGTTCTCGGCATGCGTCACTTAAAGTTCGCCCTTGGCTTTGAGCCATCAACTGTGCTAATCGTTTGGTTTCTTCATCAACTCTAAATTGTATACGAGTGTCCATAATCAGTTACCTTAAATACTAAGTGTACACACAAATGTTAGCACTGGTGTTTTGCTAAGACAACTTGTTCGAGTAAATTTAGTGGTTAAACAGGCAGTATTTAACATCAAAGGCTTGCTGTTTATCTGCTGATTTAGTTGAGCAGTACCTAGGTATTTAACAAAGTAATTGATAAATAGGGGAGCTTTGTGAATATGCCTTGTTAGGGCTGTATACTATTTTTAAAGAGCTTTTTACCAATAAAAGCCCCAAGAAAAATAGCTATGGGGGCAAATACTATATATATAAACCATAGGTTCATTGAGTCACGAGCAATAGAAGTTACAACTTGTAGGCAAATAAAACACCAAAAAAGGTGTAATGCTAAATATGCGCCATTAACAACAGGTCTTGATGCTTTAAAAGCAATACTCGCAACAGCCCAAAGCGCATGCCAAGGGGCAAAGCTCATTGTACCGACAATTATACCTTCAAGAATGTTAGCATCCGATCTACCTGCTGAATCATATAGCAGGTATAAAACCATCAGTACTAAATATATAGTCAAATGTAAGAGGTGATGCATATAGGATTTAACGTCCACTAATACTGGCCAACACTATTATCCTGATTGATTCGTTTATACTTTTTCACATCAATAGCAGTCGCTTTACCAGCATGAAAATTAATAGTTTGATTTGTTAGCTGTATATGGGCTTCTCTCAAGAGGCGAATATTATACTCTTTTTCTTCTTTTAAATGATGGAAGTTTGCGCCTAAAAAGTAATTGCGTATATCTTCTATTTCATTGGCAAGTAGACATACTGCATCATTCCTCAGGTCACTCCAAAATCTAATCTTTTTATAAAGCTCATTTAGGGAATCATACAGCTCTTTATCAAGAGCAACCAAGGTAGAAATATGATTATTAAACTGCTCTGTTTTAAAATTCGGAAGTCTCATAGATAAGAAACCGTACTCAGATTTCTCGCCTAATTGAATCATTACAAAATCATTGTCATAGCGATCTGTTTTGACATTATACTTTTGCGGCTTTATTTCTTGTTCAGATCCTTTTAGAAGCATTTCTATTACATTGTAAAGCCCATCTAATGTTGTAAAGTTTTCTCTAATCTCTTCACTTAATAAAGTTTTATATACATTGATAGCTTTTTTACGCTCTGCTCTCTTTTTAACAATATCTAATAATTCTCTCAGTATAAAAAGTATTAAGGCTACAAAAACCGTTATAGGTATTAATTCTGTAATTTGTAACACCAAACTCTCCTGAAAAATATAACAGTATATTCTGTAGACTTCTCGGTAATGTCCGTCTACCACAATTAAACAAAACTACCAGAAAAACTATCATTTTCATAATGTTAATCGATAAAATAACAATTTCTTTGAAATAGAATAAAGTCTTGCTGAGCATTCACCGTTCGCCCATAGCTGCCTGTTAATAAGCCACAAGTCGTTTTGGTTGAAATCTTTCACGCTATTTTCAAATTTATCGCAATTGGCTATGATGTGAGGCATTAGTTCGTTTTCTTTGTGACCAAATTGATGTCTAAATTAATTGCCTTTGTTATTGCTGTATTTGCTGTTACTTCAGTGAATGCCAGCGGTATTACTTCAGGAAAAGTGATAGCAGAAAAGTTAAATCACTCATTAGAAACTGAGTTAGTGGTTGCTTATGATGGTATTCCTTGGGGCATGGCTTGGCTACCGAGCGGCGATATGCTGATTACCATGCGTGGCGGTGAGTTATTGCTAGCGAATAAGGGCGCTAACACGGTTGAGAAAATAACGGGGCTACCTAAAATCGCACGTGGTGGCCAGGGTGGTTTGCTCGATATTATTTTACACCCTAATTACAGCGAAAATGGCTGGCTGTATTTCTCGTACAGTAAAGCTGATGGTGAAGGCAATAAAAGCACAGCGATTATGCGCGCTAAGCTAAAGATGAGTCAAAAGGGAAGCCAGCTTGTCGATAAAGAAGATATCTACGTAGCCAAAGCTTATGATGATAAACGTGTTCACTTTGGCAGTCGTTTAGCGTTTGATCATCAAGGGTATTTGTACTTTTCTATTGGCGATCGTGGTCATCGAGATAATAACCCTCAAGATATTAGTCGTGATGCCGGTAAAGTTTATCGCCTTTATGATGATGGTCGTATTCCTACAGATAACCCTTTTGCTGGTAAAGCAAATAGTAAGCAGGCGATATATTCTTTCGGCCATCGCAACCCACAAGGTATGGCAACGCACCCAAAAACAGGCGCTATTTGGACACATGAACACGGCCCGCGCGGTGGTGATGAAGTGAATATTATTGCCAAAGGCAAAAACTATGGTTGGCCTGTGATAAGTTACGGCATTAATTATTCTGGTACACGTTTTACCGATATTACTGAAAAAGCGGGGATGGAACAACCGCTATGGTATTGGAACCCGTCTATTGCGCCATCAGGCATGACCTTTGTTACCAGTGACAAATATCCGAACTGGCAAGGCAATTTGCTGATTGGTTCTTTAAAGTTTGGTTATTTAACTATGCTAACTTTGCAGGGTAATAAGATTATTGGTGAAGCCATAGTAAAAGATAAGCTCACCCGTGTGAGAAATGTTAAGCAAGGGCCTGATGGCTATATTTATGCTGCTGTTGATGGTAAAGGCATTTTCAAGCTACAAGCTAAGCGTTAATGAGCGTTTAAGAGGAGCTTGCAAAAGCCTATCAAAAGAAGCTCAGTTTTTTATCAACTATTGATAGGAGCCGCCATATTGCTGAAAGATACGATGCATCTGACCTGACTCTATCATCTTGTTCACTTGTGTTAAAAAGTCATCTCGCACTTTTTGTGAATGAAACATAAAGCCACCTGGGTTAGGGGTTAAAAAAGCAAATTTATCAACGCCTTGATTTACATTGATATAACCATCTTTCGCAATTTGTAATCGGTAATACTCGAAAATATTTTTATCCAGTTGAATAACATCAACCCTGCCATTAAAGAGTAATTTGACTTGTGATTTTTGGTTATGTATTTCCATATAAAATGGATTGGCAGTAGCCATTTTTTCATACTTGTCATCAAGTGAATACATTGCACCTTGCCAAGCGACAATGCTACTACCCACCAGATCATCCATACTCGAAAATTGAAACTTATTTCGGCTTAACGCATAAAAATAATTCTCGTATTGATAGATTTCGCCAGAAAAATGACCGCGTAAACTAAGGTGTTTTATGTTGGCTAAATTAATGTCGCATACCACATCGACTTCTTTTTGCCTAAATGCATTGATGCGGCGGGCATAAGGGTAATAATAAGGTTTTACTTTGTAGCCTAAAGGTTCTAAGGCTTGTTTGACAATATCAAGCAAAATACCTGATTGGCTTTCGCTCATTACCCAAGGGGCCAAGGTATTACCAAAGGCAACGGATATTTTTTCTGCCAAACAATGAAAAGGCGCGCAAAAAAGAAAACAAGCTAAAATTATTTCTTTGTTAAACATTACAAAATTTAGTTTAGAAATCTTAATCTAAAAGTATTAGCGAGCTTGCTTTAATTTGCAAAATACTTTACCTGGTGCTTCATAAAAAATCGTGTATAAACTCGACAAGCTGACTGGGCTGTTTTCACTTACTTTGGCGGATATCTAGTCTCAGTTACTGTTAAGCGAAGAAAGTAAACAAAAAGATATTATTAAACTAATGCTTGAGTAGTGCTATAAATATTCGCGCTAGATAAAATTACGCTAATTTGTAATTAACCCAAGACTATTGGCTCGAAACCTAGGATAATCCAGTTATTGCACTTAAATGGCTCGTTTATTGTTTTTAGCCTGCTAATTGGCGGTAAAACTCTAGCTAGCTACATACGACATATTTGGAATATTCTATGGAAATTAAAGTTAATTTTCTTGAAAACTTGCGACTAGAAGCCAAGTTTGATGATTTTACCGTGGTTGCTGATCAACCCATTCGCTACAAAGGTGATGGCTCTGCGCCAAGCCCTTTTGATTACTTTTTAGCGTCATCTGCCCTTTGCGCGGCGTACTTTATTCGTGTTTATTGTTTATCACGCGATATTCCTACCGATAATATTCGCTTATCGCAAAACAATATTGTTGATCCTGAAGATCGCTACAATCAAATCTTCCAAATTCAGGTGGAATTACCTGAGAGTATTTCAGATAAAGATCGCCAAGGTATTTTACGCTCTGTTGAGCGTTGTACGGTGAAAAAAGTGGTACAAACTGGGCCAGAGTTTAAAATTGAAACCGTTGAAAGCCTAGAAGATGATGCGCAAGCTATGCTAATGGAGCAGCTTGATAGCGACTCAAGCACTTATATTTTAGGTAAAGATTTACCGCTTGAACAAACCATCAGCAATATGACCGCTATGTTGGCTGATTTAGGTATGAAAATAGAAGTCGCCTCATGGCGTAATATTGTCCCTAATGTTTGGTCGTTGCATATTCGCGATGCTGCTTCACCTATGTGTTTTACCAATGGTAAAGGCGCAACTAAAGAAAGTGCGTTATGTTCTGCGCTAGGTGAGTTTATTGAGCGCTTAAACTGTAACTTCTTTTACAATGATCAATTCTTTGGTGAAGAGATTGCTCATAGCGACTTTGTTCATTACCCCAATGAAAAGTGGTTCGCTTTAACGGACGACGATAGCTTGCCAGCAGGTATGCTAGATGATTACTGCTTAAGTATTTATGATAATGATGGTGAGCTTAGAGGCTCGCATTTAATTGATACTAACTCAGGTAATATTGAGCGCGGCATTTGTACGATTCCTTATACTCGTCATAGTGATGGTGAGACCGTTTTTATTCCGTCAAACTTAATTGAAAATTTATTCTTAAGTAATGGTATGAGTGCCGGTAATAACTTAGCGGAAGCTAAGGTTCAGTGCCTGTCTGAAATATTTGAGCGAGCGGTAAAAAGACAAATTATTGAACAAGAAATTGTTTTACCAGATGTACCACAAGCGGTACTAGCTAAGTACCCGAGCATTGTTGCTGGTATTGAAGGGCTTGAAGCACAGGGCTTCCCGGTAGTTGTTAAAGATGCCTCACTTGGCGGGCAATTTCCGGTAATGTGTGTGACTTTGATGAACCCAAGAACAGGCGGCGTATTTGCCTCATTTGGTGCTCACCCTAGCTTTGAAGTGGCATTAGAGCGCAGCTTAACGGAGCTTTTACAAGGTAGAAGTTTTGAAGGTTTAAATGATGTACCAAAACCAACTTTTAACAGCATGGCCGTTTCAGAGCCTGAAAATTTTGTTGAGCACTTTATTGATTCTACTGGCGTGATTTCATGGCGTTTCTTTAGTGCTAAGCATGATTATGATTTTTGTGAGTGGGATTTCTCAGGCAGCAATGAAGAAGAGTGCGACGGCTTATTCGCCATCTTAAAAGATTTAGGCAAAGAAGCTTATGTTGCTGAGTTTACTGAGCTTGGCGCGAGCGTTTGTCGTATTTTGGTACCTGATTATTCTGAAGTTTATCCAGCCGAAGATTTAATTTGGGATAACACCAATAAGGCATTAGATTATCGCGAAGATATTTTAACGCTGCATAGCTTGTCTGATGACGCGTTAGCTGATTTAGCGGAGCGTTTAGAAGAGAGCCAACTAGATAATTATATTGATATTCGCACCCTCATTGGTATTGAGTTTGATGAAAACACCGTTTGGGGTCAGCTGACTATTTTAGAGCTTAAAATATTAATTTATTTGGCGCTAGAGCAGCTAGAAGAAGCTATTGAGTTAGTAGAAGAGTTCTTACAGTACAATGATAATACCGTTGAACGTGGCTTGTTCTATCAAGCCTTACATACAGTACTAGAAATTGTATTAGATGAAGAATTGGAACTTGAAGATTACTTAGCTAATTTAACTCGTATGTTTAGCCAGCAGGTAATGGATAATGTGGTAGGCTCAATTACAGGTGATGTGAAATTCTACGGTTTAACAGCAACGAATATGCAGCTAGAGGGCTTAGATAAGCACTTACGTTTAATTGATAGCTATAAGAAATTACATCAAGCGCGCGCCGCAGCAAGCAAAAAGTAATTTCTTATTTTGGAAAGTGATTTTAAAGCCAGCTTTTTTTAAAGACGCTGGCTTTTTTGTTTTTATGTGCCAAAGAATGCCTATAGCGACGCTGAATTTGATAATTTTTAATCAGCCAATCAAGGCCATTAATAATTTAATATCACCATATACTTGGTTTTTTATCTTTCACTTGGCAGTTGCTGCCGTTTTCTTAGCTTAACTGAACTTGCCCTTTTTTATATGCAACTGTTTTACTCTTAATATTTCTTTAAATACAGCTGGTTAGCGTTTTATACAATAAAGTGCTTTTATCATTTCTTTATATTATCGCTGATTTTTTACATTGCTTGGCAAATAACCAACACTGGCGATTGCACATTTTAACAACAATAAAAGTGCACCAAGGCTTTTCAATAAGCTAAATAAGTGTTGATAAGTAAACTCCATGCTGCAGTTTGTCTTGGGTTTATTTATTGCAATAAGAATATGTCGGAGAAAATGAATGATGATTAAAACGATAATAAAGTCAGCTCATTTGCACAGTAAATCAAGGAAAAAAATTACAGGAAGTAGTCAAAAGAGCAAATATAAAGCAAGTATGATGGCAGGATGTTTATCTGCGCTTGTAACGCAAAGCGCTGTCGCGGTATGTGAAATATCAGCAAATGATCGCTATGAATTTATTCAAAGTATTAGTTTAAATGGTAGCGCGTTATCAAATGGTGCCAATATAGCTGATGGTGATCTCTTAGAGTTAACGCCAGGTTATAGTGGCTATGCTTATCGTAACGATTGGCATGTCTGGCTTGATTTAAATAATGATGGTGACTTTGCTGATGCGAATGAACTTATCTTTAATACCAGTAGCGCTAGTAATACCCTGGTTTCGGCTAGTATAAACATCCCTAATAATATTAATGCTAATAGCACGAGCATGCGGGTTGTATTTCATGCTGATGATATAAACGCTGATTCTTGTGGCTATGACGGTTATGGTGATAGTAAAGATATTACAGTTAACCTTGGTGGTGGTAGCACTGGCGGTGGCAGTTCAGACTATGAATTGCAGCAAGTGCCTAAAGGCGGCAGTAATGAACATATTTCATCGGTGTTAATTAATAGCGATGAATATAGCTCAGGTAATGATAATGGCTATGCAGACTTTACCGCCAAGCAAACATTTTCCATCAGCGATGGCGATAATATTACCTTAACACCAAACTCAAGCTGGGATGGCGATTGGGCCGTTTGGATTGATAGCGATAATAATGGCTCATTTGACAGCGACGAAAAGATCTTTTCAGCCAGCGGTCGACGAGGTCGAGCAGTCAGTGGCACGGTAGATTTATCTCAAATTGATGATGGTATTGCTCGTATGCGAGTGGCTATGAATGGTGATGGTGAGGCAAATGCCACTGGCTTTACTTGGGGTGAAATTGAAGACTACACAGCAGAGGTACACTCTGGTGGTTCAACCGGTGGCGGGAATACTGGCGGAGGCTCAAGTGGAGGAGAAGATAAGCTCTATGGCTCACATGTGCAGTGGCTACATGACAATGTTAACGTGAAAATATTTAAGTTTGAATTTACCGATGTTGACTTAACTTGGTCTGATAGCCGTATCAAATCAGAAATGAATGAAATCGTTACTTACTTTGATGAGCAATCTTATGGAAGTTTTGCTGTCACCTATGAAATTCATGAAGAGGTTATTCAAATTAATTCGCGTAAATCAGATTGGGACGGCACTACATCGTCACAGTGGCGGGCTTACATTGAAGAAACGCTGATTGATTTAGGTGAAAAGGATTATAACGATATTGATGACAACACCATATATTTAGCGCTAGCGCCTGAGTTTAATTACTGGGCAGAGATTGAAGATGGCGTTTATGGTTGGCGACCTCATGGTATAAAAGCTGGTGTCAATCCTGGTACTATTAGAGTTTATGATACTGGTGATGTTCGCTCTCAAGCTGGCGGTATCGCTCATGAAATGGGGCATGCTATGGGGCTTCATCATGCGCAAGGCATAGATGGCCAAGAAACTATTTTTGGTGTAGGTCATTATGAATCAGAAAGGATTCAATACGGTAATCCATATGATTTGATGGGCAACAGAGCTTGGGAGTTCGGTAGCTTAAACCTTTATTACAAAAACTTCTTTAAAACTTGGAATATTAAATCTTATACGCCTGAAGTTACTCAATCAGGTACCTATCGTATTTATGCCCTAGAGCAAGACGCTTTACGTAGTGATCGTGATATTGGCTTACGATTGAAGTCGGGTAATGGTGATTATACCTACTGGCTAGAGTATCGTACGGGCGATGGCGCAGATTTAGATGGAATTCAAGTAAATATTGAAGGCTACTTCCCTGATGAAGATGATCGCAGCTATTACTATGGTGTATCGTATTTGCTTGATTTTACCCCTTACACTTTTGTCGATGATTTAAACGATGAACATGATGATTTTGACGATTTTTATGATGGCGCCTTAATGATGGATAAAAGTTATACCGATGAGTGGGGCAGAGGCTTTACCATTAAAACGGTGAATCGTGGTGGCACAGAAGGTACAACAGGTGCATGGATTGAAGTTCAAGTCACTATGCACTAAGCAACGACCATTTATTACAATGCGCCTGTGCTGTTAACTTTGAACATGTGCGTAACCTGAAGGCAGTATTGCAACATTGCATGCTGCCTTTTTTCTTGTCTATTCGCTTATTTTACCTTGAGTTAGCCTAAAGCAGGTTATTCGCACGGTATTCGCAGGTTATATACCTCATATTTCTCGAGCATTTTTTATCACCTGATAAGCTTTTTAAATCATCAAAAGTGGCTATTTCGAACGCTTTTATCAATTACCTTGCTTTTATTCTGAGAAATTATCATTTGTCAGTTTTTCCTGCTGTTTTCTGGTTTGTTTACTGTGAATAAAGGTAATAGTTTTTAGCTTAAGTGTTTAGCAGGCTAACTTAAATTGCGTGGTTTTTAGCAATGAAGAAATGTGCTTGTCAGCAATAACACTTTAGAAGGATTTACCTCAATGGACAGTACGAATAACTATAACGATTAACAGTAGGAATAAGAAATTGAGCATCAAAAAATTAACAATAGCGTCATCTATTATCATGACGACTTTATCAAGCATGCCTTTTACGGCGAAAGCAGAGCCAGCAGATACTAGACTAATTAGTGTTACCCAAGCAGATGGCAGTAAAATTAATATTTGTCGCTGGGGGGATGAATTTTCTCACGGCTGGGAAACTGAAGAAGGTTATTCAGTTATAAAAGATGAAAAAACCGGCTTATGGTTTTTTGCCGAACAAGATGGCAATGGCGATTTAGTTTCCTCTTCCCAACGAGTGAAAAAAGGTGAAAAGCGAGCAAAAAGCAAAGCACTTCGTCGCAGTGGTAAGGCAAAACAACGAAATCAGCAACGCCGAAAACAAGCCCATAATAAAAATGTATTTTCACGAGAGCATATCGATGGCAACGGTGCCGTTAATGGCGGTCATGCAAGCACACTGTCAAAAACAAGCATTCAAGGCACCATTAATGTTATTAAACTTTGCTGATAGACAAGCAAGTTATTCGCGCCGCGACTTTAATGATTTTTTATTTGCTGATAGCAAGGGATTAACTGCCTACTATGATGAAGTTTCGTACGGTAAGTTAAATATTCAAGGCGGAACATCTGGTGTGATTGATTGGATTCAGCTACCTGAAAATCACCAATTTTACGGACGAAATAACAGTGCCGGCTATGATGCTAATATTGGCGTGATGATTGAAGATGCCTTGAGTGTTGCAGATAGTAACATTGATTTTTCGCAATACGCGGATGAAAACAATGACTGAGCTGTCGATTTGATTGCCTTTATTTACCAAGGTAATGGTGAACATCAAGCGGTCGGCTCAAGCAATGATATTTGGGCACATAAGTACAGCTTGTATTACCTTGAACAAGAAGGCGATGGTAACGGCAAATATGAAACTGATGATACTTGTCCTGCTGATCCTCGACAAAATATGGTGATTAATGATTATTTTGTTGCGCCGGAATTAAACACTGCTGGTGGTCGTGCTCATGTTGGTACCTTTGCTCATGAATTTGGTCATGTCTTTGGCTTGCCTGATTTATATGACACTAATGGTAGCACTGACGGTTACACAGCTGGGGCAGGGGATTGGAGTTTAATGGCCTCTGGCAGTAAAACAGGTGCGAATCGCGATGGTGAGTCGCCAGCTCATATCTCGGCTTGGGGTAAGTACATGCTTGGCTGGATTGACCCAGTTAAAGTTAATGGCACTAACTTGTCAGGTTTTGAATTAAACGAATCAGTAAATCATGCTGAAGCCATTTTATTTGAAAACCCTGCCAATCGAGATGAATACTTTATTGTAGAAAATAAAAATCAGCGTGGTTTTGATGCCTATTCTCCTGGCAGAGGCTTACTTGTTTGGCATATTGATGATGCCTTGGCTGCTCCTGGAGATAACTTTCAAACCCAAAGTGGTGTTAATACCGTTGCCTGTGATTTGGGCTTTCAAGATTGTTCACGAAACCATAATGGCGTAGCCGTGGTATCTGCTGATTATTATTTTGATATGGAAGATGATCTTAATGATGGTGATGAGCACGATACCTTTGGCAGTGATGGTGATGGCGGCTCAAGTGAATATGGCTCTAGCCAAGATTGGGATACCGAGTTTGCTGCCAATGCTGAAGTAAATAGTAACTGGTGGGATAACTCGGCAAGTGAATTTAGCATGACCAACATTTCTGCCAAGGGCGATACCATGACCTTTGATTTAGGTGACGGCGGCGATGGTGATACTGGTGGAACACCGCCTGCGACAGGTGAGTTAGTGCTTGAAAATGGCAGTAGTGAAATTATTCAAGCAGAGAGTAATGATAGTGTTCTTGCCAGTATTCAAGTACCTGAAGGCGCGAGTAATTTAGTGATTTCCATTGAGCATCATAGTGGCGGAGATGCTGATCTGTACGTGAACTATGCTAGCGCCTCGGATAGCAGTTCGGCAGATTGCTTTTTAAATACCAGTAGTGCCGTCGAAGTGTGCAATGAAAGTGAATTTGGTGCAACTAAGGCTGGTACTTATTATGTCGTCGTTAAAGGCTATAATGACCGAGCATTTGAAAATGTTACTTTGTCCGCTAGTTATGACGTTGAAGGTGATGACTCTGGAAATGGTGATGGCTCAACAGGCTCACAAACCAGCTATGACGTAAACGTATCAAACGGTGAATATCAGCATATTCCTCTTGATATCCCGGCAAATACTAGCAAGTTAACAGTAGATTTGGATAAAAATGGTGGCTCAGCTATGCTGATGATTAAGCAAGGCAGTGAAGCGAGCGCTCGAAGCTATGATGCCCGAGATACAGCGGGCAATAATATCACGTTAAATAACCCAGCTGCAGGAACTTGGTATATTGCCATTCGCGGTAGAAGCAGCGGTGTTAGCAGCGGACAGTTAACGGTTATAATTGAGTAAAACTTTTTAGTTATTACTAAAAGAAACAAAGTGATGTGCTCTATTACACATCACTTGTTTTTAAATAAGATACTTGCCCTGTTGCTATCTGGCGACAGTCTTCTTGCAAAATCAATAAAGCTATTAACCCCTGTTAACAAAGGCTTTGTCTTCATAATATTTAGCGCATTGTAAATTTAGCGTGTTAAATCACAATCTTTGTCGCTATTAGGCGACAGGTTTGCCTGGGTATTTTGACTTAAATGTTTATATATCAGCTCTTTAATAAATATGGCGTGAATAATGCTCTGCTAGCCGAGTCGGCGCTGACAATAGCGTCATGTTAATTTTTCCCGTTACTTTTCTGCCGTGTTTCTTCTATTTACAGCAAGAAAAGTACCGCTATGAGGTCTGTTTTAATGTTTAAAAACATAGCTAAAGATGAAATGAATTTACAAGATAAGCCTATGTCTCGTTTTGTTAACTTTAATGAGTGGATATTTGAAATTAAAACCATTAGAGCAATTCGCGTGAGTGATTATGGTCAGCCTTACTCAGCAATGGCTAATATTAATATTCATGGTGAAAGTGCTTTTGTTGATAGTTTAATGACTAAATCAGAACAAGAGTTTGCCCGTATAGACGCAAAAGTCATTAGTGAGTTTTTACGCCAATTAGGTATCGAGCAAGTGCAATTTGAACGCTTTAAAAATAACCAGCCGCGCTTGCATTCTGTCTCGTTAGCTTCAGAACCTCATAAGGAGCACAAAGCTAAACTGGTTAGCGTAGGTTAGAATTTTATCGCTACTGGTCAATATGCTATGCTGCGAAAAAATTTTTAGGTAGTGTTCAATGCCAAGCAGACTTTATTATATTCATGACCCCATGTGCAGCTGGTGCTGGGGTTATCGCCCGGTATGGGATGAGTTACAAATGCTTTTACCTGAATCTGTGCAGGTACACTATGTTGTCGGTGGCTTGGCTCCTGACAACGACCAGCCTATGCCATTAGCACAGCAGCAAATGATTCAAGCGCATTGGCGTACCATCAGAGACAAGTTAGGCACTGAATTTAACTTTGATTTTTGGCTTAATAACACGCCACGGCGTTCTACTTATAATGCTTGTCGAGCCGTAATAGCCGCCAAAAAGCAAGGGATGGAATTACCAATGATTGATGCCATTCAGCGAGGTTATTATTTACAGGCACAAAACCCATCAGATATTAGTGCACTTTGTCTAATGGCTGAAACTCTAACTGTGCAGCATACTGGGTTTGATATTGACCTGTTTAAAAAGGATATTAGCTCTGATGAGGTAGAGGGCGAGTTAGTTGCGCAAATTGCATTAGCACGAAAGTTAACTCAGCAAGGCTTTCCATCTTTAGTCTTGGCTCATCAAGACCGTTATAGCAATATAGCGGTCAATTACTTAGATGCGAGGCAAAGCTTACAAGAGATAAGTGCTCTGTTAAACCTGTAAGCTAATTTAAATTAACAGGCGACTAAGCCAGGTATTTTTAAGGTTTCACGCTTTAATAACTTAGCTGCCACTTCAGGGGCAACTTGATAAAACTCATTGACGTATTCTTGAGCATTTAAATATTCGCGAATTTGTCGCTTTACTTTGCATGGGTTGTCGCATTGTAAACTGTAGGCAACTGAGTAATCACCAGGTGTTTTCGCGGATAATTTTTTCGCGTGCTCTATTGGATCATTAGGCGTGCAGCCAATTTTAACCACATCAGAAAAGAGAGAATGTGTCATCACATAGACATTTCCCACAGAAATGTTCGCACAACTGTCCGTTTGTTTAGAAATACTCATAAAACCTAACGCCTTGTTAATATTAAGTAAAGCTGGTTAATTGTTGTTTAACTTAATCGCTATCAACTAACTATTCAGCTTTTTAAGTATAAAGTAATTTTGCTAATAAAGTATATACGTTAAACCCGTAGTTAATGTTAGATGTTGAATCATTAGGCAAAAATTGCATGAATTTATTATTGTTTCACTGGCTCTGATAAAGAAAAAAGCCACTATACTAAGCAATAGGCTATTGGCTTTAAGAGTATCTTAGGTGCGTATATTAGCGATTGCTTTGTTAACTTTGGTTTTTAGCGTAATGCCTGCTAGTTCGGCAGACAAAATTGTATTGCCGTTAAATCATTGGGCTAGTCAACAACTACTGACTAAACTTGTTGGAAATAAAATAGAGCAATTAGGTTTTGCTGTTGACTATTTGCCAATAAAAGCTGATTTACAAATCGGCGCTTTGAGAACTGGGGTTATTCATATTCAGGTTTCAGTTTGGCAAAGCCAAAAAGATGATGATTTTAGTCAAGCAGTTAAACGCGGTTTAGTTGAAGATATGGGCGCTTATAGCGCAATAGGGCGGGAAGATTGGTGGTATCCAGAATATGTGCAAGCCATGTGTCCTGGTTTACCTCATTGGCTGGCGTTAAAAGATTGCGCTGCGCTATTTGGTCAAGGTGGCAAAGGTGTTTTTTATACGGGGCCATGGAATTACCGCGATGCAGAACTGATTCGGGCGTTAAAACTTAACTTTACTATTACACGTTTAGCAAGTGCTGATGAGTTATGGCAACGTCTAAGGCAAGCGATAGATAATCAAGAGGCCATTGTCTTACTTAACTGGACGCCAAGCTGGCTTGATGTTCGCCTTGATGGCCGCTTTATTGAGTTTCCGGCATTTGAACATGCCTGTCTTGATGATCCTACTTGGGGAGTTAATAAAACCATGATTCATGATTGTGGTAATCCTAAGAAGACCTTGATTAAGAAAGCGGTTTGGCCTGGGTTAAAAGATAAATGGCCGTGTATTTATCAGTTGATGCAATACGTAGATTTTACTCATGAAATGATTGCTGAGGCCTCAGCTTTGTATGGTGTTGAGAAACAGACAGAGCAAGAAGCCATGAATAGCTGGTTAGATAAATTTGCCCATCAAAGTGCTTGGTTGAACTTTACCTGTTCCTCGTAAGGCATTAGCAGCAAAGGAATTCGACGCTGCTAATGCACTTTCAAGCTTTGTTAAGATTGAATTAAATGAACATCGCGTTGCGGGAATGGAATTGTAATCGCATTCTCGTCCAGTGCTTTTTTCATTGCTTCGTTGATATCGAAATAAACATCCCAGTAATGTTCAGGCAAACAATGTGGTCTGACAGCAAAGTTTACTGAGCTATCTGCCATTTCCGAAACACCAACAAAAGGCGCAGGATCTTTCATCACTTTATCGTGGCTCTCTAATACTGCCATCAATACAGATTTGGTTTTATCTAAGTCTGAATCATAAGAAACACCGACCGATAAATCGACGCGAATTTTGCCTTCAACGGTATAGTTTATTACAGAGCCGTTTGAGGTCGCGCCATTTGGAATGATGATGCGTTTAGATTGTGGTGATAATAAAATGGTATTAAATATTTGTACTTCTTTTACTACCCCTAAGTGGCCTTGTGTTTCTATTAAGTCACCCACTTTATATGGCTTAAATATCATCACCAAAACGCCGCCGGCAAAATTAGCTAAGCTGCCTTGTAATGCTAAACCGATTGCTAAACCAGCTGCACCGAGTACGGCAATAAATGAGGTGGTAGCAACACCTATCATAGAGGCGACTGAGATAAACAGGAGAACTTTTAAAGTCCAAGAAACCAGACTTGCCATAAAGGGGATCAAGGTAGGGTCTACCTTAGATTTATTCATGGATACTTTAGTCAGTTTTATGATGCCACTGATTATCCAAAGCCCTATAAGTAGGGTAATAATCGCTAAGGCAAGCTTAGGTGCATATTCAAGGCCTAACTCGTAAGCCTTTAATGTTAATGATTCTATTTGTGTGACAGATTCGTCGATTGTGCTCATGAAATATCCTTTTAGGCATTGATTATAAGTTAACTTATTTTATCGACACCTAGGTTAAAAACAATAGGGCGTGTTGATTTTTCGCGGTTAAATTTTGTTCGAGATAAAAGCGTTTTAATCGAGGCGAATAGTATGCTGCCTAGTCATTCTAAGCAAATACTGTTCAACAAAGAGTAAAATGCTTTTAGCCGAATCCTTCGGACAGCATTTGTTGGTCATTTTTACTGCGTTATCGATTATTTAAGTAACGCTATCTGGATGTAGCTTATTAGATTATGCAGGAGCATATTATCCTGAATAACTACATGGCAAAGTCTCTGCCTTGTATTAAAGCCCAACAAATCGCTGCAAAAATAATTTCGAAAGTTCAATACGCCCTAGTCGTTTCATTAATTTTGTGTTTTTTTAATGTTGAACAATTGGTTAAATTACAGCAAGCTGCATAGACAGTGTATGATAAATAAACTACAATCGTTAAGTTAGCCTCTGATTGTTTAGATACTTTTTGCTTTGATATGAGAACTGAAATTGCTTGTTTTTAGTCGTTTTCTCTACATGGTTGTACTTTTATTTATCTGTTGTGGCGCGTTTGCACAAACGGCTGTAAAACACTTAAATAATGAGTATTCAATTGAGCTGTTAACCGCAGAAGATGGTTTTACTTCCTCTGAAATTTATTCCATCATTCAAGATAACAAGGGCTTACTTTGGTTTGGTACGGGTGAAAATGGTATTTTAAAGTATGACGGTCGTAAGGTGGTTAACTATGAATATGATGATAACCAAGCGAACGGTATATCCCATAATGATGCTGGTAACTTATTATTGGCAGATAATGGCGATATCTGGATAGGCACATGGGGAGGTGGAGCTAGCCACCTTGAAATCAGAACAGGGTTATTTAATCACTTTGAACATGACGAGCAGCGTCATAATTCTATTTCTTCCAATCGCATTCAATCATTATTTGATGATAAGGGTACTATCTGGATGGGCTCTTATGCCCATGGTCTCAATAAATACTTAGGTGATAACACCTTTAAGCGCTACCTTTATACTCAGCATAACCCGGCAACTATTTCACATAACCGAGTATGGGATATTGAAGAAAATAATAGCAATTCTCTTTGGGTAGCAACCAGTTATGGTCTTAACTTATTTGATAAAGAGACTGAAAAGTTTATTAATTTTTTACCTGAGCCACAAAATACAACACCTACAGGAGCGAATGAAATTCGCAATCTATTAAAAACTGATGCTGGTTTATTGTATGTCGGCACTCAGGTAGGTCTTTTTCAGTTTGATGTTAAATCTGAGCACTTCTTGCCAATTACGACTGCGGAGCAAAAGCCATTAGGACAGGTCAATTCAATTATTGAAGATCAAGAAGGTAGTATATGGATCGTTTCAAGCAAAGGCTTGTTTCGTTTAGGGCAAAATCAACAGCTTCATCAGCTACAGCTACCTCATAATAATGGTTTGAGAATTGTCTTTGAAGATAGATCAGGCATTATCTGGGTTACAAGTGAAGTGCACGGTATTTATAAAATTACGCCACAGCGTAAGTTTAAAAATATTCGCAGTGACTTACTACTCGCGCCTAATGGTATTACAGTAGATGAACAAGGTGATTTGCTTATCGTTTCTGCGTCATCTGTGTTGTACAAATGGTCAGTAAAATCACAACGCTTGCTACAACTTACTGAGCAAATATTTACTAAAGCGCAAGGGTTTAGTGAAAACAGATTACTCGAGAGGCCTGTTTTACACTTAGCGGATAAAAACACCTTATGGGTCGCACAAGATGACGGCTTGGCGAGCGTTGACTTACAAAGCAACACAGTGAGCTTATTACGCTACCCTAAATCTGAACCATTGCATAAAGAATTTCGTGAGTTAAGGGCATTAAACTCTGATCAATATGGCAATATTTGGGTTGGTACCTATAAAAGCGGTATTTATATTTATGATGTCAGCAAGAAAACATTTAGTCATTTAGGTCATACTGCCGGTTTAACTCACCCCGAAGTACTGGAAATATACAAGGATAGAGAAAACAATATTTGGGTCGGAACGGGAGACGGCGTGAGTTTGTGGCGAGAGGGTAGTCAATCATTTACTCAATTTAAGCAAAATAGCACTCATTCTGGCAGTTTAGTGGGAAAAATTGTTCAAGACATACATCAATCTCGCGATGGTAAAATTTGGGTGGCAACGCAAAAAGGTCTAAATTTATTTGATGAGCATAGCCAGACCTTTAGCCATTTTGGTCGTCAGGATGGTTTACCTACGTCACTCATTCGCGCCATTGAAGATGATGACATGGGCAACTTATGGTTAACCACCAATAAGGGCATTTCCATGTTAAACCTTAAGTCGAATTATCTCGTTAATTATGATGGTTACGACGGCTTACTTGGCATTAATTACTATGCTAATAGCCTAATTAAAGGCGCCAATAATATACTCTTTACCAATAGCCAGCGTGGTATTGAGTATTTTTCAGCTGAAATCTTAGATGATAACAATCGCCAATTTAATATTGTTTTGACTGGTTTTAGTAAAATGGGACAAGAGGTGAGTTTAGATAAGCCTTTTGCTTATGTTGATGAAATAGCGCTATCCTACTTAGACTACTTTATCTCGTTTGAATTCTCAGTATTAGACTTTAGCTCGCCGAGTAAAAACCAGTACGCCTATAAGTTGCAAGGTTATGATGAAAACTGGATTGAAATAGGTAACCGTAATGTCGCGGCATTTACTAACCTTGATGGCGGCTATTATACCTTATTAGTGAAAGCCACTGATAGCCATGGTAAGTGGCTCGATAAACAGTTAAGTATTCGACTTTATGTTGCTCCCCCACCTTGGCAAACATGGTGGGCTTATTGTTTATACGCACTGTTTGCGCTCATAATTATCTCTGCCATTATTGTTTATCGAACCCGTAGCCAAGAGAATGAAATCATGCGGCAAAAGCAATTTGTGCAAGCACTAGAAGAGCAAGTTGCGGAAAAGACTTCTTCCCTTAATGCACAAGCACAAGACTTGCTGATAGCGAATAAACAACTGGAGTTGCTTACCTTTCAAGATGGCTTAACCGGTTTATATAATCGTCGCTATTTCGATCAACATTTATTTGAAGAACTAAAACGCCATAGCCGCGAGCAACAAGATTTATCGTTAATACTCTGTGATATTGACCATTTTAAGTTGTATAACGATCATTATGGTCATTTAGCCGGTGATAATTGCTTAAAGCAAGTGGCTCAATGTTTACGTCAATGTGTTGGCAGAATAACCGACTCGTGCTGTCGCTACGGTGGTGAGGAGTTTGCCATTATTCTACCTAATACCAATGAGGAACAATCTAATTATCTGGCCGAGCAGCTGCGCTTGGCTGTAGAAGCGATGAAAGTCCCTCATGAAAAATCAGCAACCAGTGCCTTTATCACTATGACGCTTGGTGTTGTCACCTTAACACCTACGGATAATACCTCGGTTGATTCTGTAATATTAAGTGCCGATAAAGCACTTTATATTGGTAAAGCAGAAGGGCGAAACCGTACCTCGAGAGCTAATGCTATTACGTTAAACTAGGGCGTTATAGTTCCTGCAACAATCGTAAACAATTCATTTTGTACAGAGAAATGTCAAATGTTGTAACATTTGTCATGGAACATGATACAAGTTGATACATCTGCTTAATGTGTGATACGTCTATTTCTCCAACCCTTGAGTAATATTAGTGTTAACAAACACAGACGTTCACAGGGATACTATGAAAAATATAACTAAAACAACCATTGTAAGTGTGCTGGCAAGTAGTTGCGTATTGGCTTCTTTTTCAGTAGCTGCACATCAAGAAAAAGCCGCTAGCAATGAAGTAAAAGCAGCAGAGCAAGAAGCGAAACCAGCAGAGCAAGAAGCAAAAATAGCAGAGCAAGAAAACAAGCCAGTTGAAGCCGTTCGCTCGCCAGATGAATTAAAAGATATTGAAAAAGGTACTGAAAAAGGCACCGATAAAGACAAGCAAGCCGATGTTAAAACCGCTAAATCAGACTGCGAAAAAGTGTGTGCCGATAATGATGAAGAAGAACACTCTCATTCGTATCGATTTCGTAATAAGCGCGATGGCTTCTATGTAGATGTTAGCGCTATTAGCAGTGTTGGTGATGATTATGCTGTGCCTGAGCATGAAGATACCGATGCTGATTTTGATGTTGCCATGAGTTATCGGGTACAAATACTTGGCTTATTTATGGAGTCGTCAGGTATTAGTACTCGTAGAATTCACGGTATGTATTCTCTGCCATCTTGGGGGTTAAATTTTTATAACAGTGAAGATTGGTCTTTTGATTTATTTTATCAATATTCGACCCGAGGCATTGAAGGTTTAGAAGGGATTCAATCAAGAAATAAAGATGAGCGTGCCGGTTTGCGCATGACGGGCTTTTTTGAAAACAGTCAGTTACAAGCAATTTATTCCCCTGTGAGTCGAAATGATATTGGCAGTGATGGTATTGAAGCGTCGATTTCTTATAGTCATAGCTGGCAGTTTAGAAATTGGAATTACTACACCAATTTAGGTATACAGTACCGCTCAAAAGAGGTAACACCGTTTGGTCAAGAAACCTATCTTGATGATGACTTATCTAGCAAAGACGGCATTAGTTACTCAGCAGAGCTTGGGGTAGAGTACCCACTGACCACCGATTGGGTTTTTGGGGGCTATGTTGGTTACAATGCTTTGTCTGAACGCGCTATTAGTCAACGCCAAGATAACGTTGAAGACGGTTATCGTGCTGGCTTGCTATTAACCTTTATCTTTTAAGGAGTGCCTGATGAACTCTTTAAAAGTGACAGCAAAGTTACAGCGTGGCTTAACTCAAATTAAAACAATTAGCTTGATGGTTTTATTGTGGCTGATTAGTTTTATCGCTAATGCCACAGATATACAGGCGAGTATGCAAGTGCAACCTGATCAATGTGTGGCGATGAAGCAAGGGCAATCTTGTTATGTTTCTGTTGTCTTGACTTGGCAGGTGCAAACGCCAGGGGATTATTGCCTACATATTGTTGGTAAGGAGCCTGCAATCAGCTGTTGGCAAAATAGTAAGCGCGGTGAATTTCAACAAGCCTTTACCAGTAAAGTGAATTTAGACTTTGCTTTAAGACGACAAGATAAGCAACAAACATTAGCCACCGCGGTAGTGAAAATGGCTTGGGTGCATAAAAAGAAAGGTCAAGCGCGTAAATCGTGGCGCTTATTTTAACAATTAGCCATTAAGCAAAAATAATAGAGATAGAGGAATAGTGCATGACAGGGCAAACTGGCGCTCATATATTACTTGTTGAAGATGATATCGCGCTAGCTGATTGGATGGCAGATTACCTTATAGCGCGTGAATTTAAGGTTACCACCTGTTATCGTGGTGATGAAGCGGTAGAGCAAATTTTATCGCTTCAGCCTGATATTGTACTATTAGACGGCATGCTGCCTGGCATGGACGGTATGGATGTTTGTAAAGCCGTACGAGATAAGTTTACTCAGCCTATTATTATGATCACCGCCCGAGATGAAGAAATTGATGAAGTTTTAGGCCTTGAAATGGGCGCAGATGATTACATTACTAAACCTGTGCGTGCTCGCGTATTGCTAGCACGTATTCGAGGACAACTGCGTTTACATGATAAGTTCAAACAACAAGCCACTGATACTGAGTCAACTAGTGCTGATGGTCAGGAAGAACAAGCACAGGGCATATTGCAATTTAGTGGCTTGGTTATAAGCGAGCAAACTCGTACCGTCACTTTAGATGGTCAGCAAGTAAAATTATCGTCAAATGAATTTGATGTGCTGGTGTTTTTGGCTAAAAAAGCTGGGCAGGTGGTATCACGCAAAGAGTTGGTTGCTCACTTTCGCGGTTTTGATTATGACGGCTTTGACCGCTCAATTGATTTACGTATATCAAGATTGCGTAAGAAGTTGAACGATGACTCATCGGAGCCATTTCGTATTAAAACCATTTGGGGCAAAGGCTATTTATTTGCCAATGACGTTTGGTAAAGCGTAGTTGTGAGAGCCATGCATGCGTAATTTAACTTTATCTCTTGTTGTGGTGGTGCTTGTTGCCACCATAGGTTTAGGCTGGATGTTTGATGTAATTTACAGTCATTTTCAGCAAGATACACCAAGTGAAAACCATGACAGCATTAGTGTTATCGAGCAATTTGGTAGTCAGTTAGCCAAAGCATTGGCAAAGGTTGAGGATAGACAACAACTTATTGACCATTGGCCGCAACAAGGGCAATTTACCTTAACATTAGCGCCAATTGATCAGTTCCCTATGCCGCAGGCGTTATTAACTGAGGTTAAATCGGGTAAGGCGTTATTGCTCGAAACGGATGAAAGCATCGCATTGCATTTTTACCTAGCTAACTCGAATGAGATATTACGAGTCGCTAGGCCGCAAATCGTCAGTAATGATAACAATGTCTTGTTGCCGATAATTTTTACCAGCTTGTTTTATATCGCGGTATTACTCTTGGTGTTAGTTTGGTTGTATCCACTTATTTGTCGGTTAATGGCGCTAAGGCAGTCGGCAAAAGCATTTGGTGAGGGCAAGCTTGATGAGCGCATAACGGTTGGCTCTATTTCTTACATACGAGATATTGAATTAGAGTTTAACCGAATGGCGCAGCGCATCGATGATTTGGTTAATGATATCAAGCTACTTAGCAGCGCGGTTTCTCATGATTTACGTACGCCGTTAGCCAGAATTCGTTTTGGTATCGACACAATTCAAGAAGAAGATGATCCCGTACTGAGAAAGCGCTTTGAACAGCGCATAAGCGATAATGTCGATGAAATGGTTGAGCTAGTCGAAATGCTACTAAGCTACGCAAGATTAGATCAAACCTTGATCACGCTTAATAAAGCACCTGTAGAGTTGCCGGCGTTAGTTAAAAATTGCATTGATAACAAAAGCCAAGATGATGTTGATTTACAATTTATTCACCCGAAAAACATTGCGCAAGTTTATGGTGATTTATCCTACTTGATGGTGTTAGTGAGTAATTTATTGCAAAACGCATATCAGTATTGTCAGGGAAATATCCGAGTAACACTATCTGAGGCGGATGATTATGTGCAGCTTAGTGTCGAAGATGATGGCCCAGGCATTGCACCAGAGCAGCGGGAAAAGATAATTAAACCCTTTATTCGTGGTAAGGATAGCGAGCAAAAAATTAAGGGCTACGGTATGGGCTTAGCCATAGTTAATCGTGTTATACAATGGCACCAAGGTCGTTTAGAGATAAGCGAATCAAAACAACTACAGGGTGCTCAATTTACTGTGTTACTACCTAGGGTTCGTTAATGAGGGTCGCTGTTTGGTAAATCTACTATGTAGAATAAGCAATCAGTTTTCGCTATGTCTACATTGGTGGTTGCCATAAATATGCGAAAGTGTTTTGCACAAAGTAGTCGATTACCGCTTAAATAAAAGTACTCATTTATGACATTTTCACCGGCATCATTTTTTAGTGTTAAGTTAGCCAAACCTTGATTGTCTAACCATGCAAAAATTTGCCCTTTATGAATACTACCAAAATTGAACTGCTCTATATTTTCGATTAAGGTCACCCCTTGGTTGCCTTCATCGTGTTGAGCAAAAGATAACTCCACGCCATGATTTAGTGTCAATCGCATTGGGCTGTAAACAATTTCAACAGGGGCATGATGACGACTATTGAGAATACATGCCTTATTAGCCAATGAAGATATACCTTGATAGGCTACTTGGTGAGCTTGCTCATCAAAGGCGCCGCCACATTCTATCGTTAAAACGGGGCAGTTAAAGTTTTGCTCCATTAATGCCCCTAAGGTAATGCCTGATAAAATTACCGTGTCACAGAATAATCCGGCAAGTGATAATCCTAAGGAGTCCATATGAGTGCTTACGCCAAATGCCGGGCCAGAGCCTGAGGTGTTGTGTAAATCTACCACTAGCTCTGGCGATACCTCGCTAATGGCTTTTTCAATAAGCTGGGCGCGTATATAGTAGCCCTGTTTATTTGCTTGACCAAAACAACGATTAATATCGACGCCTTCAGGCAAGTACCTGTGCGTAAACATGGGCGCTAAGCTGGCCGCTTCAACTGAGCAGATAATAAAGCGTAAGTTGGTGCTAGGCTTGCTTAACTCGTGCTCGCTTGTGAGCCAACGGTGAATCGCGATTAAGCCTGATGGCTCATTACCATGAAGTAAGGTGGTAATAACGCGGTATTTATTTGTATCTACGCCGGTAATATCAATTACAGTAACACCGGTTAATGACAAGAGAAATTGTTGATAATCTGCCTTAAGCGTGAGTGGCTTAGGATCTTTAAGGTAAGATATCTCGTGGTAATTTATTTCCATAATCTTTCCCAAGTGGCGACGGGTTGACAGCTACGACTATTTGTTAAATATTCTGATACCAGCTTTTGGCAAGCCTTAGCTGTGCTCATTGAGCGCTCGAAATGTTTTAGGGTATTTTTTTGCCAAATAGCGCCAGTGATATTTTGCTCAAGGCGCTGGTGAATAATATTAAGGTATTTATCTGCTTCATCCTCGCATACGCCCAAAGCTAGCAGCCCTTGCTTGGCTACAGGTAAAAGTGATGCAATCACTGGCTTTATGTTAGTTTCAACAGGTTGATACTTGTTGTCACTTGGCCAAAGGATTTTAGCGTTAAGGCCATGCTGAGCAGCGCGATAGAAGTTATATTCAGCAAAGCGAAAAGGGATATAGGCGATCATTTCATCTACTTGCTCTTGCAAGCCCATAGCTAAGCCGATGGCAAAAGCGGCATTTGCCAGCATATCTAAGCTTGTTGGTCCGGCAGGAATAGCCCTAAACTCGATACGAATATGACCATTGCCTTCAGAGGAGTACACTGGCCTGTGCCATGGCCAAATAGCACCTAAGTGCATGCTTAGCTCTTGCAATGAGGGTAAGTCATCTTGTTTGTGCTGCTTGCAATAAGGGATTAATGGCGGATGTAGTGCAACGGCTTCGGCAAAAAACTCCCAAATACTTTGTCTTAGCCAGCCGTGACCAAAGTTGACTCGTGTTGGTTGTTGCCATTGGTGTTGATCATGTAAGCGAATATCTAAAGATTGTTTAAACAAGGCAATACGGGTTTCATCCCACAACGAATGCCCTAAAAAAATGCCTGAATTGCCTGTCACTGCGGTAACAAAAGGCAAGGTTAGTTGCGCGGCATTAAATACCTGGGTGAGTTGCTCTGGCTTAGTCATAAGGTGCACTTGAAAGGAAGTATTAGCCCCTTCAGCACAGATATCGGTAAAGTCGATCGATAGTGGCTTGTCACCGTTAATGTTAACTTTGAAGTTTTCGCCGCGTTGTTGATAAAGGTGTTTGGATAGACAGTGATATCTGGCAATATCTGTCATGTTATCAACATTTAAATGTTGCTGTTTCAGGGTCGGTAAAATACCTATGGGCACTATGTTAGTGTTTAACTTGCTGGCAGTATCTTCAAGGTACTTGGTTTTGCTTAAGATCTCTTGTCGAATCTGGCTAAATGGCGAGCCAGCAATATCAACAGGTGATAAGTTAAGCTCAATGTTGTATCGATTAAGCTCGGGCTGGAATTGCTCATCGTTAAGTTGTTGTAATAAGGCGATGTTATTGAGTGTTGGGCTACCGAGTTCATCTACTAGGTACATTTCTAATTCGGCACCAATTTTTAACGGCTGCTGACCAAAGCTAGGTGTTGCTATGATGTCTTTGAGTTGTTCTAATTGCTCAAACAATTTACCTTGAAAACAGGCGTAATCATGTTGAGAAAAATCTGTTTGCTCAATATTAGATCCCATGTTGACTTCCTTTTGCAGCTCACTGCAAGCATGTCACAAGGTCACAAGAGAAGTTATTGACTATAGTCAACAACTTGGTGGTTAATTAAGCAATACTAACTTGATATTTGGTGAAATTAGTCTAGGGCGCGTTTATCTTTGTTGACTAATGAAAATCATATTTCACTTTAAGTTTTTGATACTCCTTACTGTATTGGAAAATTTCGAATGCAGCATTAAAGGCATCTTTAAGTTGCTCGTCTTTAAAGGCCACGTGATATTTTGATGGAGGAAAAACAGGGTGGATGTTAAATTGGCTTTCAATATCACCTAATGCCATGCTTTTAATAAGATATTTAAAAATATTGATATCAATAACAATCACATCGACTCGCTTTTTAAGTAATAGCAAAGGCTGTTGTTTTTGTATGGCTATCTGCAAATACATAGGGGAGTCTTGCGCCGCTTGAGCAAATTCCTTACCTAGCACTTTATGAGCACTTTGAAAGGAAGCGATGGAGAGCTTACCTAAGTCGGCGATTGATTGAATATCTAGATTTCGCTCTTTAAGGCTAATCGCGACATTTTGGTAGGTAATATAAGAGGTTGATAAATGTGCCTGACCTGAAAATACTTGCTTGCTTGCCGTCATAACCGCATCAATTTGTTCAACCTGTAGCATTTTTACGGAGTGACCAAATTCAGTATGTACGAATCGACATTGCTTTTGCATTCTTTTGCATATCGCGATAATTAACTCTAATTCAAAGCCTTTATTGGTTTCTTGTATAACATAAGGGGGTTTAGTCAAACCTACTGCGATTAAAAACTCTTTGGCATAAATGCTGTGTGTATATAGCAGACATACAAGGGTTAGGCAGGAAGTGGTGAATTTGGCAAAAAGCTTGTTTGATTTAATTAACATCAGTTATGTTTCATTACCAGTGTGCGAGCTAGGCTGCTTAGCTATGATTATCTAAATATAAAGCGGCGATTATATAACTTCAGCTTCACATACGCTATGTGCTTATAGCTGCTATTTTTACTGATTTATAGGTTGTTTCTTATGCAAAGCTGAGTTTAAATAAGTCGCATGTATATATGGCTAAATGTAGTCAATACTCTGATTAAAATCTATAAACTCCCTCCGTTTTGTTAAGCCATATCAATTATCCTGTTGGTATTGACCATGACTTATATGCGCAGTTGTCAGCGTTATATGCTAGTAGGTATTAGTTAATATCGGCAGTGGGATAAAAAAAATGCCAGTCAATTGGCTGGCATGTTTAATGCTCTTATATCGCTTTGATAATTACCAAATGCGTACGCGTTGATCTTCTGGTAAGTAAAGCTTATCACCCGGCTGTACGTTGAAGGCCTTGTACCAAGCGTCGTGGTTTCTTGGCGCTAACGCACGGAATCTACCCGGTGCATGAGTACCTGCACGTAATTGGTTTAACATACTTTTTTCAGTACGTTTTTCTTTCCATACCTGTGCCCATGCTAAGAAGAAACGTTGATCACCCGTTAAACCATCAATAATAGGCGCTTCTTTACCATTTAGGCTTAGCTTATAGGCATGGTATGCCATAGCTAAACCACCAACATCACCAATGTTCTCACCTAAGCTGTTGCGACCATTAACAAAGTTATCAGGAATTGGTTCGTACTTGCTGTATTGCCCGGCTAAACGATCAGCTTTGGCTTCAAAGGCTGCTCTATCTTGGTCTGTCCACCAGTTACGTTGAATACCATTGGCATCTGATTTTGAACCTTGATCGTCAAAACCGTGACCCATTTCATGACCGATAACCGCGCCAATGCCGCCATAGTTCACGGCTGGATCGGCGTTAGGATCAAAAAATGGTGGTTGTAAAATGGCTGCTGGGAAAACAATCTCGTTAAATGAGCTGTTGTAATAGGCATTCACGCGTTGTGGCGTCATACCCCAACGGTTGCGATCAGTTTTTTCTAGCTCTTTAGCGACGCTGTCATCATTAAAGAATTTACGTAAGTTTTGCACATTACCAACAAGGTCTTTTTTGGAAATGTTCAAACCATCATATTCTTGCCATACATCAGGGTAACCAATTTTCGGGTTAAAGGCAGCAAGCTTGGCATGAGCGTTAACTTTGGTTTCTTCACCCATCCAATCTAAATTATCAATACGCTGACCTAGAGCAGTACGTAAGTTTTCAACCAGCTCAGACATTTGCTTTTTCGAGCTTTCAGGGAAGTAACGAGCCACATATACTTTACCAATGGCAAAGCCTAGTGATTCCGTGCCTGACATTTGACTAATAGCACGCTTCCAACGTGGGCGAGGCTCTTGCTGGCCGTTTAGCTCTTTACCGAAAAATTCAAAATTAGCGGCGTAGATTTCTTCTGATAATAAGCCAGCATTACCTGAAATAGTATGGAAGGTTAAGTAATCTTGCCATACGCTTAAGTCTTCAGAATTTATCAGGGAAATCATCGCTTTTACAGGCTCTGGCTGTAAAATATTTAATTGCGGTACTTTATGACCAGATTGCGCAAAGTACAGATCCCAGTTAAAGCCTGGGTATTCTTTACTTAGCTCAGTGCGCTTAACTTGGTTTAAAGTTAAATCACGATTACGACGCTTTTCACGTGGCCAGTGACCTTGAGCAATTTTTGTTTCTAAATCTAAAATGGCTTGGGCACGTTTGTCAGCATTTTCAATACCAGCAAAGGTTAACATTTTGCTGATATGGGCAACGTAAGCGTCGCGTGTTTTAGCAAAACGCTCGCTATCTTCTAGATAGTAAGATCTATCTGGTAAACCTAAGCCGCCAGCACCTAATGACATTTCGTATTGGTTTGGATCTAAACGGTTAAACCACATGTAGCCACCAATAGGTGAGCGGGCACTTGTTAACCAAGCACCGCCAAATACTTTGGTTAAATCATCAGTATTTTTAATGGCACTGATCTCATCTAAAGTGCTTTGAATTGGCTTGATACCTAGCTTGTTAATGGTATCAGTGTCCATGTAGGCGTGGTAAAAATCAGCGATTAGTTGCTCTTCTTCGTTTAAGTCTTTACGACTAGTGATGTCGTCGATAATTTCTTTTACTTGTTTTTCACTACGCTCTGCCAAGCCTGTGAATGCACCGTAACGAGTTTTATCTGCTGGCATAACAAAGTTGTCGTACCATGTGCCGCTCGCATACATAAAGAAGTCATCGCCTGGTTTAATCGCTTCGTTACGCGCGCTTAAGTCAACACCAAAGCTGCCTAGCTCTGCTTTGCCAGCACTTTGTTTAACTTCAGTACTACTGGTGTCTTGCTGTGTAGTTGAGGTGCCACAAGCGCTAAGTAGGCTAGTTGCTAGCGCTACGGCAATTAAAGATTTTTTCATTGGTTACTCCCTGGGTGTGTTGGCAAATTAGCTAACTGTTTATGCCTTTGTTAAGGCCTTGTTGCTAATTTGTTACATATAACCTGCCTATCATCTAGAAGAACCAGCAAAAGTCAATCAAGTTACGATAAATCACCTTATTTTCTCGGTGATTTAACTGATTTTTTGCTAATAATGCTGTGAGTGCCGGCAAAGTTGATGCTTAGGCGGATTAAGACCTTTGCTGTGGGTGCTAGCTCAGCCTGATTATTGGCTGGCAATTAATGCTTCGGTAAATGCAGAAAATGATTTTGATATTGCAAACTTTGAATTGCTCTACCAGAATGAACTAAGGTAAAAATAAATTTCTATAAAGTAAGGGAAAGTAATGCTTAAGAAAATTGCACTAACACTGTTTATTATCTTGTTATTACCTTTGGTGGCAGCATTATTTGTTAAAGATAGTTATGACGTTGAACGTGAGGTGATTATCAAGCAACCAGTGGATAAGGTTTTTGCTTATGTAAAACACTTAAAGAATCAAGATAACTATAGTAAGTGGGCCTTGATGGATCCTGATATGAAAAAATCATATCGCGGTGTTGATGGCACGGTTGGCTTTGTTTCTGCTTGGCAGTCAGATAATGAAGAGGTGGGTAGTGGTGAGCAAGAAATCATGGCGATTGTTGAGGGTAAAAGGGTTGATTTTCAATTGCGTTTTCTAAAACCTTTTCAAGCAACTGAGCCAGCCTATATGACCACTGAGGGGATTTCTGCAAATCAAACCAAAGTGAAATGGGGCTTTAGTGGTCATTTAGATTACCCGATGAATTTGATGATGCTATTTATGGACTTCGAACAAATTATTGGCGATGACTTACAAACAGGGTTAAATAATTTAAAAACGCTGCAAGAGTCGCAATAGCCTAGTTAACAGTGAGCGTTTTAATAACGCTATAAAGGCTATCTAGGTACTGCTTTGCTATCTAGTTTAATTTAGTGCTTAGCTGATGCTTGATGCTAAAACGAGTTATAGGTAATTACCCTATAACTCGTTTTTTTGTCCTGTTGTGCTAACAATTGCCTTGTTGTGTTGGCAATTAAATACTCACAAAGCTGCTAATTAACACTACGAGGTAGACTAATTTATCAGTTCAGCAAACTTTGCTGATAACTTGTCATCATTTTTTATCAAATAAAATATCAACTGACTGCTATTTGTCCGCAAAGGCTAGTTATTTTGTCATTGTCTACTTTGCAATCTTACTTCTTCAAAACTTACTTCTTTTCACTATAAGAATCACTGCTTTCAGAATCATCAGTCGGTAAGGCTGAATGTCTATTTAAAAAATCATTTGGCCTAGATTATCGCCTGAAACGCCCATTTTACGGGTGTTTACAGAAAATGCTGTACAGCCATATATTGTATGCACCTTGGCAGGCTAGCTAATTATAACGACAAATAAATTGCAGTTAGCTATGGGGCACTTTGCCAAGGTAACTAGACATTTTTGCAACGAATGTGACTTAGAAAAAGGCGAAAAGTCTAAATAAAGCGAAAGGGAATTCCAGAACGCTTAGCACCGCCTCTAAGTTTGCATGAGACATATATTGGAGAATAATAAATGAGATTTACAACATCGCCTGTTGCTTTAGCGCTTATAGCAGCATTGTCTTCAACTCATACATTGGCAGAGGAAGTAACACAAAATGACTCTGCCGATGTTGAACGTATTGAAGTTACCGGCTCTCGCATTGCTCGCATTAACACGCAAACGCCGTCACCTGTAGTATCTATTGGCTCTGAAGCTATTAAATCTTCGGGTATTTTAAATGCAAATGAATTACTTACTCAATTACCGCAGTTTGCAATGGGTTTTGATAGTTCTCAAGGTAACTCAAGCTTTGGTAATGCTGGCTTAAATCTAGTTAATTTACGTAACCTTGGTACAGATAGAACACTTGTTCTTGTAAATGGTCGTCGAGTTGTTCAGTCAACTTATGATAATGGCTTTATGGCAACTGATACAGGGTATATACCAGTAGATTTAATAGACAGAATTGACGTACTTACCGGTGGTGCTGCGGCTACTTATGGTGCTGATGCGGTAGCTGGTGTTGTTAACTTTATTATGAAAAAAGAGTATGAAGGCACACGTGTTTCTGCTCAGTATGGCGAGTCGGATTTAGGTGATGGTGAAGCGGCTTCATTTACTATTACCACAGGCCACAACTTTAATAATGATAAAGGTAATGTGGTTTTCTCATTAGATTATTTTGATGAGAAAGGCGCCAGCTTAATGAATCGCCCAGGCTCAGGCGAGCAAACATCTTGGCTGAATAATCCCGATAATACCAGTGATCCTGATGACGGCATCCCCAATAAAATTGCTGGCTATAATTTAGCTTGGCCGGATTATAATGTACATGGCCAAATGATGGGGGTTTATGACGCTGATACTGGTAACACAAACTTCTATAATGTTACCGGTAATGAATCAGTATATATGTATAACTGGGACGACTGGCGCTCACCTTTTTATTTACAAGAAAGTGACAATGCTACTGGTTGGCATATTAACCGTTATAACAAGGTAAATAGCCCTTATGAACGTGCAACGTTTTATACTTTAGTAAATTATGAGTTAACCGATGATATTCATTTTTCAGCTGATTTTCGCTATACCAAGGTAGAGAGTCAAAACCAAATTTCATCAGAGTTTAACTATTGGAGTGGCTGGCTAAATGATGGTGATTTTGATGCCAGCATAGCAAGACCGCAGCATATACAAGATTTGCTCGCACAAGATAGCGGCTATTTTGTCACCTCGATTGGCTTAAATGAGTTAGGCCCACGTACCAGTGATGTTGAACGCGATTTATTAGCCTTTACCAGCACACTAACTGGTGAATTTTCAAATGGCTGGAGCTGGGATCTATATGTTTCAAGTGGTAAAACTAACCATGATACAGTACTAAGTAACTACACAAATAAATATCGATTCAGTGATGGTCATGACTCTGTTACCAATGATGATGGTCAATATTGTGGTGTAGATGTCTTTGATTGTCCTAGCAGCCACCCATTGGTATCTATGTCACAAGAGGCGCTTGACTATATCACGCTTGATCCATTTGGGAGTCAAATTACTACGGAACAGAGTACATTTTCAGCTTCTACAAGTGGTGATCTTATGGATTTACCTGCTGGCGGCTTATTGTTTGCTGCGGGGATTGACATTCGTCGCGAATCAATAGATATGGAAGTGGATGAAACCTGGCAAAGTGGCATTGCTGATACGGAAAAACATCCGTGGAAAGCGGCAAAAACAATTCAAGAAATGTTTTTAGAAGTGGAAGCTCCTATTATATCAGATGTCTTTTTAATTGATGAATTATTGTTAAGTGCCGCAGGCCGTATTTCAAGTTACACCTATGCTGGCACCCATAAAACTTGGAAGTTAGGTGCAACATGGAGCATTATTGATGGCTTGGCTATGCGCTCAACATTGGCTCATACAATTCGAGCGCCTCAGTTGAGCGAGCAATTTTCAGCGGTTCGAACGGGTTTTTCGTCTGGTAAATTGGATCCTTGTGACCAAGTTCAGATAATGAATACGCCGGCAGAACACAAAGCACAAGTTATAGCTAACTGTCAGGCATGGGGCATTGATGACCCAGAAAACTTTGATTCTCTAGCGCGTGTAAATGCTGGTGTTGATGTAACCACTACAGGTAATAGCTATTTGAAGCCTGAAAGTGGAGATACTTTGACTGCAGGTATCGTATATACACCTAGTTTTGTTGATAATTTATCTTTTACTGTAGATTATTATGACATCGAATTGGAAGATGCCATGGGCAGTGCTGGTATTCAAAACACGTTAGATAAGTGCTCTAAAGAAGAGGACATCAATAATAGTGTGTATTGCCCTTTAGTTACGCGAGGCAGTGACGGTAATATTGTTGATGTTCTAAATACCACGGTTAACCAAGCATACGTGCATATAAAAGGGATAGATATAGAGGTTTCTTATTTACAGGGGTTAGATAAGTTTGGTGAGATTGACTTTGCTTTTAATGTAACGAAGCTTTTAGATTCGACCTATCGAGATTCAGATGAAGATAGTATCCATGACGTGACAGGTATAGGTTATCGCAATGTTGAGCTTAAGGCTCGTTTGGTAACAACGTATACTTATGAAGATTTAGAGGTTTACTGGACAACCAACTATGCCGATGGTTTCCAAGTATCTGAATACGGAACCTATGATCTGTATGATAAGCCATTCGCACCACATTCAATTATGCATGATGCCCGAATTGCTTATGATGTAAATGATAACACTAATGTGTATTTTGGTATCAGTAATGTCTTTGATAAAAACTACTTCAATCACCCTGAAACCTCATACGGGCGAGCACAGTATGACTCTATGGGACGTTACTTCTATGGCGGTTTCTCATACGAGTTTTAATTCACCATTAAGAAATTAACTTGTTAATTTTTAATCAAAGCACAAGCATCTTAGGGTTTGTGCTTTTTTTTTTGCTCATAGGGGTAATTGACAATATTTTGTCAAAATGAGAATGTGAAATGAATGCTGCTCAAACCAAAACGATAAATAGAACGCTTTAGTATGCACGATAATCAACAGCCATTTAAGTTAGCCAATATTACCGTTCATCCAGCCACAGATGAAATTAGTTGTGATGGCAAAACCATAGAAATTAAATCGATGGCGATGAAAGTACTTTGTTACTTTGCAGCGCACAATGATCAAGTTGTTAGCAGAGATAGCTTACGAGAGGAGGTTTGGCAAAACCCGACTGCATCTAACCATACGATTAATAACCATATTTATAGTTTGCGGCAAACCTTAGCTAAGCTGGATAGCGAAACTAAATTCTTCCATACGGTAACTGGCAGTAAAGGTGGCTATCGCTTAGTTACCGCTGCGCTTTGGTTAGATGAAAGCCAAGAAGAACAAGGGCAAGAATCTGAAACTTTGCCTAGCAATCAAGCTGATGCCTTGCTAAACGCCACATCAAGTGCTGTTAAAGTGCCTAGCAGTCAAATACAGAATAAACGCAGAAGGCTAGTTTATTTATCAGGCTTAATTGTAGGCTTAGCTTTATTGTCAGCTTTGCTGGTAATGCTATTTTCTAGCGCCAAAATGTATGACAAAAGTGAAACCTTAACGATTCAAGTAGGTCGGGAGCAAAGCCCAGCTATATCTGAAGATGGCGAAATTTTAATTTATTCAAATCGAGTTAATAGAGATTCGCCATGGCAACTTTATGCCAAAATGCTTAACTCTAGTTCAGATGCGCAAAAAGTTTTTCCTGAAGAAAAGTCAAACGATAACTTTGTCAGTATCTCGCCTAACAAGCGTTATATTGCCTTTATTCGTTATACCAATGACTACGGGATTTATATCGCAGACTTTAACCCACAGCGGTTAACCGCAAGCAAGGCTAAATTGATCATTCCCCTTGACGATAATAACTTATCGCCAGCGATTACTTGGCTTGATAACAGTCAGTTCTTTTATACCGCTCAGCAAGCTGATAATGCTCCGCTAAGGGTGTATCAATATAACCTAGCATTAGATCGCTCTGAACAAGTGACCTCTCCGCCGCTAAATAGCTCGGGAGACTTTGCCGTGATGGCTTCACCAAATAAGCAGTGGCTTGCGATTATGCGGGCAAAATCCAGTAATGGTTTTAGTCTCTTCTTGTATGACTTACAGGCCAAGTCTTTACTAGAAACATCCGTTGAAAGTAGCGAAAACAATATTAATGTTAGTTTTTCTGATGACAGTAGTGAGGTTTATTTTGTTGACCAACAAGGTTTCTTGTCTAGCTACAACATAGTTAATAAACAGCTAACAAGAATATCCACACAAAAGCATTTAGGTTATTGGCCTTTGAAAGTTCCTAATAAACAACAATTTATTATGCAGCAAGATTGGGGGCTATCGTCTTTAACAACCCAAATTATTCGTATTAATAACCCTATAACGGGTGGTGATGGTAGCTCAGAAGTGGTGGTTAATAATAATATGTCAATTCGCTCTATTGCTGGCATTGATAATGATGGCTTGTTGTTTGCTTCTATCAAGCCAAATTTTCATGTTGAATTATGGAAGTATAAGCAAGGGCAGGCCAGTAAATTAGAGGCATTTAATGAAAAGCCTGAATATCGCTATCCGCTAAGTATTGACTGGCATAGTGCCTCAGAATCCGCACTGTTATCAATCAACAACAGTTGTCGCTTGATTAGTATTGTTGATGGTAAAGATACGCCTTTGTGTCCTGATAATGAAAACCTTTATGCCGCCCGTTTTTCTAATGATGCAACGCAGTTATTTATCCCTGGGTTTAAGCAAGGAGAGCCAAGTGCGGTAAAAATTGGCGCGAGTGGTTACCCTTTAACCAAGCTAGCTAAACTAAAGTCTGCCAATAGTATTCATCAAGATAATAAGGGCAATTTTTATTATTCGAAAGAGCCTGGTTATGATATTTACGCTGTTGATAAAACTACAGGTGAGGAGCGTAAAATTATAGATCGAACGCATATAAATAATCGTTACTCGGTGAATGATTTTGTTGTAACGTCGCAAGGTATATACTACATGGATAGAGTCGCAGTGACGCAAAATGCGATTTACTACTATCGCTTTGCCGATGAAAGCACAAGCTATGTGGTTAAAAGTAAAGACAACTACCCCAATATTGTCCTCAGTGATGATGAAAAATACCTTTATTTGATAGAGTCGGTTGATAATAATAGCTCGTTATTACTTATCAATTAATCAAAATAAAGCCTGTGTTTAAAGCGATTGAGTTGATACGCGGCTCACTTTTTTTCGAGGCGTTATTTTAGCAATAATAATTGATCATTTATTATCAATTAGGTCAGTTGATTTCTGTGTTTTTCCTATGGGGTGTTGGTTGTTTTTTTTTGATTTATCCTTTTTATTCAATACGTTGAAAAGGTGACTGATGAAGAGGAATCATCTGCTTTTCTAAATGATTCTTTGTGACTTCATTTATGAACTTTTCAGGCTCTTACAGTTATTTTTAACTTATATTACATTCTATCTTGATCAGGTTAGCCAAGGTTTAGGTTAGCCGATGCTAGTGGTAAGTATTATTTCACTTGGTATTACCTAGCTTACTAGCAGAAAATATTGAGAGGTATGTTAATTAAAATGAATAAAATTAAACATAAGACCATTGCTCAGCTTGTCGTTGAGCAACTAAGAGAGAAGATTATTTGCGGTGAAATTAAGCCTGGGCAAAGGATTAATTTGGATAAAATAGCCAATGAATTTAACATCAGTAGAAACCCTGTACGAGAAGCACTTTTGCTATTAAAAGGCGAGGACTTTATCACCATGGAATCTAATCGAGGTGCGATTGCTAAAATAGTCGATTCAGCCCATGTTGATGAGTTGTTCTCGGTAAAAATGCTACTTGAGTCCGATCTTTTGGCTAACTCTATTGTCAATTTATCTGAAAGTAAGCTTAATGAAGCAAAAGATATCCTAAACAAGCTGAAAGACGCCGATAATGTCAATGATTGGAGCGAGCTATCTACGCAATATTACGATTGTTTGTATTCTGGCAGCGAACGTCCTGAAACCCAAAAAATTCTCAATTCGTTAAGGCGTAAAACTGAGCGTTATAGTCGACTTTATTACTCAAAGTTTCATGGCGATAAAGTGGCAGTCAATAGTAAAGTTTTACAATATTGTCTTGAACGAAAAACAGATAGAGCCGTTGCAGAGTTAAAATCGCATTTGCTGGCGAGAAAAAATGAGATAAGACAATTATTATGACCAGAGCAGCAAAGTACACCTGAGTTACAATTAATATTGCTTAATTGAAGTGTATATTGTATTTTTTGAAGCTTTGTTATTCAATTTTGAAGGCTAGCTATGAAGTTTAAATTAAGTTTATTATCTACTTTGGTGCTGCTTGGAGCGTGTGCGCAAACCAGTACACCAAGCACATCTCAAAGTACAGCGGTTAATAATTCAGTTGCAGTAATGCAACAAGACTTAACAAGAGTGCAAGCTATTCCTGCACCTACTGACATGGTGGCTGATGTAGTAACCAATGCTCGGGTTTCTACGGTGAACCATATTGATGTTGCTTATGTAGGCAAACAAATCCCGTTCACTTTTAGTGATGGCAAAGTTGATAATACCGAAGGTTTTGACTGGTATGTAAGTAAACACTTTGCTTTAAAAACAGACTATCCAGCAGAGCGAGCAAAATTCTTTTTAGAGTTGCTAGAGCTGTCCTACCCATATTATGTTGAATATTTTGGTATGGAGCCGGCAAATATTGATCAGCAGCGTATTGCTTCAACCTATGCCACCAGTAATGATAAGTTGCGCACTGCCATGTTTGATGATGGCTTTAATCGCGGTATTCACCATACCGCTGGTGGCGAAGCCATGTACTATAACTGGGTAGGTTATAGTTTCCCAACAGAGCGTCCGCAGCATCAACGTTATATTGCGATTCATGAAACCATGCATTCTTATCAAATGGCACTAGGTAATTACCCTTGGACACCTTCATGGCATGGTGAAGGTTTGGGTGATTCTGCCGCAAACCATAACTTTAATAGCAAGAAAAAGCAGTTAACCGTATTTGGTCATGATGTGCCTATTTTTGACATGATGAGCTGGGGACTGGCCTCATATAAAAAATATCAACAACCTACTATCGTCGATATTCACAACCGTAAACGTTTTGACCGTGGTTTAAATGTGCTCTTTACCCAGTTTATGTATAACAACCCTGAGTACTCTCAATATATGAAAGTTTATCATCAGGAAATTATGCGTTTACAAACCGATAGCAGAGCCAAGTCGCTTGAAGTTTTGCAAGCTGTTGTACCTGATTGGGCTGAGTTAGAGAGAAACTTTGCCGCTTGGGTCGCTGATATCGATGAAACCCATGTGGTTGCAAGTCGTGGTCAGTGGGAAATGGATGGCAATATGTTTTATAAGCGTAAGTCAAATTATGACTATGCGCCGCAGCGTGTTGGCTTTACTATGACACCGGCAGAGCAGCCAAGCTACCGTCCATTTATGATAGATTTCCCATCGCCTGATGCTAGCGATTTATTATTACCCGCTAAGCGTGGTGTCGAACAGCCAACACTTGCCTACTTGCTTACTTATAAAAAAGCGAGTTTAGCTCAAGGTAAATTAGGCATGTCGTTAGGTGTGAAATCTACACAAGAGAACAGTCAAGCAAAAGCAAAAGACTACCGAGGCTGGAAAGGTGCTAACACTGACTTAGATGAGCAGCTACGTATTGAAGTAAGCGCTGCTAGTAGCTTAATTATTGATGCACGCAACTTAAACGGTGAAAAGCGTGTGGTTGATTTACCAAGCGATATTAGCGCAAGTTTAGCTAAACAAGCAGAGCCTGAGTTAGGGGTTTCTATCACCATAACCAAGCAGCAGTTAGTGATCACAGTAAAAGCTGATGATGCGAAAACTTTTGTAGTGAAAGAGCCAATTTCGCCTGAGCAGTATGATGCTTTAGTTAATCGTAACTTTGGCTTGGTTTCATCAGATAATCAACATGGTATAACGCCATATATTGACGATGGACGAGATTTAAATCCAAATAAAGCAGATTACTCGCAGCAAACCGCAGCCAATGCTTGGGGCTTTAAAGGTGATAAGCTAGCACAACGTTTTGCTCGTGCAAATTGGAAGGCGGGCAAGCAAACGCCACAGTCATGGCGTGATGCTTTTAATCGCTTAAATAAAGCGGCATTAAGCCCTAAAACGGCAGATAGCGAAATTAAAGCGGTTGTGGCAAGTATGGCAAAACTTGCGGCAGATGGTGCCAAGCTTAATAACGCACTTGTTGAGTTATCTGGTGTTCAGTTGCAAGTAGATTGGTTAGGCGCAAGCACTAAAGCGTTGAAGCAATACGCTATTATTACCAACCACAGCCAAGAAGATGTACAAGCTAAGGTGAGCTTTACTGTTGCAGGTACGCAATCAGCTGAAACTTCTGTGGCGATTAAGGCTGGTGAAAAGCAAACAGTATTGGTACCAGAAAGCTTATTAGCGAAAGGTAAAATGGTTTCTACTCGCCTTAATTACCAGTGGCATAAACAAGCTATAACTCAGCAAATTGAGCAAAAAACCAAAAAGTATAATGGCTATCAGCTAGCCAGTATTGATGGCAGTTATCAAGACGACAACTTTACCGTAAATGCCATGTTGCATGGGCCATTTGCAGGTAAAACCCAAGGTGAGATAACGATTGATTTATACCATAGTGGCAAAAAAGAAAGCGCAAGTGAGAAGTTTTCAATTAAGCCGTATCAAGAGTTAGCTTTTAATCATAAATTTAACGTGACAGAAAAAGAGTTAGAGCATGATGCTTGGTATGAAGTGAGCGTTGTTGCTGAGGTTGATGGCGAGCCGGTATTAGTAAGAAAGCGTTTACCTTACGTGCCAGCGAAGTTTAACCGCTAAGATTGAATAATTCGTAGGGAATAACCCGCAGAGCTTAATAAGCCGATAGTAAAATAACCTTGCTATCGGCTTTTTTAGTTTGACTATTTGGGCCAAAGTTTTTAATTCAGCCAGTTTGATTTTGATGGTAAGTTAAATACCAAGATAATTAAATCAATTTGGTATAAGGCGGTGTTATGAAATATTTAGGCAGTTGTCATTGTCAAGCAGTAACCTTTAGCGTGGAATGTCCAGAAGAGATAGAGGTGGAAGACTGTAATTGCTCTATTTGCAGCAAAGTTGGCTTTTTACATTTAATTGTACCTAAATCGAAATTTACCTTATTAACTGGTGAAGACAGTCTGACCACCTATAGTTTCAATAGTAAGGTAGCTAAGCATACCTTTTGTAAGGTCTGCGGTTGTAAGCCTTTTTATATTCCCCGCTCTAATCCTGATGGTGTCGATATTAATCTGCGCTGTTTAGATGAAAAGCCTAAGTCAGTTAAGGTTGTCGCCTTTGATGGCCAGAATTGGGAAGCTAATGCCGAGAAGTTAAAGCACAAGAGCTTGGATGTGCAATAGCAGGCGGCAAAAAATAACAGTGGATGGCGCAAAAGTGGTTTTTTGCTATGCAACTAATAAATAGGTCATACGCGCTGTCGACAATAATTATGGCTGAGTGCGGTTAAAGTAACGCTTGATAATGGCTTGGTATTCTTCAGTGGTTTTGACTTGCTTTAGCATGTCATTGAATTCATCACGTAGTTGCTTATCATGAAAAGCGACGCTTGAAGGTACTTGTGGAATCAAATTAAACTCGTCAAAAATATCATTTCTCTTGTCTTCGCTTGATTGAAAATAGAAGTAATAAAAAACGTATTTATCTAAAACGGCATAATCAAAACGCTCTTTATAAAGTAACTGGGGAATGACACTCATATCGTTCACTTCATGGTAATGACTTTGTTGTGAAAGCATAACGAACTCTTCGCCGAAATAACCTTTTGCCCCTTGAAAGGTGATAATGGAGTGACCTGCCAAATCTGTCAGACTTTTTGGCGAAAATTCATTTTTAGCCAAAGAAAAAACAGTAGGTAAATAGTTAATAATGGCATTAGAACTATAGATCCCTGGCTTGTCTTCTTGCCAAAAAATAGGGGTTGTTGCATCTAACCTGCCTGCGTGCACTTCAATAGCTGAGCGTGCTAAGCCGAAAAAATGAAAGTTGACCTGATAGCCTAATTTATTTAAAACAAGGGCGGTGATATCTAAATCAATGCCCTTATTTTTGCCATTAATTGTGTGTGGTGGCGCTTCACTAGTGCCTATGGAAATAGTTTTTTTTGCACAAACCAGCTGCGGTGTGAGTAGATAAGTTATTAGCGCAAAGCTGACAACAGCTTTCATATTTTGTCCCTCCTTAACATCAAGATTTAGTATAGCAGGGCTTATTTTCGCTGATTAATATTGGAGTTAAAGGCTAAGCTTTTCTTGCAAACGATTGATTTGTAGCGCTTGCACCTTATTGACTATATCGGCGAGTTTATCTAACCCGCCCTCTACATAGCCAGTCACCTGATATTGAAAGCTTATTTTGGTTTTATCTGCATCAATATGGGTAAATTTCCACGCCATACCGCCATGCACTCCCAGCATTTGTAATGGACCTAGACCACCTGTCATACGTACTTCTTTATTAGGCTCTACATAAGTGACTAACATGTGAAGTGCTTGCTTATCACCTTCGATTTCACAAAAACAGCCGCCAACTTTAGCGTCTATGGTTAAGTTCTCTGACTTGCCAAACCAGGTGTGATCGGGATGCCACCATTGACTTACTTTTAGAAACTGTAGATAAGCTGTCTCTGTATCAACAGGTACTTGTACTTCAATGTTAATAACAAAGCCATTATCAGCTTTACTAATAACTTCACTGTGACTCGCTGGTGAAATAACGAGTAAAGCGATAACCAATAATTTTATTACTATATGCGTGTGTAACATGAATTTTATCCATTATTTCATTTGCGATTATTTAAAGCGTTAAATTTTTGCTGCATTTGTTTTTTACCGCCTAACTTAGCAAGGGATTGTGGGTTAGGGCACACAAGTAAAGCGCCACTTTTTAATTGGCTAATATGTTGATTATTAAACTGGGCTAAGTTACTTTGATATATGGCTATCATGGCGCTATAGACATCAGTACTCCACTCTAGCTTGTAGCGACTGGCAATACTCCACAAGGTCTCATTATTATTCTTTCTGGTTAATAAGCACTGCTGTTTTTGCGCGTTAATACCCGTTTGGGTGACAACGGGGGGAATATCATTTTTAATGCTTGTCGTAGCAAAGTTGTCATTGGGTTTGATTGCACTGCTGATAATTGTTTTATCAGATGCTAATGTCGCACGCTCTTTTGATAACGGGACCTCTTTAACCTTGAGCCATTGACTACTGTTTTTTTCATAAACATTGATTCTAGCAGGTAGTTTTAGTGCCATGCTGCCTTTAATTCGCAGCATGTAATCATTTAATCGTTTAAATTCTAGCGGCCATTCAGCATTTTGACTCACTAAGGTAAATTTAATGGGCTTGGCTCGTTGCTCAACAATATTCAACTTTATCGAAAGCGCTTGCTCGCCTGAGGACTCAATTTCATGCAGGCTTATGTGCTTTATCTTGGCAAAACTTGATGCAGAAAACAGCGCTGATAACAGGATAAAGACAGAGAGTTTTTTTTGAACAACCATTGAGTACCCGTAAACTATAATGCTAATTCATTAACATTAGCATTAAATTCAATTGACTTTAAAGAGTAATTTATATGCGGATAGCTGTTTTCACTCTTTGCTTAGTTAACCCTTCACTGCGTTATTGATTTAACATGGTGACAAGGTATAGTCAGTTTAGGCAGTGTTAAAAACTTAGCTAAGTGTTTAGTTCTGGGGAGGCTAGTTGTTTATGCGATTAATAGATAAATTGATTTTTGGCTTAAGCTTAATTATCGCGCTACAAGTGCCGCAGTTGGCTGATCATTATCAGCAGTTTATTTTCGGCCTTTATCAGGCGACTCACGCGCAAGTATTAGGGTATCAGCAAACAGCCCGTTTACATGAATATGAGGATGTGAATGCCATGATAGCTCATCATTTGCAAAATGATGTTAAAAGCGTGCGTACAGATGCCCAGCAAAAGCTTGATACCTTGGCACTACATCAGAGTTTAATTGAGCTTAATCAGGTATTTGAAACCGGCAACTTAATTGAAAAAGCTTATACCATGTTACAGCCAGCGCATTTTTCCTATTTAGAGAAAACATTAACTCATTTTACTTTGGGCGTGCCTTTATCTGCTAACGCGATTGGCTTTAGCGTAGTATTTGCCTTATTGTTAAATTTAGTGATTACTTCACCTGTGTTGCTGTTTACTTATGTTAGAAAACGCAGACAAAGAGCACATGCCCTTATGCCAAGCAAAGAAAAACATGACTAATTGGACAGGTTTGTTTTACAATCTAAAAATCTCGCTTTTATGTTGAACTTTATCATGCTTATTTCTCGTACTCGCTTTGTTGTTATTGCTGCCACTTGCTTGTTTTTGTCTGGTTGTGCGGATAGTGTTTTTGTTAAAGCGCCGCCAGCTGATGTTAAGAAATTAGTGATATTACATACCAATGATCACCATGGTCGCTTTTGGCACAACGAGCAAGGCGAATATGGCATGGCAGCAAGAAAAACCTTGCTAGATAAATTAAGGGCACAAGCAAAAGCGCAAGGGCAAGAGGTCATTTTATTATCGGGTGGCGATATTAATACCGGTGTACCTGAATCAGATATGCAAATGGCTGAGCCTGATTTTAAAGGCATGTCGTTATTAGGTTATGATGCCATGGCGATTGGCAATCATGAGTTTGATAACCCTCTTTCGGTGCTAGAGAAACAACATGAATGGGCAAACTTTCCGCTGTTATCTGCCAATATTATTGATAAAACAACAGGGCAGTATGCCTATCAAGCAACGAGTGTCATTCAAAAAGGTAATATCAGTATTGCCCTTGTTGGTTTAACAACAACGGATACTGAAGTTATTGGTAATCCAGAATATATCTCTCACTTAGCATTTACCAACCCAGTTGCTGCTACGAAAAAAGCATTGGCAGAAATTCGTGCAGCCGCAACGCCAGATATCACCATTGCCGTGACCCATATGGGACATTTTACTGATGCTAAACATGGTATTAATGCTCCGGGTGATGTCACCTTAGCAAGAGGCATGGCGCAGGGCGAGCTCGATGTTATTATTGGTGGTCACTCGCAAGAGCCTGTGTGTATGGCGCAAGAAAATCAAGCGCTAACTGACTATCAACCCGGTGATAATTGCACGCCTGATAAACAAAATGGCACTTGGATTATGCAAGCGCATGAGTGGGGCAAGTACGTTGGTAAGGCGGAATTTGAAATAATTAATCAAGAGGTAAACCTGGTTTCTTATCAGTTAATTCCTGTTAATTTAATTAATAACAAGCATAAGCAAACTGATGGCGTGCAAGAGAAGTTTGTTGGTGGCGAGCTTGAAAAAGATGCTGATATTTATCAATTTTTATTGCCGTATCAGCAAAAGGGTGAAGGGAAAATTCTTAAGCCAGTTGGCTCAATTAATGGCAGATTAGAAGGTGACAGAAGCATTGTACGCTTTCAACAAACTAATTTAGGTCGCTTAATTGCAGCAGCGCAAATGGCTAAAGTCAATGCGGATTTTGGTATTATCAGCTCAGGCGGTATTCGAAATTCTATTGATGCGGGTGAGGTTAATTATAAGCAAATCCTCTCGGTACATCCGTTTAAGAACCGTATTGTTTATGTTGATATGTTAGGTAAAGAGCTAGAGCAATATCTCACCACAATTGCGAAGTATCCACCTGATTCAGGCGCTTATACTCAATTTTATGGTGTCTCTTTGCAAAGCGTTAATGGCCAAATTAAAGATATCCGTATTCAAGGGCAACCGATAGCAGCAAATAAGCAGTATCGCTTTAGTATTAACTCTTATAATGCCGCAGGTGGTGATGGTTACCCTAAACTACTTGAACATCCAGGTTATGTGGCAACTCATTATATTGATGCTGAAGTGTTAAAAGAGTTTATCAGTAACAATAGCCCTATTGACGTTACTCAGTATGAGCCTAAGTAACTGAACAAAGACGTTATTGAGCTTGTTGTGCTAGCCAGTTAGTAGCTAACAGGCCATAGTCATATTGATCTGTCCATTCGCTGCCCAATAGGTAGTGCTGTTTAAAGTGAGCTTCACGGATAAAGCCGAGCTTCTCCATCACTTTATATGAAGCAATATTTCTCGGATCGCACTTAGCAACCAGTTTAACAAAGCCAAATTCTTTAAAAAGAAAGTCGATTAGTAATTGGCAAGCTTGGGTGCAATAGCCTTTTCCTGAGGCAGTTTTAGTTAGTCGATAGCCTATTTCTGCACGCTGATGCGTCCAATCTTCAATATTAAATGCAATCTCTCCGATAACTTCATTATTGCTAGCTTGGCAAATAACTAAGCCATTCCAGCGACCTTGACTTAATTGCCATGGGCTACTCAGTTGCTCAACCATTTTTAATGTGGTGGCATCGTCTTCTGCAGGCCTAATATACCTACAATTCTCTTCATCTTGTCGATAAGCCTTAATGGCATCAAAATCACTTATTTTGCCTGTACGTAAATAGATATGCTCAGCCTGCAATGTCGGTGCTGAGAACTCACTATTTTCAGTGATAGTTAACATAGTTTTACTCCTTTAAATTTTACTTAACACACCTTAATAATGAATAGCTAACCATATGGTTTCTGTATCAGGCTTGGTCCAGTGAACGCGATGTTTTTGATGCGCTTTAATATTAATACCAATTGAATTAACTATTTGCTCATTCAGCGAGATTTATAAGGCTTATAGGCAAGGCATTGATTGCGGAGAATGGTTATTCCCTTATCAAAATCAATAACACAGCATATATGCCTTTTAAACTCGCCCTTGGGAGCTTGTCAGGAAGATGATAATTTTACAAATTTCTTTGCTGGAGAATGACTACAGCAGCATAAATTTGCTTTATTCTCACCTCCCTGACATAGCTCTGAACTGGTCAAATAATTATTTCATTTGGTATAAGATAATCACCTTGCTTTAGTGTGATACTTGCTTGATTTTCAAAGGCAATGATTGCACTAGCTTTTAGCACAATAAGCCATTCATTTTGCTGTTGATCATACCAAAAATCTTCCGGGCTGGTTTGCCCTTTAGAGATGATGCGCTCTATTTTTAAGTGTTTTGTTTTAATGAGGTCTTCAAAGACTTCTTCAGATAAATCATCAGGTAAGTTATTAAAAATATTCATAGTCATTGCTTGTCACTTTTTTACCAGCATAACGCAAAAAAATACCTAGCCATAGTGGCTAGGTATTAGTCGCTAGGTATTTTTATGGTTAGTTTGTATTTTTTGATTTAACTATGGCTGCGATTTGCTCTAAACCAATAGGCTAAGTACAAAAATACGCTACCCACTGCGATACCTGCGAAGCTGACTTTATCGGCAAAAATAGACATAGGAATGGTCGATACCGTGACTTTATTGTCTACATATAACTTAACTGCTTCGTTATCAATGGCAAAGTAATTAGTTAGTGCGTTGACAAAGAAGCTGGAATCAAAATTGAAGTATTGCACGATAAATGATTCGATCAATATGATGAGTACTACAGGTACTATTGCCCATAAAAATGGCGCCTTGTTGGCGTAAATAGAAACCAACATTAACCAAGCGTAAACAGGGAATAGCCATAAGCTGTATGGTATCAAGCTTACCCACATACTTAATGTATTGCTGATAATGTCGCTGCTAGCCCATAAGCCCCATAATGAAATATCATGGCTTATTGATATGACTGAACATAGTACAAAGCCTGCCAGTAAGAATAGGGCAAGTGTTATTGTTGCTGCCAGTAAAAATATACCGGGTAATATTAATGCGCCAACCAATAGTTTTACGCCAACACTCATGGCATCGGAAACCGGTAAAGAGCGCCAAAATAAAATGGAAAGATCACGCCTTTCATCAAATAAACAGGCAATAAAGTAGTAGAGCTGAACTAAAGTCGCAACCAGTAAAAAAGGGGCGAATAAGGCAGAGACAAAACTATAAAATATTTTGCTAAACATAGCTCTATTTTGCGCTTCAGCTAATTGCTCCCATCTGCCAAGCCAGTAACCATTGGCAGAATCAGACAATAAATAAGCCGCTATGGGAGCTAAGATGATCAGAGCGGCAATGGTTATAGGTAGCCATAAAAAGATCTTTTTGTACTCCCACATTTCTTTTTGAATACTTGTTTTTATTTGTAAGATATTCATTAGCAAGCCTCCTTGGTCATTACACCAACAAATATGTCTGCCAAGCTTGGTGAGCTTATATGACCTAATGCTGAAAGTTGTGCATCATTGGCATTATCAAATAACATGGTAGTAAGCCCCATAATGCTATTAGCCGTTAGTGGCTGTAAATCTTGTGCTTGTGCGAGGTTCTCATGATTCACTGCAACCAGTTTAAAGCGTTCTTTAATGCGCTCTGTACTGTCTGATAACACCACTTTGCCTTCTTGAATAAAAGCGACATCAGTGAGAATGTGTTCAATTTCTTCTATTTGATGTGTGGTGACGATAATGCACTTATCTTCGCTATAAAAGTCTTCTAATAAGTGCGTGTAGAACTGGCGTCTTGTTAAAATATCTAGCCCCAGTGTTGGTTCATCTAAAATAAGTACTTTAGCGTCGATAGCTAAAATTAATGCTAAATGAACTTGTACTATCATGCCTTTAGATAACTGTTTAATTTTAGACTTTTTGGCAATATTGGTTTTCGCGAGAAAAGCTTCGGCTTTTTCTCGATCAAAATTAGGGTGAACACCAGCCATGTAAACTAGGGCTTGTTCAACTTTCATCCATTTAGGTAATACGGCGACGTCGGCGATGTAAGCAACGTCTTTTAGCATTGCGGTGCGCTCTTTATTGGGGTTATAACCTAAAACATCAACGCTACCTTCAAAATCAGTTAACCCTAATATAGCCTGAAAACACGTGGTTTTACCTGCGCCATTAGGGCCAACTAACCCTAAAATTTGCCCTGCTTCAATCGTCAGGTTGACCTCATTTACGACCTTTTTATTATGGTATTGTTTGCTTAAATTGTTCGTTGTGATCAATGTTGTCATTACTTATCCTCCGTAATGTTGGCAAGTAACTCAGCAGCTGACAGTTGCAACCTAGAGATTTGCTGTTTTATTTCTGGCCACTGCTTGGTTAAAAAGGCCTCTCTTTCTCTTGCTAGCATAATTTCTTGGGTTCCTTGTTTTACAAATAGACCTTTACCGCGTTGCTTTTCTATTAGATTTTCGTCTTGCAACATTTGATAAGCTTTTGAAATGGTTATCGGGTTTAGTTGATATTGTGCCGCCACACTTCTTACTGAGGGGAGCGCTTCACCTTCTTTGATATAGCCATCTATTATCCTTGAAACTACTTGCTGATAGAGCTGCAAGTAGATGGGAGTTTCATTATTCCATTGTGCTGTCATGTCATCGCCCAAGTACTTTTTATAAATTTGTATATAGTGTTATACATCACCAGCACACCTAGAGCAAATTAAATTGTTAGCGTAAATGTAAAAAAGTATGTGAAAGGCCGTATTTTACTGCCTTAATTTTTACGCTCTTAACAACAGCTAGCTGGTTTTAAGTCAGGCTAATCTTGTACGCCAGCAATATCACCACGCATTACTGGGTAGCCTTGTTGCATCCAGCCAAAAATACCTTCCCATAGTACAGCGGTGCGTGTGTAGCCCTTGGCTCTTAACTTGTTGATGGTGTAGTCAGCTGCCGCCCTTGGACATGAGCAGTAGGCAACAATTTGCACATCTTTAGGAATGCCTTTTACCGTTTCATCAAGGTCAGCATAGTAGGGAAAGGGCACAGAGCCTTCAATATGGGCGGTTTGCCAAACAGATGTTACCCTAGTGTCCAGTAACACCATTTTCTTTTTGTTTGTCAGTGCTTGATGTAAATCTTTAGAGAGCACATACATATCATCTTTAAGGTTAAAGTTTGGATCTGTACCTTGTTTATTAATAACATATTCGTCCGGTGTTGGTAGGGCACGTAATATGGTGGTGTTGTCTTGCCAGCCAAGCGCTTTACTGCGTAAAAATGCGGTAATGCTATTAATATCTTGACTAGAAAGTTTGTCTTTAAAGGCCTGCATAGGAGTATCTTGGCGGCCATTTTGAATCGCGTGGCGAATAAACTCATCGGTGTTATGTGCCAAGGCAGATTGATTACCTAGTGCTGGTGCGGTAACACCTTCACCTTCTTTGCCGTGGCATGTAGAGCACTCTTGTTGATAAAGCAGTTCACCTCGTGGTATGTCGCCATGCACAGGATTGGTGGTTAATGCTAAGCGATCATAGCCTGCTTGTTCAAATAACCAGTAGGTTAAATCCCATGTCTCATCGAGTGTCATTGGGCCACCCACTTCATCTAAATAGCCACCCATTGCCGTGCCAACCCGACCATATTGCATAGGGCGTAATATGGCGTGCGGAACGCCAGACTCAAGCAGGCTTTTGCTACGTAGTGATGGCGCATGATCGTTGGCATGCCCTTGACGATCTTCGCCGTGACATAGTGCGCAATATTTCTGGTAATTAGCGGCGGCAACTTCAGCCTGCTTTGTTGTTAATTTTCGTGGTGGCGGTAATGTGCCCACCTCGTCTGAGCTAGCGTAACTTACTGGTGTAATAAAGAAAATAGCTACTACGACTGATAGGGCGGAAGTAATGCTGAAATATTTCATGAGTGCTTTTAATTGTTGTTGAATGCTCTGCGATAAGCCTATAGGGCATTCAATTAATGTTCAATAAGATTACACTGCTTGTAACAAATTTTTCAGCACTTGATTACCGACACATGCACTTAGGTTTGCCTTTATTTTGCCTGCCCATAGAGGTGTTCGGCGCGATTAAACATAAGCCATGAGGTGACGACATACTTGTCATTAGAGATAGGGATATGACCCTTGTGGGTATGAGTAAAACCTGCTGGAAATATAATAAGGTTGCCTTTTTTTGGCTTGGCTTTGATTTGTTGATAGTGAAACTCAGTTTCACCACCTTCTTCTACGTCATTGAGGTAATATAAAAAGGCTAACACTCGGTGTAGTGGTTTATTATCTGGCAATTGCGGATAAATCTCTGAATGCCAGTAATGGTAGCCACCTTGGCCTTTATCATATTTTTGTACGGTAAAACCATCATACCTAAAGACATATTGAATCAGTTGATCAAGATAAGGTAAACCGACTTCATGAAAGTTATCTTTGGTTACTTTGGTAGGCTCCCCTGTTTTAGGGTGTGTTACCGTAGGGTTTAATGCCGCGATAACTGCTAGATAGTGCTTTTCTAAATATGCGCGTAAGTGTGGGTAACTGGATTGAATAATTTCTTGTTGTAGCTCCTGCCAACCTTCGCGGTGAATCATAGATACGTCATGGCTATCTTTTAATTTGATATCGACACCGCTACCAACCCGCCCTTTAGTTACTTGATTGCTACTTTGATGACGACTGATGATTTTGTCACAGAGTTCATTCGTTAGCGCATTTTCATATACTTCAATAAATTGAGTCATTTTTTCTTTGTAATAGTCAATGACCATCACACCTTTGTAATTATTATTGTTACTGAATGTTAACATATCATATTGCCTACCGAGTGTTCTAGGCTGATTTTTCTTTTAACTATAGTTGTATGTTAATTGATTGTATCTGGTCGTACCTTTGTTGCTTGCTGTGATTGATGTACGTTTTACAAGGTGCGCAGTGGTTTTTGTTGTCGAGTTTGTAATATTTCTAAGTGATAAAAATTAATATTGCATTAAATGTAATTTAAATGTTAATGTTTTGTTGCAAATTATTACAAAATAATAAGCAACATAAAAAAACTGATAATTATAACTACATACTCCAGGACTATTTATGTCATATAAAAATAGATTAACCAAAACAGTCGTAAAAACATCGTCAGTAGTAGCTACTGCCAGTGTTTTGGCTTTAGCCGTATCTAACGCACTTTATGCGGCAGAGCCAAAAGGCGTGCAATTAACAGATAGCTTGTTAAAGGCGAGCCAAACCTCAAACCTTCCTAAACGTTATATTGTTAAATATAAGCAAATAGGTGCTGTAAATTCATTTGCTAATAACAGTGCAGAAATGGCTGTGCGCAATACAATTAACGCACTTGGCGCAAAGGTTAAAGGTCAGTACCCAAACATTAATGTGATTTCAGCGGAATTGAGCGAACGTGATGCGCAACTTTTAGCCCGTGATAGCAATGTTGAGTACGTTGAAGAAGATTTGCAGCGCCGTTTTATGGCGCAAACTATGCCTTATGGCATTGAAATGGTACAAGCAAGCCAAGTTGATGACAGTGTTGCCTCAGCATCTGCAGGTGGTAAAAAGATTTGTATTATTGACTCAGGTTTAGACTTACCGCACGAAGATATGGGAACTCGTGGTGGTACAATTTCAGGTACAAATGATAGCGGTACAGGGAATTGGTATGATCATGGTGGTCCACATGGTACACACGTAGCAGGTACTGTTGCTGCACTTAATAATGGTATTGGTGTACGTGGGGTTATTGGTAGTGATCCAAGTATGCATATTATTAAAGTATTTAATGAATCTGGCTGGGGTTACTCTTCTGAGCTAGTGAGCGCTATTAATACTTGTGCTAATAATGGTGCAGACGTTATTAATATGAGTTTAGGTGGTACAGGCTCAAGTACCACGGAGCGAAATGGTATTAAAGCCGCTTATGATGCTGGCGTGTTATTAATTGCAGCAGCGGGTAATGATGGTGTGGCTTCAAGCACTACCGATGTTGAAAGTTATCCAGCTTCATATGATTCAGTGGTTTCGGTAGCCGCAATTGATAGCAATAAAGCACTCGCGGATTTTTCACAAAAAAATAGCCAAGTAGAAATTGCTGCCCCAGGTGTTGATGTTTTATCGGCATATCCTGAAGGTACTGGCTCTGTGGTTGAAGTGAGTGTCGCTGGTACAGGTTATTCAGCTAACGCTATGGAGAACTCAGGCTCTGCTTCTGCAAGCTTATATGATTTTGGTACTGGTGAAGCGACAGACTTTAGCGCCTCAGGTAGTATTTGTTTAATTCAGCGCGGTAATATTTCTTTCCACGATAAAGTTAAAGCGTGTCAAGACAGCGGTGGTGTCGGTGCCATTATCTATAATAATGCTGCTGGTAGTTTTGGTGGTACGTTAGGTACATCTAACGCGACTTCTATTCCTGCGGTAACTGTATCTGATACTGATGGCGCAGCTATGCTCGCTAATGTAGGCAGCAATGCAAGTATCAATATTGGTGCGGGTAATTACGGTAAGATGAGCGGTACTTCAATGGCGTCGCCTCATGTTGCTGGTGTTGCTGCATTAGTATGGAGTCATCACCCAAGCTGTAGCAATGTTGAAATCCGTAATGTATTAAATGCCACAGCAGAAGACTTAGGCAGCGCGGGTCGCGATGTTAAGTTCGGTTACGGTTTAGTACAAACTAAAGCAGCTATCGACTATATCAGTGCAAATGGTTGTGACGGCTCTGGCAACGGTGGCGGCACAGGTGGCGGTGGTACTACGCCAACAGAAGGTGTATTAGAAAACGGTGTAACCCAATCTAATATTGCTGCTGATAAAGGTAATGATGTTGTCTTTACTTTTGATGTGCCAGCTGGCGCAACAGACATTAACTTTGCTATGAGTGGCGGTACAGGTGATGCTGACTTATATGTAAAATTTGGCTCAGCACCAACGGATGATCTTTACGATTGTCGTCCTTGGGCAAATGGCAACAGTGAGTCGTGTACAGGTACAGATACTGATGGCACTTACTATGTTCGTGTTAAAGCTTATAGCAGCTTTGATGGTGTTAACTTAACTGCATCGTACACTGAGCCAAGCACAGGTGGTGGCGGTAACGTTTCACCAATTAATGAAACTGTGACTAATATTTCAGTAGATAGAAGAAGTTGGACACGTTACACCTATGATTTAGCGGCGGGTTATGATGACTTAACGATAACGCTAGTTGGTGGCAGCGGTGATGCTGATTTGTATATTACTCAAGGTCAGCAATCAACACGTTCAAGCTATGATTGTCGCTCTTGGAACAACGGTAACGATGAAAGCTGTTCATTCTCAGCACCGGCTGAAGGTAGATGGTATATCGATATCTATGGTTACTCTGCTGCTTCAGGTTTTGATTTAAACCTAACAGCAACACCAAAATAGCATTGTTTGTTTACTTATAAATTAATTGGGCAACTTAGGTTGCCCTTTTTTGTATCTGCTTCAAACGTATAGGACAATTGTGATAAATTATCAGGAATTTATTAGATAATGAGTATAAACAATATGATGAAATTAAAACTTGGCTTGGTGGCATTCGCCATTTCGCTAACAACGGCCTGTGTTTCAGGCAACAGTGTTGATAAGGACGCGCAATTGCTTGCTAAGGCAAAGAGAATCCATAACAACGCCATTGTCTTAGATACTCATCATGATTTTAGTTTGGCAGACTTCTCTGAAGAACAAAACTATACCATGCGTCTTAGAAGTCAGGTTAACTTACCTAAAATGGATGAAGGTGGTTTAGATGTTTCTTGGCTTATTGTTTATACCAGCCAAGGAGAGCTTAATGAGCAAGGCTATGCTAGGGCGCATAAACAGGCTTTAGCTAAGTTTGATGCTATTCATCGCCTTACCAGTGAAATTGCCCCTGATAAAATTGAATTAGCATTGAACTCTGATGATGTACGCAGAATCGTAAAAAGCGGTAAAAAGGTTGCCATGATTGGCGTTGAAAATGGCTATCCAATCGGCACAGATGTTGGCAATGTGAAGAAGTTTTATGATCTTGGCGCTAGGTATATGTCGATAGCACATAATGGTCATAGTCAGCTAAGTGATTCGAACACCGGCGAAAAAGATAGAATTTGGTTACATAATGGCTTAAGTCCGCTGGGTCGTGAAGTGATTGCTGAAATGAATAAATGGGGCATGATGATTGATATCTCACACCCATCAAAACAAGCGAATATGCAAATGATGCATTTATCAAAAGCCCCAGTAATTGCATCGCATTCAGCAAGTCGCGCTTTGTATGATCACAGTCGTAATTTAAGCGATGAAGAATTATTGGCTTTAAAGAAAAATGGCGGTGTGGTACAAGCAGTAGCATTTCGTTCCTACATTGATGGCGATAAAAGCAAAGCCTTTAGTGAAGCTAAAAAAGCCATTTATCAAAAGTATGCTGATCAAGTAGGCTTTGAGATTATCAGTTGGGATGAACGTAAGTTGTGGCCTGAACAAGAGCTGCAAGCATATCGCAAGGCATTTAATGGTATACGCGATATTGCCAAAGTTGACATAGATAAAGCGGCAGCCTCAATAGAACAAGTAACGGTTAGCGACTTTGTTGATCATATTGACTATATGGTAAAACTTATTGGTATTGACCATGTTGGCATCAGCTCAGACTTTGATGGCGGTGGCGGCGTGCAAGGCTGGAATGATGCCTCTGAAACCTTCAATGTTACCTTAGAGTTAGTAAAACGTGGCTACAGTGAAGCGGACATTAATAAACTTTGGAGCGGTAATTTATTAAGAGTACTTGATGAGGTACAAGCTGTAGCGAAAGAAATTCAAGCAAATAATTAACCTTTTGAACAGGTAGAACGGCTATTTTGACTGCTTGTGCCTGTATTATAATGGCTAAATTGAAAAGCCTTAGCAGGTTAACTGCTAAGGCTTTTTTATTCGCTTTTTATAATGAACTACTAACCTAGAATGGCATAGGGTGCTGTTTAAGAATATTACTAATTTCAGTTAATACTTCATTAGATAAAGGCTCACTATAAGCAGCAATATTTTCTTCTAACTGCGCCATGGTGGTTGCACCTATGATAGTTGATGTGACGCCGTTTACTTGGTCACACCAAGCCAAAGCAAGTTTGGCAGGGCTAATATGATGCTGGTTAGCTAAGTCGACAAATGCTTGCACAGCGTTATGTGCTTGTGGTGTATCTCTAAATAATCCGTTGCGCTGCATAAATGTCCATCGACTACCGGAAGGTCGTGCGCCATTTAAGTATTTACCTGTTAGCATGCCCGTTGCTAAAGGTGACCAAGGCAAATAGGCAATATCTTCATGGACACATTGCTCTATTAGGTAAGGCCAGTCTTTGCTGTGCAATAAGCTGAACTCATTTTGAATAGAGACCATACGTGGCAGGTTGTGCTCTTTGGCAAGTGATAGGTACTGGCTTATACCCCAAGGGGTATCGTCTGATAAGCCGCAGTACCTAATTTTTCCCGCTTTAACGCAACTATCTAATCCTTGCAAAATATCTAGCATAGTTTCGCTTTGCTCTAGCGCATTAACTTCTGTAAAGGCAATACCATTAGGCCAGTGATTAGCAAAATGAGGTGATTGCCGGTTTGGCCAATGCAGTTGGTATAAATCAATATAATCTGTTTTTAGGCGCTTTAAAGACGTATCAACTGCTTGAATAACACTCTCGCCTGAAAGAGGAGAGCCCTCTCGAATATATGAAAATCCTGGCCCAGCAGCTTTGGTTGCTAGTACGATTTCTTTGCGTCTAGAAGGATTTGCTTTTAGCCAGTTGCCTATGATTTCTTCGGTTTTACCGTAAGTTTCTTCTCTGGGAGGAATGGCGTACATTTCTGCTGTATCAATAAAATTGACTCCTTGCATTTGGGCATAATCAAGCTGCAAATTCGCGTCTTGTTGGTTGTTTTGCACACCCCAAGTCATAGTGCCTAAACAAATACGTGATACTTCAAGACTGCTGCTACCTAATCTTACATATTTCATTGGTTATCCTTATCAGCTGTTTTAATGATTTGCATCATGGAGTTAAGTCACCACTTTATCTCAAATGTGATATATTGACAGTGAATTTTTATTAGTCAGTTAGTTATACTAAATAAAACGGTTTGAGTTGATAGGTATTTTGTAAAGGTTTTTTATGCAAAAGCACGGGCATTATCATATTGAAGTTATTGGTAACATTCTGATAAGTCGGTTTTATGGTGCTTGGAATTACGAACAAACTAAGGCCTATCAGGAGCAAGTTAAACTTGAAGCCGCCGATATTATTAGCTCGCCATGGGCAAGAATTGTTGACCTAAGTCAGTGGGAAGGTGGTGGTGAAGAAACCATCGCTCCATTGCTTATGTTGCAAAAATGGTCTGAGCAACATAACTGCCAATTTGTCATCTTTGTTAACCCGCCACTGGTGCCAGCATTTATGTTGGAAAAATATGGTGATCCTTACGGTGATTACAAAGTCGTTGACTCAATTGCCGAGGCAATTAGCTGGGCTAAATCTTGCTTGGCTAAATAAATTTATCTTTATACCAAGTGAAATAATTATTTGACCAGTTCAGAGCTATGTCAGGGAGGTGAGAATAAAGCAAATTTATGCCGCTGTAGTCATTCTCCAGCCAAGAATTAGATCATGTTGCTCAACATTATGATTTAACAGTAACCGTACCACAGCATGCCCAAGACGAAGTTGGTGTTGCAGGGGAGTATAAACCGACTACTACATGCCTTTGCTAACGGCATTATTGATGTTCGAACGATTGCCAATGATATTAACGGCTTAGTTGATGTTTTAGGGCGATCTTCAGAAAATGCTGATGAGCAAGTGCAATTATTAAATCAAAAAATTGATTCACTGCTTGATTCCATGTTGACGCTAGAAGCCCAGATTGAAACAGGCTTTAAACAATCTCAAGAAGCGTCGATTAAAGCCAAGCAAGGTGCCAAAGAGGTAGAGCACGGTGCTAAGCAAGTGGCAGATACCTCTTCTGGTATTGCTTCGCTTGCACAAGACATTGAAAGTTCAGCAGAAATGTTAGTTGAGCTTAGAAAGTCAGGTGACTAAGTCTCAACTGTGGTCGGTACAATTGCTGAAATTGCCAATCAAACCAATTTATTAGCGTTAAATGCTGCTATAGAAGCAGCAAGAGCGGGAGAGTCAGGCCGAGGCTTTGCTGTGGTAGCAGATGAAGTGAGAACCTTAGCGACACGCACCCATCAATCTACCATCGAAATTAATACTATGCTTGAAGCGATAGTTGCATCCATTTCTCAAGTGGTTACCTCCATGGAAAATAACCAACTTCATGCCAACCAAGCGGTGGAATTATCACAACAAACGGTAGAAGCACTGTCATTAATACAAACCACTATTTTGTCGTTAAGTGATGATAGTCATGAAGTTGCTGGGCAGGCTGAGCAGTCACACCATCAAGTGGTTGATATGAGATCTTGGGTTGAGCATTTTAAAACAGTAGGCGATGCGGTATCGAAGGGCAGTATGGAAACACGCGATACCTCGATGAGAATGACAGAGCTAGCGACTAGCTTTAATCAATCTGTCGCGAGATTTAGGACTTAATTATCGGGGCTTAATCACATTGACCAAATCAGTGATAAAGAGCCGTAGCCGTGCCATGTTTTTGCATCACTGGTGTAATCTTTTGTGTAGCCATTAAAGCTCCAATCGATGGCAAAGCTTGATAAAGACCAAATAAACCCTAACGCTACTTTTGCTTGTTGGTGCTGAACCTTAACGTAGGATTGATAAGGTAAGTCTCCTTCAATGGATAGATCATTAAAGCGATAACCTCGCTGCACTTTGGTATAGGCAATAATAGCACTGCTATCAACTTGGCTAGTTATATTACCAAGTTGAGCATAATGGCTACTTAGTCTGCCAAAAGTATTCGCTAGATTGCTGCCCCAGCGCAGCATTAACCCTAGGTCTGCCTGGCTTCTAAAATTACCTAGCTCAATATGGCTATAGCCACTGATTTCCCAATCGGTATTGGCAATACTTGCTTGTCGATAAAGCAAAGTGTCAACTTCATAAGCAAGCTGTACCGTGAGCTGCTGTTCAATTTGATATGACCAACCCTTTGGCTTAGATGCATCACGCCAATCATGTATGTACTTTTGTACTTGTTTTGCTCCTGAGGCCGGGCCTGTAACGCCAATAGCAAACCAGTTTTTTTGCGCATAGTTGCTTTTATAGCTGCTGGTATGACTTTCAAGCTGTAATAGACCAGCATAGGGACGATCATAGGGTTGGGGGCTAGTGATCTTTATTTCATTTGGCGTCCACATTCGCTGATTAAGTTTAATACCGTAGCTATTTTGGCTATTACGCTGTGAAATTAAAAAGGCATGTTGCCAATGAAACCATAACGGTAGTTTTTGTTGTCTCAGTGTTAAATCAGTTATAGGGGCACTTTCCCAGCCTAAAGCTAAGGCATTGGTGTAATTGCCATCTTGAGCAAATGTCGCGTCATTTTCTATTTGTGCATGCCACTGGGAGGCTAGTGCAGGCGCTAGTACAAATAAAGTGCAAGCTACAAGGAGAAATAGTTTTGCAAAAAAGAACTGAAAATAGAGCATGCTAAATCTTACCGCTATCTACTACCTTAATTATAGTGGCAAAAATTATGTAATGATTTGAGGTGAGAAAACTTTACTGTCTACTTTTAATGGGCGCTTTTATAAGCTAATGCCACAAAGTGTTGTGAAAGCTATAAGTTAGCTATTGAATCATTGCAGAGAATAGCGCTGATTGATAACTCCATTAATTTTATCCTAAAAACTATCCTTTCGTTTCGTAAGTGATATTTACAAAATGAATGCTAAATATTTTGCTTCAAAGGTTACAAATGAAAGTTTTTGTGTAATAATTCAACTGTGGTAACAATTGTTGGAGGCTATTATGGCCCATGAGGAAAGACGTACTATGTCACAAAAAGCAGAAGCGAACTTAGATAACCTTTCAAACGAGCATGAATCAACCTTACAACAGTTAGCTGATGCTAATCGTGAAATTGAAGAGCTTAAGCTACAAATTGCCTGGCTTGAGCGTTCATACGAGTAACAGCCTAGCTAGGTAACTAACCTAGAAAATTTGCCCTTTGATTATAAAAAAGCAGATATAGTGAACTATATCTGCTTTTTTGTTTGCCTTGCCTATAAGCCTTTTAACTCTCGCTGAATGAACAACTAGTTAACTCAATTGGTATAATTCCTATTTCATTCATGGCTAAGTTGTTTTCATTACTCAGTGAACATGCTATTTTTGCCACAATTATTATGATTTCAATAACTACCTTTAATTAGCAAAGGTTTTATTTAAGGATTTAGTATGCCAAAGGCAAGTGAAATAAAGAAAAATGCAGCCATAGAACATAATGGTAAAGTGCTTATTGTTAGAGATATTACTCGCTCAGTACCTCAAGGTAGAGCAGGTGGTAGCCTATACCGTATGCGTTTATACGATGTGGTTACAGGTGGTAAAGTTGATGAAACATTTAAAGCAGAAGATATGCTAAACCTAGCTGACTTGAGCCGCAGACCTGCGATGTTCTCGTACCTAGATGGCGATGAGTATGTTTTCATGGATAACGAAGACTATACCCCGTATAACTTGAATAAAGAATCTATCAGTGAAGAAGTACTTTATATTAATGAAGACACGGAAGGCCTTTCAGTCATCATAGTTGATGGCAACCCAGTAGGTATTGATTTACCGGCTAGCGTTGAATTAGTGATCACTGAAACTGATCCGTCAATAAAAGGCGCTTCAGCAAGTGCGCGCACAAAGCCTGCAACGTTATCAACAGGTTTGGTTGTTCAAGTACCTGAGCACATCTCTACTGGTGATAAAATTAAAGTGAACACCGCTGAGCAGAAGTTTATGGGACGTGCTGATAAGTAACGCGCTGTAAGAGGAATTTTTATGAAAAATGGCGAAGCTTATCCAATTGGCACACCAGGGGTGAAGTGGGCAGAGCAAGAGAAACAGGCTTGGTTTGCTCAGCAAAGCATAAAGCGCAGCTATCAAGATGAAGTATTGGTTAAGTTAAGGCCTTTATCAGAGCACTTTGAGCTCAGCCAATATGGTGCGTTGACCATTGATGACAGTCGATATCCTTTATATGCACTGCAAAGTAAAACCTGGCAAAGTCAAAACAAAACCATTTTAGTTACTGGTGGTGTGCACGGTTATGAAACAAGTGGTGTGCAGGGGGCAATTCGCTTTTTAGAAAATGAAGTGAATAATATTAGCCAGTACAACAAGCAGTTTAATATTATTGTTGCTCCTTGTGTCAGCCCGTGGGGATATGAAACCATTAATCGATGGAACCCAAAGGCTATTGACCCTAACCGCTCATTTTATCCGCAAAGCCCTGCACAAGAGTCAGCCGCATTAATGGAATTTATCAATAACTTAGATGTTGATATTGCTTTGCACATTGATTTACATGAAACAACAGATACGGATAATAGTGAGTTTAGACCTGCACTAGCGGCACGAGATGCGGTTGAGCATAACAACTGGAATATTCCTGATGGTTTTTATTTGGTCGGCGATAGCACAAAGCCAGAAGCAGATTTTCAAAAAGCCATTATTTCAGGTGTTGAAAAAGTGACTCATATTGCCCCGCCTGATAGTAATAATCAATTAATTGGTGTGGAACTTGAGCAGTGGGGCGTAATTAATTATGCCGCCAGAGAGCTAGGTTTATGTATGGGTTTTACCAATGCTGATTTGGTCACTACAACAGAGGTTTACCCTGATAGCCCAATTGTGGATGATGAAAACTGTATTTTGGCGCAAGTCGCGGCAATTAGCGCTGCCTTAGATTTTCTTGCTGAGCAAAAGTAACCGCTATTAACTCGCTTTCAATCATTTTAAAAAGTCACCAATTGGTTAACACATGTCAATTAAGCATGTTTTGATTTGACAGGGTAGCGGGTTTTAGAAATACGAACGGTCCGGGCTTTGGGCCGTTTTCGTTTCTCTGGCAATATAAATTGTTTTACGTTTTCCCGCATCGCCCTCAACTTTTTAGGAATACTACCTGGTGAGGCTATTGCACACCACATAAACTCATCTTGGATAAATCGCATTGCCATCACAAAGCTTATGCGTAACGGAGAGACTTGTGCTTCTGTCGCTATTTGACTTATCTCGGCTCTAATTAGGTTATACGCAATTAATAATCCCCATATTTCTTGCTTTACGCCCTGAACTGTTTGGCTTCTAAGCAATATTGCATTATCAAGTTGAAATTGCTTTAACTCCCCATAGCCATTTTCTATCTCCCAACGCTCGAAGTACACTGCCAGAATATCTTCTGCTTTGTATTTATTAATGTCAGTTAAAGAGCTCAGGAGCCCTTTAATATGATTACTTTGTTTGTTTTCTGGGTAAGTAACGAGGCGAGCTTGCCAAACTTCAGGTAAACTCGGGTCTTGTTTTCTGGCATGATTTGATACTGACATTTCAATGAGAAAATCATGTTCACTGTACTGTTCAATGACACGGTATTTGGTATTACTTTTTATGGGGGTTAACCAGTGCTGCTCTTGGTTATGCCGTTGCCAATTCATCATAAGTTCTGCGCTTAGGTAGCACCTATCAAAAATAGTGAGTGAATTTGCTGATGCTGATGAAATTAACTGTTTCGCATAATTAACCTCGCCAACTCGGCTTGAGCCAAATGCGACATCTTTTATTAGGCGACTACGCAATGACATTAATGCACATAATCGTACTACTGGATATTCAAGGTGCTTATCTTGGCGGTGCTTGATATACCCAAACTCGCTTGCAGTTTCTGGCGTGTCTGCACAACGAAGCTGTGTGCCATCCACTGAAAAAAGTGATAGCCCACACCAAGTATCATCCCCATCTTGTTGTTGTGACCAATGTGTCGCCGTCAATTTAAATAGTTCAGCTAATGGAGTGTCACTTAAGCGCTTTCGTGCTTGCGGGATTGCACTGGGAGCAAGTGTTTCACCCAGTTTATCTGACAGTATTAGGTCAAGTTTATCAACAACCTCGGTAATAGGGCGATTACGATAAAGGCCTATTCCCACGATGAGCCAGACAACAAGCTCAGCTGGTAGTTTGCGCCTTCTCATACTGGCTTTATCCGTTTCAACGAGTACCTTCTCTATCCATTCCATTGGCAAATGTTTTTGGAAAACAGATAAATCTTCGGGAGCAGCAAAAGTGTCTGTATCGAGTAACCAATTTGAAAGCATAAAAAAAATCCAGTGACTTGTGATCACTGGATTTTGACAGATTGTAAAGATCGTTCAACCGATCATAATAATTTTCTTAACTGATCGGTGTTAACCAATTGGTGGCTTTTGTTTTTTGGGGCTATGTAAATACAATAATTAAAAAATAATAAATTCCATTTTATTTGTTACAAGTTGTTGTTTTTTTAATTAAAAATCTTTTTGTTTATATCAATGCAAAATAAAAATGAAAAAAAATCGAGATTATTAAAACTATTTATACAAGTCACGCTACCTTATAAATAGAACGAGTTAAATGCAGATATAAAAATTAAAGCGCTTAAATAAATTATGCAAAATTACCAACAAAATAAAAGGCTAGCCTGTGTTTGAACGCAGTGATGAAGCACTTATCAGGCAAGCATTGGCTGGCAAGAAAAAAGCATGGGTGTCATTGGTTAAACGTTATGAAAAGAATGTTTACAACTATGCGCTGAGGATGGTGAATAACCAAGCTGATGCAATGGATTTAATGCAAGATATTTTTCTTGCCGTATTTCGTAATTTATCAAGCTTTCGCGGCGATGCACCTTTTAAAGGCTGGCTTTTTAGAATTGCCCATTATAGGTGTCTTGAACATTACCGGAAAAAGCGCCCGACAAGCTCAATTGATGATCTGCCAGAGCAAGAAAGTGAAGATGCTAGCTTATGCCCAGAGCAGCAATTGTTTTCGAGTCAGAGAGCATCTGTGTTGGTGGAGGCAATGAAGTTGTTGCCAATCAAACAGAAACTGGTGGTAGAGCTAAAATTCTTTCAGCAGTGTACTTTTGAAGAAATTGCTCAACAACTTGATATATCAAGTAATACAGCAAAGTCGCAATTGTACAGTGGCCTAGAAAAGCTGAAAAGCCATTTGGCTAGTCAAGATGGCGAGCTAGATGTAGTTGCAAAAGATGATGTAAAAAACATGGGAGTTAGTCATGTTTAATCAAGATAGTAGTGATAAAAAAAGCACTCAACAAAGGATAACCTCTGAGCAAATAGAGCAGCATGCTGATTTTGAAGAGTATTTAGCTCAGCAGGCAAGGCAAGTACAAGATGAAGAGGTGCCACATTGGAATCGAGCCGCTGCATTTGAGCAATGCATGAGCGAGCAAACCGTGATAGAAAAAGTTCAAACAGGCATTAAAAGCTTGTGGGTAATGCCGGTGGTTTCCATGGCTTGTTCGCTTGTTGCAGTTGTTGCGCTGATGCCTTTTTTAGCACCCAGCAGCAAGATGGATGAGCAAACAATAGCGGCGCTAGTTGAGCAAGGTGTGCAGCAACAAATTGCAAGCAAAGTCGATGATATGGTTGCAATTAAACTTAGAGAGTTTGCCGCTGAGCAGCAAGTTATATTAGCGAATTATCGTGCAGATATGTTAACTCAACAGCAAAGCAGTAACTTAGAGTTGGCAAGTTATATATTAACGGCGTCAAGGCAAGAGCGAAAAGAAGATATGGCTGACTTTATTAGCTTTATCAATGCGCAACGTAAAGATGAGCAGCTGATGCAGAAAATTAAGTTTCAACAGTTACAACAGGAAATCAGTTTACAGAAGCTAAATTATGCCACCTATAACGGTTTACCTGCGACGGAGCAGCCAGCAGGACTAGATAAGCAAATGCCAGCTCAAGGCTTAATAAAGCAACCGTTAGATAAAAGTTAACAGTGTGAGAAAGCTACTACCGCTGGAAGTAGTATTGTAAGGAGTTAAAATGAAAATGCAGAACGATTACACCAGAATTAAGGCGGTGAATAAAATGAAACAAGTTATAGCTGGCGCCCTGTTTGTCTCAGGCTTGATGATTACCAGCAGCGTATATGCAAAACCTGTGGACTTAACGAGTATACAGAAGCAAATGTTGGTGATGAATAATATCATTAAATCATCAGTAAAAGCTCAGCGCGGAACAGGTGGCGGTAAGATAAGCGCAATTGATAGTGTTTATTTGCAAGGGCAAGGGGCAATTTTCACTATCAGTGCACATGGCTTTAACCGTAGTCGTCATGACTTTAATTTTGTTATGCCAACCGCGCCAGTTGCGCCTACTGCACCAGGGGCATTTTTAGATGATGATATACATGTTGAGGTCATCGAGTTTGATGAAGATATCTATGCTGACATGGAATCACAAGCAAGAGAGTTTGAACAAGCCGTTAAAGTGTTTGAAAAGCAGCAAGAGCATGCCAGAAGTTTACGGGATGAACAAAGAGAAATTGCTTATGAAATGCGAGAATTATCACGAGAAAGTAAAGATATCGCTTATCAACAACGCCGAGCAGATAAAGAAACCAAGGCTAAACTGGCCGTCAAGGTACAAGAAATAGAAAAAAAACAAAAAGCACTTAAGGAAACAAAAGTTAGTTTAGAAAAGCAAGTTAAACAGCTTAATGAGCAACAGAAAAAGCAAAAATTGGCACAAGCGAAAGAGCGCGAAGCTTACTTTAAAAGTTTATCCAATGGTTTAATAGAAACCCTATGTTTATACGGAAATGGCTTAAGAGCAGTACCGAAAAATGAGCATGTTAGCTTTATTATTAAGTCTGCAGGAGAAAGAGAAGGTCGCAACTATAAAGATGTTGTTTATGTGTTTAGTAAAAGTGATATTAACGACTGCGCTAGCGATAAAATTTCTATGAAAAAGCTGTTAGCCAAAGCATCGCATTATCAGTTTTAATAATAAGCAGTTTTAATATTCAGCAATTTTAATTTTGCAACTGCTGTATCTATGTTAAACCTTAATAGCCAAGCGTTATTAAGGTTTTTTTTAATGTTTTGCCAGTTTAATGTTTTGCCGGTTTAGTGTTTTGTTCAAGTTGGTAAATAAGCTGCTTTAGGCGCTTGCTGGCATGACTGGGGTTATACACTAAACATATCTGTTCAATATTCTTTTGCAACTTTTCATCTAATTCTAAGGTTATGAGATCAGCATTTTGCGCTATATCAGGAATATAGGCGATGGCTTTTGCATCACTGACTATGGCTTTTAGTGAGGATAGGCTATCACATCGATAAGCGATATTTCTTGGGTGCTGATGATCAGGCCAACCGTCAGAGCCAATACCACGTGTTATACCACAAAAGGGTGAACTGCTCGGAATGGCAAATGCGGCGCGACACACCTGTGACATGGTGAGCGGTTGCTTTTGAGCTAGAGGGTGTGACTTGGCTGCGACCAGTTTAAACTCGCTTTGTGTTAATACTAGGCTCTTTAAATTGTCGTTTTGTCTGCCACTAATGGCTTCTAGGGTGGTTATTGCTATGTCGGCACGGTTGCTTTCTAGGCGCTTAATGGCTTCCCCTTCATAAACCGTTACTAGATTTAGTTCTATATCTTGAGTATTTAGCGCTGGTATTATGCTGGTCAAGCAATAATCTACCAATATCGCAGGGCCTGCAATATTAAGCCATGTTTTTGTTTTGGGATTAGAAAATTCAGTCAGCATGGTGTCGTAGGAGTTAAGTAGGCTTTTGCCATGCTGAAAAAACTTTTGGCCATTACTATTGGCTTTGATATTTCTACCAATGCGATCAAATAACTGGGTATTTATTACGTTTTCAATTCGCTTTAACTTTTTAGAAAGCGCTCCAGAGGTAATGTGAAAGGTATTCGCAGTAGTCTTTAGATCTTCGCTTTGCAATAGGTGCAAGATTATTCGTATATCATTTATTTGCATTTCGTTTCCTTTATGGAAATGATTGTTGCTGCTTTTTCGCTAATTATTCATCAAAATATTGGCTAATATCCAGTTTAATTTTTAGGATTTCCGCAGCAAAGGTTACAAGATGTATATATTTAAGTGTTATTTTTTACTTACTCTGTTAATGGTGGGGCTTTTTTTAGCGCCAATAACCAGTAGTAAAGAAAGGCATAATCATAAACGCATTGGTTATCACGGCATGGTATTGTTTTCAGATAGTCATAATAACTTATACGCTAGTCACATGCCCTTGTATGCAAGCCCTCATGACTATCAAATTATTTATCAGCTAGAGCTTAAAAATAAAGAGGTGTTAACTGAGCACCTTCAACAGGGGCTAGTGACAATATTACCAGAGCAATTCGACCTTAATCACTTAATCCAGGGGGAACGTTTAGCGCTCGATGCTCAGTTTTATACAGGACATTTTGAACGTGGAGGACAAGAACTTAATAGCCAGAAGATTGTCTTTTCTAACGCTATTCTAATTGAAAGAGTGGATAAATCATTTCGTGCCAATGAACTGATGTTTTATGCTGAGCAACTAGCTGATGGCAATTGGTTACTGGTACATAAAATTCAACAGCCACCTTCTTTTGATTTACTGGCAATAGCCAAACCTATGAAAAAAAATCAGTTAGCAAATTTGAGTTGTTTAAAGCCTGAGCCGTTTAAGCTTAAGCTAGACATAACTGATGATTGGCTTAGTCATTGTCCTATCAAGAGCATTAAGTACTTTGAACGTGATGACTTCGCTCATTAGTTTTAGTCAATAAAAAAATGCTTAGAGCAGAATATTTTTATTGACCTTAGAGTGTACTCCAAGCTTTATGCTAGTGTATATTGATTAACTATCACAATGGTGTGGAACAATGTCATGTACAAAATAGGTGAGCTAGCAAACAAGCTTTCAGTATCGACTGATACATTAAGGTACTATGAAAAGCATAAACTTCTTATGGCAACGAGTAGAGCTGATAATGGTTACCGTTTATACAATGAAGAATCGCTGCGGGTAATGCAATTTATTATTCGCGCTAAAGATGTCGGCTTTAGTTTAAATGAAATCAATGAACTGCTCTCTATTAAGGTGGATAAAGCAAGTCATAGTTGTGCTGAGGTTAAATCGTTTACGCAACAAAAACTAGCGCAGGTTGAAGTAAAAATAGCAGAGCTTGAGCGCTTTAAAAGCTCTTTAAAATTACTGGTTGATGCCTGTTGTGGTGGAGAAGAGCAAGCCACTCACTGTTCTATTTTACAAGCACTGGAGAATGTTGATGCAACTGTTAACTAACTTTTGGCAATTGTTTGTATTATCTGCACCTTGGTTAATGCTTGGTTTACTTATTGCCGGTATTATTAATGTCTATTTACCAAAGGACTTTCTCAATAAGCATTTAGGGAAGAATGGCTTATTCACAACCATTAAAGCGGCACTTATTGGCGCACCTATGCCGCTTTGCTCATGTGGTGTAATACCTGCCGCGCTTGGCTTACGTCGCTCTGGTGCTTCAAAAAGTGCCACAACGGCTTTTTTAGTCTCAACACCAGAAACAGGCGTAGATTCAATTTCCGTCTCTTATGTTTTGCTAGGACCATTTATGGCGATTATTCGACCAATTGCTGCGGTTTCTAGCGCTATTGTTGCCGGTGTTATGGTTGGTAGTGATAGACAAGAAAAAACCAGTGAAAAAGCAAGCTCAGCGGTTAAGGCAACGTCATGTTGTAGTAAAGACGTTGAAAAGGTAGAGGTCAGTAGTTGCTGCGATAGTAAGCCAGAGGTAGAAACGACTTGTTGTGCTACGAGTAAAAAAGCCCCTGAGCCAGAGCAGACTTGCTGTAGCAAACAAGAAAAAGCTCAGGAAACTATGTGGCAAAAGTTGCAAAAAGCTGTACATTTTAGCTGCACAAAATTACTTAGTGACACGGCTAAGTGGTTATTAATCGGGTTAGTTTTTGCAGCATTAGTACAAACTTATGTTCCGGTGAGCTTTTTTAGTCAGTGGGGTAGTGGCATTCTCGCTATGACGGTGGTGATCTTAATCTCCATTCCCATGTATGTGTGCGCTACTGCATCAACCCCCATTGCCGCAGGGTTATTATTATCGGGCGTGTCGCCAGGGGCTGTTTTGGTCTTTATGTTAGCAGGGCCGGCAACCAATATTGCAACCTTAGGTGTGGTCGCCAGTGAATTAGGTAAACGAGCGGTATTTTCTTACTTAACTGGGGTGATTGGTGTAGCGATATTATTTGGTTTTCTAACTGACTACTTAGTTGCAAACTATCAGATTTCTGTTGCGCCTATGTTAGGAGAACACCATGAAGTACTACCACATTGGTTATCACTTCTATGCTCTGTGGTATTGGTTTTATTGCTATTAAGGTTATTAGTACTTAAATATAAAAGCTGATTATTATAGGAAATATTGACTATTTCCCATTTAGTAGGATTTTTTTTATATTGCACTGCTTGTTTTTTGAGCGAAATGTACTAGACTTTGCACGTTATTATTATTTTTACAAGGATGTAAGCTATGACAGAAGAGCAAAATAAGCGCCTCGAGCAGTTAACTACTTATTTAGTTGATCGCTGCATAAGCGAGGCCGAGTACTGTGAATATCTAGAACTAAGTGAGTTATTGCTAATGGATATGAAGCATATCCGTGATAACAAGAAGGTTTTAGATAGCTACTAAAGTTAAAGACTCAGGCTAACCTGTCGTACATAAATTTAAAAAAGCTTTTCAGTATAACTGAAAAGCTTTTTTTATTTTACCTGCCAATGTACCAGCTTTTTGTTGATGAAATAGAAGGCAATTTTTTGCTGATATGTTTGTATTTTTTCGGCAGTATCGCTGTGCTTAAGCTGATAGGCTTGCTCAAAGTTAACTTCATAGATAGTGTTTTTCATATTATCTGAAGCTAAAGTAAGCGCTGGAAACTTTTCTTTAATCTCATTGATGTAGTCTCCTACCTTAATTGAGGATAACTGCTTTTTATAATGATCTTTAATGCTGATTAATTCAAGGCTTGGATCTTCAATGCTAGGAATGCTTGAATTACTCGTGGTGCTGCATGCTGATAATAACAGTATTAGTAGAACACTTAATGTGATTAGCTTCATAAACGTACCTGTAATGCGATTTCTTATGCGCTATTGTATCTCTATATAGCCTTTTGATTTATTAAAGAATGTTGTTTAGTTGACCCTAATCAAAGATTGTTTTAATGAAATCAAGATGAAAAAAAGACGCAATCAAGCGTCTTTCTAATTAAGGTAATCAGATGGTGAGCATCTGATGAATTTGGTGGAGCGGGGGGGAGTTGAACCCCCGTCCAAAAAACCTACATCCTCGGTCCTACATGCTTAGTCGATTATTTATTTAGCCAATTAGACGCCAATCGACAGGCTTCGTCATGGTGAGCTTGATACTATTTCGCGGTTCAGCCTCAAGCGTGCTTCCCTCGCTAGCCTACTTAGGGTGACCATCGATCCTCAAGACAATAGGCGAGACTATGAGGTGATGGCTAGCATTAAGCTGCTAGTGCGAACGTTTCGTCGTTTGCAATTATAGTTTTGCGGCTTTTTACCAGGCCAACCGCCCCTGGGCATGCACCTTGGGTTTCGTGAATCTTGTCGAATCCTGAATCCGCCCCAAAGTTTATTTTGCTACAAAGTACAAATTATGCACTCTATAGGCCGATTATACCGTGCTTTGCTGGTTAAAACCAAGTGTTAAATAAATAAGTTGATGATAAAGCGTCATTAAACTTTGTGCTTCATCATTCTACCTTGCTCTACTTTCCACTCTCGGTCTTTAATATCAGCGCGTTTATCGTGATCTTTCTTACCTTTACCTAAGTAAAACTCAAGTTTGACCCAGCATTGCTTCCAATACATTGCCGTGGCAATGAGTGAAAAACCATTACGCTCAACAGCACCAATTAGTTTATCCAGTTCGCGTCTGTTTAAAAGTAGCTTACGAGGTCTAGTTGGTTCACATACCACATGACTTGACGCAGCCGTAAGTGGCTGTATTTCAGCACCCACTAAATAGGCTTCTCTGTCTTTGATATGGACATAGCAGTCAGAAATATTAACTTTGCCGCTACGAATACTTTTGATTTCCCAACCTTGTAAGCTCATGCCTGCTTCGAACTTATCTGTTAAGTTGTAGTTGTGGCGAGCTTTTTTATTTAAAGCAATGGTATTGCTGTTGGATTTGTTTTTAGATTTCTTTTTAGCCATGTTCTTCTATGCCGTGTTAATCGGCGATGATTATACAAGCAATTTTCACTATTTACATGAAATTTATTATTCGCCATTAAAATATCTAGATTAATGCGATTTTCAATGGAGTTTGTTATCATAGCGCGGTTCAAAGTAGAGGGGGTTTAATGCCAACCATAAGTCGTAGTGCTTTAGTTATGCACAGTGTTGATCAAATGTATCAATTAGTTAATGATATTCCGCAATACCCCAAGTTTTTGCCTGATTGTAGTAACAGCAAGATAATCTCCCAAGACGGTCAAACCGTGACTGCGGCATTATTGGTATCTAAAGGCGGTTTAAATAAGTGGTTTACTACACGAAACACGCTTATTTCAAATGAAAAAATTCATTTGTCTTTGGTTGATGGACCATTTAAAAAGCTAGAAGGCTATTGGCAGTTTACGCCATTGTCTGAAGACTCTTGTAAAGTAAGTTTGCAGCTTGAGTATGAGTTCTCGAGTAAAATAATTGCTTTTGCTTTTGGTAAGGTGTTTAGCCACTTTAGCCAAACCTTAGTGCAAGCTTTTACCCAAAGAGCTAAGCAAGTTTATGGGCATAACGGCTAGTAAGGAGTGAAAATGTCTGAGAATCAAATCCAAATTGAAGTGGTGTATGGGTTAGCACACAAGCAAAAACTTTTGACCTTGCCTGTAGCCGAAGGAACCACGGTTGAGCAAGCTATTGTTGAATCTGGCATATTGAGCATATTTCCAGAGATTGATTTAAAGTCTAATAAAGTTGGTATATGGAATCGCGCGGTTAAGCTAAATCAAGAGCTAGCAGATTTAGATAGAATAGAAATTTATCGACCGTTAATTGCTGACCCTAAAGAGGTGAGAAAGCGTAGAGCAGAAAAAGCGGTTCAAGAAGGGCGAGCAGACAAGACTACTGGCGGTAGGGTAAATCCTTTAAGAGCAGAAGCTAAGAAATAGAGTTACTTTGCTATTTTTCGAGTCACAAGAAAGCAAAAGAGCAGTCATTAGACTGCTCTCAGATTACTGACAAACCCCGTCATTCTGTTCGGGGTTTGTCTTTTATGAGCAGCCGTAGGCTGCGATCTCGATATTTTTCTAGCCACGTCTTTTCTATTTTATTTGGTTTTTCTGGACTTGTTTGGGGCTTATCTTCCCTATTTGGCGTGTTAATGTCTCGAATTGAGCTTTTAAAGGGCTATCCTTTTTAGATTGCCATTATTTGGGGAATATTTGATAGCGTCATTGCTATCTTCTTCATATTTTGTGCTGCCGCAGCCATATATGCTTGCATTTGAACATTATGCTTACCTCGGTATCTTGCATACCTGTGACCATGGTGTTGCTTTGCATCAGCAAAACTTCTTTCAACGGTTTCGCATCGTCGTTTGTAAAGGTATTTACCAAGGCTTGTTAAGCGAAATTCATTAGCCCGATCTTGACTCGCAGCCATTACGTGGCGTGTTATCACTTTCTTATGACTTTTACTCTTAGTGCAATCTTTTAATTGAGGGCAATTAACGCATACCTTGGGGTCAGAATGATATTCTCGGTAACCCTCTCGACTGGTGGTCGAGTAGATTAACGTTTGCTCTTGCGGGCAGGTATACGTATCTGCTTTCTCGTCGTATTTGAAGTGCTTTTTCTTAATGGCATTCTTCGTTCGTGAAGGACGACGGTAACCAAACACCCCTTGGATGTTACGTTGTTCCAGATTAAAACAGACGGGCGCTGTGAAGTAGCCTGCATCAATACCAACAAATTCAGGGATAGTGCAAAGCGATTTTCAATGGCATCAAGGCGAGCAATGTATGGTTGAGAATCGTGGACATTACCTGGCGTAATATGCGTATCTACAATAATGTTATAGTCGTTATCTACGGTTCTGTGGTCTAGGTAGAAAAAACCTTTTGGCTTTTCATCTCGGTGCATATAACCGCTATCACTATCGGTTTTACTTACCTTATTCCGCTTTATCTCACAATAGCCTTTATCCTTGAGTGGCTTTTTTCCAGCCGCTTTACGGTCTGCCTCCACAGCTTTGTTGATTTGCTTAATATAGGCACTGGTTGAGACGGGTTTGAGCTTGTTGGTGAACTTTCGTTTATTGGCGTTTGCTTTTAAGTGTGTGCTGTCGGTGAATAAGGCTTTGCCCCCAACTAGACCATGTTTAATGGCTTGTTGGACGATGTGATTAAATATACGTTCAAATACATCTGTGCCATTGAAACGACGAATACGATTTTGACTAAGTGTTGAGGCATCGATAACTTTCTCGGTAAGCCCCATGCGGAGAAACCATCGATACGCGACATTTACTTCGATGTCTTTGATGATTTGGCGCTCACTTTTAATACCAAATAAGTACCCAAGTAGCATAATTTTAAATAGCTGGACTGGCTCCACCGGAGGACGACCATTATCAGTGCAATATAAGTCTTTGACTTCATCTCGAATAAACTCAAAGTCAATATACTTATCGAGTTTACGAACTAGATGGTTGGCTGGAACTAACTGGTCTAGCGTGACCATTTCGAGTTCATGTTGTTGCGGGGAAGGTTCTCTTAACATGGTTAATTTTTGTAATTTTCCATGTTTTTATTAGATCAAAGTCCTAGACTACTGTCTAGGACTTTGTCATCAGTCTGAGAGCAGTCATTAGACTGCTCTTTTGCTTCAGAAACATACTGCTTAAATGAGTTACAGAGCTACTGCTTAAATGAGTTACAGAGCTACTGCTTAAATGAGCTTGTTTCCTCTTCTGCTTCGGCAGGGGCATTAAATGGCGTGTAAAAATTTTCCGATAATTCAAAATCACCGCTGGCATCTACTAATTTATCTTCTTCAAACTGTAAGACAAAAGATTTTTTTGTGTTGAATTTTTCACTTCTACCCGATTTAAATTTATACACATAATGCCAAGCATCTTGATTAAAGGCATCGACAACTACTGGGCTGCCTAAAATAAACTTAACCTGCTCTTTAGTCATACCTACTTGTAATTTCTCTATACTTTTTTGCTCAAGATAATTACCTTGTGGGATATCGATACGATAAACCCAGCTAGAACAAGCTGAAAGAGACAAGGCAATAGTAATAGCGGCAACACGAAACAACATTAATCTTTTATCCTAAAAACTGTGAGCAGGCATAATAACTAAGCATGACACGAGTTACAAAGTTATTTTTAATTTCTGAGTAATTATTTAGTTACAACTGACCTAACTTGCCAGTAGTTCTTGTGCATTGGCTAAGCTGTGCTCAGAAATTTTATCGCCTGCTAATAAACGGGCAATTTCTTTGATACGACTTTGCTCGCTTAGTTCCGTTACTTTTGTTTCTGTATGCTCGCCATCTGTTAATTTGCTAACAAAGAGTTGTTGGTGTCCTTTACAGGCCACTTGAGGCAGGTGAGTCACACAAATAACTTGGGTATTTTTAGCTAGTTGCTGCAACTTGCTGCCAACCATAGAGGCGGTTGGTCCACTAATACCTACATCGACTTCGTCAAAGATTAAGCTAGGCGTGACGACTTTTTCCGCTAAGATAACTTGCATAGCCAAACTAATACGAGACAGCTCTCCTCCTGAAGCAACCTTGTTCATTGCTTCAAGCGCTTGACCCGGGTTAATACTCACGAGGAAATTAATTACATCAGTCCCTTTGCTAGTGCCCATACCATCAGTGATATTACCTTCGCTAATATCTACGGCAAATTGTCCGTGTGGCATATTAAGTTCTTGCATACTTTTAGTGATAAGTTTGCTGAGCTTTTTACCGGCAGCTTGCCTTGAACGTGTTAAATTATTGGCAGCATCACGATAATAGTTTTGTGTGCTTTCAAGTTCATGAATAATGATATCAATTCGAGATTCATCATGTGAGATAGCTTGTAATTGCTGGCTTAACTCTTGATGAAAGCTAACTAAGTTTTCCGGCGAAACTTGATGCTTTTTAGCTAGCTGTAGTGCTTTTGAGTAGCGCTCTTCTATTATGCTGTAGCTTTCGGGATCAAGCTCTAGCTGTTGATAGTAATGCGTTAAATCACTACTCGCTTCATTTAATTGAATAAGTGCGTCTGACAGTAATATCGCCACATTATTAAGCTGCGAATCCATACGCGCTAAAGTGTTGATGTTGTCACTGCATTGACGTAACGAATCAATAATATTAACGCTTGGGTTTTCAGATAATAGCTGAATAGAAGATAGCGTGGTATCTAGCAGCTCTTGAGCATTACTAAAGCGTTTAAAATCAGCTTCTAAGGTTGAGAACTCGCCTTCTTGTAAGCCAAATTCATCAAGCTCTTCAACTTGATATTGAATGAGCTGTTTTTTCGCTTCACTTTCTTGTTTATTTTGTTGAAGTAGTACTAATTCTTTGTTTAAGCCTTGCCATTGCTTGTAATAGTGCTTTACTTCATCGAGTAATGTTTGGTGATTTGCATAATCGTCAAGTAAGCGACATTGCTGACTAGATTTAACAATCAGTTGATGATCATGCTGTCCATGGATGTTAATTAATAATTGACCAATTTCTTTAAGTTGCGCTAGAGGTACTTGGCTGCCGTTGATATACGCTTTTGAACGGCCTTCGCTGGAGATGACGCGACGTAATATACATTCAAAATTTGCATGGCTGTCTTCTTGATTGAGCTCATGTGATTTTAGCCACTTTTGCGCGGCTGGGTTTTTTTCGGTATCGAAGGTTGCGGCAAGTTCGGCTTTTTTACAGTTAGGTCTAACAACATTGGTGGTCGCACGTTCGCCTAGGCATAAGCCTAACGCATCAATCGCAATAGATTTACCTGCACCAGTTTCACCTGTGATGGTGGTCATGCCTGATTGCCAATCGATATCTAATGAGCGAACGATAGCAAAGTTTTGAATATTGAGTTGCAACAACATGTGCTAGCCTTATAAATATATGAACAAAAAACCAGTTACTGTTAATTTATACAGTAACTGGTTTTTATGCAAGCTATTTGCTTAAAATTTATCAGTCTATTTGCTAGCTGTTTGTTTAAGTTAGAAATTTAATAGGCAGCTTAGTAAAGCTTGTTGCCCCAACTTAACTTACTTCGCAGCACATTAAAGTAATCATGATCAAGCGGATGAATAAGCCTAATGGTGTACTCACTTTTTTTGATGATAACTTCATCACCTGGCATAACCGCAAGAATAACGTGACCATCGCAACTTACTTGTAAGTTTTCGTGGTTATCATTGGCTAAAATCAGTTTTATTTCACTGTCGCCATCAACTACTATAGGCCTACTTGTCAGTGTATGTGGGAACATAGGCACAAGTGATAAGGCATTTAGGTTAGGCGTTAAAATTGGTCCGCCCGCTGACATTGAATAAGCGGTTGAGCCAGTTGGCGTGGAAACAATAAGGCCATCAGAGCGCTGACTAAACATAAATGAACCGTCTATGTAGACTTCAAACTCAATCATGCTGGCTACTTTACCAGCATGCAGTACCGCTTCGTTTACTGCGCTATTTGAGCTTTTAAGTTTTCCATGTCGATAAACTTCAGCTTCAATGATAAAGCGCTGCTCTTGTCGTGATTTTCCCGCCAGTATTTGTTCTAGTGGCGTGATAATATCTTGTGGGCTTAAGTCGGTTAAAAAGCCTAAGTTGCCACGGTTAACGCCGATGACACCAATATCATAACAGGCTAAAACTCTGGCTGCGCCTAGCATATAACCATCACCACCAACAACAATAGCTAAATCAGCTTGTTCACCAATATCAGTCAATAGACCTGTGGTCATATTGTCAATGTTAAGTGATTGTGCAACTGCGTGCTCAACGATAACTTGGTAGTTATTTTTTAATAAATAATCGTGTAAAATTTCAATGGTATTGCTGGCGCCATCATGATGTGGCTTGCCAATTAAACCTATGGTTTTATATTGTTGAGTCATAACGTTATTTCAACTTTTTTAATGAGCAATATGCTCGCTATATGGGAAGTTTCGCTGGAATTTCTTCTGATGTAAAGTTCACTTTTTACAAATTGTTTTGAAATCACGCTTGAATCATGTAACTGAATCCCCATAATGACAGCAATAAAAGTTTTAATTTGGAGTTTTTCATGACAACAGAGTCAAATGAGCATAAAAGTGCTGAAGAGTTAACGCCAGAGCAGTTAGCAGAAGAAATTGTTCAACAAGCAGAAGAGCAAGTTGAGGAGCAGCATGAGCATGCTCATGAAATTATTAGCGAAGAGCAAGAGAGAATCAATGAACTTGAACTTGCTTTAGCAGCAGCAAAAGCAACGGTAGCTGATCAAAAGGATTCTGTGATCCGTGCAAAAGCAGAAGTGGATAATATTCGTCGTCGTTCTGCCCAAGATGTAGAAAAAGCACAAAAGTTCGCTTTAGAAAAGTTCGCTGGTGAAATGTTAACTACGGTTGATAACTTAGAGCGTGCTTTACAAAGCATCGATAAAGAAGATGAGAGTAACAAAGCCGTTGTTGAAGGTATTGAATTAACTTTACAAGGCTTAATTTCATCGTTAGAGAAGTTTGCAATTAAGGCTATTGACCCACAAGATCAACCATTCAACCCTGATCAGCATCAAGCTATGTCAATGCAAGAAGTACCAGGTGTTGCGCCAAATACGGTTATTGCCGTAATGCAAAAAGGCTATGAGTTAAATGGCCGCTTAATTCGTCCTGCTATGGTTATGGTATCAAAAGCACCAAGTGTTGATGCTAGCGCCTAAGTCACTTTATTAGCTCAACATAGTAAAAAGCAAAGGCGATTGTCTTTGCTTTTTTTGTGCCTGCTGAACTGAACCCAGAAAGTAAAATTCATTTACTTTGAAAGTTAATTTGTCTTAGCGGGTCTTTTTCAAAACATGTTTTTTAATATTGTTTTAATTATGACTCAGACATTTACTCGATACACTCTCTTTATCGTTAGCTTTTTCTTTAGCATGTCAGCCTACAGCGCAGATAAAGCCATGCCTTGGCAATTAAAAACACAATCTGGTGAAGATATTAGCTTATCTCAATATCAAGGTAAGCCTGTTATTTTGCACTTTTGGGCTACTTGGTGTCCGTATTGTAAAAAGCTACAACCTAGCTTAGTTGCATTGCAAAAACAGTATCAAGCACAAGGAGTAACCTTACTTGCTATTAGTTTTCGTGAAGATGAAGGCGCAAAACCTCAAGATGAAATTAACAATCGTGGTTTCGATTTTATCACTGCAGTTAATGGCGAGCAGGTTGCTAAAGATTATGAGGTACGCGGTACGCCAACAACTTACTTTTTAAATCGCCATCATGAAGTGATTTTTAAAACCACTAGTTCAAAAACTGATGACCCTAGATTAGCTCTGGCGCTTAAAGAAATGATCAAGTAGCTGTAAGCTCTTACACCTTTTGGTGCTTTTTCCAATGTTGGTTTTGCAAAACAGCCCATTTTTCTTTGCTTAGCTGGCGAAAGCACCTTTTTTCTTGCCTATATATCCTGCCTTTGCACAGCTACCTTTAAATATTGAGCATGTTTTTTGCACCATATATCAATAAAAAAGAAAATTTTTTAATTTTTTCTATTGAAAAGCATTTTGCTGACCCCACTTAGTATTTCAACAACAGATTTAACTTATTTCTAATGAATAGGAGCTCCAAAGATGGGCAAAATTATTGGTATTGACCTAGGAACAACTAACTCATGTGTTGCGGTTTTAGACGGTGACAGTGTACGTGTTATTGAAAATGCAGAAGGCGATCGTACTACGCCATCTATCATAGGTTATACAGCAGAAGGCGAAACTTTAGTTGGTCAACCAGCTAAGCGTCAAGCAGTTACAAACCCAAAAAATACTTTATTCGCGATTAAGCGTTTAATTGGTCGTCGTTTTGAAGACAAAGAAGTTCAACGTGATATCGAAATTATGCCATTTGGCATCGTTAAAGCTGATAATGGCGATGCTTGGGTTGAAGCAAAAGGCGAAAAAGTAGCGCCACCACAAGTGTCTGCTGAAGTACTGAAGAAAATGAAGAAAACTGCGGAAGACTTCTTAGGTGAAACAGTATCTGAAGCGGTAATTACGGTACCTGCTTACTTTAACGATTCACAACGTCAAGCTACTAAAGATGCTGGTCGTATCGCAGGTCTTGATGTTAAGCGTATTATCAACGAGCCAACAGCTGCTGCACTTGCCTATGGCATGGATAAAGCACAAGGCGATAAAGTTGTAGCTGTATATGACCTTGGTGGTGGTACTTTCGATATTTCAATCATTGAAATTGATGAAGTTGAAGGCGAGCACACTTTTGAAGTATTAGCGACTAACGGTGATACGCACTTAGGTGGTGAAGATTTCGATAATAAACTAATTAACTATCTAGTTAGTGAGTTTAAGAAAGAGCAAGGTATGGATTTAACAGCTGATCCGCTTGCGATGCAACGCTTAAAAGAAGCAGCAGAAAAAGCAAAATGTGAGCTTTCTTCAGCACAGCAAACAGACGTTAACTTACCATACATCACAGCGGATGCTTCAGGTCCTAAGCACATGAACATCAAAGTGACTCGCGCTAAGTTAGAGTCATTAGTTGAAGAGATGGTTAAGGCAACATTAGAGCCGTTAAAAATGGCCCTTAAAGATGCTGACTTATCAGTAAGTGACGTAGATGACGTTATCTTAGTGGGTGGTCAAACACGTATGCCATTAGTACAAAAAACGGTAACGGACTTCTTTGGCAAAGAGCCACGTAAAGATGTTAACCCTGATGAAGCTGTAGCTTCTGGTGCTGCAGTACAAGCAGGTGTATTAGCGGGTGATGTAACTGACGTATTGTTATTAGACGTAACACCATTATCTCTAGGTATTGAGACTATGGGTGGTGTGATGACTAAGGTAATTGACAAGAACACGACAATTCCTACTAAGCAATCACAAACTTTCTCAACGGCTGAAGATAACCAAGCGGCAGTAACTGTTCATGTTGTACAAGGTGAGCGTAAGCAAGCGGCAGCGAACAAGTCTTTAGGTCAGTTTAACTTAGAAGGTATTGACCCAGCACCACGTGGTACGCCACAAATCGAAGTAACCTTCGATATCGATGCTGATGGTATCCTTCATGTAACGGCAAAAGATAAGAACACAGGTAAAGAGCAGAAGATTACTATTAAAGCCTCTTCAGGTTTATCAGATGATGAAGTAGAGCAAATGGTACGTGACGCTGAAGCGAATGCTGATGCTGATGCTAAGTTTGAAGAATTAATTCAAGCACGTAACCAAGCTGACGGCATTGTTCACGCAACGCGTAAGCAAGTTGAAGAAGCGGGTGATGAGTTACCTTCTGAAGATAAAGAGAAAATCGAAGCAGCTATCACTGAACTTGAAGAAGCAATCAAGGGCGACGACAAAGAAGTGATTGAAGCTAAGCAACAAGCCTTAATGGAAGCATCAGCTAAGTTAATGGAAATTGCACAAGCTAAAGCGCAAGCACAAGGTGCACCAGCAGGTGATGCAGGTCAAGCACAAGATGCCGGTCAAGCGCCAGCAGATGATGTGGTAGACGCTGAGTTTGAAGAAGTGAAAGACGATAAGTAATTTTTTACGTAGCTAAGCTGTCGTTATATTGCTTAATTTCGGCGTCGAAGGTACTCACGTATAATTATACGCTCCGTGCCTTCTCCTTGAACTAAAGCGATATAACTTAATCTTAGCGAGTAAAAGAGTTAGACTACGTCCTCTTTAGAAAGCGTCGATATTTTCGGCGCTTTTTGTATGCTGGAAAGCATTAGTTAGTTATTAAGTTGGTGCTGATTTTCTTGGTTTTTTGTTTATTTGGTTTAAAAGAAATTAAGCAAATTAGTACCCATCAAGATGAAGTAAAGAAATAGATTTATGGCAAAACGTGATTATTATGAAGTGTTAGGTGTTTCAAAAGACGCCACAGAACGCGAAATTAAAAAAGCTTATAAAAAGTTAGCTATGAAATATCACCCTGATAGAACTAAGGGCGATAAAGGCATGGAAGAGACTTTTAAAGAAGTAAAAGAAGCTTATGAAGTACTAAATGATGATCAAAAACGTGCTGCTTACGATCAATACGGTCATGCAGCCTTTGAACAAGGTGGTCATGGTGGTTTTGGCGGCGGCTTTGGCGGTGGTCATGGTGACTTTGGTGATGCCTTCGGTGATATCTTTGGTGATATTTTCGGTGGTGGCCGCGGTCGTGGTGGTCAACAGCGAGCACGTCGTGGCTCCGACTTACGCTACAATGTTGAATTAAACCTTGAAGATGCGGTTAAGGGTAAGAGCTTAGAAATTAAAGTACCTACTTATGTTACTTGTGAACCATGTGATGGTTCAGGTGCGAAAAAAGGTACTAGCGCGAAAACTTGTTCGACTTGTCATGGTCATGGTCAAGTACAAATGCGCCAAGGCTTGTTTGCTGTTCAGCAAACCTGTCCAACCTGTAGTGGTAAAGGTAAAGTGATTACCGATCCTTGTACTTCATGTCGTGGTCAAGGTCGCGTTGAGAAAACAAAAACTTTATCCGTTAAAATTCCTGCTGGTGTTGATACTGGCGATAGAATTCGTTTATCAGGTGAAGGTGAAGCAGGTGAAAGCGGCGCACCAGCGGGTGATTTATACGTACAGGTTAATGTGAAAGATCATCCAATTTTTGTGCGTGATGAAAACCACTTATATTGTGAAGTACCGATTAGTTTCACAACGGCTGCACTTGGTGGTGAAATTGAAGTACCTACCTTAGCGGGTAAAGTGAAGCTGAAAGTACCAAAAGAAACGCAAACAGGAAAAATGTTCCGTTTACGTGGTAAGGGTGTGAAATCAGTACGTAGTTCTTCTACTGGTGATTTAATGTGTAAAGTAGTCATTGAAACGCCGGTGAATTTATCTGGCGATCAAGCTGAATTATTACGTAACTTAGAAGAGAAAATGGGCAAGAGCAGTAAAAAGCACAGCCCGAAAGAAACTGGCTTCTTTGATGGCGTGAAAAAGTTTTTTGATGACCTAAAAAGCTAATTTAGCTGAATAGTTAAGCTTGCAAAGGCGATAAGTGCTGACACTTATCGCCTTTTTTATTCTGCGTGTTTAGGAGACTATAGCGTTAGGATTACTCTTCACTAAAGTTGGGCAGGGTACCGCTGCGGCTGTGTTCAAATACCAGCGAGGTTTCTACTGTGGTCACTTCATCACGCGAGGTAATATTTTTAAAGACAAATTGGCGTAAATGCTCACTGTCTTTTACTGACATATGAATATAATAGTCGTAGCTACCACCCATATGATAAAGGTTGAGGATTTCTGGGAACTTAAGTAAGTCATCACGAAACTGATTTACAATTTGCTCAGAGTAGGGCTGTAATCTAATTGCGGCAATTGCTTCAATATTACCACCTATGGTGTTGAGGTTAACATCGATAAAGGCACCTTTAATGACACCACTTTGTTTGAGTCGCTTAACACGCTCTAAACATGTTGAAGGGGCAATGCCAATTTTGGCGGCTAATTCCTTATTGGTGATGTCAGCATCGTTATATAGAATGGTTAAAACGCGCAAGTCGATACTGTCGAGTTTTTTCATAAGTCACCTTTATGTTTAATTACGACTTTATTTTGGCAAATTCTACACTTAAAGTAGTTCAATAAACTAGTGAAAAAGTTATGTCGTTTGAATATTTAACGTTTAAAGTGGCATTATCCGAATTATTTTTAGTATTGGTTGATAGATTTTGCCAATTACCGTGATAAAGTCGTTACAAACTTTCACAGTGATAATGTTTGCTTGCGCTAGGTGGTTTGACATATTATGACCATGTTTATTGCTATCATTACATAAGTGCTTGCTAAGCTTGTTTTTAAATGAGTTTAGCGCGCAGACAGGAAGAATTAAAAAGGCTTATTTTATGACTTTGATTTGGATACCCTTGTTATCCTTACTCGGTAGTATCATTTCTGCAAGAACAGGGAAATTGACACGCAACCAATCAACCACATTAGCTTTGATCATGCCGGTTATTGCGCTATTGATGACTATTAGTCTTGCGCCTGTGGTCTTTTCTGGCAAGGTCATTAGAGAGTCATTTTCTTGGGTGCCAACACTGGGAATCGATTTATCTTTTAGGCTAGATGGTCTTTCCTTATTGTTTGTTTTTATGATCTTAGTGATCGGAATACTCGTTATTTTCTATGCCCGGTATTATCTTAGTAGTAAAGACTCCTTACCTAAACTATATGCCTATTTAATGTTGTTTATGACCGCCATGCTTGGTGTGGTTATGTCAAACAATGTTATTCAGCTATGGTTTTTTTGGGAACTAACCAGTATTAGTTCATTTTTATTGATTAGTTATTGGTGGCAGCAATCAAAAGCGCGTGAAGGCGCTGTTATGGCGTTAACTATCACAGGGGCGGGTGGTTTAGCATTATTAGCGGGTTTACTGCTACTAGGTAATATTGTTGGCAGCTATAACCTTGATGTTATTTTAGCGAGTAAAGAACTTATTCAAGCGCATGATTGGTATGAGGTCGCATTAATTTTAGTGCTCTTAGGTGCTTTTACCAAATCTGCTCAGTTCCCATTTCACTTCTGGTTACCACATGCCATGGCTGCACCTACGCCAGTAAGTGCCTATTTACACTCAGCGACTATGGTAAAGGCTGGGGTGTTTTTATTAGCTCGCTTTTACCCAGCGCTGGCCGGGACTGATATTTGGTTCTTGATAGTAAGCTTTACCGGTCTCGCTACACTGATTTTTGCCGCTTATATTGCGCTATTTAAGCATGACCTAAAAGGATTACTAGCCTATTCAACCATTAGTCATTTAGGCTTGATAACCTTGCTATTTGGTTTAGGTACTGAGCTTGCTGCTGTTGCTGCTATTTTTCATATTATTAACCATGCCACGTTTAAAGCGTCACTGTTTATGGCAACAGGTATTATCGACCATGAAACCGGCACGCGCGATATGCGTAAGTTAAACGGTATGTGGCGCTTTATGCCTTATACGGCAACTTTAGCCATGGTAGCCGCCGCCGCTATGGCAGGCGTTCCGCTATTAAATGGCTTTTTATCTAAAGAAATGTTCTTTGCTGAAACCTTACATCAGCAATTATTAGGCTCAATGTCATGGTTAATTCCGGTGTTAGCAACGGTTGCTGGCGCTTTTGCTGTAGCCTATTCAGCGCGATTTATTCACGATGTATTCTTTAATGGTGAACCCGTTGATTTACCTAAGCAGCCAAGTGAAGCGCCGCGTTATATGCGGGTACCAATTGAAATATTGGTAGCCTTATGTTTATTAGTGGGGATCACGCCTAACTTTGCTGTAAAAGATATTTTAAGTGCAGCATCACTTGCGGTATTAGGTGGTCAATTACCTGAGTTTAAGGTGGCATTATGGCACGGTTTTAATTTGCCGTTATTAATGAGTGCTATAGCTGTTTGTGGTGGTTTGTTGCTGTATACGCAGCGCCGTCATTTATTTAAATTTCAAGCGTCACTGTCCTATGTTAGTGCCAAGCAAACTTTCGATAATACCTTAAAAACCGTGATTACTTGGTGTCGAGAGAAAATTAATGATATTGAGAATGGCTCATTACAGCGTTATCTATTTTTTATGTTTGCCATGGTGCTGGTTTTTGCCGGTTGGCCATTGTTTGAAATGAGTCAACTCGGTGGAGATAAAGCCCCTACGCCGATTGATATGCATAATGCCATGGGCGCTTCATTACTTATTATTGGTGCTATTAGTACCGTGATTTGGTATAGCTCTCGTGTGATCTCACTATTAATGCTATCGGTTGTTGGTTTAATGGTGTCTATTGCATTTACGCGTTTTTCTGCGCCAGATTTAGCCTTGACTCAGTTAACCGTAGAAGTGGTTACTATTATATTGCTCATGCTGGCTTTATTTTTCTTACCACAGCGCTCACCTAGAGAGTCTGGCTCTTCTCGCATTGTTAGGGATTTAGCCATCTCTGGCGCTTTAGGGATTATTGTTGCCAGTATTTGTTACGCTATGGTAACGCGCCCGTTAGAGTCTATTTCAGAGTACTTCCTTGTTAATGCTAAAACTGGCGGCGGTGGTACGAATGTTGTTAACGTTATCTTAGTGGATTTTCGAGGCTTTGATACCTTAGGTGAAATTTGTGTACTCGCCATAGCCGCTTTAGGTATATATAAATTGTTAATTAATTTGCCATTAATTATGCCTAAGACTGATAGCCAAGGTCGCCCATGGGCAAAAGAACGTTATCCCATGTTATTGGCTAGTATTTCACAATCGCTATTACCATTGGCCTTGTTAGTGTCTTTTTATATTTTCTTACGTGGTCATAATTTACCTGGCGGTGGCTTTATTGCCGGCTTAGTTACTGCGGTTGCCTTTATATTGCAATATATTGCTCATGGCTCGAATTGGATTGCCGCTAGGTTAACGATTAATTATCGCAAAATTATCTCAGCTGGTGTGGCAATTGCGGCATTTACTGGTGTTGGTAGTTGGCTGTTTGCTAAGCCGTTTATGAAAACGTGGTTTGATTATTTTGATATACCATTGATTGGGGAAATTGAGTTAGCCAGTGCTTTAGTATTTGACTTAGGTGTCTATATTACAGTGGTTGGCTCAACGCTTATGATACTAGCAAGCCTTGGTCAGTTAACCGCGAATGAGGCGAAGAAAGAGGTGAATGTTTAATGGAATTACTCTACGCATCTTGTATTGGAGTATTAGTATTTTGTGGCGTTTTTCTTATTTTACGCGCAAGAACTTTTCCCGTGGTTTTAGGGCTTACTATGCTTTCTTATGCGGTAAATTTATTTCTCTTTTCAGCAGGGCGATTAAGTTTAAATAAAGCTGCTGTGCTTGGATATAGCACTGAATATGCCGACCCTTTGCCACAAGCTCTGGTATTAACTGCCATTGTTATTGGCTTTGCTATGACAGCTTTTGTGGTAATTTTAGCGATTCGTGCGCGTGCCGATTTAGGTACAGATCATGTTGATGGTAAAGAGTCAGCTAAAAAAGGTAAGGTGTCATCATGAGTATGCACTTAACTTTTTTACCTATTTTACTGCCAATGTTGGCAGGTGTCTTTTTGTTGATGTCGCCATTTGGTAAATACAGCAGCAATCGCAGACTCACCTCGATAATTGCCAGTATTCTTACCTTTATTGCCTCATTATTGTTACTTATTAAGGTGCAAAACACTGGTGTGCAAATATATGCTATTGGTGATTGGTCTGCGCCATTTGGCATTGTTCTTGTCGCAGATCCTTTATCGACCTTACTGGTTTGTTTAACAACATTACTAGGTGTTGTCTGTGTGTTGTATGCCAGTGCCGGAGACGATAAAAAAGGCAGCTTCTTTCACCCGTTAGCGCACTTTTTAATTTTAGGCGTAAATGGTGCGTTTTTAACTGGGGATGCCTTTAATTTATTTGTGTTTTTTGAGGTGCTACTTATTGCCTCATATGCCTTGCTTATGCATGGTGGCAATAAAGCGAATACCCGAGCCGCACTGCAATATGTCATTATGAATTTAGTGGGCTCAGCGGTATTCTTAATTGCCTTAGGTGTGCTTTATGGTGTGCTAGGTACACTGAATATGGCTGATATGGCGCAGAAGATTGCGCTTTTACAAGGAGATGATGTTTACCTTGCTAAAGTTGGTGGCCTATTGTTATTAGTGGTTTTTGCATTAAAGGGTGCATTGTTACCCCTGCATTTATGGCTACCTAATACCTATGCTAGCGCTATGCCTGTAGTCGCTGCATTATTTGCGATTATGACGAAAGTTGGCATTTACTCTATGTTGCGTATTTACACCTTAATTTTTGGTGAGCAAGCGGGGGAGTTAAGTCATATTGCACAGCCATGGTTGTGGTGGTTGGCTATGGCAACCATAGCTATGGGCACTTTAGGCGTGTTAGCGAGTAAGAACTTACTTAAGTTAACCGCTAACTTAGTCATTATTTCAGTAGGTACTTTAGTTGCGCTTGTTGCGATGCAAACCGTTGCTGCAAGTGCTGCGGCAATTTATTACCTAGTTCATTCTACCTTAGTGACTGCAGCCTTATTTATTTTGGCAGATTTGATAGCTCGCCAGCGTGGTCAGGTAAAAGATCGTATTGTTGCCGGCCCGCCATTATTACAACCTAAGCTACTTGGTGTGTGCTTTTTTGTTGCCGCGCTAACGGTTATTGGTATGCCACCATTATCTGGCTTTATCGCTAAAGTTTGGTTGTTAAGAGAGACTGTTTCAGCTGAATATGTTTGGTTATTCTGGCCGCTTTATTTGCTGGCAAGTCTTGCGGTATTGCTGTCGGTAAGTAAAGCCGGTAGTACGGTGTTTTGGCATCATCAAGAGGATGCTGTGATCATTAAAAAGGCGCATCGCGTCAAGTCAATACAGCTAGTTGCACTAATAACACTGATTATGGCTGCGCCATTAATGAGTATTTTTGCTGGCCCTTTAAGTGATTATGCTATTGGTGCGGCAACGCAGTTGCATGATGTAACAAGCAATATTAATTCAGTGCTTTCAGGAGGTTTGTAATGCGAACAGAAGCGCGATTTAAATGGTTACCAGCACCTATTCTAAGCTTGTTATTGTTTCTGGTTTGGTTATTTTTGAATAATAGTGTATCACCTGGGCATATTTTATTGGCGGCAGTTTTAGCCATTTCAATTCCTCTTGCTACTGCGCCATTTCGTAGTAAGCAGCCTTTGCTTGTAAAACCAGGCTTAGCTTTTCGTCATTTACTCTTGGTACTTTACGATATCATTACCGCGAATGTTCAGGTGGCAATATTAATACTGGGGCCGACAAAAAAACTCACCCCAGGATTTGTGAAAGTGCCTTTAGATTTAACCGATAGCCTGCCAATAACTATTTTAGCTAGTACGGTATCGTTAACGCCTGGTACTGTCAGTGCCGAAGTTTACCCTTGGGTGGAGTGTATGAACAATGATGTTGAACAAGAGCTGCGTTACTTATTAATACATGTACTTAATCTAGAAGATGAGCAAGCGTTGATTGATACCATCAAGCAACGATATGAAGCACCGCTTAAGGAGATATTTCAATGTTAGAGACGGTTATTTTAGTGGTATTTGCCATGATAGGTGTGTCTTTGTTGCTAAACCTTTGGCGGCTTTTAGTTGGTCCTTCTATTCCTGATAGAATTTTAGCGCTTGATACCATGTATATTAATAGTATTGCACTGATTATTTTATACGGGATGAGTTTAGGCACAACACTTTATTTTGAAGCGGCATTGTTAATTGCCATGCTTGGTTTTGTTAGTACAGTAGCTGTGTGTAAATATTTACTGCGCGGCGATATTATCGAGTAGGGGATTAGATATGACTGAATGGATAATTTCTATTTTATTGTTAATTGCCATGCTTGGTTTTGTTAGTACAGTAGCTGTGTGTAAATATTTACTGCGCGGCGATATTATCGAGTAGGGGATTAGATATGACTGAATGGATAATTTCTATTTTATTGTTAATTGGTGGCTGTTTTGTTTTAGTTGGCTCTATTGGTTTAGTGAAAATGCCTGATTTTTTTATGCGACTGCATGGGCCTACTAAGGCGACCACTTTAGGTATGGCCTCGTTATTAACGGCTTCAATGATCTTCTTTAGTACAACGCAAGCAGGCTTGAGCATCAAAGAAATATTGATATCCTTGTTTTTATTACTAACAGCACCAATTAGTGGCTATATGATGATTAAATCGGCCATTCACCATAAGTTAGAGAGTATTGATAGAACCACAGGTAAAGATAATATTGAGGATGATGTGTAAATTCTTTTGGCAAACTTACTTTGTTTTACTAAATTCAAAAATATACCAAGTTAGCAAAATTTAATTGTGTTTAACTGAAAATTGGCGATGTAACTATCGCCAATTTTCGTTAAAATAGTGCAAATATTCATGAAGCAGTCTTGCCTGCGCTTACCTGTTATTAACTTGGTTATTTTTAAACTACAATGCAGCATAACTATCAGGATTTAATCCAGCTTTTTAATCAAACCTTTAAAGAAACGTATAATACCGTTTTAGTAAAAGGTGGCGATGAGCCTATCTATTTACCTGCCAATAAAGATTGCCCATTTAACCAAGTTATTTTTGCTCATGGTTTTTATGCCAGCGCTTTTCATGAAATAGCCCATTGGTGTCAGGCGGGCAAGGAAAGACGAAAGCTTGAAGATTTTGGTTACTGGTATGTGCCGGATGGTCGTGATGAGTCGCAACAGAAAAAATTTGAGCAAGTAGAAGTTTATCCGCAAGCGATTGAATGGGGCTTTAACGTTGCTGCCAAGCGAAAGTTTACTGTTTCGTCAGATAACTTAAATGGCTTTCAAGCAGACACTGAAGGTTTTAAAGAAAAAGTTTACCAACAAGTGCTGGTGTTTTTAGCGCATGGTTTTCCGCCACGTGCCCAACAATTTATTGAAGTGTTAGCAGAGTTTTATGGAACAAGCTTGCCGTTAACAAAAGATATGTTTGCGTATCAGGCTAAGCCTGAAGCATATAAGGAGTCATATTGTGAGTCAGTTTAAACTCGGTTTTATTATCAACCCCATTGCAGGCATAGGTGGTAGCGTTGCTTTAAAAGGCAGTGATGGTGTGGCTGAGCAGGCTTTAGAGCTTGGCGCAAAACCTAAGGCAAATGAGCGAGCTGCGCTGGCATTAGAGATATTAGCTCCTTATAAAGCTCAAATTCAGGTGTTTACCTGTAATAATGATATGGGTGAGCGCTGCGCATCACAGCTAGGTTTTAATACTCAAGTGGTTTATCAAAGCCAAGCGGCACAAACTAGCGCAGATGATACTGAAAATGCTGTTAGGGCATTGCTTGAAAATCAAGTCGATATCATTTTGTTTGCTGGTGGCGATGGGACTGCACGAAATATTGCCAAGGTCGTGTCAGAGCACTCCGAAGTACATGGTGGCGCGCAAGTGCCAGTACTTGGTATACCCGCAGGTTGTAAAATTCATTCTGGTGTTTATGCTATAACCCCTAAAGCGGCTGGTCGTGTTGTTGAAATGATGGTGAACAAGGAGCTAGTCACTTTAGCCGAAGGCGATGTTATGGATATTGATGAAAGTTTATTTCGTCAAGGTGTGGTGAAAGCTAAACGCTATGGCGAGATGCAGATACCGAGCGAGCTACGCTATGTTCAAGCGGTCAAATCAGGCGGTAAAGAGTGTGACGAGCTAGTACTTCAGGATATTGCCGCTAATGTGATTGAAGAGATGGCCGATGAAGATGAGTCTTTATTTATTATTGGCTCAGGCTCAACAACGGCTTTTTTGATGGCCGAACTTGGTTTAGATAATACCTTGTTGGGCGTAGACTTAGTTCATGAGCAAAGCTTAGTCGCTAATGATTTAACAGAAGCAGAGCTTTGGCAGCATATTCAGCAGCATCAAGGTGAATGTAGATTAGTCATCACCTTGATTGGCGGCCAAGGGCATATTTTTGGTCGAGGTAATCAGCAACTTAGCCCTAGAATTATTCGTCATATTATTTCGCAGCCTGGTGGTAAAGATAATATTACCATTATTGCCACTAAAACTAAGCTTGCGGCGTTAAATAATAGGCCGTTAATTAGTGATACAGGTGATGGTGAGTTAGAACAGGCGTTATCAGGTTATATGGCAGTAACAACAGGTTATAAAGATCAAGTGTTATACCCAGTAGCAAGTCCAGAGTAATAAAGATAAGTAGAAATGAATAATACAATTAGCACATTAGTCGAGTTATACGAGTTTTTAGATAGCTTATTTGATCAAGATTGCGATGCCGATACCTTATTTGCTAGCGGTTATTTACGCGGTTTTATTTCCTTAGTTGCCAGTGAGTTTGGCGATGAAAATATGAAAATAACAACTGATTTTATTGAAGCAATTTCACAGGGCGTGAGTAAGGCAAAGTCAGAGTTATCACCACAAGACAGTGTTATTGTAAATAACTTTTGGTTGCAGCTTCAGCATAAATTTACAGCCTAGCAGAGCTAGGCTGTTGTTTTGATTTACTACTATAAAAAAGTAGATGATATTCAGTTTGGCATTGTTTTTTATGCAAAACTGAACTTAGTTAGGCTTTATCCAAGAGGCATATTTATTTTGTTTAGTGCTTTCTACTTCATAAAGCTTAGTAATATTGTTCATATCTTTTAGCAGTGACTCAGTGACTACTTTGATTGTTTTAGGTGAGAAGTTACCTTCATTAGAGCCATCAAATTTAGTTTTGTAGAAGCTCCACTGGCTTGCGACTTCTTCAAGAGATTCATTTATTTCAGGGGTGTTCTCTCTCGCTTTCATTAGCTTTTCTAAAGCTTGACCAAACTGTCTAGCGGTTTTGTGCATTTCTTGCTTAAATATTTTTTGGTTATAGCCTGAATTGCTCGCATAGTAGAGCATAGCTAAGCGTTGCGATAGCATACGTTGCCTGCCAGACAGGTTAACTAAATGATCACTATTGGCGCGCGAAGTATATTCAATGCTTAGCACTAAATCATTGGCTGATTTAAGTAATTCTGTACTGCGCTTAACTACCTGCTCAGTATTCTCTTTACTGGCCTTTGATAAGGCAAACATTCTAAAGGCGTACCATCTTTTCTTCAGCGCTTTTAATGCTTGCTTTGATTTTTCATCATTAACGGATGCCGTTAAATTAAATAGATTCTCTTCAAAAAGAGCAGCGCTCTCATCTAGCTCATTGGTTGCTGCTTGCGTACCAATATCTTGGCTGATTAATATATAATTTTTTGCCATGCGCTGTGACAGCATACGCTGTAAGCCTGCTTGGTTAATTGATTCTGAAAGGTTTAATTGTTGTGCGTTAACATTCCCTGTAATGGTAAGTAATAGCACTAAAAAGAGCAGTGTTACTTTGGTTTTCATAATGAAAATTACCTAATTGATTATCCTGACGATACCTTAATGAATTATTTGCTATTAAGTGTTGATTTAGCACAACTTTATTTGATTATATTGGCCAGCTAGTGCTGAGACTTTAGTGATAGTTCTAGTTTTTCTAATAGAGGTAAATGACTTGCTTTATTTGTATTGATAAACAGCTCAGCTAATTGCGTGAAGTATATCTTGTCATAGGATAAGTTTTGCACCAAAGCTAGCTTAGCTTGAATATTGGCTTGGCTTAATAAATCGAGTGCAAAGCTATAGCTTACCTTGTTTAAGATAGTGGAATGCTTTATTTGTTGGTGATCATGGTAAGCAGCAATTACGGCAATAGCGCCCATAATATAGTGACCACCTACGCTGGCTGTGAGTTCACCTTGCTCAATGCTGATAAGGGCGCTGTTTATCCAATCAAAGCCACCTACGAAAACATCCTTTGAAGGCAGCATGCCGAGTGATTTTACGGCATCAATAACGCCCAGCGCCATGGTGTCAGAGGCACACCATATCACTGAAAGATCAGGGTAACGCTTGAGTAGTTTTACCGCTTTATCAAAGGCATTGTCTCTTGACCAATTGGCGTGAACGATTTGAGTCAGTTGTGCTTGCTCTTGCTCAACCATTTCAACTAAACCATTGCTTCTTAATTTCGACTCAGAGCCAAAGTGACCATTTATTCCAGCGACCACAAGTGGTTTCTTGTCTCGCTAAGCTTGGCTGATTAATGCTTTTGCAAGTAGGCTTCCAGCTTGTTTATTGCTAAAAATAACTTCCGCAAGCCAATTGGGGTAAATGTCACCCGGTATACTTATGGCGAGTTTCTCTTGATCAGATATAGTTTGCTCTATGGTGATAATTTTACTTGGGTAATTACGCAACAAGTCCATGGTCGCTTTAGCATTACCTGGGTAATTAATCATAATCACATAATCAGGTGCTTTATTATTTTCTAAATAACGTTTTAACTCTTCATACTGAAAAAAGCGGGTGCCGTCACCATAGATAACAGAAATATCAAATTGCAATTGTTGTGCGGCTTCTAATGCAAACCGTTGTGTTTTTTGCCAAAAAACATCGTTTTTTATACTCGGGTTAACAAATAATATAGATGGCTTTGTTTTTTCAATAAGGGATGCCGCCATATGTGGCGGTACATACAGTAAGGTAATTGATAGCAACAAAGCTCTAATTAGCAAGGTAACACCTGACTAGTGATTTAAAGTCTATTTATCAATTACAGCATAAATGTTACAAGCTAGCATTATGTTATGGCTATTTTTCTTTTAATAATATCTCTAATTACAAAGCGATTCGGACTTAAATTAAATAGCATTTTGCTATCAACTGGGTATGGATTGTTGCAAATATCTGCGCTAAGGATATCAGCCGCTAATGGAGCTGAGCACAGGCCTCGCGCCCCAAGCCCTAACATAACATAGAGGTTGTCAATTGTTGGGGCCGCTTCTTGATAACGCCAGTTTTTATCTTTCGCCAAATGTGGGTAGGTTTCAATATGTGCTTGAATATCAGGCATAGGACCAACAACCGGCAGATGATCTTGAGACATGCAGCGTAATCTGGCTTTGCTGCCATGAATATCACTTTCTTGCCAAGCAATGTTATTCGCTAAATTTGGTAGGCATTTGCTTAACATGGCCAAATTGTATTTATCATCTTCTGGGCTGGCGAGTGTACTGGTGTTATTTTTATCGAAAGTGGCTCCGATACAATGAATGCCTTTATTTTCAGGGGTTAGGTAACCTTTATGGCAAATTACAGTAGAGAGAGAGTCAATCTTGCTATTGGTCTGCATGCTAGTTACTTGACCACGAGTCGCACTCAGCGGCAGAGCTTTGCTATGCTCGAGTGTTAAAGCCTCTGCGCCACCACAAATTACAAGTACACTTGCTTTTAGCTCTCCTTTATTGCTATCAAGCAGCCAACTTGTTTTTTGTTTATCGCTAACTTTGGTAATTTTAGTAATATGTGTATTGGTTTTTACTTTTAATCGGCCGCTTTGTGTTGCCGCTAAAAATATTTGCTGTACTAATTGCTGAGGTGCAGCCCAACCAGCGTTTGGCATAAATAATCCGCCGTGTTCAAGTGATACGTTGGCAACTTTAGATGCTTGCGCTACATTGACACTATGAATAAGCTCAGATGGCCAAGCATTTAATTGTTCAAACGCTTGCTGTCTGCTTATTAATGCTTGCTTATATGACACTTCAAGTAAGCCGCACCAATTATGGTCAAACTCATAGCCTTGCTGATAAACACTATTGTATAGATCTTTGGCGTGCCAAAACGCTTGTTGGTAAAATAAGCTAATATCGTCGGCACTTTGGTGTAATAGCGGATATAAAGCGCCGATAGCATTACTTGAGCCGCCCTGGGCAATGGCGTCATCTTTACAGTACACAGTAACCTTAACGCCTTGTTTTGTTAGTGCCAAGGCTAAGCACGCTGAGGCAATACCACCACCAATAATGCTAACATGTTGTGGTTTCGTAATTATTGGTCTTTGTTGATAGCCTTTTGACTTAGGCGTTGGTTGAAAAACTGCGCGTAATATTTCTTTCTTTTTACCTTGGCTAGCAACTTTTTCCAGCCTAAAACCAACAGATTGTAATTTTCTTTTAACAAAGCCAGCTACGGTAAACGTGGTTAATGTTGCTTGTTCCTTACTTAAGTTTGCTATTGCTTGGAATAGCTCATCACTCCACATGTCTGGATTTTTGGCAGGGGAGAAGCCATCAAGATACCAAATATCAATAAGGCCAGCGAAGGACTTGCTATTTTTTACCTTAGCTTGATAGAGGTTTTCTAACGCCGTGCTGGCATCGTCAAAGAGAATGGTCAGTTTTACTTTGCCATTAAAAAACTCGGCATGAAACGACTCGCCAAATTGGCTGGCATCGCCACTAGGGTATTGAGACACGAGTAATTCAGTAAGTGCACTTAGTTGAGGCAAGATACTTAATGATTGACTTAATTGTGCTTTAGTAAGCGGGTATTTCTCGACACTAATAAAATGTACTTCGCCTAAGGCATGTTCTGCCTGCTCAGTTGCATTTTGGTACGCTTGTAAGGTCAATAGGAAATTTAGCCCTGTGCCAAAGCCGGTTTCTGCAATGGTAATAGTTTTTTTAGCGGTTAAAAAACGCTGAAAAATATTATTGGCTGTAATAAAAATGTCACTACTTTGCTGGTAACCTGAGTTGCTATCAAAGTAGATATCATTAAAGCGTAAACAATAAGGAGCGCCGTCTGATTGAAAGCTTAATTGGCTAGATACATGATTATTATTGCTGTTTTTTGGTTGATTATTTTCAGACAAAACAGATTCCTAGTGTGGCTGTTAGGTTATTTACCGTGACAATTTTACGCTATATTTTGATCGTGATCAGGGTTAATTGCACTTTGATGCTTGATATTCATCAAAAGAGCGTAGAAATAATTGAACGAATAATTTAACATTGTGTACAAGTGTACGCTGGATGTTGTACAAGTACTACCAGTTGGCTGGATAATACTTGTATAATACCGCAGATTTTAAAATAAAAGATGGTTAGTTAAATGAAACGTGTAGTGATCACAGGTATTGGTATTGTATCAAGTATTGGTAACAATGCAGACGAAGTATTAGCTTCATTAAAAGCAGGTAAGTCAGGGATTTCTCGTTCAGAAAGCTTCGAAGAGCAAGGGTTACGTAGCCAAGTTTGGGGCAAGCCAGCACTTGAAACTAAAGATCATATTGATCGTAAAGCACTGCGTTTTATGGGTGATGCTGCAGGTTACGCATACATAGCTATGGAACAAGCAATTGCAGATTCAAAGCTAACCAAAGAGCAAGTATCAGATTATCGTACTGGTATTGTTGCCGGCTCTGGTGGCGCTTCATCAGCAAATATTGTTGCTTCAACAGACACATTACGTAATCGTGGTATTCGTCGTGTAGGTCCTTATGCAGTACCAAAAACTATGGGCAGTACCTGTTCAGCGTGTTTAGCAACACCGTTTGAAATTAAAGGTGTTAACTATTCAATTAGCTCAGCTTGTGCTACCAGTGCTCACTGTATTGGTCATGCAATGGAGTTAATCCAATTAGGCAAGCAAGATGTTGTTTTTGCCGGTGGTGGTGAAGAGGTTGATTGGTCATTAGCCATGATGTTTGATGGTATGGGCGCATTATCAACTAAGTATAATGATAACCCTGAGCTTGCATCTCGTACATACGATGCAGACCGAGATGGTTTTGTTATCTCTGGCGGTGGCGGTATGGTTGTTGTGGAAGAGCTAGAGCATGCCTTAGCGCGAGGTGCACACATCTATGCAGAAATCGTCGGTTATGGTGCTACATCTGATGGCTATGATATGGTAGCGCCAAGCGGTGAAGGTGCGGTACGTTGTATGCAGCAAGCTATGCAGGGTGTGGAAGGTAAAATTGATTACTTAAATACTCATGGTACTTCAACGCCTGTAGGTGACGTGAAAGAGCTAGGTGCTATTCAAGAGCTATTTGGCGAAGACTCACCTGCGATTAGCGCAACAAAAGCGATGACTGGTCACGCTCTAGGTGCTGCTGGTGTTCATGAAGCCATTTACTCTATTTTGATGATGGAGAATAACTTTGTTGCACCATCAATTAATGTTGATAATTTAGATGAGCAAGCACAAGGTTTAGATATTGTTACTGAAAAACGCGATACCGAATTAAACTTGATTATGTCTAACAGTTTCGGTTTTGGTGGCACAAACGCAACCTTAGTGATGAAAAAGTATAAATAATTATTAATTGCTTAATGTTATTGAGAAAAGCCACTTTTTAGTGTAATGCCGATCAGTTAAGGCAAAAAAGTTTGGGGATCAATTGAACGATCCCTACAATATGTAAGAATCCGATAAATAAAGTTTATCGGATTTTTTTATGCGCTTTGAAAGTGAACTTGCTACAGCCTTTAGTTCTTGTAATACCTTCCACACCTTTGAGAAATACGCAGAGTTGCTCTCCCCTGAGTTGATTAAACAAGGCTTTAAACAAGCTGGCGTCGCCACAATTAGAAAAAGGCGCCTACCACTTGAAACCGTGCTTTGGTCAATTATCGGTATGGCACTATATCGTCAGAAGTCGGTTTGGGATATAGCCACTCAGATGGATATCATGTTGCCTGATAAAAAGCCATTAGTGGCACCAAGCGCACTGGTTCAAGCAAGACAAAGGTTAGGCGCAGATGCCGTTAAAGAAGTGTTTAAAGTGATGGCACAGCATGGTTATGAATCGAACCAGTTTGAAACATGGGCGGGCTTGAACCTGCTAGCCGTTGATGGTGTCGTATGGCGAGTCGCCGATACTGCTGAAAACCACAAAGTATTTGAAACGCAAAGTAACCAGCATAGAGAAAATATTTATCCTCAAATCCGTATGGTTTGTCACATGGAAATTACGAGCCACCAGCTAATCAACAGCGTATTTTCAGGTTACCGAACTAATGAAATGAAATTAGCAGAAGGGCTAATAGAAACGACACCAGATAATACATTAACTATCTTCGATAAAGGCTATTACTCGCTTGGTTTGCTCAATCGATGGCATCAAGCAGGAGAACAAAGACACTGGATGATACCAGCTCGTAAAGACTTAAATTACGATGTCATCCAGAGTTTGGGCAAGAATGATAAACGTATTCGGTTAACAACAACGCCTCAAGCTCGTAAAAAATTTAATGACCTACCAGAACATATTGAAGCCAGATTAGTGAGTAAAAAAATTAAAGGTAAAGAGTACCGTATTCTGACCTCAATGGTCGACCCAATACGCTTTCCAAGCGAAGAAATGGTTGAGTTATACCGGTATCGCTGGGAAATAGAATTAGGCTATCGAGAGATGAAACAATCGCTACTTAACAGCGCTTATACTTTAAGAAGCAAGCGACCAGATATGATTGAACAGGAGTTATGGGGACTCCTTCTGTGCTACAACTTGATAAGGCAAGGGATGACAGCGGCAGCAAGAAAGCTTAATAGCACTTGGCCTAATCAGCTTAGCTTCACGAGTTGCTCAATGGCAATTACTCAGTTCTTTGCCACATTGCCTCTGTCTAGCCCTGGCAATATTCCCAAACACTATGAAGCTTTACTGACACAAATGACTTATTTTAAATTACCAGAGCGGCGTGAAGAGAGGCAATACCCAAGGTGGGTTAAGGCAAAACCCCAAAGGTATCCAAGGAATACAAAAAATGCCAATCAGCTTAACTGACTGGCATTACACTTTTTAGTGGCTTTTTTATTGGGAAAAGAAAATAATTGTCAAAAAAAGATAATGTCGGGAAATTAAAAGTTAGTGAAAATTTTTTACGATGAAAATATGCCATTTGCCGAGGAGTTTTTTCGTGATTTTGGTGAGTTAGTGCCATTTTCTGGTCGATCATTGACGGCTGAACAAGTAAAAGATGCCGATGCTTTATTGGTAAGATCGATAACCCAAGTTAATGAAGCGTTATTAGCACAAAACAGCACTATCAGTTTTGTTGGTAGCGCAACCATAGGTACAGATCATGTCGACAAAGAGTATTTAAGTAAACGAGGTATCCGTTTTCATTCTGCCCCTGGTTGTAATGCCATTTCTGTTGCTGAATATGTGGTAAGTGCTTTAGTGGTATTAGCTGAGCGTTACTTAATTGATTTATCTAAGTTAACTGTTGGTATTGTTGGCGCAGGTAACACAGGGACGAGATTAAGTGAAAAACTTGATGCTTTAGGCATTAATTACAAGCTGTGTGACCCTCTTTTAGCAGAAAAACAAAAACACCCTGATTCAAATGACACCCGCCAATATGTCGCACTTGAAGAAGCTTTAACTTGTGATGTTATCTCGCTTCATGTTCCGAAAACTATGTCTGGTGAACATGCTACTTATCAATTGCTTAACAAAGCTAATTTGTCTCAGTTAACCGATAAGCAAATTTTAATCAGTGCTTGTCGTGGGGAAGTAATAGATAATGATGCTTTATTAGCGTTAAAGCAGGCGGGACATGGCGTTAAGCTGGTATTAGACGTATGGCAGGGAGAGCCAAATGTACTACAAGAGTTAATTGCTTACACTGAAATAGCAACCGCCCATATTGCTGGTTATAGCTTAGAAGGAAAAGCTCGTGGCAGCGAAATGCTCTATCAGGCATTATGTCAGCATATCAATTGTACTGAAAAATATCGCTTATCTGACTTTTTGCCTGACCCAAGTATCTCTTTGGTTAAAATAAAGCAAAAATTTGATCAAATAGTACTAAACCAGATAGTGAAAATGGTTTACGATGTCAGAAGAGATGACGCAATTTTTCGTCAGCAATTAGCAGTACAAGGTTTTGACAGTATCAGAAAAAATTATCCGGTAAGACGAGAGTTTTCTGCATTGTCCGTAGCGATTTCAACAGATGCCTATAGTGATGTGCCACATCGCTTAGGTTTTAGTAAAACGTCCAATTAAAAGAGAGAGGATCATGGCACAAAAATTTGATGTATGCATACTTGGCGCAACAGGGCTAGTTGGCAAAACCATTATGGAAATCCTTGAAGAAAGAGACTTTCCAGTCAATAAATTATACCCATTAGCAAGTGCTCGCTCTGCTGGTGAGTTTATTGAATTTAATGGTGAAAGCATTGAAGTGCTAGATGCAGATCATTTTGATTGGAGCCAAGCACAAATTGGCTTCTTCTCAGCAGGCGGTGCTACTTCTGCTAAATATGCACCTTTAGCAGGTGATGCCGGCTGTATTGTTATTGATAATACGTCAGAGTTTCGCTATGAAGCGGATATTCCGTTGGTAGTGCCAGAAGTGAATCCTCATGCATTAGCTGAGTATCGTAATCGTAATATTATTGCTAACCCTAATTGTTCAACCATTCAGATGTTAGTTGCACTTAAGCCTATTCATGATGCTGTTGGTGTTAGTCGAGTAAATGTGAGCACTTATCAATCAGTTTCTGGTGGCGGCAAAGAGTGTATGGATGAGCTTGCTAAGCAAACAGCGGATCTGTTAAGCGGCAAGCCTGTAGAAAGCAAAAACTTTTCACGTCAAATTGCATTTAATGTGATTCCACAAATTGATGTATTTCTTGATAATGGTTATACCAAAGAAGAAATGAAAATGGTTTGGGAAACCAAGAAAATCCTTGGTGATGACAATGTCTTAGTTAACCCGACAGCGGTACGTGTGCCAGTATTCTATGGTCATGGTGAAGCGCTACACATAGAAACTAACGCACCTATTTCTGCGGAAGAAGTGAAAGAGTTATTAGCACAAGCGCCAGGCCTGGTAGTTTGTCCAAATGATGAAGACTTCCCAACGCAAATTGGCGATGCCAGTGGTAAGGATGAGACTTACGTGGGTCGTATTCGTGAAGATATCAGCCACAATAGCGGCATAAATATGTGGATTGTTGCTGATAATGTTCGCAAAGGTGCGGCAACTAACAGTGTTCAAATCGCCGAATTGTTGATTAAAGAGCATCTTAACTAAGCTAGTATAATAAAGAACAATTTTAAGCTGTTCTTATAAAGAACACTTAAGCTTTTCAAAAACCCGTCGTTAACGAGAGTAGTTAATGACGGGTTTTTTATTTTTTAGCCTATTAAATTCTTTTTTACTCGAATAAAGCAAGACAAATCAAAGCACTTTGGTATAAGCTTTGCTTATTTTACAAATAGAAATAAATATCGTCTCTTTAAGCCTTTTGCCGTCAATTACTTGGCACACCATTATTTTTTGCTTAAAGTGGCCTTATAATAATAAACGCTATTGGTAACGGTACTAATGGCTAGCGATCTCAATACTAGGAAGTCTCAATGCAAAATATAGTACGTCTGTGCCTATGGCCGCTTGTTATTATTAGCATATTGTTCGTGCAAATGCCCATTATGGCTGAGGAAGAGCGTGGCATTCGCATGCGAGGCCCTAAAAGTACCGATGTATTTCCTTATGATCGTTATGGGCCAATCACCTCAAGAGACACCCTTTGGAATATTGCTTTAACCGTTCGACCTGATAGCCGTTTAACGGTTTATCAAGTAATGCAGGCGTTATTTCAAGAAAACCCGCAAGCCTTTGTTGAAAATAATCGTAATCATTTAGTAGAAGGTCAATACATCAAGATTCCTTCGTTTGAACGCATGATGTCAATTGACAGCCAAATTGCTCGCAAAAACACTGAGATGGATGAGCAAGCTTGGCAAGATAAACAACCTAAAATTGTTAAGCCTAAGAAAAAAGCAGCAGAGCCGAGCGTTAATAAAAAAGATCTTGATACCGTAAAGGTTGAGATCAATGAGCAAATCAAAACCCTTGATAGTGCCCAGCAGCAAAGATTAGAAACCATACAAAATGATGTTTTAGACTCCATTGATGGCTTGCAAGCGATTTTAAAAGAGAATGAATCGTTAAGACAACGTTTGACCTCATTTAGCGATAAGCTAGGAGTGATGCAAGCAGAAGTGGCTAAAGGCAAAGAAATCAAGTCGCAAATGGATGACATGATTAAGCTGCAACAAGAGTTGCTTGCTAAAGCTGAAGCGCGAGAACAACAGCTGTTATTAGAAAAACAACAAGCTGAATTAGAAAAAAATGACTTTACCTCGAGCTTCTGGTTTACCGTGTTAATGTCTACTGTGCCTGCTTTGCTGATACTTTCTATTGCTTTTTTCATCCTAAGACGCGGCAATAAAGATAACGAGCAATTTGCTGAAGACTTATTTGAGCCAAAAGCCAAAGCAGCCAAAGTTAGCGATGAAAGCAAGAGCTTAGATGATGAACTTGGCTTAGATGACGATTTATCTTTAGATGATGACTTAGGGTTAACTGATGATTTATCAATTGATGATGAGTTAGGCCTAGATGACGATTTATCGTTAGACGATGAATTGGATTTAGATGATGAACTTAACTTAGATGATGATTTGTCAATTGATCTGCTTGAAGGTGATGACAAAGAAAGTGAAGATGATGCCATTCATCTTGATGATGATGACGCCTTAGATGATTTAGACGATTTGGAAGACATCTTATTAGATGATGATAGTGACGTTGAAACATTAGAAGGCGGTGAGCTTGGTCAAGGAGATTTAGATTCTTTGTTGTCAGGTCTTGATGAAGAAGCTGAAGATGAACCGGCTGAGAGTGTCGGTGAAGCATTGCCAGGTGGAGAACTCAATCAAAATGATTTGAATGATTTATTGGGGAGCCTAGATGAAGAGCAAGCCGATGATGAAGTGGATGCCGACTCTATTATTGAAACAGATGATGTTATCGAAGATGAAGTAGGCATTGAAGAAATAGATATTGATGAAGCCTTAGAACAAGCGACTAAAGCAAAACAGCCCTCAGCTGAATTAGACGATAGTGCTGAAGCTACAGACCCTGATGATATTGATGCTTTACTTGATTCTATGGGCACTGAGTCTAGTGAAGATAAAGCGGAAGAAGAACCTGCGCCAGAAGCTTCAGTTGCCGATGACTTGCCAGATGAAGTCACCGATCCTGATGATATTGATGCTTTACTTGATTCTATGGGCGCTGAGTCTAGTGACGATAAAGCACAAGAAGAAACAACAGCTCCAGCTGAAGAACCAGTGCCAGAAGCTTCAGTTGCCGATGACTTGCCAGATGAAGTCACCGATCCAGATGATATTGATGCTTTACTTGATTCAATGGGCACTGATTCTAGTGACGATAAAGTAGAAGAAGAAACAACAGCTCCAGCTGAAGAGCCTGCGCAAGCATCTTCAGTCGCGGATGATTTGCCAGATGAAGTCACCGATCCTGATGATATAGACGCTTTACTTGACTCTATGGGCGCTGAGTCTAGTGACGATAAAGCGGAAGAAGAAACAACAGCTCCAGCTGAAGAGCCTGCGATAGAAGCTTCAGTAGCTGATGAATTGCCAGACGAAGTCACAGACCCTGATGATATAGACGCTTTACTTGACTCTATGGGCACTGAGTCTAGTGACGATAAAGCGGAAGAAGAAACAGCAACTCCAGCTGAAGAAGCAGTGCCAGAATCTTCTGTAGCCGATGACTTGCCGGATGAAGTAACCGATCCTGATGATATAGACGCTTTACTTGATTCTATGGGCGCTGAGTCTAGTGACGATAAAGCGGAAGAAGAAACAGCAACTCCAGCTGAAGAAGCAGTGCCAGAATCTTCTGTAGCCGATGACTTGCCAGATGAAGTAACCGATCCTGATGATATAGACGCTTTACTTGATTCTATGGGCGCTGAGTCTAGTGACGATAAAGCAGAAGAAGAATCACCAACAGATTCAGTGGCAGAAGCTTCAGTAGCCGATGACTTGCCAGATGAAGTAACCGATCCTGATGATATAGACGCTTTACTTGATTCTATGGGCGCTGAGTCTAGTGATGATAAAGCAGAAGAAGAAACAACAGCTCCAGCTGAAGAACCTGCGCCAGAAGCTTCAGTTGCCGATGACTTGCCAGATGAAGTTACTGATCCTGATGATATAGACGCTTTACTTGATTCTATGGGGGCAGATGTTCACGAGGTTGAAGATAAACCTGTAGAAGAGCAAGTTCCGTCAGGGGCTTCGCAAGCAATGGCAACTGATGCCTTAGTTGATGAGAATGAGCAAGCTGAGCCAGTCGATTCAGAAAATGCAGATAAGATAGCACAAATGACTGCTGAATATGTTGAGCCGTTCTTAACTGCTGATTTTAGCGATGTCTTAACAGGCAAGATTGAAGATACGCAAGAGCTTTCTTCAGAAGAGCAGGTGCAAGAGCCAGACGTTGATGCGGCAATTGATGATGAAATTGATATAGATGCCTTAATCTCAGAAGTAAATGACGCAGCAAACAGTGGTGCAGCAAGCGACGAGCCATCAGTAAGTGATGAACTATTGGATGTTGGTGATAGCTTACTTGATGACAGTAACGCGGCTGTGCCAGATTTTTCTGATGAAAATGTTTTGGCAGATCTCTTGTCAGAAAATGAAGCAGAAATGTCTTCTGATGAAGTTGTTGACGATGTTGTCGAAGATGCCGATAGTCACAGCCAAGCGACAGAAATAGAAGATATTGAAGAGCTGGATAATGTCGACTTTGATGAGTTGCTAGCTAACATTGAAGAAGATAACCAAGCTGCTGATATTGAAAATGCGCCGATATTAGATGATATCGGTGACTCGATTACAGATACGGTTGAAGCAGAAGAACAGCCAAATGAAGCAGAAAAAGCACCTGAAAAATCTGCTTCGCAAGACTATGTTTCTGTCGATGACTTATTAACTGAGTCCATGCTTGAAGTTGAAGAAAGCGAGCCTTACGATAAAGCTAATATTGATGTCGGTTTAAATGAGTATTCAGAGTTTGCTGAAGATGCCAATGCAGTCGATGTTGATGAGCAGAGTGATATTACTGGTAAGTTAGACTTAGCTAAAATGTATTTAGAAATAGGTGATAATGATAATGCTCAAGCAGCTCTGCAAGAGGTAATTAATCAAGGTGATAGTGAACAGCAAGCATATGCTCAGGAACTTCTGGATAGTATCAAATAGAAATTTAATACCAATTGAATTAACTATTTGCTCATTCAGCGAGAATTAAAAGGCTTATAGGCAAGGCATTGATTGCAGAGAATGGCTTTTCCCTTGTCAAAATCAATAACACCGCATATAAGCCTTTTAAACTCGCCCTTGGGAGCTTGTCAGGAAGATGATAATTTCACAAATTTCTTTGCTGGAGAATGACTACAGCAGCATAAATTTTCTTTATTCTCACCACCCTGACACAGCTCTGAACTGTTCAAATAATTATTTCACTTGGTATAAAGCATAGCATAGCGCATTAAAATAAAGGATAATGCGCTGAAATTTTGAATGTGATGTGTTTTAAGGTGGCAACTTCTTATGCGTTATGCGTTAGGTGTTGAGTATGACGGTAAAAATTACTGTGGTTGGCAACGGCAAAAATCGGTTAAAAGTGTTCAGGAAACACTAGAAAAAGCCTTGTCAAAAATTGCAGATGAACCCATTGAAGTTGTTTGTGCTGGTCGCACTGATACTGGGGTTAATGCAACTAATCAGGTTGTGCATTTTGATACTGATAAAATAAGAAAAGATGTTGCTTGGACCTTAGGCGTTAATACCCATCTACCTAAAGATATATCGGTAACTTGGGTAAAACAAGTTTCAACAGAGTTTCACGCTAGGTTTAGCGCTACCGCAAGGCGCTATCGTTATATTATTTATAATAATAATTTAAGAAGCGCCATTTTAAGTCATGGCATTAGCCACTGTCATTATCCTCTGGATGAGCAGCTTATGCAGGAAGGAGCGCAGCACCTTATTGGTCGACATGACTTTACTTCCTTTAGAACAGTTCACTGTCAATCGCATTCACCAGTACGCACTATAGAGCACTGTCAAGTGACCCGTCATGGTCAGTATATTGTTGTTGATATTAAAGCAAATGCATTTTTACATCACATGGTTAGAAACATTGTTGGTAGTTTAATGCGTGTTGGTCAATCACTAGAAAAAACGACTTGGATAAAAGACGTCCTAGCATTAAAAAATCGTTGTATGGCAGGTGTAACAGCACTACCTGAAGGTCTCTATTTTGTTGATGTTGACTACCCTGAAGAGTTTGAAATCCCCAAGCGCAATTTAGGGCCATTATTTCTCTAGTCTTTCTGGTCGCTTAGGCTGATTTTTCACCTAAATTGGCATTATGAAAGTATGTGATACAAAAAGTTACACAGCAGACCAGTTTTTTATATAAAATATGGGCTAAACTGTGCTCTAATACGCGGTTTAAATTAGCATTATTTTAAAATGATGATTGATGAACAAGTTTTCATCAGTTAATCGATTTATATTCGTTGCAACAGGCAAAAATAAAATTATGAGCTGGATAGAAAAGATTCTCCCTAAGGCAAAGTCAACACAAAAGCGCAATATCCCTGAAGGGGTATGGAGTAAGTGTACATCATGTAATGCCGTACTTTATAAAACTGAATTAGATCGACAAATTTCAGTATGTCCAAAATGTGATCACCATATGCGCATCAGTGCTCGTAAGCGTATTGATAGCTTTTTGGATCAAGACAATCGTTTAGAGCTTGGTGAAGAGCTTGAAGCGCAAGACGTGCTTAAATTTAAAGATTCAAAGCGATATAAAGATCGTTTAAGTTCAGCACGTAAAAATACCGGTGAAAAGGATGCTCTGGTTGTAATGAAAGGTGAATTACATGGTATGCCGGTTGTCGCGGCTGCGTTTGAGTTCTCATTTTTAGGTGGCTCAATGGCGTCGGTAGTTGGCGCACGCTTTGTTAAAGGTGTCGAGTACTGTTTAGAGCACAACTTGCCATTTATTTGCTTCTCAGCAAGTGGTGGTGCTCGTATGCAAGAAGCATTGTTCTCATTAATGCAAATGGCAAAAACCAGTGCAGCGTTAGCTAAAATGAGTGAAAAAGGCTTACCTTATGTTTCTGTATTAACAGATCCAACTATGGGTGGTGTTTCAGCAAGTTTGGCTATGTTAGGTGATATTAATGTTGCTGAGCCAAAAGCCTTAATTGGTTTTGCTGGCCCTCGTGTAATTGAACAAACAGTACGCGAAAAATTACCAGAAGGGTTCCAACGTAGTGAATTCTTATTGGAAAAAGGGGCTATTGATATGATTGTTGATCGCCGCGAAATGAGACCAACCTTAGCGCGTATGTTAGCTAAGTTTATGGGACACCCAAGCCCAGTAGCTTAAACCTATTCATGACTATGTTTGAAAACAATTCAAGCCACTCAAAAGACTTATCAAGTCTTGATGAGTGGCTTTCTTATTTAGAAACCATCCACTTTACCGAAATTGATTTGGGCTTAACGCGTATTAGCCAAGTAGCTAAAAGGCTAAATATTTGTTTTGACTTTGCCACTGTAATTACCGTAGCAGGGACCAATGGTAAAGGAACAAGCTGCGCATTTTTAGAAAATGCATTACTGGATAAAGCCAATATAAATCAATTAACTGATAGCGAAAAAAACCTTAAATCTTCAGGCGTCGCTGTTTATTCATCACCGCATATCAAGCGCTTTAATGAAAGACTTAGAGTTAATCAAGAAGATGTCTCTGATGAGCTTTTTATCCAAGCCTTTAAACAAGTAGAACAAGCTCGGCAAGAGATATCATTAAGCTATTATGAGTACACAACGTTAGCAGCGTTTTTGATATTAATGCAGCTTAAGCCTCGCGTTATTATCTTAGAAGTGGGCTTAGGTGGACGACTTGATGCTACTAACATAATTGATGCTGATGTTTCGGTGCTCACGACCATAGATTTAGATCACCAAGCCTTTTTAGGTGACACTCGTGAAAAAATTGGCTTTGAAAAAGCAGGTATTATGCGCGCTGAACAAATCATTGTTGTTGGCGATATAGATGCACCGAAATCAGTGATAGCTCATGCTAATTCTTTAGCAAGTCATGATGGTGTGGACAATGCGTTGTTGAGTGTGCGCAATAAAGATTTTTACATAACAGAGCAAGCTGGCGGGTTTTGGTCTTGGCATTACCAGAGTAGGGTGTTAACCGATTTAGTAAGACCACATATTCCTCGTGATAATGTTGCTACTGCACTAATGGTGCTAACAAAGCTAGGTGTTGAGCTTAGCACAACATCTGTAAATGCTATTATTGAAGCAACTAAAGTTGCCGGCAGAACGGAGTTGATATCTCCAGGTGATATTAAGCATTATCAACTGCAGTGTGATGTTATGCTAGATGTTGGTCATAACCCGCAAGCAGCACGCTATTTAGCGCAGCAGCTAGCTAAGCTAAAAGAGCAAGGTAGGTATGTTAATGTGCATGCTGTGATTGCTATGCTAGTTGATAAAGATATTGAAAGTAGCTTAAATGCCCTTAAAAGTGAGGTTGAGCATTGGTATATTGGTCAGCTTTCTGTGCCTAGGGCTTCAACAGCTGAACAGGCGGCAAGCAGTTTGCGTGCAAGTGGTGATGCAGTCAATTGCTTTGACAATGTCACTGAGGCATTTAAAATAGCCAATGAAAATGCTAATTCCAATGATCTAATTTTAGTGTGTGGCTCTTTCTTTACTGTCGCAGAGATCAGAGAGTTATTGCTACAAAGCTAGTGTTTATTATTGGTTGTCTATTTGGAGTATACCTTGTCTACACCTTTTCAAAATCGTCTGGTTGGTACCATCATAGTAGCTGCCATTATTGTTATATTTTTACCTGATATTTTAGATGGTAAGAAAAATAGCAATAAGGCAGAGTTTGAGTCTATTCCACAAACGCCAGTTTTTCAGGGCAAGCTAACTGATCGAAAGTTTCCTACAGATAAGCTAGAGTCTAGAGCTGAGCCTAGCTTGAGTAATGAAACAGCGCTTGATGAGGTGGTTGCTGAGAATGATACTTCGTTAGAGGATTCAGCTAAAGAAGCCATTAACATTTCGATAGAGCAAGAAACTTCAACCGCTAAAATATCGCCAGCTAAGCAAGATGAAGAGATTGTTGAGAAGGTTGCTACAAGCGCACTACCAGAGAAAGCAGAAGTTAAACAGGCGTGGGTAATACATTTAGGTAGTTTTAAACATAAGCAAAATGTTGCCCAGTTATTAGCGAAATTAAAGGATAATGGTTACACCGCTTTTACTAGGCCAATTAAAACCAAGCAAGGTACATTAACCAAGGTTTTTATCGGTCCTGAGTTAATAAAATCCTCATTAACTAAGAAGCTGCCAGCGCTGAAGAAGTTGACAAATACGCAAGGTAAAGTCGCTCCGTTTGAGCCACTTAAATAGATAAAATTCGATAAAATAGTAGGGTTCTTTTGTCGCTTCTGTTAGAATGCGCGCCTCTAATCATTGAGAAACTCAAATTATGGTTTGGATAGATTACGCCATTTTGGCAGTTATAGGTGTGTCAACACTGATTAGCTTGGTACGAGGCTTTGTCAAGGAAGCTGTTTCATTAGCTGTGTGGATTAGTGCCTTCTTTATCGCCAGTAGTTTTTACGCAAACCTAGCCAATCTTCTCACCAATATTTCTGATGAGTTTTTACGTAATGCGGCTGCTGTCGCCATTCTTTTTATAACCACCTTAATTCTTGGTGCGTTGGTTAATTATGTAATAGGTCAATTAGTAAATAAAACCGGGCTGTCAGGCACAGATCGTGTATTAGGTCTCGTCTTTGGCGCAATGCGAGGTGTGCTTGTTGTCAGTGCCGTTTTATTTTTTATGGATGCATTCACCAGTGCGGCTAGCGCAGCTTGGTGGAAGAGCTCTCAATTAATTCCTGAGTTTACCTTGGTGATTGAATGGTTTTTTGAATATATCAAAGAAACCTCAAGTTTTTTAACTAACTAGTACAGCTAGTTGCTTTGATACGGATTGTTCCGTTATATGCTCTCAATAGCTTTTGTTGATAGCGTTAAAATACTCACTTAGTTGCATGCTGTAGCATGTTACTAAGTGCCGTACTATTTATTTTGTGGAGAAAATTTCATGTGTGGTATTGTTGGCATTGTCGGTAAAACCCCTGTTAGTCAATATTTATATGATGGTTTAACGGTACTTCAACACCGCGGCCAAGATGCAGCGGGTATTGTCACTATTCATGACAATACGTTTAGGTTACGTAAAGCAAACGGCTTAGTGAAAGATGTCTTTCATACTCGTCATATGTTGCGCTTACAAGGTAATATCGGTATCGGCCATATTCGCTATCCAACCGCTGGAACGTCTAGCTCATCGGAAGCTCAGCCGTTTTATGCTAACTCTCCTTTTGGTATTTCACTCGCTCATAATGGTAACTTAACCAATGCTGATGAATTAAAGCAATGGTTACAAACTGAAGCCCGCCGTCATGTAAATACCACCTCTGATTCTGAATTATTATTAAATATTTTAGGCCATGAACTTCAGCAAACTGAAAACTTAGCATTAACACCAGATGATATCTTTACTGCCATAGGTAATGTGCACAAGCGTGTGCGTGGTGCTTATGCTACAGTGGCTCTGATTATCGGTCACGGTATGGTGGCATTTCGTGATCCTAACGGTATTCGCCCACTAGTATTTGGTAAGCGTGAAACTGAACACGGTGTTGAGTACATGGTTGCCTCAGAGTCGGTTGCTCTTGATGCTTGTTCATTTGAGTTTGTTCGTGATATTGCACCAGGCGAAGCTATTTTCTTCTCTGAAAATGGTCAAATTCATAGTCATCAATGTGCAGAAAACCCAGTTTATAATCCGTGTATTTTTGAGTTTGTATACTTTGCTCGCCCTGACTCGACAATTGATAAGATGTCTGTTTATGCATCAAGAGTTGAGATGGGTACTAAGCTTGGTAAGAAGATTGCCTCAGAATGGGAAGATGTTGATATTGATGTCGTGATTCCTATTCCTGAAACATCGTGTGATATTGCTTTACAAATTGCACATGAACTTGATATTCCATATCGTCAAGGCTTTGTTAAGAACCGCTATATTGGCCGTACTTTCATTATGCCAGGCCAAGCTCAGCGTAAGAAGTCTGTTCGTCAAAAGCTAAATGCAATTAGCGCTGAATTTAAAGGCAAGAATGTACTTTTAGTTGATGACTCGATTGTGCGTGGCACAACATCTGAGCAAATTATAGAGATGGCTCGTGCTTCTGGCGCGAAAAAAGTTTATTTTGCTTCTGCGGCACCTGAAGTTCGCTTCCCGAATGTATATGGTATCGATATGCCGAGTGCGAATGAGCTGGTTGCTCATGGCAGAGAGCTAGATGATATTTGTTCATTAATTGGTGCTGATAAATTAATTTATCAATCAATTGATGACTTGGTTACTGCTGTGAGTTTAGGAAACCCTGAGATTAAATCATTTGACACTTCTGTATTCGATGGCAATTATGTCACTAATGATATTGATCAGACCTACTTAGAGCGCCTTGATGCATTGCGTAATAATACAAGCAAAGAAAAATCAGATAAAAACGCAGACTCTATCATTGATATGCACAACGAAGGTGCAGAATAATCAATTAAGCTTTTGAGTTGATATACAAAAAAGCACTAACTTTGAAAAGGTTAGTGCTTTTTTATTGCGTGTTATTTATTACCTATCTAAATTGCTAAGCAACGAATTCAGGGCCAAAGCCCATACTCCACATGATAACGGTAAATGCTAGAATAGCTACTAACAATACCAGTCCACAAGTAACTACTGAGCTAGAGTAGATAAAGCCTTTTTCTTCTGGAATATTCATCATAATAGGTACGCCAGAGTAGAGTAGGTAAACCGAATATGCGACGGCGCACATGCCGGCTAAGGCGACAAACCAAAGTACCGGGTATAGCGCAGCAACGCCAATCATTAATACCGGCGTTGCGGTATAGGCTGCTAGCTCTAAACTTTGAACAAAGTTAGGTGAGGAATCAAAGGTTTTAGCCATCCATTGAATTAAATAAGCTAACGAAAATACCCCAAAAACTAAGGCAAAATACATAGATATTGCCATTAAAGTAGCGCTGGATTTACTGATGGTGATTGGGTCGCCTACACCTATAGTCCAACCAATATGTGCTGCGGCATAATAGCCACATATCGATGGAATTAATGAAATGGTTAGAATATGCATCAAGCTGTACATTAAGCTTTCATGACGCTTTTCTATAGTATGCCATTCATCTTTCGGGTGAGCGTATAAACCCCAAATGTGATTTAGTATCATTATTATGTCCTCTTGCAATCCAAATAGCGGAACAACTCAAGCCACTAATAAGTATATCGACTGTAGTATTTTTTTATTGTCGATACTTAAGTTATGGAATAAAGACGTGCTTTCGTCAAGAATTGACTTAAAAACAATCAATAATTATCTGTTTTTTACACTTTTAATAACTTTAAGTGCTAATAGGTGCAGGTGAGTTAGCTAACTTTAATGCGCACTATGTTCATTACTTCAATCTCAAAACCAGCTACTTCTTCTTTGCTTGGATAGTAAGTAATATTGACCCGTTGACCATTTAACGATTTATACAGCTGTTTGCGTTTATATTTAAACGGTACATTGATATTTTCCAGCATTAAGGTGTTGATATACCAATCGTCTTGTTCTCGTTGTACATGAGAGATAACTTTAATACCTTCAGTATGTGTTAACGATTGATGCTTGTAGGCAAGTTTTTTACCTGCAGATGAATTATTAAGCGGTGCTTTAAAGTTGCCGGCCATAAGTTTGATCTTGCCTGGTTAATTGCAATATTTTTCTAGTATCTCAATAAATTCGCTTTTAAAATAGTGGTATTGAAAATATTACGCCTTATTTATTATGTCTGAAGCTGAGCAGTTATTAGCACCTATCAATCAATTCCTTCAATGTGAAACGCCTGATTCATGGATAGAAGAAGCGAAAAAGCCTGAAAATTTGCCTATTATCCTGAAAGATCATTTAGCTTGTGAGCTAAAGGCGGGGCAAACAGCCATGTTTCTTATACGTAAATATGCTGTCGATAAAGAAAGTGGTCAGCTTTTATTTGATTGGTTTAAGCCGTATGAAGACTATCTTTACCGAAAAAAAGGCTCGCTTGATTCATTGGCAAAGATTAGCTCGCCATCTAAAGCATTGTTACCTAAAACGGATTCACCTTATAGCCAAGATTTAATCGACAAGATGGTGATGCTAATTAAAGAAGAGCTACACCACTTTTTTCAAGTATTAGAGATCATGATAGCTCGCGAGATACCGTATGATGGTATTACTGCTGGGCGTTACGCTAAGGGCATGATGTCGCATGTAAAAACGTATGAGCCGGATGCCTTAATTGATAAGCTGATTATTGGTGCCTTTATTGAAGCAAGATCTTGCGAACGCTTTGCTAAACTTGCGCCTCACTTAGATGATGAACTAAATAAGTTTTATATTTCTTTATTGCGTTCAGAAGCTAGGCATTATCAAGATTATATTACCCTAGCTGAGCAAGTTGCTGGTACTTGTATTAAAGACAGAGTGGCGCATTTTGCTAAAGTAGAAGCTGAATTGATCTCAAGCCCTGATAGTGACTTTAAGTTTCACAGTGGTGCGCCAGTAGCAAATTAATGTCGATAGAGAGTAAAGCCAGAAAACTTCTGGCTAATTATTTTGATGACGATTGAGTTGAAATTGGGTTGAAATTTGGTTGAATTAATTATCAAATGGGCTATTTAATAACACCATATCTTCAGGCGTGACTTTAAGCCATGCACCTTGGCTATACCAATCACCTAAGACAATGCGCTGTGCTTCTTGCTGATTAGCCGTTAGTTTATGTACATTCGGCCTATGGGTGTGGCCATGAATCAGTAGTTGGCAGTGGTATTTTTCTAAGCATTTAATCACTTCATGCTCGGTAACATCCATAATCTCCTGCGATTTCATTGATGTTGCTGCACTACTTTTTTTTCTATAGTTAGCGGCAATTTTTTTGCGAACAAAAAGCGGTAAGCTTTTTATCATCGTTTGCCACCACCATGAGCGAGATTTTACACGGAACTTTTGGTAATCAATATCGCGGGTACATAAGGTATCACCGTGCATAATAACGACTTTTTCTCCGTATAACTCTATTTGCTCAATTTCATTGAGTAACTTGATATGAGCTTTTTCAGCGTATTTTTTGCCAAGAAGGAAATCTCGGTTACCGTGAATAAAATAAGTTTCTGTACCGGTTAGACTTAGAGTTTTTAATGCCTCAGCAATTGTGCTAATAAATTCACTATCATCGTCATCGCCAATCCAAGACTCAAATAAATCGCCTAATATGTAGAGCTTTTCTGCTTTTACTGCCTCTTGCGCTAAAAACTGAATAAAGCAGGCGGTGATGTCCGGCCTGCTTTGAGTTAAGTGTAAATCGGCAATAAAGTAGGTTAATGCTTGTTTATTGCTACTTGGCATTGAGTGACTTACTCAACTGTTGCTGCAGTAATAATGATTTCTTCTTTTGGTACATCGCCGTGGCCAAACATATTACCCGTTTCAATTAAGGTCATTTTATCAACAACTTCCATACCTTCAACAACTTCGCCAAATACACAGTAACCCCAACCTTGGAGTGATTCGCTGGTAAAGTCTAAGAAGTTGTTATCTGTTAAGTTAATGAAAAATTGCGCTGAAGCTGAATGTGGCTCTTGAGTTCGTGCCATAGCAATGGTACCGCGTTTGTTGCTTAAACCATTGTTGGCTTCATTTTTGATGCTTTCGCGGGTTGCTTTTTCTTCTAAACCCGGAGCAAAGCCACCACCTTGCGCCATAAAACCTTTGATTACACGATGAAAAATAGTGCCATTGTAGAAACCTTCTTCTACATACTGTTTGAAATTCTCTGCAGTAATTGGCGCTTTATCGAAGTTAAGCTCAATTTTAATATCGCCAAGGTTTGTTTGTAATGTGATCATAATGGTCTCTTTAGTTACTATGAATTTGTTAATTGACAAATTGTATCGCAACTTTATGGCAATTTCTTGTGAAAAAAGTGTTTGCGTTAATGATCATGCTAGATTGTTAAGGTACAATCGCCCTTCATTTGATAAGAATTAACTTTCATATAGGAGTCTATCGACCTCATGTTGCAGATATACAACACCTTAACTCGACAAAAAGAGACCTTTACACCAATTAATCCCGGTAAAGTAGGCTTGTATGTATGTGGTTGTACAGTGTATGACTTGTGTCATATTGGTCATGCAAGAACCTATATTAGTTTCGATAATATTGCGCGTTATCTGCGTTTTTCTGGTTATGACGTTAATTACATCCGTAACATTACTGATGTTGATGATAAGATTATTAATCGCGCTATTGAAAATAATGAAACTGCTGACGAGTTAACTGAGCGTACTATTGCTGATATGCACCAAGATTTTGATGCACTTAACATGGCGCGTCCAGACTTAGAGCCTCGTGTTACCACGCATATGGGTGAGATTATCGCTATGATTGAAACCCTGGTTGCTAAAGAACATGCTTATGTTGCTAGCTCAGGTGACGTATTATTTGATGTATCAAGCTTTGCTGACTATGGCAAATTAAGTGGTCAAAATCTTGAGCAACTGCAAGCAGGATCTCGTGTTGATGTTGATGAATCAAAGCATAATCCATTAGATTTTGTTTTATGGAAATCAGCCAAACCTGAAGAGCCAAGCTGGCAGTCTCCATGGGGGAATGGTCGCCCGGGCTGGCATATTGAATGTTCAGCAATGAATGCCAAAGAGCTTGGCGCTCATTTTGATATTCATGGTGGTGGCTCTGATTTACAGTTTCCACATCATGAGAATGAAGTGGCACAAAGTTGCTGTGCACTAGACACGCCGTATGTAAATTACTGGATGCATACCGGCATGGTGCAAGTTGATCAAGAAAAGATGTCAAAATCGTTAGGCAATTTCTTTACAATTCGTGATGTACTTGCACAGTACGATGCTGAAACGGTACGTTTCTTTTTGACCACAGGACACTATCGTAGTCAATTAAACTACTCAGCAGATAATTTAAATCAAGCGCGTGCATCACTTGAGCGTATTTATACTGCGCTTCGTGACGTACCAACCTTAAATGGTTTTGAGTTAGATAAAAGCAACTCGTATGTTCAGCAGTTTTGCCAAGCAATGGATGATGATTTTAATACCCCGCAGGCAATCGCAGTATTATTTGAATTAGCGAAAGAATTAAACTTGGCAAAAACGCAAGATGAAGATAAAGCTAAGCAGTTGGCTTCAACCCTTGTTGCCCTTGGTGGCATTATTGGCTTGTTGCAGTTAGAGCCTGCGGCGTTTTTACAAGGTCAAAATGATGAGGATGAAGTTGCCGTGATTGAAGCGTTAATCGCGCAACGTAATCAAGCGCGTGCAGATAAAAACTGGCCACTTGCTGATGAAGCGCGAGATAAATTAAATGCCATGAACATAGTGCTAGAAGATAGCGCCGGTAAAACAACATGGCGAAAAGCGTAACTTGGTTTACTTTATCTAGGTTTACTTTTCTCAAGACATAAAAAAAGAGCTATATAGCTCTTTTTTTAGGTCAGTCTTTTGCAAGAATTATTGTTTACCAAACTCTTCGCAGGCAATTAACGTATTTTCAATTAGGCTCGCAACTGTCATTGGGCCAACACCACCTGGCACAGGGGTAATATGCGATGCTTTCTCTTTGGCATTGTCAAAATCAACATCACCAATTAACTTTCCTGATTCTAATCGGTTAATGCCGACATCAATAACAACAGCACCTTCTTTTATCCACTCACCTGGAATAAATGCTGGTTTACCGACAGCAACAACTAATAAATCAGCTTTTCTTACTTGTTGCTCTAAATCCTTAGTGAAACGGTGACAGGCCGTTACTGTGCAACCTTTTAAGAGTAATTCTAATATCATTGGGCGACCAACAATATTAGAGACACCAATAACAACAGCATTTAAGCCTTTGGTATCAACGCCGGTTGATTGAATTAAGCTTACTATGCCTTTTGGCGTGCATGGTCTTAAGCCAGGTTGACGTAATAGTAATTTACCGACATTAGATGGATGGAAGCCATCGACATCTTTTTGCGGGTTTATATGCTCTATAATTAAGTCTGAGTTTAATCCTTCAGGTAACGGCAGCTGTACCAATATACCATCTATTGTATCGTCTTGGTTTAGTTCACTCACTAAAGAAAGTAATTCTTGCTCTGTGGTAGTGCAGGGTAAGTCATATGAGCGAGAAACAAAGCCTACTTCTTCACATGCTTTACGTTTACTACCAACATATACTTGCGAAGCAGGATCACTGCCTACTAAAATAACGGCTAGACCTGGTGCTCTTTGGCCATTTTCAATACGTTGTTGAACTTTTTCTTTAACGGAATTTCGAAGCTGTTTGGCAATATCTTTGCCATCAATCAATGCTGCTGTCATGAGCTTTGTTGGATCCTGAATGTGGATGGTGGAACACGGCGACATTTTGCCATAAAGCCGTGCTTAGGTGTAGGTATAATTTCATTAAAGTGTTAAAAGCTTGATCTACTCCAAATCTGCATGTCAGCATGAAAAGTCAGCAATTTATTACTATTATATAAACACTTTTAGCTAACTTGCGTTAAAAGTGAGCGAACAGATATTTTTTTATAAAAAAGGTTTGACTGCACTAAAGCAAGTCGGTAATATCCGCACCCGTTGAAAGCGACACAGCTTTTAACAATATGTCGGTGATTAGCGCAGCTTGGTAGCGCACTTGGTTTGGGTCCAAGGGGTCGCAAGTTCGAATCTTGCATCACCGACCACTTTTCTTACATTTACTTATCGTAAAAAGAAAAGTACCTGTAGGTAATGTGCGCCCTTAGCTCAGCTGGATAGAGCAACGCCCTTCTAAGGCGTGGGTCGTAGGTTCGAATCCTACAGGGCGTGCCATACTTATTTATAGGTAATTATGGTGGCTATAGCTCAGTTGGTAGAGCCCCGGATTGTGATTCCGGTTGTCGTGGGTTCAAGTCCCATTAGCCACCCCATCTTTTACTTTGTTAGTAATCATGCTAATAAAGTGTCAGAAGATAATGTCGGTGATTAGCGCAGCTTGGTAGCGCACTTGGTTTGGGTCCAAGGGGTCGCAAGTTCGAATCTTGCATCACCGACCACTTCTTCAATTTCTTCGTCAATTTTTCTAAATTTACACACTATATTTGCCATTGCTATCTTCTCTAATGCCAGAATAATTGCGCTTTGTGTGCATATCTCTACATAGATCAAACTTTTTTTGCTCTTGTACTCGACTCTTGTGAAAACCCTAGCTATAATTCCGCGTCATTATTTTTGTAATTGTGCATCTTTTGTTGCAAATTTGATAAAAAATTATCAATGCTGGGCGTTATTAGATGTGAAATAAAAGCGTAGTACGCTAAGTTTTGAGGTATTTAAATGCAAGTTTCAGTTGAGACTACACAAGGTTTGGAACGTCGTTTGACTATTTCTGTTCCTGCCGAAACAGTAGATGTTGAAGTAAAGAATCGTCTTCGTCAAATTGGTAAAACACAACGTATTAACGGCTTCCGCCCGGGCAAAGTACCACCATCAGTAATTCAAAAGCGCTATGGTAAGTCTGTACGTCAAGAAGTGGCTGGTGAATTAATGCAGCGTAACTTTGTTGACGCGATTATCGCTGAGAAAATCAACCCAGCGGGTCGTCCTTCATTTGTAGCAAAAAGCAATGAAGAAGGTAAAGAGTTAGAATTTGAAGCGACTTTTGAAGTTTACCCAGAAGTTGAATTAAAAGATTTAGATAAAATCGCTGTTGAGCGTCCTGACGTTGAAGTAACTGAGTCAGACGTTGATGAAATGTTTGTTACATTGCAAAAGCAACACCAAACATGGAAAGAAAACAAGCGTAAAACTAAGAAAGGCGATAAGTTAACTATCGACTTTACTGGCCGTGTTGACGGTGAAGAGTTTGAAGGTGGTAAAGCGGAAGGTTTTGAATTAGAACTTGGCGCAGGTCGTATGATCCCAGGTTTTGAAAAAGAAATCACAGGTATGAAAGTTGGTGAAGAGAAAACTATCAAGGTAACTTTCCCTGAAGATTACCACGCAGAAAACCTAAAAGGTAAAGATGCAGAGTTTGATATTGTTGTTCACAAAACTGAAGGTCCAATCCTTCCAGAAATTGACGACGAGTTTGCTAAATTATTCGGCATTGAAGAAGGTGGCGTAGAAGCCCTTCGTGCAGAAGTGAGCAAAAACATGGCACGTGAATTAACTTCTGCGGTAAAAGCAAAAGTTAAAGAGCAAGTAATTGAAGGCTTATTAGCTGGTCACGAAGTTGAGTTACCTTCAGCGTTAGTAGCGCAAGAAGTTGATGTATTACGTCAACAAGCTATGCAACGTTTCCAAGGTCAAATGGATCCTAAGAATTTACCAGAACTTCCAGCTGAAATGTTCAAAGAGCAAGCTGAAAAGCGTGTTAAAATTGGTTTATTATTAGGCGAAGTTATCAAGGTTAACGAATTAAAAGTTAACGATGAAAAAGTGAATGAGTTAATCGCTACTGCGGCTTCAGCATATGAAGATCCACAAGAAGTTATCGATTACTACGCAAACAACAAAGAACTTATGCAGCAAATGCAAAACGTTGCTTTAGAAGAGCAAGCGGTTGAGTTACTCGTTGAAGGCGCGAAGGTAAGAGATAAAAAAGCTAACTTTAGCGAAATCATGAATCCTGAAGCTAAGTAGTAGTAATACTGCTGTCAATGGCACTTTTCCATTGACAATAGCGTAAGCAATCGATTAAATGGCTTGTATGTATTCATACAAGCCATTTTTTTAATAACGATATTATAATCTTTGGTTAATTAAAGCATTTATTTATAAGGGAAGGATTACACTTGTTTAACTCTCAACTTCATTCTCAGATTAACTCACAAACAACTGCAGCAAGCCAAGCTAATGACATTGAAAGTGCTTTAGTGCCAATGGTGGTAGAGCAAACTTCAAAAGGTGAGCGTTCTTATGATATTTATTCACGTTTACTAAAAGAGCGTATCATTTTCTTGTGTGGTCAAGTTGAAGACCATATGGCCAACCTTATCATCGCACAGTTATTATTTCTTGAGTCTGAAAGCCCTGATAAAGATATTTTCCTTTATATTAACTCTCCTGGTGGCTCTGTTACTGCAGGTATGGCAATTTATGATACCATGAAGTTTATCAAGCCTAATGTTAGTACCGTTTGTATTGGTCAAGCAGCAAGTATGGGCGCTTTTTTATTGTCGGGTGGAGAGAAGGGCAAGCGTTTTTGTCTGCCAAATGCGCGTGTAATGATTCATCAGCCTTTAGGCGGTTTCCAAGGTCAAGCATCAGATTTTGAAATCCACGCTAAAGAAATCTTATTTATTAAAGATAAACTGAATAAATTAATGGCTGAACATACTGGCCAATCGCTTGAGAAAGTTGCCCAAGATACGGACAGAGATAATTTCTTAAGTGCAGAAAGTGCGGTTGAATATGGCTTAGTTGACTCCATATTAGAACAACGTAACGATTAATAATTTTCCGTGTATACTTACTAGTAACGGAGTACTAGTTTCTTAAAGTTTAGAGGTAAGGCATGACCGATATAAAAAAAGGCAGCGATAGTGGTAAATTACTGTATTGCTCATTTTGTGGTAAAAGCCAACATGAAGTACGAAAACTAATTGCCGGTCCATCAGTATTCATATGTGATGAATGTGTAGAGCTTTGTAACGATATTATTCGTGAAGAGATCACTGAAATTTCACCAAAAGAAGAGAAAGAGGCATTACCTTCACCGATAGAGATCCGTGAAAGTCTAGATGATTATGTTATAGGTCAAGAGCACGCTAAGAAGGTGCTTGCTGTTGCAGTGTATAATCACTACAAGCGTTTACGTAACGGTGACACCCATAATGGCGTTGAATTAGGTAAGAGTAATATCTTACTTATTGGCCCAACGGGTAGTGGTAAAACCTTACTTGCACAAACCTTAGCACGTTTACTTGATGTGCCATTTACTATGGCTGATGCAACAACACTTACTGAAGCAGGTTACGTGGGTGAAGATGTTGAAAACATCATTCAGAAGCTATTGCAAAAATGTGATTACGATGTTGAAAAGGCACAGCGTGGTATCGTTTACATTGATGAAATTGACAAGATTTCGCGTAAATCTGATAACCCATCTATTACCAGAGATGTTTCAGGTGAAGGTGTTCAACAAGCATTATTGAAGCTGATTGAAGGTACGGTTGCTTCTGTACCACCTCAAGGTGGTCGTAAACACCCTCAGCAAGAATTCTTACAGGTAGATACTTCTAAGATCTTGTTTATTTGTGGTGGCGCATTTGCTGGGCTTGATAAGGTGATTGAGCAACGTTGTCATACGGGTGTTGGTATTGGTTTTGGCGCAGAAGTTCGCGGTAAAGATCAAGAAAAATCCCTTACTGAGCGTTTTGAGAATGTCGAACCAGAAGATCTTGTTAAGTATGGTTTAATTCCTGAGTTTATTGGTCGTCTGCCTGTTGTAGCGACATTAAGAGAGCTTGATGAAGATGCCCTGATTCAGATCTTGCAAGAGCCTAAAAACGCACTAACTAAACAGTTTACCGCTTTGTTTGATATGGAAGACGTTGAGCTTGAGTTTAGAAAAGATGCATTACTTGCAATCGCTCGTAAAGCAATGGAGCGTAAAACAGGTGCGCGTGGTTTACGTTCTATTGTTGAAGCGGTATTACTGGAAACTATGTACGAACTGCCATCTCTAGAAAATGTCAGTAAAGTTGTGGTGGATGAAAATGCCATTAAGGGTGAAAGTAAACCTATCGTTATTTACGAAACACAGCAAGAGCAAGCTGCATCTGAATAATCGTTTTAACGAATAAATATCATTAATGAAAAAAGAACCGAAAGGTTCTTTTTTGTTTTTACGCTGACAATAATTTTTTAAACTAAATAATTCAGCTTTTTTTTAGCAAGTTGTTGAAAGCGCATTGACCAACCCCATATAGTTTCTTATAACTGAAAACTCGTTAATTGATTTTCATGATAACTAACAAAATCCCCAAAAGAGTAACTAATGAGTCAAGAATTATCTACAGTAAGTGAAATCCCTGTATTAGCATTGCGCGATGTCGTAGTTTATCCACAAATGGTTATTCCATTATTTGTTGGTAGAGAAAAGTCTATTCGTTGTTTAGATATCGCCATGGAAGACGATAAAAAGGTGTTTTTAGTAGCACAAAAGGATGCTGCTATTGATGATCCGCAAGCTGATGATGTTTATAGCACAGGTACCGTTGCTACCATATTACAAATGCTGAAATTACCAGATGGTACGGTAAAAGTATTAGTAGAAGGCGAACAAAGAGCTAAAGTTACTGAGTTTGTAGAAACTGAGCAATATTTTAGTGCCAGCATTGAATACCTTGCTTCAACGAAAAATGATGAAGCTGATATTGATGTGTTAGTGCGCTCGGCCATTTCACAGTTTGAAGGCTATGTAAAATTAAATAAAAAGATCCCACCTGAGGTATTAACCTCGGTATCTGGTATTGATGATGCTGAGCAGCTAGCCGATACCATGGCTGCACATATGCCGCTTAAGCTTGTAGATAAGCAAAAAATACTTGAAATTGACGATGTTAACACGCGCTTAGAGCACCTGATGGCGTTGATGGAAGGAGAGATCGACTTATTACAGGTTGAAAAGAAAATTCGCACCCGCGTTAAAAAGCAAATGGAGAAGAGTCAGCGTGAGTACTACTTGAATGAGCAAATGAAGGCCATTCAAAAAGAGCTTAACGATGGTGATGATGCGCCAGATGAACTTGAACAAATGGCAAAGCGCATTGATGAAGCGCAGATGCCAGCCGAAGCAAAAGATAAAACGTTAGCTGAGCTGCAAAAGCTTAAAATGATGTCGCCTATGTCAGCAGAAGCTACTGTTGTGCGCAGTTACATCGATTGCATGCTTAATGTACCGTGGAAAAAGCGCAGCAAATTAAAACGTAACCTTGCCTTAGCGCAAGAGGTACTTGATAAAGACCACTTTGGCTTAGATAAGGTGAAAGAACGCATTCTAGAGTATTTGGCGGTTCAGCAACGTGTCAGCCAGTTAAAAGGTCCTATTTTGTGTTTAGTCGGGCCTCCAGGTGTTGGTAAAACATCTTTAGGTCAATCTATTGCTAAGTCTACTGGCCGTAAATATGTTCGTATGGCATTAGGTGGTGTTAGAGATGAAGCTGAAATTAGAGGTCATAGACGAACTTATATTGGCTCATTGCCGGGTAAGTTAATTCAGAAAATGTCTAAGGTTGGCGTTAAAAACCCATTATTTTTACTTGATGAAATCGATAAGATGGCTTCGGATATGCGCGGCGACCCAGCTTCAGCATTATTAGAGGTACTTGATCCTGAGCAAAATACTAGCTTTAACGATCACTACCTTGAAGTTGATTATGACTTATCTGATGTTATGTTCGTCGCGACATCAAACAGCATGGATATTCCAGGGCCGTTATTAGATCGTATGGAAGTTATTCGTCTGTCTGGCTATACCGAAGATGAAAAGCTTAATATTGCCCGCAATCATTTACTTGAAAAGCAAATTCAACGTAATGGTTTAAAGGCAAAGGAAATAGAAATAGATGACAGTGCCATTATCGGTATTATTCGTTATTACACCCGTGAAGCCGGCGTACGTAGTTTAGAGCGTGAAATTTCTAAGCTGTGCCGTAAAGCGGTTAAAGCAATTTTACTTGATAAAAAGCTTAAGAAAGTCACCATCAATCAAGGTAATCTAGATGAATATTTAGGTGTGCAACGCTTTGATTACGGTAAAGCGGATGATGAAAACCGGGTTGGTTTAGTTACTGGCTTAGCATGGACACAGGTTGGTGGTGAGTTATTAACGATAGAAACTGCTTCTGTGCCAGGTAAAGGTAAGCTCACTTATACAGGCTCATTAGGCGATGTTATGCAGGAGTCTATTCAAGCGGCGATGACGGTTGTTCGTAGTAGAACAGAAAAATTGCGTATTAATGATGATTTCTATGAAAAGCGTGATATTCATGTGCATGTGCCAGAGGGGGCAACACCTAAAGATGGCCCAAGCGCAGGTATAGGTATGTGTACTGCGTTAGTATCTAGCCTAACAGGTAACCCAGTGAAAGCTGATGTCGCTATGACAGGTGAAATTACACTACGCGGTGAAGTGTTAGCGATTGGCGGCTTAAAAGAGAAGTTATTAGCTGCACATCGTGGTGGTATTAAAACGGTTGTCATTCCTCATGAGAATGAAAGAGACTTAAAAGATATACCTGATAATGTTAAAGCTGAGCTAGCAATTCATCCGGTGAAATGGATTGAAGAAGTGTTAGCGATTGCGCTTGAACACCCAGTAGATAAGTGGCAAGCGGCCGATAAATAGTGCTTTTGCTAGGCATTTTTTGATGATTTGCATCAAAAAATGCCAAAAAAGACAAATTTTTTAAAAAAAATTGCAATTAGAGCTTTTCAAACGCTGAAACTGTGGTAAGTTAACTACGCTTATATCGCTAGACCCCTTGCTACTTATGCAAATAAGCATAAATTGATAGATAAGTTGGCTAGTCGAAGTATTATTTTTAAACTCAACGCTTGAGGGATGACAAAGTTCAAAATGAACTTTTGTTGTTACCATAATTAAACAAGGATAGCGTTGTATAATAACAATTGAAGGGGTAATCACTGTGAATAAATCTCAACTAATCGAGAAAATTGCTGCTGGCGCAGATATTTCAAAAGCTGCTGCGGGTCGTGCGTTAGATTCATTTATTGGCGCAGTAACTGATGAATTAAAAAATGGCGAGCAAGTAGCTTTAGTAGGTTTTGGTACTTTCTCTGTACGTGATCGTGCAGCACGTACAGGCCGTAACCCACAAACTGGCGCAACAATTGAAATTGCTGCGGCTAAAATCCCATCTTTCAAAGCGGGTAAAGCATTAAAAGACGCTTGTAACTAATACTTGCTTCTTTATTACCTTAGGTAATTTTAAAGACCACCGTTTGGTGGTCTTTTGCTATCTACCGGCAAGCAAATTTTAAATAAAAAAATAAAAATAATTTGTAATTAGTCAATCTTGTGCTTCAAGCAAAGGGCTGCTTCTGCTAAAATCGCGAGCAAGAAAAATTGAGTCTAGACTATTTAGGCGTAAATAAGAGATAAAGATGTTAGAAGATATTCGAGAAAAATCACAGGGATTAACCGCCAAAATAATACTTGGTTTAATTATCTTGACGTTTGCTGTTGCAGGGGTTGGTAGTTATACAAACTCAGTAGACACATCAGTTGCTACTGTAAATGGCGAAAGTATTAGCCAGCAAGATTTCAATAAAGCTTATCAGGCGCAAAGAAATCGTATGGCACAGCAGTTTGGTGACATGTTCGAAACCTTGTCTAATGACCAGAATTACATGGCCAACTTCCGTCAAGGTGTATTAGATAACTTAATTAATGAAAAGTTAATTGATCAAGCAAGCAATGACATGGCAATTCGCGTTTCTGATGAGCGTATTAAAGAGACTATTCGTCAGATGCCAGAATTTCAGGTAGATGGTGCGTTTGATAATAATCGTTATTTAGCCATTATTAATCAAGCGGGCTTTTTTCAGTCTTCTGATTTTAGAGATTACTTAAGAACTGAAATGACTCGTCGTCAATTAAGTCAAGCGCTTGTTGCTAGTGAGTTTAATTTGCCTTATCAAGAAAATCTTCAGCAAACATTGCAAAACCAAACACGTGATATTCGTTTTGCTACCATTGCCAGTGAGCAATTTAAAAGTGCTATTGAAGTAACGGATGAAGAAATCGAAACTTACTATCAAGAAAACCAAGCACGTTTTGAAAATAAAGAGCAGGTAAAAGTTGATTATATTAGCTTAAATGTTGCAGACATTGCTAAAAAAATAACTGTAACAGACGAAGACGTTGCTCAGTACTACAAAGAAAATATGACCCAGTTTACTCAGGCAGAAAAACGTCGTATTTCTCATATTTTGATAGAATTTAATGAAGACGAAGCCGCAGCTGAAAGCGCAGCTAACGATGTTTTAGCTCGTCTTGAACAAGGTGAAGACTTTGCTACCTTAGCTAAAGAAGTATCACACGATACTTTTAGTGGTGAGAATGGTGGTGATCTTGAGTGGTTAGAGCCAGGCGTGATGGAATCTAGCTTTGATGATGCAGCACTTGCTTTAGCTAATGTTGGTGATCTTAGCGGTTTAGTAAAAACTAGTTTTGGTTATCACGTTATTAAGTTAACGGCGCTTGAAGAAGAGAAAATTCAAACTCTTGATGAAGTTAAAGTTGCGTTGCGTGAAACGGTTAGCAATGAAAAAGCGCAAGATCAGTTTTTTGCACTTCAGCAAGAAATGGCACGTATTAGCTTTGAGTACCCTGATAGCTTAGATGATGCGGCAAGTGGAGTAGATGTAGCTATTCAAACATCACCTTGGTTATCGCGTGCAGGTAATGCAGTACCGTTTAATAACGCACAAGTAATTGAAGCAGCGTTTTCTGATTTAGTTTTAGAAGACAACATGAACTCAGATGTTATTGAAGTGAATGATGATATTGCCTTAGTTTTACGTTTAAACACTTATCAGCCTGCGAATGTTAAGCCTAAATCTGAAGTTGCTGAGCAAATTAAAAGTATTTTAATCGCGCAAAAAGCAACAGAGAAAGCACAAAATACAGTGGATGAGTTATTAGCTAAGCATAAAGCGGGTACTGATATTACAAGTGATTTAGCGAGTTTAAATGCAAGCTTTGAAGTAAAAGAAAAGGTCGCTAGATTTGGTGCAGACATTGATCAAAGTGTTACTCGCGCTGCATTTGTATTACCTCATCCAGTCGCTGGTACGGTATCGGCCTCAAGTGCCTCATTAAGCAATGGTGATTTAGCAATTGTTGAGGTGACTTCGGTACAGGTTGCAGAAATTAAACCCGATCCGAATTTAGGCAAGCAGCAAGTATCTCAACTTGCACAGTCAGCTTATCGTGGTTATGTGGACTCATTAAAAGTGGGGGCGAAAATTACCCGCAAAGTCGTTTCTGAGCCAACGACGGTATACTAATTAAGACGATATACTAATTAGAATGAGAAACTAAAAAGCTGCTTTAGAGCTAACACCGATCAGTTAAGAAAATTATTATGATCGGTTGAACGATCTTTACAATCTGTCAAAATCCAGTGATCACAAGTCACTGGATTTTTTTTATGCTTTCAAATTGGTTACTCGATACAGACACTTTTGCTGCTCCCGAAGATTTATCTGTTTTCCAAAAACATTTGCCAATGGAATGGATAGAGAAGGTACTCGTTGAAACGGATAAAGCCAGTATGAGAAGGCGCAAACTACCAGCTGAGCTTGTTGTCTGGCTCATCGTGGGAATAGGCCTTTATCGTAATCGCCCTATTACCGAGGTTGTTGATAAACTTGACCTAATACTGTCAGATAAACTGGGTGAAACACTTGCTCCCAGTGCAATCCCGCAAGCACGAAAGCGCTTAAGTGACACTCCATTAGCTGAACTATTTAAATTGACGGCGACACATTGGTCACAACAACAAGATGGGGATGATACTTGGTGTGGGCTATCACTTTTTTCAGTGGATGGCACACAGCTTCGTTGTGCAGACACGCCAGAAACTGCAAGCGAGTTTGGGTATATCAAGCACCGCCAAGATAAGCACCTTGAATATCCAGTAGTACGATTATGTGCATTAATGTCATTGCGTAGTCGCCTAATAAAAGATGTCGCATTTGGCTCAAGCCGAGTTGGCGAGGTTAATTATGCGAAACAGTTAATTTCATCAGCATCAGCAAATTCACTCACTATTTTTGATAGGTGCTACCTAAGCGCAGAACTTATGATGAATTGGCAACGGCATAACCAAGAGCAGCACTGGTTAACCCCCATAAAAAGTAATACCAAATACCGTGTCATTGAACAGTACAGTGAACATGATTTTCTCATTGAAATGTCAGTATCAAATCATGCCAGAAAACAAGACCCGAGTTTACCTGAAGTTTGGCAAGCTCGCCTCGTTACTTACCCAGAAAACAAACAAAGTAATCATATTAAAGGGCTCCTGAGCTCTTTAACTGACATTAATAAATACAAAGCAGAAGATATTCTGGCAGTGTACTTCGAGCGTTGGGAGATAGAAAATGGCTATGGGGAGTTAAAGCAATTTCAACTTGATAATGCAATATTGCTTAGAAGCCAAACAGTTCAGGGCGTAAAGCAAGAAATATGGGGATTATTAATTGCGTATAACCTAATTAGAGCCGAGATAAGCCAAATAGCGACAGAAGCACAAGTCTCTCCGTTACGCATAAGCTTTGTGATGGCAATGCGATTTATCCAAGATGAGTTTATGTGGTGTGCAATAGCCTCACCAGGTAGTATTCCTAAAAAGTTGAGGGCGATGCGGGAAAACGTAAAACAATTTATATTGCCAGAGAAACGAAAACGGCCCAAAGCCCGGACCGTTCGTATTTCTAAAACCCGCTACCCTGTCAAATCAAAACATGCTTAATTGACATGTGTTAGCTTTAGAGCAGCTTTTTTTATGGGCGTTATTTATGCTAGGACTAGTGTAAAATGCGTTGGCTTAGCAACTCAATTAACAATTCATTTAGCAATGGTGGTGTTTTAACTGGAAGTTCTGACTCATCATCAGCTTTTTGGTTACTTGGTGTTGAGGTTTGTTCATTACCTCGAGTGTGTTACCTCGCTCAACAACCTTACCATGTGACATTACCATCATGGTGTCACTAAAGTGTCTTACGATACCCAGGTTATGGGAAATCAGGATATAGGCCAAGCCCATCTGCTGTTGTAAATCTAATAGTAAATTAATCATTTGCGAACGCAGGGAAGGGTCAAGCGCTGCTAATGCTTCATCTAAGATAATGACTTGCGGTTGCAATATAATCGCTCTAGCAAGCGAAATACGCTGTTTTTGACCACCAGAGAACATATGAGGGTAGAAATTCATATGATCGCCTAATAAGCCGACTTTCTGCAATGTCGTTCGAATAAGTTGCCTTCTTTGCCCTTCATCAAGTTTAGTGTTGAGCTTTAGTGGCTCATCAAGCAGCTGTAATATGGTTAGGCTCGGGTTTAATGTTGTTCCTGAGTCTTGAAAGATCATTCGTATATGTTGACAGCGTTGCTTTAATTTTTGGCTTTGTAGTAGCTGTCCGTTGAGGTAAATTTTGCCGCTCGTGGGTGATTCAGCGCCAACCAGGATTTTGGCAAGTGTTGACTTTCCTGAGCCTGTTTCCCCAACAATGGCGAGTGTTTTGTTGGCTTCAACTGAAAATGAAATCGGCGCTAGCGCTTCAAAGGTATTTTGATTAAACAAAAGCCCTTTTAAGCGAAAACACTTACTAATGTCTTGGACATCAAGGAGGACTGTCATTGATAAGTATCCTTTAATGAAAAGTGGCAACTTACTTTGTGGCCATGGTAATTACTAACGCCAGGAGCGATAACACAGGCTTGTTGCGCCCTAGGGCACCTCGGTCCTAAACGACAGCCAATAGGCAAATGCTGAAGAATTGGAATGCTGCCAGGCAATGTCATTAGCCTTGATTTACTTGGTAGCTGCAGATTCGCTTTAGGACTGCTATCAACTAGTGCTCTGGTATATGGGTGTAAAGGGGTTTTGAAAATTTGCTCGGTTGTGCCTGCTTCAACAAATTGACCGCTGTACATCACGGTAATGGTATTAGTCCAATGAGTGATATTTTCTAAATCATGGCTGATAAGTAATATCGACATGTTTTTTAATTGATTCAAACTGGCTAGCAACCTAAATATTTGCCCTTGATTGGTACTTTCCATGGCGGCTGTTGGCTCATCAGCGATAAGTAACATAGGTCTACTTGCTAACGCTATGGCAATCATAACACGTTGGCAGATGGCTTCTGTTAGCTGGTGTGGGTAGCTTTTAATGCACTGGTTATGCTTTTTGATACCGACTTTATGAAGTAGGGCAATGACTGCAGCTTTGCGCTGTTGTTGTTTTTGCCAAAAGAAGCCTGAAAGTTGTTTATCATCAATGGCTTCCGCTAATTGTTCACCTATCGTTGTTGTTGGATCTAAACAGGCCATGGGCTCTTGGAAAATCATGGCTATATCCTGACAAAGGATCGCTTTGCGCTCTTCAATACTTAAGCGTAGTAAATCAATGCCACGCCAATGAAAGCGATCAGCATGAACGTGCCATTTATCATCCAGCACGCCCATAATCGCTTGCGCCAGTAATGACTTACCAGAGCCAGATTCACCCACTAAGCCTCTGACTTCACCTTCTTTCATTGATAAACTAACGCGATCAACCGCTAAGATTTTCTGGTTATTGCTTTCTAATTCAATGGATAGATTTCTAATATCAAGAAGGTTCATTAGCACTCCTTGCGAAGTTTTAACGCATGTCTAATGCCTTCGCCTACTAAGTTAGTTGCAACAACGGCAAATAATATCGCCAAACCTGGTAAATATACTGTCCAAGGCGCGATATAGAACCTCTCTAGGCCATTAGCTAATATTGCCCCCCATTCTGGTAACGGGATTTGTGCACCAATGCCTAAAAACCCTAAGGTGGCAATATCGAGAATAGCAGCGGATTGTGCAAGGGTTGCTTGGCTCATTAATCTTTCGACAATATTTGGGAAGACCGAGTAGTATAAAACGCGAAAGGGGCTGGCACCGTCTAAACGTGAGGCAAGTACATAGTCTTTGCGAAATTCTTCTTTAACCGCGTAGCGAGTAATATGAATAAACTGCGGTATTAACACAATAACAATAGCCCAGACGGTATTACCAATGCCGGGCCCGAGAATGGCAACAATAATAATAGCTAATAGTAATGAAGGTATTGATAAAACCACATCAAGAAAGTGGTTCAAAAAACTTGATTTGATGCCTTTAGTTAACGCAGAAAGAGAGCCAATAACAACGCCAATAACCAGTGAAATAATGACGACAATAAAACTTAGGCCAAAGGTAAGCGATGTGCCGTACATGAGTCGAGATAGCATATCACGGCCTAGTTCATCTGTGCCTAGTAAATGGCTAACGTTGCCATCTTCATGCCAAGCAGGCGGTAACAGCGCCATATCTAGTTGACCTTCTACCGGAGAGTATGGCGCTAAAATGGGAGCAAAGGCCGCTAAAAATATAAGAAACACAAAACAGCCAAAGCCGAGTATGGCAACGGGGGTTTTGCGAAATATTTGCCATAATTGCATAAAAGGAGAGGGAAATATCTCCTCTTGATAAATTTTTTCACGCGCCATGCTTTTTACCTCGTGCTAGTGGGTTAAGAGCCGCATAGAAGAAATCCGTTAGGATGTGAACAATAAATATAAAGCAAGATAGTACCAATAAACCACTTTGGATAGCGGTGTAATCTCGCTGATAAATGCTTTCAATGAGCCAGCGGCCAATACCCGGCCAACTGAATATGACTTCAGTGACCATAGCAATCGTTACTAGGTTCGCAAATTGTAAACCGACATGTCGGATAATTTTAATTAAAGCATTTCTGATGGCGTGGCGAAAAATAATTTGCTGAGCGCTGAGGCCTTTGGCTCTTGCCGCACGAATATAACTTGTGGCTAAAACTTCAACCATAGAGGCACGCGCTAAGCGAATAAAAATGGTAGCAGGAGCTAATGCTACGACACTTGCCGGTAAGATAATATGCATAGTGGCATCTTGAAATGCTTGCCACTTTTCTGGACTGTTGCTTAGCAGAATATCAAAAAATAGTATGCCAGTTACCATGTCAATTTCAAATAATAAACTCAGTCTACCTGCTGATGGTAACCAGCCTAGCGTGATAGAAAAGAGTAAAATAGCAAGTAAACCAAGCCAAAATACAGGAATGGAATAGCCTAGCATTGCCACAGACAAAATAACATTATCGCTGGTTTTGTTGTGTCTAATTGCCGCAATGAAACCTAAAGGAATACCGATAAGCATAGCTAACATCAGGGCGACTAGGCTTAATTCTATGGTTGCCGGTAATAGTTTTAAAACCTCTGAGCTGATAGGGGTTTGGCTTGACATGGAAAGCCCTAAGTCACCATTGACAATATGGCTTAAATACGCCCAGTATTGCACAATAAAATTCTTATCGGCCTGGTAGGCATTGTTAAGCTCAGCTAGCTGGGTCGGGGTGGCATGAATTTGTCCAGAGAGATTAATAACCGCATCACCCGGAAATAAAAAGCCCAAACTAAAAGAAAGTAAAGTTAACACCAACATGGTGAAAACAAACAGGCTTAATCGTCGAAGTGTAAAAATTAACATGTTATTGCTGCTCCTCTAATTGCGTAGCAGCTGAAGTGGTTGCTTCTGACGGTGCTTGCTTAAATACATGATAAAAGCTGATACCGCCAAAATTAGCTAATATGTTGCCTTTTACATTAACACCGCGTGCTTGGTATCGTTTAGAGTGAGCAATAGGCAGTAAAGGTTTTTCATCGTGTAATATTTTCATCGCTTGAGCGTAGTAGCTTTTTCTATCAGCAACGTTTGCCGTTTTCAGCGCTTTTTCAATCAAGTCATCGTATGCTTGATTACACCAGAAGGTTCTATTATTACCTGTTTCTGTGGCTGAGCAGCTCAGCATAGGTGTGAAGAAATTATCAGGATCAGGATGATCTGCTGACCAGCCTAATAAAAAGCTTTGATGTTCTCCTTGCGCTAGCCTGCGTAAAAAGGTGCTCCATTCATAACTGACAATATTCACTTTAATGCCAACTTTCTTTAAATCTGCTTGGATAAGCTTGGCCATAGTTACCGCGTTAGGGTTATAGGCTCGTTGCACAGGCATAGCCCATAAATCCATGGTAAAACCTTGAGCGTAGCCAGCCACCTCTAACAAGGCTCTAGCCTGATTAGGGTTATATTCATGATGCGGGATATTCTTGTCATAGGCCCAAGAGGTTTGCGGTAATATAGAGTGAGCAGTGTCAGCCTCACCTTGATAAACGGTATCAACAAGCGCTTGTTTGTTTATCGCTAAACTGACCGCTAACCGTACTAGTTTACTGTCAAATGGCGGCTTTTTAGTATTAAAACCATAGTAACCAATGTTTAATGCGGTAACTGCATCAAGCGTTAAATCAGGTCGCTCAATAATTTTTTTATGGGCGATAGGGTAGCTGCTAACATCACACTCTTTTGCCAAAAGTTTTGTAAGCCGGCTCGTTTTACTTGGTGATATATCGTAAACCAATTGTTCAATTTGAGCATTTTCTTGCCAGTAGTTTTCATGACGATAATAGCGAATCAGTGAGCCTACTCGATATTCTTTTAACTTAAACGGCCCTGTGCCAATTGGGTGGGTATCTATATCATGCATGGTATTGCGTTCGATTAGTTCTTGCGCATATTCAGCAGAGAGGATAATGGCAAAGTCTGTGGCTAAATTCGCTAAGAATGAGCTATCAGCGCGATTTAGCTGAAATCGTACGGTGTAATCATTTATTTTTTCTATGCTATCGACAAGGTTTTCAAATTCGACACTTTGAAAGAAAGGGTAAATGCCGCCAGAGATGTTATGAAAAGGGTGATTGGCATCTAAAATACGGTTAAAGCTGAAAATAACATCGTCAGCGTTTAGCTTACGGCTAGGGGTAAAATAGTCAGTTGCATGAAAACTCACATCTTTTCTTAAATAAAAGGTAATCTTTTTACCATCGCGTGTTACATGCCAAGATTTGGCAAGTGCAGGGACAATGGTATTGTCTGCTCCTTGATAGGTAATAAGTCGGTCATAGAGCTGGTGTGAGGTCGCATCAATCGTAGTACCTGATGTAACAAGCTGAGGGTTAAAGGTTTCTGGTGAGCCTTCAGAGCAATAAATGATACTGCGCTGGCTTACCGACTGTGTGTTTTGATCACTACAGGCGGCGAGCATAAAAATTGCTAGGAAGGCAAAATATAGCTGCAGCCAAGCTTTTGTATGTTTACTTAGATTAAAGTTCATCAGCGTTATTACCATCTAATAAGTTATACTTTTTAAGGTAGCCTCTTAATTGGTGATAAGTTAACTCTAATGCTTCCGCGGTTTTCTTTTGGTTATATTGACAGTGCGCTAATGCACTTTGGATTAGCTCAATTTCATAATCTTGCGATAACGACTTAAGTGATTGCGGATATTGCCCGTTGATCGCTTGCGGTGTTGTGGTACTTATTAAGCTGACATCTTCATTCGTTGATGTTTTTTGAGTTTCTTGTACTTGCTCTTGGCTAGATGTTTCAGCAGGTGCAGTTACTCTATCATTGGTCTTAACTCGCTGGCTTGGCCTATAAGGTGACTCGAATGGGTCTATCACTAATTCATGTACTGGTAAATGCGGATTGTTGCACCGGTAAACGCTACGCTCAACGACATTTTTAAGCTCGCGAATATTACCCGGCCAGTGGTAATCAAGCATGCTACGCTTGGCTTTTTCAGTGAAGCCACTAAATAACTCAAAATCTAATTCACGCGCCATGTTAATGGCAAAGTGCTCGGCGAGCATGATAATATCTTCAAGCCTTTCTCGTAAAGGTGGCAAGGTAACTACATCAAAAGCTAGCCTATCAAGTAAGTCAGCTCTAAATTGTCCAGAAGAAGCTAAGCTAGGTAAATCTTCATTGGTCGCGGCGATAAGGCGAACATCAGTGGCAATGGTTCGTGAGCCACCAACACGCTCAAATTCACCATACTCTACAACACGTAGTAATTTTTCTTGAATTAAGCCTGAAGTATTGGCAATTTCATCTAAGAATAATGTGCCTTTATCTGCTCGTTCAAAACGGCCTTCATGGCGTTTACTGGCGCCGGTAAATGCACCACTGTCATAGCCAAATAGTTCAGTCTCTAAAAGGTTCTCGTTTAATGCTGCACAATTAAGCTTAAGGTAACTTTGCTCCCAACGTTTTGACAGGTAATGCAAACGTGCGGCAACCAGCTCTTTACCAGTACCACGCTCACCAATGATAAGTACAGGTTTACTTAAGGGAGCAATTTGCGAAATTTGTTCTAAAACTTCAAGAAAACTATTTGATTGTCCAAGTAAATTATCTTGCTGATTAAAACGAGCCATATACAACCTATTATTTGGTTTTTTTCACTAACAAATAGTGTATTTCATTAACTGAGAGGATTAAAGACTTTTTATAAAAATATAATAAGTTCTTAAAAAACAATGTGGTATCATTTTTTTTAAACTTGGCGTAGATAATGAATAGCTTGTAAGTGTACATTAGCTGCAAGTTAAATATAGCTAAGATACATTTTTTGAGCTATTGTCGGTGCAAATTTGCGCCATAGAGGAAGAAGTTATGGGTATTTTTTCAAGATTCACAGATATTGTTAATTCAAACATTAATAGTTTGTTAGATAAAGCAGAAGATCCTGCCAAAATGGTACGTTTGATCATTCAGGAAATGGAAGATACCTTGGTTGAAGTTCGTTCAAGCTCTGCTAAAACATTAGCAGATAAAAAAGAGCTTTCTAGACAAGTAGTACGTTTTGAAAATGAAGCAGCGCAGTGGCAAGAAAAAGCTGAGTTAGCCTTAAGTAAAGATAGAGAAGATCTTGCGCGTGCGGCATTAATGGAAAAGAAAAAGTGTAGTGAAAGCGCACAAGCACTCGTTGATGAGCTGGCACATACAGATGAGCATTTAAGTAAACTGCAAGATGAGATTACGCAATTGCAAGAAAAGCTCGCTGATGCTAAAGCAAGACAAAAAGCGATAATTATGCGTGAAAAAACAGCAAGTTCTCGCTTGAAAGTTAAGAAAAATATTAACAGTGAACGCGTTAACGATGCACTAAGTCGCTTTGATCATTATGAGCGTAAAATTGATGATATTGAAGCGCAGGTCGAGTCTTATGACTTAGGTAGTAAATCATTATCTGATGAAATTGCTGAGCTTGAGTCTGATGAGAAAATTGATGATGAATTAGCGCAATTAAAAGCTAAAATGAAAGAAAATAAATAATACCAACACTAAGATTCATTTGTAGTTATCAGTTATCGTTCCCTCAGGAACATGTAAGGAGAAGCATAGTGCACGATATTATAATGGCACCCGTGATAATTTTCATGGTCATCGTAGCCCCAATTTGGTTAGTTTTACACTACAGAAGTAAACGACAAGTAAGCCAAGGTTTGAGCGAAGAAGAATATATTCAGTTATCTGAATTGTCTGAAATGGCTGACAAAATGAGTGAGCGTATTCAAACTTTAGAAGCTATTTTAGATGCTGAAACCCCTGATTGGAGAAGCAAGGTATGAGTAAACGACGTGGAGAGTTATTTCGTAACCCCAGTCGTGGAAAAATAGCCGGGGTTTGTGCTGGGGTTGCTGATTATTTTGGCTGGGAAACATGGCTGGTTAGAATATTGGTTGTTTCTGGTGTACTTTTTGGCATGCCATTTTTGATTTTAGTGTATGTGGCAGCTTGGTTTATTTTAGATAAAGATCCTAGCTCTGCTGCTTTTGTTAAAGGCAAGCGAGGACAAAATGTCAGTGGTTATGACCGGACAAAGTCCTCTGAAGATGAACTGGCCAGTGAGTCGATTAAAGTAAAAGCCCGAGTTTGGCAATCAGGTGAGCCGCCTAAACAAGCGTTTCACGATATTCGCCGAAAGTTTCGAACCTTAGAACATAAGCTACAAAACCTTGAAAAATACGTGACCTCGACGGAGTTTACGGTGTCGCGAGAGATCAATAAGTTATAGTGATAGAAGCAGGCAAATAGCCTGCTTTTTATTGCCAGTCTTATCGTAAGAAAGCTAGGGTAGGCACTATGAATTCGCTTTTAAAGCTTATATCATCAAGTAGAGTTTTAGTTAAAGTAATAATAAAAATTTCAATAGCCTATGGCAATTATAAAAAAGCAACGTATCGAAAAACTAAAGAATAAGGCCAGCGAAATGCTGAGTCGTAGCATTGATCAGCATATTAATTTGGCTGTGACAGGTCTTAGTCGTAGTGGTAAAACAGCTTTTATCACGTCATTGGTCAACCAATTAATCAATGAAGGCAATAAGAGTAAATTAAGCTTTTTTGATCCGGTTCATCAAGGAAATTTTATTGCCGCTAAACGTGTTCCTCAAAAAAATTATCAAGTTGCTAGGTTTGATTATGAGGGCGGGATCACGGCACTTACGGCTAAACAACCACATTGGCCTGAGCCGACACATGGTATTAGTGAGTTGCGTTTAGCGATTAGGTATCAACCTAAATCGTCATTGCTTAGGTATGCTACCGATATGGCGACACTAACGGTTGATATTACCGATTACCCAGGTGAGTGGTTGCTTGATTTACCTATGCTAAAACAAACGTTTGAGCAATGGTCGGATGTAACACTGGCATTATTAAAACAAGCGCCACGTAATAGTTACGCACAAGAGTTTTTGAATAAAATTGCAGATATAGACCCTTTTGCCCCCGCCAATGAAGAGCAAATTGCGCAATTATCGGCAGAATATACGCAACTATTACATCAGTTTCGCCATGAACTAGGGCTTTCGGTGATTCAACCGGGTAGATTTATTCTTCCAGGGGAGCTTGCTGGTGCGCCAATACTTGAGTTTTTCCCTTATGCGGGTTTTGATGATATTGATCTTAATCGTTATCAAAATGCGGATGATACCAGTTTTATTGGTATGCTCAGAGCACGCTTTATTGAGTACAAAGAAAGCGTTGTCCGTAAGTTTTATCAAAAGCATTTTTCTCGCTTTGACCGGCAAATCGTATTGGCTGACTGCTTAAACCCACTGAATAAGGGGGAAGAGAGTTTTGCTGATTTAGAGTTGGCTATCAGTATGATTTTAGAAAGTTATCGTTATGGTCAGTCGGGCATATTTTCCCGGGTATTCTCGCCCCGTATTGATAAGTTATTATTTGCGGCAACAAAAGCTGATCATGTAACGCCTGAACAACACGCGCCATTGGTTTCTTTGTTAAATCAGTTAATCCATCAAAGTAAGCATCATATTAGCTTTGAAGCGATTGAGATCAAAACCCTTGCTATCGCGTCAGTGAAAGCAACTAGCTCAGGTTTTATTCAACATCAAGGAAAGAAAGTTCCCGTTATTCAAGGTGTTACACAACAGAAATTTGAGCAGAATGATGACGCTGAAAGCAGCACGAATAAGCAAATAACCTTGTTTCCTGGTGCTGTACCTGAAAAACTACCCACGCAAAGCTACTGGCAAGCGCAAGCGTTCAATTTTATTAATTTTGCTCCTACGCAAGGTTTAAGCAAGCACGAGTGTTTGCCCCACGTTCGTATGGATCAAGTATTGCAATTTTTATTGGCAGATAAAATGATATGACAAAAGAGACTTCACCAGAGCAACAGCAACAAATTTTATTTTCTGAGCCGAGTTTAATTGATGAGTCAAAACTAGATGAGCCTTCACTTAAGCAAAGTCAGCAGCAATTATTTGATAACGAAGCCTATTTACCTGATAGCATTGAGGAAATAGAAACGTCTGAGTTGCAAAATGAATTATTGCAGCATGATATTGAAGATGTTGAGCAATCAAGTATGCCGTGGATTTGGCGTATTATTTTTGTGTTGCTTATGTCTATTGTTACCATTGAAGCAGTAGACTTCTTTATTGAAGGCTTTACTACATCTCCCTTTCTAACCAGTTTGTATGGCGCAATTTTGGCGGCTCTTGTTGTCGTCAGTGGTACTGCGTTATTTAAAGAGCTGGTGGGTCTAAAGCAATTTAAAGCCAGACAGCAGCAAAAGCAACAAGCACTGGCTTTATCTCAGGCGCAATCTGAAGGAAATGTAGAGGACTTATGTAATGCCATAAGTAGTACCTTGCCTTGTGATATTGTTTTTAGTCAAGAGCAGGCCTGGCAGCAAGCGCTATCTGATGCGCACTCACAGCAAGAGTTACTGCAACTCTACTCCCGCTTAGTTTTAGAGAAGGTTGATGATAAAGCGATAGCTGAAGTGGCGAAGTTCTCATCGGAAGCTGTTGTATTAGTTGCCTTAAGCCCTGTTGCTATTATTGATATGTTGATTATTTTATCTAGAAATTTACGGATGATTAATAAAATAGCAGGCTTGTACGGATTAAAATTAGGTTACTGGAGCCGTATTAAATTAATAAAGCAAGTGTTTGTTAATATGGCTTATGCAGGCGCTAGTGAAATTGTTGCAGATTTAGGGAGTGATGTGCTTGGCGCTGAGTTATTAGGCAAGTTATCAACCAAGCTGGCACAAGGTTTAGGGGCAGGTATGTTAACGGCCAGACTCGGCATAAAAACAATGCAGCTTTGTAGGCCATTAGCATTTGACGATAAGCCTAAGCTGAGCCATGTACGTTCACAAGTTGTCGAGCAAATCAAAGGGCTAATCAAGCCAGCTAAATAAAACTAATGGTGAATGCTAACGAATAAACGCAGTTATTATCTGGCTAGTATGAAATGCTAAGTGACTGTCACAGTTATATTTAGTTTCAGCATTATCAACAATGTAAATCACACTGTAAGTTTAGGTGTACAAGAATAGGGTTTGTCTGTTTTTTGACCGTTTGTTTGTGCTTTTAATTCTAGCTTTGCCTGCCTTAAGATTAGGGAAAGCGAAACTTAAAAAAATTATTACAACAAGGTTAAGCCAATGACAAAGAAAACAGCTTATGTTTCTAAACTCCCTGATGAAACAGGCAATATTATATGGACAGATGAAGAAAATGCTATCTGGAGTGAGCTAATTACTCGACAACTTGCCTGCATTGAAGGTAAAGCATGTGATGAGTATATGCACGGTTTGCACAAGTTAAATTTACCTAAAGATCGAGTGCCGCAACTTGGTGAGGTAAATGAAGTGCTACAAGCTGAAACAGGTTGGCAATGTTATCCTGTTCCTGCATTGATTGGCTTTGGCGAATTTTTTAAGTTGCTTTCAGAGAAGAAGTTTCCTGTTGCAACCTTCATTAGAACGCGTGAAGAGTTAGATTACCTACAAGAGCCGGATATTTTCCATGAAATATTTGGTCACTGCCCGCTATTAACAAACCCCTCATTTGCAAATTACACTCAGGCTTATGGAAAAATGGGCTTACAAGCAAGTCATGAGCAGCGCGTGTTTTTAGCAAGGCTTTACTGGTTTACCATAGAGTTTGGTTTACTCGATACGCCACAAGGTATAAAGCTTTACGGTGGTGGCATCTTATCTTCTCCGGGCGAAACTGATTATGCTCTGAATAATGAGCAGGTAGAGCGCCAACCGTTCAATATTTTAGATGTGCTGAGAACGCCTTATCGAATTGATATTATGCAACCTATATATTATATGATTCCTGAGCTTGCCTATTTGGATGAGATACGACAGTTTGAAGTAGAAGAGATCATGGAACTGGTTGCCAAAGCACAAATGTTGGGGTTATATCCGGCAAAATATCCAGCGAAAGAAGCAAGTTAAGTTCGCAATGAACCTAATAGAATGATTAAGAACAATTAAAATTAAAGGAAATGCACAATGACACAAACATCTTCTGAAAAATTATCAATGCAAGTATGTGAGGCTTGCCAAGCGGATGCTCCTAAAGTAAGTGATGAGGAATTAAAAGAGTTACTGGCACAAATTCCAGATTGGATTCCGCAAGTGCGTGATAATGTTATGATGCTTGAGCGTGAGTATAAATTTAAAAACTTCAAACTTGCTTGGGCCTTCTCTAATAAAGTGGCTGAATTGGCTGAAGAAGAATTTCACCACCCGTCAATTTTGTTGGAATGGGGTAAAGTGACCATTACTTGGTGGACGCACGCTATCGGTGGTTTACACAAGAATGACTTTATCTGCGCAGCCAAAACGGATCAGTTATTAGATTAACGAACTTTACGTTAAGGTAAAGTAAACTATTTGAAAGTTGTAAAACATAGTTTACAATGGCCCTTTGTATTCACTATTGCCAGATTATTTGTGATTAGTTTGGCAACTAGCAAAGAAGGGCCTTATAATGCGTTTGGAAATCACTTGTCATGATCGTGTTGGAATCGGACAGAAAGTTTTAGAAGTTTTCGTTAAGCACGGTATTAATGTTCGAGGAATTGAGCTTAAAGAAACTGGCCGAATCTTTATTAATATTCCCGATCGTGAATTTTCAGAGCTACAAAGTTTTATGCCTCAACTTCGCCTTATTGAAGGTGTTGGTGATGTTAAAACTGCCCCTTATATGCCATCTGAGCGAGAGAAAAATGAGCTCGCGACCCTAATCAAAACATTTCCTGACCCTTTTATCTCTATTGATGCTAAGGGGAATATCAGAATTGCCAATACGGTAGCATCACACCTTATGGGTAGTGATCAAGAGTCTTTAGTAGGCCAGCATATTAGTTTATGGCTTAAAGGCTTTAATTTTAATCGTTGGTTAGACAGTAATGATGCTTTGGCACAAACGCGTCGCCTTAAGTTTCAAGGTGAAGATTATGTTGCGGATATTATGCCAATTAATGTCACCGATGAAGGCAATAACCAAGTACTGGCAGGCGCTGTACTAATACTCAAGTCAGAAGCGCGCCTTGGTCAGCAAATGAATGCATTTAAGCAGCCGAATGAAAGTACTTTTTTAGGTATTCAGGCGACATCAAGTGCGATGCGTAAAGTGATCAGAGAAGCTAAGCGCATGTCGCAACTTGACTCTTCTATTTTGATTATGGGCGAAACCGGTACAGGTAAAGAGTTGTTAGCCCGAGCTTGTCATGGCGCAAGTGAAAGAGCTGAACACCCTTTTATGACCTTAAACTGTGCGGCATTACCAGATGATGTCGCTGAGTCTGAGCTATTTGGTAAAGGTGAAAAAGATCAACAAGATAGTAAACGCGGAATTTTTGAATTGGCTGATGGCGGCACTATATTTCTTGATGAAATAGGGGAAATGTCGGCAAAGCTGCAAAGCAAGCTGTTACGTGTTATTCAAAATGGTAGCTTTAGACGTGTAGATTCAGAGCAAGAAATGACGGTAAATGTGCGTATTATTAGCTCAACTAACAAAGACTTGCTCAATTTGGTTTCTATAGGGGAGTTTCGAGAAGATCTTTATTATAGATTAAATGTCTTTGGTTTAACTTTACCAGCCTTAAGAGAGAGGCGTAGCGATATTTTGCCATTGGCTGAAACCTTTATTGCCCAATCAGCGCAAAAAATTGGCCGTGGTCACTTAACTATGTCTGATGATTGCCGTGATTTTGTTGAGCATTACCCATGGCCTGGCAATGTTAGGCAACTTGAGAATGTATTAACGCGTGCCGCTTCTTTATTGGAAGGAGATGAGATTGAAACAAGCCACTTGCAGTTGCCTGCTTATACAAGAGAGCACGGCTATTTAGAGCAAGAATTTGAAGGTACGCTTGATGCCGCAGTGAAAAATTTTGAAGCTGATCTGCTAAGAAAATTATATCCTGCTTACCCTAGCACTCGTCAATTAGCGAAAAAGTTAGGTTTAAGTCATACTGCGATCGCTAATAAACTTCGTGAATATGATATCAATAAAAAAACGGTAAAAATCTAGCTTCTAGCACCTGTAATTTTTACCGTAAAGAATTTATTCCGCATTAATTTATTTTTGCGCGGACAATTTCTTGGTAGTTATCAAAAAAATTCGTACTATGCTTTTCATTAATAGAGCTGGCTTTTGTGATATTTGTATTCATAAAGGCCAGCGTTATATTTTACGTAGAAGGTTATTCGATGAAATTAGCAACATTAAAAAATGATACCCGAGATGGTCAATTAGTCGTAGTAAGCCGTGCTTTAGATACTGCGGTTGTAGTCGCTGATATAGCACCAACATTGCAAGCAGCAATAGATAATTGGCAGGTAGTTGCACCGAAACTGGCAGAAGTATATCAAGCACTAAATAATGGCAAGGTTGCTAATAGCATTGCCTTTGAGCAGGCTGATTGTGAATCTCCATTGCCAAGAGCATATCAGTGGGCAGATGGTAGCGCTTATGTTAATCACGTTGAGCTAGTGCGCAAAGCGAGAAATGCTGAAATGCCAGAAACTTTCTGGACAGATCCATTAATGTACCAAGGTGGTTCAGATGCCTTTATTGGCCCTCGTGATGAAATCAAAGTTGCATCAGAAGACTTTGGTATTGATTTTGAGTCAGAAGTTGCCGTGATCACTGATGATGTACCTATGGGAGCATCACCTGAAGAAGCAGCTGAGCACATTAAGTTACTTATGCTAGTTAATGATGTTTCCTTGAGAAACTTGATTCCTGGTGAGTTAGCAAAAGGTTTTGGCTTTTTTGCTTCTAAACCATCAAGCGCCTTTTCTCCTGTTGCGGTTACACCTGATGAGCTAGGAGAGGCTTGGGACGGTAAAAAGCTGCATCTGCCATTGACGACTCACCTTAATGGCGAATTGTTTGGTCAGCCAAACTGTGGTGTAGATATGACCTTTGATTTTCCTACTATAGTAGCTCATGCAGCTAAAACAAGGCCCTTATCGGCTGGTTGTATTGTTGGCTCAGGTACTATTTCTAATTATGATCGTTCAGCAGGCTCGAGCTGTTTGGCTGAAAAGCGTATGTTAGAAATTATTGCTGATGGTAAGCCAAGCACACCATTTATGTGTTTTGGTGATAGCGTAAGTATTGAAATGTTCAATGAAGATGGCGCAAGTATTTTTGGTAAGATTGATCAGCAAGTTGTTCAGTATAAGTAAGTATAGGGTGGCAGGTCGTCTGTTGGCAGAGCCAATAGACGCAAGCTGCATTAAGGAATGATATGAAGCTATATGGTTATTGGCGCTCAACGGCCGCCTATCGTGTAAGAATTGCCTTGCACTTAAAAGGTATTGAGTTTGAATCTGTTCCCGTTCATCTAGTTAAAAATGGTGGCGAGCAGCATTTAAAACAATTTAGTACGCTTAATCCTAACCAACTCGTTCCTTGTTTGCTTGATGGTGAGTTTACTTTAAATCAATCGTTAGCAATTATTGACTATTTAGAGGATGTCTCGCCGCAAGTTGCTCTTTACCCTGAGGATAAGCAGTTAAAGGCACAAGTGAAAGCCTTGGCCTTAGATATTGCTTGTGAAATTCACCCTTTAAATAACTTACGTGTACAGCAGTATTTAACAGCTGATTTAGGGTTATCTGATGAGAAAAAGCACGATTGGGTTAATTATTGGATGACAAAAGGTTTTTCAGCAATAGAACAGCAATTACAAAAAAACAGTGGTTTATATTGTTTTGGCGATAAAGTTACTGTTGCAGACATTTGTTTAGTTGCTCAAGTGTATAACGCTGTAAGATTCAATGTTGATATGAGTGAATATACGCTGATTAATGCGATAGTTCAGCGTTGTAATGAATTGCCGGCTTTTGATAAGGCAAAACCTGAAAATCAAGCTGATGCAGTAGTGTAAATCTACTTTAGTTAACTAAAGATAATGTAAAGAGCTAAGAAGAAATTCTTGGCTTTTTTTATGTTATTTACATTTCAAAACAAATAATGCGCAAAAAAGTCATTAAAATCTAACCTTCAAGGTTGCAAGAGTTTAAAAAAAATTGTGCAATGTAGATATGGCTATCGAGCTTTTCTCCATTTCTTAATAAATAAAGGTGACTATGGATAATTCAGATTTATCTCCTAATAATCAATCAGAGCATGAAGGTGAACAAAGTAACAAGGGGCCTTTGCTACTTTTTATCTCTTCATTAATCTTAGTTATTATCGCTTTTTGGCAGTTCTCAGGAGGAAAGACGGAAAAGAGGCCTATTGAATTAAGTGAGCTAACAAAGCAGCCTGCTCAAGTGATACCTGAGGTGAAACCTGAGCCTGAGCCAATTACGCCAGCAGAGCCAAAAGAAGATATTTTAGAAGCGCCTGAGCCTATTGCCCCAGAAGAAACAGCAGCAACGCCAGAGCCTGAAGTGATAGAGCCTGTACTGCCTAACTTAGATGAAAGTGACGCTTGGTTACAAACTACTCTTGCAGAGCTTACCTGGCGCAAAGAGCTACTTAAGCTGGTAATTGATGATGATATGATTCGTCGCTTTGTTGTTTTTACAGATAACTTTGCTCAAGGAACGCTTGCTTATGAACATAGTCCATTTATTTTGCCTAAAGTAAAGTTTTCACCTGATGAAGCTAATGTTACCGTTGAAGATAAAGAAAATGTTTGGCAGTGGGATGTTAATTCAACGAAACGTTTTAATTTATATATCGATTTATTGCGCTCCCTTGATAGTAGTGAATTAGTGCAATGGTATTTTGATATTAAGCCTTTAATTGATGAGGCTTATTCAGAGTTAGGCTATGAAGATGACTTCACATTTACCTTACAAGATGCCATTACACGTGTTTTAGATATGGAACTGCCTAAATCTTCAATGGAGTTAACCAGACCAAGTGTGATGTACAAGTTTAAGGAACAGTCTTTAGAAGAACTACCAGATAGTGATAAGTTGCTTTTACGACTGGGTAAAGAAAACCTACTGATAATCAAATCTATCTTATTAGAAATTAATGAAAAGCTTGCGCAACAAAGAAACGGTGTTAGTTAAGTTAGTTAATTAGATGAAAAAACAGACAAAGGGTCTGTTTTTCAAAACTATTACTTGCATATGTAAATGCTATTAGCGATAATTCGCGCGCTCAAAAGTGAATAGCATTGAGCTTTTATGGTGACCCTTTCGGTCCCCTCGCAATGATACTCTGTGAACTCGGCCAGGTCCGGAAGGAAGCAACCGCAGCAGACGACTCATGTGCCGAGGTGTGGCTGCTTGGGTCGCCACCCAATACTCCCCTGATTAATTTCAAACTTTAATTTTATTCGCGATATATTAATTCGAGCCTATACCCGCTTTGTTAAATCAGCTATCACTTAATGATTGTTAGTAGTTATTATTTATAGGTCTAGTAAGGGCAGAGGAGTTATTTACTCCTCTATGAAGTTGAATCTATTCTGACTGAACTCTTTGTGTTTGCATAAACTCTAGTGCTTTGCTTATTGCTTTTTTAACGTTTGACTCCATTTCAAACCTTTCAGAAGCAGGAAGGTAGAATGCCATATCAACTTCATGGCGAATATAGCGAGTTGGTAGCTGGTTTAGCACTACACATGTTAAATCTGCTATAAAGTCACTATCATATTTTTCATCAAATTTAGCGGTAGCAAAGTGGTGCATAACCAGCTTTTCATAATAGTTATGTATATCGTCTGAAATTTTCATATTAAACCTCGAAAAGTACTGTTATATATACCTAATCTTTTAAGGTTACCTTAACCCTGACTAGGTTACTAGGTAAATAAAGAGAGAATTAAGTTTTTCGCTCAGCAAACTCTATTTCTTTTTCAATCGCCGTTATTGCTTTTCTGCATCGGCCGAGTCGTTGATGCAAAGCTAACACCTCGTTTGATAGTTGTGATGCAGTTTCTGACTGTTTACTTTTTTGCCGCTTTATTTCTCTTTCATTAATCATGTCTAGCAGTCGGCGCTCAAACTCATGATGCTCACTAAGTTTCTGATATAATTGATGACTAGAAGCCATAAAGGTATTGGCGATATCTTGATATTGGCTTTGCTTATTTCTCATTTTCTTATTTTTGTATTCTTTGTAGGCGTTATAGCTGCGCTCGGCAGCTAGATGCATAGCATCATTGGCTTTTAATGCATTAACTATTGCCATTATCTGCTGCTCTATATGGAGTAGCTTTGTTTTCGCCAATATTTCGTGATGTGGCTCTGAGGTAATTTTTGAGCTTAAACGCTGAAACTCTGTTAATCCAGTCTTAACTTCTATTACATAGTGTGAGTATTTATCACTATCGCTTTTAAACAATTGTGGTGAAAAAAGGTTGTTGTTCTCAATCAGCCAGTGTGATTGTTGCTGAGTATTGTATTGGTCAATTAGACTTGCTTGTTCGGCTAGACTATTTAATAGCGTGTTTAATCTAGATATTGTTGCTTTTTGAAGATGATTTACAGGCATAGTAGAAAACGTGAATCACAAAGTACTGCTAAGTCTAGCATAGTATTTAGGGTTATTTCTTTGTTGATGTGTCAACAAAAAATTTAATAGTTCACAATTTTATTACAATTAGAAATGCCTTATTGTACACCTATCTTTACATTTTATGGTGCTAGTTAATTGTTAACTATCTGTTTTTCTTGTTTTATTTTTTTCCTGTCTAAGTTTATTTAGGAATATTTGCCTCTAAATTTTCTTTCTTTTTATCGTTAAGTGACTGAAAATTAGACATCTATTTGTAATTTTCTTGTGAAATACTCACGTTCTAAAAAAAATTTTAGTTGTGCCTCCTTACTTTAACGTCAACTTACCTTTGCTGTGTTTTGTCTATAACTTATTGATTTATCTTCTTTTAATTGGTTTTCTTGAGTGGGGCGGGGGTTTTGGATGATGTAATTAAGTATGTCTGTTTGTTAAAAAAATTGCTATTTGGTTATAAATGGTGTTGACGATTCGCTCAGATCCCGTTTACTATCTTACTCGACAGATCAGGTCTTATGACTTGTTTAAGAGTATAAAAAGCAAGATAGCTTTGACTCTTTAAAGTATAAAAATAATCAAACAAACAAATAAACAACCAATCACAAATGTGATCCAGGGAGTAAACATGTATAACAATAGTAAAGTAGCTAAGGCTATTCGCCTAGCCATGATGTTTGGTGCGGGTGCAGCAGCAACTATCTCAGCACCAGCTTTTTCAGCAGATGAAGGTGCTGAAGATGTTGAGCGTATTCAAGTAACTGGTTCTCGTATTAAGAGAACAGACATGGAACAATCTTCACCTGTTCAAGTTATTACTGGCGAAGAAATGGTGAATTTAGGGCGTATTAGTGTAGCTGATGCTTTACGTTCATCAACTGCGAACAGCTTTGGTTCAGTTGTTCCTTCTTCAGGTGGTAGCTGGCAATCACAAGCAACAGTTGATCTGTTGGGTTTAGGCGCTTCAAGAACATTAGTGTTATTAGATGGTAAACGTTTACCAGGTTCACCTACAATGGGTGGTTCTTCTGTTAACATTAACCAAATTCCAATGGCTATTGTTGAAAGAATCGAGATTCTTAAAGGCGGTGCTTCAGCTGTATACGGTTCTGATGCTATTTCTGGTGTTGTAAACATTATCTTGAAAAAGAATTATGAAGGCCTTGAAATTAACGCCAACCAAACATTTGCTGATGATGAAGGTGGCGAAAGCAGTGACTTCTCATTTGTAACTGGTATTTCTAGTGACAAAGGTAACATTACTTTTGCATATGAACATCAAGAGCAAGATCCTATTTTTGATAGAGACCGTCCATATACAGCACCTTCTTGGGTTGATACTGATGGTGATGGTGCTTATGACCAAACAGTTGGTGTGAGTCAATACGGTGCAAGTATCAAAAACCCTAATACAGGTTTATGGGAAGCTTCTCCTGAGTGTGACAACCTAGCAGCAAATGTTCCAGGTTTTGTCGGCGTTATTGAATCATCTGCAGCATCAGAAAACAGATACTGTGGTTTCGCTTATGCTGGTGTTTCAGCTAACCAAGCTTCAACAAACAGAGATTCAATTTTTGTTAACGGTACTTATGAAATTAGCGAAAATGTTGAGTTTTTTGCAAGAGCAATCTTCACTCATAATGAGTCATTTGGTCGTTATGCTCCACCAGCTGCACCATGGTTAGGTGGCGTGCCTGCAAACTCAACTCATAACCCTTATGATGAGCCTGCAAGCGGTAAGTTCCGTTGGTACGAAATTGGTAACCGTGATGGTAATGTGTCTGACTACTCTCAAGACTACATTGCTGGTTTAACGGGTACTCTTGGTGATATGTTCGATTATGAAGTTTATTATCATCATAATACAACTGACAACAAGTCAGTTGGTGAGTTCTACTTAAGCTATTCAGGTCTTTTCTATAACATCTATGCAGGTATTCCACTTGATGAAGGTGTTGACAACATGAAAGCAACTACGTTAACACAAGATTATAACCGTTTTGATCAGTTTTATGCTGGTGTTGGTTTTGAACTTGGTGACTTAGGTGCTGGTGCAATCGGTCATTACTTTGGTTTTGAAACATTCGATATCAAGTACGCATCAATTGTTGACGCTCAATCTGAAGCTGGTCTAATTGGTGGTTCTTCTGGTAACTCAGCTGGTAAGTCACGTGATATTAAGGCTGTTTTCTATGAAACAATCATCCCTGTTGTTGATGGTTTAGAATTAGAGTTTGCAATTCGTTATGATGATTACTCTGACTTCGGTTCAGAAGTATCACCAAAACTAGCCGCGACTTACCGTCCAGTTGATGACTTAATGATTCGTGCATCATGGGGTAAAGGTTTCCGTGCGCCATCTTTACAGCAATTATCTCAAGCTGATAGCTATGCAGCAGATTATGCAACTGACTATGTTGGTTGTGCATCTGTAGGTGTTCCGGCATCTGAGTGTACAGAAGAGCAATACGATACAACTCGTCAAGCTAACCCTAACCTAGATGCTGAAACTTCAACATTTATCAACTTAGGTGTTGTATGGGATTGGGAAGGCCTGAACTTAACAGCTGACTACTTTGATGTTGAAATTGAAGATGCAATTCGCTTTGTACCAATTCAAGATTTAGTAAATGGTGAGTATGCAGGTGCGGAAAATCCAGACCCTTCACTACTTAGCATTGACCGTGAAACGAATGGTTTCGAATCGCCAATCTTTAGAACATCAACTATCAATGGTCCAGGTCTTGATGTTTCAGGTTTAAATGTTAATGTTAATTACTTCCTTGAAACAAATGGTGCGGGTAGCATTCGCTTTAACTCTGAAACAACGTACTTCATTGAATGGAACCAAGATAACTACGCTGGTGGCCCAATGCAAGATAAGTCAGGTTGGGAATTACAACCTGAGTACAGAACTCAGTTCACTACAACTTACTTAATTGGTGACCATTCAATTGCTTGGAACATCGATTATATCCCAAGTACAAGTGGTTTTGAGTCTCCGGATCCAGAAAATCCAGCTTCAGGTATTTTAGTTACTAATGGTAAAAACGACAGCTTCATGACGCATAACTTAACTTATACGTATGATGCAGGTGCTTGGGGTCGTTACCGTTTAGGTGTACGTAACTTAACTGATGAAGATCCTATCTTAAACTCTACAGGTGAATATGCTGATGGTTATGATTACCTATACAGCGCAGGTCACATGGGTAGAATGTATAGCATAGGTGGTACTTGGACTTTCTAAGTCAAACCTAACTATATAAAAAAGGTGGCGAGAGCCACCTTTTTTTTTAGCAATATAAATATGAGGAGATAACATTGGAAGCATTTGAGCAAAGCTTGCAAAAAGCCAAACAATTTCTGACACAAGGTAACTTTTCAGCAGCAGAAGAGCAGGCTAAATTGGTATTAAGTGATGATGCTAACAATCTTGATGCACTAAAAATGCTGCGGCAGGTCTATGTAAAACAAGAGCTTCTTTTTGATGCTTATTCAATTATGCAGCAAGTTGTAGCGTTAGAGCCAAGTTTAGACATGCAATATGAATTAGCAATTATTTGTACTCAGATAGGTAAACTTACTGAAGCCAAGGATTTACTTGAAAGTTATATCAATCATAATCCTAATAATGGTTTCGCTTTTTTGAATTTAGGTCATATGCATAAGGCCTTTGGTGACTTTAAGCGAGCAGAAAAGTGTTATTTTAAATTTGTAGCACTAGAGCCAAGAAGAGTGGGTTATGCCTTATGGAATATTGCCGATTTAAAGGATAGGAAAATAACCGACAAAGATATCGTGACTTGGCAAGAATATGAGAATGATGATAATCAAGATTATCTTAGTAAATTGCTTATTCAGTTTTCATTAGGGACGGTACTAGAAAAGCAAAAAAAATATGATGAAGCATTTGAATATTATCAGAAAGCTAATAATAGCAAAAATAAGGCATCCCCTTTTAATCAAAATGCATTTCATCAGTTTGTAAATAATATTTTAAAACAAAAAGCTCAAGAGAGTGTCGCTAGGGAAGTGAATGTAACACCTATATTTATAGTTGGTATGCCACGCTCAGGCTCTACGTTAGTTGAACAAATTTTAGCATCTCATGAGTTAGTTAATGCGACAGATGAATTAAATTTTATAGGGCACACTGCCGCAACATTAGAAAGAACAGGGAATTATGCAAAAGCCATTGCCAACCTTAGTGAAGAAGACATTCTAACTCTTAGGCAGGAATATTTAGCATATGCGAATGAATATCAAACTTCAACTAAGCCATATTTTATTGATAAAAATCCTCTCAACTTTTTGCATATTGGCTTGATTTTAAAATTGTTTCCAGAAGCTAAGATTATTCATACTCATAGAAATTTATTAGATAATGCTGCCAGTGTATTTAAGCGTTATTTTTATATAGGACATGATTATTCATATTCATTAGCTAATATTGTTACTTTTATGGAAGGATATGCAGCAATTATGAGACATTGGGAGTTTGAGTATCCAGGAGCGATATTTCACTCTCAATATGAGGCATTAGTTGAGTCACCTAGAGAAAAAATTAAATCTTTGTTAAGTTTTTGCCAACTTGAAGAGCAAGAAAGCTGTTTTACTTTTCATCGTCAAAAACGCGCAGTTCTCACCCCGAGTGTAGATCAAGTCAATAAACCAATAAATAGCGCTTCAGTAAATTCTTGGCTTCGCTTTGAAAAGGGGCTCACTCCATATAAATCCAAGTTGAACCATATTAATGAAGTATTGCTCTCTCTTGGAAAAGAACCATATAAGTCAGCTTGGGATTCTTATTGGCAACAAGGGAATATTACCTCTTTCGGAGCAGACTTATCTGATAATTATCAGGGGGAAATAGCCTTATGCTGGAAAGATTTCTTTGCTGTAATTCCTGATAAGCATCGTGTTTTAGATATAGCGACTGGCAATGGTGCTGTACTTGAGCTTGGCTTAAAATATATATTGAATGAAAATATCGAGATGGTAGGGGTTGATTCGGCTCAAGTTGCCTCGTCGAACAAAGGTTATACTTTATTATCTGAAGTTAACGTAGAAAAGTTGCCCTTTGAACATGACCATTTCACAGAAATTACCAGTCAGTTTGGTATTGAATATTCAGATCTTGCACAGTCAATGGCAGAAGTTTATAGAGTTTTACAACCCGGAGGAAGGTTTCAATTTATTTGTCATGCTGAAGACTCAAAGATTGTTATGAACAATCGTAAAATTGTTGATTGTAGTAGGGAATTATTTAAATTTGGTGGAGCGTTTAGTGCTTTATCTGACATGCTATCTGAATTAAATAGTAAAAAGTTAACCGGATACATGAATGAGCAAAACGCAGAATCAAAGCGGCATAAGTTAAATAATGAATTAGCAAGATTATTAGAAGCATATGGTGACACGTTGCATGAAACCAGGATACCAGAATTAATGCGCATGGTATTACAAGCAGATGTTTCTGTGGAAGAACGTGGAGATATTATGAAAAGCTACTTTATTGAGCAAAGTAGAGCGATAGCGAGACTAGAAGATTTAATGCGTGCAGCTTTAACAGATAAAAAGCTGCACGCATTTAGGAATATTGCACAAGCTTTAGGGTTTACTTCTATCTTATCTACTGATTTAGTTGAAGAGAGTTTTGGCAAAATAGGCGTTGTTCTAAGCGGAATAAAACCCTTGCCCTAGCAGTGAGTTAGGCGCAGAAAATTAAAAATTAATCATGTTTTTGTTTATTTTATTATAGCTCAGCTTTAGCATGATATTTAGTGGGTTGTGTATGTGTACTATTAGTCAGCGCACTAGCGACTCACTTTTTTTATGCAAAAATGGGAGTTATGAAATAGGTACAATTTTAATTAACTTTATGGATTAAATTTGTAAATAAATTTGACTTACTACGAAGTTGTTAGTAAAACATACATTCTACAAAATTTATGTCCCTTAAATTATTTTTATAGTTTGAGTAATTTTGTAAAGATCACGATGCATTGTTTTGATAAAAAACATTAAAGCAATGGACCGTGTTTTAAACTCCCATCTTGACAGCTTGCCTGTCATTTGGGATTATTGCTTAGTTGTATTCATAAAAAGTTACATTTTAAAAAACGACAGACTTATATATTTGCGGTAACAAATTCTTGTTATCAAAATTAAATAGCAATTGGTTGGGAACTATGTCCAAAGTAAGTAAGAAAAGCCTTATCGCGAGCGCGATGGTAGGTGCATTAGCATTGTCAGGCAGCAATTTCGCTGCAGCCGATGCATTAACAGACCTTCAAAAAGCTGAAGCACAAATCTTCAAAGCATCAGCTAAATCACAAGCTAAAATCAACTCTATCTACGAGCAAACTCAAGAGCTTTTAGCTGAGTATCGTAATACTGTAGATGAAGCAGATGTTTTACGTGGTTATAACGATCATGTTCAACGTATGGTTGATGATCAAAAAGCAAACATTGCTTCATTACAAAAGCAAATCGACGGTATCGATAAAATCAAGCAAGGTGTTGTACCATTAATGTACAAGATGATTGATTCTTTAGAGAAATTCATCGAGCTTGACGTACCTATGAATATTGAACGTCGTAAAGAGCGTGTAGCAAACTTACGCACGGTAATGGATGATTCTAACGTTACTGTATCTGAGCAGTTCCGCTTAGTGCTAGAAGCTTATGAAATTGAAGCAGGTTACGGTACTATCTTCGATGCATATCAAGGTGAAATCGATTTAGGTGGTCGTACATTGACTGCTGACTTCGTTCACATGGGTCGTATTGCCTTTGTTGCACAATCACTTGATGCAAAGCATTCTTGGTTATGGAACAACGAAACACGTTCATGGGAAGAATTAGGTGATGAATACTTAAAACCTGTAACTGACGCTATTCGTATGGCGCGTAAACAACTTCCTATGGACTTAACTAAACTTCCAGTATTTGCAGCAGGAGCACAATAATGAAAAAAGTTATTAATTTTGTAGTGCTAGCTGCATCTATGACTGCAGGTTTTGCGGCAACAACTCAAGCTAACACTTTAGATGATTTATTAAAGCAAGTTAAAGCGGATCGTATATCTGAAGCTAAGCTTGATAAAAAACGTGAAGCTGAGTTCTTATCAGAACGTGCTGATAAGCAAGCGCTTTTAAATAAAGCTAAGCAAGAACTAGCGAATCAACAAGCGCGTAATAAGCGTTTAACAAAAGAATACGCTGAGAATGAAATTGCTTTAGCACAAAAAGAAGTAGAGTTAGATAACGCTACTGGTACTTTAGGTGAAATGTTCGGTGTATCTCGTGCAGCTGCGGCAAATGCATACGGTCAAATCACTACATCAATTGTTAGTGCTGAATTTCCAAACCGTGGTGAAGCGTTAAATCGCATTGCTAACGCGAAAGAAATCCCTGCATTAGAAGATTTAGAAGAGTTATGGTTTGCTCTGCAAACTGAAATGACAGAATCAGGTAAAATCTCTAAGTTTAGCGTTGATGTAACAAACTTAGATGGTACTAAGTCTACTGAAACTATTTCACGTATTGGTGCTTTTAACTTAGTTTCTGCAAATGGTTATTTAACTTACAACGATGAAGTTGGTCAAGTTCAGCCATTGCCTAAGCAACCAGCTGGCTTTATTGCTGAAACAGCGGTTAGCTTCTTTGGTAACAGCGCTGGTTACTCTGCAGTTTATGTTGACCCTTCACGTGGTGGTATCTTATCACTAGAGACTCGTAAGAAAACTCTTGAAGAATTCTTCCATGAAGGTAAAGAAGTTGGTTATGCAATCACTGTATTACTTATCTTAGGTTGTTTAATTGCTATTGAGCGTTTAATCGTTCTAGGTGGCATGAGCGCTAAGATCCGTGCTCAAGAGAAGAACCTTGACAAGCCTAACGAAAACAACCCACTTGGTCGTTTATTAAAAGTTTTCTACGACAACCAGTCTGCAGATGCTGAAACGTTAGAACTTAAACTTGACGAAGCGATTTTACGTGAAACACCAAAAGTTGATCGTGGTGTTAACTTAATCAAAATGTTTGCCGCTATTGCTCCATTAATGGGTCTATTAGGTACGGTAATCGGTATGATTATGACTTTCCAAACTATTACCTTATTCGGTACTGGTGACCCGAAAATTATGGCGGGTAACATCTCTCTTGCGCTAGTAACAACGGCATTGGGTCTGATTTGTGCATTACCACTAATCCTTATCCACTCTATTGTTGCAGGTAAGAGTAAGTCTGTATTACAAAAACTAGACGAGCAAAGCGCTGGCTTAATTGCTGCTATTGCTGAGAAGGGGTCTAAATAATGTTATTCCTGATAGAGCTTTGGGAATCTGTCAGGGGTTTTATTGCGACGGGTGGTAATGTACTTTATGTTGTTGCCTTCGCACTCTTCTTGATGTGGATATTGATGATTGAACGTTATTGGTTCTTAGCATCAGTATATCCAAAAATGAGAGATGACATCATCGCTCGTTGGGATGCACGACAAGATACTACATCTTGGTATGCACATCGTATTAGAGAGACTTGGATCTCCGAAGCAGACGAGAAACTTGAAGCGCGCATGATTACCATTAGAACCTTAGTGGCAATGTGTCCTTTAATCGGCCTACTGGGAACAGTAACAGGTATGATTGGGGTATTTGAAGTCATGGCTCAACAAGGTACAGGTAATCCGCGTCTAATGGCCGCAGGTATTTCGCAAGCTACTATCCCGACAATGGCGGGAATGGTTGCAGCATTATCTGGCGTGTTCTTTAGTTCAAGACTAGACGCTAAAGTTAAACTAGCAAAGGCTAAACTGATTGACAGTTTGCCTCATCACTAGAGAGATATTTTCATGGCACGTAAAAAAATCCGTGAGGAAGAAGAAGCAGCAATTGATATGACGCCAATGCTGGATATCGTATTTATCATGCTGATCTTCTTCATTGTAACCACTTCATTTGTTAAAGAAGCAGGTATTGAAGTAAACAAGCCAAAAGCGGCAAACCAAACTAAGCAAAAAAATGCCAACATCTTTGTAGCTATCAAAGATAATGGTGAAATTTGGTTAGATAAAGGTCGTGTTGACATCGAACGTGTTGGTGCAAGGATTGAAAAGTTACTTGCAGAACAACCTACTGATGTTGTAATCATTCAAGCTGACAAAGATGCTAAACACGGTATCGTTGTTAAAGTAATGGATGCAATTAAAGAGGCTGGCATAGACCGAATTTCTATCGCGGCTGCGAAGGGGTAATAATATGGTTCGCTTTTTAGTATCAATACTACTAGGCGCTGGCATAACCTTTGGCTTATTTGCTTTTATGGCCTTCCTTGTTTCGTCTGGTGACAGAAACAAGGAAGAGCAACAAGAGAATATTATCGTAGAAGTAAATACGACGCCGCCGGAGTCAGCAGCTGAACAGCGTAGACGTGTACCGCCTCCGCCGCCTCCGCCGCCTAAAGCGCCGCCTAAGCAGCAAGCTCCTGAGCCAGAAGCTAGTAACGATACTGGTGGTTTGAAGTTTAATATGCCAGGTGTGCAAATGTCTGGTCCATCGACAGGTCTTTCTGCACCAGGTGCTGGTATTGGTCGAGATGGTGATGCAACACCGATTGTACGTATTGAGCCAAAATACCCAATACAAGCTGCTCGTGACGGTAAAGAAGGTTATGTAATTCTTTCATTTACTATTAATGAAGTAGGTGGTGTAGAAGATGTTAAAGTAATCGAAGCTCAGCCTAAGCGTGTTTTCAACAAAGAAGCAATGAGAGCGCTTAGAAAGTGGAAGTACAAGCCAAAAGTTGTTGATGGTAAAGCACAACGACGTCCTGGTTTGACGGTTCAACTAGACTTTAAAATGGGAGGTGAATAATGTTTAAACAGTTATCAACTTCTTTGGTAGTCGCTGCTGCTCTTTTAGTTACTCAAGCGCCATTTGCCGATGTTGCAATGGCTGCTGAAGCTAAAGAAGAGAAGAAGAAAAAGCGTCCTACACAGCTTGTTGGCCCACGTGTTGGTAAAAAAGTTCAGAAAGCATTTGAAGCTTATAGTGCTGATGATATTCAAGGCGCGTTAGATATTTTGTTGGCAATTGATCCATCAAAAGATTATGACAAGGCTTATGTATCTCGTTTTATTGCGGTAATGTATGCTACGCTGGGTGATAATGAGCAAAAAACTATTGATTATCTGATTAAGGCAGTTGAGCCTGATATTTTGAATGAGGTTGATCATGGTGAAGCGTTAAAGTTATTAGCTGACATGCAAATGCAAGTTAAAAACTATAAAGAAGCGCTTAAGTATTATTACCAATGGATGGAGTTTACTGGTAAAGAAGACGCTCCAACTTACGTGAAGATAGCTAATGCTTACTATTCTCTTAAGCAATTAGATAAAGTTATTGTACCCGCTGATAAGGCAATTGCGGCATTTGGTGATAAGCCAAATCAAAACCCGTATGTTTTGAAAGTTACTTCTTACTATGAGCGTAAGATGTATAAAGAAGCAATTGAAGTGTTAGAAACTGTTGTGCAAATTTTTCCGGACAATAAGCAATGGTGGACTCAGCTACCAATGTTTTACTTGTTGGTTGAAGATTATGCCAAGGCAGTACAAACTTTAGATTTAGCTTATAAGCTGGGGCATCTTGATAAGGAAAGCCAAATTAAGACACTGGCTAACTTATACTCATCAAGTGATGCTCCATATAAAGCTGCACGTTTGCTTGAAAAGCATATTGGCTCAGGTTTAGTTAAGCGTGATGATAAAAACATCACTACATTAGCTAATGCTTGGCACTCAGCTCAGCATATTGATAAGGCCGCCAAATATTATGGTGAACTTGCCAAAATGACGAATGAAGCTAAGCACTACCGTAAGCAAGGTATGTTATTAAAGCAGGATGAACAGTTTGCTAAAGCAATTCCAGCATTAAATAAGGCATTAGAACTTGGAATAAAGAACCAGGGTCGTATTTATATGAGTATTGCTGAGTCATACTTCTATTTAGAAAACTATAAGCAAGCTTATGCCGCTATTCAAAAAGCAATGAAAGATCCAAATACTCGTAAGACAGCGAATACTTGGAAAGGCTTTATTGAAGATACAGCTAAGCGTAAGAAAGTGGCTATCTAGTCACTTGCTAGCTTGATTTAAAAACCAGCACATGTGCTGGTTTTTTTATGCCTGAAATTTGATTTATTAGGCTATTTAAGAAAATGATTAACATTTATTTCTGACAGAGTGAAATTTTTATATATACTTACAGGTCAGTATCTATAGTTAATTTAGTTGGTAAACTTTTGCCGACACATCAAAAAGATAGAAGGGAAAAAGCATGAATTTATTAAATAAAACTTCAATTGTTGCTCTAGCTGGGCTTATTTCATTAGGCTTGCTTACTGCAAATGTTGCAAAAGCTGAGGTTAACCCATTTGCTGCCAATGATGTAGTTACATTGGCTGAACAAAAGAAAGATAGCAAGTGCGGTGAAGGTAAATGCGGCGAAGGTAGAATGAAAGCCAAAGGCAAGTGCGGTGAAGGCAAATGCGGCGAAGGTAAAATGAAAGCCAAAGGCAAGTGCGGTGAAGGCAAATGTGGCGAAGGTAAAATGAAAGCCAAGGGCAAGTGCGGTGAAGGCAAATGCGGCGAAGGTAAAATGAAAGCCAAGGGCAAGTGCGGTGAAGGCAAATGCGGCGAAGGTAAAATGAAAGCCAAAGGCAAGTGCGGTGAAGGCAAATGTGGCGAAGGTAAAATGAAAGCCAAAGGCAAGTGCGGTGAAGGCAAATGTGGCGAAGGTAAAATGAAAGCCAAAGGCAAGTGCGGTGAAGGTAAATGCGGCGAAGGTAAAAGTAAAAGCAAAAAATGTGGTGGTTAGTTAACTAATATACTCCTCGCAACGTTTTAAGCTAAAAAGCCAGCGTAATGCTGGCTTTTTTTATTTAACTAGTTGAGCTAAAACATTTTACTCGACTCTACCAACATAATAGTACACAGACCATTTAGATTTAAATAAGCCGCTATCTGGGACTAAATGGGTAGAAAGCGTCACTTGTGTTTCTGTATTTGTATATTCAGCTTTTAAACCGTCATCATTACGTCTAGAGCTTTCATTAAGATGCCAGCTAGTGCCTAAGCATTGAGCAATGGTTGCTTTAGCATTGCTGTAGTACTTACGGGCATCACTTTCGTCGACTTTAATCGTGTTACATGAGTAGGTTGTTTGTGCTTTTCCCCATGACCATATTCGGCAGTTTTTGCCAATCAGATGGTATTTTGCTTGCCAAATGTTGCTGATACCAGCCTTAATTTTTGTCTGCTTTAAGTCGTTAAAGCCGTCATCATAAGCCTTAATAAGATAATCAAGCTTTTGACAAGCGTTGCTAACTGGCTCTAGTTGCTGCTGAGCAATCTTATTTTGATTGGCACAAGAAGCTAACATTAAACTTGAAACAAGTACTGATGCTTTGAAAATATTGTTCATAATTAAAGGATTAACGTCCTGTTACCTTGTTGAGAGTAGATTAAAGCTATGGTACAAAATTCTATCGATTATTGGTAGCTTTCATCGTGAAGTTGAACAATTTTTGCGATTGCTTAAGGCGCATCTATACTAAATATGAGAGAAAAATAGTGTTGGAGGTTATTATGACTATATCAACCAAACTGACTCGTTATTTGAACGAGAAAAATGTCCCTTACCAGGCTATAGAACATTTCCACAGTAATAGTTCGATAGGCACTGCTGTTACCGCCAATGTAGCATTAAATGAAATAGCTAAGGCAGTCCTTCTAAAAGATCACGAAGATAGACGCTTAATGGCGATTTTACCTGCAAATAATAAAATTAACTTATCTATCCTTAATGAATGTTTGCATGGCTCATATCAGTTACTTAAAGAACAAGAGGTATATCAAGCTTTTTCTGATTGTGACTTGGGAGCTATTCCACCCGTTCCGGGGGCATATAACATGAATATGATCTGTGAAGAAGAGTTAGACAGACTTGATACTGTTTATTTAGAAGCTGGCGATCATAAAACGTTACTGCAACTAGATAAGGGCGCTTTTAAGCATATTATGTCAGTAGGAAAGCACTTTCATTTCAGCCAGACTGTTTTTCATTAGTATCGTAATAATGATATATCAGTAAAGTGAATTTGTAGGTACAATACCGGGTCATTCTTATACAGGACCACGCTTTGATTAACAACGATATACTAAGACGTTTACGATATACCTTTAATTACCATGATAAGAAAATGGTTGAGCTGTTTAAATATGGAGGTGTTAGTACTTCTAAGGAGCAGGTTGTAAACTGGTTAAAGAAAGATTCAGATGAGGGCTTTCTCCTTTGTCAGGATTTTGAATTGGCAGGCTTTTTAAACGGGTTTATTATTGAAAAACGCGGTAAAAAAGAAGGGACTGAGCCAGTACTAGAGTCAAAGTTAACTAATAATCTGATCATGGTTAAACTTAAAATAGCCTTGAATTTAAAAGCGGATGATATTATTACCTTATTGGAAAAGGTAGATTTTAGCTTTTCAAAGTCAGAGCTTAGCGCGCTTTTTAGGCGACCAGAGCATAAGCACTATAGGGTGTGTAAAACTCAAGTGCTTAGAAATTTTTTGACTGCAATTGATAAGCAATATCACGTTGCAAGGCCTGGCTCAAAAGCAACAGCAAAAAGTAAGAAAAAGCCAACTCATCATGTCAAAGAGCCTAAGCAACAAGGGGCTAGAGCAAATATTAGTAGTATTTATCAGAACCCTAATTTGAAAAGTAATGTCGATGATTTGCCAAACAAACCAAAGCGGAAAGTATTGAAATTAAAATAATACAGTTATTGTAATAAAGTTGATGTTTAATTTTATCTGTCACTGTCGTAATTCATGGTTATGCGTTAAAATCACCCTCCTTTTTAAAAGTGTCAATAGCAATGATTTGATTGCTTTTTATTAGAGAAGAAAGTTAATAAAATGAAAATTTTGGTTGTAGATGATAAATTGTCTGTACAAGAGACTTTGACTAATCTCTTATGTCAACACGGACATCAAGTCGATGTGTCAACAAATGGTCTTGATGCTTTTGAAAAAGCGCAAAAGAATGATTATCAGCTTTATATCATAGATCATTTAATGCCGTTGATGAATGGTGTTCAGTTAGTTAAGAATTTAAAACAAACCGAGCATTGTGCAACTACACCTGTATTATTTATGACAACGCAAGGCATATCAGAAGCGGAGTCTTTACCTGAATACACATTATTTAATGATGTGATCACTAAGCCATTAAATAATGAAGCGTTGTTAAAAAAACTGTACTCACTAGGAGCAGTACCCAGCCCCACAGAGTTCACTATTATAGCTAGTTAAATTTCTAGACTTACTTGATTTAAAAAGTAACTAGATTTTTATCTACAGTCGATTACTATGTTGCTTGTTGATTTCTACACTCTTGGTCTATTAAATTAGTTTAGGTTTTTTATGTACTTTACATCGAGTAAAAATTTATGAGCTATCAAGTTTTAGCGAGAAAGTGGCGTCCTAAAAATTTTCAACAGTTAATGGGGCAGGGCCATGTTGTCGATGTATTAGTCAATGCTTTAGAGCAAAAACGTTTACATCATGCCTACTTGTTTACTGGCACTCGCGGGGTTGGTAAAACAACTATAGCAAGAATCTTTGCCAAAAGTTTAAATTGTGAAGTAGGCATTACTTCTTCTCCTTGTGGAACCTGTGCTACTTGTGTTGATATTGATGAGGGGCGTTTTATCGATCTTTTAGAGATAGATGCCGCCTCTAAAACCAAAGTAGATGATACGAGAGAAATTTTAGATAACGTTCAGTACGCACCAACTCGAGGTCGCTTTAAAGTTTATCTTATCGATGAAGTTCATATGCTATCTAGGCACAGTTTTAATGCCTTATTAAAAACATTAGAAGAGCCGCCTGAACATGTGAAATTTATTCTAGCAACAACTGATCCGCAAAAGTTACCGGTAACCGTATTATCCCGCTGTTTACAATTCCACTTAAAGGCCTTGAGCGTTGCACAAATAGAAGCCAAGTTAACAGAGATACTTATGCATGAACAGGTATCTCATCAACCGGGCTCATTGACTTTTTTAGCAAAAGCCGCTCGTGGCAGTATGCGAGACTCATTGAGCTTAACAGATCAAGCTATAGCGCAAGGTCAAGGCAATATTCAATTAGCCAATTTACAGCAAATGTTAGGCGGGGTAGATCAAAACTGGGTATATAAGATTGTTATTTGTTTATTAAAACAAGATAGCGCAGAAATGATGGCTCTGTCACAAACAATAGCTGCGTACGCTCCGAGTTATACACGTTTGTATGCCGAGTTGATTCAGTTATTTCATCAAGTTGCCTTATATCAGATTGTTGAACAGCATTTTGATTTGCCAGCTGAGCACATAGCACTATTAAAGAAATTCTCTCAAGCCATGTCTGCTGATGATGTCCAGTTGTATTATCAAATTGTCTTAAATGGCCGTAAAGATTTACCTTATGCCTTTGATGAACAAGCCGCTTTTGATATGACCTTGTTAAGGTTGCTAGCCTTTAAGCCGCTCGCTATTGATCATGCTGTAGAAATAGCCACAAATAACAACTCACAGTCAATTCACCTTGATTCTGAGCCGTTAGAAAATACCTTTAGTGCAGAAAGCACTGAAGAGCAAGCAACTATCAATAAAACTCAGGATGAATTGGTAGAGGAAAAAAATCTTGATTTAGTCTCGAATAAGTCACCTCAAGTTGATGAACAGACACAGTTGCAGGATACTAGTTTACTTATTGATGCCTCGACAAGCGAAGCTCACTCAGGTGAAAGTCAATTTGATGAAGTTCACCATGCATTATCATCTCAGGCTGAAGCAATAGAGCAACAAGCTGAGCAAATGTCGCAATCTCTAGTGAATAAAGACGCCTATACGCAAGAAACGGATGCTAATCCTCCCATTATAGAGAGTCAGCAGCAAGGCCAAGATATAGGCTTAGAGCATCAAAACAAAGGGCATCAAAATAAAGAGCAGCCAACACCTAGAGCAGAGGAAAATACCACTCAAACTGAGCTTAATAGCCCTGTAAGTGCTGTGCTTGCGACACGAAATATGTTGCGGAGTCGGAAAAAGCAACTGGAGCAAAATGCAAAAAAGCCTGATGACGCAGCAATGCGTCATCACACAGCCAATGATAATACAGAACATAACTCTGAGAATAATGGAGTAGCTGCTAACGCTTCAGATCATGAAGAAAAACAGCGGTTACCTGAACCGACTATTTCATTTCAAGAAGATGTAATCGACCCCGCGGTTATTAAAAAAGCCAATCAGGTTGATAAATGGGCACATATGATAGATGCCATGGAGTTAACAGCCCGTATTAGGCAGTTAGCCATTCATGCCACTATTAGTGAGGCATCTGATGATGATCATTTAATATTAAAGCTAGATCAAGCGACAAAACATTTAAAAACTGAAGTCGCAGAAAAGCAATTAGAAGAATATATCTGTCAGTTTTTATCGCGAAAAGTGAAAGTAACGATTGACTTGGTTGAGCAAACGGTTGCTGACCCTTATCAGATTCAATCACATATCAATGATAAGCGTTATGATTATGCAAAACAGCTTTTAGCAAGTGATAACATTGTTATCGCCCTTAAAGAGCAGTTTCAAGCAAGTTTAGCTGAAGATACAATTGTCGCGCATTAGCTTGGCAACAAGAAGCGCATAATTTTGCTGCCGTTAGCATTACATCTAGGTATAATGCGCAGTATTGATAAAAATCGCTGGATTGTTTGTCTCGGCGATAAAGTATTTAATATAAATTTCGCCAATAAAGCTTTGGCAAGATTAATTTTTAGTTTGGAGAATATTATGATGAAAGGTGGCATGGGCAATTTAATGAAGCAAGCCCAGCAGATGCAAGCAAAAATGGCTAAAGCACAAGAAGAATTAGCTAATATGGAAGTTGTCGGTGAAGCGGGTGCTGGCATGGTAAAAGTGACCATGACAGGTAGCCATAGTGTCCGCCGTGTAGAGCTAGATGATAGCTTGATGGAAGATGATAAGGATATGATTGAAGATTTATTAGCTGCGGCGGTAAATGATGCGGTACGTCGTGTTGAAGAGCAAAATAAAGAGAAAATGAGCGCGTTAACTGGTGGCATGCAATTACCGCCGGGTATGAAGATGCCATTTTAATTGCCTTTGGCAATCAAGTATAACGAATAATGAAATTCAGTCCCTTATTACAAGAGCTTATCGATTCTTTTAAATGTTTGCCTGGCATTGGTGCAAAATCTGCCCAGCGTATGGCATTTCATTTATTAGAGCGCAATCGTCGTGGCGGCAGTAAACTTGCGCATGCATTGTCGACGGCAATGACAGATATTGGTCACTGTCGAGATTGTCGAAACTTCACTGAGCAAGAGCTTTGTGAAATATGTCAAAGCCCTAAACGAAAACTGGCGACAAGTCTTTGTATTGTTGAAAGCCCTGGCGATGTTATTGCGATAGAGCAAACAGGTGAGTTCACTGGCAAATATTTTGTCTTGATGGGGCATTTATCACCCATAGACGGTATTGGCCCCGAAGATTTGGGGCTAGATCGGTTAGCACAGCAATTTGCTAGCGGACAATTTACTGAGGTTATTTTAGCGACTAATCCAACCGTTGAAGGTGAGGCCACAGCGCACTATATTGCCGAAATAGCTCAAGAGCATGAGGTTAGTATTACTCGAATTGCTCATGGTGTTCCGGTTGGTGGTGAACTCGAGTATGTTGATGGTAATACGCTCTCTCATGCTTTTTCTGGCCGAAAGCGTTATTCGTTGTAGTTATTGAAAAAGCTGCATGGAAGTAGCAGCTTTTAGCCTCCAATAAATTTTACTTTAAAGCCTTCTTTTTCTAAGACTTCTTTGATTACTTCTCGCTTATCACCTTGAATCTCTATGGTTTCACCAACTACTGTACCGCCAGTTCCACAGGTCTTTTTAAGCTTCTTAGCTAATGTTTTTAACTCAGATGATGGCAAGCCTAAACCACTAATAGTTACAACGCCTTTACCTTTTCTACCTTTAGTTTCACGTCTGACATGAGCAAAGCCGTCACTTGCTGTGATCACCTCGGCTTTTTTGTGTTGAATACGGCCAGATTCGGTTGAGTAGACTAAAGAGTCATCATCCACTTTGTTAGTGTTATCATGCTCTATAGGCGCTTTGCCAAAAGCTCCGGCTAAATCACTTAAACTGGATAAATTTTTTTTCATATTGTACTCATAGGTGAAATTCAAACAAAATAAAACCACGACTTACTTTCATAAGCGTGGTTTTATTATAACAATATTAGCGCTTGCTTAATACTGCATACAGTCGTAGTTAGAATCTAACTTATAACTTACTTTCTAGCTCAGGTAGGGCGTCAAATAAGTCGGCAACGATTCCGTAATCAGCTACTTGGAAGATTGGCGCTTCTGGGTCTTTGTTAATAGCAACAATAACTTTCGAGTCTTTCATACCAGCTAAATGCTGAATTGCACCGCTAATACCTACAGCAATGTATAAGTCTGGCGCAACAATCTTACCTGTTTGGCCAACTTGCATATCATTAGGGACAAAACCCGCATCAACAGCAGCACGAGAGGCGCCAATAGCTGCACCTAGCTTATCTGCAATACCTTCAAGTAAGCTGAAGTTCTCACCATTTTGCATACCACGGCCACCTGAAATTACCACACCAGCTGCGCCTAAGTCTGGACGCTCTGATTCTGTAAATTCATCACTTACATGGCTAGAAGTACCTGCATCACAAACGGTATCTAAAGTGATTAACTCTGCATTACCGTCAGTCGCTACGGCATCAAATGCTGTGGCGCGCACGGTAATCACTTTTTTGCTGTCCAGGCTTTGCACTGTGGCTATGGCATTACCCGCATAGATAGGGCGAACAAAAGTATCGCTACTTTCTACGCCAATAATATCTGAAATTTGTGCCACATCTAAAAGAGCAGCAACGCGTGGCATAAAGTTTTTGCCAGTTGTTAGCGCTGTAGCGATGATATGCTCGTAATCGCCAGCAAGTTCAGTGACTAGTAAGCTAACATTTTCTGCAAGTTGATGCTGATAAGCTGCATTATCGCTTACAAGTACCTTGCTAACACCATTAATTTTAGTTGCTGCTTGAGCTACGTCTTGACAGTTAGCGCCGGCAACTAATAAGGTAATTTCACCACCAATTGCTTGAGCTGCAGCAACGGTTTTTAGCGTTTCAGCTTTTAATGTGCTGTTATCATGTTCTGCAATTACTAAAATACTCATGAGATCACCTTAGCTTCGTTCTTTAATTTTTCTACAAGTTCATCAATAGTTTCTACCACTATACCGGCTTGACGCTCAGCAGGTGGTGTTACTTTCAGTAATTTAGTGCGAGCGCTTAAATCGATACCAAAATCGGCAGCTGATTTAACATCTAACGGCTTACGCTTAGCTTTCATGATGTTAGGTAATGAAGCATAACGAGGCTCATTTAGACGAAGATCTGTGGTAACAATGGCTGGTAGGTTAAGTGCAACCGTTTGCAAACCACCGTCTACTTCACGAGTAACATTAACTTTATCGCCGTCTACTTTTACTTCTGAAGCGAATGTACCTTGGCCCATACCTGTTAATGCCGCTAACATTTGGCCCGTTTGGTTGTTATCGCCATCAATAGACTGCTTACCTAAGATAACCAGTTGAGGTTGCTCTTCCTCTACAACTTTTTGTAGTAACTTAGCAATATTTAATGAATCAAGGTCTGTGTCTGCTTCAATTTGAATGGCGCGATCTGCACCAAGTGCTAATGCCGTTCTTAATTGCTCTTGGCAAGATTTATCGCCAATTGACACTGCAATGACTTCAGAGGCAGTACCTGCTTCTTTTAAGCGTACTGCTTCTTCAACAGCAATTTCACAAAATGGGTTTATTGCCATTTTTACATTGGCTAGATCAACATCAGAATTATCAGGTTTTACACGTACTTTGACGTTATAGTCAATAACACGCTTTATCGGAACTAGTACTTTCATCTTCGCCTCTAATCAGGTTGTAAATAAGTAAATACGTTTTAATTTGTTTTAATAGCTAAAAGATACCCTTGGTTTACGTAAACGTCAACGTAATCTTGGTGAAAACTTTTAAACTGAGATACAATCTAGTTTATAGCTTTAAATAGCGTCTAAATATCAGCTTGCTTGGCTATCTGTTATGGGATACTATCAAACACCTGTTTGAATATCAAACGCCCGTTTGAATTTTGATGCATTTAATAGATAAATAAAATAATAGTGGGAGAATTTATGGAACGCGAATCGATGGAATTTGATGTGGTAATCGTCGGTGCAGGCCCTTCTGGGCTGTCTACTGCGTGTCGGTTAATGCAATTAGCACAAGAAAAACAACAAGAATTAATGGTTTGTGTTGTCGAGAAAGGCTCTGAAGTTGGCGCCCATATATTGTCTGGAGCCGTGTTTGAACCGAGATCACTAAATGAGCTGTTTCCTGACTGGCAAGAGAAAAATGCGCCTTTGACAACTAAGGTAACAGGAGATGATATTTATTTATTAAATGGTGAAGACTCAGGTATCAAGTTACCGGGCTTTACTGTGCCTAAGACGATGCATAATGAAGGCAATTATATTGTAAGTATGGGTAATGTTTGTCGCTGGTTAGCAGAGCAAGCTGAACAGTTAGGTGTGGAAATCTTTCCTGGCTTTCCAGCGCAAGAAGTTATTTATAACGATGATGGTAGCGTCGGAGGCATTATTACCGGTGATATGGGCTTAGATGCTGAAGGGCAACCAAAAGACTCATTTATGCCAGGCATGGAATTAAGAGCCAAGTACACAGTGTTTGCTGAAGGTTGTCGTGGCCACTTAGGTAAAGAGTTAATCGAAAAATTTGATTTAGCAGCAGATGCCTCGCCTCAGCATTACGGCATTGGTTTTAAAGAAATTTGGGATATAGATCCTGAAAAACACCAAGAAGGATTAGTTGTTCATACGGCGGGTTGGCCTTTAGATAAAGATACCAATGGTGGTGGTTACCTTTATCATGCTGAAAATAATCAAGTATTTGTCGGTTTAATTGTCGATTTAAATTACTCGAATCCGCATTTAAGTCCATTTGATGAATTCCAGCGTTATAAACATCACCCCAAAATTAGTCAGTACCTTAAAGGTGGTAAGCGTGTTTCTTACGGAGCTCGTGCTATGGCTAAAGGTGGTTTTAATTCATTACCGAAAATGACTATGCCAGGTGCTTTATTGGTAGGCTGTGATGCAGGTACGATTAACTTTGCCAAAATTAAAGGTAATCATACCGCAATGAAGTCGGGCATGCTGGCCGCTGAAGCCATTGCTGAAGCCTTGCTTTTAGAAGGTGCTGTTGCTGAAGAAGGCAAACAGGACTTAACTAACTTCACTGAAAAATATCAGAACTCTTGGTTATATGACGAGTTATATAGTACGCGTAATTTTGGTCCTGCAATGCATAAGTTTGGCACCTTCTTAGGTGGTGCCTATAACACTATCGACCAAAATATTTTTGGCGGTAAATTGCCGTTTAACTTCAAGGATGATAGCTTAGATCATCAGCAGTTAAAACTTGCCAGTGAGGCTCCGGTGATAGCGTATCCTAAGCCTGATAATGAACTGAGCTTTGATAAATTATCTTCAGTATTTTTATCAAATACAAACCATGAAGAAGAGCAGCCGTGTCACTTAAAGCTCAAAGACAAGGATATTCCAATTAGCGTCAATTTAGCTAAGTATGATGAGCCTGCACAGCGTTATTGTCCTGCTGGAGTTTATGAGATAGAGCAAGCAGAAGAGGGCGCTAAGCTGATTATTAATGCGCAGAATTGTATTCACTGTAAAACCTGTGACATTAAAGATCCGAGTCAGAATATAACTTGGGTGACGCCAGAAGGTACTGGTGGCCCTAACTACCCGAATATGTAATGTCAACCTTATTTAGGACGGGTTAAACTAAAGTAAAAGCTGCACTAGATGCAGCTTTTTTATTGTTAATTCTTATATTTAAAAGGGGTTGTTTTAATTTTGATTAGATTGGATCAGATTGTATTTCTTAAGTGGTGTAATTGCTTGCTGCAATTGTGCTTCGATTTGGTCTAACTCAGTCAGCCTTTGGCAAAATTGTGCCGCTTTTTTATCAAGTGCTTTAGCACGGTCACTGACTTCAAGTTCAAGCCCTTTACTCATACCATCCATACGCTCATCAAAGCTATCGACACGTGGCTCACCATCAACCTGCTCAGAATGTTTATTCTCTGATAGCATAGATTGGCCAACGGCTTTTAAGATGGTTCCTACAGAGGTTTGTACAATTTCCTCAATTTCTTGCTCAAATTCACCGGCAAACATTTCATCAAAGTCATTAAAGTCTTGCGGAGCAATATAGTAGTTATTAGCGCTTTGGTTAAAGCGTGCGCGAATACGCCATTTTAGCTCTTCAAATTTTGCTTGTATTTTTTGCTGAGAAGCACTGTTTTCACCTGTTAAGCCACCAACCACTTCATTTACCGCTTTTAGGCCAATATCGACACCCTCGATAGCGATAGACACTATTTCTGGAATATGAGCACGGATACCAGTTGAAAATTGCGCAATTAATGCTTGTTGCTCAGGAGTAACTTCTTGCTCTATACCGCGAATAAATAGTTGATCATCACCGTTGATTTGCACTAAGGTTCTGCCATGGTCAATGACTCGAATGTGACTAGGGTCTATGATAACGCCGTAATTTAAATGTATTGAGCATTGTTGGGCATAAGCGTTATTTGATAGCAGTGTACTGCCAATAATCAAGGTACTGGCGAGTGTTGTTGGTAATTTTTTCATGCTTACTCTTAGCTATGAACGATAGGCTCTATATGAACTTTACGTTCTTGGTATATCATTTTACTTGGCCCATATTCTCTGCGCGATCTATCATTAAAGTCACCGACAATTAGCTCAACACCGTGATATAGTTTTTCATTGGCTTCAATATATACGCTGGTCATGTAATCTTGAAGGTTTTTATCAAGCGCTTCCTTTTCAAGTAAAATGGCGCCCATTGCCTTTGCTTGAGCTTGGTAACTCGCGACAATTTTACTGAGTAGTTCAGGTTTTGCTTTATCTTTCGGTAACTTTTTTAATTTATTGGCAGCATTCTTAAGCTCATTGGTTTGCTCTGATGCATCTTTAAGGCGCACTTCAATTTCTTGCAGCTCTTCTTTGAATTTTAATATTTTATGCTCGAAATTAACGATAGTGTTACTACCTGCAGTAGCACCAACAATGCCGGCCTGTACTGTTGTGCCTGCTTTTATATAGCCACCTATAAGTTTTCCATCCGCTTTTTCTTCTTTGCCAACCCATAAACGGCCTTTAATATTTAAAATGCTATGTAATAGTTGGTTTTCAATACGTACATCTTTACCACAAGTAATTTGTGCGTACTGAGCATATTTTGCGTAAATACTGCCTTTGGCATTGATATTAACGCTCATCACTACATCGGTAACTTTTGTTTTTTCAACATCGTGCTTTCTACCTATGATGCCGCCAGAAATAGTAATATCTCCACCTGCTTCAATAGTTGCAGACTCAACAAAGCCACCAACAGTAACATCACCACTGGCAATAACTGTCATACCTTCAGTAACGTCACCTTCGATAATAACGCTACCCGTAAAGTTGATATTACCGGTTGCCACAGTAACGTCTTTAATTTTATAAACTTCGTCGACTTCCATGCCGTTTTCAATGAGTTTGGGCAGGCCTACTTTTTCAGACACCAGTACATTTTCATTTTTCGGGCTAATGCAAGTACCTTCACCGGATATTAGCGGCACATCGTTGCCAGGCTCTGGTGCAAGCGGTGTTGCTGTGACGGTATAACCTTGGGTGCCAGGTGTAGGAGGGATTTTTTGTGCAAGAGGATCACCTACTTTTACGCAAATAATGTCACCTAAATCGCGCATATCTACACTGCCATCTTCCCGCTTTTTCGGTTTTAAAATCCGTGTTTGCGCGCTTTCTACCAGAGGTTTAATTACAGCATCTTTGCCATTAATGGCCACTTTGCCACTGGCAATTTGCATAACGACATGACTGTTAGGTTTTTCTTTGGCTGCTAGCTGGGCTAATTTCACTAAATGCTCTTTGCTAAAGCCTTTTTTAACACCCGCTTCTTGTGCTGCGTGTAAGATTGCTTTGGCGGTAAGGTGTTTACCACCTTGAGCAGTAGTGATTTCAGCAGATGCCCCCATTTCATCTGACTCGATAGTCACGGAAATTTTTGCGTCAATTCTTTCGAGAATTTGGTAGCGAATTTCTCTGCCTTGTTGATTGTCTTGTAGAGGCTTTAGCACGTCATTAAGCTCTGCTACCGCATTCTTAAGATTACTTTCATTGACATACAAGTGGCTATACTCTGAATTAGCTATCAATTCTTTAATAGACAGGGCGGAAATAGCATCTCCACCTTTAATTGGCTCTAATAGCAAGTCAACATTATTTTTATCGTTGTTTATTAAACTGGCTTTAGTCATTAATGCTTTACTCCTCCTAACATCAGTTACTGCTGAGCCTACAAATGTTAGGAAATCGTGCTCTCTTTAAGGGGATTACTTGGTTTGTTGATTTAACAGCTAATTGTTCTATATGTAATGCGTTTGATGAATTTTAATAAAGCTATTTGTACCTTCTTTACTGTAGTCAATCTTATATTCAACCCCATCAAGTGCTTGGACAAACAGCAGGGTTTTTTCTTCACCAAATAACTCGGCAGAGGTGATATCGACAATATCTTGATAGGCTTTTTTGGCAATAGAGCGTTTCGCCGGAATTTCTCCTTTGTATATACCTATACCTCGGTGACTGACAATCACCACGGGTTTGTCGCCATTAATGATAAGTAGATCGAATTTTTTTATTTTATGTATAACAGTGTTTCGGCCACTGGTGATGTAGTTTTTTTCAATCAAAATATGCTCCAGATTTGATGAGTGTATTTAGGCTCATCTACATTGAATTCAATATATAAATTTTTTTCACACTGCGCAATAACTATCCTAGTATTATATTAGACAGTTAAAGGGGATTATCTTTATTCTAGCTCAAATTTTAGCTTATTGTTTTAGTTACGCTTTATGGGTTTAAATGCTCGTTCTTTGACATAGTTTGGTGTCTCTTTACTTTGAATTAATTGTCGACGTATTAAGTCTAAAGCTATGTTTGCTACGTAATGTTGAAAATATTTACGTTTAAAAGGCAGTAACAAGCATTGAGTTTGTACATTGTTTGCTGTTCCCCAGGCCAACCACACTGTGCCGTTGGGCTTTTCTGCGCTACCGCCACTTGGGCCAGCTATACCCGTAACGGCAATGACCATATCAGCTTTTGCTTTTGTTAATGCACCTTCTGCCATGGCAAGCGCAACAGGCTCACTAACGGCACCATGTTCTATCAGTAGTTCTTCAGGAACAGAAATCATCGCTGTTTTCATGTTATTGCTGTAAGTGACAAAGCCGGCCTCAAAGCTTTGCGATGAGCCGCTAATTTCAGTTAGTTTACTTGCTATAAGGCCACCGGTGCATGATTCAGCTGTTGTGATTGTTAAATTTTGCTGTTGTAGTAGAGATAAAACATGCTCAGCTAATTCAAGTGGTTTGTCATTAATTGTTGCAACATAATGAGCTGAAAGTAGTGATATAAGGCGTTGTTGCCAATGATCTAAACTGCTTTGGGCTATTTTAGTTTTACTAGTTAGCTTGACTTCTAACAGTGGCGTGCCTGCGCGAAAGCCTAATTCAATATCCTGTGGCCAATGACTTAAGTTATCGTCAATCATTTGCTGTAGCTTAGCTTCGCCAAGACCAAAGACTTGCATCTTGATGGTTTGTTTATCAGCTTGTAATGAATATTGTTGACTTATTTGTGGCAAAATTTCTTTTGCTAGCATTGTTTCTAGCTCATGAGGAACTCCAGGTGTGCAGTAAACTTGACAGCCAAGCAGCTGACATAAGAAACCCGGAGCACTGCCACTATGATTTTTTATTACGGTGCTACCTTTGGGTAATAATGCCTGCTTTAAATTAGCTTGATTTAGCTCGCTTCCTCGTTGTTGGCACCAAGTGCTTAATTGTGAAAGTGCCTCTGGGTGCTCTGCTAACTCTGTCGCCATCGCTTTTGATAACGCCAATGCGGTTAAATCATCTACGGTTGGTCCTAAGCCACCATTTACGATTAAAATATCGGTTTGCGAGGCCATGTGCTTAAGCTCATTGACTAAGACCGCTAAGTCGTCACCTAGTGTAACTTTGCGAGCAATGCTAAGGCCATATTCATTTAACTGCTGAGCTATCATGGCTGAGTTGGAGTCAACTATATCGCCTGCCATCAGTTCGTTGCCCGTTAATAGTACTTGGATGCTTGGTTTTTTCATAAGTTAATCATGAAGCTAGAATATTTATTTTTAATTTAAACCTTTTTAAATCCAGTTACATCTAATTATTTAAATTTAGTGCAGTTGAGCAGTAAATTAATTTTTTATTAGCTAGAAAAAGCAAAATATTATTACATTAAGAAGAACACAAGGAATCAATATGAAAACGACTTTAAAGCAATCATTAATCACTATGAGCTTAGCAATGACAATGGCATTACCTGTGTATGCCGATGTGGAAGATGTCGTCGAGAAATCATTTTCAGTCAATGATGACAGCACATTCACTTTATCAAACATTAATGGTGAAGTTGAAATTACTAGTTGGCAGCAAGCAAAAATTAAAGTTATCGCGACAATTAAAGCCGATGATCAAGAAAGCAGAGATCGTATTGAAGTTAAAATGAAACAGCAGGGTGACCAAGTTAATGTTGCCACTCAGTATGAGAAATCATTTAATTACAAAAATAGCAATTCGGGGCAGGTGAGCTATCAAGTGTGGCTGCCGGCATCGACTAATTTATCAGATATTGAATTAGTTAATGGCAGCCTAACCATAGAGGGGGTACAAGGCGAAGTAGAAGCAGAGCTGGTTAATGGTTCTATTGTGGCAAAAGGGCTAAGTCATAATAGTGACATTAGCTCCGTTAATGGCAGTATCAAAGCCTATTATCAATCGCTTGATCAAAATTTAGATGATATTGAAATAGAAACAGTTAATGGCAGCATTAAACTTTATCTACCTGAAGAGGTTAATGCCGCATTAGATATTGAGACTATGCATGGCAGCATCAACACAGATTTTGGCTTAAAGGCGAAGAAAAATAGCTATGTAGGTCGTAGCTTAAACGGCAATATTGGTCGTGGTGGCACTAAAATTAACTTAGAAAGCGTCAATGGTAGTATTAAAGTGTTAAAAAACTAGCGAATTAACCAAGAGAATTTCGATATTCGCATTGGCAATAGTGTGAATTGTTATTAGAATAATGCGACTTTGTTTTGGCAAAGTCGCATTATTTTTTTATGCTTTCAATATGAACAATTAGCCCAGCTAGCAAGGCGTTTTGCTGTATGAACTATGCAAGAGACTTACTTATTGGTCGTTGGTATCGTAATGATACCAATGAGCAAGGCATTCGAACGGTAGAGTATGCAGAATTACTCGCAGATGGTAGTTTTGAATTTACCTTTGTTTGCTCTGATAGCGCAAGTAAACATCAAGAGCAAATAATAGAACTTGGTGATTGGGGCTTAGTTGGCGATATTCATTTTACCATCACTAAGAATGAAGTGGTTGAGCAAGAAGTCTTTGCCGCAGACTTAAATAATGCAGATAACTATCAAGCATATAAAGTTTTGCAGTTAACACACGATGTATTTAAATACCAACATGTTGTTAGCAAAGAAGAGTTTACTATGTACAAAGTTGTTGATGAGGTAGGTCATTGCTAACGAGTACTGACCGAATAATTTTATAAGTAGCAGGGCGCTAGCTAGTGCTATTTAATTTCCAAAAGTAGATATACTCGAGAATCCAATGAAAAGATTACAAGCTGCCAGTCTAATAACCGCCATTAAAACGCCTTACGATAGTAAGGGAGATATTTGTTTACAAACTTATGATGCCTTAATTGAACAACAAATAGCCGCGGGCGTTGATGGTATTATTGTTGGTGGTACAACTGGCGAAGGGCAGTTACTTACGTGGGAAGAACACCTAATTTTAATTGCTCATTGTGTTCATAAGTTTTCTGATAAGTTAATTATTATCGGTAATACTGGTAGCAATAATACCCGTGAGGCTATTAAAGCAACTCAAAATGGTTTTGCTGTTGGTATGGATGCATCTTTGCAAATAAACCCTTACTATGGGCGTTCATCATTAGCTGGCGTAAGTGAGCACCTTAAGCGCGTACTTGATATTGGTCCTGCCTTTATTTACAACGTACCTGGACGTACAGGTCAAGACTTAACCCCTGAAGTGATAGAGCCATTAGCTAAACACCCTAATTTTGTCGGTGTTAAAGAATGTGCAGGAAACGAGCGTATAGCCCATTATGAAAAGCAAGGCATTGCCTGTTGGTCGGGTAACGATGATGAAAGTTATTTAGGTAGGCATCAATTTGGCTCACATGGTGTTATTTCTGTGACCTCTAATATCGTACCAGGTTTAATGAGAACGTTAATGGACTCACAAAATGCTGAGTTAAACGATAGTTTACAAGCATTAATGAACTGGCTATTTTGCGAGCCAAACCCAATCGCCATTAATACCGCCTTGATGATGACAGAAGCAATTAAGCCAAACTTTAGACTACCTTATAAAGCTTTAACGCTTGAACAACGTCAGCAAGGTTTAGCGCTATTAAAAGCGATTAACACCTCTGATTTAGTGGGGGATGCTTTGTCATTACTCGCTGATGATGATTTTAATTACTGCGCCTAATCATAATCATAGCGACTTAAGCCAACTGAGGTCTAAGCTCAGTTGGCAATGCAACTTCTCTAGCTTGTCCTGTTAGTGGACAAGTAAATTTAAGGCTGACAGCACATAGCTGTAAATCGATATTATCAACATCAGACTTGCCATGTAATCTATCGCCTACCACGGGCATACCAATACTTGCGGCATGTAACCTAATTTGATGTTTTCTACCTGTGTCAATGTTAACTTGAATAAGTGATTGCTTCAGCTCGTTGTTGTAGTTTAAGCAAGTAAAAGTACTGCGCGCGCTTTTGCCATCAACATCAGCGGTAATAATTTGTGGTTGTGGCAAGCTGCTATGATCGCCATGAACAATAATTTGATATTGTTTATCTAGCTGACGTTTTTCAAACATTTTCGCTAACGCACTCGCTGCTTTTTTACTGTGTGCTATTAGTATTAATCCTGTGGCTGCTCTATCTAACCTGTGTACTAAAAAGCTAGGTCGCTGAGGTAGTAATGATTGCTCTACATAACGAGTGATGGTGCAGTGATCGCTCCATTTAGAGCCATTTGCTAACATGCCATAAGGTTTGTACCAAACGCTATAATCAGTAAAGTCAGCAATTAACTTGGCAGCTAAAGGGGTTGTACTAAGCACTTTCTGATTATAGTAAAAGTGCAAGGTGTCATTGGCTTTTAGCGGCCTTTTCAAACGCCTTAACCTTTGTGTACCTTTACCGCGAGTTAACCATAAAGCACCTTTGTTAACTGCTTGTTTTATCTCGCTATTTGAAAGCTGCTGTTTTTGTTCATTGCAAGCAGCCATTAATAAGCTTACTACTGACTTTTCATTATTACTGTTGATATTGATATGACATTCTATGATTTGGTTTTTATCTAAATCAGTTTTATCGGAGCAGCTCTTAGGCATATAAAGTCAGTCATCTTGATGCTAATTTCACTATTTTACTAGGTTTATGCTAATAGCATAAGCTAAAATGTAAAGAGAACCTTAAAAAGTAAGTGAACATAATGACACGTGACTTTACGCTTTTTCCAAAAGATGACATAGGTAATACGCTATGGGAGATGCAACAAGCAGGTGATGATTTGTCAGTTGAAAGAGAAATTGAATTTTCAGTTATTTTTCCCTCACAGGAATTAGCACTTAAATTTGGTCAACTGTTACTGGAGAATAACCAAAAATTATCATTTTGTCCTTTTGAGGCAAACCCTGATTTTCCATGGGAAATAACGGCTTACCCGAACATGCCAGCAAGCTATTTTAGTATTAGTGGTTATCAAGAGCTATTAGAAACAAGCTCTGCGCCATTACATGGTAAGTTTGATGGCGTTTATTTTGTAAAGTAATTGATATATTTATGAGTTTAGATCTTTCCAAGTTTGCGGCATTACAAAAATCCAGCAAACAATCTTTTTTTCAACAAAAAAAGCTTGTGACTCAGGTGCTAGCAGGGCAGAAGGTGTTGTGCCAAGAATGTCAGCAACCTCTTAAGTTTTCATCATCAGAGCAAGCTGAACACTCAGGTATATTTTGCCCAAAGGGCTGTACTGATATTCAGCTTGATTGTAGCTAAGCTAAGTTAAACTTAGCTTAGCTACAATCGATGAGTTAGATATTGGAAAAAACGTTACAAGAAGGTTGCTATATCTGATAACGATTTTTTCACTTGAGCATGCGCAGGTATAGTCGCATCATCACTAGGGTAACCGGCAATGAGTAGCATGTAAGCTCGATCATTATCACCTCTTTCACATATCTTGTTTAAAAAAGACATTGGCTTTGGGGTGTGCGTCAAAGTCGCTAAACCTGCATTATGCAAGGCAGTAATTAAAAAGCCGGTTGCTATACCTACCGATTCATGAACATAGTAATTGGTATTTTTATCTTCTTCTTTAATACCGCCTTTCTTTTGGCTAAAAATGGCGATTAACCAAGGCGCATGCTCTAGATAAGGTTTATTAGCATCTGTGCCTAAATCTTTAAGTGCATTTAACCATTCTTCACCAGCGCGGCCATCATAAAAGCCACGTTCATGATATTCAGCTTGCTCTCTAATTTGCTTTTTAATTTCTTGGCTGCTGATAGCAACAAAATGCCAAGGCTGGTGATTTGCACCACTCGGAGCTGTGCCTGCGGCTTTGATGCAGTTTTCTATAATGGCTTTATCAACCGCTCTATCGCTGAATTTTCGAATTGAATGACGACGTTTAATGTCTTGATAGAAGTCAGCAGAACGTTGTTGCATTTCTTCTGGGGGATATTCGATAAAATCAGTTAACGGGCTGGAATCATGTGGTTGCATAGCAAGTAAGCTCCCTTGTTATTGTTTTACTAAGCCGAACTCAGGTTGTTGACACTGAGAGCTTAACAATTTTTAAGCAATAAAAAAACCGACATAAATGTCGGCTTTTTATTCAATCTGTAAAGTTTAACGGTCGTTAATTAACCGATAAATTTACGCGCATTGCGGAACATGCGAACCCAAGGAGAATCTTCACCCCAGTTATCAGGGTGCCATGAGTTAGCAACCGTTCTAAAAACACGCTCTGGGTGAGGCATCATAATAGTAACGCGACCATCTGTTGTCGTCAGTGCTGTGATACCATCAGGTGAGCCATTCGGGTTAGCCGGGTAAGTTTCAGTTACTTGACCATAGTTATCAACATAACGCATTGATACTGTGCCTGAATCATTCGCTGCTGCAATGGCATCTTCAGAGCTAAACTCGGTACGACCTTCACCGTGAGATACTGCAATTGGCATACGAGAGCCAGCCATACCATCAAATAAAACAGACGGACTGTCTTGAATCTCAACTAAAGAGAAGCGTGCTTCAAAACGTTCAGATTTATTTTGGACAAAACGTGGCCATGCTTCTGAGCCAGGAATGATATCTTTTAAGTTAGATAGCATCTGACAACCATTACAAACACCTAAGCTGAAGGTATCTTCACGTTCGAAGAAGGTTTTAAACATTTCACGCGCATTGGCATTGAATAAAATTGATTTTGCCCAGCCTTCACCAGCACCTAAAACGTCACCGTATGAGAAACCACCACAAGCGACTAAACCGTTAAAGTCAGCTAAGTCAGTACGACCTGCGAGAATGTCAGACATATGTACGTCAATGGCAACAAAACCCGCTCTATCAAAAGCTGCCGCCATTTCTACGTGAGAGTTAACACCTTGTTCACGTAAAATTGCTACTTTAGGGTGTGAATTGTTATCAGCATCTTTGGCAATTAAGTCAGCCACGATATCTTCGTTGATATCAAATGTTAGCTCAGCATTTAGACCAGGATCTTCTGTGTCAAACTTAACATCGTGCTCTTGTTGAGCACATTCTGGGTTATCACGTAGCGATTGCATTTGGTAAGTAGTTTGTGCCCAAAGCGTACGGTAGTAAGTACGAGTATTTGCTAATACTTCTTTACCATCACGACTAAAGCGAATCATATCATCGTTATTGATTCGACCGATATCAGTACATAAATCAAGTACGCCGTGCTCAGCAAATACTTCATGTACTGCTTTTACGTCATCTTCAAGCACTTGAATAACAGCACCTAGCTCTTCATTAAATAATACATCTAAGTCATTACCTAAGGTTGAGTTAAGCTTAGTAAGATCAACATCAACACCTGTGTGACCAGCAAAGGCCATTTCAGTGATTGTCGTGAATAGACCACCATCTGAAATATCGTGATAAGCAACTAACTTCTTCTTATCAACAAGCTCTTGAATGGCATTAAAGAAGCCTTTTAATGTTTCGCTGTTATCAACATCAGGTGTTTCACTGCCTAGTTGCTTGTATACTTGCGCTAAACATGAGCCACCTAAACGATTTTTACCGCCTGATAAGTCAATGGCAACAAGGCGTGAAGCACCTTTGTCAGTTCTTAATTGTGGCGTTACTGTTTTACGAATATCATCAACAGCGCCAAAGGCAGTGATCACTAATGACAATGGTGAGGTGACCGCTTTGTCTTCACCGTTTTCTTGCCATTGTGTTTTCATTGACATTGAATCTTTACCAACGGGAATCGTTAAGTCTAATGCTGGACATAACTCCTCACCAATGGCTTTAACTGCTTCGTAAAGGCCAGCATCTTCACCTGGGTGACCTGCTGGAGACATCCAGTTCGCTGAAAGTTTAATACGTTTTAAGCTACCAATATCAGCGCCAGCAATGTTTAAAATTGACTCTGCTACTGCTAAGCGAGCTGAAGCGCCGTAGTTTAATAGTGCAACTGGTGTACGCTCACCCATCGCCATGGCTTCACCATGATAGCTGTCAAGTGCATTTGCAGTAACACCACAGTCAGCTACAGGTACTTGCCAAGGACCAACCATTTGATCGCGGTTAACCATACCTGTTACCGAGCGATCACCTATGGTGATTAAGAAGGTTTTTTCTGCAACGGTAGGTAAGCTTAAAATACGGTCAGCAGCATCAGCTAAGCTGACATCTGCTAAGTTTAATGCATCGCCAGCAGCGGTTTTACTTTTCACATCTTTATGCATTTTAGGGGTTTTGCCTAATAAAATATCAAGCGATAAATCAATTGGCTTGTTGTCAAAATGCTCATCAGTAACCGTTAAGTGCTCCTCTTCAGTGGCACGACCTACCACAGCAAATGGTGCTCTTTCACGTTCACAGATCTTGCTAAATGTCTCTAAATTTTCATCTGATACGGCAATTACATAGCGCTCTTGTGACTCATTACACCAGATTTCTAGTGGTGACATGCTGCGCTCATCGTTAGGTACGTTACGTAACTCAAACTGACCACCACGGCCACCGTCAGAGACTAATTCAGGAAACGCATTTGATAAGCCACCAGCACCAACATCGTGAATGAAGGCAATTGGGTTGTTTTCACCTAGCTGCCAACACTTATCGATAACTTCTTGACAACGACGTTCCATTTCAGGGTTTTCACGTTGCACAGAAGCAAAGTCTAAGTTTTCGCTTGATTGACCAGAAGCCATACTTGAGGCCGCACCGCCACCTAAGCCGATATTCATTGCTGGGCCACCTAAAGCGATCAGGTTGGCGCCAACGACAATTTCACGCTTTTGTACGTGCTCATCACGGATGTTACCCATACCACCTGCAATCATAATAGGCTTGTGATAACCGCGTACTTCTTCACCGTTAAATGAATTGACTTTTTCTTCATAGGTACGGAAGTAACCTAAGATATTTGGTCGGCCAAATTCGTTGTTAAAGGCAGCGCCACCTAATGGCCCTTCTAGCATGATATCTAATGCTGATACGATACGCTCAGGTTTGCCAAAATCAGTTTCCCAAGGCTGTTCTGCGCCAGGAATGCGAAGGTTAGATACACTAAAACCAACCAAACCTGCTTTAGGTTTAGAGCCAATACCTGTAGCACCTTCATCGCGAATTTCACCGCCGCTACCAGTTGCTGCACCTGGGTAAGGTGAGATAGCTGTAGGGTGGTTATGGGTTTCAACTTTCATCAAGACTTGAATGTCTTCATGATGATAGTCATAAACGTTAGTTTCGGCATTCGGGAAGAAGCGACCACCTTTGTTACCTACCATAACCGCGGCATTGTCTTTATATGCACTTAACACGAAGTCAGAGTTTACTTCGTGAGTATTGCGGATCATTTTAAATAATGACTTTGGCTGTTTTTCACCGTCAATAGTCCAGTCAGCATTGAAGATTTTGTGGCGACAATGCTCTGAGTTTGCTTGAGCAAACATATATAATTCAATATCGTTAGGGTTACGACCTAACTTGGTGAAATTTTCGAATAAGTAATCGATTTCATCATCGGCTAAGGCAAGACCCATCTCAACGTTAGCGTTAATAAGGGCTTGCTTGCCACCTGATTCAATATCTACAGAAACTAATTCACTTGGCTCAGCCGTAGCAAATAAGCTGCTGGCTTGCTCAAAGCTAGCAAAAACACTTTCCATCATGCGATCGTGAATTAAGCTGATAAGCTGTGCTTGTTGTTGCTCTGATAATTCTGAGCCTGCTGCTACTTCAATGTAGTAAGCTAAGCCACGCTCTAAACGAACAACTTTTTCTAAGCCACAATTATGAGCAATGTCTGTTGATTTAGATGACCAAGGCGAAATGGTGCCAGGGCGAGGTGTTACTAAAAGCAATAGACCTTGAGGTTCATGTTCCTCAATAGTTGGGCCATAAGTTAATAATTGCTTTAATACATCTTCTTCTTGAGACGAAAGCTCAGCGTTTAGTTGAGCAAAGTGTGCAAATTCAGCGTAAATGTCTGTTACTGGTAGTTGTAACTGTTCACATTGAGTCAATAATTTTTTAACTCTAAACTCTGAAAGTGCTGGAGCGCCACGAAGATTTTTAATCAACATCGTCATAGGATATTTACCAAGTTTTATGTGGGGGTTGCTTAGACCTTTACTCATTTTAGGTCTAACCGAAAATTTCGCGCGTATTATAGTTGAAAATATTCGCTTTGTTAATGGCAAAAACCTAATAGAAAAAAGTGCTTGGCTAAAAATCAAATACACGACACAATTAGTGTCATGAAATATCATTCACTTGACATAACTATGCATAACCCGCTCAGCACCTTACAGGAAAATAGCTTGAGCAAAACTTTGCGTTTATTCTTTTTTATTCTTGTTCTTATTAGTTTATTTTCATGTGGGCAAAAAGATGAGCCGGCAAGTTTATCTCGTGTATTAGAAAGAGGTGTGATTCATGTTGGCACCTTATATGGTCCCACTAATTACTATGTAAAAGCTGATGGTTATGCCGGTTTTGAATATGAATTGGCAAAAAAATATGCTGATTCCATCAATGTGGAGTTACGTATTGTGCCAAGTTATAGCTTGGATGAGTTATTTGTGAAGTTAAACCGAGGTGAAGTCGATGTGCTTGCCGCTGGTTTATCGGTTACCGATAAGCGATTAAAACGATTTCGCTTTGCGCCAAGTTATGAAACGGTGAGTCAAAAGCTGGTTTATAAGCAAGGTAAAAAGCGGCCAAGAAAAGTAGCTGATTTAACCGGGAGTTTATTGGTGACTGCGGGTTCAAGTTATGTGGAAAATCTTGAAGAATTAAAACTGAGAAACCAGCATTTAACTTGGCAAGAAACCGCTGATTTTGATAATGAAGAACTGCTTGGCAAGGTATTGAGTGAAGAGATTGATTACACCATTATTGATAGCAACAGCTTGGCAGTTAATCGTCGTTATTTTCCTGAAATTAGCATAGGTTTTACCATAAAAAAACCTGAGCAGTTAGCTTGGGTGGTGAGTAAAAATGCTAAAGATGATATTTTAGCTAGCCTAGTTGAGTTTTTTGGTCAGGTGCATCACGACGGAACCTTGCTGGCGTTAGATGAAAAGTATTATGGTCATATTGAAAGTTTTGATTATGTTGATACCAGAACTTTTATTAAAGCCGTAGAAAAAAAACTCCCCAAATACCAGCACCTCTTTGAGAAATACGCCCAAGATATTGATTGGCGCTTGCTTGCAGCGATAAGTTACCAAGAATCTCACTGGCGACCTCATGCTCGCTCACATACCGGTGTCAGAGGTATGATGATGTTAACTTTGGCAACCGCAAAACAAATGGGTATAAAAAGCCGATTAGATACTGAAGAAAGTATTCGCGGTGGTGCAAAGTACTTTAAACGTATGATAGATAAGATCCCTGATCGTATTCCAAGACCGGATAGAATCTGGTTTGCCTTAGCCTCATATAATGTTGGTTTTGGTCATTTAAATGATGCCAGAATTATTACCCAGCGCCAAGGTGGTGATCCTGATCGTTGGGTGGAAGTAAAATCGCGATTACCGTTATTACAACAAAAGAAATATTACAAGAATACTAAGTACGGCTATGCTCGTGGAGAAGAGCCAGTTCGTTATGTAGAGAATATTCGACGTTACTATGATACCTTGACTTGGCTTGATAATAAGGCCAAAGAGCTTGAGATACCAGAGCAGGTGATTGTACCTGAGCAAATCAGTGAATAGATAAAAAATTCAATCGCCTTTTGATTTTTACTTTGTCATTAAACTGTCATGAAAGTTTTCAATAATACTGATGAACTTGCTACTTAATTAAGCAATTAACACATTATTTGAGAAGGTATTATGAAACTAAAAAGACAATTACAAACAAGTCAGCGCAGAAAGCAACTTATCCGCCAACAACAAAAAATGATTAACAGAAGACAGTTTTATTTTAACCAAACTTTATCAGTTGTTGCTCGTCAAGTTGATGGTGCGGCGGTTAACTAGTCATCAACTACCACGGCATTATTTTGCGTTAATTCTTTGCTAATTAAACAAGTTAGCGAACTAGAGCTAGCGTTTATTTGAATTAATAAAGGCGTTAGGGCTTGAAGATTATTCGCTTTTACTTGCTGCTCAAATGTTTTACTTAAATTGTGTAATTCAATCGCACTGATATTTGCTGCCATACCTTGAATTTTATGACTTGCTTGCAGTAGTTGTTCTAAATTGCTCTGCTCAAGATTGTTCTGCTTAAGCGCATTATTCAGTACGCTTAACTGACTAGGTAATTCATCAATAAATAATTTGAGTAATTGTTCAAGAATCACTTTATTATTGTTTAAGCGCTTAAGTAACGCTTCTTTTTTCCACACGCTTAATTTTTCTTCTTTTTCCCCTTTCTTCTCTTTGGCTGTTTTTGCTAACACTGTTGGCGTTTGCGTTTCTGGCATAGTTTCAGTTGCTTTGTTGTTTACCATTTCGCTTACTGAGGTTTTTTCATTATGCACTAGGTAATGAAGAAGCTTTTCTTTTAACTGTTCGGGCTCAATCGGCTTGGTCAAATAGTCTGTCATGCCGGCGTTGAGACATTTTTGTTTATCTCCCTTCATGGCATTTGCCGTCATAGCGATAATAATAATATCTTGATTCGCCTTTCCTGCATCGCCTTGCCTAATTGCTTTAGTTGTTTGGTAGCCATCCATATGCGGCATTTGGCAATCCATTAAAATAAGGTCATAAGGGGTATCAGCACAGGAAAGTTTTAGTGATTCAATCGCCTCGACACCATCGGCTGCGACATCAGGGGTTATGCCAAATTCAGCGAGTACATGTCGCGCTACCTCTTGATTGATACGATTATCTTCCACTAATAATAACCGACAGGACGCTAATTCTTTGGCATTGCTTGGTGTTGAATCAAAACCTTGCTCTATTGTGTTTTCTTGTTCGAGTTCTCTTAACAAGTGTTGTGTGATAATAGGTACAGCTTGAGTCTGATTCTTTTCTGCCAGTGTCAAAGCGATTGCTTTAAATATATCTTCGGTGGTTGTTGGTTTTGGAAAATAGGCACTAAAACCAAGGCTGGAAAAATAACTGGCATCGCCTCGAGATGCCATAGAGGTCATCATCACCAGTTTTAATTCTGCTAATTCAGGTTCTGCTTTAATACGTTTGGCCAGCTCAGCACCATCCATACCAGGCATATTCATATCTAAAAAAGCGACTTTAAATGGTTGAGCATTTTGATTGTTTGCTGAGGCTGAATGTTTAAGTATATTTAACGCGGTAACGCCACTGTCTGCTTCCGTTACGCTCGCACCCCAATGCTCTAACTGTTGCTTTAATACCAGGCGGTTGGTGGCATTGTCGTCAACAACTAACATGGCGATATTTTCAATATTTATATTAGGGATAACTTTTTTCGCCTGTTCACTGGTTTGTAATGCGATTGTAAAAGAAAAAGTAGAGCCTTGATTTAAGACACTAGTTACCTGAATATCACCATGCATAAGCTGACATAATTGCTTTGATATGGCTAAGCCCAGGCCTGTGCCACCGTATTTGCGTGTGGTAGAAGCATCAACTTGGGTAAAGGAATCAAACAAGGTTGCTATTTTATCTTCAGGAATACCTATGCCAGTATCGCTAATAGCACAATGAAACGCTAAGTTACCCTTTGCGCCATAACCTTGTTTTTCTATTAGCTTGGCAGTAATGACTATTTCACCACGTTCGGTAAATTTAATCGCGTTACCTGTTAGGTTGGTTAATATTTGCCTTATGCGACCAGGATCGCCTTTAACATGGCTGTGTTTGATTTGGCTATTGTCTAAGATGATCTCAATGTTTTTTTCTTGGCTTTTTAGCGCCATTGATTCGGCAAAGTCACCAAGTAGCTTTCTTAAGTCAAAGTCGATAAATTCTAGCTCTAGTTTACCGGCCTCAACCTTAGAAAAGTCTAAGATATCGTTAACTAAATTAAGTAGCGCTTGAGCGCTGGAATTTGCAAGTTTCACTCTATGCATTTGTTCGTCACTTAGCTCATTACGCATAAGTAAACCTAGCATGCCAAGCACGCCATTCATTGGCGTGCGTATTTCGTGACTCATACTCGCTAAAAATTCAGCTTTTACCCGAGCCGTTTCTTCTGCTAATTCTTTAGCGGCGATATGTTTTTGCTCAACTTCTTTTAGTTTTGTGATATTAAAATTGACGCCAATTACTTGTACTACATGACCTTGGCTATTAAGTTTGACTCTGGCATTGGCTTTAATAAACTTAGTTTGACCACTTGGGGTTACAATGCGAAATTCATGGTTGAAAAAGCCTTTTTCTTGAATAGCTTGCTCTATGGCTTGTGTCGCTGTGGCTAAATCGTCTGGATGTACAGCATTTTGCCAATCAGTAATGTTACCGGCAAAACTTTGTTTATTTGCTTCATAAATCTTGAACATCCATTTATCCCAAGTGAGCTTATCTTGTTTTAAGTCATACTGCCAAATACCTATATTTGCGGCATCGGTTGCTAGGCTGATCCGCTCATTGACTTCTAATAATGCCTTTTGGTTTTGTTCTTGCGCTATTTCTAGTTGAATTTCTTTTGAAATGTCGCGAATAATCCCTGTGAAGATATAACCTTGATCGGTTTGCACTTTTGATACCGCTAAATGAATAGGGAACTCTTCACCTGATTTTTTAACCGCTGTGAGCTTTTGCCCTGTACCTATAATGTCAGTAAGGCCTGTTATGATAGCTTCTTTAATCGCGTTATCGTAGGTTGTCGCGTGTATTTTAGGTATTAATAAGGTGATGTTTTTCTCTAGGATTTCTTTTTCTTGATAACCGAAGATAGATTGCGCTGCTCGGTTGAACGACATTATTTTGCCTTGTTCATCAATAGTAATAAAGCCTTGTGCTGCATTATCAAAGATGGCTGTAATCTTATTTGCTGCTTCTTCAGCGAGTAGCGCAGAGTGTTCTTGTTCATGCAAAGCCAGTTGTATTTCAATTAATAAATTATGAAAGCTACGCGCTAATACCCCAATTTCTGTGCAGCTATTGGTCGGCAGTTTGGAAAGCGCTTTGCCACTTTCATAGTTTTCCAGGCTCTTAGCGATAGTTTTTAGTGGTTTGGCAATACGTTTTGCGGCAAAAACAGCAAGCGCCAAAGACAGTAAAGCCATAACGCTGCCTAAAAGTAGACTGCGATTTTTAAATGAAGATAATGTTTGCTCAATAACATCGGTTTGCTTTAATACTAATAGGTTTAAGTAGTGCTCATTACCTAATTCAGTAAAGGTCAGCTGTTTAAAGTGACCTAGGTATTGCTTATTGCCTTTAGATACTTCTGATAAGCTTTTATCCGTAAGCTTAGTTGTGATGGCTTCGCCAAGTTGAGGGAACTCATCTTGCATTAAGTAAGGTTTGCCAAGATCAAAGCCAAAACGTTTATCTTTTTCTGGATGAAAAACAAAGTCGCCTCGTTCATTAGCTAAATAAAATGATAGTTCTCTTAGTTCATGTTGATTAAGTTGCTCAATAAACTCGCCAAAATTAATATTAATGATGATAAAACCAAAGACTCGCTCTGTACTTGGGTGGTAGATGGGCGTTGCTGTTCTTAATACCGCTTTATGCGGTATTTCAACCTTGCCATAATTTCGAGCTAATTCAATTTTTGAGAAAAATACCTGACCAAGAGCTTTTTCAATAGCTTGGCTAAAGTAGGGCCGGTGAGACTTTGCTTGTAGCTTTCTGTTAGGCACTGCGCTTACTTGCTGATTACTTTCAAAACTTCTGACATTAACCAGTTCTAGGCCATTATTTTCTACTCCTATGTAACGAATTTGGTAATAAAACGGTTTGTTTTGCACAAACTTGGTAAAAATCTGCTCTAAGCGATTTTTCCATAATTGATAATTTAAGGTGTCGTTTTGCTCCGTAGCATTGAGTAAGCCCATGATAGGCGGTGTGCCGCTAAGAAATAGCGTATCAGAGTATGCTTGGGTGTATAGCTGGTCTATGATGGGTTTAACTAAGTTTACTTCTTCTGCCAGCTCATTACTGGTTTGTTTAGCTAATACTCTTTGCGTTTCAAAGTAAAAGAAAAAGCTGACGATAGCCGCGATAGAAATGGATAAAATAAAAGCGGCGACTGGAATTTGCAAACCAATAGAAAATTGAGTTTTTTCAATAGGGAGGAGCTTTTCTTTTAGCTCTTGTTGTTGCCTTGTATGCGAACTTTCCCTTTGGCTAGCTGATTTAGTGTTATTGGCTGAGTCATCAGACATAGTATCCCTTCTTGACGATGTACTTTATTGTCAGCATAAAACTGACAGCATAGAAACTATTATTTAACATAGCACAAGGGAGGTGAAACAACACTTAATCTATATTGTTCACAGTTATTCAATTAACTGTAGTACTTGAATTAACTAGTTGAGTTATCTTTAGCTTGCTTTTTCAACGCTTTTTTCTCTTCACGTCTACGCTTGAAAAACGCTGATAGCATATGGCTGCATTCATCTGCTAATACGCCGCTAGTCACATCTATTTGATGATTAAGCTGTGAGTTAGCTACTAAATTAAAGCTGCTGCCGGCAGCACCTGTTTTAAAATCAGCGCTGGCGTAAACCAAACGTTTTATTCTGCTGTGTACCAGTAAGCCTGCACACATAGGGCAGGGCTCTAGCGTGACATATAATGTGCAATCAAGCAGGCGGTAATTGTTAAGCTGTTTACCTGCCTCTCTTATGGCAATCATTTCAGCATGAGCAGATGGATCATTTAAGGTGATGGATTGGTTATAGCCTTCAGCGATAATGTTATTGTTATAAACCACTACAGCGCCAACCGGGATTTCACCATAGCTTTCAGCTACCTGAGCTAACTCAAAGGCGCGCTGCATAAAGGCTTTATCTGCTGATAATTGACATTGCTTGTGGATATCTTGCTGCTTTAGTTCACTCATAAAAATAACTCGAGTAAGTCGTTTAGATACCTGTGACCTAGGGTGGTAATTTGCCACTGTTGATTACTGTTTGTGATGAGCTTTTTATCTTGTGCTTGCTTAAGTTGGCTTAAAACCGTTTTACTTGCTAAGCCTGTTCTTTGTTCAAAATCATCGAGCGTAAACGGTGAAAACAATCGCAAGCGGTTCATCATATATTCAAACGGTAATTCATCAGCTGTTACTGTGGTTAAATGATCTAAATGAGGGCGACTGGTGTCAAGGTAGCCCTTGGGATGTTTAACTTTTACAGTGCGATAAATTTCCTTGCTTAGTGTATCGGTAATTTTACCATGGGCACCACAACCTATGCCTAAGTAGTCGCCAAATTGCCAATAGTTTAAGTTATGTTGGCATTGTTTATCTGCTTTGCTAAAGGCTGAAATCTCGTATTGTTTATAGCCCGCGTCACTGAGAAGCTGAAAACCTTTATCTTGAATGTCCCATAATACTTCATCCTGTGGCAGCTTTGGTGGCTTGGAGTGAAATGCAGTATTAGGTTCAATGGTTAATTGATACCAAGAGAGGTGATCGGGCGCTAAGCGAATCGCTGTTTTTAAATCATCTAGGGCATTGTCTAATGATTGATTTGGCAGGCCATGCATTAAATCAAGGTTGAAGCTCTTTATACCTGCTGTTTTAGCAAGTTGTGCGGCTTTAATGGCTTGTTGGCTGTCATGAATTCGGCCAAGTTTGATGAGCTTGTCTGATTCAAATGATTGCACGCCAATAGATAAACGTGAAATCCCTGCTTGGGCAAAACCTGTAAACTTATCACTTTCTACCGTGCCAGGGTTTGCTTCTAAGGTAATTTCAATATCACTATGATGTTCAAATCGCTGTAGAACTTGGCTGAGTAATTTCTCAATTGCTTGAGGAGAAAATAAGCTCGGAGTACCGCCGCCAATAAAAATTGAATGCAGATGACGGTTATTTAATTGAAAACGTTCAATATCACTATCGAGATCTTTAATTAATTCATTAACATAATTAACTTCATCCATAGTGTTTTTGATGGCATGTGAATTAAAGTCACAATAGGGACATTTTTGTACACACCAAGGAATATGGATGTAAAGAGAAAGGGGGGGATTAATTAATTGCATGCTTGTAGGCTAACTTACTCTGCTAACGTGGTATTACTTAACGCTTCGACCAGCTGAGCCAATGCTTTACCACGATGACTTAATTTGTTTTTTATCTCTCTTGGTAACTGTGCAGAAGTTTGTTGCAGCGCTTCTTGCCAAAATACCGGGTCGTAACCAAAGCCTTGTTCACCCATTTTTTCTTTCGTTATGCTGCCATGCCAGATGCCATGACATATGATAGGTGTTGGGTCTTGATGATGCTTCATATACACTAAAACACAGTGGAAACGGGCAGTGCGTTTTGCTTCTTCTACCTCAGCGAGTGCACAGAGTAGCTTATTGGTGTTATCGTCATCTGTTACTTTGCCTGAGACAATGTCACTGGCATAACGCGCTGAATAAACGCCAGGGGCGCCATTAAGGGCATCTACTTCAAGGCCTGAGTCATCCGCGATTGCAGGTAACCCCGTTATTTTTGCCGCGTGCCTTGCTTTAATTATGGCATTCTCAACAAAGGTCGTTCCTGTTTCTGCAACATCAGGAACATTGTAATCACTTTGTGGAACGATAGTGATATTGTGCTCTGCAAGCAAAGCAGATAACTCGGCTACTTTGCCTTGATTACCTGTGGCTAAGACGACTTTGGACATGAATTTACACTTACCTTGATTAGTTTGGCGCAATGATAACTTACTTCGAGCTGAGTAAAAATGAAAAAAGAGCTCAAAAGGCTCTTTTTTCCGTGTCACGAATGTAGACGATGGTGTCAGTTAATCAACATAGAATGTTTGAGAAAACTTCAGTTGCTGCTGCTCTTTGCCATCATTAATGGTTAAATTAAAATGTACTGTTTCTTCATTGTTGTAGCTAATTTGTGCTAGATAATAAATTGCGCTGCCTTCTTTGACTTCTTTAAATTCAAGCGGCTTCATTTGACCAAGGTTATTTTTTGCCGTACCTGTAATACTTACCGATTTAGCTGGCGTACCTGATTTACTATTATCAAGTACTGAAATATTCACTAGGCCATTATATCTGCTGCGGGTAATGCCATACACTTTAGCAATTTCTGGAGTGAAAAAAGTGGAGCCAATAGCCATATAATGAACATTCATTGAACCTAACTTTTTCATGTTTTCAGCGTTGACAGTGCTCAGAAGCAACAGACTAACAAATAAGGTCAGGCAAGCTTTCATTAAAACTTTCATGGTGCTCTCCTTGTTAACTTGGTGTCAGACTATTCCAACGTCTTTTAAGTATAGAACAGTCTTAAAAAAATTGATGAAATTATACCGGCCTAATTCACTTATGTTGACTTAAGCCGCTATCGATTAAAGTGATGCCCAGTAAGGCAATGAACCAGAAAGTAAGATATTGATTACATTCATAATTAAAAATGCAACAATTAAAGATAAATCTAAACCGCCTATATTAGGGATCACCGCGCGAATAGGGCGTAAGAATGGCTCAGTAAGTTGATGGAAAATCATCAAAGTAGCATTGTAACCTTGTACAACCCAACTCATTATCGCCATAACGATCATAATGACGAACAGTAAGAAGCCTGCTTGTTTTACGAAAACTAGTAAACCGATATAAAGCGCCAATACACCTAAGTTTTCACCTGCTAATGCCGCGATAACAACAAACTTTAATGTCGCTACAGCATAAGCCAATAATAGTGTGGCTAAATCTAAGCCGCCTAAGCCGGGAATAATGCGTCTTAATGGCACAACTAAAGGATTACTTACCTTGACGATAAACTGGCTAAGTGGGTTGTAAAAGTCAGCTTTTACCCATTGTAGCCATATTCTCATGATTAAAATCATTAATAAGGCATCAAAAGCGAATCTAAGCAAATAAATAATTGCTTCCATAGTGTTGTTTTCTCCGAAAAATAATTGCTAACAGCACAATTTGTTAGCTCTAGCATAATGAAAAAGACCATTAAAGGCTATGGTAAAGTTTGTAACTGTTGATGTTACTAAGCTCAAGTTAATTATTATTTTTAGCCATCTCTTGTGCTCGGTTAAATGCTGCCGTCATCGCGCCTGAAACGATTTGCTCTAAACCATTTTCTCTAAACTGCTCTAAAGCTGCAAAGGTGGTGCCGCCTTTTGAGGTTACATTTTCACGTAATTGGCTAATATCAATATTGTTGTGAGCCACCATTTGTGCAGCACCAAGCGCTGTTTGTTGTACTAGCATACGGCTTTCTTCACCTGAAAAACCAAATGCTAAGGCTTGTTTTTGCATCGCTTCCATAAATAAGAAAAAGTATGCCGGGCCTGAGCCTGCTACTGCTGTTATGGCATCAATTTTTGTTTCCGAGGTTAACCAAATAACTTCACCTACAGCTTTCATTAGTTTATCGGCTGCTGATTTTTGTGCTGCGTTCACTTCAAGGGAAGCAAATAGTCCACTCATACCTAAGCCTAATTGCGAAGGGGTATTTGGCATAACGCGAACAACGCCGGCCTGGCAAGCTAATGCCTGTTGAATTTGTGCTACGGTAATGCCGGCTGCAACAGAAATGATGAGTTTATTTTGAATATTATTAACTTGGCTTAGCTGGGTACATACGGTATTAATAAAGTGTGGTTTTACTGCCAGTACTATAATATCAGCAAACTCAGCGGCTTTTACGTTATCATCAGTTTGCCCAATACCAAACTCATTGGCTAGGGCAAGTCGCTTTTCTGCTGATGGATTGGCTACCATAATGCTTTCTGGCTTGCTGCCTGAATTAATAAGACCTATGCTAATTGCTTTAGCCATGTTGCCTGCGCCAATGAAGGCTACCTTGGTTAAACTGTTCATGTTGTTATTCTCAATAATTAAGTTGTTTTCTGTTGTTTTCATTGCTTAAGCTCTGGCGCCAAAAATGGCTGTGCCAATTCTTACCATAGTTGAGCCGGCGGCAATTGCTGGTGCTAAATCGTTTGACATACCCAATGATAAGGTATCAACACTTGGATAGCGCTGTTGTAAGTCATTAAAAAGTTGCTGCATTTTTTGGTAAGTTTCAGTTGAAGCATTCTTTTCAGGTATGGCCATTAAACCGCGTAAGCAGAGATTTTTACACTGGTTTACTTGCTCAGCTAAGGGCAATATTTCCTCGATAGATAAACCTGATTTCGAATTTTCTTCGCTAATATTCACTTGTAAACAAATGTTTAGCGGAGTATCTTGGCTATCGATGTCATTTAGATGATCATTAAGGCGTAATGCAATTTTGGCTCTATCGATACTATGAACCCAAGCAAAGTGCTCAGCTATATGCTTAGTTTTATTGGATTGAATAGGGCCGATAAAATGCCAGGTTATCTGAGGTAAATGGCTAAGCTGTGTGATTTTTTCTAAGGCATCTTGAAGGTAGTTTTCGCCAAAATCAGTTTGCCCGGCTAAGTAAGCTTGTTCAACATCACTGGCGGGCTTGGTTTTACTGACAGCAAGTAATTTCACCTCGTTAGAATTGCGACCACTTTGCTGGCAAGCTTGGTTAATTTGCGCTTTAATTTTATCAAGATTATCTTTAATGTTTATCATGTTAAGTTTTTTTAACCTATTATAATCGTTCTACTTAATAACAATACTGAGGTTTTGTATGGATATTACCGAATTACTTGCATTTAGTGTGCAGCATGACGCATCAGATTTACATTTATCAACAGGGACACCACCTTCAATTCGTGTAGATGGTGACGTGCGTAAGCTTAATATTCCGGCGTTTGATGCCAAAGATGTCAATGCTTTAGTGTATGATATTATGAATGACAGGCAACGCAAAGAGTATGAAGAAAATTTAGAGGTGGATTTCTCTTTTGAAGTGCCTAATTTAGCTCGTTTCAGGGTGAATGCCTTTAACCAAAACCGCGGCCCAGCGGCAGTATTTCGTACCATTCCCAGTAAAATATTGTCATTAGAAGAATTAGGTTGTCCTGATATTTTCCGCGATATTGCGGACACACCACGCGGTTTAGTGTTGGTAACAGGGCCAACCGGCTCTGGTAAATCGACGACCCTCGCCGCTATGGTGGATTATATTAATAACCACAAGCATGATCATATTCTTACCATTGAAGACCCGATTGAATTTGTTCACGAAAATAAAAAGTGCTTATTAAACCAAAGGGAAGTTCATCGTGATACCTTAAGTTTTGAAGCAGCACTTCGCTCAGCACTTCGTGAAGATCCCGACGTTATCCTCGTTGGTGAGATGCGTGACTTGGAAACGATTCGCCTTGCGATGACCGCAGCAGAAACTGGTCACTTAGTTTTCGGTACCCTGCATACTACCTCTGCACCAAAAACCATTGACCGTATTATTGATGTATTCCCAGGGGAAGAAAAATCTATGGTGCGCTCTATGCTTTCTGAGTCACTGCGTGCAGTTATTTCACAAACCTTAATCAAGAAGATAGGTGGTGGCCGAGTTGCTGCCCATGAAATTATGATTGGCGTGCCAGCTATTCGTAACTTGATTCGTGAAGATAAAATTGCGCAAATGTATTCAGCCATTCAAACTGGTATGCAACACGGTATGCAAACCATGGATCAGTGTTTACAAAATCTAGTTAACCGAGGTTTGATTTCTAAACAAGATGCCATGGAAAAAGCACAAGATAAAAACCAGTTTGCCAGTTTTTAAGCTTTAGTTATGTGTCGCTAAGTTTTGATACTTAGCGGCTATACTAAGGTAAGTGAAGATAAAGGTTTTAAGCTTGTTGGAAATTGAAGGTAGTAGAATGAAGTTTCATCAGTTATTAGAAAAAATGGTGCAGTCAGATGCGTCGGATATGTTTGTTACCGCGAAGTTGCAGGTTAGCGCCAAAATTAATGGTGAATTACAACCGATTGATGAAGAGGTGTTAACACCTGAAGCATCATTAGGTCTGGTGCATGACGCCATGAATGAAAAGCAAAAGCAGCAATTTGCCGAGGAAAAAGAGTGTAACTTTGCGATTGAAATTGAAGGTATAGGTCGTTTTCGTATTTCAGCTTTTTGGCAAAGGGATATGGCGGGTATGGTTATTCGTCGTATTGTAACTGAAATACCTGATGTTGATGCCTTGGGTTTACCGCCGGTATTAAAAGATGTGGTGATGTCAAAACGTGGCTTAGTACTGTTTGTTGGTGGTACAGGTACAGGTAAATCAACCTCAATGGCTGCATTGATTGGTTATCGTAACCGCAACTCCAGAGGCCATATTTTAACCATTGAAGACCCGGTTGAATTTGTCCACGAGCACGGCAAAAGTATGATAACGCAACGGGAAGTGGGCTTAGATACCGAGTCATTTACTGCTGCGCTGCAAAGTTCATTGCGTCAAGCGCCTGATGTTATTCTTATTGGTGAGATCCGAAGCCAAGAAATTATGGAGCATGCATTAAGTTTTGCTGAAACAGGTCACTTATGTATCGCGACACTGCATGCTAACAATGCTAACCAAGCCATTGACCGTATTATGCATTTAGTTCCTGCTGATCAGCATGGTAAGTTGTTATTTGATTTGGCATTGAACTTACGTGGCGTTATTGCTCAGCAGTTAGTACCCACTAAAGATGGTAATAGCCGTGTTGCCGCTATAGAAATATTGCTTAACTCACCTTATGTTGCTGAATTAATTAAAAAAGGTGAAATTGGTGGTATTAAAGAAGTGATGGAAAAATCTAACGAGCTAGGTATGCAGACCTTTGACCAAGCACTCTTTAATCAATATCAGCAAGGGCTTATTACCTATGCCGATGCGCTACATCATGCCGACTCGCCAAATGACTTACGTCTCATGATTAAATTGCGCAGTAATGAGCAAGGCGGCGTGGGCGGCTTATCAGGCGTGACCTTAGATGGTTTAGAGCCAAAAGAAGAAGAGTTTTAGCTAAACCGAGTTCATCATAGCGGCTAAAGGCTAGCTCTAGCTAGCCGCTTTGTTTGATTTTCTTTCGATATTGCAGGGCAATTACCTTTAAAATATCACGCCAAGTAATAATACCAATTGCTTTGCCTTGTTCGTTAGTAACAGGCAAACAAGAAATATGATTATCATGAAAGAGCAATACCGCTTCATTGAGGGATTGCTCTTTTTTTGCGCTGATTAATTCTCTACTCATGATTTGATGCATTTTTCTTTGCATTAATGAAATATCTTTCGGACTTTCTTTGCTAGTACCAACGGTTGGGCTTAGATGTTTAAATAAATCTCTATCGGTGATGACACCGGCAAGTTTATTGTCATCGTCAAGAATTAAAATATGGTGAATATTATGCGTATTAAAGACATCCTTTGCCTTGGATAAGTCATCATCTAAATGTAGCGTAACCAACTTGGTTGACATTAAGCTTTCAATTTTCATGTTTTATCTCGAGTAAATGTATGGTTGTGCTTTGAAAGTAGTCGCCATCTGTTAAATATTATGCTTTTATAGCTCATCGGAGCAGATTGTTCATTAAACGAAAATTTGCCAAATAACGATATACAATCACAGCAGCTTTCTCAACCCTAGCGAGTTAATATGGCCGATAATACTTATTCACAACAACATGATAGCGAGCAAATAGCTAGACTAACGCAAGTGTTTGCCAAGCAAAAGCAACATTTTTGCGCAAATCCATACCCAGCATTAGAAACACGCTTAGCGGCACTAAAAAAGTTAAAAGCTGCGATACTGGCTAATCAAGAGCAACTCTGTCAGGCATTATCTCAGGACTTTGGTAATCGCAGTTTTGATGAGAGTAAAATGGCTGACATTATGCCAACGGTTATGGGCATTAACTATACCATTAAGCATTTAGCCAAATGGCTTAAACCAGCTAAACGTCATGTTGGTATTTTGTTTCAGCCTGCATCTGCTTCAGTTATGTACCAACCATTAGGTGTTGTTGGCATTATTACGCCGTGGAACTATCCGGTGTTTTTATCACTTGGGCCGTTAACAACAGCCATTGCAGCGGGAAATACGGCTATGATCAAGATGTCAGAATTTACAGCAAACACTAACGAGGTCATTAAGCAGTTACTGTCTGAGGTTTTCTTGGATGATGAAGTTGCTGTGGTAACTGGCGGTGCTAGTGTTGCGGGTTATTTTTCTGAGCAAGCATTTGATCACTTACTTTTTACTGGCTCAACAAATATAGGTAAAAAGGTCATGGCTTGTGCTGCTAAAAGCTTAACTCCAGTCACCTTAGAGCTTGGTGGTAAGTCGCCTACAGTTATCGCACCTGATTTTGATATCAAAACGGCGGTATCACGGTTTTTACTAGGTAAAACGCTTAATGCTGGGCAAACCTGTGTTGCGCCTGATTATATTTTGTGTCCAAAAGAGAAGGTAACAGAGTTAGCGCAAGCACTGGCAAAAAGCTTTGTGCGTATGTATCCATCGGTTGCAGGTAATCCAGATTATACCAGCATTATAAACAGTGCTCAGCTGCAACGCTTGCTAAACTATATTGAGGATGCACTTGCTAAGGGGGCTAAGGTAGAATATTTAGGCAAAGATAGTGTGCAAACTTGCTTAGATAAGGGCAAATTACCTTTAGCTGTAGTAACTGATACCAGCGATGATATGTTATTGATGCAGGAGGAAATATTTGGCCCGATTCTGCCTATAATCCCTTATGATGACTTAGATGATGCCATAGCCTATGTTAATGCTCGACCAAGGCCACTTGCTTTATATTTATGTAGTTATGAAGAACAAAGTCAGCGAAAAGTGCTTGAGCAAACGCATGCTGGCGGTGTGTGTATTAATGATGCTGCTATGCACGTAGCTCAAGATGACTTACCCTTTGGTGGTATAGGGCCATCAGGAATGGGGCAATATCATGGTCATGAGGGCTTTTTAACCTTCTCTAAAGCAAAACCTATATTTAAAAAAGGTAAACTCAATACCGCCAGTAATGCTTTCCCTCCTTATGGTAAACTAATTCATAAGCTTATTTATAAATTATTCCTTTCAAAATAAAGAGTTACCCGCTAATGATGGCGGGTTTCTCTGGTTGTCACAAAAGTGTCATATAACTGTCTTATAATTGCCGCGTTGTTAATTATCATTGAGGCTAGCTGAGTGACAAGCGTTTCACTATCAACTCGTACTAGAGGATTTAAAAATTCATTAGCTAAGTGGCTAATCACCTTAGGTGGTATTAGTGTACTTTTTACCTTAGTTCTAATTTTTATGTACCTTTTGTACGTTATTAAACCTATCTTTGAATCGGCTGAGGTTGAACCGGTTTCAAGCATTGCTCTGCAAAGTGAGTCAACACCGTTAACTACTGGCGTTGATGAATTAAAAGAGTTGGCTTACCAAATATCTGACCAAGGACTGATCGAATTTTATCAAATAAAAGAAACTGATAGCGCTAGCCAAGGCAAATTAATGCTATCTGAGCAGCTTTCTCAAATGAATGAAGTAGCTATGATTGCCTCAAGCGATCAAGATAAAAAGCTACTTGTTACTGAGCAAGGTCAAGGCTATTTAGTTGCGCCACGTTTTAATGCTAAATATAGCAATAATACGCGCGAAATTATTCCAGCAATTGATTACCCCATCAGCAATGAAGCACTTATTTTAGATGAAGAAGAGCAAGGCTTTAAAAAGTTAAGCTTTGCTATGACAGAAGAAAAAGCGGTGTTTGTTGGTTTTACTCAAGATAATCGTCTTATTAAAACCACTTTTATTAGTGAAGATGAGTTCTCGGTTGATGATGAGTATGAAACTGTATTTCAACAAATCGAGCTTTATGCGCCTAGCGTTGACGATATTGCCATAACACCTGATTTAACAATGGCTTTCATCCGTAGTGGCTCAACGGTATATGTGTACCATTTAGATGACGAGTACAGTGTTGATTTAAAAACGCAAGTTATCGCAACGACAGCGCATGATGCAGAATTAACCACCATGGCATTATTATCAGGTGGTAGCTCGCTGTTACTTGCTGATGCGCAAGGTCAAATTAGCCAGTGGTTTGAAATATCAACAGAGCAAGGACGTGAATTTAAGCATGTGCGCAGCTTTAGTGCTGGCAGCGAAGCGATAGTTGCTATTTACCCTGAGCAATATCGTAAGAGCTTTTATACCATGACAGCATCTGGTGATTTAAATGCTTTCTTTACCACCAGTGAAGCAAACTTATGGCAAGGAAAAATTGCTGCGACACAACCAAAAGCGCTAGCTATTTCACCAAGAGCTGATGCTTTAGTTGTTATAGCACAAGATAACTCAGTAGCATCTGGCCAAAGCTTAACTATTTTTGATGTTCATAACGAGCACCCAGAGGTAACTTGGCAAGCTCTTTGGCAAGAAGTTTGGTATGAAGGCTACCCAGAGCCAGATTATATTTGGCAATCTACTTCTGGCTCAGATGATTTTGAAGCAAAATTTTCATTAGTACCTATCTCATTTGGTACGATTAAAGCAGCGTTGTACGCCATGTTATTTGCGGTACCAATCGCGTTAACGGCAGCAATTTATACGGCTTATTTTATGACGCCAACATTGCGTAAAAAAGTAAAGCCAACCATTGAATTAATGGAAGCATTACCAACCGTTATTTTAGGTTTCTTAGCGGGTCTTTGGTTAGCGCCGTTAATGGAAAAATATTTACCCGCGATTTTCTTACTCTTTATTTTCTTGCCGCTAGCAACCATATTAACTGCGTTTGTTTGGCACAATTTACCAAGAGAAATTAAAGAAAAGCTCCCAGAAACATTAGCACCTTTAATTTTAATTCCTGTGATGATACTTGCTATTTATGCTGCTTTTGCTCTATCGCCGTTATTTGAGGTGGCATTTTTCGGCGGCGATATGCGTCAATACATCACTAATGATTTAGGCATTAACTTTGACCAACGTAACGCTTTAGTTGTTGGTATTGCTATGGGCTTTGCAGTGATTCCTACCATTTTCTCTATGGCAGAAGACGCTATCTTTAGTGTGCCAAGTCATTTAACCAGTGGTTCATTGGCATTAGGTGCTACGCAATGGCAAACCTTAGTTAAGGTGGTATTACTTACGGCAAGTCCAGGTATTTTCTCTGCGGTTATGATGGGCTTAGGTCGTGCGGTAGGTGAAACTATGATTGTGTTAATGGCAACCGGTAACACCCCTATTTTAGATTGGAGTATTTTCCAAGGCATGAGAACCCTTGCTGCAAACATTGCTGTTGAAATGCCAGAGTCTGAGGTTGGTAGCTCGCACTATAGAATACTATTCTTAGCCGCCTTTGTTTTATTTGTTTTTACTTTCGTATTTAACACCTTAGCTGAATTTATTCGCCAAAGGTTACGTGAGAAATACAGCTCAATGTAATGCTGTAATTTAAAGTAAATATCGTAATAATTTTATCGTTTTAGAGTAAATGAGTTTTTTATGAAAACATGGTTTAAATCAGGCTCTCCTTGGGTATGGCTATCTGCCGGTGGTGTTAGCCTTAGCTTAATCTCAGTCGTGGGCTTATTATGGTTAATCGCTTCGCGTGGTTTATCATTCTTCTGGCCTAGTGAGCTGTATCAATTTGATATGGTTGACAGTCAAGGTAAAGCGTCTGTTGTTATTGGTGAAATTTATGACAGAGAACAAATACCCGTTAGTCAATTGGAACACTTAGAGCTAAATATACCTGCTGAGCAAGAAACAGTTGAACGTATCTTAGTGAAAACAGGTAACCGTGAATTAGTTAGCTTAGACTTTCGTTGGCTACTGGGTACTGATATTAAAAAGACCACAAAACCTGAAGAGTTGGCTGTGGTAGAGCGTAGAACTAATGGTAATTTCTATGGCTTTATTGAACAGTTATTTTTAGATGGTAAGGAAGTTAATGTTGACCGCCTACCTGAGCTTTTACAGCGAGTAGAGGAATTTCAGGTACAAATTGACGAGCTACAAAAAGTTGATATTGGAGCCATTAACTATCAACTAGAAAGCTTACGCTTAAAAACTAGAAAGTATCAGCTAAAGAATGAATTAACGGCAGCGGTGCAGCAGGAAATTGACGCAGAAACGAATGCCTTAAAAGCTGAGTATCAAGCGTTAGAAGCGAACTTAATGGCGCTGCGTAAAGAAATATCGCGTGATCAAATTGTCATGAGAGCGATGGGCGGTGAATTAGTTACCATTAACTTTGAGCATATTTTAAAAGTTCACTTTAATAACAAACTTGGTTTTGTTGAAAAAGTGCAATTATTCTTTGCACAAATTGCGGGCTTTATTGTTGATGAGCCAAGAGAAGCAAATACTGAAGGCGGCGTTTTCCCTGCTATTTTCGGTACTGTGCTTATGGTGTTGTTAATGACGGTAATTGTTTCACCATTTGGTGTGATTGCGGCAATTTACTTACATGAATATGCAGGCAACAATGCCTTAACTCGATTATTACGTATTGCGGTTATCAACCTAGCCGGTGTACCTTCAATTGTTTACGGTGTTTTTGGTTTAGGTTTCTTTGTCTATATGGTAGGTGGCTCGTTAGACCAAATCTTCTACCCGGAAACATTACCAAGCCCAACATTTGGTACACCTGGGGTATTATGGTCTGCCATTACCTTAGCTATCTTAACCTTGCCAGTTGTGATTGTTTCAACTGAAGAAGGTTTAGCCCGTATTCCTTCAGCGATGCGTCATGGTAGTTTAGCGTTAGGTGCGACTAAGGCTGAAACCTTATGGCGAATTATTTTACCTATTGCTAGTCCTGCGATTATGACAGGTATTATTTTAGCAATTGCTCGTGCAGCTGGTGAGGTTGCGCCATTAATGTTAGTTGGTGTAGTAAAAATGGCACCTAACTTACCGCTTGATGGTAACTTCCCGTTCTTACATTTAGATCGCAAATTTATGCACTTAGGTTTCCATATTTACGATGTTGGTTTCCAAAGCCCGAATGTAGAAGCAGCAAGACCATTAGTATATGCAACCGCCTTATTGTTGGTGACTATTATTGTTGCGCTCAATATGACTGCAGTATCAATTCGAAACAAGCTGCGTGAAAGATACAAGATGCTTGAGCACTAATCAGTGTGCTTGAGTAGATGAACAAAGAATTAAAGAATTAAAGAATTAAAACATTAAGAGTAAATTATGATTTCTGTTACCCCTAAGGCGTTATCAGGCAATGAAAACAAGGTTGATTTAAAGCAACTTTCTAGTGAACAAATTGCTTTAGATATTAAAGATTTAAACCTATACTACGGCCAAAAGCAGGCGCTGCAAAACATTACTATGTCAATCCCTAAAGGGCAGGTAACTGCTTTTATCGGACCAAGTGGTTGTGGTAAGTCTACTTTACTTCGCTGTATTAACCGCATGAACGATTTGGTTGATGGTTGTAATATCACGGGTGAAATCAATTTGCATGGCGAAAACATCTATAACAAGCATGTTGATGTGGCAGAGCTTCGTCGTAAAGTGGGTATGGTATTTCAAAGACCAAACCCATTCCCAAAAACGATTTATGAAAATGTGGTTTATGGTTTACGTATCGCTGGCGAAAACAATCGCCGCGTACTTGATGATGCGGTAGAAAAGTCATTACGTAGTGCTGCGCTGTGGAATGAAGTGAAAGATAGACTTCACGAAAGTGCCCTGGGTCTATCGGGTGGTCAGCAGCAACGTTTGGTTATTGCTCGCGCTGTCGCTATTGAGCCAGAAGTACTTTTACTTGATGAGCCAACCTCTGCGCTTGACCCAATTTCAACATTAACGATTGAAGAGCTAATCAATGATCTGAAAAAGCAATTTACCGTAGTTATCGTTACTCATAATATGCAGCAGGCTGCTCGTGTATCAGATCAAACAGCCTTTATGTACATGGGCGATTTGATAGAATATAGCGATACCAATACGTTATTTACTACGCCGAGTAAAAAGAAAACTGAAGATTACATTACCGGTCGATACGGATAAGCAGAGGATATTTATAATGGATAACTTACATATAGGCCGTCATATTTCAGGTCAATTTAACGAAGATTTAGAGCGCGTTATCAATAATGTTATGCATATGGGCGGTTTAGTTGAAAAGCAATTAACCGATGCCTTATCAGCAGTACATAATGCCGATGAAGAACTTGCTAAAGAAGTGCTTAATGGTGATTATCAAATCAATGCCTATGAAGTGAGTATTGATGATGAATGTACGCGTATTATTGCGAAAAGGCAGCCAGCAGCAGGTGATTTACGTTTAATTATGGCAATTGTTAAAACGATTGCGGATTTAGAGCGTATTGGCGATGAAGCGGAAAAAATCGCAAAAGTTGCGTTAGAAAGTTTTTCTTCTTCACAACAAGACTTATTAGTTAATTTAGATAACTTAGGTCGCCATGTGATTGAGTTTTTACAAAAAACGTTAGATGCATTTACACGCATGGATATTGATGCGGCGATTAAAATTCATCAAACGGATGATAAAATTAATCGTGAATATGAAGCCTTAATGCGTCAATTAATGACTTATATGATGGAAGACCCGCGCGCTATTCCGCAGGTAATGACAGTTATTTGGTCAGCTAGAGCGTTAGAGCGTATTGGTGATCGCTGTCAAAACATTTGTGAGTACATTATTTACTTTGTCAAAGGTAAGGTTGTAAGGCACACTACCGCAGAAGCTATAGAAGACTTAATAAAGTAAATGACTTTATATATGAATTCTTTAGCTAGTACCTTATCGTGGTGCTAGCTAAAAAATTCTACCTACGCCTCAGAACACCTGTTTTATTGTCAAATTAAGCTAATATTAGCATTTAACTTTGTTCGTTAAATGGGTTACTATCCGCGGCGAATAACAATAACGAGAGTTCGTTCAGCTGGAAACATTATTATGGCCAGAAATACAATCTTAGGTGTTTTTGCAAAATCACCTATCAAACCGTTAGAAAATCACATTCAAATAGTGGTTAAATGTAGCAAACAACTTATCCCATTTTTTGCTGCTTGTGTTGAACAAGACTGGGACGAAGCAGCAACTATTCGTCGTAAATTGTCAAAGTATGAGCAAGAAGCCGATGCATTAAAGCGTCAGTTACGCTTAGAGTTACCTGGCGGTTTATTTATGCCAGTTGATAGAGCTGATTTATTAGAGCTATTAACTCAGCAAGATAAAATTGCTAATAAAGCAAAAGATATTGCTGGCCGTGTTCTAGGTCGCCAATTGCAAGTGCCAGAAAGCTTACAAACAGAATTTACTGCTTATTTACAGCGCTGTATTGATGCGACTGAAAAAGCGGCAGAAGCAATTAATGAATTAGACGACTTACTAGAGACAGGCTTTAAAGGACGTGAAGTAGAGTTAGTGGCTAAGATGATTGAGCAATTAGACTTAATTGAAGATGACACTGACACGCTACAAATTAGCCTGCGTAAAAACTTATTAGCGATTGAAAAGGATTTAAATCCAGTTGATGTAATCTTCTTATATCAAATTATTGATTGGGTTGGCGACTTAGCTGACTTAGCTGAGCGTGTTGGCGCACGTTTAGAAATTCTTTTAGCTCGAAAATAAGGTTTAACTGATGGAAATTTTACTTAACTATGGTTCAACCTTAGTCATTATTGCTGCGGTTGTCGGTTTCTTTATGGCTTGGGGTATTGGTGCAAATGACGTAGCCAATGCTATGGGCACCTCAGTAGGATCAAAAGCACTAACCATTAAGCAAGCGATTATTATTGCAATGGTGTTTGAATTTGCCGGTGCTTATTTAGCCGGTGGTGAAGTAACGTCAACCATTCGTAAGGGTATTATAGACGCTAGTTATTTCGTTGATACCCCTGAATTACTTGTCTTTGGTATGATTTCAGCCTTGTTTGCTGCGGCGACTTGGTTACTTATTGCTTCAGCGTTAGGTTGGCCGGTATCGACAACACACTCAATTATTGGTGCAATTGTTGGTTTTGCGGCAATGGGCGTAAGTGTTGATGCCGTTACTTGGAGCAAAGTAGGTGGTATCGTAGGTAGTTGGATAATAACACCACTTATCTCAGGTGTTATTGCTTTTGTCATCTTTAATAGTGCACAAAAATTAATTTTTGATACTGAAAAACCGCTAGAGCAAGCTAAGCGCTGGGTGCCTTTGTATATGTTCCTAGCAGGTTTTGTCTTAGCCTTAGTGACCATCAAAAAAGGTTTAAAGCACTTAAATCTACATATTGATGGTACAGAAGCCTACATATACGCAATATTAACTGCTGTTATTGTTGCCGTTATTGGTAAAGTATTTATTGCTAAACTTAAGTTTGACGAAAATGTTGCTAAAGAAGCGCACTACGTTAATGTTGAGAAAGTATTTGCTATTTTAATGGTGGTAACGGCATGTTGTATGGCGTTTGCTCACGGTTCAAACGATGTTGCTAATGCGATTGGTCCACTAGCTGCAGTTGTTAGTATTGTTGGTAATGAAGGTGAGATTGTTGCTAAATCACCATTAGCTTGGTGGATTCTACCTTTAGGTGGTTTTGGTATTGTTGCTGGTCTGGCTATTTTTGGTCATAAAGTTATCGCAACCATAGGTAAAGGCATTACCCATTTAACGCCAAGTCGTGGTTTTGCCGCTGAGCTTGCTGCTGCTTGTACCGTAGTTATTGCATCAGGTGCTGGTTTACCAATCTCAACCACGCAAACATTAGTTGGTGCTGTATTAGGTGTTGGTATGGCGCGTGGTATTGCGGCAATTAACTTAGGTGTTGTTCGTAACATTGTTGTATCTTGGGTAATTACCTTACCTGTAGGTGCTGGCTTATCAATTATCTTCTTCTGGATGATGAAAGGCATGTTTGCTTAGGCAAACTTAAGCAAGTTACTAAATTTCTCGCATAAAAAAGCCACAACCTAGGTTGTGGCTTTTTTGTTTTTGAATGGATTAGCTAAGATTAGCTACGAGAGGTTACTTCCAATAAGTGGTAGCCAAATTGAGTTTGTACAGGTCCCTGTACCTCATTTAATGGCGCTGAAAATACTACTTTGTCAAACTCTGGCACCATTTGTCCTGGACCAAAGCTACCTAAGTCACCACCTTGAGCATTTGAAGGGCAAGTTGAGTGATCTTTAGCCGCTTCAGCAAAATCTTTACCTGCTTCAATTTCAGCTTTAATCGCTAAACACTCTTCCTCGGTATCAACTAATAGATGACGTGCGGTTGCTTGAGACATACTTCTTTCCTATTTATTAATATTATTATGCATATAGTTTGGTCATTGCTCTTAAGTAACCACCTAGCTATATATAATTTGAGCATAATCACCATAACGTATCTAAATGCAGAAAGAAAGAGAACTTTTGGTGAATTGTACTGGCTTTGCTACTATAAGCGCCAACTTGTTATTTACTAATAGAGTACCTATGGATAGTGCTGTATCGCTTACTCATAGTAGGCTACCTAACCTTAAACACCTGCAATATCTTGTGGCTCTGGATAAACACCAGCATTTTAATCATGCCGCTAAGGCCTGTTTTGTTAGCCAATCAACGCTCAGTAGTGCGATTGCTAAGCTAGAAGAGCAACTGGCGTGTCAATTAATTGAAAGAGAACACAAAAGCTTTGTTTTCACCTCTCAAGGTAAGCGTATTGTCGCCATGGCGCAGCAACTATTACTTAGTGCCAATGAGTTAGTTGATTATGCGAAACAGCAAAGTTGCCCGCATTCAGGCAGTATTCGTATTGGCTGTATTCCAACCATAGCACCGTATTTATTGACTGATTTAGTCCATGAGTGTCAACAGCATTTACCTGATCTTAAGCTGTATTTACGTGAAGACACCACGGAAAACTTACTAGTGCAGTTATCTCAAGGTGATATTGATACGGCAATTCTTGCTTTACCTATAGCTAATCATGGCTTTGTCGAAAAAGTACTTGGTCAAGACGCATTTTTTATTGCTGGCGCTAGCGATAAAGTGGATAGTTTTTTGAAAAGCTATGATTACGTTACTTTACCAGAGCAAAGTGTCTTTTTACTTAATCAAGAGCATTGCTTAACTGAGCATGCAATTTCAGCCTGCCAATTAAAAGATGTTAGCCGTATTAATTCCTTCTCTGCGTCAAGCTTAGCAACCTTAGTACAAATGACGGCATTTCATCAAGGTATTACGTTTTTACCTAGTATGGCGGTTAAAAAAGGTATAGGAATGGGGCAGGGGCTTTCTATTCAACCTATGGAAGGGGAAGTTTATCGAGATATAGGCATGCTTTGGCGAGCAAGTAGTCAGCGACAAGCAACCTTTGAACTATTGTCTGACAGAGTATCAGCTTTGCTAGATTGATAGATAGGATTGTAGGCTTGTATCCTTTACTATTAACGTTAAAATACGCTCATTTAGTTATTTAAGGTCTTTTTTATGGCATCTCTTCAAGAACAGTTGCTTAAAGCGGGGTTAACAACCAAGCAAAAAGCACGTCAAGCAAATACAGATAAACGCAAGAAAAATAAACAAAAACGCAGTGGTGTCGCCCATGACGCGACATTGCAAGAAAAGGTTAAGCAAGAGCTTGAACAAAGTAAGGCAGAAAAGCTTGCTAAAGATAATGCCTTAAATGATGAAAAGAAAAAGCAACTTGCAGCTAAAGAGCAAAGTTTACGTATTAAACAAATTCTTGAGCACCATCACCTTAGTGATGTTGCTGGCGAGCAGGAGTATAACTACACCTTTGATAATAAAATTAAAAAATTAGCATTGGATGATAAAACCTACCAAGCCTTGGTAAATGGTCGCCTTGCGTTATGTGGCTTAAATGATGTGACTTATATTGTTACCTCAGAAACCGCGGCAAAACTTGCTGAGTTAGATGCTAAAGTCGTGTTAGTACAAAACGATAAAGTGACTGATGAAGCAGTAGATGAAGATGATCCGTATGCTGATTACCAAATACCTGATGATTTAATGTGGTAGCGCTAAAGCATTTTTAACATTAAGTTTTTAGCACTGAGTTGTTAGCACTGGATTTAGCCGAATATTATTTTTATACACCCGCGCGACTTTATGCTAAAATCGCGCGGTTTTTATTTGAGTAGAGTTATAACTATGTTGATGTCTATTATTCGTTGGCCCATTGGTCGTTTGATATTATTACTTAATTTTATCTTTTCACCTAGATCACCAAAGCGTCCTGCTCAAGAGCAAGCAACGTTGGATGAGAAAACGCAAAACCTGAGCTTATATCAACTACCAAGTTGCCCATTTTGCGTTAAAGTGCGCCGTGCCATGAAGCGTGAAGGTTTAAAAATTGAACTGCGTAATATTAATGGCAACAATGATTTTCGCGAAGAATTAATCCGCGAAGGTGGTAAGCGTACTGTACCTTGTTTACGTATTGAACATGAAGACGGCAAGGTGCAATGGCTTTATGAGTCAAGTGATGTGGTTGCTCATTTGCAGCAATTAACAAAAGCCGCCTAAATTCCACTATTTGAGAAATTTTTTCTCAGCACTTCGTGTCTAATGAATTAATCTATCATTATTTTATTAGGCACATCTATGCTTATTAAGCTTACACGTCGCAGTGATATCAAAGAATCACACGTTACCGATGAAGAGGTATATCTTCAGCGTCGTCAATTATTAAAACAGTTTGGCTTTTTAGGGGCTGGGGCTTTATTAGCCAGTGCCAGCAATCAAAGTTATGCCAGTTGGTTTAGTGATGAAAAGCAGTCTCAGTTTAAAACCACGCCTTTAAAGTACAAAGCGGATAGTCAAAATAGCTCACTTATTTTAACCGATGAAGCAAAAGTTATTTCTCATAATAACTTTTATGAATTTGGCGCAAAGAAAGAGCAGCCAGCGCAGTTATCACAATCATTTAAAGTAAACCCTTGGCAGTTAAAGGTCACAGGTGAGTGCGAAAATCCCATTACCTTAGATTACGATGATTTATTTTCAATGTTTGCCATTGAGGAGCGTATTTATCGCTTACGTTGTGTTGAAGCATGGTCAATGGTCATTCCTTGGTTAGGTTTCCCTTTGGCGAAATTAATTGCCAAAGCAAAGCCAACGTCAAAGGCAAAGTATGTCGCTTTTGAAACCTTGTATGATCCTGAGCAAATGCCAGGACAAACCAATAGGCGTTTAGGTGGCGGAATTAGCTACCCTTATAAAGAAGGCTTAAGGCTTGATGAAGCAAGCAATCCATTAACGCTTATGAGTGTTGGCTTATATGGAAAAACGCTGCCGCCGCAAAATGGCGCGCCAATTCGTTTAGTTGTGCCATGGAAATATGGCTTTAAAAGCATTAAATCTATTGTTGGTATTCGCTTTGTTGAGCATCAACCGGCAACAACATGGAATGATTTAGCCCCTCAAGAATATGGCTTTTATGCCAATGTCAATCCGAATCACGACCACCCAAGGTGGAGTCAAGCAAGTGAGCGTCGCATTACTGGCGCAGGTTTATTTGCCGCTAAGCGCATAGATACTTTGCCTTTTAATGGCTATGGCGAGCAGGTCGCTGATATGTATCAAAAGATGAATTTAAGTCAGTTTTATTAGTGTAGCGATATGACCATAGTGAAATTAAGCAAAGCCGCGCCTAGTAACAAACTTTCTAGTAGCGCTAAAGTAACAGGGTTAAAGGTGATTATTCATATATTAGCCTTGTTGCCTGTGGTGCAAATATATTACCTTGCCTTTACCGCACAAATATCAGGTGATGTTGTTCAGCGGTTAATACATTTTACTGGCATAGGCGCTTTTAATTTACTGTTAATCACCTTAGCGGTAACACCAGTAGCTAAGCGATTTAAGCAAGGGTACTTAATGCAGGTTAAGCGCTTGTTAGGCTTATACAGCTTTTTTTATGGCTTATTACATGTTTTAAACTTTATGCTTTTTGATCTGCAGTTGGATTTAGCGCTATTTTTTGCAGAGGTGGTGAAGCGTCCTTATATCACTATAGGCATGTTGGCTTTTATTGCTTTAACCGCCTTAGCCGTCACCTCAATTTCGCGCATTAAACGCCGGATGGGAAAACGTTGGCAAGCGCTACATAATGTCATTTATCTTATTGCCATTTTAGTTGCCGTGCATTTTTATTGGTCGGTTAAATCAGAGCTGACATCACCTATTTTTTATTTCGCCATTACCTTAATTTTACTCAGTTTTCGATATAAAAAACTCAATGCTTTGATCTCATCGGTCTTTGCTCGTAAAAGCGCGCCCTGATAGTTGTTTTATTCACCAGTATTTTATAATGTTGCCTGATAATTTATGACTTTATCTTCTAACTTACAGGCGTTAATGTAGTTAAAGGCTTTTTATTTAGTTGAAGGCTTTTTATTTAGTTGAAGGCTTTTTATTTAGTTGAAGGCTTTTTATTTAGTTGAAGACTCTCTATTTAGTTGAAGGCTCTCTATTTAGTTGAAGACTCCCCTATAGAGTAAGAGCAAAAGATAAAGTTGTGTAATCACGAATGTAATTTGTAGCAGTGTAGATGACGAAGTTAGTTTGGAATGAAGGGATGAGTGTTGGCGTAGATGCCATCGATGAGGATCATAAAAAGATAATCTCTGTCCTTGCAAAACTGGTTGATAGTAAAAATACTCAGGCTTCTCTTTCGGTGGTTGAGGAAACGTTTTCTGAATTAGAACATTATGTAATTCAACATTTTACTAAGGAAGAAGCGCTACTAGAAAAAATTGGCTATAAAGAGATAGAGGCTCATAGACGTAGCCACCTTGCCTTTGTTGAAAAAATCGCTGTCTTGAAGCAACAATGGCTATCGCAAAACTCAGATGAAATCAGCAATGAAATTACCGACTATCTACAACGTTGGTTGTTAGAACATATATTACAAGAAGACCTAGACTTTGTTCCTGCGCTGCATAGCTACAATAAGATTCTTGAGTATCAAGAGTACAAAAAGAGCAAGCATCCATTTTTACGCTTTTTCTCGAAAAAGTTAGCGCAATATATTTCTATTAGTCAGCGGGTATTTTTAACCACTTTATCTCCGGTTATTGTACTGTTAGTACTGTGTTTTGTGTTACTTAAAGACAGTTATCTGCGTTATCAAAATGTTTCTTTATTGTACGGCTTAAATACGGTTGTTGCGCAAGTAAACACTACTAGTCATTCATTGCAGTCAGAGCGTGGTCTATCGAGTGGTTATGCTAGTTCAAATTATCAAGAATTCTCTGAGCGATTAGCAAAGCGGCGAATAATTACCGACGCAAAACTGGCTAAGTTTTTATTACTTATGGACTTACATGTTGATGACAAAGTAAAACAAAGTATTAGCCAGTATGCACAAAATGCCCGTGAAGCAATTAAAACCTTACATGAGCACCGATTATTACTGGATAAGGGCGTGGTTTCTGTTCAAGAAAGTAACTTTGTTTATACCCGTTTAATATCCCAGCTGTTATCAATTTCTGAAAGTCTTATTCGGGTTGATGCGGGTTCGCAGTTAGTTAATGATATTTCAGCCATTAATGCCATTTTGCTGTTTAAAGAGTATATGGGGCAAATTAGGGCTACAGGCATGGATCTTCTACAAGAAGATTACCGCAGTATTTATGATAATTCAGCCATTAGCATGCTTGTTGGTAAGCAACTTAACGCCTTAAGAGACTTTAGCTATTCAGCCAGTGAAGAGCAAAAGCAGATCTGTATTGATTATTGTAATGAACAAACACAACAACAATTAGTTGATCACTTTTATCAAAATGTAGTGCACTCTTATGCGAGCGATGAACGTAGTAATCAGTGGTTCATTGTGATGTCAAACGAAATTGATAATATCAAGTTAGTCACAGAGCAATTGATTGCTGATTTTAACAAAAAAGTGCAACAGGAAGCCGATAGTATTGAAACGACTTATATTTGGGTGCTTGTCGCTTTAGTGAGCTTTTTTGTTTTATCTACGTTATTTGCGTTAGTACTTAATTACTCCATTATCAGCCCTGTGAGAAAGTTAACTTATGCATTAAATGATATGTCAGCAGGGCAGACTCATATTCAGTTTACGCATATTATTTCTAATGATGAAATAGCGGCGATGCAAAAGGCTTACGAGAAGCTACGTCGTAAGTTAATGCAGGCTGATATCTACAAGGCTCGGGTGAGCGATCAACAAAAAGAAATTCAGTACCGAAAATCTCAGCAAGACCATTTCCAACAACTTGCCCTAACGGATGCCTTAACTGGTGCGGTTAACAGGCATCACTTTAATGACGTACTAGGCAGAGAAATAACCAATGTTAATGAGCATGGCAGGCCGCTTTCAATTATGGTGCTAGATATAGATCATTTTAAGCAAATTAATGATACCTATGGCCATGTTGTTGGCGATGAAGTGCTTATTATGTTTTATCGCACCTGCAAACAAGCGGTAAGAAACACGGATGTGGTAGCTCGTATAGGTGGTGAAGAGTTTGTTATTGTTATGCCAAATACCTCGCTAGATAGTGCGAAACAATTTGCTGAACGGTTACGTAAAAGTATTGCTGAGTTGGAAATTGAGGTGGATGGTAATCAAGTTTCCTTAACGGTAAGTATTGGCGTAAGTCAGTGGCATGCTGAGCAGTTTATCAATGCGGAAACCTTTATTGCCCATGCCGATAAGTCTTTATATCAGGCAAAAAAATCAGGCCGTAACAAAGTTGTGGTTGCTGATAGTTTATGCGTTGAAAAATATTCCTCCTAATATCTGTGTTAACTAGTTGTTACCACCGCTAATCTCACGCTAGGGGTATTTTATCGCCTAGCGCTTGTTGTTATGACTTTTTCATAATAAGCTAAAAAATATCTACCTAACCTCAGGTTTACATAAGAAATAGTGCAAAACTCAAGCACAATAATGATTTATGGCTATTTTTGATTTTTAGCTAGGTATTTTTGTCTGAGTTCAAGGCTTTTTGAAGTAGGAATAGTCAGCTATTTCACTTCAAAGTAACCCAGAAGTCAGTAAAAATAACTGCTAGAAACGCATAGTTTATGTGAAGCTGAGGTTAATTATAATCATAACTCGCTTAAGTAATTCCAAAGGAAGCCATATGTCAATAAACCTATCTGGGCTGCGTTTTCGCAAAAGCCTACTGTCGGTTAGCGTTATTTCTTTATCGTTAACTGCTTGTTTACCGCAAGAGAAACAAGACGCCAAAGTCACGATTAATAAAAACCCGTACCCGAGCACTTATAAGGCATTGGCTCATCAAGATACTTTATTTACTAATGCGACAGTATTAACGGGCACAGGCGAACGCCTTAATGATACTGATGTTTTAGTGCGCGATGGTAAAGTGTCAAAAGTAGGCCAAGATCTTAATGAGCAGGGTGTTACTGTAATTGATTTACAAGGCAAGTGGCTTACTCCGGGGATTATTGATGTGCACTCACATTTGGGGGTTTATCCAAGCCCTAAAGTAGAGTCGCACTCTGATGGCAATGAAATGACGGCACCAAATACTTCTGAAGTTTGGGCAGAGCACAGTATTTGGCCGCAAGATCCAGGTTTTCAAACCGCGCGAGCTGGCGGTATTACCAGCTTACAAATATTACCTGGCTCAGCAAACTTATTTGGTGGTCGTGGTGTAACGCTACGAAATGTGCCAAGCCATACCATGCAAGGGATGAAATTTGCAGATGCGCCTTACGGTTTAAAAATGGCCTGTGGTGAAAATCCAAAACGTGTTTATGGTAGTCGTAAAGTGCTGCCGTCAACACGTATGGGTAATGTTGCTGGCTATCGTAGTGCTTGGTTAGCTGCAACCGAATATAAACGTGCTTGGGAAAAGTATGAAAAAGATTATGCTGCTGGTAAAAATCCTCAAGCACCAAAACGTGATTTAGAACTCGATACGCTAATGGGGGTTTTAGAGGGCGAAATATTAATCCATAACCACTGTTATAAAGCAGAAGAAATGGCGGTGATGATTGACTTAAGTAAAGAGTTTAATTATCACGCTGGTACCTTCCATCACGGTGTTGAAGCATACAAAATTGCGGACTTACTTGCAGAGAACGGCAACTGTGCTGCGATGTGGCCAGATTGGTGGGGCTTTAAAATGGAAGCTTACGATATGGTTGAAGAAAATGTTGCTATTGTTGATGCCGTGAAAAACTCATGTGCGGTAGTACATTCAGATTCTGCTATTACCATTCAGCGCTTAAATCAAGAAGCGGCCAAGGTGATGTACCGCGCCAATGAAAACGGTTTTGATTTAAAAGAAGAAGATGCCATTAAGTGGATAACCTACAATGCCGCTAAATCTTTAGGTATTAATGACTCAGTTGGCAGTATAGCGCAAGGTAAACAAGCCGATATTGTTGTTTGGAGCAGTAACCCATTTAGTGTTTATGCTCATGCAGAGCAAGTTTATATCGATGGTGCTAAGGTATTTGATAAGTTTGATGACAAGTATCAAGCGCAAAGTGACTTTTTGTTAGGCCAAACTAAGGCAGGTAAATAATCATGAACAATAATAAATCACTGACTAACTTAGTGGGCGCAGCCAAGGCGACAAAAAAATTATCACAGTTTAGCTTACTCGCTTTAGCATGTTTTTCTGCCAATGCCTTGGCTGAATCTGTCGCTATTACCAATGCTGAAGTTTATACACTTGCCAGCAAAGGTATTTTATCGAATGCTACTGTGGTATTTGATGAGGGTAAAATTACCGCGGTTTATGCTAATGATGAACTGCCTGAACAATTATCTGTAGATAAAACCATTGATGCCAAAGGGAAAGTGTTAACGCCAGGCTTTATCGCTTCAAATAATTTATTGGGGTTAGTTGAAGTTGGCGCGGTTGCTAATAGCCGTGATGGTGCGGCAAAAAAGGCTGATATTACCTTTGATGCCAGTTTAGCCTTTAACCCTATGTCCAGCCTTATTCCTTATACGCGCAAAGGTGGAATTACCACTAACATTGTCATGCCTAAAGGAGGCGATTCTCTGTTTAAAGGGCAAAGCTTTGCGGTTAATTTATCAGGTGATTTTGATAGCGTCATTGCTAGTAATAATGGCGTTATTGTTGAGCTAGGCGCTAAAGCAAAAGGCTCTAGAGCATTAACCTTACAAAAGCTTGCTAACACTCTTGAAGATGCCGACAAAAAATTAACGGCTAAGGACAGTAAAAAGAAGAGCAAAAAAGAGCCTAAGCGATCGGAAGTTGTTGTTAATGCATTACTTGCCGGTGAAAAACCACTACTTGCTAAAGTGGACAGAGCAACAGATATTTTAGCCTTACTTAAGTTAAAAGCGCGTTACCAACTTGACCTTGTGCTAGTAGGCGCTAGAGATGCGTTATTAGTAAGTCAGGATATTGCTAAAGCTAACGTTCCTGTGATGATTAGCACTATTGATAACTTACCAAATAGCTTTGATTCTTTGCATGGCTCGCTAACAACGGCTGCTGAACTAGAAAAAGCAGGTGTTAAGGTGATTATTGCCACCAGTGGTGAAAGTCATAATATTAATCAATTACGTTTTGATGCCGGTGTTGCTGTTGCAAATGGCTTAGAGCATAGTTCAGCATTAGCGGCCGTTAGCGCAAATGTTGCCGATGTCTTTAAGCTTAATAGCGGTCGTATTAGCGTAGGCAAAGATGCCGACTTAGTATTGTGGAGTAACGATCCATTTGAAATCAGTACTCAGGTCGACACTATGTGGATTAATGGTAAGCAAGTTTCCACTAAATCTAGGCAGGATGCTTTGCGAGATCGCTATACCAGTGAAAGCGATATGCCAAGAGCTTATATCAAATAACAGCTCCACCTTTTTAGGGTATTGATAAGGCTTGAATTATCAATACCCTAACTTTACTATAGCTTTATCATTAACCGCCGTTGATAAAGCATGCGTTTCATTTCCTCTCTTTTAATTGTCGTTTTTTTTATTTGCTCTACTAACTTGCAGGCGCAAGAAAGAAAAAAAATAGGGCTAGTATTAAGTGGTGGTGGTGCCAAAGGCTCTGCTCATGTTGGTGTTTTAAAGGTATTAGAAAAGCACAATATTCCTGTTGATTATATTGTTGGTACTAGTATTGGTGCTTATGTTGCCGGCATGTATGCACTGGGTTATTCAGCAAAAGATATTGAAGATATTATGCTTAACTTGCCTTGGGATGATGGCTACTCAGATACTATTCCTCGAGAGTCATTGCAGTTTATGGATAAGCAATTGCGTGATAAATATAACCTTGCCATTCGTTTAGGTTATAGCGAGGGTGAGTTTAAAGTTCCGCATGGCTTATTATTAGGGCAAAGTGCCTACCAGTTACTCAGACAATCTACTGATACCATTGAATATTTTGATAGTTTTGATGATTTAGCTATTCCTTATCGCGCTGTCGCTTCTGATATTGCAACCGCACAAGCTGTTATATTAGCATCCGGTAGTATTAACCAAGCGATGAGAGCCTCGGCTGCGGTGCCGGGTATAGTTGCCGCGGTTGAAATTGATAATAAGATGCTAGTGGATGGCGGTATTACCAACAATATGCCGATTGATGTGGTCAAGCAAATGGGGGCAGATATTGTCATTGCCGTTGATATTGGCTCTTCTTTGTCAGAGCAAAGCGAATTAACCAGTACTGTGGCGGTCTTAAATCAGTTATCTACCATTTTAACCAATAATACTAGCTTGGCTCAAAAAGCGCTGTTATCGCCTGAGCGTGATATTCTAATTCGCCCAGCAATTGATGATTTAAGTACAACCGACTGGTCTATTTTACCTGTGGCGCTAGAGTTAGGTGAAAAGGAAGCGCTGAATAATTTAGCGAAATTAACCTCATTAAGCGTAAGTAAACAAGAATTTGCTCAATATTTGACTGATAAGCAGCAAAAATCGGCACGTTGGTTTAAGACGTTGCCGAAAAAAGTTGTTGAAATTCAGTATAAAAACACCTCTAAAGTACCTGATAATATTATTGCGCAACATTTTGATATTGCGCTTGGTGATTCTATCAGTAAAGAGGCGTTAGATCTTGCTATTGATCGTGTCTATGCCCTTGATAAGTTTGAACAAGTTAGTGTTGAGTTTGTCGATACTGATGAAGGTCGTATTTTACAGTTATACACCAAAGAAAAATCATGGGGGCCAAATTATTTTGATTTCGGCTTTAGCTTGCAAACAGACTTCTCTGAGCATTCAGTTACCACCTTGAATATGGCTTATAAACTTACGGATGTTACCCCTAATGGTGGCCAGTGGTTAAATGAGCTTATGTTAGGCTGGGAAACGGCTTTTGCTACTGAGTTTTACCAACCACTAGATCAAGCCCAACGCTACTATGGTATTGCTCGTGCCGAGTATGTTCAAGAAAAGTGGGAAAGGACCAAAAAGCGGCAGACTAAAATTACTAATAAGTATGGCTTGGTTAAACTTGGTACCGGTTTCAATTACTCTTTTAATGGTATTTTTGAGTTAGGTGTGGTTGGTGAAAAAGGTGATTTATCATTAGATACTGAAACCTTGGGGGATTATGACTACGACAGTTATGGTGGCTATGCTAAGTTTGCTTATGACTCATTAAATAGCATTAACTTTCCTACCAATGGCGGCAAATTCACCGCTGAAGTACTGTGGCGCGAAGATAGCTACTCACCATTATTAACCTCGGCAGTTGATGATACCTCGGTAGAAATTACCCTTGATTGGCATGGAGCCGTCAGTGTTCGTGGTCATTCATTTTTAGGGATAGCCTCATTTGCCACGGTTGAAAATGATACTGACTTTACCGTGCACGTTTCTGAGTTGGGCGGTTTTTTAAATTTATCTGGCTATCGAGAAGATGCCCTTATTGGTGCTCATAAAGCGTTTGCGGCGATAGCTTATCAATATGATTTAGGACGCGAAGTACCCGGAGGCTCAGGATTGCCAATTTATTTGGGCGCTAGCATAGAAGCGGGTAATGTTTGGCAAATCAATGAAAGCGTCAAGCTTGATGATCTTATTACCTCGGGTAGCTTATATTTGGGAACCGATACCAGCTTTGGCCCCGCGGTATTAGGTTTAGGTTACGCCTCTGAGGGTGAAAGTACGGTATTTTTATCACTAGGTAAGAATTTTTAGTTTGCTAAGGCTGAAAGCTTTTATGCTTTCTATCATTAAAAGTTAGCATTAATATGCGTGGTAATCAGTAATAGCTAAATTTCAAGCAAAGTGAAGTCTGCGATGAGTGAAGTATTATTTTCCAATGAATATGCACGAATAACCAAAACAGTGCTTAATGAGACCGTTGAGTTATTATCTATTGAACATGAGCATTGTAGCGCTCAAGTAAGCTTATATGCTGGGCAAGTACTTAGCTATAAGCCAAGCAACACTCAAGAATTATTTTGGTTAAGTAAGGATTCTTTGTTTGAACCCGGCAAAGCTATTCGTGGTGGTATTCCGCTATGCTGGCCTTGGTTTGGTGAAAATAATAAGCAAACAGCGCAGCAAAAGGCCGGCAACCACGGCTTTGCTCGACAAGTTACTTGGCAGGTCAGTGCTATTTCTGCTGATGAAACGGCTGTCTATCTTAGTTTAAGCTTTCAAGGGGAAAATCAGCACTCGCTTTGGCCACATAAATGCCATTTACAGCAGGACTTTATTTTAGGTAAAGACTTTAAGCAAAGTTTAATCATGACTAATTTAGCCAATGAGCCAGTAGAATATACTGGTGCCTTGCACAGCTATTTTTACGTTAGTCACCCTGAACATGTTGTTATTGAACGCCTCGATGGCGTTGCGTTTGATGATAAATTAACTGGGCTTAAACAAAGCCAAGCGTCTTTGCCAAATTGCCAAGGACCAATAGATAGAATTTATCACAGTGGTAATACCATGGTTTTGCAGGATAAAGTGTGGCAAAGAGAAATTGAGATACACAGTAACACTTCTCAGTGGGTGCTTTGGAATCCTGGCACTGAGACGGCAAGTGCTATGACTGATATTCACGCTGGCGGTGAGCACGAGTTTGTCTGTTTAGAAGCGGCTAATACCAATTGGCAGCAGATTGAGGCAGGACAGACAGCGGTTATGCAGCAGCATATTAAAGTTCATTCATTAAAACGTTAAGGCATTAATTTACGCGTAAATACTTGTGAAGTAACATTTGTGTGAAGTTAATTTTTAAATAAAAACCACGAGGTAAGGTCATAAAGGGCTTACCATTACGATCAAATGCTTGTGTTTTCGCTTTGCTATTTGCAGCCTTTGGCCTAAGCTGCATGACTTGGCCGTGTTTGCCGTGAATGTTTTCCACATCCCCAAGTACTATCATATCGGTAAGCTCTTGCCAGTCTTGCGCTAGTAAAGCTTCTTCATCTGGGCTAGGTGACCATAAAAACGGCGTAGCCACCATACGTTCAGCTAAAGGAATACTGGCACTACTGATAACAGGCACCCAGAGCACGCGAGCCAGTTTCTTTTTTACATAGCAATTTTGCCAGTTAATCCCTACTAGGCCAGTAAGTGGCGCAACACTAACAAAAGTGGTTTCTAGTGGCTTTGCCTGCTCATTGATGGGCAGGGTTTTTAATTCTATCCCTAGGTGGGGAAAGTCTGGCTCAGGCTTTGAACCTGCACTTGCGCCAAGCACATGTTCTAGTAATAAACCGATCCAACCTTTATTGCGCTTTAAATCTTTTGGCATAGCTATGTCTGCTTGCTTGGCAATTTCAGCTAAGGTTAACCCTGCTAGGTTTTGTGCGCGTTGGAGAAGTTCTTGTTCAGATTGCGGGATATTCATACAGAATGTTGTTGATATGCTAAATAGTTATGGCGCGTTGGCGTATTATGTTGTTAACAACGAAAAAAATCAAAGTTAACATTTGCTCAACTCCAGTTAATGTGGTTGAATCTAAGTAACTAATTTTTAAGTTTGTCAGGAGTTCCTGTGATCGATGCCGAAGGCTATCGCGCCAATGTCGGCATAGTAATAATTAATGACAGGGGACAAGTATTTTGGGCACGACGTCATGGACAACATTCATGGCAGTATCCGCAAGGTGGCGTTGATGAAGGCGAATCAGCCGAGCAAACCATGTATCGAGAGTTATATGAAGAGGTTGGCTTAAAACCAGAGCATGTAAAAGTGCTGTCATCAACAAAACATTGGTTGAAATATAGATTACCAAAGCGCTTTATAAGGCATGATTCAAAACCTGTGTGTATTGGGCAAAAACAGAAATGGTTTTTACTTAAACTCACCGCACCTGAGTCAGCTATAAATTTGTTGCATAGCAATCATCCTGAGTTTGATGATTGGCGCTGGGTGAGTTATTGGTACCCAGTACGACAAGTTGTCTCCTTTAAACGTGATGTTTACCGTAAAGTGATGAAAGAGTTTGCCCATGTGGCTATGTCATCATCTCAGGAAAGACGTCATGAAAGGCGTAAACGTCGCGCCTAAACACTCATTATTACTATGATAGTTTAACAGTTAATAGCCTACACTTAGTTCTGAAAGAATTTAGTTGTAGGCTATTTTTTTGCCTGAAGTGGAAAATATTCCCCAATAGCATTTAAGGAGTAAAATGTTATCAACACTGCGTAGAATAGTTTTAGAATTTGGCCAAGAAGATGAGTTACAGCAAGCTTTACAGCGTATGGTGAGCCAAGTTAAACGTGCCATGCAAACTGATTGCTGCTCTATTTATTTAGCTGATTATCATTACCAACATTTTTTATTGATGGCCTCAGATGGCTTAGCAAAGGATTCGCTAGGGCAGACCTGCATAGGTTTTTCTGAAGGCTTAGTTGGTTTGGTTGGTCAAAGGGAAGAGCCATTAAATATTGCTAATGCCCAAGAACACCATGATTATATTCACGCACCCGAAGTACAAGAAGATGATCTTAATGCTTTTTTAGGCACGCCCATTATTCATCAACGCAAAGTGCTTGGCATTTTGACTATTCAGCAAAAGCAGGCGCGACACTTTTCTGAAAACGAAGAAGCCTTTTTAGTTACCTTATCAGCACAGCTAGCCAGTGCTATTGCCAATGCCGAAGTAAAGCAGCTTTTAAGTAGTCAGCAAGAAACAAGTAATCGAGTGACTCAATTGCAGGGCATTGCTGGTGCGCCTGGTATAGCGATGAGTTCGATAGTTTTGTGTCAACCACAAGCAGATATTAGCACCGTAGCGTTAAAGAAAAGCGCAGATACGGTAAAACAGCATCAACGTATTGAATTAGCTATAGAAAAAACCCGTAAAGACTTTCAGCAGTTAAGTGATAAATTAAGCTTGTTTATTAAAGACGATAGTTTAGCTATTTTTGATGTTTATTTGCAGTTGCTTGCACAAACAGGTTTAGTTCAGGAGATAAAAGAGAAAATCACCTTAGGTTGGCGAGCAGGTAGTGCTTTAAAGCTGGTAGTAGAGCATTATATTGTTCAGTTTGAAGCCATTGAAGATAGCTATTTAAAAGAGCGTGCCAGTGATATTAGAGATTTAGGCAACCGAGTGCTACTCAACCTTAGGCAACAAGAGCAAGAAACCTTACATTTACCTGATAATTTTATACTGCTTGCGCAAGATGTGACGGCATCTATGCTTGCTGAATATCAGCATAAAGGCTTGCAAGGCATTATTTCTTTATCTGGCTCTAATAACTCTCACGCGGCTATTTTAGCACGCTCATTAAATATTCCTGCCATTATGGGCGTTAATTTAGTGGCCATAGAGCAATTACATCAGCAATTTGCCATTATTGATGGTTACAGTGGTGAGCTTTATATTCATCCTGATGAGGTATTACGCCGCGAATATCAGCATTTATTAAATCAAGAGCAAGCCTTAACTGAAAAGGTGATGCAGGTTGCCAATAAGCCTTGTATTACACCTGATGGCCGTGCGGTTGAGTTACAACTTAATGCTGGTTTATCAGAAGGTGTTGAGCACTCGTCTAAGTTAGGCGCTCTGGGTATTGGCTTATATCGTACTGAAATTCCGTTTATGAATCGCAGTTGTTTTCCCTCTGAGCATGAGCAGACTAAGCTCTATAAAGATGTTCTGAGCGCTTTTCCAAAACATGCGGTTACTATGCGCACCCTTGATGTTGGCGGAGATAAATCGCTACCGTATTTTCCTATTCAAGAAGATAATCCTTTTTTAGGTTGGCGCGGTATACGTATTACACTGGATCACCCGGAAATTTTTCTAGTGCAAGTGCGCGCTATGATGCGAGCCAACCAAAGGCTAGGTAACTTAGAAATTATGCTGCCTATGGTGTCCAGTGTTGAAGAAGTTGATGAAGCTATCAGGTTGATTAATCAAGCATACTTTGAACTTAAAGCGGAATTAAAAGCAGATATTTTAGAACAGTTAATTGCTGATGAGAAAGCAGAGTTAAAAGCTGAGAAGATTGCTCAGCAATTAGTTCGACCTAAAATTGGTATCATGCTGGAAGTGCCGTCGGTTATTTTTCAATTAGAAGATTTAGCCAAGCGTGTTGATTTTTTCTCTGTCGGTAGTAATGACTTAACTCAGTACTTATTGGCCGTTGATCGTAATAACAGCCAAGTGTCTAATTTATATGATGCCTTTCATCCGGCAGTGCTGAGAGCCCTTAATAACATAGCGCAAGAATCTGCGCGCTTGTTAGTACCAATTAGTCTATGTGGTGAGCTTGCTTCAGCCCCCTCTGGGGCGTTATTATTGCTGGCAATGGGCTTTGATAAACTGAGCATGAACGCTCACAATGTCCCGCGAATAAAGTGGATTATTCGTCATGTGCAGTTTTCTCAGGCACAAGCAATATTAGCTCACGTGCTAACTCTCAGTACCGTTAAGCAAGTTCACGATTATTTGAATGAGCAGCTTGAGCAGCTAGGCTTAGGTGGCTTTATTCGTGCGGGTTTTTAGCATTTTCTGATCCTTATATAAATTACAACCTCTATGATATTCATTGTTTTTTTATCCTGCATTGCTTTAGGCGCAGTGGTGGGTTTTCTTGCCGGCCTATTAGGTATAGGTGGTGGCTTAATTGTTGTACCTGCTTTGGTGTATTTATTACCTCAATTAGGGGTGAATGAAACTGTAGTTATGCCGTTAGCATTAGGCACATCTTTAGCGGCAATCGTTATTACTTCTTCTAGCGCAGCGTTGGCGCATCATAAGAATAATAATATTCCATGGCATTTGGCTAAGCCTTTAATGATGCTAGTGGCAATTGGCGCGTTAATGGGGGCATTTATTGCTGATGCTTTATCAACGCAAGCTCTAAAAACCTTTTTTGCCTCTGTAGTTATTTTACTAGCAACTTATATGTTGCTATCAATCTCTAGTCAAAAAGAGCGTGAATTACCGTCAAAGTTAGTGTTACAAGGCATAAGTTGGCTAACGGGAATTATTGCTAGCTTAATGGGCATGGCTGGCGGTGCGATTTTGGTGCCTGCATTGAGTTATTTTGGTATGCCATTAAGGCATAGCATAGGTATAGCCACCGCATGCGGTGTGCTGGTGGCACTTTTTGGCTCACTTGGTTATATCATTACCGGGTTAAGTCAAGATGCGCTACCACAATGGAGCCTTGGTTATATATATTTGCCGGCACTGCTAGGTGTTATTATTAGCTCATCAATGCTTGCGCCTTTAGGGGTTAAATTTGCCAGTAAATTGCCAGTTAAAACCCTGAAAAAATGTTTTGCGGTGTTCTTGATTTTTGTTGCCATTGAAATGATTGCTTCTTAAGTACTGCTCGATGTAAACATTTACAAAAATAGCAGGTAAAGCTAAGGACATTCGTCGCTAAATCGGTATAATCAGTGGCAGTTTTTGCGATATTAATACTCACATTTTATTAAGTTTTCAAACTTAGTATGTTTATGGAAATCACATGTCAGATCAGTATTTACAATTTCCCGTTATTGACCCGGTTATTTTCAGTATAGGCCCTGTTGCGCTGCGTTGGTACGGTACTATGTACTTAATCGGTTTTATTGCCGCCATGTTTATTGCCAATAAAGCGGCCGATAAAAGTAATGGCTTATGGACAAGAGAGCAGGTCAGCGATTTATTATTTTATGGCTTTTTAGGGGTTATTTTAGGCGGTCGTTTTGGTTATGTGCTGTTTTATCAGTTTGACTACTTTTTGGCTGACCCTCTGTATTTATTGAAAATATGGCAAGGAGGCATGTCATTTCATGGTGGCTTACTTGGTGTTATTTTCGCTATTTATTTATTTGCCCGTAAGACTAAGAAAAAATTCTTGCAAGTGGGCGATTTTGTTGCGCCACTTGTGCCCATTGGTTTAGGTATGGGACGCTTAGGTAACTTTATTAACGCTGAGCTTTGGGGGCGTCAAACCGATGTTCCTTGGGCTATGGTGTTTCCAACGGATCCGCTGCAAGTGCCGCGTCACCCTTCGCAGTTATACGAGTTCTTTTTAGAAGGTGTGGTCTTATTCGCTATCCTCTTTATTATTATGCGTAAGCCAAGAACCTTAGGTTTAGCATCCGGTGCGTTTTTAATTGGCTATGGTGTCTTTAGAAGTTTTGTTGAGTTCTTTAGGGAGCCAGACGCGCATTTAGGTTTGTACTTTTCATTTATATCCAAAGGGCAAATTTTAAGTATTCCTATGATACTTGCCGGTATTGCCATTATCTATATTGGTTATTTACACCAAGAGAAAGCTAATATTGCCTCGAGTAGTTCAAGTAATCAAAAAGAAAAACAAACACTAAAAGGAGCGAAATAATGCGTGCTTATTTAGATTTATGCCAACGAATTATCGATGAAGGTACTTGGGTTGAAAATGAGCGCACAGGTAAGCGTTGCCTAACGGTAATTAATGCCGATCTGGAGTACAATGTTGGTGCTAATGAATTTCCGATGATCACCACGCGTAAGAGTTATTTTAAATCAGCGATTGCTGAGTTTTTAGGTTATATTCGTGGTTATGATAATGCGGCTGATTTTCGCAAACTAGGTACGAAAACATGGGATGCTAATGCTAATTTAAATGAGTCATGGCTGAACAATCCTCATCGTAAAGGCGAGGATGATATGGGGCGAGTTTATGGTATTCAAGGTAGAGCTTGGGCTAAACCAGATGGCGGCACTATAGACCAGCTACAAAAAATTGTTGATAACCTGACAAATGGTATTGATGATCGCGCAGAAATCATGACCTTTTATAATCCGGGAGAATTTCATATGGGCTGTTTGCGCCCATGTATGCATACTCACAACTTCTCTTTATTAGGTGATACTCTGTATTTGACGAGCTTTCAGCGTTCATGTGATGTGCCTTTAGGGCTTAACTTTAATCAAATTCAAGTGTTTACTTTCTTAGCTTTGATAGCGCAAATTACCGGTAAAAAAGCCGGTATGGCTTATCATAAAATTGTTAATGCCCATATTTATGAAGATCAACTTGAGTTGATGCGCGATGTGCAGCTAAAACGTGAGCCTTTACCTTTGCCCAAGTTAAATATTAATCCAGATATCAAAACCCTGAAAGATTTAGAAACTTGGGTGACTATGGATGATTTTGAAGTGGAAGGGTATCAGTGTCATGAAGCTATAAAATACCCCTTTGCGGTTTAGGGCAGCCGAGTTAAGCCCAGTAAGTGATAGCGTAAAACAGGCCTTTTATAAGGCCTCAGATTACTGACAAACCCCGTCATTCTGTTCGGGGTTTGTCTTTTATGAGCAGCCGTAGGCTGCGATCTCGATATTTTTCTAGCCACGTCTTTTCTATTTTATTTGGTTTTTCTGGACTTGTTTGGGGCTTATCTTCCCTATTTGGCGTGTTAATGTCTCGAATTGAGCTTTTAAAGGGCTATCCTTTTTAGATTGCCATTATTTGGGGAATATTTGATAGCGTCATTGCCATCTTCTTCATATTTTGTGCTGCCGCAGCCATATATGCTTGCATTTGAACATTATGCTTACCTCGGTATCTTGCATACCTGTGACCATGGTGTTGCTTTGCATCAGCAAAACTTCTTTCAACGGTTTCGCATCGTCGTTTGTAAAGGTATTTACCAAGGCTTGTTAAGCGAAATTCATTAGCCCGATCTTGACTCGCAGCCATTACGTGGCGTGTTATCACTTTCTTATGACTTTTACTCTTAGTGCAATCTTTTAATTGAGGGCAATTAACGCATACCTTGGGGTCAGAATGATATTCTCGGTAACCCTCTCGACTGGTGGTCGAGTAGATTAACGTTTGCTCTTGCGGGCAGGTATACGTATCTGCTTTCTCGTCGTATTTGAAGTGCTTTTTCTTAATGGCATTCTTCGTTCGTGAAGGACGACGGTAACCAAACACCCCTTGGATGTTACGTTGTTCCAGATTAAAACAGACGGGCGCTGTGAAGTAGCCTGCATCAATACCAACAAATTCAGGGGATAGTGCAAAGCGATTTTCAATGGCATCAAGGCGAGCAATGTATGGTTGAGAATCGTGGACATTACCTGGCGTAATATGCGTATCTACAATAATGTTATAGTCGTTATCTACGGTTCTGTGGTCTAGGTAGAAAAAACCTTTTGGCTTTTCATCTCGGTGCATATAACCGCTATCACTATCGGTTTTACTTACCTTATTCCGCTTTATCTCACAATAGCCTTTATCCTTGAGTGGCTTTTTTCCAGCCGCTTTACGGTCTGCCTCCACAGCTTTGTTGATTTGCTTAATATAGGCACTGGTTGAGACGGGTTTGAGCTTGTTGGTGAACTTTCGTTTATTGGCGTTTGCTTTTAAGTGTGTGCTGTCGGTGAATAAGGTTTTGCCCCCAACTAGACCATGTTTAATGGCTTGTTGGACGATGTGATTAAATATACGTTCAAATACATCTGTGCCATTGAAACGACGAATACGATTTTGACTAAGTGTTGAGGCATCGATAACTTTCTCGGTAAGCCCCATGCGGAGAAACCATCGATACGCGACATTTACTTCGATGTCTTTGATGATTTGGCGCTCACTTTTAATACCAAATAAGTACCCAAGTAGCATAATTTTAAATAGCTGGACTGGCTCCACCGGAGGACGACCATTATCAGTGCAATATAAGTCTTTGACTTCATCTCGAATAAACTCAAAGTCAATATACTTATCGAGTTTACGAACTAGATGGTTGGCTGGAACTAACTGGTCTAGCGTGACCATTTCGAGTTCATGTTGTTGCGGGGAAGGTTCTCTTAACATGGTTAATTTTTGTAATTTTCCATGTTTTTATTAGATCAAAGTCCTAGACTACTGTCTAGGACTTTGTCATCAGTCTGAGGCCTTTTATAAGGCCTGTTTTTTTGTGCGGTGAATAACCTCATAGCTTTAACTGCACAGTGAAAGGCTATTGTTAAGCGCTGATAAAATGTTTGTTCGGCTAATTGAACCAACAAAATGATCCTTGTGAATGAGTGGAAAGCTATCTTGTGCTAACTCGACTGTTTGTATGGCGATATCAGCGATACTCTGTTGCGCTGTGATGGTCAATGGATTTTGCTGCATAATATCAATAGCCGTTACGGGTTTATCACAGTGATAACTACTCATCAATAACGCCTTGTGACAATCTTGCTCGCTTACTAGGCCAACTAACTGCTTCTGCTCATTAAGCACGGGTAGTGAGTTTATGGCAATAGTGCTGAGTGTGGCTACTATGTCACTTAGTGGTGTGTTGGTTGACACTGTTGTACTTTGCTGCTGGGCGAGTGCTAGTAAATTCATCTTGGTCATGTGCTTATTCCTCTAGGCTGCTTGCTGAAGGCAAGTTATGGATTAAATCTGCTAAAAAGTTATGTATTCATCATAAATGGCTTGTTAATATAGATAAAATTGATTGTTTGTATTTAACTGATAGGATTTGGCTATGATAAAGCTGCGAGATTTGCAATACTTAACCGCTATTGCCGAGCATAAGCACTTTGGTAAAGCGGCAAAAGTGTGTTTTGTGAGTCAGCCAACCTTAAGCGGGCAATTAATGAAGCTAGAAGAGCAACTTGGTTTGACTTTAGTGGAGCGCGAAACTCGCAAGGTTATGTTAACGCCAGCAGGCGAGCAATTATTAGGGCAAGCTCGGCAAGTATTACAAGCTGCAGATGACTTTGAACTAGCTGCTAAGGCGTTGTTAGATCCTTTGGCAGGCGATCTTCATATTGGTTTAATTCCTACACTTGCTCCATATTTATTGCCACACATTATGGCTGATCTCAATGAAAACCTGCCAAATATTGACTTCTTCCTTCATGAGAATAAAACCCAGAATTTATTAACAGAGTTAAAAGAAGGCAAGCTTGATGTCCTGATATTACCTTGGCTTGAGGAAATGGCATCATTTGAGCGTTATGACTTATTTGCTGAGCCTCTGGTGTTGGCAACCTCGCCAAAACACCCTCTGGCAAATACTAAACAGTTAAGTTTTGATAAGCTAAAGGCGTTTGAAGTGCTTACCCTAGAAGATGGTCATTGCTTAAGAGAGCAGGCGATGGGTTATTGCTTTATGGCAGGAGTGAAAGAAGATCAAAGCTTTCGCGCCACCAGCTTAGAAACCTTACGTTATATGGTGGCGAGTAACCGAGGTATTACCTTGTTGCCTAAACTGGCTACCTTAAACTTAGCCAACTCAAATATGATAAATTATATAGGCTTTACTGAGCCACAACCGGTTAGGCAAATATCACTTGTAGTGCGTTCAGGTTATTCTCGCTTAGCCTGTGTTCGAGAAGTGGTGAAATCTATTAAAAGTTCAATAGCAAGGGTTAACCTATAAACCTTGTTGAGTTAACCCTAGTTTTAATTGAGCTATTAGCATGCTCATTTATTAGAAAAAGTAAGAAGCTGAAATGCTTAAGGTATCAATATTATCAAGCTGTTCATAGCCTGCACCAATGGCAAAATTATGAGTAAAGTAATACTTGGCTGAGACATTAAAGCCACCTTTAGAAGTGTAAGGCAGCGTTGAATAGTTTATTGAACTACTTAACTCGATATTATCGGTGACCAAAGAGCGAATCCCCAGCATTAATGCTTGACCATTATAGTTTTCATCAGCACCTGTGATTAAACCAGAGCCTTTAACTTCTTTATCTTGGTATGATAGCACCGCAAACATATCAGTCTTGCTAAATAATGTATAACGATAACCTAGTCCAATTGAAAACCTATTAATATCTAAGTCATATTTATCACCTGGCAGGCCGACACTATCTGAAACAGTAGAATATTGACCTGTAACAAAAAAGTTTTCACTGAAGAGTTTTGTCCCTGCTATTGCGTAACCACTGAAGCTTCTACCATCTTCATCAGAGGATAGATAAGAAATTGATGCGTTATCCCAGCGGATGAAATTTCTACCACCCTCATCAGAGGATAAATAAGAAACCGAGGCGTTGTCCCATTGGATTTCATCTTGTGCATGTACATAGCTGGAGGCTAATAATATGACAGGTAAAAAAATAGCTTTTTTCATTTAATTCTCCTTGCCCATAGTGGAATAGTCGGCGTTAGGGTCTTTGAAGCTGACATTGAAAATTTCTTATAATAGTTTGAACTTAATAGGGAAATTTTATCTTTCGGTGATAAGTATTGTTACATATGAGATGGCTTTAAGTTGATCAAATTCCAACAAAGTTTGTTTAAAAAGTGTAAGTTGAAAACGTGCCTTCCTTGGCATTGTTTTATATGAAGAGTTTTATATAGCGACTATTGCATTACTCAGATGATTATCGTATAGAAATAGCTTAAGTTGATTTGGAAAATTTAGTAGTATTATTGAAGTGTAACAACAATAAGGCGACAAGGAATGAATAGAAAAATTACAGTAATGGCTATATCAATAGCGCTATCTTCAACGTACGCAAGTGCAGATGAGCACGCGTTAAATCTAAAAAATGTTAATGGAAAGCCAGCGACTAGCGCTACAATACAGGCAAACAAAAACCTTGCCGCTAAGCTTAACTTTAATGATATGCGAGCCTTTGAAAATGATAATAAAGGGTTAGTTGCTGAGTTTGACCAAGAAACTGGTGATATTATTCGTAATAGCTTTAACTTTATTGACTTAGATAGTGCTGATGCTGCTCCAGAAACCGTTAACCCATCACTTTGGCGTCAAGCCGTGTTAAATCAAGGAGCTAAAGGTCTATATGAAGTATTGCCTGGTAAGGTTTATCAAGTTCGTGGTGCTGATTTAGCTTCGTTAACCTTTATTAAAGGTGAATCTGGCTGGATTGTTTATGATGTACTGACGGTAAAAGAAGCCGCTGAGCAAGTCCTTAAGTTTTTCTTTAAAAATGTACCAACAGGTAAAGAGTTACCTATTGTTGCTATGCTTTACTCTCACTCACATGCTGATCACTTTGGTGGAGCTCGAGCGATCCAAGAAGCGTTTCCTGAGGTAAAAGTATATGGCTCAAAAAATATCACTAAAGAAGCGGTTGATGAAAACGTCTTAGCAGGTAATGCCATGTCTCGTCGTGCTGCTTATCAATATGGAGCAACATTAGAACGTAGCGAACAGGGCATAGTAGATGCCGCACTTTCTAAAGGGATTGCTTATGGTGAAATAACCTATGTGAAACCCGACTATGAATTAAATCATCAAGGTAAAATAGAAACTTTGACTATTGATGGCATCGAAATGGTATTTTTAGATGCATCAGGTACAGAAGCACCATCGGAAATGGTGACTTATATCCCTTCAATGAAAGCGTTATGGACAGGTGAAGTTACTTATCATGGAATGCACAATGTTTATACATTGCGTGGTGCTAAAGTGCGTGATTCATTGAAATGGTCAAAAGCGATAAATGAAATGTTGCATTATTTCGGTGATGATGTTGAAACACTTTTTGGTTCACATTCTTCGCCTATCTGGGGCAACCAAGAAATTCAAGAATATTTGAAAATGCAACGTGATGCTTATGGCTTTACCCATAACCAAACATTACGTTTGGCAAATAATGGTTATGTGCTGCAAGATATGGGGGATGCAATCTATAAAGTCATGCCAGAGAGTATTTTTAAGTCATGGCATACCAATGGCTATCATGGTACTTATTCCCATAATGCCCGAGCTGTGTACAATATGTACCTAGGCTACTTTGATATGAATCCAGCAAATCTTAATCCGTTACCAATAAAAGCAGAAGCGAAAAAGTTTGTTGAATATATGGGGGGAGGGAAAGCGGTATTATCAAAGGCTACAAGAGACTTTAATAATGGAGAATACCGCTTTGTTGCAACAGCACTCAATAAGGTGGTAATGGCAGAGCCAGATAACATGCTGGCAAGGAAATTGCTCGCTGATACCTATGAGCAACTTGGCTACCAAGCAGAAGGCGCTGGTTGGCGCAACATATACTTAACGGGGGCTCAAGAGTTGCGCTTAGGCAAAGTATCGCCTGGAGCACCAAAATCTGCATCTGCGGATGTTGTTTCTGAAATGGATATAGGTATGTTACTTGACTTTATTGCAGTTCAAGTTGACTCGTTAAAAGCACAACATACACCGTTTACCATGAGTATTAATTTAAAGGGAACCAGTGATTATTACTATGTGGAAATGTCTAATGGCAATTTAAGTAATATTCAATTAGATAAAGCGAAAGCCGCAGACGCTGAGTTAGTATTGGATGACGCCGCCTTTAAGCAAATTCTGTTTGGTCAAGCCACACTAGCTCAACTTATTGAGCAAAAGAAAATTGACTTTAAAGGTGATCAAAGTGCCGTAGAGAAGTTGGCAAGCTCTTTGGTGGAATTCAACCCTGCGTTTGAAGTGGTGCCATTTAGTAAAAAGCAAGTAGATGCAGGTTATTATAAATAGCGTTTAAAGCTATTTTATAGAGACTTTGTCTTAGATGCAGTGTTTATGGTCGTAGTTTAGCGGACGGCTAGTATGTACCAAGCTAATGAAATTGGGCTAATCATAACCATGAAAAGCCCATTTAAATTGTTAAGGAATGCAAGAGAATAGCTATTAGTGACTAAGCGACTTTTGTATTACTAACTTCAGGCGTTCTGATTAAATAATCAAAGGCACCTAAGGCAGCGCTAGCGCCACTGCCCATAGCAATAATAATTTGTTTATATGGGCTGTCAGTTGCATCACCAGCAGCGTAAACTCCAGGTATATTGGTTTCACCTGAACTTGTGGTAATAATTTCACCACGCTGGTTTAGTGCTACCGTACCTTGTAAAAACTGGGTATTCGGTACTAAGCCAATTTGTACAAATATACCTGCTAGCGCTAGCTGTTTTGTTTGTTGGCTTTCACGGCATAAGTAGTTTAAGCCGGTAACGTGTTTGCCATTCCCTAGAACTTCAGTGGTTTGTGCGTTCACTATAATAGAGATGTTGTCCATTGAACGTGCTTTGTCTTGTAATACGGCATCAGCTCTTAGCTTGCTATCAAACTCTAGTACAGTGACATGTTCTACAATACCCGCTAAATCAATTGCGGCTTCTATGCCTGAATTGCCACCACCAATAACAGCGACTGATTTGCCTTTAAATAAAGGGCCATCACAGTGCGGACAGTAGGCCACGCCTTTACCACGGTATTCTTGCTCGCCTGGCACATTCATTTCACGCCATCTTGCGCCTGTTGCTAATATGGCTGAACGGGTTTGTAAACTTGCGCCGTTTTCTAGCTCTACTGTGATCAAGCCACCATTAACCTCAGCTTCAATAATGTTTTTTACGCGCTGACCATTCATCACATCAACATCATAATCATTAACGTGTGCTTCTAAACTTTGCACTAATTTAGGGCCTTCAGTCGCTTTAACTGAGATAAAGTTTTCAATCGCCATAGTATCTTGTACTTGACCGCCAAACCTATCAGCAACCACGCCGGTTTTTATGCCTTTGCGAGCACTGTATATGGCTGAAGAAGCACCAGCAGGGCCGCCGCCAATTACTAATAAATCAAAGGTTTCTTTTTCATTTATTTTCTTCGCTTGACGGGCATCAGCATTAGTATCAACTTTCTTTAAAATCTCGGTAATCGTCATGCGCCCTTGGCTAAATTCTTGACCATTTAAGTAAACGGCTGGCACAGATAAGACATCTTTTTGATAGACTTCCTCGGAAAAGACCGAACCATCAATCATTACATTGGTTATTTTTGGGTTGATTGCTGCCATCATATTCAAGGCTTGTACCACATCAGGGCAGTTCTGACAGCTAAGTGATACGTAAGTTTCAAAGCTAAATTCGCCTTCAAGCTGTCTTACTTGCTCAATGATTTCTTCATCTAATTTAATTGGGTGGCCCCCGCTGTGTAGCAGTGCCATAACAAGCGAAGTAAATTCATGACCCATAGGTACACCAGCAAAGCGAATTTCAGTGTTGTTTGCAACTGAGCGCACTAACATAGACGGAGTACGTTCATTAATATCTTGTTTTTCTACCATAGTGATTAATGGTGACATGGTGGCAATTTCTTGCGCTAATGCTTGTAGTTCTTTTGATTTTACGCCTTCATCTAGAAACACTGCTAATTCAACCGCAGAGTTTAAATTCTGTAAATAAGCGTTTAATTGATTTTTTAAGTTGGTATCTAACATGTTGAATTACCTTTATAAGAAAGCGTTGTAAAGGCAAGCCTTAAGGGTAAGGCTTGCGTTTTAGGGCGTTGATTTGGGCTTAGATTTTGCCGACTAAATCAAGTGATGGAGCAAGTGTTTCAGCACCTGGTTGCCATGCTGCAGGGCATACTTCACCGTCGTGATTGGCAACATATTGCGCTGCTTGAATTTTGCGTACTAATTCTGCTGCGCTGCGGCCAATACCTAAGTCATGTACTTCAGCAACCTTGATTTCACCTTCAGGGTTTACTACAAAAGTGCCGCGAAGTGCTAAGCCATCTTCTTCAATCATTACACCGAAGTTACGGGTAATTTTACCTGTTGGGTCACCAATCATAGGGTATTGGATTTTGCCTATGGTATCTGAGCTGTCGTGCCATGCTTTATGGGTAAAGTGGGTATCAGTTGATACCGAGTAAACTTCAACGCCCATGTCTTTAAGTTGCGCGTAATGGTCTGCCATATCACCTAATTCTGTAGGGCAAACAAAAGTAAAGTCTGCTGGGTAGAAGAAGAATACCGACCATTTACCGGCAACATCTTTTTCGCTTACTTCAATGAAATCGCCATTATGAAAAGCAGTTGCGTTAAATGGTAATAATTTAGTGTTGATTAATGATTGTGTCATAGTGAACTCCGATTATTTATCAAATAGTTAAATGATTAAGTTAATTTAAAGCTTGCCTGGTTTCTTTTGGTCTGTGCTTTAAGTTGAGTTCATATTAGCGAGTTAATTGTTATAGGTATAATCGTTAGTGTTTATTCATTTGATAGGTTTTGGCTATTGAATGTTTGTGGTGCATATAGGTCTACAATTAAAATATGAAGCGCTATACACATTTACTAACGGTTTAGCACAAGCCGTAATATTTAGAGCGTGCTAGTATTTTAATAATAATGAAAAGAATGGATTTAAAATGAGTTTAAATAGATTAATTACCTGTGTGGCAGCATCGCTGCTAGCGCTATCTTTGCCTGTTATGGCAGACGGTTTAACCGATTTGAATAATGCTTTAGACAAGCTAAATGGCAAAAGTACCATTGTTGGTACCTTGGAAACCGCTTATCAACAAGAGCGCGGCCGTAAAAAGAAAATAAAGAAAACCAATGGCTATGCTAGTGTCAAGTTGATTGATGATATCAATGGCTTACAGGTTGTTTATTCCAGTGAAACACTGGCTAATATTGCCAGAGAAGAAAATGAAAAAGAAAATAATGAAGAGGCGAATACGCCAACCCTTAATGCTATAGATGATATTGATGCCGGCGAGTTGAGTAATATGTTATCGGCAGCAGCCCATTTGCGTCGCTCGTTAAACAAAGCGCAATTTAGTCGAGAAGAGGTGATTGATTATCAAGGCAAAGAAATGCGAGAGCTACATTTTGATTTGCCACTAGAAGCGATAATAACTGACAAAGAAGTACGCTCTTATGTTGATGACTTTAAAGGCGATTATAGCGTAGTGATTGATGAGGCGGGGGTTCCGGTACAATCTAAGCTTAGCTTTGATGGTAAGGGCAGTATTTATATTTTCTTTAAACTATCGATAAATCAGTCAATGACATTTTTCTATCAAGTGGTTGACGATAGGTTAGTGAATTATCGAAAACAATTTGAGCGCAAACAAAAGTCTACTTGGGATCAGCGTGACTCATCAGGGTATACTGAAATACAAATCAGTGATGATAAAGCCCAGCAAATAGCCTTTGAGCATTAAGCTTTACCGTTAAAGTTACGAAAAAGCTGAATAGTTTGCTATTCAGCTTCAGATTACTGACAAACCCCGTCATTCTGTTCGGGGTTTGTCTTTTATGAGCAGCCGTAGGCTGCGATCTCGATATTTTTCTAGCCACGTCTTTTCTATTTTATTTGGTTTTTCTGGACTTGTTTGGGGCTTATCTTCCCTATTTGGCGTGTTAATGTCTCGAATTGAGCTTTTAAAGGGCTATCCTTTTTAGATTGCCATTATTTGGGGAATATTTGATAGCGTCATTGCTATCTTCTTCATATTTTGTGCTGCCGCAGCCATATATGCTTGCATTTGAACATTATGCTTACCTCGGTATCTTGCATACCTGTGACCATGGTGTTGCTTTGCATCAGCAAAACTTCTTTCAACGGTTTCGCATCGTCGTTTGTAAAGGTATTTACCAAGGCTTGTTAAGCGAAATTCATTAGCCCGATCTTGACTCGCAGCCATTACGTGGCGTGTTATCACTTTCTTATGACTTTTACTCTTAGTGCAATCTTTTAATTGAGGGCAATTAACGCATACCTTGGGGTCAGAATGATATTCTCGGTAACCCTCTCGACTGGTGGTCGAGTAGATTAACGTTTGCTCTTGCGGGCAGGTATACGTATCTGCTTTCTCGTCGTATTTGAAGTGCTTTTTCTTAATGGCATTCTTCGTTCGTGAAGGACGACGGTAACCAAACACCCCTTGGATGTTACGTTGTTCCAGATTAAAACAGACGGGCGCTGTGAAGTAGCCTGCATCAATACCAACAAATTCAGGGGATAGTGCAAAGCGATTTTCAATGGCATCAAGGCGAGCAATGTATGGTTGAGAATCGTGGACATTACCTGGCGTAATATGCGTATCTACAATAATGTTATAGTCGTTATCTACGGTTCTGTGGTCTAGGTAGAAAAAACCTTTTGGCTTTTCATCTCGGTGCATATAACCGCTATCACTATCGGTTTTACTTACCTTATTCCGCTTTATCTCACAATAGCCTTTATCCTTGAGTGGCTTTTTTCCAGCCGCTTTACGGTCTGCCTCCACAGCTTTGTTGATTTGCTTAATATAGGCACTGGTTGAGACGGGTTTGAGCTTGTTGGTGAACTTTCGTTTATTGGCGTTTGCTTTTAAGTGTGTGCTGTCGGTGAATAAGGCTTTGCCCCCAACTAGACCATGTTTAATGGCTTGTTGGACGATGTGATTAAATATACGTTCAAATACATCTGTGCCATTGAAACGACGAATACGATTTTGACTAAGTGTTGAGGCATCGATAACTTTCTCGGTAAGCCCCATGCGGAGAAACCATCGATACGCGACATTTACTTCGATGTCTTTGATGATTTGGCGCTCACTTTTAATACCAAATAAGTACCCAAGTAGCATAATTTTAAATAGCTGGACTGGCTCCACCGGAGGACGACCATTATCAGTGCAATATAAGTCTTTGACTTCATCTCGAATAAACTCAAAGTCAATATACTTATCGAGTTTACGAACTAGATGGTTGGCTGGAACTAACTGGTCTAGCGTGACCATTTCGAGTTCATGTTGTTGCGGGGAAGGTTCTCTTAACATGGTTAATTTTTGTAATTTTCCATGTTTTTATTAGATCAAAGTCCTAGACTACTGTCTAGGACTTTGTCATCAGTCTGAAGCTGAATAGTTTGCTATTCAGCTTTTTTATTTGCGGGGAGCTAGCTTTTAAAATGCGTAACGTATAGTAGCTGAGAATCCTCGACCTGGCTCAGTCACATCATTTAAGGTTGCTGCTGTTTTATGGTTAGCACCATTAATATACTGAACGTACTCTTTATCGGTAATGTTTGTTACCGCCAAGTTAACTTTTAAGTTATCAGTAAATTCATAACTTGCTAAGAAATCTAAACTGCCGTAGCCAGCAATTTCTAAATTACCTTCGTTTACTTTATCCATGCGATCTGCCCAGTTTAGAATTAATTCAGCAGATAGCGCATCATTTTCATAGCTAATACCTGTAACACCTGACAACGGTGAAATACTACTTAGGTATTCACCTGTTTCATCATCTTCGCCATCTTGATAAGCAGCATTGGCAAATACTGAGAAGTTATCGTCAATGTGATAACGAACTGCTGCTTCAATGCCCTTTAAGGTTACTGAATCGATATTTTGATATTGATACACTAACACTTGTGTCTCTTGACCTGTGTAACGGTTAATTGCTGTTTCAATATCAATCAGCTCAGTTGCTAAGAAGTTGTCAAATTTGTTGTAGTAAATTGCAGCTTGGAAAAAGAAATCACCTGTATGACCACGTAAACCAAGTTCGAAAGTATCACTTTCTTCTGGTGCTAAATCATCACTTGGCACTATCTTATAGCCGTAAATTGAATTGTCGTGTTCAATGTAGGCTAAATCATAAGCAGGCACTTTAAAGCCTTGACCGTATTGGGCAAAACCTGCAATTGTTTCAGTAAATTTATATAAAGCACCTAGGTTGACTGATACATGATTTTCATCGAACTTTTTAAATGCTTCGCCATCTTTTTTTACTGCACCGTTCGGGTCCATTTCATACATATCAAAACGCGCACCCGGTGTAACTGTTAGGTCACCGTTGAGTAATGAAATTTCATCATTGATAAAGAAACCCGCACGAAATACATCTGTTGTAGGAAACTTATCTGTTTCTTGTGGGTAGCCATCTTTAGGTGTGCCTTCAACTGCGTATAGCTTAACTTCAGTACGTGATGACTGCGATGTCTCGATATCTAAACCATAACCTAGGGTGTGCATATCGTTTAAGGTTAGGCTAGCGTTTGATAAGAAGCCTTTGGTTTCTTGCTCGTAAACTGCGGTTTTGTACATGTCGCGAATTTCAACGATAGGGAAGCCAAAGTTAGCATCGATATCTAATTGCCCATATTCAATATCTTCTTGCTCGGTATCGTTGAGGTAAACAGAGACATTGAGAATATCGTATAGGGCAGTTGATGTTTCGCTATGATATCTTAACTGGAAAGATTGGTTAGTTTTATCACTGGTGTTGTTTTCAGTAAGGACTTCATAGCCGTCTAAATCGCGGAAGTATTCTAACAAACCATAAGCGGTATCGCCTTTAACATCTTGGTTCCAAATATCCGCAGTAAAACTTAGTGTGTCTGTATCACTAAAGTTATAGTTAGCTTTGTAAAAAATGCTATTGGATTCAATATCTAACTCAGGTTTTGTACCATAATAGTTTTGCGCTTCTTCACCCGTGCGGTAACCTAAATTTAGTACTTGTTCAAAGTCGCCTGTGGCGAGAGCAAAGGTTGCACCTACATTACTTTGCTTACCATCATGGCTATAACCAGCTTTAACGTTGCCAGCGAATTTTTCACCGTCTTTTAAGTAATCTGAAGCATTTTTGGTAGTAAAAACAATAATACCGCCCAAGGCATCTGAGCCGTAAAGGGAAGATGATGCACCCTTAGCAACTTCTACTTGTTTTAAGGTGTCGGTTTCAATAAAGCCACGACCCACAATGTCATTTAAGCCATTGGCGCCATAGCCTTCATTCATACGCATGCCGTCTTTGATCATTAAGACGCGATCGCCACCCATACCGCGCACGATAAAGTTTTGTGCGCTACCAGTGTTACCGGTTACTTGTACACTTGGGTCATACTTAAATAATTGGCTCATATCGTTAACCAATTGTTTTTCTAAATCTTCTTCAGTGATAACTGATATGCTTCCTGCAACATCCTTTAGCGGTTTTTCCGTTTTACTGCCACTGACAACAATCACTTCAAAATCTGTGTTAGATGTGTCGTCGATTTTATCGTCACCATAGCTTGGTGTTACAAACAGGGCTGTTGAAATGGCGCTCGCAATAAGAGCACGCTTTGGCATAAACATTTTTTATTCCTATAAGAGATTGCTACTAAGGTGTGAAATCAACACAAGCACCTTGCACAAAGGCACTTAAGTGACAAAAGCTGTTTCACTTTAGTGGCGGAGTGTTGTTTTTAAGTCATGTTAAATAAATTCCTTTTTTACAATACAGATCAATAAAACGAATGTAAACCTTAATGAGAATAATTATTGTTTGATAAGTTTGTTAGGTAAATGTATCATGTTAACGCTTAATTTATGAGAGGTAGTTAGCACTGTGAATATCCAATTTTTAGAAATGACCATGGCACAAGCGTCAGAGTTTTTGATGGCGCCAGTTATTGTTTTAATTTGTTTGTTAGTGATTTATGCCATTTATGCATTAGGGCGTTTTTGTTCGCAATATTTGGTCAGAAAGCAAAACAAACTTGCCTATACACGTCAGCTGACAAATCAAGAGTCAGGGCAGATTACTACGCATGCAGGTTATCCCATCCACAATTATTTTGTAAATAATCCAAATGCCAGTGAAGACGAATTGGAAGTCGTAGCCTTAAAGCAGCTTGAAAACTTACGTGTTGTCACTCGTATAGCGCCTATGCTTGGCTTAATTGCCACTATGATCCCTATGGGGCCAGCATTACAAGCGCTAGCGGACGGTAATATTCAAGGGATCAGTGAGAATTTAATTATCGCTTTTGCCGCGGTTATTTGGGGCTTGGTTATCTCTTCGTTAACTTTTTGGCCGGCATCGGTTAAAAAGCGTTGGTGCGCTAATGAGCTAATTAATATTCGTAAGCTTAAAGGGCAGGCGTAATGAAGTTTTTAGATGAAGATGAAGAATTAAATCCGATTGTTAGCGCAGTAAATTTGGTCGATGTCTTTTTAGTCATCATAGCGGCATTACTTATTGCGCTAGCACAAAACCCACTTAATGTTTTTTCTAGCGATGATGTCACGGTTGTGAAGAATGCTGGCAAACCTAATATGGAAGTTATTGTTAAAAAAGGTAAAGAAATCAAGCAATACAAGTCGACAGGAAATATTGGCTCTGGTGAAGGAATGCGAGCTGGTGTTGCTTATAAAATGGCTGATGGCAGCTTTGTTTATGTGCCAGAAGGGGACGAAGCACAAGCACAGTCAGATGCTAAACAGGTAGAAAAATAATGATAAAACAAACCATGTTAAAATTTTTAATTGCCTTAACTTTGCTATTCGCTTTTGTTGGTCAAGCAAGCTTGGCTAGCGATGCAGCATCAGAAAAAGTCAGCAAGCCACAAATATTATTAATGATGTCAGGTCATGCCTCTAAGCCTAAAGGAGACTTGTTATTATCATTAGCAAAAGATCAGCCATTTGAGTTAGTTAACTTCTCAACTAAAGGCAAATCTGAACAAGAGGTTAAAGCAGCCTGGTCAAAAGCTCAGCTTATTATGCTCGACGGTATTAACCCTGCGCTTTCTAAATATATGTTTGCTAAGTATCAAAGTTATTTAACTGAGATACCTAATGTTCCAGTGATTTCTCTTGGCGATTTAAGCAATGAAAAAATGAATCAAGGGCTTGATGAAAAACACAAAAAAGCCATTGGTAGTTACTATAAAAATGCTGGCCGTGTTAATTACCAAAACATGATGTATTACTTAGCTAATGACTACTTAGGCTTATCAAACATCAAGGCAAAGGCACCTTTTGTTGTGCCTAATGTTGGTTTATATCATTATGATTTCCCAGGGCAAGTAACAGATAAAGCCGATGAATTCTTTAATTTCCTACAAATAAAAGACAAACAACCAGTAATAGCCATAGGTATTCACCGTAGTGTTATTGATTACGAGCAACAGCAAGTGGTTGATGCGCTTATTAAAGGCTTGGAAGCAAAAGGTGCAAAAGCGTTAGGTTTTTTCTTTGAAGGCGAAGAAAAATCAATGAATTACACCGATTTATTGATGCATGAAACAGAAAATGGTAAACAAGCTCATGTTGATTTAATGATTAACTATCGCTCGTTACACTTTGTTGAAAAACGCCGTGGTGAGTTTGAAAAGCTCGGCGTACCTGTACTGCATGCTATTAACTACACAGAAGGTAATCAAGCAGAATTTGAAGCGGATCATGCCGGTATTTCTCCCTCTTTAACACCATTTTTCTTGGTAATGCCAGAAGATACTGGCAGTGCTGATCCAACCATTATCGCCGCAAATGATAAAGGTGTTAAAACCATTATTGATTATCAACTTAATGCCTTAGTTGAGCGCGCTTATAATCATGCAAATTTAAAGCATATTGCCAATCAAGATAAAAAGGTTGCCACCTTTATTTGGAATTACCCTCCAGGTGAAAAGAACATAGGAGCTGCCTTTTTAGATGTACCAACCTCGATTGAAAATATCGCTAAAGCCATGAAAGAAAAGGGCTATCAAGTTGATGTCAAAGAGCCTAAAGCGCTAATTGAATCAGCGGGCAAATTACTGCGCCCGTATTATCGCGGTGAAGATGCTGAACAGTTGATAGCGCAAGATTTAGCCGAGTATATGCCATTATCAACCTACTTAACTTGGTTTAATGCCTTACCTGAAAATGTCACTAAACCTATTGTCGAGCGCTGGGGAAAGCCTGAAGAAAGCGGCATGTTGCGTAAAACAACCATAGACGGTAAAGAAGTGAATGCTTTTGTTATTCCGCGCATGAATCTAGGCAATATGATAGTGATGCCGCAAGGTGTTCGCGGTGAAGATGCCAAGGAGCATGCTAACCTGTATCACAGCACTAAAACGCCAATTAATCACAGCTATTTAGCAATTTACCTATTTGCTCGCCAGGGCTTTGGTGCTGATGCTTATATCCACTTAGGTACACATGGCTCACAAGAGTGGTTAACAGGTAAAGAACGTGGTTTATCCGTGTATGATGCGCCAAGTTTAGCCATCGGCAATTTACCAGTATTTTACCCGTATATTATTGATAATGTGGGTGAGGCGATGCAGGCTAAGCGTCGTGGTCGCGCTACTATGATAAGTCATTTAACTCCGGGCTTTGCCAAAGCAGGTTTATATACTGAGGTCGCTACTTTAAGTGAAAAGATCACCAACTACTTGATGCTGTCTGAAGGGCAAACTAAGGCTAACACGCAAACAGAAGTGATTGAAATGGCGCAAGCGCTCAACATGCTTAATGATTTGTCGCTTACTAAAGAAGAAGTGATGGCAAATTTTGATGAGCATATTGCCAAGCTGCAAGATCATCTAAATGCTTTAGCACAAATGAGCCAACCACTTGGCGTGCATATTTTTGGCGAACTTCCTCAAGATGCGCATTTATTTAGTACTATGCTACAAATGCTTGGTGATGACTTTACTGCGCGTGCGGCAAGTTATGAAAAAGCTAATAATCTTGCCATAGCTGAAGAACAGCAGTTTGATGAGCGCAATGTTAAGAAGTTAGCGGCGCTTGATGGTTTTCAATTGCTTAAAACCTATATTGAGAATCCTGCTGTGTTGACAGATTTAGACGAAAAGTTACAGGCAGATTTAACGTTAGCTAAAGAATATTGGAGTAATTTTCAAGCGATTGCTGAAACGCAAAACTTAATGCTGGCATTGGAAGCTAACTATATTCCAATTAGTTATGGTAATGACCCTATTCGTAACCCTAATGCCGCGCCAACAGGGCGAAACTTAATCGGTTTTAACCCGGCAAAAGTACCTTCAAAAGAAGCTTATGATGCGGGTGTCACTTTGATGAATCAAACCATAGATGCCTATGTTGAAAAGCATGGTAAGTACCCTGAAAAGTTAGCATTTTCGCTATGGTCATTAGAAACTATGCGTCATCAAGGGGCACTTGAAGCGCAAATATTACACGCATTGGGTTTAAAACCTAAATGGAATAATCAAGGTAATGTCGTTGATACTGAAGTCATCCCGTATAGCGAATTAAAGCGTCCGCGTATTGATGTGGTCATTTCTGCCACGGGCCTATATCGTGATGCGTTTCCTAATGTGATGTTATGGCTAGCAAAAGCCATTGATAAAGTAGCTAAAATGAAGGAAGACAATAACTTTGTTTACCGACATGCTAATGCACTGCGTAGTGAGTTACTGGAAAAAGGTAAAACTGAAGAAGATGCCGATTATTTATCGTCTATTCGTATCTTCTCAAATGAAACCGGCAACTATGGTACAGGTTTAGCGGGTAGTTCATTAGCTTCTGATACCTGGGAAACTGATGACAAGCTGGCAAATCTTTATTTAGACCGCATGGGGTTTGCTTTTGGCGCCGATGAAAAGCGTTGGAGTGAAAATGTGTCTGATGCATTGGGCGAGGGTGAAGGTTTGTACTCAAAAGTATTATCAGGTACCGATGGTGTTATTTTCTCTCGCTCTACTAATTTGTATGCCTTGATGACTAATGACGATCCGTTCCAATATTTTGGCGGCATTGGCTTAGCAGTAAGACATTTAGACGGTGCGACACCTGAAATGTACGTAGCTAACTTACGAAAAAAAGATCAGCTGAAAACGCAAACACTTGCGGAGTTTGTTAATCAAGAGATGCGCAGTCGTTATTTCCACCCGCGCTGGATCAAAGCCATGCAAGATTCTGGTTATGCGGGCGCAACCGCTATTTTAGATCGCATGAATAATATGTGGGGCTGGGAAGTGATGACACCAGAAGCCATTCGTGATGATCAATGGCAAGAATTCTTTGAAGTTTACGTTGAAGATAAGTACCAAATGGATATGCGCGAGTTCTTTGAACAGCACAATGCCGAGAGTTTGGCGCAAATTATTGAACGTATGCTTGAAGCCGTGCGTAAAGGTTACTGGCAGGCAGATCAAGAAACCATTAAGAAAATGGTGGAAACATACACGGAAATTGCCAGCGAGTTCGACGTAGCTACAGATAATGAAAAATTCAATGAGTATATGGACAATACCGCCGCAGGCTTTGGTTTAATGCCGCTTTCTCAAGCATTGGCGCAAGCGCAGGCACAAGTTACGCCGCCGGCACAAGCTGCTAACGCAAGCCAGCAAGTGACGGGGCAAAAGCTGGAAGAACAGGCTAAATCTGAGCCGGTAGAGTCGGATTACAGCATACTGTATTGGTTAGCGCTGATCTTTGTAACTGGTTTATTAGCGCCAATTGTTAGGCCAGAGAAAAAGCGGCTCATTGAGTTGTCAGATATTAAAAATCAAGTAGAAGTCTTTAATAAAGCGGCTTGATTTTGATAGCAGATTAAGCCCAATTTAGAGCTATTTAAAAAGCCTGATAGCTATTATTAGTTATCAGGCTTTTTGCTATTCATTTTTTATTCTGGCGGTGTTGATAAACAGCCAGCCGCTTCTGAGGTAGCATCGTCAATAGAGCTGGCATGACCTGTCACTAAATAAAAGTCGTAGTGAAAGCCGACTCCTTGCATTGATGAACTTCTAAAATATAACCCAGGCCAGGCCATCCCGCGTACTACGGGCGAATCTTCAAATTGTGGGTAACGGCTAACAATAGCATCATAAAATTGCTGTAAGCCATGGGGGTCAGAGGTATCGTCTTTACCTTGCACTGGTAACATCATGCCTCTGCCTGCGCAGCTGGCAGTTGCCGTGGCGTGATCATACATGGTCCAGTTGATTTCTGTGCCTTCAGCAAACCAAGTGCCAGTGTGTAAAGGCACACTGCCAGCGCTGCTGTGGTTTAATAAGATTGATTCAATATCATTTAGTGGTCTATGCAGGCGCTTGGTGACACCATCAATGGTTAAGTCGATATAGTTTAGCGGTGCGACTACCCGTTTAGTGATATTAAAATCACCATCAATTTCGGTCGGTAAGCCGCCAGTGATGACATCACTAGGTTGCTCTGCAAGTGGTAGGCAGATTTCATCCTCTTCAACGGTGTCGATACATACCTGTAAACCTTTACCAACTAATTGTGAAGCATCATCGGTGTCGTTTTGACCCTTGATGATAAATTCTGTTTCATTCGTTGACTGAGTCCATGAGCTATCACCGACAATCGTTTGCCAACTAACGCCATTAACCGTATAACCTTTGATCACAAGTGTTATGGTTTCTTCTAAAGCGAGCTCTCCAGAGACGACAATGTCGGCAATATCTGTATTGATACAGGCTTGCTCGCCTGTATCTGGTATACCCGTTAAGGCGACAGGGGTAATGCAAAATGACAGTAGTTTACCTTGGCTGTCCTGTGGAAGCAGTAAACTCGCTTCTTGACTTATTTCACTATTATCAATTGACCAAGTCATTAGGCTTTCGCCTTCTTGATCGCCATCACTATCAACAAAGTCATAGTTAATGGATATTTGATTGCCTGCCTTGGCAAATGCGGAAAAGCTAAGGTTTTCAATACTAGGAGCTGCGCCTTCTTTTGCCATAATCATTTGTGCTGGTGTACAAACTGCTTCGCCTGTGGCATTTTCACCAAGTGCTGCAACAGGCGTAACACATAGCGTTAGCATTTTATCTTGGTTATCGGGTGATAAGGTGATGCTTGCTTGCGTGCTTACTTCATTATCATCTACTTGCCATGAGTACTGGCTATCGCCTTCGGTACGATTATTTTCATCAACAAAGGTATAGCTTGCGCTAATTTCAACGCCTGTGGTGATAGGTGAGGATAAGGTGAGATCTATTAGAGTTGGCATTGAATATTGCCCTGTGATGGTTTCATCAACGCAAACTTGCATGCCTTGTTTTTCATCGCCAGATACTGCTACTGGGGTTACGCAAAAGCTTAATGCTTTACCTTCACTATCGAGTGGCAGGGTAAATGAAAGGGTAGTGGCTACCTGTTCGTTATCAATGCGCCATAGGTAAAGGCTATCACCTTCTGGATCATCGTCATCCACATAGCTATAGCTAGCTTTTATTACTTGCCCTGGTTGAATAGGCGGCACAATGGTGACATTGGTCGCTTCAGGTGGCTTGTCGTGAAAGATAGGCTTATTTCGAGACTCACTACCATACCATTCACAGGCAGCGAGCATACTCAGTGCAGCGACGACTAACAACATCCTTATTGAGTCTTTTAATGGTTGTTTTGTTTGACTAAACATTCATAATTCCTCAATTTTTATTTATCTATATCAAGGTTAGTCAAGTTGATGAATTACTGCCAAATTAATATCGCTTATAGAGGTCAAACAGCTTTCATACTATGTAAATATATTAAATTTATTGCATAAATCGTGTTATGGACGAGTGAAACGGCGAGCTAGTCTTAACTGAAAGTTTAGTTATCAGTTCAGACATCAACATTTATTTAGCTAAATCATTTAAAAATCAACAAGATTGTATATAAATCTGTACAGTTAAACGCTTGGTGTGCAAAAATCATCAAGTGCCAATTGAGCTTAAAGTTATCTCAATTGCTTACTTTAGCTGCTACTTCTGCTGTTGCTAATTTTATTTGTTGGGAATTAAATCACATCTAATACTTATTGAAGATTTTTTTAGCCTATTTAAGAAGAAAGTAGAAAGGCTAGGTTTTCAATATTTCCGTGAATAATGTTAACAACTAATCATTTGATTCAAATTTAAAAAAGCTAAAAGTTAAGCTGCTGTGAAAACTATTTATCTGCTTTTTTCATCAAAACCTTACTTGGCTGACTTGGTAATTGTTATCCGTTCAGATTTGTAATTATGATAGATATGTCACATTTTTTCATTAATTTACAAATAATTAACTTATTCCTCTGCCGACGAATTTAACTCTGTAATAGTTAAAATTGCATGAAGATTTATGCACTTGTAATAGATTGTTAATCATTATGTGAATGCTATTGATTCGTATTAGTCTGCGTGCTGTAATGCGCGAAAATTCAGTCAATACGTTTCAATACAGAGAAATCTTTCGGAGTAGTAGATGTTAGTTAAACCCTTTAGACTCAACCTAGTGAGCTTAGTCGTAGCAAGCGCCTTTTCCTCACTAGCGATGGCCAATGGAACAGTAGACAGTGCTTCAGTGGATGAACAGATTTCAATTTTTGGTAATAAAAACTCAGTTAATGAGGTGCCAGGTAGTGCTCACCTACTTAAGCAAGAAGATCTAGAAAAATTCAACTATTCAGACATTATGCGTACCTTAACTTCTGTACCAGGTGTTTATGTGTTGGAAGAAGATGGTTATGGTTTACGCGCTAATATTGGTATGCGTGGTACGGGACAAAATCGTAGTGAGAAAGTCACTATTATGGAAGATAATGTTCTGGCAGCACCTGCACCTTATGCCGCGCCAGCAGCGTATTATTTTCCTACAGCAGGGCGTATGCAACAAGTTGAGGTGCTTAAAGGCACCTCAAGTGCAATGTATGGCCCGCGCACCACAGGTGGTGTGGTGAATATGCTATCTCGCCAAATTCCTGAAGAAGCGTTGGCAGGTCAATTGAATGTGCAAGCCGGTCAAGACGGCTTTGCAAAATTGCATGGCTTTGTTGGCAGCCAAGGAGAAAACTTAGGCTCAGTTTTTGAAGTTTACCGTTATCAGGCTGACGGCTTTAAAGATATCAACCATAGTGATGCCGATACAGGTTTTGTTAAAAATGATGTCTTAGGAAAAGTTCGTTATAACACAGATACTGATGCAGACTTTTATCAAGAATTTGAATTTAAAGTGAAATACTCAGATGAAGATTCTGATGATACTTATATGGGCTTAACCGAAGCTGATTATAACTCAGAGCCATATAGCCGCTATTCTACATCTCAAAAAGACAATATGGCTACTGAACACCTGCAGTTGCAATTTAACCATACCATTGAATTAAGCTCACGCTTTAGTTTAGGGACTAGTGTTTATCACAATGACTTTAGCCGTAACTGGTATAAAACCAGCAAGGTCAATGGTAAAAGCTTAGGTTCTGGTGGTATAGAAATAGCAGCAGCCCATGATATCAACGCAACAGAAACTATTACCGTAGATGTTAAAGCCAATAACCGAGATTATCTATCTCAGGGTATTCAAACGGTTTTAGATGCTGACTTTGATGCTCATCAACTTAAGTTTGGCGTTAGATATCATCAAGATGAAATGGACAGATATCAATGGGTGGATAAATATGATTTAGACACAAACTATCATATGACACTGACGAGTGCTGGGCAGCCAGGTACTGATTCAAATCGCATAGATAGCGGTGAAGCCTTGGCTTTGTTTGTTCATGACGAGTGGACCTTAGGTAACTTGATTGTCAATGCTGGTCTTCGTTATGAAGACATGAAATTAGCGCGTAAGGACTGGGAAACTCCTGAGCGCAGCACAACGCCTGACTATACAGAAAATAAGCTTGATGTTGTTCTGCCATCACTAGCATTAGCTTATAAGTTAACCGATGATTTAGTATTACTTGGTGGCGTACAAAAAGGTTTTGCGCCGCCATCACCTGGCAATGATGAAGCTAGTAATGAAGAAAGCATTAACTATGAGCTTGGCGCACGTTTTAGTCAGGATGCCTTAAGCGCAGAAGCAACCTTGTTCTTATCTGACTATGACAATATGCATGGTAATTGCACCGAAAGCCAAAACTGTGCAGATGAAAATATCGGCCAACAATACAATGCCGGTGAAGTAAAAATTTCAGGGTTAGAATTTAAGTTGGCTTACGCTATCGATTTTGGTGATATTTCCATGCCGATAGATTTAACCTATACCCATTCGCAAACAGAGTTTTTAACTAGCTTTGATTCTGATTTTTGGGGTGGGGTGACAGCAGGCGATGAATTACCTTATGTTGCTGAGAACCAATTACAATTTGTTATTGGTTTAGAAGGTGATAAATGGCGCACTAATTTGCTTGCTAGATACACAGGTGAAATGCGTACAAAAGCGGGCTCTGGCGTAGTTGAAGAAGGAATCGATGCGCATACGGTTGTTGATTTAGTGGCAAGTTATGATATCGCTAAAAATCAGCAGGTAAGCTTTAGTGTTGATAACTTACTTGATGAAAGCTATATGGCATCACGTACCCATGGCTCTATTATGGTGGGTAAACCATTAACGGTGACTTTAGGCTATCGCGTTAATTTCTAAATAGTTGCTGTGTAGCAGATAAAGAAAAGCCGCATTCGCTAATAGCGAGTGCGGCTTTTTGTTACTTATGTTATTTAATTATTAACACTCAATAATGTTAACTGCTAGGCCGCCACGCGACGTTTCTTTATATTTAGTCTTCATATCATTACCTGTTTCCCACATGGTTTTGATAACTTTATCTAAAGAAACTTTTTGTGTTCCTGTGCCTTTAAGGGCTAAACGGGCAGCGTTGATGGCTTTAACTGAGCCCATGGCATTACGCTCAATGCAAGGTACTTGTACTAAACCGCCCACCGGATCACAGGTTAAGCCTAAGTTGTGCTCCATGCCAATTTCAGCGGCATTTTCAACTTGTAAAGGTGTTCCGCCTAAAATTTCCGCTAATGCACCTGCGGCCATTGAGCAGGCAACACCTACTTCACCTTGACAACCTACCTCAGCACCCGAAATTGACGCATTAGTTTTATATAAAATACCAATGGCAGCTGCGGTTAATAAATAACGAATACAGTCATCATCCGAGACTGGTTTTACAAATTTATCGTAATAACATAATACCGCAGGAATGATGCCCGCAGCACCGTTAGTCGGCGCGGTAACTACGCGACTGCCAGCAGCATTTTCTTCATTTACTGCCATAGCAAACAGGTTAACCCAGTCCATAGCACTGAGTGGATCATTCGACTTTTCTACCGACAGCGTGCGATGCAAGGCTGGTGCTCTGCGGTGAACCTTTAAACCACCCGGTAAAATCCCTTCTGTGGTCATACCGCGTTCGACACTTGCTTTCATGGCATGCCAAATTTCAATCAGCTTAGTACGAATGGTTGCTTCATCATTTAGGCATTTTTCATTATTCATCATCATGGTAGAAATACTTAGGCCATGCTCTTTCGCTTGTGCCAGTAATTCTTCACCATTTCTAAATACATGAGGGCGCTTGATATTGCTGTGAAGCGATAGTGCTTTGTCTTTTTCTTTTTCAAAGTCACAATCTTCAACAATAAAGCCACCACCAATAGAGTAATAGGTTTGCTCTAACACTAGCTCGTCACCTTGATAAGCATATAATGTCATGGCATTAGCATGCGCAGGTAAGGTTTTTCTATGGTGATAAATAATGGCATCATCTTTTGGGAAGTCGACTTCATGTGTACCGTTAAGTATGATTTTTTCAGTGGTGACAACATTTTCTAAAATCGACTCGATTGATTCTACAGGAATCGTTTCTGGTGCTTCGCCTGAAAAACCTAAAATAACCGCTTTACCTGTACCATGGCCGATACCAGTTTGTCCTAATGAGCCAAACAGTTCACATTTAACTCGATCAACATTCGTTAATAATTGCTTAGTTTCTAAGGTATCAACAAATAGCTTAGCCGCTTTCATAGGACCAACGGTATGGGAACTTGATGGGCCGATACCGATAGAAAACATGTCAAATACACTTATCATTTTGTTTACCTTTACGCTAGTTGCTCTCTGTGTATACATCATAAGTTAAGCTGAATTATTGTTGCAATAAAAGTACTTTGCCTATTCTTTTGCTTAACTAAAAATTCACGGACTCTTTTAAAAAGAAGAAATCATATCAAATACGTAATTGCTATGAGTTTCCGAATATTAATATGCTTTGATGTATATAATTGAAATTATTTTCGGTAATTCTAGCTGAAAGTTATCGGTAAGAAAAACAAAAACTACGTTAGGGCGTACTAAGTTATAACAAAACACTCTGTGTATTGGTGCTTAACTGGCGGAAACTTAACTTAAATGGTTAACTAAATCTTTTAGCATGACCGCAGTCGCACCCCAGATATTGTAGTGCTTGTAGGGTAAAAAATGTACATTGTGCTGCTTGCCGTTTCTACTGGCAACAATAATATGGTGCTCATCGGTTTGTAAAAAGTGCTGTAACGGCACTTGAAATATTTCAGCTACTTCATTTTTGTCTATAGTAAAGCGTTGGTTTTTCTCGATAAAGGCAATGATAGGGGTAACTTGATAGCCGCTGATGGTTTGATAAGCAGGTAGTTGACCAATAACATTAATGGCGCTTTCCTGTAAGCCAATTTCTTCTTCTGACTCTCTAATGGCGGTGGCAACCAACGAGCTATCATCAGGCTCAACTTTACCGCCGGGAAAGCTTACTTGGGAAGGATGATGTTTTAAATGACTGGCTCGTTTTGTTAGTAATACCTGTAAGCCTTGTTGGCCTGCTTTATGATCAGGCTCTACTAAACCAATAAGCACTGCAGCATTTTTAAGCGGTTTATGGTGTTGGTAGTTGTGACCAGAATCACCACGTTGCAATAAATTAAAGCGCAATAAAAACTCGTCTTTTGTCATTGATATTCGCCTTTTTGTTACTGCTAATAAGGTTAAATATTATGGTTAACTTAACTTAACTTATTTAAAATAGGTAAAATCTTATTTACCTTATCAAAGGTTTCTTGATATTCGCTATCAGCGGTTGAATCTGCCACTAAACCGCCGCCTGCCCAGCAATATATTTGTTTTTCAGACTCTTTTTGCTGACATATTAAGGTGCGAATGGTAATGCTGGTATCCATAGTACCACAGGCAGAAATATAGCCAATAGAACCACAATAGACGCTGCGTTTGTGAGGCTCTAATTCTTCTATGATTTCCATAGCGCGTATTTTAGGTGCGCCAGTAATAGAGCCGCCGGGAAAAGCACCACGGAGTAAATCCGTTGCTTGTTTATTCGTTTGTAATTTACCTTCAATGGTACTCACTAAATGATGTACCGCGGGGAAGCTTTCAATGTCAAAGAGCTTAGGTACTTTGACCGTACCAGCTTGGCATGATTTACTGATGTCGTTTCGTAATAAATCAACAATCATTAAATTTTCCGCTCTATCTTTCGTTGACTTAGCTAACGCCTTAGCATTAGCTTTATCTTGTTCGAGGTCTGCACTTCTTGGCTTAGTGCCTTTAATTGGTTTGGTTTGTACTTTACCTTGTTCAAGCTTTAAAAAACGCTCGGGCGAGACACTTAAAATTGCTGTATTTTCTAAGCGAATAAAGGCAGAAAATGGCGCTTGATTGGCTTCTCTTAACGCTAGGTAAGCTTGAAACTCGTCACCTTGGTATTGTGCATTAAAACGCTGAGCAAGGTTAATTTGATAACAATCACCACTGAGTAAGTAATCTTGTACCTGATTAAACTTCTTGGTGTAACTTGCCTTATCCATATTGGCTTGCCAATCGCCTGTTAGCATAAATGGCTTTTTAACTTGCGCTTCAGCTTGTGTTTTAACTGGGAGGATGAGTGCTTTTATATCCGTTTCTATTTGCTTGCGACTTTCTTCTGGGCATAGCAAGTAAAAGCATTGGCTTTGCTTATCAAAAATAATGGCTTGGCTATAAATACCTAGCGCCATTTCTGGTAAGTTAATATCATTTTCAGCAATATTTGGCAGCTTTTCAAAACGCTGACCTAAATCATAAGCAAAATAACCTAGTGCACCGCCAGTAAAAGGCAAGTTATTAGCAGAAGGCTTACTTGGTGCTATAGCCTGTGCTTGTAACTGTTCAAGTAATGACAAGGGCTCTTGCTCACTTTGTATAGCGTGACCAGATTTCATTTCTTGAATGCGGGTGCTATTACCCTGTGTTGTTAGGGTAAAGTCAGGCTGCCAAACGATAATGTCAAAGCGGCTATCAATATGCTCACTTTCACAAGAGTCTAACCAAATCGCCCAAGCTTGATTGGCTAACTTGCTAAATACTGCTAATGGTGAGGTACTTTCAGGTAAAATTAATGGCTTTTCAGATAGCTTTTTGGCAGTTATTTCTAGGCCAAATTGCGAGAAAAAAGATTGCTTACAGGACAAGGTGTTCGTTACTCATACTATTCGCTAGTTAAATAGTTAATATCAGCCATAAGAGACTGGCAGCACTTTCAATAGCAGGTTATTATAGATGTTAGATTTATTATAACTTTCAACTCAATAATATAAAAGCTAATAGAGAGCACTATGGCCATCATTAAACAACAAGATTTGATCGACAGCGTCGCTGATGCACTGCAATATATTTCTTATTATCATCCACTTGATTTTATCCAAGCATTAGAAAAAGCCTATCATAAAGAGCAAAATACTGGAGCAAAAGATGCCATTGCGCAAATTTTGATTAACTCACGTATGTCTGCCCATGGTAAGCGTCCAATTTGTCAAGACACAGGTATAGTTACTTGTTTCGTAAAAATTGGTATGGATGTTAAGTGGGATAAAACCGACATGACGGTTCAGCAAATGGTGGATGAAGGGACACGTCGCGCCTATATGAATCCAGATAACCCACTGCGCGCTTCTATTGTTGCAGATCCTGCTGGCGCTCGTAAAAATACCAAAGACAACACACCATCAGTTGTGCATATTGATTTAGTTGAAGGTGGTGAAGTTGAAGTGATGATCGCAGCCAAAGGCGGCGGTAGTGAAAACAAAACTAAAATGGCGATGTTAAACCCAAGCGATTCTATTGCTGACTGGGTTGTAAATACCTTACCAAGCATGGGAGCGGGTTGGTGCCCACCAGGTATGTTAGGTATAGGTATAGGTGGTACGGCTGAAAAAGCTGGCGTACTCGCTAAAGAAAGCCTAATGGAGCCTGTTGATATTCAAGAGCTGATTGACCGCGGCCCACAAAATGCAGAAGAAGAGTTACGTTTAGAAATCTTTGAGCGTGTTAATAAATTAGGTATTGGTGCACAAGGCCTAGGTGGTTTAACAACGGTTGTTGATGTGAAAATTAACTCAGTACCAACGCATGCAGCGTCAAAACCTGTAGTAATGATCCCAAATTGTGCGGCAACTCGTCACGTACATTTCCACCTTGATGGCTCAGGCCCTGCTGATTTAACTCCGCCTAAACTAGAAGAGTGGCCAGAAATTACTTGGGAAGTAGGTGAGAACGTACGTCGAGTTAATGTTGATGGCCTAACCAAAGAAGACATTAGCGAATGGAAAACAGGTGAAACGGTACTATTAAGCGGTACTATCTTAACTGGTCGCGATGCTGCTCATAAGCGTATTAGCGATATGTTAGCTGCGGGTGAAGAACTGCCGGTAGATTTTACTAATAAGTTTATTTACTACGTAGGCCCAGTTGATGCCATAGGTGATGAAGCGGTAGGTCCTGCTGGCCCAACAACAGCAACACGTATGGATAAATTCTCAGACATGATGTTATCAAAAACAGGCGTGTTAGGCTCAATTGGTAAGTCTGAACGTGGTCAAGCTACTGTTGAGAACATTAAAAAGCATAAGTCTGTGTACTTAATGGCTGTAGGCGGCGCAGCGTACTTAGTTTCTAAAGCGATTAAGAAAGCTAAAGTTGTTGCCTTCCCAGAATTAGGCATGGAAGCAATCTACGAATTTGAAGTAGAAGATATGCCAGTAACTGTAGCAGTTGATACTAATGGTGAGTCTGCTCACGTAACAGGCCCTGCAATTTGGAAAGCTAAAATTGAAGAGTTAGACGCTGAGCTGAAAAAATAACAGCATCTAAATCACTCTATTGAAAAGCGCCTTGTGGCGCTTTTTTTATATGTAAATATTATTTAAAAAGTTATGACAATTTATACAGTATTAACCAATTTTATTAGTTTTGTGTGAAAGAAGGAATAATTCCTCCTTTCACACGTCAACCAGTTGGGCGGTTTTATAATAAGTAATTGATAAAGCTTAAAAGAAGGCGTATTTTATACATTTTTAAAATCACGAAAGAAGGAAAAAGTTCGTGTTTAATTAAGGGCATTTTTTCTTCTAATAAGTAGTTATACAGACACGGAATTTAGTCATGAATATTGTTCTAGAGAGTAGTTGGCAAGCACTTAAAGAAGTAGCATTTATGTTCGTTACTGGCTGTATTATGTCAGTTTTAACAATTTTTCATTTTGGCGATTTATCGCAAGCTTTTAACCACTCAGGATGGTGTTTTCTTTCTGTTTCATTGCACTTACTTTCAATCTTAGAGTTTATGGCTGGGTTTAATCAAAATACCGATAAAGATAATTTAAATCAAAAAGTTGGCGTTTCAATTAGTTTAGGTGGATTAGTTCTTAGTGTTCTCTTGTTAAATTTAAGTGTTACTGCAACTTTTGAAAATAAAGCAATATCCTTCCCATATTATTCAGCTCTATTGTGGGGGCTTATATCATTGGGTGTATTCAATAGGTTTATGTCAAGAAATATACTCTTACAACGTAAAGCAGGAAGAGTTAAATCCGTATAACAAGTTGCTCAAACACAAAACGCTTGGCTTGCGCTCTTTTGTCGTTAATTCTAGCCTGCTATTTCGCGCTGATTAAGCGAGGCGTTATATGCCTAAAAAAGTATGTTTGCAAAAACCATTATAATTCTGACAATTGCTATTTTCTTTATTGCTTACTTAATGCCTGTAGCAAATAAGTCAGATTCAAAGCCTTCTAAAAAAGAAACGTGGCAATGTTTTTTCATTGGGCTAGTCGGTGCAGCATTAATTACACCAGCATTTTACAATTTAGTCATTATTCCCGTTGGAATTTGGTTTTTGCTATTTGCAGGAGGTTTAGTTCCTTGGTGGTCAAAATACAAAAAAGCGTTTGCCTATCAATGGGGAATATTTTTTGGTATTACTATTGGGTTAGCTGCGATATTTGAATATTTGCAAGGCGGCATATAATAAGCTGTTAAATCAAGATGAAATACCGTTGGCTGTTGCTTCATCGTCGCTTATTTAAGCCAACTATAATTTGCCTATTAACGAGGGCGCTAGCCATAAAAGGATGTTCATGCAGAATAATTATAATATTCGTTTTCCAAATAGAGAATTTTCATTAACAGATAATGAACTCGAAAACTTTGGGGAAATGATCGGAATTAAATGGAAAGTAAAAGGTAAATATTCAAAAGCTTTTTTACTAGATCTTTATTGTCATAATGAACTATATGGCATTAATCCTGAAGAAGTATTAGAGGCAATTAAAGAAGAGGAAAATAATAGTAAAATAGTAGGTATAAAGGCAGCAACAGAGTTCAAAAGGTTTCCACTAAAGGGTTTATGGCATAAGCACTATTATTCTGCTCGTTTTATAGCACAGAACATAAAAAACCAATTAGCCCGAGGAGGCTTAGAAAAGATAGTTAAGGAAGTTTTTGATCCTAAAATATCACCAGTGGCAACAAAGGAAATGATCGAAGAATTATCTTATAGAGTTGTACACGAAACATTGGACAAACGAAAAAATATACAAAAAATGACAGGTGAGTGGATAATCTTTGCAAAACATAAAGGTGAAAACTACTACCTTTGTATGGGGACTCACCACAATGAAGACCAAGAAATTAGAAAGAAGATAGAATTATTATGTTCACGAGAGTTTCCATTTTTAAATGATATTCTTGCAACAGAATAGTTTCTGGATAACACAAGGTTGTTAATCGGACAATTTTCAGTTGGCTTTTGTTTGCGACTTACATATTCTAATTAACTATAAATAGCCGCTTAATTTAGCGCGGTAGTCAGCTCAGTTACGTTTCTCGGTCTAGTTTTAATTCTTGCTCTTGCTAAGAAAAAAATGGCCAGTAACATTATGTAGATTGTTGCTGGCTCTGGTACTGATTGGGGCTGCTCTAATGTGCGTAAACCTAAAGTACGTGCAAGTGATTGCATATTAGTGTTGCTAAATGCGCGGTTTTTTAATCGCTCACCATTTGGCATTGAAGAAGGTGGTGCACCTGTTGCCATAACACCCCAAGCCGATTCTCCCGGGTTACTTTGAGCGCCATTTGGGTGACCAAGCGCTAATGCGTGACCTATTTCATGGGAAAGTGTACCAGCAATGGCATTGACTACTTCCGTTAAGTCCCAACTACCACCTGCACTTGGTGAAAGCCAGTTAAATATATTATTTGAAAATACTGATCCAAAAATTGTATTTTGCGCAACCGTATTACTCGATACGCAAGCAAAACAGGCAACCCCAAAGCTACCTGATGAGCCAGAGCCTATTTGAATGGTATAGTGACTTGAATCTAGTGTTGAGACATCAGTTGAAACAGAGGCTAAGATAAAGTCGATATCTAACTGTTGGTTGTTGCCAATGAAGTCGTAATCGTTGCTGTAGTAGTCTTGACGTACAGCTTGTAAAATCGCATTAGTGACTGTGCTATAGCTTTCAGTTAACCCTGGTGCTTGGCTTAGTTCAAAATTGTTTGTGATGTTGCCCCACATGTCTTGAGAGCCTAAGGTTTCAAAATCTAATTTAATAAGTAATGCATTGCTATGAAAGCTGATGGACAGGCATAAGCATAAAAATAAGTTATTAATACGCTTCATTTTATCACTCCATTGATGGTTGAGTTGCTTTTAAGGATTGTTGTTAAATGCAAATAAAGCAAGTTGGGTAGTAAAACTTTTGAAATATATAACGTAAATTTTATTTTAAAGCCAATATCATGCCGACTAAATTTCGTCTAGCGTTTATTAAATATGGCAATAGCTAACCTATGATTGCGCTATCATGTCTGTTAACCACTGTGAAAATGCTTGAACTGGTGCGTAATCGAGCTTGTCGTTTGGGGTAACTAAGTAATAGCCATTGTCTGTGGTTAGCGGTGTGCAGCAAACCTCAACTAATTCTTGTCGTTTAAGTTCGTTCTCAATTAAAAATTTAGGCAAGAGTGCAATACCTAAGCCCGCAATAGCGGCATTGGTGGCGATAGAAAATTGCTCAAAGTGCATGCCTTGTTTGGCTGAAACCTCAATATTATGTCGAGCAAACCATTGTTGCCATGCATCGGGACGAGTAGAAATATGCAATAAAGGTTGCTCGGTTAGACTAGCAATAAACTTGCTTTTGTTTTCTGGGCTGCAATCTTTCGTTTTGATTTTTTCAAGTAGCGAAGGGGCGCATACTGCAACTGACTCTTCCGCCATTAAAAAAGTGCAATTAGCTTGTGCCCAATCGCCCTGACCAAAATGAATAGCGCAATGTACGTCTTCTAATGAGAAATCAAACTGGCTTAATTTACTGGCGGTATTGATGGTAATGTGTGGATGCTTAGCTAAGAAATCTGCTAAGCGCGGCATTAACCAGCGCGAGCCGAACATAGGTAAAATAGCGATATTTAATACGCCGCCTGCGGGGTTGGTCATAATATTTAACGTGGCCGAACGAATACTACTTAATGCGCTGTGAATATCTCTTGCGTAACTTTTACCTACTTCAGTTAAACAAATACTTTGTTTGTGACGATGGAATAAGGTGACATTAAGCTGCGCTTCAAGTGCATTTATTTGCCTAGAAATAGCGCCTTGCGTTAATGCTAGCTCTTTTGCTGCAGCGGTGAAACTGCCGGTTCTTGCTGCTGCGTCGAAGGCGGCTAGCATACTCGTGCTAGGAAGTAGTCGTTTAGATTGTGGCAAGCTCATGTGTTCGTTTTGAGATAAAAATTCTATTTACGCAGTGTACTAAAGCTTTATAGGGATTTATTTGCTTTAGATCATTACCAAAGCTCATAACCTAGTGAACTAATATCGTTTGTAAAGGCAGCCGAGTTAACAAAAAATACCCGCATTAAAAATAATGGCTCTAAATTGAATAAATTTGTTCTGTTATGGTGTTTTAGTGATATTGATTATCATTTAAAAGCTAGACAAATGCTGAAAGTGCAAATAGACACTAAAGCGGCGCAAATTGGTGAGCTGTGGTAATGCCTTACAAAATATCAGGAGATTATTAAATGTCTAACTCAAGTTCTGCCTCGAATGCGCCACAAGCAATTGATGTTGCCCAAGTCGATCCTAAGCAACTTGACGCTAATGCTGCTTGTCAGCCAAGTGGTGCAGTACACAAACGTGCGAATGCTATTTGCGATGTCAGTCAAGATGATGTTGCTGATATGATGGATGTTTATCACTACAGTGAAGAAACGCGTCAAATTATTCAAGATGAAAACTTATTACCTACGGGCTTATTGAGCCGTTTACACGCATCTTACCCGCAACATTCTGGCTTGTTAGATAAAGAAGCACATATGTTTAACGAGAAAGAGCAATATACTGGCCTTTCTGGTTTTCGTCGTGTGGTAGAAATTTTAGAAGAAAATAATATTGATATCGGTGATATTGAAGAGCGTGAATTATTCGTTGAGGTATATCGCTTTTTAGCTACCAAGCACAGTTTAAATAGTATTGATTGGACCAACTTTTATGAAGATTCAGTGTTCCAGTTAGTTATGCCGCAACCGAATATGATTAACAAGGAAACGGTGAATGCTTATTTAGGCGCTAGTTTAGAAGAAAAGAAAAAAATTGTTGCTGATTATCAAGAAAAAACCAGTCCACATGATGGTAACCAACAATTAAATAAGCCTTGGTTTGAAAATGAGCAAGGTGAAGTTGAGTTTTTAGATGGTAGCCAACACAAATATCCACAATGTCAGTTAATTTTTGATAAAACTACCCAGAATTGTTTCTCTTTCTGTACTTATTGTTTCCGTCATGCACAAGTGCGTGGTGATGAAGATATGTTCATCCAAAAAGAAATTGATCAAATTCATCGCTACTTAAAAGTGCACACTGAAGTAACCGATATGTTGATCACAGGTGGTGACGGTGGCTATATGCCAGCAAGTCGTTTTGAACAATATGTTACGCCGTTAATGGAAGACAGAGATTTATTGCATATAAAAACGGTACGTTTAGCTACACGCGCCTTAACCTTCCAACCGGAAATGGTGCTAAGTCATAAGTATGACAAGATGTTAGCCGTGTTTGATAAGCTGCATGAAAACGGTATTCAGTTAGCCTGGATGGCACATTTTTCTACACCACGTGAGCTGCTAAACCCTACCACTATTGCTGCTATTCGCCGTTTACAACGCCATGGTGTGGTAATTCGTAGCCAAAGCCCTATGATGAATCATATCAGTTTGTTTGAAAATAAAGATGGCAGTATTGATATTGATAGAAGCGCACAAAACTGGATTGATTTAGCGAATATTTTAGCGACTATGTTAATTAGTTTCCATTCTATGTACTGTGCGCGCCCAACAGGGGAGCATCACTACTTTACTGCACCTATTGCTGATGTTAGTAAAATATTTGATAAAATTTATCGTGATTTACCGTCAATTAATCGTCCTTCGCGTCACTTATCTATGACGACATCTGCCGGTAAAATTTCGATTATGGGTGAATGTGAAGTGGGTGGTGAACGTGCCTTTGCTTTAATGTTCACTGAAGGTCGTAATATGCAGTGGATGGATAAGGTGTTCCTTGCTAAATACGATGAAACTACCAATGATGTTAAGTTACTTAAGCCATTTGATACCGACAAGTTCTTCTTTGAAGATGAATTAGCCCAAATTGAGCATGATTTAGCAGCCGCATTAAGTAAGCGTTTAAAAAGTTAATTGTGAGTAAAATATAATCAGCACAATAACTTAAGGCCAGTATTGATACTGGCCTTTTTTATTTAAAATCCAAGTAGTTGATGCAGGTTTTATTCTGCGTTATGGTATACAAAAATAACAATAAAAAACTTAGGATGCTTGATCACGTAAGATCAATAATCCTTAAATGGAGGTATAACTATGCTATCTTGGATTTTTACCTTTGTAGGCCTGTTGTTGTCTTTTATATTTATGGACCTTGATTCGTCCTCATTTATAGAAGCGTTACTTTGCCCGCTTATTTTTACTACATTTTTAGTTATTCTGCTGTTTAAGTACCGAAAAGCAAATAACTCACAAAATTATGCAACCAGTGGCATAAGTAGTTTTGGCGCTAACGCTAACTCCTCTTTTGATAGTTGGAGCGTATCAAGCGATAGCTCTTCAAATGGTGAGTAACAGCAAAACCTAACTTAGTTTACCGTCAAGTTCTCTATTGATAGTAAACTTGATACTAAGCAATAAAGCAGCTTTTCGGCTGCTTTATTTGTTTCTGCCTTTTATCTAATCTTGGTTTTTATTCCCAATAAGGCAAGATGATGAAATATCCTGATTATTACACGCAAATAGAGCCCATAATTCTTAAAGATGATTTAGCAAATTTTTTAGGCGCCTTTGATCAGGGGCTTATTGAGTTTACGTTTGTTGATATTGTGAAATCGGCAGGGCATGCCTGTCCAACGGTTTTAGGCGCTTATTTAATGACGCTGCAAGGCTTAAAAGCATTGTATGGCAAAGAAGTACCAAAACGCGGCGAAATTTTAGTGAGCTTTAGTCAAAAGGAAGATGAAGGTGTAGCAGGCGTTATAGCGAATGTGGTAGGCCAAATCACCGGAGCTACAGTGAGCCGAGGCTTTAAAGGCTTAGCGGGGCAGTTTGATCGTCGCAACTTAATGTCGTTTGAGCAAAATATTGAAGGGAGTGTCTGTTTTACTCGCATAGATAACCAAGAGTCGGTAACGGTTAGCTATGATGCGAGCTCAGTGCCAGCTGATCCAGAAATGCCAGCATTGATGCAAGCATCAATTCAAGGTTTAGCCACTAAAGAGCAGCAGGTAAGGTTTACAAAACTATGGCAAAAGCGCGTTGCCGCAATTGCTGAAAATGTCGAGCACCTTGTTAAAGTAACTAGGGCATAGGCTGAAGTAACGGGTAGTTTACTGAGCAAAGCTTATCCATAAGTGATTTAACTTGCTCGCTATCTTCTATCAATAATAACCCTTCAGGGAATTGATATAAACTGGCCGTTTTAGTGTTGCCTGTTGCCAAGACAAATACTGCTTTGCCTTTATTGGTAGTGAAATGACCCGCTCGGTAGTTAGCAAACGCGGTACCGGCGACTTTATAAGATAGGCTATAGCCATGATCTTCTTTAATCACTGCCTGCTTAACACATTGGGGCTTGGTTGAAAAAGTTTTACTAAAACCACCAGCACTTACGGTGAGCTTGTCACTTTCATATTTTACTGTATTAGAAAATGTGCCATAAGCGAAATAGCCTACCACGCAAATCGCAGCAAAAACGCTTATTTGACTCACCTTGCTTGCCTTAATTTTTTTATTAAATAACAAGGCAATCAGTAGCGGTAAAATAAGCAACAATGGCCATAGGTTTGCTATGGCTAAGTGTAATTTTATGGTTGTTTCCATGCTGTGTAACTCCCTTTACCTAAGCCGCTGGCTAATGGCTATGACTTGTCGCGCTGTCGCTGTGCTTATGTGTTTGGCTTAAGCCTTTGACTAATTGTCGGGTCATTCTTTCTGTCGTGATAAAACTCCAATGCCAATCTTGATGATATTTTTCTAGCGGATTTAAAGCGACAATTTCTTCTTCGTTTTTACCTGCTTTAATTAACTTAGTGATAATGTGTTTAGCATCTTCCAACATGGTAATTGATGTTTGCAGATCGCGTAAATTGGCTAATGGGCCATGGCCAGGAATAATTTTAGTTTTATCGTTACAAAGGCTAAGAATTTTCTTTTGGGCATCAATATAGCCCTGTACGCTGCCGCCACTATTTAAGTCAATATACGGAAACATACCGTTAAACAAGGTATCGCCAGTATGAATGACATTAGCATTTTTAAAGTGGATAACGGCATCGCCATCTGTATGGGCATGGGCAACATGAAATATATGGGCATCTTCACCATTTAAGTGAAAGTTCATTTCGTGGGAAAAGGTGATAACGGGCAGGGCGGCTTTAGGCGCTTCTTGCATACCATTAGCGCCGCGAACACCTTTTTCTAACAGGTGAGTGCGTAAATTTTCATGGGCAACAATGTGCGTACCTGCTTTACCAAGTGCTTCATTATTACCAATATGATCGCCATGAACATGGGTATTAATAAGAAAGTCGACTTTTTTATCAGTAACGGTGGCGATTGCTTGCTTCATAATGTCTAGCATCGGCGGCATAGAGTCGTCGATCATTACCACACCATCTTCACCTACTGATAAACCTATATTACCACCAGTAAAACCGCCAACGCCTTGTAACATATGCAAACCGGGGGCAACTTTGGTAGTAGAGAATTTTAAGTTGGGTTTGTCGTTAGCAATACTTGCTGTTGAGCTCGCTAATAAAACAGTAAGTAATGCTAGTTTGTGCAGGGCTTGCATGTTAACTCCTTGTTATTGACGCCATAAGAAACTGATAGAAGGTTTGTATACGTACACTATGCTTTAAATCTTTGTGATAAACAAACCAAATTGATTCTTCTGCTTTAGGTAAGTCTAGATTAATGTTAACTAATTTATCATGTTGTTTTGCATGATGTTGACCAACTGGCCCTATCCCCATGCCTGAATAAACCGCTTGATGAATGTCGGGAAAAAGGTTGCTTTGAAAAACAATATTACTTTTATCTAAGTGTTGTATTAGGTGATTAATAAAAGGAATGTGATGCTTTTCTTTGCTTGGCAATACCCAAAGGTGGTTATTTAATTCGTCGAATGATTTTGGTATGCCATGCTTATCTATATAGCTTTGATGGGCATAGTAGTAAGTTTGTAATTGAGTTAACTCTTTCACGATTAAATCAACGCCATTGGGTTTAGGACCGGCCCGAAGGGAAACATGAGCGGCTCCTGTATCTAATGGCACAATATCATCGGTTGATATCAGTTTTAACCTTATTTTAGGGTACTTCTCTCTAAATGCTTTTAGTGCCGGTGTTATAACCGAAGAGTATGAGCTAACCGTAGTAATACGCAATTCACCACTGAGATTACCTTCAATATTTTGTAAGCGATTGGCAAGGCTGGCAAATTTTGCGATAACTTCAGGCATTTCATCCATCAATAAAAGGCCTGCATCGGTAAGTTTATAGCCCCGTTGGTGACGAATAAATAAGGTGACTTCTAGTTTCGCTTCTAACTGATTAACTCGCCTTAGTACCGTAGCATGATTAACGCCTAATGATTGTGCCGCTTTACTTAAGCTGCCATCTATAGCGACTTGATAGGCAATTTTATAGTCATCCCAAGATAAATCGATCATTAGTTATGGCTTAGTTGTGCGTATTTGCACAATAGTTTCTCATTTATTGATATTTTTTGCTAGGTCAATAATGGCTATCATAGCTTTAATGTTTCAGTTTGTGGTTTAGTTATGAAGATACGAAATACAGAGCAAGGCTTTGGCTGGTTAGCGATTTTGCTTCACTGGTTAATGGCGATAACTATTTTCGGCTTATTTGGATTAGGCCTGTATATGGTTGAGCTTAGTTATTATGACGCTTGGTATAAAGGCTCACTTGATTTACATAAAGGCATAGGGGCATTTCTCGCCATTATTTTTATTATCCGTCTCTTTTGGCGGGTGGTAAATATAATGCCAACAAGTGCTGTGGTAGAGCCAAGTAACTTTGAAATAAAAGCGGCCCATTATGCACATATCGCTTTATATACGTTATTAGCCTTGCTTATGTTTAGCGGTTACTTGATTTCAACTGCGGATGGCCGAGCCATTGATGTATTTGGATTATTTGCGATACCCGCTTTGCCATTTAGCATTGAAAATCAAGAAGATATATTTGGTGATATCCATTTTTATTTAGCATGGAGTTTGATTTTTTTGTCAATGGTCCATGGTTTGGCGGCGATGAAGCATCACTTTATCAACAAGAACAATACGTTAATGCGTATGTTAAAAGCAGTTGAGTAGAACATTTTAACAATTAATTATTACGATACATACAAGGAAAAATCTATGAATAAGCAATTATTGGCTGGCGGATTAATCGCATTGGCAGCATTCACTTCAACCGTAAAAGCGGCTGACTATAAAGTTGATGTAGAAGGAGCGCACGCCTTTATCGACTTTAAAATTAAACATTTAGGTTATAGCTGGTTGTTAGGGCGCTTTAATACCTTTGATGGTGATTTTTCTTATGATGCCAAATCACCTAATGATGCGAAAATTGCCCTTGAAATTGATGTAAAAAGTATCGATTCAAATCATGCCGAACGAGATAAGCACCTTAGAGGGAAAGACTTTTTAGATGTGAAATCATTCCCTAAAGCAAGCTTTGTCAGTAAAAGTATCAAGTTCAGTGATGATAAAAATGCCGTTGTCACTGGAGACTTCACTTTAAAGGGCGTAACTAAAACGATCACTTTTGATGTTGAGAAAATTGGTGAAGGTAAAGACCCATGGGGCGGTTACCGTGCAGGTTTTTCTGGCTCAACCACATTAACACTTGCTGATTACAACATTACCTATAATTTAGGGCCAGCCTCTACCTATGTTGAAATTGGTCTTCATATTGAAGGTATTCGTAAGTAAATTATTTCAAATTTCATTGATATAAGAATAAAAAGCTAAGTGCATAAATATTCGCACTTAGCTTTTTTGTTTTATCAGAAAAATTCCTGCTTGCTTAGTTTGCTACAAATAATGTAGCATGATTATCGATTTATTTTTTAGGATGAAATGATTATGTCGATACCAATGCCTGGTAAGCAGGTCAGGGGCTCAAAAACCGGTAAACCGATTATGGCGCTATTAGATTTACTTGGTAGAACTTGGGCGCTTGGTATTTTGTGGAACTTGCAACAAGGCTCGGCAACGTTTAGGCAATTACAGCAACGCTGTGAACAAATTTCTCCAACCTTACTTAATAGCCGCTTAAAAGAGCTGAAAGCGTTAAGTTTAGTGATGCTTGATGATGATGGCTATCGATTAACTGAAACAGGTGATTCACTGATGCAGTTTATTTTACCACTCGGCGAGTGGTCAAAGGATTGGGCACAGCAAGTGATTGCTAGAGGTGATGTGTGAGTTTTGCCTACAGTCAGCTACCGTTAGATAGATGTAGCAATGAGCGCAAGAGTATAACTTGGTTAAAAAATGAATTCGCCAAAGCTAGTGTCAAGATATGTGTGATTAATGATGGTCAGTGCTTGTTTGAATTAGCAGCCCTTAAGCCACTTTTTTTAACGAAAGAGCAGCTACCGAGTTTGCAATTAGCACAATGTGCTTTTTTAGGGAAAGATGAGCAAAACGCCTATTTTGCTATTGATTTAAACAAGCTACGTTTTTCTTGTCAGGAACATATTTTAACCATAGGGCAGTGGCAATCACTAAGACAAGCAACCGCAGCTATTTGTGCTTTTGATGCCACTATTTTGGCGTTAGCAAAAGGCTTAGTGCATTGGCATAAAAGTCATCAATATTGTGGCCTTTGTGGCAATATTAGCCGCGCAGTTGAAGCTGGCCATGCGCGAAAATGTACTGAATGTCGAAACTTAACCTTTCCTAGAACCGACCCTGCGGTAATTATGCTGGTAGAACGATTGTTTGCTGATGGAGTTCCTCGATGTTTGTTAGCAAGGCAAGCAAGTTGGCCAGACGGTGTTTACTCAACTTTGGCAGGTTTTGTTGACCCTGGGGAAACATTAGAGATGGCGGTAATTCGAGAGGTTGAAGAAGAAACTAATATTATTGCTAAAAACCCTGAATATGTTGCTTCACAACCTTGGCCATTTCCTGCATCCATTATGCTAGGTTTTGTTGCTGAGGCAGTTACAGAAGATATTGATACCAGCCAAGATAGCTTAGAGCAAGCCCATTGGTTTTCTAGAGAACAACTGCAGGTCTTTGAAGTAAACCGCTCTGTTATTGCCTCTGAAGGAGAGCAAAACTTACCGCAAGATAATGCCCAGCTTGGGCAATTTAAAATGAGTAGTAGTGATTCTATTTCTTCTTACTTGATTAGGGCATGGCTCAATAAGGAGATAGGTAAATATTAGTGTTGCTATTTTCTGCTAGTGAGCTCGATTAAGTTGCTATGCTTGCTGTCTATTATTTTCTAGCTGAACTATGGCTAACTATATCGCATATATAGTTAGCCTATTAATAGCTTCAGATAATTATCTAGCTTGCTTTCGATAAACAAACCCTAAACCTAATAGCATAAGTAGTAAAACTGAAGGCTCAGGAATAGTACCATTTTTAGGTGCTGTAGCAGCTCTAAGCTTGCTTGCATCTGCAAAGTTCATGGTTAGGGTATTCCATGAATCGGCTATACCGTTTGTTGCTGAAGCTCTCATTTCTGATAAAATATAAAATGACTCACCAGGGTTTATATTGAAGCTGATATTACCTTGTTTATTAACATTTGTGCCTGACAGTATGGATAGGTAATTTTCTCCGCCATTCCCCATACCACTTAAAAGCCCTGCCTCGCCAAAGCCTGTCGCAAAACCTGCGTAATAACCCCAGTGATCACCAATTAATACCCCTACAGCTGAAGATAACCTTGCATTACCAGTGACTGAACCGTGAAGATTAATATCTAGACTGATAGTTGTGCTAGTACTTCCTAGATAATCAAAGCCTTGTGAAGCAAAGGCTGTAGCAGTGTTATATAAGTCAGGTGTAGATGCCTTAGCGTAAACCTTTAATGTAGGTAAATAACCTGCACCTGTTATATCAACTAAGGCTCTTGTTTCACCATAGGTGTTTTCTTCTGCTCTAGAATAAGTACTTAAGTGACCACCATCTCTATCGTACTCAATTAAATCACAGCGATTCATACAGTCATCACCGGTTCTAGTCCAAGTATTTGCTCCCCAACCGCTGATAATACCTGCTTGACTGGTTAATGAAGTGAGTGTTAATAGTGCACCGGTTAAAGCTGGTAATAGCTTGTATTTTTTCATTTTTTCTTCCTTGTTGTAAAATTGACACGAGTTAAGCAGCTATAGTGCCAAAATTGTATACAACTTTTCAAGTGTTTGCTTTTATTTGCTTTTTTTATTTGTAGACATGACTAGGTGAGTTAGACTTAATTGGTTTTGTAAAAATTTTTGACATTATTATTGGTTTTTGTCGCTAAGTTTATAAAAAAAAACAATAACTTGAGAAGAGTGCTAAGGAGGCTTAGTGCCAGCGATTGATAGAAAATAAATGAAGGGCAATAGAGCCTTACCCTTCATTTATTTGTTAGTGATATATTCTTGAGCTTGTTATCGAAAGCTAGACTTTTTCTATCACCATAGCAATGCCTTGGCCTACGCCAATACACATGGCACAGAGGGCGTAGCGCTTGTCGGAGCGCTCAAGTTGTTTCATTGCTGAAAGTACAATGCGTGTACCACTCATGCCAAGTGGGTGGCCTAGTGCGATAGCGCCACCTTGCGGGTTGATTCGTGGGTCGTCATCTTTAAGTCCAAGCTCACGAACACTAGCAAGTGCTTGTGCTGCGAAGGCTTCGTTAAATTCGATAATATCGATATCATCTAAAGATAAGTCTAAGCGCTTTAATAGTTTCTCACTTGCTGGCGCTGGGCCAATACCCATCACGCGCGGCTCTACGCCAATAACTGCTGAGCCAAGTACCTTAGCTTTTGGTGTTAAACCATTAGCAAGGGCGGCTTCTTTCGTCGCGAGGATAACTGCAGCGGCGCCATCGTTAATACCAGACGCATTGCCTGCGGTAACTGTGCCAGGCACTCTAAAGAGGTTTTTTAATGTCGCTAGTTTATCTAGCGGCGTTAAGCGCAGGTGCTCGTCTTTGTCGAAAACAATATCGTCTTTGCGACGCTGCGGAATAATAACCGGCGTTATTTCTTCTGCTAGGAGACCATCTTCTTGGGCGGCTTTGGCTTTACATTGGCTCCAGTAAGCGAACTTATCTTGATCTTCACGGCTAATGGCAAATTTTTCGGCAACATTTTCCGCCGTCTCAGGCATAGTTTCTGTGCCATAGCGTTTATCAAGTTGTTTATTAACAAAGCGCCAGCCCATGGTGGTATCAAACATTTCTTGGCTGCGGCCAAATGCACTGTCTGCTTTTCCCATCACATAGGGCGCACGGGTCATGGCTTCCACGCCACCGGCGATAATGATGTCGCCTTCGCCTGCTTTTATGTTATTACAAGCCATGGCAATCGCATTCATGCCAGAGCCACATAGGCGGTTTATGGTAGTACCGGCAACTTCCATAGGATAATCTGCCAGTAATAGCGCCATACGGGCAATATTGCGGTTATCTTCGCCGGCTTGGTTAGCACAACCTAAAATAACATCATCCACTTGGCTAAAATCTAATGCTGGATTACGTGTTTTAAGTGCTTTTAGCGGAATGGCGGCAAGATCATCGGCGCGCACTGATGCGAGTGAGCCACCATAACGACCGATAGGGGTTCTTATGCCATCGCAAATATAGACGTCTTTCATTTTTATTTCCCTATGCAGGCTTGATTTCTTTGTTATTTGATTTCATTTCGTTGTCAAAAGTACTCATTGACACTTGTCAACTCCGTGCTTTTTCCTAGAAACCAAAACAATTAACTTTGAACTCAATACCTACATTATTATGTAACTTATTTAAAACGAGTAACTGGTTGTTTATGAGTTCATTTCTGGCTTTAGCATTTCAAAACCGTCTTTTAACGCGGCAACTAAACAATCAATTTCTTTTGTCGTCATTGCCGTTGATAGTGTTGCAGAGCAAGTGTTTATCATGATAATGCCATTATCAAATAGATGATCAAGTAGCTTAGTGATCAGTGCACTTTCTTTTTTATCAACATAAGCCTCGCGGTAATTTCTTGGCGGCTCAGGCTTAAGATGTACTCTAAACATGCTACCTGCGCCAGTAACGCAAGCGCCAATACCGACATCGGCAATGGCCTTGGTAATTTCTTCTTTGGCATAATCAGCTAATGAATTCAGCTTTTCTATCGCTGCTTGGTCAAACATTTTTAACGCGGTATAGCCTGCCGTCATGGTGACTGGGTTGGCTGAAAAAGTACCTGAGTGGGGCAGTAGCACTTTAGCCTCTGTTGGGTCGAGCACTTTCATAACCTCATCACGGCCAGCCAGTGCGCCAGCAGGGAAGCCGCCGCCGATAATTTTGCCCATGGCAGTTAAATCTGGCTCGACATCATAGTTTTGCTGCGCACCACTGTAGTTCGTTCTAAAGGTGATCACCTCATCGAACACTAATAACGATTGGTTATCACGTGTCCATTGGTGTAGCGCATTGAGAAAGTCATTACTGGCAGGAATCAAACCAACGCGATGTGGTAACAAATCTACTAAGATACAGGCAATGTCATCTTTGTGCTGATTGAGAATATTAATAGCACGCTCAGTATCATTAAAAGGGATAACGACAACATCTTCTAATGCTTTTTCAGGTGTACCAACAGCAACAGGAATGCTCGTTGGTTTATCAACATCGCCCCAGTTACTAGGGTTAGCAGTTTGACTGACTTCTGCGTAGTCGTAGGCGCCATGGTAAGCGCCTTCAACTTTGGCTATTTTAGCTTTACCAGTGTAAGCGCGCGAGGCTTTTAACATGGCCATAACCGCTTCGGTACCTGAGTTGACGAAACGGATTTTGTCAAAACTTGGCACACGATCACATAAAAGCTGTGCGTATTGCACTTCGCTTTCTGTTGCCATGGTAAAGCAGCTACCTTTATGAAGCTGAGCACTAACCGCTTCAACAATGGCAGGGTAGGCATGACCATGAATAAGGGAAGCCATGTTATTGGCAAAATCTATGCGGGTGACACCTTCTATATCAGTAACATAGCAGCCTTCACCTTGCTCAGCGTAAAAAGGGTGTGGCTTTCTAAAGATGGTATTTCGACTGACGCCACCGGGTAATACTTTCAATGCTTGTGCAAATAATTGTTCACTTTTATTCATAATTTATTCTCAACATTCATTATGCTTGGCTTATGCCATTAATAAGGGCTACACCGGTGCGCGCTTGCACGTAATCAAAAGTCACTCCTGGCGCCAGCTCTATAAGCATTAAACCGTCACTTGTGACATCAATCACGGCTAAGTCACTGTATATACGGCTAACAACTCCTTGACCTGTCAGTGGGAAGGTACATTCAGGCAAAATTTTAGCATCACCATTTTTAGTGGTGTGTTGGGTAATGATATAAATGGTTTTCACGCCTGCGACTAAATCCATAGCACCACCTACGGCAGGTATTGCATCTGCTGCGCCAGTTGACCAGTTTGCTAAGTCACCTTGCGCTGAAACTTGCATCGCGCCAAGCACACAAACATCAATGTGATTACCGCGGATCATGGCAAAGCTATCACCATGGTGAAAATAAGATGCGCCTGGGATAGCGGTTACTGGCTTTTTACCGGCATTAATTAGATCAGGGTCTAGCTGTTCTTCACTTGGCGCAGTGCCCATACCTAACAGACCATTTTCGGTGTGGTAAATGACTTCTCTGCCTTCAGGCACGTATTGGGCGACTTTTTCTGGAATTCCTATGCCTAGATTTACATAGCTGCCATCTTCAATATCTTGTGCGCAGCGCTGCGCCATTTGTTCACGGCTCCAGCCAATTGGGCTTGTGTTTGAATTTGTCACTACTTTTCTCCTTGGCTAATGGCTGGTAGGTAAACAACGCCATCTTTAACAAGTTGTGATTCTTGTTGTGGCTTGCTGACTTCGATAATGCTATTGACAAAAATGCCTGGGGTGACCACGTGCTCAGGATCTATAGCGCCTAAATCAACTAGTTCATTGACTTGTACTAAGGTATTTTTGGCAGCCATGGCCATGATAGGGGCAAAGTTACGGGCAGTTTTATTAAAGGTGAGGTTGCCGTATCTGTCTGCTTGTTTGGCTTTAATTAAGGCAAAGTCGGCTTTTAAACCACGTTCCATAACATAATCTTCGCCGTCGAAGTTACGTAACTCTTTTCCTTCAGCAAGCGGTGTGCCGACCGATGTTTTTGTATAAAAAGCGGGCACACCAGCACCACCAGCGCGAATACGCTCGGCCAGTGTGCCTTGCGGTACTAGCTCAAGCTCAATTTTGCCATTGCGATATAATTCTGGAAATACCATGGAATTAGCGGTACGCGGATAAGAACAGATCATTTTGGCTACTTGACCATTTTCAATTAATGCCGCTAAACCAACGCGACCACTGCCGGTATTATTATTGATAACGGTAAGATTTTTCGCGCCGTGATCGATAAGGGCGTGAATTAATTCAATGGGACTACCCGCTTCACCAAAGCCGCCAATCATAATGGTATCGCCATCTTTGATGTCTTTGACCGCTTGCGCGCAACTGTTTATTTGTTTATCTATCATTTGCACTACTCAGAGTTAGTAAGAAAGCACTGTGCTTTACCTTTAAAAAAACAAGTTGTGCGCAATGCGAACACTTGTTACTATGTCGAACATTAGTGTAGGGCTAGGGCAATTTGATGTCAAAAAGTGAACAAGTAAAATATGACGGCGATCAAACTTTTTTTGAAATTTATCTAGGTGAACTAAAGAATGACCAGTGAGCAGCAAATAAAGCCAACGGAAATTGTGCAATCTTTGGTGAAAGGCCTTAAGGTTATTCAAGCGTTTAATCAGCAAAGGTCGATGATGACTTTGTCGGAAGTTGCTAGCGTTACCGGTTATACTCGTGCGGCAACAAGGCGATTTTTACTAACCTTAGTTAATGAAGGCTATGCCAGACAAGAAGGTAAGCAATTTGCCTTAACGGCTAAAATACTTGATTTAGGCTTTTCTTATTTATCTACGGTAGATATTTGGCATCATGCTAAACCTATAATGGAGAGTTTAGTTGAGCAATTAAACGAGTCTTGCTCGGCTGCTGTGTTAGATGGTCAAGACGTGGTGTATGTTGCTCGGGTGGCGACCACTAAGCGTATTATGTCAATCACCTTAAATGTCGGCACGCGCTTGCCCGCAATTTCGACCTCAATGGGCAGAATGCTGCTGGCTTCTTTATCTGAAACTGCACTAGATGAATTCTTAAATAAATGTGATTTGGTTAAACACACGCAATACACCTTAGTGGATAAAGTCGAGCTAAAAGCCGATATCGCTAAAGTGCGCGAGCAAGGCTACTCTATGGTTGAGCAGGAGTTTGAATTAGGCTTAACCTCTATTTCTGTACCTGTTCACAATAGTGAAGGTGAAGTGATAGCGGCGTTAAATGTTAGCACTCATATGTCGCAAACGGCTCGTAAGCAAATTCTTGAAGTGATATTACCTGCGCTTAAGCAAGGTGTTCGTACCATAGAGCAGCTTAGGTAGTGCCTGTTTTTATTACACCTTTAATAAATTTTTGCTATTCATAGATACACTGTGTTTAAATACTGTAATAATAAACAGTGTTTAAGTGTGCCTGCTTATGGATTTATCAATTATAGAGCAACCGTTTTTCCCCATTTTAGCCATTATTTGTAGCGTTATTTTACTGCTATTAGTTATCACATTGGTTTTGGTTATACGCTTACAAAAATTAGTGCGGGCTAATGAAATTAAGAGTGCCACGCTAGTTGATGAAGCGCTTAGTCGCCACAATGCTAACTCGAAAGAGGTAATAGAGAGCACTATAAGCCAAGCGCATGAAAAGCAGCAGCTATTGCTAACCAATAGCCTAGAGCAATATATGGCTGATTTACGTATTAAGCTGTTACGTCAGTTAAGTGAGCAAAAAGATCAGTTAAATCAAAATCAAAGCCAATCGCTCGATCAAATTATTACTCATTTAAATAATACCGCCAAAGCTAATCGAGAAGAGTTAGCTAAGTCTTTAGCGCAATCAAGTGAGCAAATGACTAAACGTATCGATAGCTTAACGACAGCAACCGATAAGCGTTTACAAGAAATCAGCGGTCAGGTGGAGAAGCGCTTAGCCGAGGGCTTTGAGAAAACCACCAAAACCTTTAGTGATATTTTACAGCGCCTTGCCTTAATTGATGATGCTCAGAAAAAAATTACCGAACTGTCAACTAATGTTGTTAGCTTACAAGAAGTATTGGCAGATAAGCGCTCGCGTGGTGCTTTTGGTGAAGTACAGCTTAATGGTTTAATTCGTAACGTACTGCCAGAGCAAAGCTTTAAGCTGCAACATACGTTATCAAATGGCAAAATTGCTGACTGCGTGCTGTTCTTACCTGAGCCAACGGGTAATGTGGTTATTGACGCTAAATTTCCACTGGAGAGCTATCAACGCTTTATGGATAACGAGTTGGGAGAATTAGAGCGTAAATTGGCTTTAAGGCAATTTAAAGCCGATATTAAAAAGCATATTAATGATATTAGTGATAAGTATTTGATCGATAAAGAAACGGCAGATGGCGCGATTATGTTTATTCCTGCAGAAGCGATTTTTGCGGAAATTCATGGTCATCAGAGCGACTTAGTCGAATTTGCCAATAAAAAGCGCGTGTGGCTTGCGTCACCGACCACCTTGATGGCGATTTTAACCACGGCACGTTCAGTATTAAAAGATGAAGCCACCCGACAGCAAGTACATATTATTCAAGCCCATCTTGCGAATTTGGCCAAAGATTTTGACCGCTTTAAAGGGCGTTTTGCCAATTTAGCTAAGCATATAGATCAAGCGGCAAGTGATGTGAAGCAAATTCACACCTCAGCCAATAAAATATCAAGCCGCTTTGATAAGATTGAACAAGTTGAGCTGGCAGCAGAAGAGCTTGAGTTATTGGAATAAGACTCGCTGTTTTGCTCTAGTTGTTGTGGCTTAGTTGCTGTGGCTTAATTGTTGTGGCTTAATTGTTGTGGCTTAGTTGTTATGGTTTAGCTGTCTGGCCTGATTATTTAACTTAGTCAGCTAATATTTCATCGACTAACCAGATGTTGCCTTGTTTAATTACATTGACCCTTCTGACATCTTTATACACTCTGTCATTTCTGGGTCCGGTAAGCATAACGGTAATCGTGGCTTGCTCATTGTAATTATCAATCACCTGGATAGCAGATTTTTGTGTTGCTATGGTGACGGAGTCAAAGGATAGCTGTAATAATCGTCTGGAGAAATTACTCAGCGTGCGATATTTTTTAATTTTTTGTTGTAGTTTTATCGAGCTAACCGCGAGCACTTTATTAAGATCTTTTTGATTGTAAATTGCGTCAAAGAATATCACGACCACATCGACTTCTTTAGCCGTTTTATCTTCTTCTGGGGAGCAGCCACTTAAGATAAACATTGAGAAAATCAGCAGGAATAGTCGGCTAAAAAAATTTGGCATATATTTCATCGTCATCACGGTATAAATTGTAATTATAGCAGTATTGCTCTTAGCTATTTGTTTGGCGTCGCTTGCTTTAACCAGATAACAAACTCATCAACAGTTAAGGCAAGTATTTCATGCTTTTTATTTGACATGTATTTGCACTGCTCTTTTATTAACTTAAGATAGTCTTTCTCATCATCTAAACAGCCTTTATTGATGTCAGTTCTGGTATCAACATGTATCACTAAAATACTGCGCTTGGTGTGTAGATGACCTTTGCGTACTGCCCAAGAGATAAGGGCTGGAAAAGCAAACCATTTTTCTCTGACGCTACTACCGCCAACACCCCATTCATATTTTAGTTCAATGGTTGTGCTAAGCGCTGGAATTTCCAGTGCAAATGTGCCAAATGTAGATGTCCAAGGTTTGACACATTTAGGATGAGTGATAACGTCCCAGCCAGCAGCAGTGATCAGGTCATGCATATATGCTAGAAATTCTTTATCAACCTCGTGCGCAGATTTTATTAATGATGCTTCATCTTCTGCTAATGGTCTAAGTAAGTTGCCCATGAGTTATCGCATGTGGTTTAGCGTACTTCAAAGTATTGCTCATCAAAGGCGGTAGCGCAAAGCGTAGTGACACTAATTTTACCGCCAATAATGATTATATGCGGGGCAAACTTTTTCGGAAAAGCTTAGCGTTTAATGACTATAGTGCGATAAGGCATTGTTAAAAAGCGACATTAATAAATACGATAATTAATAATATCGGACAAATATAGCGTAGGTAAAAACCAAGCAACTTTAAGCTAGGGTTAGCTTGTAGTCTTGCCATATCGGTAAGTTGATTACCCCTTTGCCATAACCAGCCCACCACGACAAAGTAAAATAATGACATTAACGGTTGTAATATCGTTGTTAATAGCTGAATAACTAATCCGAACAGTACATCAAAGTAAGCTACTAATAACATACTCGCAATTAAGACGGCTAACGACATTAACCATGTTGCCTTGTGACGAGAAATGCCTTTTTCTTCCACCATGTAAGCTACGGGAATTTCAGTTGAAGAGATAGTTGAAGTTAGTGCTGCAATTGACAATAAAGCAAAGAAAGCGAAAGAAACCAAAATGCCCATAGTGCCCATAGATGAAAATAACTCAGGTAAGATTTGGAAAATTAGTTGACCTTCACCGATTAATTTACCGTCAGCAAAAACTTGCTGGCCTGCATGTTGAGCAACAAACAGTGCGGGAATGATTAATAAGCCGGCAATAAAAGCAATGCAAGTATCAAGCGCTGCAATTGATACGACCAGTTTACCTATGTTTTGCTCTTTTTTAATGTATGAGCCGTAGACCATCATAGAGCCAACCCCAATAGCGAGTGAGAAAAAGGCTTGCCCCATGGCTGAAATAATCAGCTTGGGGTTAGTTACTTGGCTAAAATCTGGAATAAGGTATAGGTTAAGACCCTTTGTTGCACCATCTTGCTGTAAAATAAATATAATTAAGCCAATAAGCATTATTAATAACAAAGGCATGAGACGCGTTGACCAGCGCTCTATACCGCTACTAACGCCTTGGTGGATAATACCCGCCGTTAATAAGATAAAAATGGGGGTGAAAATTACATTGCGTAGCGTACTGGAGGTAGATAGCCACTGTGAAAGCTCGACAAAACCAAACAGTTGCATGAGAGCTGCGAGAGAGTGGGCTAGCATCCAACCAGCCACGATGGTGTAAAAGCTTAGCATCATTAACGCGCCTACTAAGCCAATAATGCCGGCATTCTCCCCAGTTTTAGCAAAGCGTTTGCCACAAGCTTGTTTTAATGCGGCAACAGGGTTTTTTTGCATTTGATTGCCAATGTAGACTTCGGCATAAAGTGCAGGTAAAGCCAAAATAGCGGTTACGATTAAATACACCAATAAAAATGCACCACCACCATTATTAGCCGCTTGGGTTGGAAAACCCCAAATATTGCCTAATCCTATAGCAGCGCCAGCTGCTGCTAAAACAAAACCAAGGCGAGATTGAAACGAGTCACGTGAAGAAGCTGTCATTAAATTGCATATAATTATTAGTATTCGTTAATGCAAAGCTTAACGATTTAACGCCTTTAGGGAAAGCACTAATCTTTTCTTAGCTAATTTCACTCGCTTTTAACAAACATTTACTGACAAATTGTCGTTTATCTTGTGATTTGTCTTTTGGTATAATTGCGGGTAATTGTCCTGAAAAAGCTAAAAGTATTAAAACTATGTCAGATGTAAACGCAACAGCGAGTAAGCTTAATTTTGAAATTATTCCGGTAACCCCCTTTGAACAAAACTGTACTTTGTTTTGGTGTCAACAGACCAAACAAGCCGCTGTGGTTGATCCAGGTGGTGATATTGACAAAATTATCGCCGCTATCGATAGGTTAGGTTTAACACTAGAGAAAGTGTTGATTACACATGCACATATTGATCATGCTGGGGCTACACATGCTTTAGCAAGTCATTACGGTGTTGAGATTGAAGGGCCACATAAAGAAGATCAATTTTGGATTGATATGCTTGAAGAGCAAAAACAACGTTTTGGCGGTGCTTTCGCTTACGCTAAGAAGTTCTCTTCAAATCGTTTTTTACAACAAGGTGATACGGTTTCTTTTGGTAATATCACCTTAGAAGTTTACTTTTGTCCGGGTCATACGCCAGGTCATGTGATTTTTTTCCATCGCGATTCTAAGCTTGCGCAAGTGGGTGATGTACTTTTTGCCGGTTCCATTGGTCGAACAGATTTTCCACGAGGCGATCACGCAACCTTAATCAGTTCTATTCGCAATAATTTGTTTTTACTTGGCGACGATGTCCGTTTTATTCCAGGTCATGGTCCTATGAGTACTTTTGGTCAAGAAAAACGTACCAACCCATTTGTGGGTGATGCGGCGGTAGGTCAGCGTTAATATGGAAAGATTGGTTATACGAGCGCAACGTCGCTTAAAAGTAGTTGATAGTAGTAAGCTTTTTCAAGGCATAGTGATTGCCGTTATTATTTTATCAGCTTTGCTAATAGGTGCGAAAACACATAATTTATCTGCTAATACCATTGCGGTGTTAGCGATACTTGATGTCGCAGTAACGGTATTTTTTGCGGTAGAAATTACCATTCGCTACTTGGCCTTTCCTGAGAAGAAAAAGTTCTTTCACAGTGGCTGGAATGTTTTCGATACCGTGATTGTTATTGGGAGTTTAATACCAACAGGTGGCACAGGGGTACTTTTAGCAAGGCTTCTGAGGGTGTTTAGGGTATTGCGTTTAGTTTCTATGGTACCTGAGCTAAGGCTACTTATTAATGCATTGCTAAAAGCTATTCCTCGCATGGGCTATATTGCCTTATTGATGTTCGTCATTTTTTATATTTACGCGGCAATTGGCAGCATGCTTTATCACCAAATCAACGAAGTGTTATGGGGTGATGTCTCTATTTCTATGTTGACCTTGTTTAGGGTCGCAACCTTTGAGGATTGGACCGATGTTATGTATGAAACCATGGCGGTTTATCCCATCAGTTGGATTTATTATTTATCCTTTATCTTCTTAACAGCATTTGTTTTTCTCAATATGATGGTTGGTACCGTATTAGAAGTGATGGGGCAAGAGCATGAGAAGTTTCGCGCTGAGCAACATGGTGAAACGGGTGATGGTGGCGAGCCAGCCAGTCGAGCACAAATTGAAAGGCTTGAGGCAGAGTTAGCAGAAATTAAGGCGCTGCTAAAAGCGAAAAGCTAGTAGCTTTATAGCTAACAAAGCAAAGGCGATTAACTTGTGGTTAATCGCCTTTTTATTTACCTATATTGGTTTACTTGATTGCAGCTTTGGTTGCGGCAATTAAGTGATGCTTAGTGTTTGGCTCAATCGATGCGTGACCTGATGCTTCACTAACGATTAATTTAGAGTTTGGCAGCGCCTTATGTAGCAAGAAAGCATTATCAAATGGGCACACGATATCGTATCTACCATGAACTATGGTGGTTGGAATATCTTTAATCTTATCGCAATTTGCGAGAATTTGATTATCAGATAAGAAACAGTCATTGATCATAAAGTGCGCTTCATGACGCGCTAATGTCCATGCGGCTTCATCACCCGTTGCGGCATCGACAAAGTCTTGATTCGGTATTAAGGTACAACAACGAATTTCCCAAATACTCCAGGCTTTAGCAACTTTCAAGGCGAGCGCTTTATCATCACCTGTCATAATGTCATAGGCTGCTTTAACGTTAGCTTGCCCTGTACCTTCTGGTAGTTCATTTAAGTATTCTTGCCAGAAATCAGGGAAAATGCGCGTTGCACCACCGCCAGAAAATGCCCAGTTAGTATCTTCAGGGCGACCTAAAAAGATGCCACGTAAGATTAAGCCTTCAACACGGCTAGGGTGTGTTTGTGCATAAACAAGGGATAAGGTTGAACCCCAAGAGCCACCAAATACATGCCAAGTGTCGATATTCAATTTCGTGCGGATTTTTTCTATATCTTCAACTAACAATTTAGTTTCATTATTTTCTAAACAGCCATGAGGTAGTGAACGGCCACAACCTCGCTGATCAAATAAAACGATACGGTATTTTTCAGGATCGAAAAAGCGTCTGTCGTTAGTTGAACAGCCGCCACCAGGACCACCGTGGATAAACAAGATAGCTTGGCCGTTAGGGTTACCGCATTCTTCAACATAAATTTCGTGCTGCTGATCAACACTGAGTAAAAAGTGATTGTACGGCTCTATTTCAGGATAAAATTCATTCATATCAGTATATCTTGTATTTTGTATAATATTTGATGGGCAATGATGTTGCTAATCATTGCTTATGTCAATGGCGATTGAATTATTACTTAGTCGTTAATGTTAAAAGTTATATTCTTTTAACACCTGATAAGCATGCTGTGTTGGATTATCACTACCATCAAGCCAGTGGACTTTGTCACCACGTCTTTCGATACGGCGAAACCAAGTATCTTGGCGTTTTGCGTATTTATGAATTGCTATGTTGAGTTTTTCGAACATATCGTCATAACTGATTTGCTTACGTAGATACTGGCTAACAAAACGGTATTCTAAGCCAAAAAACTCTAACTTTTCATGGCTTAAGCCTTGCGCGTGCAGTTGTTCAACCTCAGCAATCATGCCTTGTTCTAGGCGCTCTTTTAACCTAGCAGTAATACGTTGTCTGAGTATTTTTCTATCCCAGCTTATACCTAAATAAATAGGGCTAATAGTAGGTTTTTCAGCTAATTGTTTGTTGTTATTGTTGTTATTGCTGTTATTTTTGTTGCCATTATTGATTTTGTTATCTTGAGCTATCTCGATGGCTCGATATAAGCGTGGCCTAACGGTTATGTCAGTTGTTGCAAATGCTGCTGAGTCTAACTGCTTGAGTAGGGCTTGTACTTCGGCAAGGGGGAGTTTATCAAACTCGTCTCTTTGTGCTGTATTTTTATCTACTTGTTGAAAGTCATAGCCCGTGGTCACCGCGTCGATATATAAACCGGTGCCGCCTACTAAAACGGCTAACTTTTCTCGATTTTGTAACTCAGTAAAGCAGGTGTAAAAGTCTTGTTGGTATTGAAAGGCATTGTATTCTTGCGTTGGCTCAACAATATCAATTAAGTGATATGGTGTATTTCCGTATTCGTGCAGATCTTTACCTGAGCCTATGTCTAAGCCTTTATATACTTGCCGAGAATCGGCAGAGATAATTTCACCATTGAAGTGGTTGGCAAGCTCTATACCTAAACGTGTTTTGCCTGATGCGGTAGCGCCAAATACAACCACTAAGTTTTTATTTTGCATGATCAGTTACGCGCTCTAGCTTGTATATATCGGGTAATAATGGCATCTAAATGATTGGCAAACGTTTGGCGATCACTTTGGCTCAGCGCTGCCGGACCGCCTGTATTTACACCACTGGCTCTCATGGTATCCATAAAATCACGAATATTAAGCCGAGTTTTTATATTCTCTTTGGTGTACAACTCGCCACGAGGACTAAGTGCCTGAGCTGATTTATCTATCACGTCACTAGCCAGAGGAATATCACTGGTGATCACTAAATCGCCTGCATTTACGCGTTTTGCAATTTCATCATCGGCAACATCAAAGCCTGAGCTTACTTGCATAAAGCTAATAAACTTGGAAGGAGGCACACGCATTGCGTGATTTGCAACTAAGGTTGTGCTTATTTCACGATTATTAGCCGCTTTAAATAGTATTTCTTTGATAACCGTTGGACAGGCGTCAGCGTCAACCCAAATTTTCATACATGTGCTTTGAACTTTGTAACTTGTGTGTATTATTTTACCCGATGATAAGCTGGCTTTATAGGGCTTAGTGATTAAACAATAGGAAATGTGTAACTTTCGAGCTATTATCAGAGTAAGTTCATTCTGGAGTAAATAAGTGGATGCTAAAACCTTATAGTTACGCTGTGCTATTAATTATCATGTTTGCGTTAATTAATAGTTCACACAGTAAGGCTACACAAAGCTTGATTTGGCTTACTGATGATAAAAAGGATTTAGTTGATTTAAAAAGCTCAGATAACATTTCAATTGGAACTGATACCACTAAGCTAGTATTAAGTGCATTAACAGATTACGACATTAACATTCAGCTTGTGCAATTACCACGGGCAAAAATGCTAATGAAGTCAATGGATAACCTATGCATGTCTAATCGGGTAAAAACCAAACAGCGGCTTAAAGATAATATCTTTAGTTTGCCTGTTAATGTTTTTCCTAGTCTTCGCCTTTATTACCTAGCAGATAATGAGAATATCTTTACTGATAATTCCCTTAAGGCACTTTTGAATGAGCAGGGTGAATTAAAATCTTTAGCGCATATTTTTAACCACTATCCGAATGCTATTTTAGCTACGACTAAAGGTCGCTCATTTGGTGAAGTACTTGATAAGCAAATTCAACAAGTGCCAAGTGATAATATCTTGCAAAGAGCTGGTGATGGTCGCTATCAGGCTATGATGCATATGCTTTTTAAAGGGAGAGTTGATTTTATTATTGATTTTCCCGTTGAAATAAAGCGAGAACTCGACGCCTATGGCAAACCCATTAGCTTGGCATCTTTGCCAATGGCTGATACGCCTGACTATGTTGTTGGTCATATCGCATGTAGTAAGAGTGATTTAGGTGAAAAAGTAGTACAGCAAGTTAATAGCAGATTATTAGCTCTATATCAGCAGGCGGAATTTTTTTATGCTCATAGTAGGTACTTAGCAGAGGCTGACTTAGCTAACTTTGCTCAATATTATATGGATGTTTTTCAAAGCCCTATACCAAATGGCGTCAGTGAAGCTGTACTTGCGATTAGTAATGAATAATAAAGGGAGGGATTTTTGAGCGCAGAAAACGTAAATCAAAAATATCAGCAAATCTGGCAAACAGTGCAATGTATTCCTTTTGGTAAAGTGGCAAGTTATGGTCAAGTGGCAGACTTAGCAGGTTTACCGGGTCGGGCAAGGTTAGTTGGCAAAGCGTTAGGCAAAGTACCTAATGGTGTTTGGCAAGGGCAGTCAGTGCCTTGGTTTAGGGTTATTAATTCACAAGGGAAAATATCATTTGCCCAAGGTAGTGATGCCTTTGAAAAACAAAGGAAACTTTTACAAGATGAGCAAGTGGTGGTTTTACATGGTCGAGTTAAGCTAAAAGAGTTTCAATGGCAGCCTGATATAACTGAGTTACTTCACAAGTTAAGTTACTAGCGACAACCTAGGTAACCTGAGCTCGGCTTAATAAATAGCTCTCTAGCGGCTACTTTAACTTACTTCGGCGTTAAATTTACTTGCAATAGGCTGGCTATTGACGCGAAATTTGCCTTGAATTAAGGCAAATTATCAAGCTAGAGAGGTCATATGCAGACTAACTATCGATATTTCAAACGGTTAACTTATCTCTTAAACCGAGTTCAGCTTAGGTAATTTTTTCAACTAACTGTTTTAACTTGTTATAGACAAACTCTTGCTGCCAGCACTCACTTATATTGGGGATGCACATAATTTCATCCATCATTCTTTTTTGTTGTTCACCAATTTTTCTTGCTTGCTGGTAGGGAATATCAGCTGAAAAACTCACCATGGTATAAAGGGGTTGCCACAAATCTGGGTATAGTGAATGAAACTTATCTTCTATTTTTTTGCGTAAAAGGAACTCTTCTTTACTTGCTTGTTGGCATATTTCTTCAAAGTGGCTTATCGCCAGTTTACTGATAGCATCGGCGTTGACTTTTCTTTGCGCCTGGTAGGCCGGTAGTATTTTTTGCCAGTCGTGCTGGTGTTGCTCTATTAAAGCTGATAACTCTCGACAGTCTTCAAAGCTGCAATTTAAACCCTGACCATAAAAGGGCACCATGGCATGAGCGGCATCGCCAATCAAAGCGATTTTATTATTAAATACCCAAGGGTTAACGCTAACTAAAAAGAGTGGATTTTCAGGCTTGTTGAGTATATTTTCCACAGGATTATCAAGTAAGGGAAAAACATCGGCAAAGTTTTCTTGTAAAAAACTATTAATGACTTCTGCCGAGTTTAAAGATTGAAACGAAGGATTGCCTTGATGTTGTAAAAACAAGGTACAGGTAAAGCTGCCATCTAGATTAGGCAGGGCGATCAACATAAACTTATCTCTTGGCCAAATGTGCAGGGCATGTTTATCAAGTTGATGTTTGCCTTGAGCGTCTGCTGGAATAGTTAGCTCAATATAACTTTGCTCCATATAGTTTTGTGAGTAGCTAAATCGAGGCGTTTCTTGAGCAAGTCGCCTAACTTTTGAGTAGGCTCCATCGGCAGCAAACAGAAGATCTGCCTCAATTTCTCTTTGCTGATAGGGCCTTTCTTGTTGATTGATAAAAGAGGCGCAGCTGGTATTAAAATCTAAATGATGTAGCCTTTGTTCAAAGTGAATATTGACTCTTTGCTCTTGCTCGGCATGGCTTAATAGGCATTCGTTGAGTTGATTGCGAGAGATTGACCACAGCGCCTGTTTGTTATTGCCATAATTTTGTGACTTTAATTCCCCATTAACGGTATGAATAAGACGTTTATAAAGTGGAATCGCAAGTGATTTAACCTCTTGCTCTAAGTCGAGCTCTTTTAGCGCCGACCATGCTCTATCTGAGAGGACTAAATTGATAGACTTACCTAAGTAAGCTTTTTGTTTTCTTAAATCGGCACGTGACTCAAATAGGTTCACTTCATAGTTTGCCCGAGCAAGTATAATCGCTAGTGTGCTACCAACAGGTCCTGCACCAGCAATGGTAATTTTTGCTTTTGGATCCGTAGACGTTATGCTCAAGCGGTAACCTTATGTATTGGCCGAAATAGAAAGTTATTTAACCGCAACAAAAAAGCCCAGTCAAATGACTGGGCAAAAACAAAAGGAGAAACAGGGAAATAGTTGCTTAGTTAACTTTTATCAGCATTTAATAAGCTTTTACCATTGATTGCTATTTTTCGAGGTTTTAATGCCTCTGGGATTTCTCTTTCTAAATCAACGTGTAATAAACCATTTTCCATAAAAGCGCCAATAACTTTCACATGCTCGCCTAATTGAAACTTACGTTCGAAGTTTCGCTCTGCAATGCCTTGATGAAGGAATTTTCGCTCTTTTTCTGAGTTGTTAGCTACTTTGCTACCAACGATAATCAATGTGTTGTCTTTCGACTCTATTTCTAAGTCTTGCTCGGCAAAACCAGCAACAGCCATAGTAATTCGGTATTGATCTTCAGCAAGTAATTCAATGTTGTATGGAGGATAAGAAGGTTGCTTATCTGCTCGTGATGCTTTGTCAATTAAACCAGCTAAGTGATCAAAGCCAATAAAAGAACGGTAAAGTGGACTGAAGTCTGTAGATGTACGCATAATAAATATCCTAAATAATTAGCAATAAAAAAATTACTGATGATAAAGGTTAAGGTTCACTACCATAAAAATTAAGCGGCAGCTGTATACCTATTACCGACTTATTGTCGCCTAATAGCATACTGAACAATAGATTTATCAACAGTAAATTGCCTTTCACAATGAACAGGCAAACGTTAATTGTAGCCCCATATGGCGACTACAATTATAAAGATGGGGTGGGGAAAATTGTTTTCAAGTAAAAAATGAAAATAATTTTTAAGTGACTGAAATTAAAGCGTGTTATTGTCAGCTTCTGGCTTTTCTTCTGCAGGTGTTGGCTCGACAACTAAAACGGGTGCAATGTTTTTTACTTCAGCAAGTGCTTTATCATAGTCAGGATGTTGTGAGATATTTTCAACAAGCTCTTTATAAGCGACTTTTCCCTGACTATCGATAATAAAAATAGCGCGGGTTAATAAGCCCATATCTTTAATTAATAGGCCGTATTTAGCACCAAAATCTCGCCATACTGAGTCAGAAAGTACTTTAATATTTTCTACTTTTTCTGCCTTACAAAAGCGTTTTTGTGCAAAGGGTAAATCATTACTAATTGTTAGTATGGTGATGTTTTCAGGAAGCTTAGCTGATTCTTCATTAAAGCGTTTGGTTTGTAATGAACATACGCCAGTATCTAAACTGGGTACCACTGAGATCAGCACGGTTTGCTCGGTAAAGTCAGTTAATGCTATCGGGGCAAAGTTTTTATCAACCACTTTAAAGTTTGGCGCTTTCTCGCCAATGTTGACTTGCGTGCCTAGCAAGGTGACATATTTATCACCCGCTTTAACCAAGTTTTGTGTGGCATCAAGTGTTTCTGCTGTAAAAGTCTGCGCTGCTGCTTGGCTAGCCCAGAAGCTAACAGTTAAAAATAAAGCTGAGATTGAGGTAGATAATTTCATGGTTAGTTGAAATAATTAAACTATAGGTAGCAAGAGTTTAACGTGTTCATTGCATTAATTCCATGATTGTAACTTTTAGCTATTGTTTTTTATTTTTAATACTCTAAGGTTAGCTATATAGCTTGGGTTAATTCAGCATTATAGTGCTGCTCCCTTGTTAGGTTATTTATCGCAAAGAGCCGCTTGGTTTTTTCACTCGATTGTTAGTTCGTCGTTTATTGAGGGTCTGTTTTATTTATGTCTACTAAGTTACTGATTTGTGATGACTCTAATATGGCGCGTAAACAGGTAGCGCGTTCGCTGCCTGATGGCTGGGATGTCGATGTTAGCTTTGCCAATAATGGTATAGAGGGGATTGCCGCCATTAAAGCGGGCAAAGGTGATGTGCTATTACTTGATTTAAACATGCCAGAAATGGATGGTTATCAGGTGCTTGAAACTATTCTTAAAGAAGACTTGCCGACACTGACTATCGTTATATCAGGAGATATTCAACCTGAAGCTCATCAGCGTGTTACCAGTATGGGGGCACTCGATTTTATTCAAAAACCAGTTAATAAAGAAACTTTAACGCAAGTACTGCTTTCTTACGGTGTCTTTACTCAAGATGAGCAAGGTCAGGCTGAGGCCGCTAATAGTGAGTCTAGCAAGCCAAGTGTTGAACAAAGTAAAGTTGAAGTTGCCACAAGCAAGCCTGATAAAGTCGTGACAAGCTCACCGGCAGCAGAAAAGGTTGTTGCTACGCCTGCGCCGATAGTTATCGAAGAGCTAGAAGATGATAAGCCTGAAGTGAGCTTGTCTTCAGATATGCGCGATTGTTATCAAGAAATTGCTAATGTCGCTATGGGGCGAGCAGGTGATTTACTGGCGCGTTTACTGAATGTTTTTGTGCAATTGCCTATTCCTAATGTGAATTTTATTGAAGTTAGTGAATTAAGCATGGCATTAAAAGATGTTGAAGTGAATGAGAGTACTTCGGGTATTTGCCAAGGTTTTATTAGCTCAGGTATTTCTGGTGAGGCCTTGTTGATCTTAAATGATTCTAGCTTTAAAGATGTTGCCTCTTTGATGAACTATCAATATGACGCACAAATGGGCACTGAATTAGAGCTACTAATGGATTTGGCAAATGTGTTAATAGGTGCATGTTTAAAAGGCGTTTCAGAGCAGTTAGATATTCAATTTAGTCAAGGTCATCCTGAAGTTCTGGGTCAACATAGGAAAATTTCTGAGTTGATTGCTAACAATGCCAATAAATGGAAAAAAACCTTAGCAATAGAAATTAGTTATAGTATTGAAAATTACCCTATAAAGTGTGATTTACTTTTATTATTTACTGAAAAGTCGATGATAACGCTAAATAACAAGCTATCTTATCTGCTTGATTAATTGGCCTATCATAATAGCGTTAGTTTATGGGGTTACGGGATTAAATCATGACATTAGAGTCGTCGCAATTAAATGAATTACACTGGTTGATGGAGATGTTGCATAACATTGATGTTGGCTTAGTTGTGCTTGATAAAGATTATAAGATTCAAATATTTAATGGCTTTATGGAAAATCATTCTGGTTTGTTACCCAGAGAAGTAAAAGGACAACTATTGTTCGACTTGTTTGATGAGATCCCACAAGATTGGTTTAAACGCAAAGCAGAGTCGGTTTTCTTATTAAAAAACAAAGCATTCACAATTTGGGAACAAAGACCTTATCTATTCAAATTTGAAAGTTATAGACCAGTAACGGGTAGTGCTGAGTTTATGTATCAAAATACCACGTTTATTCCGCTATTGTCGGCATCTGGTGAGGTTACGCATTTATGTTTACTGGTTTATGATGTAACCGATACGGCTATTCATAAGCAAAGTTTAGAGTTGGCTAACCAAGAACTTGCGGTGTTAAGTCAAACAGATGGCTTAACTAAGCTATTTAATCGTAATCATTGGGAGCATTGTTTACAGGCTGAATATAAGCGCTGGAGTCGAAGTCACCACGCTAGCTCTTTAGTGATGCTAGATATAGATCATTTTAAAAATGTTAATGATAGCTACGGCCATATGGTGGGCGATGAGGTGATTCGTCACTTATCTGATTTAATTCGCTCTCATGTACGAGAAACTGATGTCTCTGGTCGTTACGGTGGTGAAGAGTTTGCCATATTGCTTTCTGATACTGATTTATCAAACGCTAAGATTTTTGCTGAGCGTTTACGTAAGGAAGTTGCAAGTTCAGTTGTTAAGCATAATGATATTGATATTCAATACACTATCAGTATCGGTATCGCGGAAGTCGAGAAAACTCTCAGTAATTATGAAGCTTGGATTGAATGTGCTGATGCAGCTTTGTACCGCGCAAAAGAAGGCGGTCGAAATCAAGTGTGCTTATACCCTAAGCAAACTTGATTTACTTAACTAAAAACTTAATTTAATTGTCTAGCGCTAATGCCTTTAATGATCATTAAAGGCATTAGTATCATTAGCGATAAAATCAGCTGAGGCCATTGGCTATAAGGCGTCTTTCCTGTCACTATGTCTAATTGAGCTTTTAATACTGCCTGTTCAAATTGTGGAATAATTCCTGTTACCTGTCCGAAATGATCAACGACCGCAGTGATACCTGTATTTGTTGAGCGAAGTAAAGGGCGACCAAATTCTAGTGCGCGCATTCTTGCTATATCTAAATGTTGGTGTGGGCCATGTGAATCACCAAACCAAGCATCATTACTTACGGTAAGTAATATATCAGTATTGTCAGTTAAGTTAGCCGCTAGTTGATGTGGAAAGGCTATTTCGAAGCAAATTAAAGGCAAAATTGCTAAGCCATTTGCTTGAAGGTTAGCCTGTACATAATCTCCACGAGAAAAAGATGACATCGGCAGGTTAAAAAACGGCGCTAAAGGCCTTAACCACGCTTGAAAGGGGACAAACTCACCAATAGGCAACAGATGGTTTTTATAATAGCGATTATTGTGATTGTAATAATAGCCTTGTTCATTGTTTGAAGAAGTGTTTCCTAGGGTAATGAGTGCGTTAAAATACTCTTTTGTTTCAAAGTTATAGTTAATTATACCTGTGATAATCGTACTGTTATTTAGTATGGCTGAGCTATTTACTGTGCTTAAATAGTCTTGCACGGTTGGCTCTAAAGCAGGTATTGCTGATTCAGGCCAAATAATTAAATCGGCATCATAGTTTACTCGAGTTAAATCGAGGTACTTAAGCATAGTGGGCCATTCATTTTCAGGTTGCCACTTCATTGATTGCTCTATATTGCCTTGAATAAGCGCTGTTTTTAGCTTCTCTCCTGTTGCGGTTACCCAAGTCGTTTTAGCAAACACGAATGTTGCGATACCTATGGTCATAAGCACGAGTGTAGAGGGGATAATATTACTAGCAACATTTGCTTCTATTTTTACTCTATTGGCGCTAATAATGAGATAAAGCGAAATATTAATCAGCAGAATAATCGCGGTAATACCAACTTCACCAATCACAGGCGCAAAGTGTGCAAGTGGACTATCAATTTGGCTATAGCCAAGCGATAACCAAGGAAAGCCTGTTAAAACCACAGAGCGTAAATATTCTGAGAGTAACCAAAATGAAGGCAGCAACCAGAGTTTATTATTTGAGTTTGAGAAACGCTGAGTTAAGTAACAGGCTAATGCTGGGAAAAGCGCTAAATAAAGGCAAAGCAATAGCATCAGCAGCAGTGAAATAGCTAACGGCAAGCCGCCAAACTGATCAATACTGACATGAACCCAGCTAATACCGCTAGCAAACCAGCCAAAAGCAAAAATAAAGCCGTACTTAAACGCTTCTTTATTGCTTTTGGCGCGATAAAGGCAGTGCACTAGCCCTAAAGGTAAACATAAGGCGAGCCACCAAAGTGAAAAAGGCGCATATGCCAAGACTAAACTAAAGCCTGAAATAAAACATAACCAGTTAGCTTTATTAATAAAGGCGTCTTTAACTGCATTAATCATTGGGGAACTTATCAGTTAGTCACTAATTTTGCCGTTAATTTCATGGTCTTTAGCAACGGTAACCTGTAACATTTGCATGCGTCTGCTATCTGCGTTAATTACCTTAAATTCAAAGTGATCTAAGGTAATTTGCTCACCCTTTTTCGGCATATGATTAAATTCATGCAAGACAATACCGCCAATGGTATCGGCATCTTCAGGGTTGAAATCACTATTGAAAAACTCATTGAAGTCAGCGAGTTCAGTTAAGGCTCTCACTAAGTAAACGCTACCAGCCAAATGTTTGATATCTTCTTCGATATCATCATCGGTTTCATCTTCAATTTCACCAACAATTTGCTCTAAAATATCTTCAATGGTAACAACGCCAGAAACGCCGCCGTATTCATCTACGACTAATGCCATATGATAGCGATTTGAGCGAAATTCTTTTAATAGCGGCTCTAACTTTTTACTTTCAGGAACAATAATGGCTGGTCTAATAATATCTTTTAGGCTTAATTCTTCATCATTGGCATTAAAACCAAAGGCTAAAAGGTCTTTAGCAAGTAAAATACCATCAACGTGATCAATATCTTCATTGACGACAGGAAATCGTGAATGACCGGACTCTAATATAATAGGTAAGAATTGTTCAAGACTTTGGTTTCTATCTATGGTGACCATTTGTGAGCGTGGGATCATGATTTCGCGCACTCGCATTTCAGAAACCTCTAGCACACCTTCGATCATCTGCTTAGTATCTGGATTAATGAGCTCTCTTTCTTGAGCATCGAGTAATACTTCAACTAATTCATCTTTATTTTTCGGCTCTGGCGTAAATACTTGAATGATTTTATTCAAGATAGATTTATTGGCAGCGCCGTTAGTAGAGTGGGGATTGTCTTCGCTCATAGAGCTTCAATATTTCCTGTATTGTTAATAAATATGCTGAGTTATTGCGGCAAATAAGGGTTATTTATGCCTAATTTCGCCAAAATTGCAATCTCTAATGATTCCATTTCTTCAGCTTCTGTGTCACTTATATGATCAAAGCCAACTAAATGCAAGCATCCATGAGTAACCATATGCGCCCAATGATCAAATAAGGCTTTGTTTTGGTTTTTTGCTTCATCAGCAACCACTTGGCTACATATGACTAAATCACCTAGTAAATTGAGTTCAATACCTTCTGGTACTTCAAAAGGAAAAGAAAGTACGTTGGTTGGTTTATCTTTATCTCGATACTGGGCGTTTAACTGTTGGCTTTCATTGCTATCAACAACTCTGATGGTTAGCTCAAATGCTTTATCTGAGCTAGCCACGTGAGTTAAAGCGGTATCAACCCATAATTGAAAGTCTTGCGCTGACGGCAATGGGCTAAATTCACTAGCAATTTGAATATCAAGGGTATTATGCATCGCCTTGCTCTTCTTGATCATTCTCTTTTGCTTTGTTTTCTTTTTGTTCCGCTTTTCTTGCTTGTTCTTTTTGCTGTTTGATGCGATTTATTTTTTGATCAAAGCGATCATAGGCTTCAACAATACGTGCAACTACAGGGTGACGAACCACATCTTTAGATTGGAAGAAGTTAAAGCTGATGCCATCAATATCTTGCAGTACTTCAATGGCATGACGTAAACCGGATGATTGATGACGTGGTAAGTCCACTTGGGTGATATCGCCCGTGATTACCGCACGTGAATTAAAGCCAATACGTGTTAAGAACATTTTCATTTGCTCTACTGTGGTATTTTGGCTTTCATCAAGAATAACAAAAGCATCATTAAGGGTTCTACCACGCATATAGGCAAGCGGAGCAATTTCAATGACATTGCGCTCAATTAATTTTTCAACCTTTTCAAAGCCTAGCATTTCAAATAGGGCATCGTATAAAGGTCTAAGATAAGGATCTATCTTTTGTGATAGGTCACCTGGAAGAAAGCCAAGTTTTTCGCCGGCTTCAACCGCAGGTCTTGTTAATAAAATTCGGCGAATTTCTTGTCGCTCAAGGGCATCAACTGCACAAGCAACCGCTAGGTATGTTTTACCAGTACCCGCAACGCCAATGCCAAAGCTAATATCATTCGTTAAGATATTTTGCACATAAGCTTGTTGGTTGCCATTACGAGGCTTTACCGTACCGCGTTTGGTTTTAATGGTCATCATTTCTTGGTATTTAGCGTCGAGATCATTGCTGGCAGTGCTTTGTTCGTCATCTTGTTCAAGCACTTTGGCATCAAGTATCGCTAAATGCACCATTTCTGGTGTTACAGGCTTGCTTTGACCTTTAACTTCTTGGGTCTCAATATAAAGATCTTTAAGCAACTTAATTACGGCCAGACAGTTTAGCTCGTTGCCGACAATAGTAAAGTGGTGGCCTCGATAGCTTATTTCTACGCCTAAACGACGCTCAATGGTCTTTAGGTTGTCATCCATTGGGCCGGCTAAATTTGCCTGTCGGTAATTATCGACAGGCAAAAGTTCAAATTGATGCTTACTAGCTGATTGAGTCAATGTGGTTAATACCTTTATGTTTTGTTCGCTTTACGCATTAAGGCGTAAATGTACCAACACCTAAATCATCTAAATGACTAGGCTTACTTTGGTGATGATTGTTGGCTAAAATGTCAGCAGGAGAGTGAGCAATACGCAAACCCATTTCACTTTCTTGGCGGACTAATTCACCGCGAAGTGAATTTGAGTAGACGTCGGTAATTTTTACATCAACAAATTGACCAATTGTGCTGTGTGGACCAACAAAGTTAACGATACGGTTATTTTCTGTACGTCCTCTAAGCTCCATTGGATTTTTCTTTGATGGACCTTCTACCAAGATACGTTGCTCTGTATTGAGCATTTGACGGGCAATACGTAATGCTTGTTGGCTGATTCTATCTTGTAAGATTTGTAAACGCTGCTTTTTAACTTCATCGCTAATGTCATCAGGTAAATCTGCTGCTGGTGTACCTGGGCGCGCACTGTAGATAAAGCTAAAGCTTAAATCAAAATCTACTGCTTTAATTAAGTCCATTGTCGCTGTGAAGTCTTCATCGGTTTCACCTGGGAAGCCGACGATAAAGTCTGATGACATGCAAAGCTCTGGGCGTACCTTCTTAAGTTTACGAATTTGTGATTTATATTCTAGCGCCGTATGACCACGCTTCATTTGCATTAATATTCTATCAGCACCACTTTGTACTGGTAGGTGCAGATGATTTACCAGCTCTGGCACATCAGCGTAGGCATCAATAATATCGTCGGTAAATTCAACCGGGTGAGAAGTGGTGTAACGTATACGGTCAATGCCGTCTATGGTTGCCACTAAGCGAATCAGATCTGCAAAACGACAGATGCTGCCATCATGCATTTCACCACGATAAGCGTTTACGTTCTGTCCAAGTAAGTTAACTTCACGTACGCCTTGCTCTGCAAGTTGGGCAATTTCATAGAGTACATCATCAAGAGGGCGGCTCACTTCTTCACCGCGTGTGTAAGGGACAACGCAGAAGGTACAATATTTACTACAACCTTCCATAATCGAGACAAACGCCGTTGCACCTTCCGCTACTGGCTCAGGTAAACGGTCAAATTTTTCAATTTCAGGAAAGCTAACATCAACAATTGGGCTGCTTGAGCGTTGTAGCTGGTTTAGCATTTCAGGCAAACGGTGTAAGGTTTGCGGGCCAAAGACCATGTCAACGAAAGGAGCACGCTGGCGAATGGCATCACCTTCTTGTGATGCGACACAGCCACCAACACCAATTAATAAATCTGGCTTAGTGTCTTTTAATGTTTTCCAGCGACCTAATTGATGAAAAACTTTCTCTTGCGCTTTTTCACGGATAGAGCAAGTGTTCAGTAGAATAACGTCAGCATCCTCAGCTTCTTCAGCAAGGGAATAACCGTGAGTTGAATCTAATAATTCTGCTATCTTTTGCGAGTCATACTCGTTCATTTGACAGCCCCAGGTTTTGATATATAGCTTTTTACTCATTTACTTCTACTCTTGGCTTATGCGCTAAATTACACTATTTTCACGATGGCTCAGATGAAAAAATCGTCTCTGGCCAATAAATGGAGGCGTATTTTATACCAATTTAAAGCTGATATCGAATTTATCGATAAACTTATTTATGAAACTAGTTTGTGTGAACCTTTAATCCGTTCTGGACATTAACGCTAACTTGATATTAAACAAATTTGTTTTTAGGCCTTGGTGCTAGTATCTGGGGGATTCTGCTTTTTTTATTACTATGGACTTGTCTTGGAAGCATCGAAAAGATGAACTTAAAACACTTTTGTGGCTTAAATATTAGTACTAGCTTGCGCGTATTTCTTTTAGTGCCTTGGTTGGTCATACTTTATTTTGGCTGTGTGCAAATTCATCATTACTCGAGTGAGATTCAACAGGCAAGGCAGGCGAGTTTATCGCTAGATATTTCTTTGCAGATAGAGCAACTGATTCATGAACTGCAAAAAGAGCGCGGTTTAACCGAAGGCTTTTTAGCAAATAATAGTGAAAGTTACCTCGCGGTTTTAATCAAGCAGCGTAATAAAACAGATAAACAGTTGTTACGTTTTCAGCAGCTTAAGGCGTTGTTTTTCACGAGTGAAATTCCGCTGGCTAGCATTGCCAGCCATCAAGTCATTAAGTCGGTCTATCAAGATGCAATAACAAGTTCAGACAATATTGTAAGTCAAAGGAAAAGCGTTGATTTACTTCTAGGTCGAAACTATTTTTATTTTTACTCAGATTTTATCGACCAACTAATTCGTTTGATTTCTCAAGTTCAGGTCGGTTTTCAAGAGATTGAGCAGAGCCGTTTTAGTTTAGATTTTATTAACTTTATTCGTTTGCAAGAAATATCAGGGCAAGAGCGAGGCTTTTTAAATGGTATTTTAAATGCTGAGCAAACTATTGTTAGTCAATTACAGCAGGTGATTTCTTACGGGCAATTACAAGACAAATTAATTGCAGATTTATTTTCCCTCTCAAGTGGCCATCATCAAGATAAGTTAAAAGAGCACTTGGCATCACCCGTCAATACTCAAGTGTTTACAGTAAGACAGCGCATTTATCAAAAATTGATGAGAGAAGAATATATTTATAAGCTTGAACATGAGCTGGGTTACGGCGGCTTAATTCACCACTTCAAAAACTATATTATTCGAGGCGAGCCACATTACTTAAATTTATTTGAGCAGCGTTATCAGATGGCGCAACATATTTTGAGTGCATTTCATAAGTTAGATGATTTATCAGCACAGGAAACCCTCGCGCTAACACAACTAGAGCAAACCTTTGCAGCTTATCGCAGTCAATTGGCTTTGGCAAAGTCATTAAAAGCACAAGGAGTGGAAATTGAACTGATTGATGAACAAGTTAGGATTGACGACAGTGATGCCGTAAATGCTATTGGCACTTTACATCAATACGGCTTAAATATTGATGATAAATTGTGGTGGCAGATAAGCTCAGAGCGAATCGCTTTATTTCGCGAAATCAGTGATTCTATCGGCGATGAAATGCAAAGTTTAGCCAGAAAGCAAGAATCAAGCGCTAGGTTAAACTTAGTTATCTATCTTAGTTTGTTTGCTGTTATTTTCATTTGTGCCCTGTATTTATCTTTTTCTGTTGTAAAGCGCATTATTCAGAAAATTAAGTCCATTGCTGATGCCATGAAGCAAATGCAAATAGACCACAAGTTTAATCAACCTCTTGCTGTGCAAGGTAAAGATGAAATAGCTGAAATGGCGGCGGCATTTAACCAGATGTTAGCTGAACGGATTAAGTCTGAAGGGGAATTAAAAATCTCTGCTGCGGTATTTAAATATGCCTCAGAAGCGATAATGATCACCAATGAAAACAATGAAATAGAAACAGTAAACCCGGCTTTTTGTGCTATTAGTGGTTATAGCGCTGACGAGGTGATAGGTCAAAATCCTAATATTCTTAACTCAGGTAAACATACCGCTAGCTTTTACCAAGCTATGTGGCAAGAGTTAGAGCAAAATAATTGTTGGCAAGGTGAGATTTGGAATAAACGGAAAAATGGCGAAATTTACCCTGAATTTTTAGCCATTAGCGTGGTAAAGGATAGCCATAATAAGCCTATTCAGTACATTAGCCTGTTCTCTGATATTACTAAACATAAAAAGTATGAAGAAGATATTTGGCTACAAGCAAATTATGATTCACTCACTGGCTTGCCTAACCGTAAGCTTTGCTTAGAGCGCTTACATCATGAAGTAAATAAAAATCAATATCATAGCGGTCACTTAGCTTTGCTTTTTATTGATTTAGACCGCTTTAAAAACGTTAATGATACTTGGGGACACAATAGCGGTGATGAATTACTTAAGTTAGCGGCTATACGTATAAGACAGTGCCTTAGAGAGACAGATACCGTTGCCCGTTTTGGCGGCGATGAATTTGTTGTGATTTTAGCTGGAACAGCCAATCGCTTTGATATTGAGCGCATAACCAAGAATATTCTAAGAAGCTTATCTGCACCATTTCATTTATCTAATGATATTGACAGTGGTGGTAATGAAGCGGTTGTTTCAGCCAGTATTGGTATTACCATCGCACCTACTGACGGTTATGAAGTTGAGCTGCTACTTAAAAATGCCGATACTGCTATGTACCAAGCGAAGGAGTCAGGTAGAAACGCTTATAAATTCTTCACTGCCAGTATGAATAAAACCGTTACCGCGCGTATGAAGGTTGAGCTTGCGCTGAGAAGGGCGGTAAAAAATAACGAGTTTGTTCTACATTATCAGCCGGTCGTATCGCTTAAATCTGGAAATATAGTGGGCGCTGAAGCACTTATTCGCTGGCAGCATCCAACAGACGGTTTGGTATACCCTGATAGTTTTATTGCTATTGCTGAAGAGACAGGTTTGATTGAGACCATTGGTCAATGGGTGGTTATGCAAGCATGTAAAGATTTGAAAAATTGGCATAACCAAGGGTTAAAATTAAATGTTGCCGTGAATGTTTCTAGTAGGCAATGTAAGCAAACCAGTGCCACACCGATAGCTGAAGTCATTGAGACAGCACTGGCAGAGAATGACATTCAGCCGAATCATTTAAAAGTTGAGATCACCGAGAGTTTATTAATGGATAATTCCAAGGAAATGATTTCAACCTTACAAAAAATCCGCTCGCTTGGTGTTGCTATTCATATGGATGACTTTGGTACTGGCTATTCTTCGTTAAGTTATTTAAAACATTTCCCTATTGATGTTTTGAAAATTGATCGCTCTTTTATTGAAGGAGCAATAGATGATAAGACTGATGCAAGTTTAGTAGAGGCCGTTGTTCTTATTGGTCACAGTTTAAACTTAAAGCTTGTGGGCGAGGGCATAGAAACGCAACAACATTTTGATTATTTGCAATCTTTAGGTTGCGATTATGGTCAAGGTTATCATATATCTAAACCTATTCCGGCTCAGGCATTTATCGAGCTTTGTTTAAATAAGCGCTAACTTATTTTTAGTAAAATTTCTCAGGCAAGTCATGAATGCATGGGGTAGAATGTTGGCAATGTAAATTGCTTAGTGAACAATAAGAGATGGAAAATTTTGATTGTGTGGTAATCGGTGGTGGCATGGTTGGTGCTGCTAGTGCACTATCTTTGGCAAACCTAGGCTTGCGAGTGGCTGTTGTTGAGCAATTTAAGCCTAAAGAGTTTGCTAAAGAGCAGCCGCTTGATCTGAGAGTTTCCGCTATATCATTAGCCTCACAACATTTACTCACCCAGTTAAACTGCTGGCAGCAAATAAAGCAATGGCGAACATGTCAATATAAGCGTTTAGGGGTTTGGGAACTACCGTATGCTTATACCGAATTTAACGCTAAAGATATAGCACAAGAGCATCTAGGTGATATCGTAGAGAATAGACTATTACAGTTAGCGCTCTGGCAGGAGCTTAACAGTAATCAGAATATATTTTTGTATTGCCCAGAAAGCTTAGTAGATATTGAACAATCAACAGATAATGTGATTGTTACCCTAAGCAATTCTACTATAGCTACTAAGTTGCTGATTGGTGCTGATGGCGCTAATTCTAAGGTGCGACAACTCGCAGGTATTGGTATAACAGGTTGGGATTATCAGCAATCAGCCATGTTAATCAATGTTGAAACTGAGTTCTCACAGCAAGATATTACTTGGCAGCAATTTACTCCCTCAGGTCCTGTTGCTTTTTTACCCTTGCCTGGGCAGAGCGAGCTTGGTGGTTATGCCTCATTAGTCTGGTATCACAGTAAAGCAGAAATTAAACGTCTCGCGTCAATCTCTAACGCGCAATTAACGTCTGAAATACATCAATATTTTCCAAAGCGCTTAGGTAAAGTAAAGGTGATAGATAAAGCGTCATTCCCGCTTACGCGCCGCCATGCCAATAGTTATCAGCACAAGCGCATATTACTCGTTGGTGATGCAGCTCATACCATTAACCCTTTGGCAGGCCAAGGTGTTAATTTAGGCTTTAAAGACGTAAAAGCATTGCAGAATGTGATTGCATCAGCAATAGCTAATGGTCAGAGTTGGCATAGTGACACTGTGCTTGGTGGCTATGAAAAGGCAAGACGACATGATAATTTATTGATGATGTCTACTATGGATGCCTTATACACTAGTTTTAGTCACCCATCATCTTTAGTTAAATTTGCTCGTAATCTTGGCTTTTTAGCTATTAATAAACTGCCTTTAATCAATACTCAAATTAAAAATAGAGCTTTAGCGTATGCCTGTGGTGTGACGCTCACTGAATAAGCGCGAATACGACAATCAAACAGAAAGCTTGAATTCAGCAAAGAACCTTGATTAAAGGCTAACAAGTTTAGCTTTTAAAGACTCTTCTCGGCCTAATGAATGTGCTTTATTAAACATGAGTTTAAACTTCTGCTCGCATCATAAAAGCTACTGTAACTGCACTTACTTAATGAAAGTTAATGCTCATGCTGCGCGTCTAGCATACAGCCAAAACATCTTGGCTATAAGATAATAAGTTAGAAAATAATATTTTGTATGGATTACTTGGACTATGGTACGGGAGGAGAGACTTGAACTCTGACATCAAAAAAAGAAACACTGGAACCCTACATATCTAATGTAAGCAGCGCGTCTAGCAATTCCGCCTCTCCCGCATAAGGTAGTAAAGTTTTATAGAAACTTGGATTATTGCATCATGTATTGGCAAAGATGAAATTTAAGAAAAGTATATTTTGATTAGATTGCTGGGCGATGGTACGGGAGGAGAGACTTGAACTCTCACATCAAAGATGCTGGAACCGTACATGTCTAATATAAGCAGCGCGTCTAACAGCTCAACCAAAACATGATGAGTAAAAAGCTATAAATGAGAAAAGAATTTATTTGGATTGTTTGGGCGATGGTACGGGAGGAGAGACTTGAACTCTCACATCAAAGATACTGGAACCGTACATGTCTAATACAAGCAGCGCGTCTACCAATTCCGACACTCCTGCATAAGGTGGTAAAGTTTTTAAAGAGACCTGAACTCTCATATCAAAGATACAGGAACCTACTAATTTCTAATAGAAAGCAGCGCGTCTAACAACTCAACCAAAACATGATGAGTAAATAGCTAATAAATGAAGAAAGAATTTATTTGGATTGTTTGGGCGATGGTACGGGAGGAGAGACTTGAACTCTCACATCAAAGATACTGGAACCGTACATGTCTAATACAAGCAGCGCGTCTACCAATTCCGCCACTCCTGCATAAGGTGGTAAAGTTTTTAAAGAGACCTGAACTCTCATATCAAAGATACAGGAACCTACTAATTTCTAATAGAAAGCAGCGCGTCTAACAACTCAACCAAAACATGATGAGTAAATAGCTAATAAATGAAGAAAGAATTTATTTGGATTGTTTGGGCGATGGTACGGGAGGAGAGACTTGAACTCTCACATCAAAGATACTGGAACCTAAATCCAGCGCGTCTACCAATTCCGCCACTCCCGCATAAGGTAGTAAAGTTTTTAAAGAGACTTGAACTCTCACACCAAAGATACTGGAACCTGCTATTTTCTAATAGAAAGCAGCGCGTCTATCAATTTGCTACTTCAGCATCATTTAAGTTATTCATTTGGAAATGAAAGTGGCAGGGGTAAGAGGATTTGAACCTCTGAATGACGGGATCAAAACCCGCTGCCTTACCGCTTGGCTATACCCCTGCAGAAAACCGTTTGTAATTACATTGAATTCTTTTGAATTGAAAAGAAGTGGCAGGGGTAAGAGGATTTGAACCTCTGAATGACGGGATCAAAACCCGCTGCCTTACCGCTTGGCTATACCCCTGCAATGTACTTACTTTTTACAACTGACGTTGTTAGAAATGGTACGGGAGGAGAGACTTGAACTCTCACATCAAAGATACTGGAACCTAAATCCAGCGCGTCTACCAATTCCGCCACTCCCGCATTTCTAATATTCACACAATCCTTATGTGAAATGGTGGCTACACCGGGATTTGAACCTGGGACCCCATCATTATGAGTGATGTGCTCTAACCAACTGAGCTATGTAGCCTTACCAACCTGCTCTGTAGCAAGTGCGGCGTATTATGCTAATCTGCTTGCCGTACGTCAACCGTTTTTTTCGAAAAAATTACACTTTTTGTTTGTTTGGCTAATGCGTGTGCAATTTGGTGGTTAACTATGCAGTATTTTAAGAAAAAACGCATTATCTAGTAAATAAAGTAATGCGTTTTTGTTTTTATTGAAGGGGAAAGTAATTATCTTTCTTTTGCTTCTTCAGCTAAATGTGCAGAATGTTTAGATAGCTCTTCGATTTCCGGTTTAACTTTTTTTGCGGGTAATTTACCAATAATGAATTCACCTACTTCTAACGCATTAGATTTTGCTGCAAAAACAAGCAAGCTACTGCCATTACACTCTAAACCAGTGTAGATATTGCGCATTTTTAATTTGTTTTGCTTTAAAAAAGCTCTTAAACGACTTTTATCGTTTGCTTGCACGTACTCACATACGCGTAATGTTAAGTTGTCTGCTTGCGCAGGTGTTGCCGTTAATGAGCTTGCAGCTACCAATGTTGCTAATAAAAGAACTTTTTTCATTAGAGCACCTTATTATTGTTAAGTAAAAATATGGTTTGACAAAGAAAGTGTAGACTAAGAATTGTGTTATTTAGATATTTTTCGAGAAAATAGCTAAAAAAACGTTTCTACAGTTTTGATTTTCTTGTGATTTCAGCGCGCATTCTATTGCACTAGAGTGTAAAAACAAGCTTTAATTGAGGAGATGTTAATCTTTAACTTTCAATTAACTTAAGGTTTACATGGCGATATATTAGACGATATAAGAGTGCTAAAAAATTGGCAAAAAAGATATAAAAAAGGCTCATATTGAATGAGCCTTTTTACTATTGAAATTTGTAATGCGTTAATGATTAAACATTAAATCTAAAGTGAACAACATCGCCATCTTTAACAGGGTAGTCTTTCCCTTCTAAGCGCCATTTTCCGGCTTCTTTAGCACCTGCTTCACCGTTAAACTCAATAAAGTCATCATAACTAACCACTTCAGCGCGAATAAAGCCTTTTTCAAAATCAGTATGAATAACGCCAGCAGCCTGAGGTGCAGTGGCATTTTGTTTTACTGTCCATGCACGAACTTCTTTAACACCGGCAGTAAAGTAGGTTTGTAAACTTAATAAGCCATAACCTGAGTTGATCACGCGGTTTAAGCCTGGCTCTTCTAAGCCCATTTCAGCCATAAACTCAATACGATCATCTTCATCCATTTCAGATAATTCGCCTTCTATCTCGGCACATACGGCAACCACAACCGCACCTTCTTTTTCAGCAATATCACGAACGATATCTAAATAAGGGTTATCTTCAAAACCATCGTCATTGACATTAGCAATGTACATGGTTGGTTTTACGGTTAAGAAGTTTAAGTATTTTACCGCGGCTAACTCTTCTTTACTTAACTCAAGAGAGCGGATCATTTGCCCGTCTTCAACATGCTTAAGTATTTTTTCCAGTACAGGTAGTTCAAACTTAGCGTCTTTATCGCCACCTTTAGCGCGTTTTGTTTGACGTACAATAGCACGTTCAGCGGTATCCATATCAGCAAGGGCTAATTCTGTATTGATAACATCAATATCGTCCGCTGGGCTGATTTTGTTGGCAACGTGAATAATGTTGTCATTTTCAAAACAACGCACTACATGACCTATGGCGTCAGTTTCACGAATGTTTGCTAAGAATTTATTACCTAAACCTTCACCTTTTGATGCGCCTGCAACCAGACCGGCAATATCAACAAATTCCATGGTGGTTGGAATAACGCGTTCAGGGTTGACGATATCTGCTAATTTATCAAGACGCGGATCAGGTACTGGTACTACACCTGTGTTCGGTTCAATAGTACAAAAAGGGAAGTTTGCAGCTTCAATACCTGCTTTGGTTAGCGCATTAAATAAAGTAGATTTACCTACATTTGGTAAGCCAACGATGCCACATTTAAATCCCATAATTTTTACCTACTTTTTTGATATATAATTTGCAATGGTCTACTTTGCTTTGAGCAATTAGCCTTTAAAGGCATGTAAGCGCTGTTGAGCTTTGGTAAGACCGTCAGTTTGCCAAATGTCAAAGCAACGGCTTGCTTCGTCAACGGCTTGTTCAATTGAGCTTTGTTCACTTGCGGGCGCTTTACCTAGCACATGGCCTGTTACCTTGTCGCGGTGACCTGGATGACCTATGCCAATTCGCAAGCGATAAAAATCTTTGTTATTTGCCATGCGGGCAATAATGTCTTTTAAGCCATTATGTCCACCATGACCACCACCTTGTTTAATTTTTACAGTACCAGGTAGCATATCCATTTCATCGTGCGCAATGAGAATATTTTCAACATTAATACGGAAAAAGTTTGCTAAGGGAGCGACAGCTTGACCACTTCGATTCATAAAGGTTGTCGGGATAAGTAGGTGAACTACTTGATTGGCGATTAAGCCTTTACCGTAGAGGCCTGAGTATTTTTTTTCCGGGCGAAGAGCAATATTATTGCGTCGAGCTAGTTCTTCAACGAACCAGACACCAGCATTGTGGCGAGTTTTGCTATATTCGGGGCCAGGATTACCTAGCCCCGCAATTAATTTAATCGTCATAGATTATTACACTTAAAAAAATGTATTAACGATTATTATTCTGCAGTATCTTCTTCTGCAGCTTCGTCGTCACTTGCTTTGCCTTTTGGAGCATTAGCTGTAACAACTGCTTGGTCATGACTCTCACCTTTGGCTAATTCGTCAGAGGTAACACCTGCTGGTAATTTAACGTCAGATAAGTGTAATGTTTGACCAAGTTCAAGATCTGCTAAGTCAACTTCGATGAACTCAGGTAAATCTTTTGGTAAACAAGTTACTGCGATTTCATTGATGTGGTGAGCAATTTTAGCACCTGTCTTCGCTGCAACATCTTCGTTTAAGAAGTGAACAGGAACGTTAGCGTGAACAGCATGCTTAGCATCGATACGGATGAAATCTAAGTGCATGATAACGTCTTTGTATGGGTGACGTTGCATGTCTTTAATTAAACATTCAACAGCTTTGCCATCAACGTTTAATGTTAATACGTGTGAGTAGAAAGCTTCTTCTTGTTGAGCACGGTAAACATTTTTGTGCTCTAAAGTTAAAGAAACAGGTTCTTGGTTCTCACCGTAAAGGATAGCAGGAACTTTATTCGCGTGACGTAGGCGGCGGCTCGCACCTTTCCCCAGGTCAGTACGTACTTCTGCATCCAAAGTAAATAAATCAGTCATGTTTAATACTCTTGTTAAACTAAAGTTAAGTCTTGTTTTTTGCGACCAAAAACAAGGATATTGGCTTTGTTATCTCTGCAATTATTTAGTCACTTTAAGCAAGTAAATTAAGTGCCAGATAAAAAAGGCGCGAAATGATAACACTTCAATTAAATTAAAGCTATGTATTGTTGAAAAATATTAGCGTTCATATGAGCTAATGAATAAAGCAATAAAAAAGCCAGCGTGATGCTGGCTTTTGTCGAGGTGTTTTGTCGTTTGAATTATGAGTTTTCAAACATGGCAGAAATTGATTCTTCATTGCAAACACGACGGATTGCTTCGCTTAACATACCGCTTAATGTTAATTGACGAACCATTTTCAGCTTTTTAATTTCTTTAGAAAGTGGGATTGAGTCAGTTACCACAACTTCATCAATAACAGAGTTCTTCAAGTTTTCTGCAGCATTGCCTGATAGTACTGGGTGAGTAGCGTAGGCAAAAACACGTTTTGCACCGTGCTCTTTTAAGGCTTCTGCGGCTTTGGCTAAAGTACCACCCGTATCAATCATATCATCAACGATAATACAGTCACGGCCTTCAACTTCACCAATAATGTGCATAACTTGAGCAACGTTTGCTTTAGGACGACGCTTATCAATAATGGCTAGGTCTGTATCATCTAATAATTTTGCTACAGCACGTGCACGTACTACGCCGCCAATATCTGGCGATACAACAACTGGGTTATCTAGCTCACGGTTTTTCATGTCTTCTAAAAGAATAGGTGTACCAAATACGTTATCTACTGGTACATCGAAGAAACCTTGAATTTGTTCTGCGTGTAAGTCAACTGTTAGTACGCGGTCTACGCCAACACTTGAAAGGAAATCTGCGACAACTTTTGCTGTGATTGGTACACGAGCACTGCGAACACGTCTATCTTGACGAGCATAACCAAAGTATGGAATTACCGCGGTAATACGGCCAGCTGATGCACGACGTAATGCGTCGATCATCACAATTAATTCCATTAAATTATCATTTGTAGGTGCACAGGTAGATTGCACGATGAAAACATCTGAACCACGTACGTTTTCAGTGATTTCAAAGCTAATTTCACCATCACTAAAGCTGCCAACTTTGGCTTCGCCTAAAGTAATATATAAGCGATTAGCAATTTCTTTGGCCAGTTCAGGGGTGGCATTACCCGCAAAGATCTTCATGTCAGGCACAGTCAGTTCCTCAGAAACTTTTGACATTAATATTTGACTATTTGTTCAAAGGTGCATTTGCAACAAATAGCATGAATAAAACAGCATTAACTTTAGGCACTAGTTATTGGCTTAGCAAGTTAATAACTATTGATAATTTTATTTTAAGCAGGTAATAATTAGGTATTACAAGCTTGCAATTTGCGTAATTAACGGCGATTTATTTAATCCTTTAGCAACGAAGGACGTAATTCCATTAGGGAGTTTTGCTTGTACTTCGCACGCCTGTTCTTGGCTGGTAAAGCGTGAAAAAACGCAGGCACCAGTTCCCGTCATTCTTGACGGCGCGTATTCTATCAACCAAGCCAGTAGCTTGGCAACCTCAGAGTAGTGTTTTATTACCATGGTTTGACAGTCATTGTGGAAAAATTCATCGTTCATTATGTTTACTAAATGGTCAGGTTTTTCCAGTTTTTCTGTGTTCCTTGGTAAGTCCCCTGATGTAAATACGCTTTGCGTGGATATGCTGACATTGGGTTTACTGACCAAATACCAAGCTTCTTCTGGTGAGGCTGGCGTGAATTTCTCGCCAACACCTTGGGCAAAAGCAGCATGACCGTGAATAAAAATAGGCACATCGGCACCAAGGGTTAATCCTAAATGTGCTAATTCAGTTATTGAGTAGTTTGCTTGCCAAAGGGTGTTAAGTGCCAGTAAAACCGTTGCAGCGTTAGATGAGCCACCGCCGAGTCCGCCGCCCATAGGTAATATTTTATCAATGCTTATGTTAACGCCCAAAATAGGGGAGTGCTGATCTTGACGTATTTTTTCTTGTAATAATCGCGCCGCTTTAACAATGAGGTTGTCGTCATCGTTTACGCCAGCTATCGGTGTCAGTAATTGAATTTTTTCACTGGCAGTAACCGTAAAGGATAGCGTGTCACAGTGATCGAGAAATTGAAATAATGTCTCAAGTTCATGGTAGCCATCACTGCGCCTGCCCACTATATGTAAAAACAAATTAAGTTTAGCGGGGGCGCTAAAGGTTTTAGTTTGGTTAATGAATCTATTCATAATAATGATTTGTTATGCTTTAAAATTAAAGTACGGCTTAATTAAGATAATTTCGGCTATAGCAATACACTTGCTCATACGCGCCACTTATCAATAACTAATTTGATGGTTAAGTCACCTTTGCTGATAGTGAGCTTTTTTGCCAAAATGAATTGCTTAATTGCTTGGTAGTTACCGTAGTGAATGCGCCAAGCTTCATGGTTATTTGTATTTGTCTCTAAGCTACTTAACAGGTACTCAGGCAATTGTGTTTCTGGGTGATAGCTGATTTGGTCACTGTCTAAATAAGGTAAACCTTTAAGCCAAAAGTTTAACGCTTTCGTTGGTAAGGTGAAGCCAGTAAGTTGATAAATCAGTGCTGTTAAGTCTTCTCCTTGGTAAGTTTTACCATCAACTTTTACCTTATGATGGCCATTGCTTGAAGATAATTGCAAGACATTGATACCTAAATAACTGGTTAAGTTGAGGTTTTGCTGCTGAGTTTCTTCATTTATTTGCCAATGGAAATTGGCGCGCTCGCGTTTGTTACTTTGAATAAAGGCTATTTTTCCTGTGATTTGCCACTGGCTAAGCTGCTGGAGTAACTGTGCTCTTTCTTGGTGAGGGTGTACTGATTCTATCGGGGGAATAGCCTTATTTGTTGTACAGGCGGATAAAAAAAACATTGCCAATACTAGTATGGTCAGCAGGCGGTAAATTGATGAAGACTGAGTGTTTATCATGAAGAAGTTGTTATCGTTACAGTGTGACTAGTAAGAGTTTATTTATTGGAACACAGGCTCTAGCAATGTGCAATAACAACAAATTTTACTGGTTGGCGACAAGAATTTCTCGGCAGTTTTTATTTCAGATCATGGTTTAATCGTAAAACCTGAGTAATAATAGGGAAATACTTGAATGACTCAGGTATAATGCGCAAGCAAGTGATTTAAGGTCGGTTACTAAACAAGTAGCTGCCAGTAAAATTGTTAATATAGTATAAAATACATGATTAATATCTACGCTAAAGTTAACGTATTGATTGTTAGTCATATGAAAGATATAGGTTAATTATTTTGTCCATTGTTGCTGTTGGAATCAATCATAAAACTGCTCCTGTTGCTGTAAGGGAAAAAATTTCCTTTAATCCGGATAAGTTATCGACTGCGCTGCAGGAGATGCTGACTGAGGTTCAGTGTAAGGAAGTAGCAATATTATCTACTTGTAACCGTACTGAACTGTATTTAGTTCAAGATGGTGATGTAGAAAATACTCAGCAGCGATTGGTGCAATGGTTAGAGAGTTATCACAACGTTCCTGCCTCTACTATATTACCTAGCCTTTATTGGCATCAAGATCAGCAAGCCGTGAATCATATGATGCGTGTTGCCTGCGGACTTGATTCATTGGTATTAGGTGAGCCGCAAATTCTAGGGCAAATGAAGCAAGCCTATAGCCAAGCGAAAGCCGCTGGCTCTATGGCACTTGTGATGGATCGCTTATTTCAGCGTACTTTTGGTGTAGCCAAGCAAGTACGCACTGAAACTGAAATTGGTGCAAGCGCTGTATCTGTTGCCTTTGCTTCAGTTAACCTTGCTAAACATATCTTTGCTAGCCTAGAAAAAGCGCGCGTGTTACTTGTTGGTGCCGGTGAAACAATAGAGCTAGTTGCCAAACATTTATATGAAAATAATGTCGGTAAAATTACCGTAGCAAACCGTACTATTGCGCGAGCAGAAGGTATGGCGAAGCAAATTGGCGCCGATGTGATTACGTTAGCGCAAATACCTGAGCACATTTGTCAAGCCGATATCGTCATTAGTTCGACAGGCTCTACTTTACCTATTATTGGTAAAGGTATGGTTGAGCAGGCGCTGGTTGCTCGTAAACATAAGCCTATTTTTATGGTTGATTTAGCTGTTCCTCGAGATATTGAAGAGCAAGTATCTGAGCTTGAAGATGTCTTTCTTTATACGGTTGATGACCTACAAGGTATTATTGCTAAGAATATTGAAAATCGTCGCAAAGCAGCGGTGCAAGCAGAAAGTATTGTTAACAGTCAATCAGACAGTTTTATGGCTTGGCTACGTGGTTTAAATACCCAAGATACTGTGATTACTTACCGTAAGCAGTGCTTAGCTAATCGTGATCAGTTACTTGAAAAAGCACTGGTACAATTAAAAAATGGTAAATCTTCAGAAGCGGTTGTGGCAGAGTTAGCAACTAAGCTTACTAATAAATTTATGCATGCGCCAACAAGTGCGCTGCAATCTGCGGCGCAAGGTGGCGAGCTAGATAAGCTGCTTTACTTACGCGATATTTTCGATATTGATCCGAAAGAATAACTTATCTCGTTAAAAAGTCTCGCAATATCTTCTTTCATTTGCTCACTGTGCTAGAATAGCGTCAGTTTCGCCAACCTTAATTTTTGTGGTTGGCAATTATCAGTATTTAGAAATAAGATTTTATTCATGAAACCCTCAGTTTATCAAAAGCTTGAAGTGTTAGTTGAACGCTTCGAAGAAGTACAAGCGCTATTATCAGATCCTGATACCATCAATGATCAAGAAAAATTCAGAGCCTTATCTCAAGAATTTAAGCAATTAGAAGAAGTCACACAAACCTTTACTTCCTATAAAGAAGCAGAAGATGACTTTGCGACGGCTGAATTAATGCTTAAAGATGACGATCCTGATATGCGTGAAATGGCGCAGGAAGAGTATAAAGAAGCAAAGCAAGCGGTTGCCGATATTGCTGATAAGCTGCAGATTCTATTACTACCTCGTGACCCTAACGATGATAATAACTGTTTTGTTGAAATTCGAGCAGGTGCTGGCGGTGATGAAGCGGCAATTTTTGCTGGTGATCTCTTTAGAATGTACAGCCGTTATGCAGAGAAGCAAGGCTGGAAAATTGAAGTAATGAACAGTAATGAAAGCGAGCAGGGCGGCTATAAAGAACTGATCATGAAAGTAAACGGTGAAGGTGTTTACGGTCAGATGAAATTTGAGTCAGGCGGACACCGTGTTCAACGTGTACCAGAAACAGAATCTCAAGGTCGTGTTCATACTTCAGCTTGTACTGTGGTTGTTATGCCTGAAATTCCTGAGTCGCAAGCCATTGAAATCAATAAGGCCGACTTAAAAGTAGATACCTTTAGAGCATCAGGTGCCGGTGGTCAGCACGTTAACAAAACTGACTCGGCCATTCGTATTACCCATATTCCAACGGGTGTGGTGGTTGAGTGTCAGGATCAGCGCTCACAACATAAAAATCGTGCTCAAGCTATGTCTGTTTTACAAGCTCGCTTACAACAAGCAGAAGATGAAAAACGTCGTAGTGAAGAAGAGTCTTCACGTCGTAACCTTGTTGCTAGTGGTGATAGATCTGAACGTATTCGTACCTATAACTTCCCGCAAGGCCGTATGAGTGATCACCGTATTAACTTAACCTTATATCGTTTAGCTGAAATTATGGAAGGTAACTTGCAGTTGGTTATGGAGCCAATCATGCAAGAAAACCAAGCTGATTTATTGGCTGAATTAGCTGAGCAAGAATAAAGTAATACAGCGTTAATGTTAGTTGAAACACCAACACTTGCTCAGGCGATAGCGTATGGGCATCAACAATTGATGCCTAGCTCTGATAGCGCTAAATTAGATGCACAATTATTGTTAGCATCTGTATTAGATAAAGAACTCAGTTATTTGTTAACTTGGCCAGAAAAGGTGCTGTCAAAAGCGCAAAGGCAAGCGTTCTTATCTTTGTTATCTCGTCGTATAGAAGGCGAGCCAATCGCCTATATTCTGGGATTTAAAGAATTTTGGTCATTACCTTTTAAAGTGTCAACGGCAACGTTAATTCCTCGTCCTGATACTGAAACCTTGATTGAGCTGGTTTTAGTACATTTTGCAGAGAAAGCGCAATTAAGCTGTCTAGATCTTGGCACAGGTACAGGCGCAATTGCCTTATCACTCGCATCTGAAATGCCAACATGGCATATTGACGCGTTAGATTTTAGCGAAGACGCGGTGGCATTAGCCAAATTTAATGCTAAGCAGCTTAATTTACCTCAGGTAAATATTTACCAAAGTGATTGGTTTGAGAAGGTTCCATCTAACAGTCAGTTTGATTTGATTGTATCTAATCCCCCTTATATTGATGGTGATGATGTTAATTTAAGCCAAGGTGATGTTAGGTTTGAGCCTAAATCGGCATTAGTAGCTGACAATAACGGCTTAGCTGATATAGAACATATTGCTAAACAAGCTAAGCATTATTTAAAGCCACAGGGGCGCTTGTATTTTGAACATGGTTATCAGCAAGGGGCTGCAGTGAGAGCGCTGCTGGAAAATTTAGGTTACCGAGCTGCACAAACTGTTACAGATTTAAATGGCCATGAGCGTATAAGCTGGGCCATTTTTTCTCATTCACATGAATAATAATAAAAGGAATATCTATGTTTAAACATCTTCATATGACACTGGCTGTGATCAGCATTGCCTTATTTAGTCTGCGTTTTGTCTGGACTTTAGTTAACTCGCCGTCATTGCAGAAGAAATGGGTAAAGGTTACCCCGCATATTATTGATACTTTCTTATTAGGTATCGGTGTTTATATGGCTTTTTTATATCACATGAACCCGGTGGTGCATTTATGGCTAGGTGAAAAGCTATTAGCGGTAGTAGCTTATATTTTTACCGGCTATTACACCTTAAAATTAGCCAGAAATCGTACCATGCAAATTATCGGTTATTTAGGCGCTATGGGCTGGGTTATGTTGATAGTACGCTTAGCTATGACACGTGAGCCAATGATTTTTTAATATGCAAAGCAAAGCAAAGCAAAGCATATGTTGAAGTAATATTAATTTTTTAGGTAGTTATGAACGAGTTGTTATTATCAGAAATTAAATCTGATAACAAAGATTTACTGCAATTATTTGTTTTATTAGAAGATTATATTTTAGGGAAAGCTGAATTTAGTCAGCAAGCGCAACTTGTTCAGCTAGAGAGTGATTGTTCTTTAGATGGTTTAGAGCAAATTATTAACCAGTGTTTAGCTGTCATTGAAGAGCTTGAATCCCCGCTGGAAAAAGCAGAAGTATTACTTAATGAGCTTTATTTCCAACATATGTTTATCGATAAATATCGACGCTTATGGCCAAGTGATTCTTATTTGGTTGCCTCGGGCTTAAATCAGCGCTTAATGTCACCGGTATTAAAAGCCGTGATTGTTCGTGAAATTATAACGGCTTGTGGCTTTGAAACAGATCTTGTCTTTGTGCCAAATAAAGTCATGGTTCGAGTTTGTTGTGATGAAAAATATGCCATTATTTTTGATGCTGTGACTGGCGAATCACTGAACTGGCAAGAGTTAGATATTCGCCTTGATGAGCTTGATGGCGACCCAAGTCAGCCAGAATTAGAAGCAATGGATCATCAAGCCATTATAGTTGAGCACCTAAGCTCATTTAAAAATGCGCTAATTCGTCAGCAATCATTCGATAAGGCGCTTAAATGTGTTGATGTGATTTTATCATTAACACCTAATGACCCATTACAGCGAAGAGATCGCGGCTTTTTATTACATCAACTTGATTGCTTTAAGGTAGCAGTTGATGACTATCGCTTCTTCGTAGAGCAATGCCCTAAAGATCCTGCGGCTAAGTTATTAAAATTACAACTAGAAAATATAAGCGTTGTTGACACCGTTTTACATTAAAAAAAATACATTAATAAAACCATCACAACAAACAATGGTAATAACTAAAACTAATAAAGGTTGAATAATGCAAGCACAAGTTGTGGCAAACGCGCCACTTATCGCAAATGACAATGTGGTATTGGGGCTTTTAGCGCTAATACTAGGTTTTGTTTTTTACACATCAAATAGTCAACATCCATTTTTGCAGCGTTTTTATAAATACGTTCCTGCCTTATTAATGTGTTATTTATTACCGTCACTGCTAAATACTTTTGGTATTGTCAGCGCAGATATAAGCAAGGTAGATGAGGTGGCTAAGTACTACTTACTACCAGCTTGTTTAGTGTTATTAACATTAAGTATTGATATTAAAGCCATTGCAGGTCTTGGCAGTAAAGCCATTATCATGTTTTTAACGGGCACTATTGGGGTTGTAATTGGTGGGCCGATTGCTTTACTTGCAGTATCGGCTGTATGGCCTGAGCTTATTGGTGTATCTGGTCCAGATGCGGTATGGCGCGGTATGGCTGCACTTGCAGGTAGCTGGATTGGTGGTGGCGCAAACATGCTTGCCATGAAAGAAATTTATGAGGCTGATGGCAAAATCTTCACCATTATGGTGACGGTAGATATTGTTGTTGCCAATATTTGGATGGCAGGCTTGCTATATATTGCCGCTAATCATAAAGCGATTGATGCAAAAAGTGGTGCCGATACATCTGGCATTGATAAGTTAATAGACAAGGTAGAAGCGTTTGAACGTAAGAATAAACGTACGCCAGAGCTAAAAGACTACATGCTCATTATTGCTGTAGGTTTTGGTGCAGCAGGTTTTGCGCATTTTGCCGCTGATTGGTTAGTGCCTTTCTTTCAAACTAACTTCCCTGAATTAAAGAAGTTTAGCTTACACAGTAAATTATTCTGGATCATCGTATTGGTAACAACTATTGGTTTAACTTTGTCTTTCACTAAAGTAAGACAGTTAGAGTATGCTGGCGCATCTAAGGTGGGCAGTAGCTTTTTATATATTCTTGTAGCCACTATTGGTTTACACATGGATATCACTCAAATAGCTGAAGCGCCTAAATATGTTGTTATTGGTCTGATATGGATGGCAATTCATGTTATTTTACTGTTTGTTGTTGGCCGAATGATTAAAGCGCCAATATTCTATTTAGCGGTAGGTAGTAAAGCCAATATTGGTGGCGCGGCATCTGCGCCTGTGATTGCTTCGGCTTTCCACCCATCACTTGCTCCTGTCGGTGTGTTGTTAGCCGTTTTAGGCTATGCTCTAGGAACATACATGGCGTGGTTATGTGGCCAGTTATTGAGAATTATCGGTAGTTAAGCTCAGTATTTAAGATTATTATAAGAGCCATAAATTATGGCTCTTTTTTTTGCATATTAAGGAATTCAATTATGACGATTCAATCGGTCAATGTTGCTCAGCTTGAAGTGGCAAATGATAAACCGTTTGTACTTTTTGGTGGTATGAATGTGTTGGAATCTCGCGATCTGGCAATGAAAATTGCTGAGCACTATGTAAACGTGTGCCAAACGTTAAATATACCTTATGTTTTTAAAGCATCATTTGATAAAGCGAATCGCTCTTCTGTTAACTCTTATCGTGGCCCTGGTTTAGATGAAGGCCTTAAGATATTTGAAGAAATTAAATCAACCTTTAATGTCCCTATCATTACCGATGTTCATGAGCCATACCAAGCTCAACCGGTAAGTGAAGTGGTTGATGTTATCCAGTTGCCGGCATTTTTGGCAAGGCAAACAGATTTAGTGGTGGCAATGGCAAAAACAGATGCAGTTATCAATGTTAAGAAACCACAATTTTTGGCGGCTCATGAAATGCGTCATATTATTACTAAGTTTGCTGAAGCAGGTAATGAAAAAGTAATGCTGTGTGAGCGTGGTAGCTGTTTTGGTTATAACAATTTAATTGTTGATATGTTAGCCATGGATGCAATGAAAAGCTACGCACCTGTTATTTTTGATGCTACACATGCATTGCAAAAACCGGGTGGTCGTAGTGATAGCGCTGATGGACGTCGCGCACAAGCGGCTCAATTGGCTCGAAGTGGTATGGCGCTTGGTATTGCCGGATTATTTATTGAAGCACATCCTGATCCTAGCAAGGCTAAGTGTGATGGCCCATGCGCATTACCACTTGATAAGCTTGCCCCGTATTTAACTCAAATGAAAGCGATAGATGAGCTGGTAAAGGGCTTTGAGCCATTAGTAACAGAGTAAAATGATAAAAGTTAGCTACAAAAAAAGGTGTCGTTAGACACCTTTTTTGATCAACCAATGTGCGAGCATTCTTTGATAGATTTACTTACTGCTAATTACTCAGCTAATAATGTTGTTTTTGTTAAAGTAACCGGCTTATTTTTGTTAGCGTCGGTTTTTTGTTTAGCAAGTGAGTTCTTGTTATTTACTTGGCTCATCTCGGTTTTAATTTCAATGTTAGCAAATGATAGTTCAAGTGTTTGTTTTGCTTGAGATACTAAGTTAATTTGCTGAACTGGCTCTGCTTTTTCTACTTCTGTAGTTGGTACTGCAGCCATTGCAGAAGTGCTGATAATGAGGCCTGTGATTAAAGTGGTTAATACGTTAGTTTTTTTCATGGTAGTGATCCTAGTTTTTTACCGACTTCCTCGTCAGTAATAATAAATATATGTTAATCCCGATAGATTTATTAGGACCTTTTCTCGCGCTTGCTCATTTATTTCGTTTAGATAAACTAGAGTGCAGCGCGTGGGTTGGGGTCACTTGCTACACTCTTTTGTTTGAGCGTTGAGATGATGTCCTTCATCTACGGTGGGTATAATACCGACAATGGAAAAAAAATAAAAATGACAAAATTTAATGTTATTCATTAGAAAAACTAATGAATAATTGTTATGCTTGCATTGTAATTAAATATGCAGTTTTTTCTCAATTTTTAAAGTAAATAAAAGGTGAATTTTGGCTAACAGACTCCCGCCACTAAACGCTTTGCGAGCATTTGAAGCTTCAGCAAGGCAATTGAGTTTTACCCGTGCAGCTGAAGAACTTTTCGTCACTCAAGCTGCGATCAGTCATCAAATAAAGTCTTTGGAAGAGCATTTAGGCATTAAATTGTTTATGCGAAAGAACCGCGCTTTATTATTAACAGATGAAGGTCAGTCGTATTATTTAGATATTAAAGATATTTTTAATTCAATTCATGATGCCACAGAGCGGCTCCTAGCAAGAGGGGCGAAAGGTGCTATTACTGTCAGCTCACAGGCCAGTTTTGCTATTCAATGGTTAGTGCCAAGGTTAACGGCATTTAATGCCTTACATCCTGAAATAGATGTTAGGATCAAAGCGGTAGATCAAGCTGAAAACTCGTTAACTGAGGATGTCGATGTTGCCATATATTATGGCAGGGGACGTTGGCCGAATATACATGCTGATAAATTACATACTGAGTACTTAATACCTGTTTGCTCGCCGTTACTACTTCAAGAAAATGCTAGCAACGGTAAACCGGCATTATTGACGCTCGATGATTTAGAGCACCACACATTACTGCATGATACCTCACGTAAAGACTGGAAACGTTGGTTTAAGCAAGTAGGCGTTAAAGGGGTCAATGTAAATCATGGGCCAATCTTTAGTCACTCTGCTATGGTTGTGCAAGCGGCTTTGCACGGACAAGGGGTTGCTCTGGCTTATAGTGTGTTGGCTAAGCCTGATATTGATTCTGGACGTTTAGTATGCCCATTTAACGATGTCTTGGTTAGTAAAAATGCTTATTTTATTGTTTGTCGAGAAAATCAAAAAGAGCTAGGAAAAATAGAGGCGTTTCGTGAGTGGATGCTGAATATGGTGGCTAGTGAGCAAGAACAAATTACTGATGGGCAAATTAGTTAATGTCATTATTTATTAAAAATACCGTTGATGATGCCATTGCGCAACTGGTACTTGCTCATGGCGCTGGTGCTAATATGCATCATGAATTTCTAGAAAAGATGACCGAGTTGTTAAATCAACAAGGCCTAAATGTCATTAGATTTAATTTTCCTTATATGGAAAAGCGGGCTGAAACAGGCAAGCGCTATCCGCCCGATAGAATGCCGGTATTGTTATCCCATTATAGTGAGGTGATTACCACACTATTAGCTGAATCTGATGAGCAAAAAAACGCATCACTGCCGTTATTTATTGGTGGTAAGTCAATGGGCTCGCGAGTTGCGGTGAGTTTATTAGCGAAAGAGGGGGCTCTGCCTATACAACAGCAGGAAAAAATAGCCGGGGCATTTTGCTTTGGTTATCCTTTTCATCCGGCTAAAAAGCCAGAAAAGCTTCGCTTAGAGCCGCTACAAGAGACAAGTAAGCCTGTTCTTATTGTTCAAGGTGAACGAGATAGCTTAGGTAGTGAGCAAGAAATAGCTGAGTATGAGGTTTCACCCTTGTGTCGTTATCAGTTTTTAGCTGATGGCGATCATAGCCTTAAACCAAGAGTAAAATCTGGTTTTCGCTATGATGAACACCTAGCAAATGCTGCGCTAGCAGTGAGACAATTTATTGATAATATCATAGCTAAGGAGGCTTAGGTGAAATCAAATGGCGAGCAGGGCACAAGGCTATTTCGTTTTATTATGCTTTTTATTGGTATCAGTGGCTGTTTTTCTGTACTATTCGGCGCTTGGTTAGCTCATGCAGGTCAGGCATTACCAATAAATGAACAAGTGAGTTTGGCTAGCGCTCAAAAGTATCAGATGTATCATACCTTAGCTTTATTAGGCTGTGTTACTTATGGCAAGTATTTAGGTATGTCTTCGCTAGTAAAATTTACTTGTATTGCTTTTATGTTGGGTATTGTGTTGTTTAGCGTCACTATATATTTTAAGTTACTTTTGGCCGTGCCTTTTGTTGGTAAAGTAACCCCCTTTGGTGGCATGTTATTTGCGCTTGGCTGGTTAGCATTAGCGTTTGAAGGTAGAAAAAGATTATGACAAGTATTGTTTTATACTGTCGCCCAGGCTTTGAAAAAGAGTGTGGTGCAGAAATCCAAGAAAAAGCCGCTTGGAATGAAATGTATGGCTATTTAGAGCTAAAGAAAAACCAAGGCATTGTTTTTTTTCACTTACATAATAGTGATGATGGCGAGTTGTTAATGAATAAGCTGCCATTAAAGCGACTCATTTTTGCACGTCAATGGTTTGTAAGTTTAACGGATGTAATAGACCTGCCTGAATATAATCGTGTTGAGGCTATCAGTGAAGCGCTTGGTACAGAGTGGCAGTATGCTGATTTACGGATGGAAACCGCAGATACCAATGATGGTAAAGCATTAACTAAGTTTTGCCGTAAATTAGCGGTACCATTAAGACAAGGTTTGCGAAAAGCAAAAGTGCTAACCGAGAAAAATGATAAAGATGGCGCCATATTACATGCGTTATTTTTATCTGGCCAACAGGTCATTTTAGGCTTTTCATTGGCGCATAATAGCTCTCCTCATGTAATGGGGATCCCACGATTAAAATTTCCTAGTCAAGCGCCAAGTCGCTCTACGCTTAAACTGGACGAAGCTTTTTTATATTTTATTCCTAAAGCAGAGTGGGACTCACGCTTATGCTCTGGCATGAACGCGGTTGATTTAGGCTCTGCACCAGGCGGCTGGACGTATCAATTAGTGAGACGCGGTATGATGGTGACCGCTATTGATAATGGCCCAATGGCAGAGTCGTTAATGGAGACCGGGCAAGTAAAACATAAAACGATGGATGGCTTTAAATATGTGCCGATGAAGCAAAATGTTTATTGGTTGGTTTGTGACATGATAGAAAAGCCACAACGTGTTGCTAAATTGATGAGTGAATGGTTGTTAAATGGTTATTGTAAAGAGGCTATGTTTAATTTAAAGCTGCCAATGAAAGGTCGTTATCAACAAGTTACTGAAGACTTACAAGCGATAAAAGATGCCTTTAGTGAGCATCATGTTAAGTATGAACTCTACGCGAAACATTTGTATTACGATAGAGAAGAAGTGACGGTACATGCAAGGTTATTATCGCCTGCTCCACAAAAATAAAAGCGAAAGAAAGCCGCTAAATTTAGCGGCTTTTTTGTTCAGTTTTGTCTGTCTCGTCCTAAAATGTGTTTACACTTTCAAGGCGAAGCAGTTCGCGTTATAAACGCTCTAATAGTGCTTCGGTAAAATCAGTAGTACCATGCGTACCGCCTAAATCACGTGTGGTGCGATCACCTGAAGCAATAACGTCTGTTAAGGCGTTTCTGATCTTTTCAGCTTTATCTGTCATTTCTAAGTATTCTAACATTTGAATGGCAGCTAAAATAACTGAGGTTGGGTTGGCTAAGTTTTTGCCAGCAATATCAGGCGCGCTGCCGTGCACAGCTTCAAAAATAGCGCAGTTTTCACCAATGTTTGCGCCTGGAGCCATACCTAAACCGCCAACTAAACCCGCACATAAATCTGATAAAATGTCACCAAATAGGTTGGTAGTGACAATGACATCAAATTGCTCAGGGTTCATAACAAGTTGCATACAGCAGTTATCAACGATCATCTCTGTTGATTCAATCTCTGGGTAACGCGCACCAACTTCTCTGGCAACTTTTAGGAATAATCCTGAGGTAGATTTTAAAATATTGGCTTTATGTACGGCTGTTACTTTTTTACGACCTTCTTTACGCGCGGTTTCATAGGCAAAAGTGAGAATCTTTTCTGCACCTTCACGGGTAACAATACTCATCGCTTCTGCTTTAGTACCGTCATCTGAGGTGATTTGACCAGCACCAGAGTACATACCTTGTGTATTTTCACGTACAGTTAGAATATCAATGTTTTCGTAACGTGCTTTCGTGCCCTTAAAAGAAAGTACAGGACGTAAATTGGCATATAAATTAAATTGCTTGCGTAAGGTCACGTTAATTGAGGTGAAGCCTTCGCCAACAGGGGTTGTAAGTGGGCCTTTTAAGGTTATTTTGTTTTTTTCAATTAATGAAATGGTTTCTTCTGGAACTAACTCTCCATGCTTTTCAAGCGCTGCTAAACCTGCGTCAGCGTAATCGTAATCGAAATTACAACCTGCTTTATCTAAAACCTTGATAGTTGCGTCGATAATATCTGGGCCGATGCCATCTCCAGGAATGACAGTGATGGTTTGTTTTGTCATTAGTTCACCTTGTAAAGTATTTATTTTGACTTAAAGCTTAAAAAAGCACTAAGTGATTTATTAGTAGAATGTGCTGCTAATTATGAGTATTACATTAGTATAGAAGCTAATTGTAAAATTAGGCACTGTACGCTTAGGTATAATATGGGGCTAACCTAACGTGTAATGGTGCGTTTTATATCATGTAAACTAGCTGTATGCGAGAATGAAACCTTTCATCGCATAGCACACATCTGACCATAGTAGAACTATGAGCAGATGCTAGCAAGGTGACTTTAGTCTAAGGGAAGAATTTAGTTATACAGAAGAGCTGTGTGATGATTGTTGATAGTTTTCGATAATACCCCATTGAGCAGGGTAGTTATTGCCTAAACCTATCTCCTTTAATACCCCATTAACAAAGAGTAAGAAGGTGCATTCATCTTGCGTGGTTATGCCATCAGATTTGACATGTTGAGTACGATAAAACATCACTTGATATTTGGTATCTTGTACGGTTTTTGCTTCGGTAATATCAGGGCTACCTAGTTGCTCAATGGCTTGATCAAAGGTAAATTCTTCAAGCTTAATTTTAGCGATAAATTGCCTGTTATAGGCTTCTCTATCTTTCCATTCCATTTTATCTGGACTGTCATCATAAAAAGTAACCACTAAGGCAACGAAAATGCCATAGGCTGCTAAAGCAAGTAAAATACGAGAGATAACTTTTTTATTCATTTGATATTAACCTGAAAACGCATTAAGCAAATGATAGCGAGTTGTTCATGACATTAAAAGTCTTTGCAAGATATTTTAATGGTCAATTGGCGTAAGCCTGATATCCTTTAGGTTAAAGCCTAACGGAATATCTTGTTTTAATGTAAGCAGTTGTTTACTCAGCTTCATTTGCTCTTCATTATCGTTAAGTTTATCGCTAATGTTTGCCTTAAGGTCGTCAGCTTGTTGCATGGCTTTTAATGAGCCATATTGGTTTAATAAGTTTGCTGCGGTGACTTGCCCAATACCGGCCACGCCTGGGATTTTATTGGTAGCATCGCCTGTTAATGTCCAAAGGTCGATTAATTGACTTGCTTTGACATTAAACTTATTTTTTATATGTTCATCATCTAAATAACGTCGATTGAAGTGGTCGTAAACCTTGATGTGCAAACTTAATAAAGATAAGAAACCTTTATCAGTTGAAATAATGGTAACGTTTTGTCCATGCAAAGCCATTTTGGTTGCCAGTGTTGCAATTAAGTCATCAGCTTCATCTTCTTCAGAAGTAAGTGAATCTACCCCCAGTTGCATAAAGGCATCTTGAATGTCATTGAGTTTATCCGCTAAAGATTGCGGCATTTTTTTTCTGCCTTTTTTATAACCATCAAATAACTTGTAGCGCCAACAGGGCTGTTGACTATCAAAAACGGCTAAAGCATGACTTGGCTGGTGCTGATGAAGTATTTTCTCTAATGCTTGGCTGCACGCTTGTGCGGTATTAAATAACACTTGCTGTTGGGTTGAGGCTGAAAGCTCACCAGTATCTTGATTTTTTGCATGAATAAAAGGACGCTCCTGAACGGCATAGATGCGCCTGATCAGATTTAGTGCGTCCAGTAATACTAGGTGAGCTGTCACACTTTATTCCTTATGGCTAGCAATAACTTTATAACAAGGTATGTATTCGCTACCTGGCAATTTCATGCGCTGCTGGTCAACAAAAGAAGCGAGCAGTTTATCCATAAGGGCCATGATGGCTTTATCACCTGATATTTCAAATGGGCCATGCTCCCTAATGGCTTTGATACCACCTGACTTTACGTTACCGGCGACTATGCCTGAAAATACTCGGCGTAGATTTGCGGCAAGCTCTGCTGTTTCTTGTTCAAAGCTAATATTAAGCGCTGACATATTTTCATGGCTAGGTTCAAATGGATGTTGAAAATCTTCTTCAATCACTAAAGACCAATTAAAGTGATAGGCATCGCCGGTTTCTTTTCTATAGGCGAGTACTTTAGCTAAGCCTTCCTTCATGGCGATAGCAACTTTAGCAGCATCATCAACAATGATTTGATATAAAGACTGTGCTTCTTTACCTAAGGTTGCGCCAATAAAGGCATCAATTTCTTCAAAGTAGGCTTTAGCACTAGCCGGGCCTGTTAAAATAATAGGTAGTTGCTGATCTTTATTTTCTTTATGCAGCATAATACCCAAAATATAAAGTAACTCTTCTGCTGTTCCTGCACCACCTGGGAAAATAATAATACCATGTGATATACGAACAAAAGCTTCAAGACGCTTTTCAATATCGGGCATGATGACTAATTCATTAACAATAGGGTTTGGCGGCTCAGCAGCAATGATGCTTGGCTCAGTTAAACCAAGATATCGACCGGTTTGAGTACGTTGTTTTGCATGGCCTATAGTTGCACCTTTCATTGGCCCTTTCATTGCACCAGGCCCACAACCAGTACAGATGTTAAAACCACGTAAACCTAATTCATAGCCAACATTTTTGGTGTATTTATACTCATGCTGTTTAATAGAGTGTCCGCCCCAGCAAGTGATTAAATTGGGCTCTGTTTCCGGTAATATGGCATTGGCGTTACGCAAAATATCAAACGTGGCATCGGTGAGCTCAGAAGAGGTTTCTGGCATGCTTGGGTAGCGATTATTAATAAATAAAATATCACGCAATACTGCCGATAAATGCTCGCGAATACCGCGAATTATTTTTCCGTCGACAAAGGCATCTTGTGGCGGGTTATTTAAATCAATTTTTACGCCGCGCTCACGTCTTAATACTTGAATTTCAAAGTCGACAAATTTTTGATAAATGGCTTCGGCGTCATCGGTATTTGAGCCGGCGTTTAATACGGCTAATGAGCAGTTTCTATAAAGGTTATACAGTTCACTGGAGGCTGATTGTTGCAGTTGATCTACTTCAGATTGAGAGAGTAAATTCATATTGCCGACAGGGTTTAATTGTGTTCGCATAATGAACTCCTTTTATGCTGGCTTTACCGGGTTAGAAAATGAAAACAGGGAATGTGGCTGCCTATGTAAGATAGACAACCTGGTTTTTACCTTGAGATTTTGCTTGGTACATCGCTTTATCAGCGCGCTCAAAAGCAATATGAATATTATCATCTTGCTGGATATGAGTGGCGCCCATTGAAAGTGTAATACTCACTTTGTTACTTTTGAATTTAAAGGGTAAACGAGCAACATAGCTGTTTATTTTATTGAGCTCTTTAACTAGCTCGGCTTTAGATGTTGCAGAATAAATTAAGACGAACTCTTCACCGCCATAGCGGCCGACAAAAACATTTTTGCTAACATGTTTTTGAATGGTGTTGGCAATAACTTGCAGCGTTTTATCGCCCGCAGTGTGGCCATAAGTATCATTAATGAGTTTGAAGTCATCAATATCAATCACCACTAATGCTAACTCGTATGCTTGATGGTGGAATCGCACCATAGCTTTGGCAAAGTAGTCATCAAAGGCGGCACGGTTTGCTAATTTGGTTAAGGCATCTTGCATGCTTTTTTGTTGCTGAGCGGCTAACTTTTCTTCAAAAATCTTGCTTTGTTGCTCTAAAAAGTCGACTTTTTCTGCCATTTCTTTTAGCTGGTTAGCAAGCTGTTGTTGGCTTTGTTGCTCAAACTTAGATTTTTGCTCTAAGGTGCCAGCAATAAGTTGTAATTTTTCATTAATATCAGACTTTACTTGGTCTAATGACAAGGCTTTTTTTACTGTGCCTGTCATTTCTATTATTTGGCTTTGTAACTTCTGATTAATTTTATCATTTGCTTGTTGCGATGACTTTTGTGACGTTAAGGTTTCTTTTACCGCGTTTTGTACGGTAGTTAAGGTATCGCTTAAATTTGTTAAGAAGTTTTTAGCGCTGTTTTGTTCGTCTTTAAAGTCGGCAACAATAACATCAAATATTTCCAGAAAGTGCTGAAGCACTTCTTCGTTTGATGTGTCATTTAACAGTTTCTTTTTAATTGCCAGTAATTCATTGGTGTGCTCTTTAGATAAGTTGAGTGCACTCAGGCTAGCTGAAATTCGCTCTATCAGGCTTTCATCTACTGTTGCTGTTTTACTGTCAGCTTTTGCTAGAGCGACATTGTTGGCTTGTAAAAGACCGCCTTTGGGTGGAGCATCTTTTGCTTTTAATGCCGCATCATAAAGTTCAAGAAGTTGGCTTAGTAAAGGAATGTATTGCACAAGCGCGTCTTTACTGGTTTTGGTTTCCTTAAGAAGTGCTCTTAAGGTGCGTCTAACATTATCAGGTAAACCATTGATTTTTTGTAAGCTTTCACCCGCCATATTAAACTGTTCGTGCATGCGGGTAAGGTTTTGTTCATTGGTAATACTATGTTGTTGTAGTAGTTTGGTAATGACAGCAATTTTACTTTCAATTTCTGCAATGGGTGCAGACTTAGTAAATAAGGTTCTTAGTTGAGCTAAACGGTTATCTAGCTCTAAGTCTATGCCTTTTGATACCAGGGATAGCTTGCCAATAAACTGGATCAACAAACTTGATTGAACGCTAAAGTCTTCTTCCAGTGTACTTCGCGATTGAATTGCAGCTTCTAATTTCTTTTTCAACGCCGTGACTTGCTGTTCAGCTACAGACTTGCTACTCATAAAAATGCTTTATCCTTTACGACACTATGTATTGTCTTACTTATATTTCTGGGAAGCGCTATTTCTTGTTGTTATTAACGAATGCATGAATTAGCAAACCAGTAATCACCATAATGATATTAGTATAAGACAAATAATCAAACAAATAAGCTATAACTTTAGTAAATATCGTAAAAATTAATGATTTATTGTTTTAAATTAGCTTTACTTTAATCAATGGATATTGAGCTTTTATATTTGCTTGCCTTTTCACTGTTGGAGTTGTGATTCCTTTATGATTATTTTTACCGTCAAACAAATGCGTACATGCGTTATGAGCATTTTTTTATTTTTTTTAGCCGTTGTAAGTCAACACGCTTTTGCTCAAGTCAAGGTGAATATTAGCTTGATTTCACCTGAGCACCATTTAGCCAATGTCGATATTATTTTCCCTGCAACTGCAGAAGATACCTTAACCTTGTACCTGCCTACCTGGCGTACAGGTCGTTATCAAATACTGAACTTAGCCAATGGCATTCGAAACTTTGCCGTAACGGCCGATAATACTGAGCTAAATTGGCGAAAAACGGCTAAGGATAGCTGGGAAATTTCCGGCGTAAAAAATCAGGTCATTAAAGTATCTTATCAAGTCTATGCTAATCAGTTGTCATACCGAACACGACATATCGATGATAGCCATGCGTTTTTAGATAACTCAACCGTCATCATGTACAGTAAGCATAGTCGACCTGAAGAGCATATTATTAGCTTACAAGTACCTAATAAGTGGCGTAGTGTTTCTGGTTTAGCTTATGGCAGTCAAGCACACCAATTTATCGCGCCAAATTATGATGTATTGGCTGACTCGCCGATTGAAACGGGCATCAATGAATTTCACCATTTTACCGTAGCAGGTCGCAACTATGAGTTAGTTATCTGGGGGCAGGGTAATTACGATAGTAAGAAAATGCTTAATGATTTAAAGATTATGGTTAAGCAAAGTAAACATATATGGCAAGACTACCCATTCTCCCGTTATGTTTTTATGGTGCATGCAACCAGTGGTGCACGGGGAGCAACAGAGCATTTAAATTCAACTATTATACAAGGCTCGCGTTTTCAGTTTTCACAAAGAAAAGATTATTTAGACTTTTTGTTAACCGCAGCTCATGAGTTTGTTCATACATGGAATGTGAAGCAATATCGGCCTAAAGGCTTAGTTCCTTATGATTATCAGCAAGAGAATTATTCTAATTTACTTTGGTTAGCTGAAGGCTCAACAAGTTATTTGCAAAGTCAGTTATTAACAAGAGGCGACTTGATAACAAGTAAAGAGTTTTTAGATAAACTTGCTAAGCGTATTACAGGCTACCTGCGCAAACCGGGTAGAGATAGCCAAACTATTGCGCAAGCAAGTTTTGATGCTTGGATAAATGAGTCAGGAGATTATGGCAATAACCACAGCGTCAATATTTATTCAGAAGGTTACTTGGTGTCTTGGCTACTTGATTTTGATATTTTAACGCGAAGCAAATTAAAGAAAAGTTATCGAGATGTACATAATTTACTGTATAAGCATCACCGCATACCGAAAAGTTATGACGAAGCTGATGTGCTTGCTATTTTAAAGCAGATTACAGGGGAAGATTATAACGCGTGGTGGCAGAAAAATATTCATGGTTTTGCTAAGCCTGATTTTAATCAGTTATTGTCTAAGGCAGGGCTGACAATAAAGTACAGTAATAGTGCAAGCGGTAAAAAAGCGAAAGGCCAAGCATTTACCGGGGTTAAAACTAAAAAGCATAGTCATGGCTTAATGGTTACTCATGTAGAAAAAAATAGCCCAGCCTGGCGGGCAGGCTTAACCACAGATGATATTATCATTGCGATAGATGACTTAAGGTTAGTAGGTGATACTATGGCGAATCGTTTAAAAGACTTTTCGCCAGAGCAATCAGTTAAAGTAACCTTTTTTCGCCGAGATCAGCTAATGAACCAAAACATGACACTTGCTAAAATCCCAAAAGGTAAGCTGATGATCGTGCCAGTAACTAAGGCGAGTAAAAAGCAAAAAGCTTTTTTTAACGCTTGGACAGGCCTACCTTTCCCAATGAGTAGAGGTTAGTGTTATTGCCTTAATGTTCGACCATGGGGAGCACTGTCAAGATGAGTGCTCCTAAAGGGGTTTATATCTAAACCGCCACGGCGGGTATAACGGGCAAACACAGTTAATTGTTCTAATTGACAAAACTGTTGCAAGTCACAAAATATACGTTCAACGCATTGTTCGTGAAACTCATTGTGCTCTCTAAAAGAGATTAAATACTTTAACAAAGCACCATGGTTAATCTTTTTACCTGTGTAGGTTATGTAAATACTAGCCCAATCGGGTTGATTGGTGATTAAACAATTTGACTTTAATAAGTGGCTTACCAATTGCTCTTGGGTGTTTTCTGAGTCTTGCTGTTGGGCATTAGCTAATAACTGCGCATCAAAGTCATAATGAGTTACTGTAATATCTTCATCATCAATACAGTAACTGGTTTTATCAGCTGATTTTATTTCCAGTGCAGGGCAGTCATCGACAGAAAATAGCTTAACAATAGCGCTAGCACCAGCAACCTCTGATAAGTCTTTAGTTAGCACTTTTTCAACTTCTTCGCGGCTTGCAAACTTGCTTTGGTTAAAGCTATTTAAGTACAGCTTAAAGGATTTAGATTCGATAATATTTGGGCTTGTGCACGGAAACCTAAATTCAGCAACGGCAACTTGCGGCTTGCCTTTTGGATTTAGCCAAGATAATTCATAACCGTACCAAACATCTTCACCGTAAAAAGGTAAACTTTCATTGCAAAGTGCTAAATCATCCCGGTTTAAACTTCTTGGTACTCCTTGAAGTAAATTTGCGTTATATTCACTGCAATATTGCGTTGCTTTGCCTAAGGTCAGTGTACTTAGCTCTTTTGCGTTTTGATAGGTAGCCATATAGTTTTCTGTTGATACTGTTTTATTCACTATTTTAAAGGATATTCATTGTAGATGACATCTTCAAAGACAAATTTACCACAAGTTCTCCGACAATTTTCCCGTAACTACCTGGATGCTTTTTCTCAGGCGCATGGCCACCTGCCATTAGTAGAGACAGATGAAGATTGGATTTCACCTTGTGAACAGGGCAAGGCTAATGAAAACGAAAGCTATTGGCAGCCTGTTGAGATAGCTCAACTTGATCAGCAGCAGACATTAACTTTCGACAATGTCGAGTCGGCATTGGAGATAAACCTGCATCCGGATATCATTACTTATTTTACTACCTTATACAGCGAGAGCATCAACGCCAGTAGTGAAGATGGCAAGTTGTCATTGCTATTTGCATGGAATTTTGATGATTTTCAACGTTTGCAGGAAAATATTATTGGTCATATTTTAATGAAGCGAAAGCTAAAACAGGCTGAAACTATTTTTTTTGCCGTCACTGATGCTGAAGATATTATTGTTAGTCTTGCTAATGCTAGCGGTGAAATATGGGCTGAACGGGTGGGTTGTAAGCCGCATAAAAAGCTGGCTAATTCCTTAGCTGATTATATTGGCCAATTAACCCCTGAAGTTTAGCTGCGTCAATCTTGTTGTTTAAGTTGCTTAGTTAACTCTTTAATCAGCGCTTTCATATCGCTTAGCTCTTTTTTCATTTCAGCAAGCTCTTGGTTAAGGGTTTGTTGAATGAGCTTTTTCATATCATCATTGACTTGAGTTGGCGACTCTGCCAGCTCTATCGGCTTTTCATCTTCGCACTCAATGGCGATAAAGTCAGGTTCATGTTGCCAAGTTTTTAATGTGCTGATAATTGTTGGCAGTGGCACATTTTTATTAAGCTTGGCTTTAATTAACGCCACGCTAGGCTTTTTCCCTTCGTTAGCCAATTTATTTGCGCAGATTAAAATTTCGTCGATAATTGTCATTTTGCTTAAACACCCTTAGTAAGTTAACTAATTCAACTATATTTTAGCTAAAAATGCTAATCATATCACGACCTCATCATATTAAAACTTATAAAGTGCATATATTTCAATGGTTTGCTATTGTGGTTTGCTTTTTGCTCTTAAGAATATGAGTTAGCGTAAATTAACAAGCGCATTGGTTTGTTAACGGCTAAATATTAAAAATAAAGACTGTTCAGTTTGATTATTTAACTCAATGTTCAGTTGACTTCAAAGGGAAAAAAACATGAAAAAATCATTATTAGCTTTATTGGTTGCCGCACCTTTAGCATTAACTTTATCAGGTTGTGTTATTTCAGTTAAAGATGGTGAAATTGATCACAGCTTTATGTCAGATCATGAAGATAGAGCCTATTCAAATCGCAAAAAGATCGCAAAAGTCCAGTTAGGGTCAAGTTTTGCTGATATGCAAGAAACCTTGGGGGTTGCAGATTTTTCAGAAACCTATACTGACGGGGAGCAAACGGTACGAGTGCTATATTATCGCACGCAACGTAAACATAAAGATGGTTTAACAACGAAAGATGAATGTACTTATTTACAGTTTGTTGATGGCTCACTGGTTCAGACAGGCAATGGTGATGAATACAAACGATAATTTAGCCCGTTAGTAAAAAATCAGCCTCGCAAACCCGCGGGGCTGAATTGTTTTACATGATTAATATATAAGCTGAAATTTTATCTCTATAATTAAATTTGACCTGATTTAAATTATGCTGGTAAGGTGCATAGTTGATTTTGTTGATAAATCTAACGTAATTAATCCACCATATAGAGTTGGAGAGTTAAAATGACAGACACGGTTTCTAGCATCGAAGATGTTGAGGTTAAAGCCACCTATTTAAATGCCCATGAGCTAAAGTTAGCGGCTTCATTGTTATATCAAGCCTATCATGATGATCCTGTCTTTTTAGAAATCTTTAACGGTAATAAAGCTGATTATGAACAAAGATTAAGAGCGGCGATACGTGAAGAGCTAAACGCGTTTTGGCAAGCCAATCAACCTATGGTTGGTTTATATTTAGGCGAAACTATGGTCGGCGTTGCCTGTTTAAATAGCCCTGATGAGACGTTATCAAGTGAGCGCTTTTGGCACTGGCGTTTAAAAATGTTGTTAAATGCAGGCTATTTTAGTACCAAGCAAATGATCCAAAAAGAGCAAGCAGTGTTTTCTGCTGTGCCGTTAAAGAAGTTTCATTTATTATCTTTTATCGCAGTGCACCCGTTGCATCAACAGCATGGTTTTGGTCACTATTTAATGGCTGCTGTTAACACTGTACTTGATGAACACCCAGACAGTGAAGGTGTTGCTGTGTATGCAACCTCAGGAAAATTTAAATCGTTTTTTGAGAATGTCGATTATCAAACTGTTGCTGAAGTGAATGTTGGCGATGTATCAGGCGCTGTCATGGTGCATTATCGCAAGTAACTGTTAAGTGGTTTAATTGTGCTTGTTTATTACTTATATAGGCACAGAATTATTATAGGCACAGAATTATTAAAGCCAAAAGCAATCAAGTTGATTCCTTTTGGCTTTTTTTATGTTAGCTGAGCCACCCTAATGTATTCACTTTAGGGGGCAAGCTATTAAGGGTTATACACTACATCTAATGAAAGCCCGCTAACAGCAGAGTAGCCGTAAATACCTATGTGCCAAGTATCTGCAACTGGGTTAGTAAATGAACAGCTTTCAGTATTACCACTTTTATAGGGACGACAGTCATAGCTAGAGCTTGTTGGCTGTGCACCACGTTTAATATATAAGTCGGCATCACCTGTGCCACCACTAATATTAAAGTCTAGTGTTGACATACCGGCTGGCACATCAATAGTGTAGTATTTCCACGCTCTACGGCTAATGCTGATATCAGATACGTTTGCACTACCACCCGTTGCGCCACCTGATGAACCACCAGAATTATCTGTGTAACTTGCCGTTAGTGAAACACCTGAGAAGCTTGAGTAAGCGACAAGCTTAACATGATAGGTACCTGCTTGGGCTGAGGCGATAGGACAGCTTTCGCTATTGCCACTTTTATAAGGGCGACAATCATAGCTGCTGCTCGTTGGTGCTGAGCCAAATTTAACGTATAGATCAGCATCACCTGTGCCGCCAGAGATATCAAAGGTTAAGTCAGTAGCATTTGCAGGAACTTCAAGGGTAAAGCTTAACTCTTGGCCACTTGCTGCTGAAAGGTTAGTTTTAGCTACACCATTTTCTAAGCTATTACCGCTACTTGGTGGTGGAGTTGTGCCGCCATCGCCACAAGCATTTGCTAACGCATCGGATGCGGCTTTCGCTTGTACTAGACCATAACCAGTTTTATCATCTCGTCCAGCTGATTCTAAATCAACGGCAGTTGATTTTAACGCATTACGTACTTGTGTCGCAGTACAGTTAGGATTGTTACTCCATACTAATGCTGCGACACCGGCAACATGAGGCGTAGCCATAGAAGTACCATTATAATAAGCATGGTCTTGGTTCGCACTAACATTTAGGCTGACATTGCTACCTAATTGGCTGGCTAATTGTTGACTTAATGTTCTGTTCACCGATACGGTTGGAACATTTACAGCACTTGTGCCATCTACTAAGAATGGGTTTTGTAACCCGGGTCTTTCGCTATTACTGTATACGATAATACCTGCAGCGCCAGCATCAGCACAGGCTTTAGCAGGATTGATTTCAGGGTAGTTGCTACCTTTTTGATTGTCATTACGTTCTGCTAAACAAATATTTCCTGAAACATTGCTGCTACAGTTGTAGCTGCTACCTGAAATAGTACAGCTTGCTAAAATACCTGAGGCTGTACCGTTGACATCGCTTATAGAGTAACTGCCACCACTTTCAACATACCTACTTTGAGGAACAACTTCATCATTTGCATAAGTGTTTGAGCCGATAGTGATTGAGCCTAATCGTCCGTCTCCTGCAACGGTTGATAAAATCGCTTCACCAGGCGCGGCAATTTCCACTTGGCTAGTATATTGTGAAAATTCAGCGTGTTGACCATTTTGATCAACAGCACCTACTGCCATAACAACGTCATAAGATGCCGGATAAGATAAGGTGGCATTACCATCATTGCCTGAGGCAGCAATTAATAATACGCCGGTATCTGCCGCCGCTTGTAGCGCATTTTTTTCAGTATTTGAAGAGCCTGAGCCACCAAGACTCATGTTAACGACCTTAGCACCATTATTGACACAAGTATCGACCGCATCAGATAAATCACCCGAGTAACCCCAGCCGCTTTCATTAAATACTTTAACAATATGTAAATTAACATTGGTGTTAGGTAAGATACCAACCACGCCTTCACTGTTGTTTACCGCTGCTATGGTACCTGCAACATGAGTACCGTGCGAGCCACCCGCTTGATACCAGTTACCTGTACCTGAGTTATTGGTACCTGTTGCGTTATTCGCATTAAGGTCTGGGTTTGATTGTTGATAGCCTGAGTCGATAATACATACCGTCATATTCGCAGCATCAGTATCTGCTAATAAGTCAGATTGAGTATTACTGATCCCCCAAGGCTCATTTTGTGAGAATAAAAAACGCTGATAATCCGGTTCAATTGATTCAACCGCAGGGTGTCTGCGCATTTGCTCAAGTAGCTTTTCAATGTCTTTAACATGTTTTAGCTCGCCCATTGAAATTACATGGCTACCACTTTTTAATACTTTGACGTGTGCTAAATCTAGACCGACTTTTTTGGCTAAACCAGGTGGTATAAAAGGACCATGCTTCTTATCTTTAAAAGTAATAATTAACTGATCAGTATAGTCATTACGGTTTAATTTTTGTTGCTCACGCCACGTTGCAAAGTCAGCTTGTGCTGATTTCTGTTGTGATACTGCCTTGGCTGCACTTTTTAAATTCGCCGGCGCTGAAAGTACGCTTGTGCTGGTAGCAGCAACAATCGCTATGGTTAGCGTATTTAGCAGGTATTTATTTTGACTCTTCATTTAATGGTGTCTCCATTATGTTTTTAGATGAGAGATAGCTTTTCGCTATTCTTGTTTTTTTGTTAGTGATTGAAGTCACTTCAACCTTATTCATCTTGTAATTTATCTGGACTTACCACTAGTAAATAACAGACGTTTATTCGCGACTTTACGACGAGGAAAGGAAAAATTTAAATTTTATCTATTTATTTAAGTGTTTGATTTTTACGTGTTACTTTTGCTTGTGACGTTTTTGTACGAAAACCTGTCGTGATTTTACTAGGTGCGCTTTGCTAGTTAGGTAGTATCGATAGCACTTGCAGTTAGGACGCACTTCAATGTCATAACAATAATAATATGAAGATGCAGAATGGATGCTGAATTAATTATAAATCTAATAATAAAACATACCCTCGGGTGGAGAGAAGATAGATGAAACTTTCAAAATTTACGAGTTCAATGGTAGCAGTTGCAATTTCAGGTGTATTTAGCGCACAAGCTGCAGACGATAGATACATTATTCAAGTAGACAACAACAGCAAAGGTATTGTTAAAGCACTAGCAAAAAAAGTGGGTGGTGAGCTTAAAGTAGAAGGTAATGGCTTTATTGCTGCTTCATTTAACGGTAAAGATTTATCACAAGTTAAAGGTTTATTAAATAATCCACACGTAAAAGTTGTTGAAGAAGATCAACGTCGTATGCCATTAGCTGCCTATAGTGATGATGCTGGTAACCCGATGACATCACAATTAACGCCTTATGCAGTTTATCAGTCACAAGCCGATCAAGTGAATTTTAATGCGTCAGCGGGTATGAAAGTTTGTGTTATTGATTCAGGTTTAGATCGTTCAAACCCAGATTTTGCTTGGAATAACATTACTGGTGATAATGATTCAGGTACAGGCAACTGGGATGAGCACGGTGGTCCACACGGTACTCATGTTGCTGGTACTATTGGTGCAGCAGATAACAATGTTGGTGTTGTTGGTATGGCACCTGGCGTTGATATGCATATTATTAAAGTATTTAACGCTGACGGTTGGGGCTACTCTTCTGACCTTGCTTATGCTGCGGAAAAATGTAGTGCAGCAGGCGCTAACATTATTAGCATGAGCCTTGGTGGTGGTGGTGCAAACAGCACTGAAGAAAACGCCTTTAAGGCCTTTACTAATGATGGTGGTTTAGTACTAGCTGCAGCAGGTAATGACGGTAACAATGTTCGTTCTTATCCAGCGGGTTACTCTTCAGTTATGATGGTTGGTGCAAATGATGCTGACAACAATATTGCTGATTTCTCACAATTTCCAAGCTGTACAGTAACAGGTGGTAAAGGTAAAAACCGTACTACATCAACTGATGAAACAATTTGTGTTGAAGTAACCGCAGGTGGTGTTGATACTTTATCAACTTACCCAGCAGATATGGCAACCAGTGCTTCAATGTCAGCTGATGGTCAAGCCTTTGCTTCATCTTCAATGGAAAATGCAGGTAATGCATCAGGTAATACTTACTATATGGGTACTGCCGAAGCAACAGACTCTGGCGCTAATGGTAATATTTGTGTTATTGACCGTGGTAACATCTCGTTCCATGACAAAGTACAAAACTGTGAAAACTCAGGCGGTGTAGGCGCTATTATTATCAATAATGAAGCGGGTATGTTATATGCTACGCTTGGTGATACAAACGCAACTAGCATTCCTGCTGTTGGTGCGGCTTTTGAAGATAGAAGCGCACTATTAGCGGCGTCTACTGCAGATATTGCCATTGGTACAAGTGACTACGGCTTTATGAGTGGTACATCAATGGCGACTCCTGCTGTTTCTGGTATTGCTGCGTTAGTATGGTCTAATCACAATGGTTGTACGGGTACTGAAATTCGTGAAGCATTAAAAGCAACGGCTCAAGATGCTGGTAGTGCAGGTCATGATGTTTATTTCGGCCATGGTATTGTTAAAGCAAAAGCTGCAAGTGATTACTTAACAGCAAATGGCTGTGGTGGTGATGTAACTCCACCTCCTACTGGTGGTGATATTACATTGAGCATTTCGACTTCAACGAGTAAGCGTAAGACCAATGTTACTTTATCTTGGACAGATGCAACAACTGCTAACGTTGACATTTACCGTAATGGTTCGCTATTAGGTTCTACAGCTAATGACGGTTCATACACAGAGAGCTTTAGAAAGTCAGGTTCTTACACATACAAAGTATGTGACCAAGGAACAGACAACTGTTCAAATGAGCAATCTGTTTCTTTCTAATTACCTTAGGTAAATAATAATATCCAGCTTGCTTTTAGTAAGCTGGATATTGTCGTTTAAGCGATAAAGTAATTCTGTTGTAGTAAGAAATTACCTTTTTATTAGTTGACATATGCCGTCATATCTCGCTATGTTGCATAGTCTACCTCTAATTAACGATATATTAACAAATGTAATACTGTATATCATTTTTGAGTTGCTTGTCGTTTTGGGCCACTAGTTGTAATAAATATAGGAGAGGTTATGAAATCTTCCGCTTATTTAAGAATAATAAAACCGAGTTTAGTCATCATACTCGCTTTGATGTTGCTGATTGGCTTGGCATCATTGAAATGGAATAATGAAAATACACTAAGTCAGTCATATATTATTTCAGCAAAGGATTACGATGGTCTGAAAAGTAAGTTAGCGCAATTAAAGTTAACCACTAGCCATGAATTAAGCATTATTAATGCGGTTGCTGCAAATTTAACACAAGCGCAATTAGCATTATTAAAGCAATCAATTAATGTGGATGTAACGCCTAATTACAGTGTTGAGTTGGCAGCAAATAATGGCTGGCGTAAGGGGCAACGTCGCTGGCAACCTGAAGCAACAGTAGCGCAGTTTATTGAAGCAGGTGAGGCACATAGTAGTCGTAATTTTGGTGATGGCGTAACCATTGGCTTTTTGGACACAGGTTTAGATCAACTATCAGGCTTATCAACTGATTTATATGGTAAAGATAAAGCCTGGGGTACCTATGATGCGATTAATAATAGCGTGCATAACTATGACGATGAGGCCAACGGCCATGGCACACATGTAGCTAGCATAGCTGGCAACAGTGATTTTGATATTAACGGTAAATTATATGGTGTAGCACCGAATGCAGCTATTGTCGGTATCAAGGCGTTTGATTATGAAGGTAAGGCGACTTATGCCGATGTTATTCGTGGTATTGAATGGGCACTGCAAGTAAAAGATGATATCAATTTACGTGTGTTAAATATGTCCTTCAGTGGCCCGGTACGTTCTTTATATTGGCAGGATCCACTTAATCAAGCGGTGATGAAAGCTTGGCAAGCAGGTATTGTGGTGGTCGCTTCAGCTGGTAATAAAGGCCCTGAGCCAATGACAGTTGGGGTGCCAGGTAATGTACCTTATATTATCACGGTAGGTGCTATGACTGACTCTTATACTAAGTCACTTACAACAGATGATAAGTTAGCAAGCTTTAGCTCAGCAGGTCCGACACCATCAGGTTTTGTTAAGCCTGATGTACTTGCCCCAGGTGGTCATTTATCTGGCTTGATGTCGTTTGATTCACAAATTGTTAATGAGCACCCAGAGTTTCACGATGGTGGCCGTTATTTTCAAATGTCAGGTACATCTCAAGCCGCAGCCGTTGTCTCAGGTGTGGTCGCTTTGATGTTAACTGAAAACCCTGCACTTACGCCTGATGATGTAAAATGTCGATTACTTGATAGTGCCCATATCGCAACTAAAGATAATGGCCAGCGTGCTTATAGTGTTTTCCAACAAGGCGCTGGTGTTGTTAATGCAAAAGGGGCTTTAGCAACTACAGCGTCAGGGTGTGCTAACCAGTCACTAAATATCGCGAAAGATTTAAATAATGAAAATCATTATTTTGGTCCTGCGAATATTAATGAAGACGGTAATTTTTATATAGAAGGTTTAGGTGATGAATATGTTTGGCAAAGGGATGAGCCGACATTAGATGGTAGCGCATTAATTTGGAAGGTAAACTACGAAGAACAATTTGCTGCTTGGCAAGATAATGCCACGACAGATGCATTGATTTGGAAAGTAAACTTTGAAACCGATGCGTTAATTTGGAAAGTCAACTTAGAGTCAGATGCATTAATTTGGAAAGTTAACTTGGAAACCGATGCGCTGATTTGGAAGGTGAACTTGGAAGAAAATGGCGTTTCAAATATCGCCATTAATCACTGGGTCGACCAACAATAAAGCCAATAAAAAGCCTCTTTTAAGAGGCTTTTTCAATCCAGCTTATCCTCCTATAGACATACCTAGGTTATTTGTATGCTCAATCGATGTATTTTTATCATTCTCTTATTGGTGAGTAACTTTGCTCTTGCCGAACAAGTCAAATTATTCAAGAGTTTTACTCCTGATAACCCGTTATCTTATCAATTTGTACGCTCAATAGTTCAGGATGATGACGGTTTTATATGGTTAGGCTCCCATGAAGGTTTACATCGATATGACGGTAAACATTTTGTGAGCTACCACCATGATGCGCAGATAGAAAATTCATTAAGCTCTGATGTTGTTAGCACTATGCTAATTGATAGCAAGCAAAGGTTCTGGGTTGCGACATCGGGCGCAGGTTTAAATTTATATCAAGAGCTGAGTAAAAATTTTCAGCATTTTTCCACCTTAACCGAAGACGCTAAGCTGACAAATGATGTTATCAATAGTTTATTTGAAGACAGTGAAGGCAAACTTTGGATAGGTACAGAAAAAGGCTTAAATATACTTAGTGTTAAAGATAACCATTGGCATGTTCAGCAGATAGCACAAGTATTAGGTAATGAAAACAGTTTAACACACGATACTATTCATGATGTTATTCAAGTTAATAACAATGAAGTTTGGGTGGCAACCCATGGCGGCGGTATTTCCGTATTTTCATTGCAAGGGCAGTTTATTCGAGCAATCAAATTTGGTGATAGCAATTCAAGTAGCTATAGCAATAAGTTCGTTAATTCGATGTTTTTGGATAACAAGCAGAATGTCTGGATAGGGACGGTTGATAGCGGTTTGCTGAGATATCACTTGCCGAGCAAACAATTACAGCAGTATCAATATAGTGAAAAAGATCAACATAGTATCGCCAGCAATAATATCAAAGAAATCTATCAAGATTCTAAACAGCAATTATGGATAGCAACAGATAAAGGCTTGATAATCTATCAAGAAAATACAGATAACTTTAAGCGCTATAATCACGCTGCCACAGATCCTTTTAGCTTAAATAACGATTTTATTTTATGCTTCTTTGAAGATAAAAATAATATGATGTGGATTGGTACATTTACCGGGGTTAATCGTTATGACCCAAATATGGCAAGTTTTCGCCAATACAGCTCTATCAACCATCCAGCACTTAGTAATAATAATGTCACAAGCTTTAGTCAGTTAGATCCTGAGCGCATTTTATTTAGCACTTATAGTGGCGGTATTTATCAATTATCTGTCAGTGATAATGTCATTACTCAGTTTCAGCTTGATGATTATTTTTCTGAGCTTAGGATCATGACCACTTATATTGACCATAAAACTAATAGCCTTTGGCTTGGCACAAGAACCGATGGGCTTTATCAAATTAATTTAACGTCAAAAGCGGTCGTGCATTATCAACACGAACCAGACAATATCGACTCTATTTCCGCTAATAGCATTACTGATATCGTTAAAGACTTAAATGGCAACATTTGGGTGGCTACTTTTCATCAGGGACTAAATAAGCTTAATAGTGATGGCAGTTTTACTCGCTATATTAAACAGCAATCTCAGCCGTCTTTGGGCCCCAGTAGTAATCATATTTTGCAGTTATTAGTCGATGTTGATGGCACTATATGGCTGGGCACTTATGGCGGCGGGCTCAATCGGTTCTTTCCTGAAAAAAATCAGTTTATTCATATAAAGAACGTAAAAGGCGAGAGTGATTCAATATCAAGTGATATCGCTTGGGTGTTACTGCAAGATAATCAAAAGAATATATGGGTCGGTACTCAGGCGGCAGGCTTGAACTTATTAAGTCATGAAAATTTTGAGCGTGAGCACTACACCTTTAGCCATTTTGATACCAAGGATGGTCTTAAAAGTAGAACGGTTTACGGTATTGCTCAAGATAAAGAAGGGGATATTTGGTTCAGTACAAATAAAGGGCTTACTCGTTTTTCTCCGTTAAAGAATAAGTTTGTCCACTTTGATTTAAGCCATGGTTTAATTGATTTGGAATATAATCATAGTTCAGTCTTTTTAGCTGCTGATAACACGATATATTTTGGTGCGGGTAAAGGGATCAGCAGTGTTAAACCTGAAGATATTAATGGTTTATATAATGTACCTGACGTTAAGTTAACTAACGTGATGAAATTAAACGAGCCAATGTCATTTAGTAAACCCTTGACACATATTGACGCGCTAACGTTTGACTACAGTGATAACCTCATTTCATTTGAATATGCTGGTTTAAATTATTCAAATCCAAAGGCGACCCGCTATAAATATCGGTTATTAGGCTTTGAGCAGCAATGGATAAATGCTGGAGATGCTACTAGAGCCACGTACACGAATTTACCCCCGGGACAATATCAATTACAAATTATAGCCAGCAGTAGTGATGAGCTATGGAGTAAACCTTATCAAGTTGAAATTAACGTAAAACCAGCACCTTGGAACACTTGGTGGGCATATTTGGCCTATGCAGTTATTATTGCCTTATCCTTATTGCTCTATGCTAAAGCCTTAAACCGCAAGTTATTACAAGAGCAGCAGCAAAAAGAATTACTCAAGCAACAGGTTGCAGAAAAAACCGAAAGATATTTATCAAAAAATACTGAGTTAGAGCATGCTAATAAGCAACTAGAAAAGGCTGCTACCATTGACAAGGTGACAGGTATTAAGAGTCGCCGCTATTTAGATATTTATATTGAACAAGCCAGCCAGTTGATGAATAATATCCACCAAAACCTACTGCCTATTCAACGTAGTGTGCTGCCAAGGCTTTATATTGTTATGGTGCGTATCAATGATATGTCGACAATATCTAATAGCCAGCTCATTAACTTAACCGATCTTTTACTATACAGTAGAAACCCTGAGGATCTCGTTATTCGTTGGGCAGATGACACCTTTGCCATTATTGGTTATGAAAAAGAAAACAGCGCTGCTGAATTATCTCATAGTTTGGCGAAAAAGTTGCCAAGTGCCTTTGAAAACCAAGTTTGTCTTAGCTTAGCCTATTCTTTTTATCCCTTTAACATTGAACAGCCAGTTGAGACATCCTGGGATCAGGTTAATGTCTTGATTGAGCTTGGCTTAAATCTCGTGGAAAGAGAAGCCAATGTTCAATGGTTGGGGTTATGTAAGCCAAAGGAGCAGCCGTTTGACTATTTATCTGTATTACAACAACATACCTTGGATGAGCTGAAAAACAATATTGTCATTAAGCATGGTTAGCTATTATTGCTCCTCTTGCTTTAATATTTGTTGTTGATATTGCTTAGGTGTGCAATCGAAGCTCTCTTTGAAGCAGCGACCAAAGTATGTTTGTGAAGAAAAGCCAACATCAAGGGCAATGCGGCCAATTTGAGCGCCACTTCGTAATAACTCTTGTGCTTTGCGAAGCCTGAACTCTTTAATAAAGTTATTTGGACTGATACCTAAAATAACCTTGAGTTTTCGTTGCAGCTGTCTTTCGCTCATTGCCATTTCACTTGCTATGTGATGTATGCCTAAATCTTGCTCGGTGTAAAGTTTAGCTAAAACGTTTTCCAGTTTAGTTAAAAACTTTTCATTCATTGTGTCACTTTCTACTGCGGTTTGTTTGGCAACATTTTGGTGACATATATCTTTTCTTTCTTGCTGCTGCTTTTTCTCGAGCTTGTGCAATAAACTTTGTTGAAGACTCTTTCTGTTCTCCATCAAGTTATCAATACGCGCTAGCAACTCCTGATGATTAAAGGGTTTACTGAGGTAATCATCTGCATGTAAGTTTAATCCCTGTAATCGGCTATCAAGATCTGAGCGTGCGGTGAGTAATATGACAGGAATATGCTCGGTTAACTCTTCTTGCTTGAGGGCTTTTAGCACTGAAAAGCCATCAATACCGGTAAGCATAATGTCACAAACAATCAAATCGGGTAGGTACTCTCGAGCTAAATCAATACCGAGCTCGCCACTATCTGCTAATAGGCAGTGATGTTTCTTCTCAATAACTTGCTTTATATGATTTTGCATATCGGAATTATCCTCGATGACAAGAACAACGTGTCCTGAATGAGGCTTGTGAGTGCTTGCTTGACTTTGCTGCTCAAGCAAAAGTGATGACACTTCATTTTCTGAAATACTAATGGGCACACTTGCTTCACTTTTTGCAGGTTGTGCCATAGGTATTGCTAAGGTAAATTTACTGCCTTGATTATATTCACTGACCACACTGATGCGCCATTGATGAGCATTGACGAGTTCGTTCACTAAAGATAAGCCTATACCGACGCCAAAGATGGCATGATTTTTTTCGTCTGTCGCTCGCTGGAAACGCTCAAAAATTTTATCTTGCGATTCTTTGTTAATGCCTATGCCGGTATCAATAATATCTAAGTAAATGGTATCTTGTTCGCAATAGGCGTTTACTTCAACTTCGCCGCCGGCAGGAGTATATTTGATGGCATTGGCTAATAAGTTAAAAATAATTTTCTCAAAGGCTTGAGCATCACATTCAAGCCATAGTCCTTGTGCAATACTAAGCTTAAATGTCAATTGACTCTGCTGAGCAAGACGTTTAAATGAATCTGATGGCATTGCCATTAAGGTATCTAATTTATAGGTGGCAAGCGTTAAATTAGGTTTATTACTGAGCTTTGATAACTCTAATAATTGCTCAACCATGCGCACTAAACGTAAGCCATTACGTTTGGCGGTTGTTAATTCTAGGTTTTCATTGGCAGATTTAGCATCGAGTATATACTTATCTAATACGCCATTAATAATGGTGAGTGGCGTTCTAAATTCATGTGAAATATTAGCGATAAATTTATCTTTTAACTCTAATGTTTGCTTTTCGGCTAACTTTCTTGCAGTTAAGTTAATGAATGTGATGACGATTAATGGTTGCTCTTGCCTTTCTGCCCATTGTAATTCGGCTTGCACGGGAAACTCGCTGTTATCACTTCGCTTAGCAGTACATTCTATTGATATGCCGGACTCTTTTCGTTGTAAGGCGTATACATTGCTTTTAAAATTAAAAAAGTAATGCATTTTATCTTCTGTTGAAAATAGCTTAGATACATTGGTATTGATAATTTCATGTTCTAGGCATTGAAATGCCTTACTAGCAGCTGGGTTGGCTGAAAGTATCATGCCTTGGGTTGTCGTTGTTAAAATGGCATTATTTGACGCACTAACAATGGCTTTATCTTCACTGTAAAGAAGTGATTTGGTTAGTTCTTCATTTAAAGATAAAAGTGATGATTTTTGCTCACTCAGCGCCTTAGACTCATTTAAAACATGAGCTAGCGTATTCTGTTTTTTATGTACAAGGATAGCGATAAATATCATTGTTATAAAAAACCAGCCAATGACCAGTAAAGACTGATTGTAGCTTGTTGATATATAAGCTAATGAGTACTCCTTGCCAACTAGGTGCAATATGATGATGAATAGCGATAGGCCAAATAGATATAATTCAGTGCTTGCTTTTGATGCAGGTTCAATGGGTAGGTGAACTCGCTTAATGGCGATAGCGCTTATTAGGATCAGTGATAAATAGGGCAGGGTTTGTAAGACTTGTTGGCTATATTTAAAGCTTGGTGTATTGGCGTTATATGAAAAATAGCTACATATACTTTCCATTATCAGTGCTGCGCAGCCCAGTGCAAGGATTGTATAGGTTTTTTTCCAGTACAGGTTTTGGCATTTTATGACGTTTAACAGCACACGTAAAAAAATGACTGAAGCCATGCTTGAGTGGAACAGCAGTGATGGTAAAAGTGATTGATAATTGGGTTTATCAAACTCATAGGGCAACAATATTAAGTAACAGAAGCACAATAGCGCAAAGAAAATACTTGGAGCCCTTGTGTCTACGTTCTTCCTTGTTATATCGACAGGTGAGTGCGGATTGGACTCAATTGCCAGAATGATGAAAAAGTAGCTAAATAAATAAGTAAAGTCTGCTATGAGGGATGAATAAGTTAAATGGGTATTCAATAAAATACTTTTAGGCAGTGTTGATGTTAATACTGCCAATAACAGAAATTGCCAAAACGAGGTTAATTGTTTTGTTTTGGCTTGATACGCTGCTAATGCGGTATAAGTGATACTTAGCAGTTGCACCGCAGTAATTAGCACAGCCGTTAAACTATCAAGACTACTTAAGGAAATAAATGGTAGATACTGATAGGGCGTTAGCATTATTATTGCTACTAATATTGGAACTCTTTCTTTTAAAGGCAAATTCAAGCTGATTTCCTGTTTGTAATCTGTTTAAGCCTTCCTTGCTGCTTATAAGTTCAATTTATTGTTAATTATAAACAAAACTTTAACACTCTTGTCACGCTTTCAGCTAGCTTTGCTAAAAAATGTTAATAGGTTGTTTTCCAAATCCCCTTAATCTTTGTAAGACATGTCGCACAAAGTCGTGAGATATATTGGCACTTGTTGCTAACTTTTTACACCTTAATTTATTTAAGTTGTTGTAAAGTAACAAATAAATTGTTTTGATTTATTGTTACAACAAGATTACAAATAATTAATTGCGAATAACTGCCTACAAATGAATTTTGTAGGGTGTAATATTAATCATGTCAGGAAGACATAGAGCAGGGGGCTTTTAGGATATTAAGGACGATATGCTTAAGGATAAGCAGGCTAGGATAGCAAGTGATTTAAGGATGTAAATCATTTTTTGGACTTATCACGGAAGAGCTGCACAAGGATGTTATAAGGAAATAAGGACAACACAAGGCAGGATGCTTTGTTTCGGGAGCTTTAAGGATAAAGCATAGTGGCAGGATGTCACTAACGGATGACATAAACAGGGATGTGAGTTGGTTAGGATGATCAACGTCAGGAAGACTGTAGTAAATGGATAGACAATGAGAGGACTCATTAGGATAGACTAAGGATAGTAATTCAAGGAAGAAACGAGAACACTAAATATGAGTGCAGGACGCACGAAATAAGCTAGTATGAAATGCGGCTCTTAGAGCCGCATTTTTGTTTTTATTCCTGCCTCTTTTCAGACTACTACAGCTGTTGCCACAATTTAATCTGAGTTGGTAATGCTATATCTTTTAACTATAACCTGGTTAAAATAGTGACATTCTTTATGCGCTAACTCTATTTTACGGTTCAAATTTTCATGTACCTCTTTTTACAAAAGCTCGCTAACTGGTTATTTCCTTTAAGAAAGCTATGCTTTGCAATCTTGATATTTTTGCTTGGTTTTCTTATGTATCAGTTTCTTTTTATCGATGCCAAGGAGAGCGCCAGTGATAGCGTGTTAAAGCTCAGTTTTATGGCCTTTATTTGGTTATTACTTTTGTATAGCTTAATCAATACCTTTGCTGGCGAGGTTGTTGAAGTGCAGACTGCTCAGTCTTTGCTTGCTAAATTCAAGTTAAAAATGAAACAACTTGCCATGTGGTTACTCTCGGTTTTATTTATTTTATTAACTTTAGCTATTTTGATGATATCAAGTCGAATGTTGAATGTGTTGTCATAGTCAACTTATTTCAGGATGGGACACAGGACGGGACACTAGGTAAAAAAAAGCCCTAACGTATTGTTAGGGCTTTTGTCGTTTTAAACTGCTATTTACTGCTCAGTAATACGTAACTCTACGCCACCAAACTCACCATCTAAGGTGATATAGTGCCAGTATACATCAGGCTTAAGTTCAACAACTAAGCTATCCCAGTTGCCGTCACCATTTGCATAACCGTCATTATCTTGAGCTGTTGGCCAGCCATCAGCTTTAAACATAATGTCTGCATTACCCCAACCGCCAGTGGTTCTTAACTCAAAACGTGTAGAAAGACCGCCTTCATTACGAATAAAGAAAGAAGCACGTCCACCTGAAGAATTAATACACTCAACAATTTGGTTGGTTGTCACAGTGTTGTTATCTGCATCATAAGCATTAGCTGGAACTTGAACTTCACATGGAGAGAAGTCAGTACTAATCGTTACTGGCTCACCTGCCCAGTTACCTGCAGTACCTGATGCCGCTGAGTCTTCATCATTCGGACCCAGTTCAACAATGTTGCTTTCACCTAAAGTAATACCGTTTACTAACCAGTCGTTAAACTCACTGTCGTATGAAGTGCCAATGTTATCCATATACGTTTGGTACTCTGGGTATTGACCAGTACGAGTTAAGTTTAATATTTGATTAACATCATTTCTGTGTTTTTCAAACATAAAGCGTACAGCTAAATAACCCCAACGATAAATACGTGTTTGACCTGAATTGTAGTCATTCTTGAAGATTTCAGATAAAGCTACTTCCTGAGATTGACCAGTAGAGATTGCATAATCATTACCGTCACCTTGAGAAATGTACTCACCTAGACCTTCAGACCACCAAACAGTGTTTACTGTCATACCTAATTGGAAGTCACCGTATAAATCGAAACGACCATCTAAGTAGTGAACGTATTCGTGTTGTAAGTTCCAAACGTGGAATTCAGGTTTGATCCACTCTGCTTCATAAGCAATAAAGCGTGCTTGGTTCTTCTCATTAATTGGTGCACCTTCTAAGTACATACCACCATTGTTGGTATTGATACCGAAGAATTGACCTGCATAGGTTTGGTAATCATCAGAGGAGTCGAAAATAACTAATTCTAAAGATTGGTTATTATCGTCAGCTACTGGTTGATAACCTGTACCTAAGATTGAATGGAAGTTAGTTTCTTGATCGCCTAACACATCACAAATCCAAGCGGCTTGATCGTTATACATGTGCTGTGCACGGATTTTTAACGTATCAGAACACTTGTAGTTAAAGGCTAATGTTTCAGCTTCTAAGGTATAGGCAAAACCACAGATCTCGTAGTAACCACAATCTGCGCGATCGTAGTAATCTGACATGCTAGCAGCTTTGATCCATAAACCACGAGTATTATCGTCTTTGCTGGTGCTATCAAGTACCGCTTTAACTAATACCTTAACACGAGAAAACATTGAATCTATATGGTATAAACGCGCCATTTCATTAACAGCATTGAGTAATACATATTCAGCATCAGTACCAATCATGTCGCGATTAGTATTTTGGAAGTCATATAGAACGTCTAAAATACTGTCATCAGCTGTAAATAATGCTCTCATATCCTCATCCCATTGTGCGCGGAATAGGGTTGTGAAAACAGAATTAGCTGCGGCATTCATGTTAAAGCTTGCCTTCCAATCAGCATTGTAATCGGTAAGTACTTTAATAGTGATATCGTTAAAATCAGCACCTAAACCTGCTGAATCAACAGTGATTAATGCTTCTTTTAAAACGCTACCATTTGCTTCGCTAGTAATCCAAGCACTGCTGTTATTAAAGAAAGTGCGTAGTGCTGTTTTAATGGTAGATTTCACCGCATCTGTGTACTCAGGTACATCATCTGGGTGTGAGAATGATACATAGTATGAACCACGTAAGAAGTAGAATAATGACTCAAGGCCTGTCGTATCTTCACCTGCGTACGATGGGGCACGTGAGTTGATTGCATTAGCAATCGCTAACATATTCGCTTCAGAATAGATTTGTGTCGCATCTGGGCCGCTAATGTTATAGATAGGGCTAACACGTTGCGGGTGTGAAATCGCGATACGCTCTACTAGTTCATCACCATTTAAACCTAAGAAGCGAGTAGCATCTGTTGGGAAACCATCATCTGGAATATCTGAGCCACCACCTGTAGATGGGAACTTAGATGCATCAGACGCGACTAAGAAGCTCACTTCATTTGCGGTATCATTTGCAGCATAAAGTGCTACATATAACCAACCTTTATTAGCAACAAAAGTAACAGATTCACTGCTGCCCATATCGCTTGATACATGCTCGTAGTTGCTATCGTTAGCCCAAGTTTCTTGGTTCGTGTAGATCTTAATATCACCTGTACCACCTGCAGTTGACATAGTAATTTCTATATTATCAGCAGGAACGTAAATGTAGTAAGAAGATGAACCTGAGATGCTAACACACTCAACTTGGTTAAAGGTTAACTCTTGTTCAGCAATAGTGTCTGCACCACACATACCTGGGTTAGTTGGTAGGGTAGGAATTCCTGAACCATCGCCAGAGCCGTCACCAGAACCATCGCCAGAGCCGTCACCTGAACCATCGCCAGAGCCGTCACCAGAACCATCGCCAGAGCCGTCACCTGAACCGTCGCCAGAGCCGTCACCTGAACCGTCACCAGAGCCGTCGCCAGAGCCGTCACCAGAGCCGTCACCTGAACCGTCGCCAGAGCCGTCACCTGAACCGTCACCAGAGCCGTCGCCAGAGCCGTCACCAGAGTCGTCACCGTTGAATGAGTTATCATCAATGGTGTAAGTGTTTACCGCTTCAGTTAATACCGCTACGCCTAAACAGTTATTGCTGCTATCTGCCACCATTAAGCGGTCACCTTGAGCCCAGTAGTCTGCACTGTAGGTATCACCATTATATAGTGTTTGGTAGTTGTTATCTAAGTTTGGCTCACCCGTTGAAGAACTTACCCAATAAAGATTAACCGGTGTGTTGGTTGTGTTAGTAATGCTGATTTCAGCTGCATCTGCAGTTCTATCATAAGCATTAGTTAGGTTACACATACCAAATTCACCTGCAGCAGGGATAATTTCAACCGTTACGGCATCAGCTACCATATCTGCATCAATATCATAGGTATTTGTTGTTTCTGTTAATACAGCAACACCTAAACAGTTTTTGTAGTTATCAGTTACGGCGATACGTTGGCCATTAGCGTGGCTAGTAGAGTTATAGCTTTCACCTAAATCAAGTACTTGAAGTGGAGAAGAGTAGTCAACTTTACCCGAAACGCCGTCTACTAAGTAAAGTGTTACAGGCGTATCAGTTGTATTTGTGATTGATACAGCTGCTAAAGCGCTGCTATCACTGACGTATTGATAAACCAAGTCACAGCTACCAAAGGTATTCGCTTGGGGTAAAACTTGTGGTGGTGGCGGTGTTGCATCGGTATTTGCTGCAACCCAGTCAACAAAACCAGTACCGTCAGTTGCTGCTACTTCATTTAATGCTGCTTGATATAAAGAAACATCAGAAGAACGTAGTGCTTGAGAAAGCGTTGCAACTGTATCTGGGCGCTCTAATGCTAAGTATTGCATTGCATAGTAGCTCCACGGGTACAGATCATCTAGATAGTAATCAGTGAATAATACGTTGTATAGCGAAGGAATATTATCGCCTGCAACTGAGTCTAAACTGCGTTGATGGTTTTCACCATTTGCTAACCATTCAGCCATACCTTCAGCCCAAGACACTGTATTGTCATGGTATTGGAAAGCACCATATAGGTTATAACGACCATCTAAGTAGTGAACATACTCGTGCTCTAGGTTATATACGTCGCCTGCAGCTTCACATGAGTAACCTACCCAGCTTGAAGGACATTGCATTGCGTGGAAACGAGCAACATTACCTTCTACAGAAGGGTCGCCTTCAAGGTAAATACCACCATTGTCAGTGCTGTGACCGAAGAAGTCATAACCATACTGCTCGTAATCTTCAGGTGTAGCATAAACAACCACTTCAAGTTTAACATTGGTATCATCCGCTACAGGTTGGTTACCTGTGTTAAAGAAGTTGTGGAACTTATCGCCAACCGCTGCCATTTTTTGACAAGAGCTATCAAGTTGTGCTGCTGTCATCGCTTGAGCACGGATAGTCAAATCGTCAGAACATTGGTGTGTAATTGTTAAAATGTCATCCGCAGTTGCAGGAGCTAAACAGTAATCAGCTAAAGCATCATTTGCATCACATGTACGACCTACGGCTTCTAAGTAAGTTGTACCAATTTCACGTTTTGCTGTTTCTTCAGAAATATCAGCAGTAACCTTGTTGTAGATTTCAACAACTATGCTGTCGATACGCTCTTTTGTTGCTGCATCGGCAATGTTGGCAACATGACCTAAAGCAAGTAACTGATGAGCTAAAATCCACTTTCTGTCACTGTCTGCATCCCAACGTAAATCAAGTGCAGTTTCACCTAAGCCATAAGCGCGTAATGCTGAAATAACCGCTAGCATATTGTCATTATAAGCATCGTTTAATGCCGCATTAGCTTTCGCTTCAAACGCCATATCATAGATAGCTTTTAATAACTGATGAGTGCTGTAACCAAAGTTATCATTAGCATATGGGTTAGTTAACTCTGAATAATATTGAGTTAATGCAAGTAGGTGAGGGATGTGTTCATGGAATACATCACTTGCTGGTGCCATGGCCAAATTTAACATAGCCGTAGCGTAACCTTCTTGAATTAAACCGGCAGGTGCAACAGTAGAGTGGAAGTCTGACATTTTTGCAACAGCATGAAGCGCATTGCTTAAACGTGTTACTTCGTCTGCACTAAAGTCATCATAAGCGCCGTTAATTGCGTAGTTACGTAGGAAGTACACAAGTTGATCTAATGCTGTGCTGTTAATGTCATCTTGTGCCGCTAAGTAATGAATCGCATCAGCGACATCACCGATAGGATCTGGTGTGCTGCTGGCAATTGCTGCCCAATCTGACCAACCACTGGCAATAATATCATTTACAACATCAGCAAATTGTGACTCAGAGGTTAGTGTCGGTGCAGGAATAGTCACATCGACATTTTTATCAACAACAATATAGTCGTCGTTTCCGCCGCCGTTATCACCGCCGCCGTTATCACCGCCGCCGTTATCACCACCGCCATTATCGCCGCCGCCGTTGTCAGTATCGTCGCTTACTTTAAAGCTAACTTGGTCATTAAGACCAAATACACTAATGTATAGACGACCTGCATTAGCGGTTAGGCTAAGGCTTTCATCGGTACCTTGGTTAACTGAAGATGCGATATAGTCGCTGCGCGAAGCCCAGTTACCCGTATTAACGTATAAATCTGCTTCACCTGTACCACCTGTTGTGGTGATAGTTAATGGTGTATTGTCAGACTCAACATCTAAATAGTAATACTGACCATTACCAGAAATACATTCTTGTTGATTTAACGTTAAGGCATAACCAGAAAGCGTTTTAGCACCACATAATACTGGCGTATCGCCACCATTATCGCCGCCACCGTTATCACCACCACCGTTTGAGTCATCCTGTAGGCTTAATGTTACGCCCTGATGAGCGCCCATTAGTGATATATAGAATTGACCTTTGTTAGCTGTAACAGTTAAAGACTCTTCTGTACCACTATTTACCGATGAAGCCGTATAGCTTGAACGAGTTGCCCAAGAGCTGTTATTAACATAAATATCAGCTTCACCTGTACCACCTGTTGTTGTGATGGTTAGTGGCGTGTTGTCTTGCTCAACGTAAGTACTAAAATACAGACCATTACCTGAAGTACAGCGAACATCGCCAATAGTAAGGGTAGCATTTGAATTACTTGGGTTAGCACAAAGCGTAGCGTCACCGTTACCTGAGTCAGGCTCACGAACATTTAAAGTAACCTGTTCGTGTATACCAAAGATACTGATATATAAACGGCCAGCATTTGCTGTAACCGATAAGCTTTCATCCGTTCCGTTATTGCTTGAACGCTGTGTGTAGCTTGAGCTAGTTGCCCAAGAAGACGTGTTTACATAGATGTCAGCTTGACCTGTTCCACCTGATGTAGTGATTTCTAACGCAGTATTATCTTGCTCAACATCTACGTAGAAGTATAAGCCATTACCTGAAGTACATTCAGTTTGGCCAATGGTCAGCTCACCACTTGAAATGGTTGAGCTGCCACATAGGGCAGAGTCGCTTGCGCTGGCATGCGTTGATGCAAAAGCACCGCACATGGTTGCTGCAGCAAGTAACTTTTTCGCGACAGAGTGTGTCATAAAAGTTCCCATTATTTTATTGAGGAAGTTATGCGGACATTCCTCTTATTTATAGTTTTTATATGCTTTTTGAGTTTACTCTTTAGCTACAACATAGTTGTAGCAAGCTAGAAAAGCGCTAGCATTGCATTTGTTGGGCTGACTGCATCTTTATGTCAGCTAATGGCGCGGTTTAAAGTAGCTTGGGTTGGCATTTGTAACCTGAATGCACCATTCAAATTTGTCATTTTTATCATTTACATCTGCGCTACATTTCGAATTGTTATTTATCTAACAATGCAACCAAATGTGTATATATTGTATGCAATATATTATAAATGATACTAATTGTATACTGAAAAAACAGGGGTTCTTCCTAAATACAAAGGTGGATAAGAGGGCGGCTGCAGTAATTTTGAGAAAAAATCAATGTTAAATTGTTGTAAATTAATGGAAAAAATAACGTCAAAATGTGATAGAAAAAGATAAAAAAAACTAAATAAAAGTGTCATTAAGGTGTCATGTTGGCGGATTTTTGGCACTTTTAAATAGATTTTTCTTAGAGATTCTATTAATTCAAATGTTGAGCAAGCTTTGTAATAAGAAAGTGGTTAGTGTGCAGGATGATAAAGACTTAGTAAGCTACCAAGGTAGCATTTACATTCACAATTGTTTGAAAAGCAAGTCGCTAAAATGCGACTTGCGGATGGTTATACCAAGTTAATTAAGTATTTGATCATTTAGCGAGAATTAAAAGGCTTATAAGCAAGGCGCTAATTGCAAAGAATGGTTATTCCCTTGTTAAAATTAGCAACGCTGGGTATAAGCCTTTTAAACTCGCCCTTTGGGAGTTCAAGAATAACATGATAACTGCACAATATTTATTTGATGTAGAACGACTATATCTTCATAAATCTTGCTTGTTCTAATGCTATTCTTGTAACTCTAAGTGACTAAATATTTAATCAAATTGGTATTAATTAACCTTTGTTTGCTCCTGCTGGTGGCGGAGGCGTATTTCTATCATCGGTTTTAGCGGTATGTGAATGTTCATGGCCGTGACTATGCGCATTTACTTGAGGTGCTGTAGTACGTCTTACATTTGGTGATGGTGCAGGAGGTGGCGGTGGTGGCCTTAATCTTTCACCTGTTTCAGGGTTAATTTGTTTGCCATCTTTATCTGCATAACCGTGTGCAACGGGGAGACTTCTTCTGTCTACTGTATATGAATGATTGTCATGCTCTGCTTGTCTAGGCGCTGGCGCTTTTGTTATTGGTTGCTTTTGCTTTGTTACTGCACTGCTTTGCTGCGAGTCTTTAGTTACATCAGCACTTGAAGGTGTATAAGAAACGGCTAGGCCAATGCCAGCTATAACAATAATGCCAATCGCGGTTAATTCTAATTTTGTCATAATAATTATTATATATTGTATAAAATTACTACGAAGCTATCATGGTTCTGGCCTCTACTCAAGTTAGATAACACTATGTGGTTAGCAAACCTTAGCTGATCGCGGACTGTTTTTGCTCAATTAGAATCAGTTTAACTTTATAAGCATATGAAAAATCTGTTCAATTCATAGACTCTTGCTATAAGTGATTTGATAAATATTTTTAATATTTTTTGATAAAAAAAGGAGCCGTTGTTGGCTCCTTGTCAATTGTTGAAAAATGATCACTCGCTTAAGGTGGCTTGTTTCATTTTACTGACAAAGCGAGTTAATGCTAATAGCATTTGTTTAGGATCATCGAGGTGATCTTCTATGACTTTTACCACAGCAGAGCCGCTAATAGCGCCTGATGCTCCAGCGGCTAGGGCATCTTTCACTTGTTCAGGTGTTGAGATACCAAAGCCTACCACAGGGGCTGGTGCTTTAAAGTTATTGAGTGTGCTTATTAGTTTATCTGCAGCTGAAGTTGGCGTTAGTGCGCCGCTATCAACACCAGTAACACCGGCGCGGCTTAAGATATAAGTATAACCTTGGCCGTACTCAGCTACTTTTTGCAATGTTGTTTCACTTGCATTTGGTGGTGCAATAAAGATTGGCGCTATGCCATGTTTGATTGCTGCTGCTCTAAATGGTTCGCTTTCACGAATAGGTACATCGGCAATCAGTACAGAATCAACACCTGCTTCGGCCATATCGCAGTAGAAGTTATCTATACCACGAGCAAAGATTAAGTTACCGTATAGTAACAAGCCAATGGGAATTTGTGGTGCGTATTCACGTACTTGCTTTAAAATATCAATACAACTATCGGTATTAATACCTGAATTTAACGCACGCAGGCCAGCCATTTGAATGGTTACGCCATCAGCGCTAGGATCTGAAAAAGGAATACCTAGCTCTAATGCGTCAGCACCAGCGTCGATTAAGGTTTTAATAATCGCTAAAGATTGTTCAGCATTAGGGTCGCCAATGGTAACAAAAGGAATAAACGCTGCTTGATTTTTCTCTTTTAACTGAGCAAATGAAGCCTGGTAGCGAGCACCGACAGTGTTATTGTCTGCGATAGTCATTATGCTTCTCCTTGAGCTGAAAGTACGGTGTGAACATGCGCTAAATCTTTATCGCCACGACCAGATAAGTTAACTAAATAGATGGTTTCTTCGGTTGCTGATTCTGCCATTTTAAGTGCTTGCGCAAGTGCATGTGATGACTCTAGTGCAGGGATAATACCTTCATTTTTAGCAAGCGCTTGGAATGCCGCAAGTGCTTCATCATCATTAATCGGCACATATTCAGCGCGCCCCGTTTCTTTTAACTGCGCATGCTGAGGACCTACCGCTGGGTAGTCAAGGCCGGCAGAAATAGAGTACGACTCTTGAATTTGACCGTAATCATCTTGCATTATGTAGGTGTAGTTACCATGGAGCATGCCTTTTGTGCCTGCCGCTAAGGTTGCGCCGTGTTTGTCAGTATCAATACCTTTACCACCGGCTTCAACACCCACAAGTTTTACGCCATCTTCTTTAATGAAGTCTTGGAACATACCAATCGCGTTAGAGCCTCCACCCACAGCGGCGATAACATAATCAGGTAAACGTCCTTCTTCTGCTAGAAATTGTGCTTTCGCTTCAATTCCTATCATTTTTTGAAACTCGCGCACTATGGTCGGGAAAGGGTGAGGGCCAGCAGCCGTCCCGAGCAAATAGTGTGCATCGTCATAGTTTGCCGACCAGTCACGTAATGCTTCATTTACTGCATCTTTTAATGTACCCGAGCCCGCAGTAACTGGAATGACTTCAGCACCCATTAATTTCATACGAAATACGTTAGGTTGTTGGCGTTCACAATCAACCGCGCCCATATAGACGCGACACTTTAAGCCAAGTAAAGAACAGGCTATTGCCGTAGCAACGCCATGTTGACCAGCGCCTGTTTCTGCGATGATTTCTGTTTTACCCATGCGTTTAGCCAATAATGCTTGTCCTAACACTTGGTTAGTTTTATGAGCACCACCGTGAAGTAAATCTTCACGCTTTAGGTAAATTTTAGCTAGAGGGTTTTTCACTAAGTTACGACAACGGGTAAGTGGTGTCGGTCTACCGGCATATTTTTCTAGTAAGCTATTGAACTCGTTTAAAAACGCTTCATCACTTTGTGAATCAATAAAGGCTTGTTCGAGCTGCTCAAGTGCAGGTACTAGTAGCTCACCAACAAACATGCCGCCAAACTCGCCAAAATAAGCAGGTAGGGTGCTTTTTTCTGTAATATCTGTCATGTTAATAATTCCTAATTTGAGCGAAAACACTCGCTAGTTTGTCGCTCGATTTCTGACCTGGGCTTGTTTCAACGCCTGAATTCAGGTCTAAGCCAAATAAATCTAAATCGGTTAATTGCCTTAATGCATCATTAAGGTTGTCATTGTTTAATCCGCCTGCTAATAAGCTGGCAGATAAATCTTGCTCACTTTTGCTTAATAGTTGCCAATCGAATGCTTGACCACTACCAGGAGACTTACCGTCGAGTACATGATGAGCGACTTGTTTACTTAGCTCAGGTACTTCTGTGATAACGGCATTTGCTTGCCAAATTTGACAACGTACGCAGCCATGACTGTCTAGTTGCTCTCTTAGCGCATTAATGTATTGTTCGTCTTCACTGCCATGTAGTTGAACGGCAACAAGATTAAGCGCCTTTACTAACTTGACTATTTCTTGGCGCTGGTGATTAACAAACACACCAACATATTCAAGTTTTGTATCTGTTGTGACAATCTCTAGGGCTTGTTCTAAGCTGACGCAACGCGGAGATTTTTCAGCAAAGATTAATCCGCCATATCTGGCACCGGCTTTGGCACTCATTTGTGCATATTCAGGAGCTGTAAGCCCGCAAACTTTGTTATTACCAAAGATTAACTTTCGACAGGCAAGATCAATATCATTATGTGGATTGTTATCCATAGCCATTAACGAACTACCCACTAAAAAACCATCAACAGCAGGTGCTAATTCTCTGACTTGCGCATTAGTGTAAATGCCTGATTCTGAGATAATTATTCTGTCGTCTGGAATGCTTGGAGCAAAGTCAAATGTACGAGAAATATCCGTACTAAGATCACGTAGATTGCGATTATTTATTCCAATCATTTTTGCGCCTAAATCGATAGCGCGTTGTTTTTCTTCTTCATTTGATATTTCGGTTAATACCGCTAAGTTGTATTGCTCAGCAACGCTAGCTAATTCCTTGTACTCATCATCACTTAATACACTGAGCATTAATAAAATTGCGTCAGCGCCATAATAACGGGCTAAATACACTTGGTAACTATCAATAAAAAAGTCTTTATTAAGTACCGGACTTTGCACAGTTTGACATACGGTTTGCAAATAATCGTAAGTGCCTTGAAAGTACTTTTCATCGGTTAATACTGAAATGGCCGCAGCATATTTATCATAAGTTTGACATATGGTTTTTACATCAAAGTCAGGTCTGATCAAACCTTTTGAAGGTGATGCTTTTTTACACTCTAATATAAAACCTGCATAAGGTTTGTCTGCACTTCGAGTCAGTGCGGCATACATGTCTTTGCTTGTCGGCTTTAAGGTATCAATAAAGTCTGCTAATGGCTTAGCCTTTTTTAAATTGGCCACTTCAATGCGCTTATCAGCAACAATTTTTTCTAAAATATTCGCCATTATTTACTCTCTTTTTCATTTGATAGACTAACAAGGTTATTCAAGGTTTGCATACCTTGCCCTGATGCCAGTACTTCGCTGGCAAGTTGTGCCGCTTCTTTTAAGGTTGCTGCTTTGCCATGTAAATAAAGTAGGGCAGCACAGTTGATAACAACGGCTGAATTATGCGCAGGTTTGCCATTGCCTGACAGGATTGCTTTGATCACGTCAGCATTTTCTTGTGGCGTACCGCCTTTGATGTCTTCAAGTGAATAATTAGCTAAGCCAAAATCTGCTGGTGAAATGGTTCGCTCAATTAATTGGCCATTATTTATTTCAATTAATTGAGTATCGCCATGTAAGGCAATTTCATCAAGGCCACTACCATGAACAACAAAGGCTCGCTCAACGCCGGTAAGTAATAAGGCTTGCGCGATTGTTTCGAGTAATTCAGGTGTATAAACGCCAAGTAACATTACTTTAGGTGCTGCAGGGTTTACTAATGGTCCTAGAATATTAAATAGCGTGCGAATGCCCATGGCTTTTCTTACTGGCCCTGCGTATTTAAAACCTGTGTGGTAGGCTGGGGCATATAAAAAGCAAAGGTTAGCTTTATCTAAGCAGTTACTGGCTGTTTCAGGCGACATATTCAGGTTTACACCAAATGCTTCAAGTAAATCTGCTGAGCCTGACATGCTCGATACACTACGGTTACCATGCTTAGCCATTTTTAAGCCACAACTTGCTGCTAAAATAGCTGCTGTTGTGGAAATATTAATGGTGTTTGCGCCATCGCCACCGGTACCAACGCAATCAGAAACGGCTTGTGCTTGCTCAGGAAAGCTTGTTGCCGCTTGTCTTATCGCAAGGGCAGCACCGGCGATTTCTGCTGACGTTTCGCCTTTGATTTTTAATGCTGTTAGTACACTTGCCAGCAATGCCGGATCAACCTTACCTTCTAATACCGCCTGAAAAAAGTGCTGACTTTGTGCTTGGCTTAAGTTATTACCGGCGACTAATTCAGTTAAAACATTATTATTACTCATAAGAAACTCCTGTAAGTTGAGCTGATTGAGCAAGCAAATGGTCAATGCTTTGCGCAAGCAGGGTAGAGCCGAACGTAGTTAAAATGGATTCAGGGTGAAATTGAAATGCCAGAACCGCATCTTCAGCCTGACTAATCGCCATTGGCATATGGTTATATTCTGCAATAACGTCAAGTGACTCAGGGATATTGCTTCCCACGAGTGAATGATATCTGGCAACAGGTAAAGGATTTTGAATATTAGCAAATGCACCTGTTGCAGAGTGCGTTATTGCAGAAGCTTTACCATGAACGATTTCATCAGCACGGCCAACTTTACCGCCGTAGTGTTCAATCAGCGCTTGATGGCCTAAGCAAATACCTAGCATAGGGATTCGACCGGCACATTTTTCAATCAAAGCCATTAAACAGCCAGCATTTTGAGGCTCGCCAGGTCCAGGCGATAGCACCAATAATACGTCTTCACCTGTTTTGTTATGATGCTCGAGCATCTTTTCAAAAATAAAGTCTGCTGCCAGTGTATTGCGATACACCGTTGGCTCAAAGCCTAAACATTGAAACTCGTCTACTAGGTTATAAGTAAAAGAGTCTAAATTATCTAACATAAATAACTTGGTCATAACTTAGTGCTCCTTTGTACGAATTACGTTATTTGCTCGGCTAATGGCCGAAATGACAGCTTGCGCTTTTTGTCTGGTTTCGTTGGCTTCGCTTTGTGGGTCTGAGTCGTAAACCACACCGGCACCAGCTTGTACTTGGGCAATATTATCTTTAACAAAAGCCGAGCGGATAACAATACAGGTATCCATATCGCCATTACCTGTTAAATAGCCAACTGCGCCGCCATAACTACCACGACGTTTACCTTCAACTTCTCGAATTAATGAGGTTGCTTTTACCTTAGGTGCGCCAGATAAGGTGCCCATATTCATACAGGCTTGATATGCGTGTAGGGCATCAAGCTCAGGTAATAATGTGCCGCACACCCGTGAAACTAAGTGCATAACATGAGAGTAACGATCTACCTTTAATAGATCGGCAACAAAACGTGTGCCTGCTTGACTTACTCGAGCAATATCATTTCTTGCTAAATCAACCAGCATGATATGCTCAGCAGACTCTTTTTTATCTTGTCTTAATTCAAGTTCAATGCGGCTATCTAAATCGAGAGAAATATTACCGTGCTGGTCAAAGCCTCTCGGTCTTGTACCTGCAATAGGATATATCTCAACTTGACGGTTATGCTGTTGATATTTGATGGCTGATTCAGGTGAAGCGCCAAAAATGCAAAAGTCACTGTCTTGTAGGTAGAACATATAAGGGCTAGGGTTACTTAGCTTTAAGGCTTGATAAGCACTGATGCTATCTTGACATGGCAAGGTGAAGGTACGAGATGGTACCACTTGAAAAATATCACCTGCTCTGATGTTTTCTTTGAGCTTATTAACGATAGAGCAAAATGCGTCATCACTAAGATCGCTTGTTACCTCACTTTGCGCAGGTTGTTGCGCTTTAATGGCTGGCATAGGCGTAACTGGGCTTGCCAGTATTTGCTTTATCTCTTCTATTCGAGCATTTTGTTGTGTATCAATTGTGGCATTTTTATCTAGAGTAAAATGGTTGTTTATGATTTCTGTACTTTGCTGCTCATGATCGATTACCACTAAGTTTTCTGCTAAGTAATAAACAAAGTCTGGGCAAGTATTTTCACCCTCTTGAACGTCAGGCAGCGCTTCAGCCATAGACATCATATCAAAGGCAAAAGCACCACCAAGAAAAATGGCAAATGGATGCTGATTATGATTTTCAATACGTTTAAATAAACGTAAGCTTTCAAATGGATTGCTTGCCATTAAACGAGACATTTCATCAAGCTCTTGCTCTACTGCTGGAAATACTGCGGTGAGTGCTTTATCTGTTTCAGAAAAAGCTAACTTAGCTTTATCGGCTAATTGTGTTTGAACAAAGGCTAAGGCTTGTTCACCGCTTTTGGATAGCGCAGTAAAGCTTACTTGCTGACCACGACAAACAATTTTTACTGCGGCATCGGTAAGTAATAAGCTTTTTAATAGATGCTTTTTGTCTATTTCAGCAGACTCGAGTAACAGGGTGTTTTCTTTGTGCTGACATAATAGCTGATAAACGGCTAAAGGATCATTGTGATAAGGCGCTGTAATCGACTGAGTTAATACCGCCGTATTGTGCCCATTGTGTACATTTAAATTCATATTCATTCTACTTATTCAGTTGGTTTATAGGTGTTGTCATCCTGCATAGATAGGCAAAAGCCACCATAAAAACCACGTCTTTGTCTTGTTCATTGTGCCACCGTCTGTGTGTTGCTACTTTGCGCCATAGTAATGCTGGCGTATTGTATACAATTTTTTATGCTATTAAACGTAAAAAACCCGCTTAAGTTAGCGGGTTTTTGAAAAATTTCTGATTTTATCTGATTTTCAGATACAGCAAATATCACAACCCACTATGTAGAGTTATGCCACCACCAAATAAATGTCGTTGTAGTTACCGACTTTTTTAAAGAAAAGTCATTTGCTTGTATCATTATATTGCTCTAATCAGTAAACTTGTACCATTACAAGTTGTTCCCCTATAGAAGACAATATTATGGCGCTACTGTCAACCGTTGATTTTCCATTCGAGATAAAAAAAACAGATAGCTTTAGTCACGGCAGAATTGATTTGCATAGCCATACTCTTTGCTCTGACGGTAGTTTGTCACCACAAGCCTTGATTGATAGGGCATGGAACTATCAATTAGCGGCATTGGCCATTACCGATCATGACACTGTTACTGGTCTTGATATAGCCGAAACTTATATAGCAACGCAAAATGTTCCACTTACTTTAATTCACGGTATTGAAATTTCAACGGCCTGGCAGGGCTTTGAAATTCATATTGTTGGCTTAAATATAGATAAAACAAGCCCAGCTTTAACCGCGTTAGTTGCTAAGCAACAAGAGGCTAGAGAGCAACGCGCGTTAACTATGGGGGAAAAGTTAGAAAAATGCGGCTTTGCAGATATTTATCAAGACGCTAAACAACTGGCTGGAGAGGGGAGCATTACCCGTGCTCATTTTGCTCGGGTCTTATTACAGCAAGGTCATGTTAGTACCATGCAAAAGGCGTTTGATAAGTATATAGGTAAGGGCAAAAGGGCATTTGTAAAACCTAATTGGTGCACAATTGAAGAGGCTGTTAGCGTTATTCATCAAGCGGGTGGTAGTGCTGTGATGGCACACCCGATTCGCTATGACTTATCAGCTAAATGGTTAAGACGCTTAATTGTTCAATTTAAAGACACTGGTGGCGATGGCCTTGAAATCGTCTTACCACAAATGAATGCCCAGCAGCGACAAACAATGCTAAAATACTGTTTAGAATATAATTTGTACGCTTCATTAGGATCGGACTTTCATCGTCCAAACCGCTGGAGTGACTTAGGTAAAAATCTCACATTACCCGATGGCGTTAAACCTATTTGGGCTCAATGGCAGTAAATTACTGCTTAAGATGGTTAATTAAAACTTAATATTGTTGTAGCAAGGATAACTAGTTATGAGTCAGTTTTTTTACGTACATCCTGAAAATCCTCAAGGCCGTTTAATGAAACAAGCGGCAGCTATTTTAAATGAAGGTGGCGTGATTGTGTATCCAACCGATTCGGGTTATGCACTTGGCTGCCACTTAGGTGATAAAAAAGCCCTTGATCGTATTTGTCAAATTCGCGATATAACCAAAGAACATAACTTCACTTTGATGTGCCAAGATTTATCTCAACTATCTGAGTACACACGTGTTGATAATAGTGCTTTTCGTTTACTAAAAAATAATACCCCAGGTCCTTACACCTTTATTTTTAAAGGCAGTAAAGAAGTGCCAAAACGCTTATTAAATCCTAAGAAAAAAACCATAGGTATTCGTGTGCCCGATAATAACATTGCCCAAGCCTTGTTGGCTGAGCTTGCAGAGCCTATAATGTCTACCAGCTTAATTATGCCCGGCAAAGAGATGGCTGAGTATGATCCAGAAGAGATTCGAGATTTGTTAGAACACCAAGTAGATTTAATCATTAATGGCGGTCATTTAGGGGAACACCCAACCACAGTGATAGATTTCTCGAATGATGATATTGAAATAATTCGTGTCGGTGAAGGCGACCCATCACCGTTTCAGTAGCGCATGTAGCACAATGTAAGTTGTGTGCATCATTACGTTTAATTGAGTCAGAAGTAGCCTTTTAGGGAGGCGCTACTGACGGAGCAAAAACTATGTCTCAAGCAAAAGATTCACAAAAAAATACAGCCGCTAAAGGTAGGGCAGGTAAACCTGCTACTAAAGGCGAAAGTAAGCGCAATAGCCGAGAAAATTCAGCAAAAGCTAACAAAACTCACAGTAAAAAAGGCCGTGGCCAACAAAAGCTTGTTGAACAGCCGAAAAAAGTTAACTTTCAAAAAGCTACCCATACAGACTCTGAAAAGCTACAAAAAGTACTGGCCCGTGCTGGCAAAGGCTCGCGCCGTGAAATGGAAACTTACATTAGTGAGGGGCGTGTTAGCGTTAATGGTAAAGTTGCTTACTTAGGCGATCGTGTTGATGGCAGTGAGCAAATACGTATTGATGGACATCAAGTTAAGTTGACCGCACAAGGTGAAGATATTTGTCGTGTACTTATGTATAACAAGCCAGAAGGTGAGATGTGTACACGAAAAGATCCAGAAGGACGACCAACGGTATTTGACCGCCTACCACCACTTGAAACCGGGCGTTGGGTAGCCGTGGGCCGCCTAGATATTAATACCTCAGGTATGCTGTTATTTACCACGGATGGCGAGTTAGCTAACCGTTTAATGCATCCATCACAACGTGTTGAACGAGAATATGCGGTTCGAGTATTTGGTGAGATCACCGAAGCTAAACTGCAAACATTGCGTTCTGGGGTAAAATTAGAAGATGGCCCAGCTAAGTTTCAAAAAATTACCTATCGCGGCGGTGAAGGACGAAATCACTGGTTCCATGTCGTGCTGTCTGAAGGACGCAATAGAGAAGTTCGCCGCTTATGGGAAAGCCAAGAAATTCAAGTAAGCCGACTGATCCGCGTACGCTATGGTGATATGCAAATGCAGCGTCAACTACCTTTAGGTGGCTGGACAGAATTAGGCCTTAAAGAAGTGAATTACTATCGTAAATTAGTCAATTTAAAACCAGAAACGCAAAGTAAAGTGAGGGTTGATGAAAAGGCGATGGATAATGCTAAGAGCCGTAGAATCAGACGCTCAGTGAAAAAACACCAGCAACGCCATCAACAAAGCATGCGCCGTCGTCATAAGTAATCAGCCAAGTAAGTAGTAGATAAATGAGCTATCAGTACATTGATAATCAGCCAGCACTTGATGCCTTGTGCGAGCAATTAAGTAAAGCAAGTGTTATTGCCGTAGATACTGAGTTTGTAAGAACCCGAACCCTCTATGCAAAGCTTGGCCTGTTACAGGTATCTGATGGTCAGCAGCTCGCACTAATAGACCCGTTAGCTGTTGATGATTTATCTGGCTTTTGGCGCTTAATTACCGATGAGAATATTACAAAAGTGCTGCATGCCTGCTCTGAAGATTTAGAGATTTTTCAAATGGTTGGTCAGTGTAAACCCGCTAACTTAATTGATAGTCAAGTGATGATGTCATTTCTAGGGCATGGGCTCTCTATGGGCTATGCCGCTATGGTGAAACATTATTGCCAGGTTGAACTAGATAAGTCAGAATCTCGAACGGATTGGATGAAAAGGCCATTAACGGATAAGCAGTTAAGTTATGCGAGTGCCGATGTTAGCTACCTGATATCGCTTTACCCTAAGCTATTACAAGATATTAAAGACGCAGGCTATTGGGATTATGTTCAGCAAGAGTCGAATAACCTAGTTGAGAAAAAGTTTACTGATATTGACGAAGATAGCTTGTATCGACATATTAAAATGAGCTGGCGATTAAACCCAAAACAGCTAAATAGTCTAAAACACTTAGCTCGTTGGCGCTATCAACAGGCGAAGAAACGCGATTTACCCATAGGCTTTATTGCCAAAGATCACACCTTAATGGCTGTTGCTCAAGCAAACCCAAGCAGTATAAGTGCAATGCTAAACCTGACTGGGGTAGAGTTACTTGATGTGCGCCATAAAGGTAAAGCCATGTTAGCGGTTTTACGTCAAGCTGAAAAAGATGATATCAGCAGTTATCCGAAAAAAATTCAGCGCTTAGATGAACACCCAGGCTATAAACAAATCTTCAAAAAACTAAAAGCCTTTATGACAGCTATTAGTGAGCAAAGTGGTATTGCCGTTGAAAATTTAGCGTCAAAGAAACAGCTGAACCAATTTTTAACTTGGCATTTTAATATCAATGATGCTCAAGCGAGCTCGCTTCATGTTGATTTGCTTTCAGATTGGCGCTATCAATTGTTTGGTCAATCGTTACAAGACTTCGCTGCGCGAGGCTTTGCTGAACGTTAAATGACATAAGTTTATTTTTCGCCTTTATTTTAATTACAATAAATCGCTGAACATGACACTTTGCTCATGTTATATTGCACTCTGTTTATTATCATTTCTCACAATAGGTCTCCATTATGCTATGTGCCATTTATAAAAGTGCTAAAAAAGAACAAACATATCTGTTTATCAAAAAAAGAGATGATTTTTCCGATGTGCCTGAAGCGCTAATGACCACGTTTGGTACGCCTACTTTAGTCACCATTGTTAATTTAGCAACTAAGGATAAATTAGGCATGGCAGATATTAATAAAGTAAAAACTAGCTTAGATGAGCAAGGTTTTTATTTGCAATTGCCGCCACCAAAAGAAGATATGTTAAAGGCGCATAAAGCAGAAATGATGTCGAATAAAAAGCAAGGAGCTTAATATGTCAGTGAAGAAAACAGTTTATGCTACGTTATTAATTGCAGCCTTAGGTTTATCGGCAAATATTGCTTCATTTAGTGTTGAGGCAAAGAAAAAAGAACTCTCTCAAGAAGGCTTTGAACAGTATGTTGCGCAATTAAAAGTTGAAGCGCTTGAAAAAGGTTTTTCACAGGCCATGGTAGATTCAAGTTTTGCCAAAGTTAAATTTCATCAACGTGCGGTTAAGGCCGATAGAAGTCAACCGGAAAAGGTTGAAACGTTAGATACCTACTTGCCGAAACGCGTACCTAAATGGAAGGTGGATAAAGCAAGAGCCCTGTATAAAGAACATCAAGTTCTATTGACTGATGTCGGTGAAAAGTACAACGTGCAACCTAGGTTTATCGTTGCTTTATGGGGCTTGGAAACTAACTTTGGTAAAATAATGGGTAACTATAATGTTATTTCTGCCTTATCAACGCTAGCTTATGAAGGACGCCGAGAAGCCTTTTTTAAAAAGCAGTTATTTGCGGCCTTAACTATTCTTGAAGAAGGGCATATTGATATTGAAAATATGAAAGGCTCTTGGGCTGGCGCTATGGGGCAAAATCAATTTATGCCCACTTCATTTTTAGCCTATGCAGTTGATGGCGATGGTGATGGCAAAAAAGATATTTGGCAAAACCAAGCGGATGTTTTTGCTTCCATGGCAAACTACTTACAAAAAGAAGGCTGGAGCGATGAGTTAACTTGGGGTCGACAAGTTAAGCTGCCAGAAGGTTTTGATACCTCTTTAGCTATACCTAAAAATACAGGTAGCAGAAAAAATTGGTTAAAAGCTTGGTCACAAACAGAGAAAACTTTAGCCGAGTGGCAAGCACTTGGGGTTCGTCGAGTTGATGGCACCAATTTACCTAACGTAGATATTAAAGCTGCTTTGGTGTTTCCAGATGATGAAAACGGCCGTGTTTACTTAGCCTATGATAATTATAAGAGTTTAATGCATTGGAATTTGTCCTATTACTTTGTTAGCTCTGTTGGTCATTTATCTGATCGCATTAAGTTTCCACCCGTTAAATAATTAAAGAATTTATGAGAAAGAAGAGCCGTAGTAAAAAAGTAGAAGTTGTTCCGTTTTGGCAAACGAAATCTTTGGCAGAAATGACCAGAGATGAGTGGGAGTCATTATGTGACGGCTGTGCTAAGTGCTGTTTGCATACCTTTATCAATGATGATGAAACAGAAAGTGATGTTGACCTTTTACCAACAGATCATATTAAGCAAGGTGAGCAGCTCTACTACTCGAATATTTCCTGTTATTTACTTAATGAAAAAACTTGTCAGTGTACTAAGTATCAACAGCGAACAACCTTAGTGCCAGATTGTGTGCGACTAACACAAGATAATATTGATGGGGTGTTCTTTATGCCGCCTAGTTGTACTTATCGCAGGTTGCAAGAAGGGCGAGGTATGCCTTCTTGGCACCCGTTATTAAACAAAGGCAAAAAAACAGCAATGCATAATGCAGGTATGTCAGTTCGCGGAAAAATTGTTAAAGATGATGAGGTTGGCGTAGAGCAATTTGAAGATCATATTGTTACTTGGCCGCTTAATGATCTTGATTAACCGCGTGTTAGTTCTATATATCTCATAACGAATTGTATTTTGCAGCCAATCATTACTTGGTTACAATTTAACAAAAACTAGAAGTTCCTTTCATGAAAGCTCACCAACAAAGCTTGTTATATCTCCACAGTGCCGTATTACTTTTTGGCGGCACCGCGCTATTTTCTAAACTTATTTCTCTACCTGCATTAGATATTACGGTTTATAGAACCGCGGTTGCTGCAATGGCATTACTGGTATTGTTGACAATGCAAAGAAAAAAAATCTTATTATCTAGTGCTAAAGATTACGCTATTGCTGCGTTATTAGGGGCGGTTGTTGGTATTCATTGGGTTACTTATTTTGCCGGAATGCAAATGGCTGGTGTAACCATAGGTATTATTGCTTTTTTTTCCTACCCGGTGATCACAGTCTTTATTGAGCCTCTGTTTAATAAAACCAGACCTAAAGGTAAAGATATTGTCACTGCTCTGGTTGTTATGCTGGGTATTTATTTACTTATTCCAGAAATAAGTTTAGGTAATCAAGTGACTATGGGAATAGTGACAGGAGTGATATCGGCAGTATTTTTTGCGGTGAGAAATATACTGCATAAGAATTACTTTTCTCACTATTCTGGCCCGCATACCATGCTTTATCAAACTTTAGTCGCTTTTGTTATGTTATGCCTTTTTGTTGAAGTACCCCCTGGGCAGGTTTCTGTTGATAATTGGTTGTTATTACTACTTGTTGGTGTGGTATTTACTGCTACACCTCATGCGTTATTTGCTTCTTGTTTACGTCATTTATCTGCAACAACGGCGGGATTAATTTCATGTTTGCAGCCACTTTATGGCAGTGTATTAGCTTATTTTCTTTTACAAGAGAGAGTGAATTTACTGACGATTATTGGTGGTATTTTAGTGATAAGTGCAGCAGTGTTTGAAACTTGGTCTGTAAGTAAGGCTAATCGCACTAAATAGCTTACTAATGTACTTAGACTTGTTAGTTCACGGCATCACTTAATGATAAGTACACTTGCTGTGAGCCTTGGTGGTTATTAGCTGAAAACTGAATAGGCATAGTCAGGTTTGATAGAGAAAATTGCTCCAGTTGCGCTATTAAGCATTCTCGGTTTAGCTCTATAGCACACTGCTTGGCAGCTTGTGCAAAAACCAGCGCATTTAAATAGCCTTCAAACTGTATTCTATTGAGTTCATTATGACCTGCGCTTTTCATATCAGCGCGAAACTGCTTGCATACCTGCCATTGACAGCTATCAGGGTTAGGAACAACTTCTGTGATTAATATTTTACTTGGCTGACTAAGCTCAGAGAATACTTCTTTGCTGGCAATAAAAGAAAGGCTGGAATAGTAAGGGTTAAAACCTTTCGCAAAGCCTTGATTTATTAAAGAAGTAAAAGGTTGATAAGTTCCAACAAAGATAACCGCATCAACAGGCTGCTGTAATAACTTAACTAGTACTTTATCTATGTCATTACTATTACGTTGAAAGCGAGCAACAACGACAGGGTTAAGGTTATAGCTAGATAAAGATTGGGTGAATACTGCTTCAGCAGCTAAACCAAATTCATCCGCTTGAATGACTAAGGCTATATTTTTAAAGTGTTGCTTTTCTACAAGGTAGTTTACTTGAACCTGAGCCTCTTGTGCGTAACTTGCCCTTAAATTAAAAATATTTTTTTGTGTTGGCGTTCTAAGAAATTTTGCCCCAGTAAACGGCATTAAGTATGGGATTTGCTTGTATTTAATGATAGACATCACTGCATGTGAGGTTGGTGTGCCAACATAACCAAATAAGGCAAATACCTGTTTGGCAATTAATTGATGAGTATTTGCAACCGTGTGGATAGGCTCATAAGCATCATCTAAGCTTATGAGTTCAACTTCTCTGCCGTGAATGCCACCTGTTTTATTTAGCTTATGAAAATAGGCTAGAGAGCCTTTTTTTAATTCTAAGCCTAACTTTGCAGCAGGACCCGTTAGCGCGTTAGACATACCCAGCTTAATTTTTTTTGCGCTGACCCCTTGCTCAGCAATGCAGTCTGCTACGTAGAAAATTAATACCAGTAAAACAGCAAGCTTAAGCAAATGAATACTCCGTTTGTGTTGCTAAAATTGTCAACTACTCCATAGTTAATTCTATCTGTCATCACAGTTTGGGCAAGTAAAAACGCAAATACCAGCTTAACCTGTTTAAAAATAGTACATTAAATGGTAAAACAATAAGCAGTTGTGTTGTTTTAATTAAAAGTAACTGACTGATTACACATCAAGTTTTACGTGCTTAGTCGTTTAATTAAGGATGGTTTATGGAAATAGCAATCGTTAAAGAGTCTCAATCGGGAGAGAATAGAGTTGCGGGCTCGCCAAAATCGATACAAGGTTTAATCAAGCTTGGCTTTACTGTTTGTGTACAAAAAACGGCGGGTAATAAAGCCAGTTTCAAAGATCAAGATTATCTAGATGCGGGCGCTTTATTGGCTACCAAAAAGGCTGCATGGCAAGCGGATATAGTGTTTAAAGTTAATCCGCCAACCTTATCTGAAGTTGAGCAAATGAAAGACGGCGCTTATTTAATTAGCTTTTTAGCGCCTGCGCAATCGAATGAGCTTATCGCTGCGCTACAAGCAAAATCAATCACTAGCCTTGCCATGGAAATGGTGCCTCGAATGACCCGCTCACAACCTATGGATGCGTTGAGCTCTATGGCAAATATTGCCGGTTATCGCGCCGTTATTGAAGCATCTCATCATTTTGGTCGCTTTTTTACTGGTCAAATTACAGCGGCAGGGAAAATGCCGCCAGCTAAGGTGATGATTATTGGCGCTGGCGTTGCAGGCCTTGCCGCTATAGGTACGGCAGGAAGTTTAGGCGCAATAGTTAGAGCATTTGATACCCGCCCAGAAGTAAAAGAGCAAATTGAGAGTATGGGAGCTGAGTTTCTAGCGCTAGATTATCAAGAGAGTGAAGATACTGGTAGCGGTGATGGCTATGCAAAAGAAATGAGTAAAGCCTTTATTGAGGCTGAAATGGCGCTGTTTTCACAACAGGCAAAAGAAGTCGATATTATTATTACCACCGCCATGATACCGGGAAAACCAGCGCCAAAATTAATCACTGCCGAGATGGTGGCTTCAATGAAACCTGGCAGTGTTATTGTTGATTTAGCTGCGGCTGGCGGAGGCAACTGTGAGCTTACCCAGCCAGGTAAAGTTGTTAATTGTGAAGGCGTGAAAATTATTGGTTATACCGATTTGGTTTCACGTTTAGCTAGTCAGTCTTCCGAGTTATACGCTAATAATTTGCTTAACCTTGCTAAGTTATTGTGTAAAGAAAAAGATGGGCAGATAGCGATTGATTTTGATGATGTCATTATTCGCAATATGACTGTCGTAAAAGGTAGTGACATTACATTTCCACCGCCGCCTATTCAAGTAAGCGCTGCCCCAACTAACCCTGCAAAGCAAAAGCCTGAAAAAGTAACATCAGAACAGGTAATGCCAGAAAAAGCCATGCCAGAAAAAAGCAAAAATATCAGCAGCTTTAGTTTTGCTAAGTCTTTAGCTATCGCTGTGGCCCTGTTATTTTATATTTGGCTACTAGATAAAGCTCCTGCAGATTTTTTAACGCACTTTAGTGTTTTTGTTTTAGCCTGTGTTATTGGCTATTACGTTGTTTGGAATGTCTCACACTCGCTACATACGCCGTTAATGAGTGTGACTAACGCCATATCAGGCATCATTATTGTCGGAGCCTTGCTGCAAGTCAGCTCTGATAATTGGTTAGTACAAGTGTTGGCGACATTTGCTACCTTAATCGCAACCATTAACATAGTTGGCGGCTTTAAGGTAACAAGCCGTATGTTAAAAATGTTTAGAAAATAAGGAAGGGGCTTATGACATTATCTGTAAATATAATAAACGGCTTCTATCTTATTGCCGCCTTGTTATTTATTTTTAGTTTATCTGGTTTGAGTAAGCAAGAGTCTGCTCAGCGAGGTAACTTGTTTGGCATGATTGGCATGGGCATAGCGTTACTGGCAACATTAGCTGACCCAAGAGTGTCAACGGTATGGCTTATCTTAGTTGCTATGGCCATCGGGGCTGTTATTGGCTTACGCTTAGCGAATAAAGTAGAAATGACACAAATGCCAGAGCTTGTCGCTATATTGCATAGCTTTGTTGGGCTTGCCGCCGTACTTGTTGGTTACAATAGTTTTTTAACGAGTGAGCATGCCTTAGTCATAACCACAGCACAGCAGACTGCTTTTACCATTCATCTTATTGAAGTATTTCTTGGGGTATTTATTGGCGCGGTAACCTTTACTGGTTCAGTGGTTGCCTTTGCCAAGCTTCGCGGTCTTATTAGCTCAAGTGCCCTTATGTTACCGCATCGTCATAAGATGAATTTAGCCGCTGGTGTTGTTTCATTAATATTGTTACTGATATTTGTGCAAAGTGATGGTGCTATGATGGCACTCTTGTTGATGACAATAATTGCCTTAGCCTTTGGTTGGCATTTAGTTGCCTCAATAGGTGGAGCTGATATGCCTGTAGTGGTATCAATGCTTAATTCTTATTCTGGTTGGGCGGCATCAGCAGCTGGCTTTATGCTTAATAATAACTTACTTATTATTACCGGGGCTTTGGTTGGTTCGTCAGGGGCAATTCTGTCTTACATTATGTGTAAAGCAATGAACCGCTCATTTATCAGTGTTATAGCGGGTGGCTTTGGTACTGATGTTGTTGTTGATGAAAATGCTGATTATGGTGACCATAGAGAAGTTAATGCTGAATCTGTTGCGGAACTATTACGTGAGGCAAAATCAGTGATTATCACGCCTGGTTATGGCATGGCGGTAGCGCAAGCTCAATATCCTGTATATGAATTGAGTCAGCAGCTAATAGAGCGTGGCATAAGGGTTAGGTTTGCCATTCACCCTGTGGCAGGCCGTTTACCCGGGCACATGAATGTACTTCTTGCTGAGGCTAAGGTGCCTTATGACATTGTTTTCGGCATGGATGAAATAAACGAGGATTTTGCTGAAACTGATGTAGTACTTGTTATTGGCGCCAATGATACAGTAAACCCTGCAGCAGCTGAAGATCCATCAAGTCCAATAGCTGGTATGCCAGTACTTGAGGTTTGGCAAGCCAAAGAGGTTGTTGTGTTTAAACGTTCAATGAATACGGGTTATGCTGGCGTACAAAACCCACTTTTTTATAAAGAAAATACTCAGATGTTGTTTGGTGATGCCAAAGAGAGCACTGAGCAAATATTTAGAGCGCTTTAGGTTTCATCCCTTATTTGATGCTCTGTAACTAAGTTGCAGGGCATTATTTTTACTTATTCAATTATTAAAAAATAATTATTGTCTTGACTTTAAGTATTACAGGTGTAATTCTTTGTTTTATGATTACATTTGTAATACTATGCTTATTTATAACAAGAATTAGCAAAAGTAGGTGAGATAGATGGTCGAAATTAGTAATGCTGAGTTTGAAGTACTTGATGCGTTGTGGCAAAGCTATCCAGCAAGTGCCAGCGATATTATTGAGAGGTTAAATAGAAAAAAAAGCTGGCATGATAAAACGGTAAAAACCTTGTTGAATCGTTTAGTTAAGAAAGAAGCAATTAGCTTTGAAAAAGAACAACGACGATACCTCTATTCGCCACTACTAGAGCGAGATACATACACGCAAAAAGAAAGCATAAGCTTAGTAGAGCGTTTATTTAGTGGCAAAATTTCACCTTTAGTAGCGGGCTTTGCCAAACATAATGAATTAAAAAAAGAAGATATTGCCCAGTTGAAAGATATCATTTCAAAGTGGGAGCAAGAGCATGATTGAGTTAATTATTGAGTTAATTTATCCGTTAACTATTGTGCTTTCATTGCTGCTGTTTGGTCATTCTGCACTTTTGACTAAGCTTGGCGCAAGGCAAACGTATTATTTTTGGTTAATCGTACCATTGGCATTATTAGTTTATAGCTGCAAACTGAGTTTTTTTAGTACCTCAGCTCAAGATGAACAGTTAATCACTACCTATCTGGTTGCCCCTAAACAAGTATTACAACAAGGCGTAGCACTTGATTGGCTTATGCTAATCTGGCTTGCTGGCTCATTAATGATTGTTGGCCATGGGTTATTAAGTTATTGGTGCTTTCAGCAAAATTTACAATGTAGCCAAGTAAAAGAGCAGGTGCAGGTAAAACTACCTAACTCGCTTGCACTTTATCAAAGCTCTCATGCCCATAGCCCTATGCTTATTGGTCTATTTAAACAAAAGTTACTGATCCCAGAAGACTTCAAGGTATTGTATAACCAAGAGCAGCAAACCCTTATTTTAGAGCACGAAATTTGTCATTTTGATCGCAATGACATCTACTGGAATCTTCTCGCCTATAGTTTTATAGCGCTGTTTTGGTTCCACCCTTTGGTTTGGTTAGCGTATTTTCGCTTTAGACGAGACCAAGAAATTTCCTGTGATCAAACTGTTTTAGCGCGCAAACAAACAGAAAGCAGGATTAACTATGGCAAAGCATTGTTAGTGGCGGCTGAGACGTCACCACCACTAGCGTTTGCTCAATTATCCTTTAAAAAATACGGAGCTAAAAATATTATGTTTGAACGCATAAAACATATAAAAACGAACAAGAGCTATAATGGCTTTAGCTTGGCTGTTGTTAGCTTGTTATCGGTTTCTTTATTAACCAGTATCAGTTATGCCGGTAATTTATCCGCTGAGCAAAAGGTACACGCTAATAAAAAAGTAGCATTACAACCTGTTATCAGAATCGAACCTAAATACCCAACAGAAGCTGCTGAGCAAGGGGTAGAAGGCTCAGTTGTCTTGAAATATAACGTAGATAAAAGCGGCAAGGTTACTGATGTTATGGTATTAAAGTCAGTACCAGAAAAGGTTTTTGATGACTCTGCCAAAATTGCTTTACGTCAATGGCAGTATGACTCAGGCGGTGTCTTTCATAAGGACTTATTGGTTCAGCTTGATTTTGTTATGAGTGAAGATTCAGTCCTTGCCAGTCGAGATCTATTAGAGAAAATTAAGGTCTCTAATCACTAGTTAACTCAATTGAATACTAGAAAGCATCAAGGCTTAGCCATGCTAAGTTTGATGCTTTAATTTATTAGTCTGCAATTTGTCAGCAATTGGTTTATAATCCGCACCCTAAAATTTATCGGGGGTGAGGAAAGGTTATGAGTGTAGATGCAATAGGTTTATCGGCTGAATTATTAAAGGCGGTTAAAGCGTGTGGCTATAAAAATCTTACGCCTATCCAACAACAAGCAATCCCTGTAATCAAACAAGGTCATGACTTACTCGCCAGTGCCCAAACTGGTACAGGTAAGACGGCTGCTTTCTCTCTCCCGCTTTTAGATAAAATTGCCGGCAAAAAGAAAGCTGGTCAAGAAGGCCATACCTTGCAAGCGTTAATCTTAACGCCAACGCGAGAGCTTGCTATTCAAGTTGCTGATAATATTAGCCAATATAGTCAACACTTACCTATTCGAAGTGCTGCGGTTTATGGCGGCGGCAAAATGGCAGCGCAAGAAAACAAGTTAAAGCAAGGGCTGGATGTTTTAGTTGCTACACCTGGACGTTTGTTAGAGCATTTGGCTTTACGAAATGTCGATCTTTCTCAAGTGAAATATCTGGTATTAGATGAAGCGGATCGTATGCTTGATATGGGCTTTTTAGCTGACATAGAAAAGCTCATGGTGAATATTAAACATCAGCATCAGACCTTGATGTTCTCAGCGACTTTTTCTGAGCGTGTTAAATCACTGGCAAATACTTTATTACGCACGCCGAAAACAATTAGCGTCGCCAAGCAAAACACCACCTCGGGTAAAGTGAAGCAGGCGGTGTATTGGGTTAGTGAAGCAAGAAAGCGAGAGTTATTATCTGAGCTAATTGGTGTTAATAACTGGCAGCAAGTGTTGGTATTTGCCGGTACTAAGGAAAGCGCCAATATTTTAGCGAAAGAGCTAAAATTAGACGGTATTAAAGCGGCTTTATGTCATGGTGATAAAACACAAGGTGCTAGAAATAAAGCATTAGAGCAGTTTGTTTCTGGACAGGTACGTGTTCTTGTTGCGACAGATGTTGCTGCGCGTGGCCTAGATATTGATAACCTTCCTTATGTTGTTAATTTTCATTTGCCGTTTTTAGCGGAAGATTACGTTCATCGTGTTGGTCGTACTGGTAGAGCAGGTAAGTCTGGTGTTGCGATTTCGTTAGTAAGCCCTAAAGATGAAAAATTCTTAGAGAATATTGAGCAATTAGTAGGTCGAAAGTTTGAGCGTATTATCGTTCCGGGTTATGAATTTACTCGTAATGAGCATGAAGAATATCAGCAACAAGCAGTTAAATGCGCCAGTAAGAATCGTTATCGAGCTACACAAGAAAAAAATCAAGCGATAGCTAAAAAGCAAGCCAAGAAGAAGGCTGTGCAAAAAAATAAAACCGCTAGAGCGAATGCTAAATACAACAATAAAATTAAGAAGAAGCGTTAAATAAAACTATGTCAGCAGCTAGCCCAGAGGTTAAAGCGGTAGAAGTACCGTTTGAGTTTCGCCATAGTTGCTGGTTTTGTGGTGAGCCTTATGCCACATACTTTACTTTCCCGCCTGCTCAGTCATCAAGGTATGAGCTTGATCGTCATATAGTGTTGGACTGTCCTCATCCAACATTGGCAATTCAAACATGTAATGAATGCTGTGCTATTGCTAGTAAAGCCAGGTGTGCTTCTATTTTTCAAGTGAAGCAGTTTGTTAAGGGCGCTTTAATTAAGCAATATCGTAAAGATTTGGCAATAGGGATAAACTGGACACCACAAAGCTTAGCTGAGAGTGAATTTGAACACGGAAATTTTGCCGGGTTTCAACGTAGTGCTTGGTTTATGTATGAAGTGGCAAAGGCAAGGGTTAATTATCAAGCTTGGCCCATTATAGTAGATGGCATTCAGATTCAAGATACTGAAATACATACTGAGTTTTTATTTGATGATGTTTATTACCCCAGTATTAGTGATGCTGTTAAGCATTACGCCAAAACGTTTGCTTTGGATGAGCATTATTTTTCTGCAGTGCTACAGCATATGTGGCAAGTAACTGGCGGTATCAATTTAGCGGATGTCTCATCTAGCACCTTTGCCAAAGCGGTAAGGTTTTGCCGCCTGTTAGTAGGCTCTACTCCCGATGAACGAAAAAGAGCCTTTAAAGCATTAACCCGTTAAACTACAGTGAGCTTTTGACTCATATTCATTTTTTTACGGTATAACGACTGATCTGCTCGAGCAAATAAACTTTGCTCTGTATCAGCTCGACTCATAAAGGTCGCGCCTAAGCTACAGGTTAATTTATATTTGCTTAGCAGTGGGTTATCTGTGAGTGTTTGCTTGATTCTACTTTCAATAATGGCCAAGGCATTGTCATCAGCATTTTCAATGATAATAGCAAACTCATCGCCGCCAAAACGGAATAGACTGTCAGAATCACGCACGCTCGCTTTAAGGACATTAGCAAACTCAGTCAGTACTTTGTCACCAGTTGGGTGGCCAAAGGTATCGTTAATTGCTTTAAATTTATTAAGATCGCCAAGTACTAAGCCAACCATACTATGGTGTCTATTAGCATGATGCATGGCACGTTTTAGCTGTTCGTCAAAATATCGTCTATTACCTAAACCTGTTAAGGCATCTTGCATGGCAAGTTGCATGGCTTGATGATAAGCAATGGCATTTTTTAACGGGTAAAGTAAGCACTGATGCAATTGCTCTAGCACATTGAAGTTAGTCATACTTATTGGTGAGTTAACCCCATAAGTCAGTGTGCCGAGAAACTCTTGGTTAACTTTTAATTCAAACTGACGTTCTTGCTTGGCTTTTCTGCTACCTTTAAGGGTTTTACACAGGGTAGGACTCTTAAAGTATAGCCCGGCAAAGTCGAGGTATTTAGTGACTTCAATGGCAAAAATCTCTAACAGCTCATCTATATCTAGCGTTGTTTGTAATCGCTCTAATACAGATAAAGTATATCGCTTGTTTATGACTTTATTACGATAGTAATTATCTTCAGTCAGTGATTCTGCGCTTAGTGTTGTTAGTGTATTAAATCGAGAAAACTTATTATCAAGAATATTCAATGTTTGCATGCTAAAACCTCATATTACATCCGTGTTTAGCCTGTTTACTGTTCTGTCTGTTATTTATGTAAGCAAGTAGCATGCCTATTGTTAAAGGTCATTTTTTTGGCTGAGACTTATATATCGCATAACAGAATGCTCTGTTTAACTAATTGATAAATCGTTTTTTTGTTGCCAATATTAATACATACTAGGTAAACTGTTTTTTAAGTCACTTTATTGACATTGCTTGCTAGGGGTATTTGAGCGGGTAAATGGCAATTTATTGCCAGCTAAATTAAGCAACATATAAATTTCATACGAATAAAGGATAGTGTGTGCATTTAGAGATTCTTGCAATTTTAACCAGCGCAGTCGTGGTTGTTTGGCTATTTCGCCGCTTGAAATTACCAGCAATATTAGCCTATCTCGTTGCAGGTATGCTCGTAGGCCAACATGGTTTAGATTTGGCGAATGAGCAAGTAGATTATGATCACTTTGCTGAGCTAGGTATAGTCTTTTTACTGTTTACTTTAGGCCTAGAGTTTTCATTGCCGCGGTTAATGTCTATGCGGCATTTAGTGCTATCGGTAGGTAGTCTGCAAGTTGGTATATCACTGTTAATTTTTATGATTGCTGCCATGTTTTTTGGCTTAAGCTATAGTGCTGCTTTTGTTGTCGGTAGCATTTTGGCGCTGTCATCTACAGCTATTGTTATTCGCCAGTTAAGTGAATCGGGGGCAATGAAACGAAAGTCTGGTCAGCTCTCAGTTGCTGTGCTGTTATTTCAAGATGTTGCTGTTGTTCCGTTACTGATTATTATTCCAATGCTGGCACAGGATAGCGAAAGCTCTATGATGCTAGCGCTATTATTGGCGATGGTAAAAGGCGTTGTCGTTGTTGTTTTACTATTGTTTATTGGCAAATGGCTATTACCGCGAATCTTTAATGTTATTGCTCAAGTGAGAACGGATGAGCTGTTCGTGTTAACAACCTTACTGGTTACGCTTCTGGCTTCAGCTTTAACCCAATGGTTTGGCTTGTCTATGGCGCTTGGGGCGTTCTTAGCCGGTATGATGTTAGGTGAAAGTGAATATAAATATCAGCTAGAAGCGGATATTAGGCCTTATCGTGATATTTTACTCGGTTTATTCTTTATTACTGTGGGTATGAAGCTGGATGTCAGTTTATTGCTGTCGTCGCCGCTGAGCTTGCTTATGCTTATGGTCAGCTTTATGGTCATTAAAGTTGTTATTATTAAAATACTAGCGGTCAAGGCGGGCGAGTCAAATAAAGATGCTTGGGCATCGGGGCTGATGCTAGCACAAATGGGCGAGTTTGGTTTTGTGCTAATTGCGCTTGCTAATCAAAGTCAGTTATTACCACTTGATGTCACTTCAATGTTACTTGGCGCGGGGGTTGTTAGTATGGCAATCACACCTTATATGATAGAACATGCTCGTTCTTGGTCACTTTTCTTAAGCCAAGAAAAAGTTGATGATCACCATGATTTAGAGCAATTGCCTGAAAATATTAAACTGCAAGATCATGTCATTATTTGTGGTTTTGGTCGAATAGGGCAAACGGTTAGCCGCTTTTTAAAACAAGAAGGCATTGAGTTTGTTGCTATTGATATTGATCCTCTACGTACGCGAAAAGCACGTGATGCTGGCGAGCGGGTTTTATTTGGCTCTTCCAGAAAAACAGAAATACTTAACGCAGCATTTTTAAGTAAAGCCAAACTGGTGGTCATCGCTTTTGGCGAAGATAAGCAATCAATTGAAGTGATTCAAAAAGTAAGAAGTATGCAGGCTGATGTGCCGATTTTAGTTAGAACACGAAATGATGATCAATTGAATGTATTGCAGCAAGCTGGTGCTAATGAAGTGGTACCTGAAAGCTTAGAAGGCAGCTTAATGTTGGTATCGCAAGTTTTATCACTTAGCGGTGTGCCGTTTTCTCGTATTATGCGCCGAGTGCAGAAAGAGCGAAAAAACCATTACAATCATTTGCATGGCTTTTTCCAAGGGGAAGATACTGAGTTAAGCCCGTCATCAATTGACCGCATTGAGTTTGCCCATGCTATTTTAATTTCAACTGATTCTTATTGTTGCGGTAAAACCATTGCCTCACTTAATTTATCGAGTCGACGCGTGTACGTGTTTGCCTTAAAACGTAACGGCATTGAAACAGAAGAGCCGGAGCCAAATACTGTGCTATCTGCAGGTGATACCCTTATTCTTCGTGGTAAGCCAAGACGCATTGAGCGAGCTGAGCGCTTTCTTCAGGAAGGTAGTTAGTTGTAAGCGTTATTATAAGCCTAGAAAGCTGATAATTTGCTGTTCTTTTTCTAATGCATCTTCGAAACCTAATTTAATAAGCTCGTTGCAAAAGCTTTTTTCAAATAACAGGTAACTTACGATACTGGATTCTGAGTCATGGCTAATACCGACGCTTCTTAGTAGTAAACGCATCGAAAATGGTAAATCGTGATAATGTTTCGTGGCAATGGCATTAAAGTCATGGCTAGGATTTAAGACAAAAGTATCTATATGCTGTAAGCCCTCATTTACTGCTTTGTACTTTTCAGGTATCAACGCTAAGGTTTGATTAATTCGTGCCATACGCTCTAGATCGCTATGCATGGTATCTGCAAATATAGAGTCCAGCAAGTGACCTGCAATGGTTGCTGAGCTAGGCGGGTGAGGATTATTTTCTTGTGCGTGTAATGGCTCTTTAGGCTGATCTACGCCGATAATAAATAGTCGTTTTGCGCCTAAGTGAATAGCAGGGCTTAGTGGTGATAATTGGTGTACTGAGCCATCACCAAAGTGTTGATTTTTAATTTTTACTGAAGGAAATACCATGGGAATGGCGGCTGAGGCCATTAAATGTTCCGTGTTAAGCTGGCTTGCTTCGCCGCGACGTTTGACGCGAGACCAAGGTTTAACGCTATCATCAGCTTGGTAGAAACTGATGGAGTCACCATTACTATAGCTTGAAGCGGTAACACAAACAGACGATAAATAACCACGGATAATGTTATTGTCAATGCGAGGGAAATCGATCATGGCATTAAGTAGCTCTCTTAATGGCGCATTGTTTAATAAGCTGCGTGGTACTTTATTGGCATAATCTGCTTGAAAGCTTGCTAACATACCATGGCTAATGTGACCAAACACCCGTGTCGCGTCGCTGTGGTATATTTTCGCTAAATTAAAATTCTTCCACACCCACTCTAGCTTTTTCACGCCTAAGTGAAAACATGATGCATAACAAGCAAGTGCTGTTGAGTTAATTGCTCCAGCAGATGTGCCGCAAAGAATAGGAAAAGGAATGCCGTGATTTCTAGGAACAAACTTAGCTATGGCTGACAACACACCTACCTGGTATGCAGCTCTTGCACCGCCACCAGTTAAGACAAGGGCGTTTTTGCTATCGATATAATTACGTTTGCTAGTCATGATAAGAAGAATTAGCCTTTAGTATTATTATGCTTATCAAAAGCTTACAACTGATATTGTTAGTGTAATGGCATTTAGTAAACTTCGCTAGCGCAACGCTAATATTTTAAAGCAGAATTTAGGAAAGAAAAAAAGGCCAGCAGAAGCTGACCTTTTTAAAATGACATAGAATTATTAACAGTAAACCTTCTGACTTATCACCTTTATAAAATAACTGTAGTAAGTTTAACGCTTAACTGAAAATAATTTAGCTACTAACGCGAGCGTTGGCAGCATCTATCAATGGTTGCGATCCAGTTTGCAATGTAGCTAGGTTAGCAGAAACAACTTTCTTTGGTAATTTTGAAATCATCAAAGAGCCTGTTTCTACTGCGCCAGATGCTGCAGCAAACTCTAATAAATTCTTACCATTACACTGAATACCGTCAAAGATACGACGAATTTTTAATTTATTCGTCTTTAAAAAAGAACGCATGCGTTTCTTGTCATCGGCAGCTACGTACTCGCAGATACTTTGAGCAACATTTGCAGCTTGTGCTGATGGCGTCGTTACAACAGACGTCAATGTTAAAACAGTGATAGTAGAAGCTATTAATAATTTTTTCATTTTAGTAACCTTTTAAATGCATTGAGTTATTAAAAGAAAAAACCACGGGATGTACCTTGACCATGGTGACTCCGCTGTCATAGGAAATAAAATACTAACTTACAAGTAAGTAAACATTAAAACCCTTAGACCGGTGGTTTTGCGTAGTACGTTTTCGCGTACCTTGCCTTTTTCTTTGTCAAGTTTAAGTATTACCAAAATTACCTACAAATGCAAGTATGGCGGGCATTATAGCCAATTTATATAAAAGGTATGCATACAAGAAGTATGGGTTATACAGTATTTTTATGGGGTATTTTGTATGCAATAATGGCGTATACAAGCGCAAGGGTGAGGGGAGGGAAATTTGAAAATAGCAATTCTATCCCTCCCAAGCGTTTGACAACTCTTTAGAAAGTCATTTCAGGTATATCACCTGCAATAACCAGTTCACCTTGGGTTAACTTGGCAATTTCTTCAACTGATACGCCAGGTGCGCGTTCAAGTAAATGAAATTTCCCGTCTCGTATTTCAATAAAAGCTAAGTCAGTTAATACTTTTTTAATGCAGCCCTTACCCGTTAGAGGTAAAGAGCACTCTGTTAGTAGTTTAGATTCACCGTGTTTAGAGGCATGCGTCATAGTAACAATAATATTATCTGCACCTGCAACTAAATCCATAGCGCCACCCATACCTTTGATAAGCTTTCCTGGGATCATATAAGAAGCAATATTACCATTTACATCCACTTCAAAGGCACCTAGCACGGTAAGATCTACATGACCACCACGTATCATGGCAAAGGACTCTGCCGAGTCAAAAATTGAAGCACCTGTTGCCATAGTAACGGTTTGCTTGCCAGCATTAATTAGGTCAGCATCAAGCTCTTCTGCTGTTGGGAATTGCCCCATACCGAGTAAACCGTTTTCTGATTGCAGCATAACTTCCATGCCTTCTGGAACATAGTTAGCAACTAGGGTTGGGATACCTATACCTAAGTTGACGTAATAACCGTCTTGTAGTTCTTGTGCTACACGTTGAGCAATTTGTTCTCTTGATAAAGCCATAATAAATCTCCTTAGCCTTGCGCTTCGTTACGGGTTGTACGTTGCTCAATACGCTTTTCAAAAGTGCCTTGAATGAGTCGGTCAACATATATGCCAGGTGTATGAATTTGGTCTGGATCTAATTCACCAGGCTCGACAATTTCTTCAACTTCAACTACAGTAATTTTGCCTGCGGTAGCGGCCATAGGGTTAAAGTTACGCGCGGTTTTTCTAAAAACTAAGTTGCCGTATCTGTCGGCTTTCCACGCTTTAACTATGGCAAAGTCACCAACAATAGATTCTTCTAAAATATAATCACGCCCGTTAAATTGGCGCTCTTCTTTACCTTCAGCTACTGGCGTTCCATAGCCTGTGGCAGTAAAGAATGCTGGAATACCCGCCCCACCAGCACGCATTTTCTCAGCGAGTGTTCCTTGTGGTGTTAGCTCTACTTCTAATTCGCCTGCCATCATTTGACGTTCAAACTCGGCATTCTCACCTACATAGGAAGCGATTATTTTCTTAATTTGACGATTAGGTAATAAAATGCCTAAACCAAAATCATCAACACCACAGTTATTAGAAACTAAGGTTAATCCCTTAGTGCCTTTACGCTTAATTTCAGCGATTAAATTCTCTGGAATACCACATAGGCCAAATCCGCCAGCAATAACTGTCATATCATCAGTTAATCCGGCCATGGCTTCTTCGTAACTAGACACTACTTTGTCAAATCCGGCCATTATCTTCTCCTGTTTTTATTCTGGTAAATTATGCTAGGACTCTTGCTTAGCAAGGTATGCACTGGAAACTTTTGATACGCTCGGTTTATTGAGTTTTTTACTGATAAACCAGCCTGCTTCCAATAGTTTTTCAAAATTAATATCAGTTTCTATGCCTAAACCATGTAAAAGGTAGACGACATCTTCAGTAGCAACATTACCTGAAGCGCCTTTAGCATAAGGGCAGCCACCAAGGCCTGCAATAGCACTGTCAACGACCGAAATGCCCATTTGTAGTACCGCGTAAATGTTTGTTAACGCCTGACCATAGGTATCATGAAAGTGAACAGCAAGTTTATCTAAGGGCACACGGGCACTGACCGCGCGTATCATTTCAGTTACACTTGCCGGTGTGCCAACCCCTATGGTGTCACCTAGTGATATTTCGTAACAACCCATTTGATATAGTTTTTCTGCAACCATTGCCACTTGCTCTGGCGCTATATCTCCTTCATAAGGGCAGCCAACAACACAAGAAACATAGCCTCTCACTTTTATATTTGCAGCTTTTGCGGCTTTCATAATTGGCGCAAAGCGCTCAAGGCTTTCTGCAATAGAGCAGTTGATATTTTTTTGGCTAAAGCTTTCTGATGCTGCGCCAAAAATAGCGACTTCGTCAGCATTAACATCAATGGCGGCTTGATAGCCTTTCATATTGGGTGTTAAGGCAGCATAAGTCACATTGTCTAAACGAGTGATATTGGCAAAAACGTCAGTTGAGGTTGCCATTTGTGGTACCCATTTAGGCGAGACAAAACTGCCACTTTCGATATAACTAACGCCAGCATTGGCTAATGCTTCAATGAGTTTGATTTTATCTTCAGCACTGATGAGCTTAGCTTCATTTTGTAGGCCATCTCTTGGGCCTACTTCAACAATTTTAACCTTGGTTGGTAAGTTATTAGCTTGTTTCATTAACTAACCTCTGCTTCGGTAAAAGCAAGTAATTCAGCACCACCGTCAACCATATCACCCGCATTAAAAAAGACTTCGTCTATCATGCCGTCGCTCGGTGCTTTGATGGTGTGCTCCATTTTCATTGCTTCCATGATCACTAATGGTTGATCTTTGCTAACTTTTTCGCCAGCTTTTACCAGTACACTGACCATAGTGCCATTCATTGGCGCAGTTAAGCCGCCATTTGAGTCGTTAGCTTCATTGCTGCCATAATCGGGTAAAATGTGTTTAAAGCTAAAGACACCATTAGCACGATAGATGTTAATTTTATTTTCATCATGGGCAATGGTTGCTTGGCTACGGTGACCATCAATATTGACAATCATATGTTCGCCTTTTATCTCACCTTGACAATCGACTGTTTGCATCAGCTGGTTATCTTGGCTAATGCTGATCAAGTAGTAGCTATCGCTGCCTTGATGTTTTTGTTCAATCTCAATGTCATAGTTTTGTTCATTGTGAGCGAGTATAAGCTGATGAACATGCGCTTCATTTAATCGCCAAGCACTGGTGCTATGCCAAGGTGAATATGGATCACTGCTTTGTTTAGCTTTTAGTTGCGCTTCATTGGCATTTGATAAGAGCAGATAAAGTGCGGCTATCGGCAGTTCGTTTGCTAAGGTTTGACTGTTTTGATGAAAGATTAAATCGTTATGCTTTTCGATAAAACCTGTATCTATATCCTCTTGAACAAAAGGCTGACAACTAGCTAAATTGTAGAGGAAATCAATATTGGTGGTAACACCATTGATACGATACTCGCTTAGTGCTTTGGTTAAACGTTGTAGCGCTTTTTCACGATTTTCATCCCAAACAATCAGCTTAGCTATCATAGGATCGTAATAAACACTTACTTCATCCCCTTGACGCACGCCAGTATCTATACGGACATGCTCACTTTCAACGGGCGTTTGTAATAGTGCTAGCTTACCTGTTGCCGGTAAAAAGTCATTGTCGGCATCTTCGGCATAAATTCTCGCTTCAAAGGCATGGCCGTGAATGCTTAGCTGTTGTTGTGTTTTGGGTAGCGTTTCATTGGCAGCCACTCTCAGTTGCCATTCAACCAGATCTTGTCCTGTAATCAGTTCAGTTACAGGATGTTCTACCTGTAAGCGCGTATTCATTTCCATAAAATAAAATGAACCGTCAACATCAAGTAAAAATTCAACCGTACCTGCACCTTGATAGCCAATGGCTTGCGCTGACTTTATCGCAGCTTCACCCATTTTTGCACGAAGCTCGTCAGGCATTTTAAAAGCTGGTGCTTCTTCTATTACTTTTTGATGACGACGCTGTACAGAACAATCTCGTTCAAAAAGGTAAACGGCATTATTGTGGTTATCGCAAAACACTTGAATTTCTACGTGTCGTGGTTGTGTTAGGTATTTTTCCACTAACATAGTATCATCACCAAAGGATGATTTAGCTTCACGCTTTGCCGCTTCAAGGCCTTGGCTAAATTCTGCTTCACTCCATACTTGGCGCATACCTTTACCACCACCGCCAGCGGTAGCCTTAAGTAAAACGGGGTAACCCATACTATCGGCTGCCGCTTTAATAACGTCATGTGATTGATCATCACCATGATAGCCTGGAACTAAAGGCACATTAGCTTTTTCCATGATAGATTTTGCTGCTGATTTAGAACCCATCGCTTCAATAGCACCAACAGGTGGACCAATAAAGGTGATATTTTCTTGTGCGCACGCCTTACAGAAGTCAGCATTTTCTGATAAAAAGCCATAGCCTGGGTGAATTGCTTGAGCGCCGGTTAGTTTGGCGGCGGCAATAACTTTATCAATCACCAAGTAACTTTCTCTTGATGGCGAAGCCCCTAAATAGATAGCTTCATCAGCCATATGAACATGCAAAGCATCTTTATCAGCATCTGAATAGACGGCAACGGTTGAAATGCCCATTTTTTTGGCGGTTTTAATGATACGACAAGCGATTTCGCCACGGTTGGCAATTAAAATCTTTGAGAACATTTAAGGATTCCTTTTATCGTTTGGGCATTGTTGCCAACTGGGGCGACGTTTTTCAAAAAAAGCACTTAAGCCTTCTTGGCCTTCACCTGATACTCTTATCGCGGCAATGCGCTCGCTGGTATCTGCTACTAAGGTATCGCTGATATCTTTATAAGCAACATCAAAGGCGAGTTGTTTGGCTTGGCGCATAGCAAGGGGGCCATTGGCTAATAAGCTTGTTGTCATTGTCTTTACGGCATCATCTAAGGCATCAAGCTCAACAACTTCATCGACTAAACCTAAGTGCATGGCTTTATCGGCAAAAAAGCGCTCAGCGGTTTGAAAGTATCGACGCGACGCCTTTAAGCCAATGGCAGAGACTACATAAGGACTGATAGTAGCAGGGATAAGGCCAAGCTTAACTTCACTTAAACAAAAGCTTGCTTTATTACTGGCAATAACTATATCGCAGCAGCTTGCTAAACCAACGGCGCCACCAAAGGCTGCACCTTGAATTTTCGCTATGCTTGGCTGTGGCATAAAATTAAGTGCCTTTAACATAGCTGCTAGGGCATTAGCGTCGGTAAGGTTATCGTCGTATGAATACGAGGCCATACGTTTCATCCAGCCTAAATCAGCACCAGCACTAAAGCTTTTGCCCCTGGATGCTAATACCATCACTTTGATATCGCTACGCTTGGCAATATGCGTAAAGATGGCTAAAAGCTGCTTAATGATTTCATCATCAAAAGCATTATGTTTTTCGGCATTATTTAAGGTTACGGTAGCCACACCTTGGTCATCAAGGTCAAACAGTACCTTGTCACTTAGGCTTGGCATAGGGTTGTCATTAAAGTCTTGCATAATAAAGCCACCTACATTCTAAAGATACCAAACTTGGTATCAGCTATGGGTTTATTAAGTGCTGCGGAAATTGCTAAGCCTAATACCTGTCTGGTATCAGCAGGGTCGATAATGCCATCGTCCCACAGGCGCGCTGAGGCGTAGTAGGGGTGACCTTGATGCTCATAATTATCCATGATCGGCTGCTTAAATGCTTGCTCTTGTTCATCAGTCCAAGTTTCACCAAGCTTTTCTTTTTTATCTCGGGTTACTTGTGCCATTACGCCAGCGGCTTGTTCGCCACCCATGACTGATATACGCGCATTTGGCCACATAAATAAAAATCTCGGATCATAAGCGCGACCGCACATACCATAGTTACCTGCGCCAAAGCTGCCGCCAATCAATATCGTAAATTTAGGCACTTGTGCTGTGGCTACTGCGGTTACCATTTTAGCGCCATGCTTTGCGATACCGCCAGATTCATATTGTTGACCTACCATAAAGCCCGTGATGTTTTGTAAGAAAACTAAGGGGATTTTTCGTTGCGCACATAGCTGAATAAAGTGGGCGCCTTTTTCTGCTGACTCACCAAATAGCACACCATTATTAGCGACAATACCAACGGGGTAGCCATAAATATGAGCAAAGCCACAAACTAACGTACTACCGTACAAGGCTTTAAATTCTTCAAATTGACTCGCATCGACAATACGTGCAATGACTTCACGAACATCGTAAGGCTGGCGGGTATCTTTAGGAATGATGCCGTAAATTTCACTTGTATCGTATGCAGGCTCATTAACCGCTTTAATGTCAATATCGACTGATTTTTTTCTATTGAGGTTTTTCACCGCACTTCTGGCGATTTCAAGTGCGTGATGATCATTTTGCGCGTAATGGTCGGTAACCCCTGAGGTGCGACAATGCACATCAGCTCCGCCTAAATCTTCTGCGCTCACTACTTCACCAGTAGCAGCTTTTACTAAAGGTGGGCCAGCTAAAAAGATAGTACCTTGCTCTTTTACAATAATAGACTCATCTGCCATGGCGGGAACATAAGCACCACCAGCAGTACATGAGCCCATCACCACAGCTATTTGTGGGATATTTTGCGCGGACATATTGGCTTGATTGAAAAAGATTCGGCCAAAATGCTCTTTATCAGGGAAGACGTCATCTTGATTCGGTAGGTTGGCACCACCTGAGTCCACTAGGTAAATACAAGGTAAATTGTTTTCTTGAGCTATCGCTTGTGCTCTTAAGTGTTTTTTTACCGTAAGCGGGTAGTAAGTACCGCCCTTAACGGTTGCATCATTAGCAACAATAACACACTCTTGTCCGCCGACACGGCCAATACCGGTGATGATACCAGCACAAGGTACATTATCGTCATAGACCTTATAGGCTGCTAATTGCGAGAACTCTAGAAAAGCTGAACCATTATCAAGTAAGGCATTAACTCTATCTCTAGGTAATAGTTTACCTCTATCGGTATGGCGAGTTCGGCTGCGTTCACCGCCACCTTGCTTGATATCATTTAATTTAGCGCGTAAATCGTCTACTTGGCTTTGCATATGAGCCGAGTTATCGAGGAAATCTTGACTACGGGTGTTAACTTTTGAAATTATTTTAGTCACAACAAAAACCTTTTAAATGGGCTAGTTGGTCATGAGCTACACCTTGGGTATAGCTCATAAATTGATTAATTTGATTCGTTGAACAATTCACGTCCAATTAGCATGCGGCGAATTTCTGAGGTACCAGCACCAATTTCATAAAGTTTGGCATCACGTAATAAACGACCTGCTGGGAATTCATTGATATAACCATTACCACCAAGTAATTGAATGGCATCAAGCGCCATTTTCGTGGCAAGCTCTGCTGCGTATAAGATAACGCCTGCGGCATCTTTGCGGGTGGTTTCGCCTCTATCAGCAGCTTGAGCACACATATAAGCGTATGCTTTAGCGGCATTCATTTGCGTGTACATATCGGCAATTTTTCCTTGGATAAGTTGAAACTCGCCAATGGATTGACCAAATTGCTTTCTATCGTGAATATAAGGCACAACTAAATCCATGCAGGCATCCATAATACCTAATGGCCCACCAGTTAATACTAAGCGCTCGTAATCAAGACCAGACATTAATACACGTACGCCTTTACCTTCTTCACCTAATACGTTTTCAGCGGGTACTTCACAGTTTTCAAACACTAGCTCACAAGTGTTTGAACCACGCATACCTAATTTATCGAGCTTCTGATGACGAGAAAAACCTGGGTAATCGCGCTCAACGATAAACGCGGTAATGCCTTTTGAGCCGGCTGAGGTATCTGTTTTGGCGTAGATAACATAAACATGGGCGTCTGGGCCGTTAGTGATCCACATTTTATTACCATTTAATATGTACTTATCACCTTGTTTATCAGCGCGTAGTTTCATGCTAACCACATCAGAGCCGGCGTTTGGCTCACTCATGGCTAAGGCACCGATATGCTCACCAGTACAAAGTTTAGGTAGGTACTTGGCTTTTTGCTCATGAGAGCCATTTTTGTTTAATTGGTTTAAACACAGGTTAGACATAGCGCCGTAACTTAAACCAACAGAAGCTGATGCGCGTGAAATTTCTTGCATAGCAACCATATGCTCTAAATAACCTAAGCCTGAGCCACCGTATTGTTCATCAACTGTCATACCAAGTAAGCCAAGGTCGCCAAATTTTCGCCATAAATCCATTGGAAATTCGTTATCTAAATCAATTTGCTCTGCACGTGGCGCAATTTCATCTCGAGCAAAAGCATTGACAGTATCGCGGATCATTTCCACGGTTTCGCCTAAATTAAAGTTTAAAGAGCTGAATTGAGAGATCATGTTTTATCCTTACTTTTGTTCGGTGCTAATGTTAGCGAGTATTTTTTCACAGTTTGCTTCTAAGTCATTTAGCTCGATAAGTACGGCATTAATGTCTTCAAGCTGTTGATTTAGATCGTTCTTCTTTTGTACTATCAACTCCATCATTGTCGAGAGCTGTGTTGCACTAGTTTTATCGGCGTCATAGAGCTCAAATAAGCGACCTGTTTCTGCCAAAGAGAAACCTAAGCGTTTACCACGTAAAATTAACTTTAGTCGAACTCTGTCTCTTTGGTTATAAATTCGTGTTTGCCCTTTACGGCTAGGGTGTAATAACCCTTGGTCTTCATAAAAGCGAATACTACGGGTAGTAATATCAAACTCTTTTGATAAATCGCCGATGGAGTAGCGAGCTTGGCTAGTTCTGGTTGTCATAATATTTATCATTTAATTCACTATTGTTTAAACCTTACATGAAGTTTACGTAAACGTAAAGAATGAGCGTGACCTTTATCTGTGCTTTCATCTTGGTTTTAGTTATTTATCTGTCGGGCTTGCTGTAACTTTGAGCTTACACTCTGCAAATTAATCATAGTAACTAGTACTAAAGTTTACGTTGGCGTAAAGGTAATATTGGGGTAGGCTTAATAGATAAAGCGTCTTTTTGGTTGGAAACTAACTAGACTTTGATAACTATATAAATTGTCGGAGAACCTGATGTCTACACATGATCCTATCGTTATTGTTTCTGCAACAAGAACCCCTATGGGGGGATTTGGTGGTTGCCTTGCTAACTTGGATGCCACTCAGTTAGGCAGTGCTGCAATTAAAGCGGCTGTAAAAACTGCTAACCTTGAAAATGATCAAATTGATGAAGTAATAATGGGCTGTGTTTTACCTGCGGGTTTAAAGCAAGCACCAGCTAGACAAGCGGCTTTAGCGGCGGATTTATCCTTATCTACGGTTTGTACCACGATTAATAAGGTGTGTGGCTCAGGTATGAAAGCAGCTATGCAAGCACATGATGCGATTTTAGCCGGCTCAATTAATGTTGCCATTGCTGGTGGTATGGAGAGCATGAGTAATGCACCTTATATTTTGCCAAAAGCGCGCAGTGGTATGCGTATGGGGCATGGTCAAGTGCTAGATCATATGATGCTTGATGGTTTAGAGAATGCCTATGATGGTATTTCTATGGGCTGCTTTGCTCAAGAAACGGCTGATGAAACAGGTTTTACTCGAGAAGAAATGGATGAATTTGCCATTCGTTCATTAAGTCGAGCAAATAATGCCATTGAATCTGGTGCTTTTGCTAATGAAATTACCCCAGTTTCAGTAGTTAACCGCAGAGTAGAATCTGTAATTGATACTGATGAACAACCCGGTAATGCCCGCCCGGATAAAATTCCTTCACTTCGTCCAGCCTTTAAAAAAGATGGCACTATTACCGCAGCAAACTCTAGTTCCATCTCAGACGGTGCCGCAGCTTTAGTGATGATGAAGCTTTCTCAAGCACAGGCACAAGGGTTAACACCTTTATGTAAAGTTGTTGCCCACGCTACGCATGCGCAAAAGCCTGCTGAATTTACCGTTGCCCCAGTTGGCGCGATGAATAAGCTTTTAGATAAAGCCGGTTGGAATGTTGATGATGTTGATTTATTTGAAATTAATGAAGCATTTGCCATGGTCACTATGCTGGCAGTTAAACATATGGGGCTTGATATTGACAAAGTAAATATTCATGGTGGCGCATGTGCTTTAGGTCACCCATTAGGGGCGAGTGGTGCCCGTATTATGGTGACCTTGATTCACGCGCTGAAAAATAAAGGCCTTAAGAAAGGTGTTGCCTCATTATGTATAGGCGGCGGTGAAGCAACGGCGATTGCTGTTGAAATGTTATAAGCATTAGCACATAGGAATTAAACATGAATTTTGATTTAACTGAAGATCAGCAAATGTTTGCTGATACCGCTAAGCAATTTAGTGATAGTGAATTATTACCTAATGCTGCTAAGTGGGACCAAGAGCACATTTTTCCAAAAGAGGTGATTACCAAGGCGGGTGAACTTGGTTTTTGTGGCCTTTATGCACCAGAAGATGCCGGAGGCTTAGGCTTAAGTCGTCTAGACTCATCAATTATTTTTGAGCAAATGGCGATGGGCTGCACAACAACAACAGCCATGATGACCATACACAATATGGCAACGTGGATGATAGCTACCTGGGGTACACAAGCGGTTAAAGATGCTTGGTGTCCATCATTAGTTACTGGTGAAAAGCTTGCTTCTTATTGTTTAACAGAGCCTGGCTCTGGCTCAGATGCAGCGTCATTGAGAACTACGGCTAAAAAAGACGGTGAACATTATATCGTTAATGGCTCTAAGATGTTTATCTCAGGTGCTGGTGAAACCGATATGCTCGTTGTCATGGTAAGAACAGGTGAAGCTGGCCCTAAAGGTATTTCTGCCTTAGCAATCCCTGCTGATACTGATGGCATTATTTACGGTAAAGCAGAAGAGAAAATGGGTTGGAATGCCCAGCCAACACGCTTAGTTACGTTTGAAGATGTAAAAGTGCCAGTTGAAAACTTATTAGCCAGTGAAGGTGAAGGTTTTACCTTAGCAATGAAAGGCTTAGACGGTGGTCGCATTAATATTGCTACTTGTTCAATTGGTACAGCTCAGCAAGCGCTAGATACTGCCGCTGCTTATATGCAAGAGCGTGAACAATTTGGTAAGCCTATCGCAGCATTTCAAGGCTTACAGTTTAAATTAGCTGATATGGCAACTGAGCTCGTTGCAGCAAGACAATTGGTACGTTTGGCAGCTTATAAGCTCGATCAAAATGATCCGGAAAAAACCGCGTACTGTGCTATGGCCAAACGTTTTGCCACAGATATTGGCTTTAAAGTGTGTGATGCTGCGCTGCAAATACACGGTGGTTATGGTTATATCAAAGAGTACCCATTAGAGCGTCATTTTAGGGATGTTCGTGTGCATCAAATTTTAGAAGGCACCAATGAAATTATGCGCTTGATCATTGCGCGTCGTTTATTAACACAAGGCGCAGGTCAACTGCTTTAAGACAATCGAATTTTGAGGAAAGATCATGTCAGATTATTTGTTAGTAGAAAAGCAGGGCAATACTGCAGTGGTAACCTTTAATAATCCACCAGCACATACTTGGACAGCGCAAAGCTTAGCTGATTTGCGCGATTTAGTGATTGAACTTAATGAAGACAAAGACGTTTATGCGTTAGTGTTAACGGGCGGCGGTGATAAATTCTTTTCCGCAGGCGCAGATTTAAATGTTTTTGCTGATGGCGATAAAACAGTTGCTCGTGAGATGAGTGAAATTTTTGGTCAAGCGTTTGAAACCTTATCTCAATTTCGTGGTGTGTCAATCGCAGCTATTAACGGCTACGCCATGGGCGGCGGTCTTGAAGTTGCGTTAGCATGTGATATTAGAATTGCAGAAGAACATGCGCAAATGGCGTTACCAGAAGCAACGGTTGGCTTATTACCTTGTGCTGGCGGCACGCAAAACTTGCATATTCTTGTCGGTGAAGGCTGGACTAAGCGCATGATTTTGTGTGGTGAGCGTATTAAGGCACAAAAAGCAGAGCAAATTGGTTTAGTAGAAGAAGTCGTCGCCTCAGGTGAAGGTTTGCAAGCGGCAATTGCCTTAGCTGCAAAAGTTGCTAAGCAAAGTCCTGTTGCGGTTAGCGCATGTAAAAAATTAGTGCAAATGCATAGAGCTACACCAATAGCTGATGCTTTGCCTGTAGAGCGCCAAGCATTTGTTGATCTCTTTGATTCTCAAGATCAAACCGAAGGTGTGCAAGCATTCTTAGAAAAGCGTGCGCCTGTTTGGTCTAATAAGTAAGGCTTTCATTATGTCTAATGTAGTTACCTTTGAAGAGTTAAATTGTGCAAACGGTAAGAAAATTGCCGTTGCGACGTTAAATTCCCCTAAATCACTTAATGCATTAAGTGGTGAAATGATTGATTTACTTTATCCTCAACTACAAGCATGGCAACAATGCGATGATATTGCTGCGGTGTTATTGAAAGGAGAGGGCGAAAAAGCTTTTTGTGCTGGTGGTGACATTGTTCATCTTTATAAAGAAATGTCGAGTCATAAAGATGATTACGCACCTGCAATTGAAACTTATTTTGTTAAAGAGTATCAGTTAGATTACTTAATTCACCGTTATAACAAACCATTTATTGTTTGGGGCAGTGGTATAGTTATGGGCGGAGGCTTAGGTATGATGGTTGGCGCAAGTCACAGAGTCGTTACTGAGTCTTCACGGATTGCTATGCCAGAAATTAGCATAGGGCTTTATCCTGATGTTGGTGCAAGTTACTTTTTAAATAAAATGCCAAATGGCTGTGGTTTATTCTTGGGTTTAACTGGTGCCAGTATCAATGCTGCTGATGCAAAATTTACCCATTTGGCCGATTACTTTATGAGTCAAGATAAGCACGGTGAATTTGTCGAGCAATTATTGCAGGTGAATTGGGGTGATACTATTGCCCTTAATCATGAAAAATTATCAGTAGTGCTACAAGACTTTGAAAAACAGTCGCAAAATAAATTACCTGCCTCACATATACGCGAACACCAACACTTGATTGCCGAGCTTGTTAATCAAGATGATATTAAAAGTATCGTTGATGCCATTATTCATTGTGACATCGAAGATAAGTGGTTTAATCGCGGACAAAAATCTCTGAAACACGGTAGTGCATTAAGTGCTTGTATTACGTACAAGCAGCTACAGTTAGGTAAATCTTTACCTTTAGCTGACTGTTTTAGAATGGAGCTAAATTTGTCAGTTAAAAGTGGTAAATTTGGTGAGTTTGTTGAAGGTGTAAGAGCATTATTAATAGATAAAGATAATCAACCTAACTGGCGTTTTGCTGCAATTGATGATGTAGATAGTCAAGTTGTCGATTGGTTTTTTACCGATAAGTGGCAAGATGCTACGCACCCGTTAGCAGATTTATAGGTGCTAGTATTAACGCAGTTAACGCAATACAGTGAAAAGAATTTAATGAGGAAATAATCATGGCAAATATAGCATTTATCGGGCTAGGTAATATGGGCGGCCCTATGGCCATCAACTTAGTAAAAGCAGGTCATCAAGTTAGTGTTTTTGATTTATCCAAAGAAGCTGTTGCTCATGTTGTCGAGCAAGGTGCAACTACCTTTGATGATGCCATCAGCTGTGTTAAAGGTGCAGAATTTATTATTTCAATGTTACCTGCTGGCAAGCACGTTGAAGCTGTCTATTTAACACCTAGTTCAGGATTGGCTGAGCATATTAAACCGGGTAGTCATGTAATAGATTCATCAACCATAGATGCAAAAACCTCGCAAAAAGTTGCATCTGTACTTGCAGAAAAGGGCATTAACTTTGTTGATGCGCCAGTATCTGGGGGTGTGGGCGGCGCAGTGGCTGGTACATTGAGCTTTATGGTTGGCGGGAGTGAAGAAGAATTCGCACAAGTTAAACCTATTTTAGAAGCCATGGGCAAGAATATTTTTCATGCTGGTCAGCATGGTGCCGGTCAAATAGCAAAAGTTTGCAATAACATGTTGCTATCAGTACTTATGGTCGGTACAAGTGAAGCATTACAGCTTGGTTTAGCTAATGGGCTAGATGCTAAAGTGCTTTCAAATATTATGAGTAAAAGTTCAGGGAGTAACTGGACATTAGATGTTTATAACCCGTGCCCAGGCGTGATGGAAAATGTTCCGTCAGCAAATGACTACCAAGGTGGTTTTATGGTGGATTTAATGGCGAAAGATCTCGGCTTAGCTATGGAAACAGCATTAGCGAGTCAATCGTCAACGCCAATGGGGGCTTTAGCACGTAGCTTATATGCCATGCATGCGGCATCAGGTAATGGTGCAAAAGATTTCTCTAGTATTTTTAACGTGTTCAATCACGATAAATAGCACTATTAATTTTTATTAAAAGAAAAGAATATGAATGTACAAGATAAAACAGTAGTCATTACTGGTGGTGGTCAAGGCCTAGGTAGAACCATGGCGCTAAGCTTTGCTAAAAGTGGCGCTAATATCGCTTTAATTGATTTAAATGAAGCGTTATTACAAGAAACCGTAACACTAATAGAGCAACAAGGCGTTAAGGCAAAGTATTATATTGCTAATGTAAGTGTTGAAAGTGAGGTCGAGTCGACTTTTGCTCAAATTAATAGTGATTTTGCAGGTATCGATTGCTTAATTAATAATGCTGGCATTTTAAGAGATGGCATGTTTGTTAAGGAAAAAGATGGTCAAGTGACGAAAAAAATGTCGTTGGAGCAATTTCAATCAGTCATTGATGTCAACTTAACAGGTGTTTTCCTTTGCGGACGTGAAGCTGCGGTTCATATGATTGAAGCGGGTAGAAAAGGTGTCATTATTAATATGTCTTCCATTGCTCGTGGCGGTAATATGGGACAAACCAATTATGCAGCCTCTAAAGCTGGCGTTGTCGCTATGACAATTACTTGGGCTAGAGAACTTGGACGACACGGTATTCGTGTTGGTGCAATAGCGCCAGGTGTAATTCGTACGGCTATGACAGATGCAATGAAACCTGAGATGCGTGATAGATTAGAAAAAATGAAACCAGTTGGTCGCTTAGGTGAAGCGGAAGAAATTGCTCATACGGCGAAATATATCTGTGAAAATGACTTTTTTACTGGTCGTGTTGTCGAAATCGATGGCGGTTTATGTATGTAAATGGCAAATAATAGCGTTTTTAGCTGGTTATTTGTGTGAATTGTATAAGCTTTGAACACTTAAGCTGTAAACGCTAAATTAATTGCAAATAAGGGTTGACCTGAGAAGAAAAGTGTCTAAAATGCGCATCCACTTCTCAGGGAGACTTAAGAAGTCAGTTTTGATAAGTTAACTCAATCAAATTTGAAAGATTAGCTTAAGATAACGTTAAAAATTAATTTGAAATAAATTAAAAAAAACGTTGACATCAAAACTAGGAAGCGTACAATGCGCATCCGCTTCGGGGCAAAGCTACTGAGGCAAACGATATAAACGAATGCGATTTATATCTTCTCGAAAGAGAGTTCTTTAACAATTAGTTATCATGCAATTTGTGTGGGCACTCACATAGATGTTGATTTTACATAGTCCATTGGACGTAAAGCAGCACTTTGATGAATGTCACGCAAATAAATATATACTTATATATGTAATGCTTCTTTTCACTTTGGTGAGAAGAAACGACAGAATTCATTGAGCAGGAGCTTCGGCTCCACAAACGATTTTTTAATTGAAGAGTTTGATCATGGCTCAGATTGAACGCTGGCGGCAGGCTTAACACATGCAAGTCGAGCGGAAACGAGAAGTACTTGTACTTCGGCGTCGAGCGGCGGACGGGTGAGTAATGCTTGGGAATATGCCTTTAGGTGGGGGACAACAGTTGGAAACGACTGCTAATACCGCATAATGTCTACGGACCAAAGGGGGGGATCTTCGGACCTCTCGCCTATAGATTAGCCCAAGTGAGATTAGCTAGTTGGTGAGGTAATGGCTCACCAAGGCGACGATCTCTAGCTGGTTTGAGAGGATGATCAGCCACACTGGGACTGAGACACGGCCCAGACTCCTACGGGAGGCAGCAGTGGGGAATATTGCACAATGGGGGAAACCCTGATGCAGCCATGCCGCGTGTGTGAAGAAGGCCCTAGGGTTGTAAAGCACTTTCAGTAGGGAGGAAAGGGTTGTAGTTAATAACTGCAATCTGTGACGTTACCTACAGAAGAAGCACCGGCTAACTTCGTGCCAGCAGCCGCGGTAATACGAGGGGTGCAAGCGTTAATCGGAATTACTGGGCGTAAAGCGTACGTAGGCGGTTTGTTAAGCAAGATGTGAAAGCCCAGGGCTCAACCTTGGAACTGCATTTTGAACTGGCAAACTAGAGTACTGTAGAGGGTGGTGGAATTTCCAGTGTAGCGGTGAAATGCGTAGAGATTGGAAGGAACATCAGTGGCGAAGGCGGCCACCTGGACAGATACTGACGCTGAGGTACGAAAGCGTGGGGAGCAAACAGGATTAGATACCCTGGTAGTCCACGCCGTAAACGATGTCAACTAGCCGTCTGTTGCCTTGAGCAGTGGGTGGCGTAGCTAACGCGCTAAGTTGACCGCCTGGGGAGTACGGCCGCAAGGTTAAAACTCAAATGAATTGACGGGGGCCCGCACAAGCGGTGGAGCATGTGGTTTAATTCGATGCAACGCGAAGAACCTTACCATCCCTTGACATCCTCAGAAGCCAAAAGAGATTTTGGTGTGCCTTCGGGAACTGAGTGACAGGTGCTGCATGGCTGTCGTCAGCTCGTGTTGTGAAATGTTGGGTTAAGTCCCGCAACGAGCGCAACCCCTATCCTTATTTGCCAGCGCGTAGTGGCGGGAACTCTAAGGAGACTGCCGGTGATAAACCGGAGGAAGGTGGGGACGACGTCAAGTCATCATGGCCCTTACGGGATGGGCTACACACGTGCTACAATGGCGTATACAGAGGGCAGCAATACCGCGAGGTGGAGCGAATCCCACAAAGTACGTCGTAGTCCGGATTGGAGTCTGCAACTCGACTCCATGAAGTCGGAATCGCTAGTAATCGTGGATCAGAATGCCACGGTGAATACGTTCCCGGGCCTTGTACACACCGCCCGTCACACCATGGGAGTGGGATGCAAAAGAAGTGGCTAGTTTAACCTTCGGGAGGACGGTCACCACTTTGTGTTTCATGACTGGGGTGAAGTCGTAACAAGGTAACCCTAGGGGAACCTGGGGTTGGATCACCTCCTTATCTTGAAGTAAAACAACGCTTTGTTGAGTGTTCACACAAATTACATGATAACGAAATTAAAAGAGTACACCTGCCTTGGGTGAAAAGATGGGGCTATAGCTCAGCTGGGAGAGCGCCTGCCTTGCACGCAGGAGGTCAGCAGTTCGATCCTGCTTAGCTCCACCATCATTACTCTAGAAACCAAACTTAAGCGGTTCTAATGAACAATTTAAGTTTGGTTTTTACTCTCCGCAAGGAGGGAAATCACAAATTAGCCGAATGTGCGCTAGTTTGACGCTCTTTAACAATCTGGAAAGCTGATATAAATACCCGGTGTTTATATGGTGTGCGAAGTGTCGCACTTCAATCACATAAGTATAAATACCAACAATAGCTAAATGATTTATTCCTTAATCATTTAGACCAATAGTTGAAAGACTATTAACTCTTATTCAAGTAACTCATCATATTAGCGAAAGCTAAATGAAAAGTGCGTGAAAATGTCAGACTTTACAATCGAGTAGGTTTAGTCACCTGCTCTGACTAAGACTACTTAGGGTTGTATGGTTAAGTGACTAAGCGTATGTGGTGGATGCCTTGGCAGTTAGAGGCGATGAAAGACGTGTTAATCTGCGATAAGCCTAGGTAAGGTGATAAAAACCGTTATAACCTAGGATTTCTGAATGGGGAAACCCACTGTCATAAGACAGTATCTTTATGTGAATACATAGCATAAAGAGGCAAACCGGGAGAACTGAAACATCTAAGTACCCCGAGGAAAAGAAATCAACCGAGATTTCCTTAGTAGCGGCGAGCGAACGGGAATTAGCCCTTAAGCGGTTTGTAAGTTAGTAGAATGTTCTGGAAAGGACAACGATACAGGGTGATAGTCCCGTATACGACAACGAACTTACCGTGAAATCGAGTAGGACGGAGCACGTGAAACTTTGTCTGAACATGGGGGGACCATCCTCCAAGGCTAAATACTCCTAACTGACCGATAGTGAACCAGTACCGTGAGGGAAAGGCGAAAAGAACCCCTGTGAGGGGAGTGAAATAGAACCTGAAACCGCATACGTACAAGCAGTGGGAGCCCCTCGAGGGTGACTGCGTACCTTTTGTATAATGGGTCAGCGACTTATATTCTGTAGCAAGGTTAACCGATTAGGGGAGCCGTAGCGAAAGCGAGTGTTAACTGCGCGTTTAGTTGCAGGGTATAGACCCGAAACCCGGCGATCTACCCATGGGCAGGTTGAAGGTTGAGTAACATCAACTGGAGGACCGAACACACGTATGTTGAAAAATGCGGTGATGACTTGTGGGTCGGAGTGAAAGGCTAATCAAGCCGGGAGATAGCTGGTTCTCCCCGAAATCTATTTAGGTAGAGCCTCGGACGAACACCACTGGGGGTAGAGCACTGTTAAGGCTAGGGGGTCATCCCGACTTACCAACCCTTTGCAAACTCCGAATACCAGTGAGTGATATCCGGGAGACACACGGTGGGTGCTAACGTCCATCGTGAAGAGGGAAACAACCCAGACCGCCAGCTAAGGTCCCAAAGTCATAGTTAAGTGGGAAACGATGTGGAAAGGCATAGACAGCTAGGAGGTTGGCTTAGAAGCAGCCATCCTTTAAAGAAAGCGTAATAGCTCACTAGTCGAGTCGGTCTGCGCGGAAGATGTAACGGGGCTAAACTATGCACCGAAGCTGCGGATTCAACATTTATGTTGAGTGGTAGGGGAGCGTTCTGTAAGCCGTTGAAGGTGAATCGAGAGGTTTGCTGGAGGTATCAGAAGTGCGAATGCTGACATGAGTAACGATAATGGGGGTGAAAAACCCCCACGCCGAAAGACCAAGGTTTCCTGTCCCATGTTAATCAGGGCAGGGTAAGTCGGCCCCTAAGGCGAGGCGGAAACGCGTAGTCGATGGGAAACAGATTAATATTTCTGTACTTCTATATATTGCGAAGGAGGGACGGAGCAGGCTAAACAAGCATGGCGTTGGTTGTCCATGTGAAAGTATGTAGGTTGGAATCTTAGGCAAATCCGGGATTCTAAGACTGAGATACGAGACGATGCTCTACGGAGCAGAAGTTGTTGATGCCATACTTCCAGGAAAAGCTTCTAAGCGTCAGATATATAGGAACCGTACCCCAAACCGACACAGGTGGTTAGGTAGAGAATACTAAGGCGCTTGAGAGAACTCGGGTGAAGGAACTAGGCAAAATAGTACCGTAACTTCGGGAGAAGGTACGCCGACTATGGTGATGGGACTTGCTCCCTAAGCTGAAGTCGGTCGAAGTAACCAGGTGGCTGGAACTGTTTATTAAAAACACAGCACTGTGCAAAATCGAAAGATGACGTATACGGTGTGACGCCTGCCCGGTGCCGGAAGGTTAATTGATTGGGTTAGCTCTGCGAAGCTCATGATCGAAGCCCCGGTAAACGGCGGCCGTAACTATAACGGTCCTAAGGTAGCGAAATTCCTTGTCGGGTAAGTTCCGACCTGCACGAATGGCGTAATCATGGCCACACTGTCTCCACCCGAGACTCAGTGAAATTGAAATTGCGGTTAAGATGCCGTATACCCGCGGCTAGACGGAAAGACCCCGTGAACCTTTACTATAGCTTGACAGTGAACATTGCTCCTACATGTGTAGGATAGGTGGGAGGCTTTGAAACCATGTCGCCAGATATGGTGGAGCCATCCTTGAAATACCACCCTTGTATGCGTGATGTTCTAACCTAGGCCCGTAATCCGGGTTGGGGACACTGTCTGGTGGGTAGTTTGACTGGGGCGGTCTCCTCCCAAAGAGTAACGGAGGAGCACGAAGGTTGGCTAAGTACGGTCGGACATCGTACGGTTAGTGCAATGGCATAAGCCAGCTTAACTGCGAGACAGACACGTCGAGCAGGTACGAAAGTAGGTCATAGTGATCCGGTGGTTCTGTATGGAAGGGCCATCGCTCAACGGATAAAAGGTACTCCGGGGATAACAGGCTGATACCGCCCAAGAGTTCATATCGACGGCGGTGTTTGGCACCTCGATGTCGGCTCATCACATCCTGGGGCTGAAGTCGGTCCCAAGGGTATGGCTGTTCGCCATTTAAAGTGGTACGCGAGCTGGGTTTAGAACGTCGTGAGACAGTTCGGTCCCTATCTGCCGTGGGCGTTTGAGAATTGAAGAGGGCTGCTCCTAGTACGAGAGGACCGGAGTGGACGAACCTCTGGTGTTCGGGTTGTCATGCCAATGGCATTGCCCGGTAGCTACGTTCGGAACTGATAACCGCTGAAAGCATCTAAGCGGGAAGCAGGCTTTAAGATGAGTTCTCACTGGGACTTTAAGTCCCCTAAAGGGTCGTTGGAGACTACGACGTTGATAGGTCAGGTGTGTAAGGGTTGTGAGGCCTTGAGCTAACTGATACTAATTGCCCGTGAGGCTTAACCATACAACGCCTAAGTGGTTTTGTGTATGAAGCTGATGAACATCACGCACTAAGTTACAAGAGTTAAGATTTATATTAAGTTTTCGAGATTGTCCTTTTTTGCTTAGCGACAATAGCATTGTAGAACCACCTGATCCCATTCCGAACTCAGAAGTGAAATGCAATAGCGCCGATGGTAGTGTGGGAGTTCCCATGTGAGAGTAGGACATTGCTAAGCACCTAATTCAGGTTTAGACAATAAACCGTACGCCGATGGTAGTGTGACTTATGTTACGAAAAGCCCATGTAAGAGCGTAGAGGCACATTGCTAAGCGCCTAATTAAGAAAAGCCCGTAACATACGTTACGGGCTTTTTGCTTTTTGGGATTTGGGAAAAGGTGTAAAAGTTGATTTATTGTTAAGTAAATCACTTGATCATATTTGAATTCTAGATCTTGAGTAGTTTAATGAGAAAGCTGTTATCTTCCCCTGTAAATATGGCATTGTCTGATGTTGAAAATGCTATTTATCAAAATGCCTTAAAGTATATTGCTGAAATTAGCCTTAACCTTATGGCGGTTAAAGTAACTAATCGACCTGATGACTTTTTGGGTTGGAGTAATGAGTTATTGGCTATTTGTCGTGATGGTATCAATTTCGACTTACTTGAGCCTGAGCAGTTTAAACCACTTAAAAAGCTTGAAGAGATTTTAATTCAAGCAATCAGTGTTAGTCAGTTAAAAATGACGCGTATTGCTCCTTGGCCTATTTACAGCGAGTTTATTCAGCAACAAGCGCAGTTGCATGCCTTAGAAGAGCGTTTAGCACTATTAGACTATATTGCGTCGATTCGAACGATTCCGTTAGCACAGATGAGTGATACACAACGCTTAGCTTATATAGGTAAGCATACCAGTATGCATGAACCATCGGTATTCAACTTTGATGTTGAGTGGTTTGCTTCAACTAAAGCCGCGAAAACTTTTCTTTTGCTAATAGAGCAACAAGCATCAGACTTTGATGCTGCTTTAAATTATATACCCCTTGAAGGTGATGTAACGCCACAGCAATACCAAGACTTTGTTAAGGCTTATAAGGCTATTTTTAAAGGCTTTACCGTCGAAAAGCCGTCAGGTGAAAAAGCACCTTTAGCTCCGGCGACACGATTACTTGCGATGAGACGACCAGATCAATTTGTTGCCTTAACAAATAGTAAGATAGACGTGTTATGTCAGGGGCTATCTATTGCTAAGTTTAACAATACTGATTTTGATAGTTACTTCCAAGATATGATAGGGACAATTAGAACCTGTGCTTGGTGGCATCAAGCAGAGCCTGAGCATCAGGAAGGGAATAATATTGAATATAAGTTATGGCAAGCGAGAGTGCTGTTTTTGGATGCTTTCTTGTTCGCAGATGAAACTTTAGCACTTAACTCAAATTATCTACGTTTACGTGATAAGCGCAGTGCACAGAAAAGTGGCACAGGTGCAAGATTGTCTCGACCTAAGAGTAAAGAGACTGCTGAAATGATTGTTGATCGTGCGCTTGCGGATGATTCATTGCCAGAATATATTTTGACTAAGCGTGACTCAATCATAAATGAAGTTAAGAACGGTAAATCGGTAGAGCACGTTATTGGCTTAATGCGAGCGATATTTGGTTAGTACCATAAACAAGTTAAATAAGATTAGTGGTCATGGCCAGTTACTTTGATTGTAACTGGCCATTTTGTTTTTAACTTGATTTTGCTTGTATTGCCATAGCCTTGTTTGCACCCTTTTTTTGTAGATGTTTATAAAATAATAGCAAGCTAAGTATCCCTGCTCCCAAATGTCCTAGCATCAGCCCTTGAAAGATGCCTATGTTTATATCAATTTGCACGCCTATAAATGCCAACGGCAGTAATAAAATAATCCGATGACTTACCGCTAATATTGTCGCTTGTAGGACTTTTCCTTTAGCATTTAAGCATGATTGATAAACGAGTGCACAACCTGTGCCTAGATAGCCCCAAGGAAGCCACATTAGGTAGTTTTCTAGATGCTTACTTACCTCATCTTGTGGGCATATCCAGACAGATAATAAATTTTCTTGATTGAGCAGTATGATTGATATGCACGCTTGCATAATCATTATGGTGATAAAAGCAATCATTATTGCTTGATTTGCTCTTTGCTGATGTCCAGACCAATAATTAATCCCTACGATAGCTGGCATGGATGTGGTTAACACCATTGGCAGTAACAGCAGTAATGCTTCTATTCGAAAAATGATAGCAAATGCAGCAACTAATGAAGGCTCTACACTTAATGCTATGATGGTAATAACACCAATACTGATTGGTGTTATCAGCTGCTGCATGACAATTAAGCTAGAAGTGGTCTTTGCTTTATCTTCAGTTTCTTTAAGCTCAGTTAGCGATGGCTTTTTCAATTTAATTTTATGATGTAAAACTGCAATTGAAGCGAGTGCAAAGGTAAAGTCACTAATAGCATGCGTTAGTGAAGCGCCATACATGCTACTTATAAAGTAACTGCTATCTGGCGACAGTAAGATGATAGCCAGGAACGCTTTAACCGTGATCCAAGATATCATTAGCTTACTGGCTATATGCGTTAATCCTATTGCCCTTAATATGCCATTGCTTTGCCAAATTATTGCGAGAAATACCCAGCCTAAGTAGCGGGTATTAAGGTAACTGGATTGCTCAGATAAAAATAATGCTTGTTGCTCTGGGGCTAAACTACTTAACCAGCTGGAATTGCCTAATAAGTTTAACAATAATCCCGAGCAAGCAAGGAGTAGTAGCGTAAATATTATAATGGCAACATTGGCTTTAACTAATGAGCGGCTAATGGCAAGGCTTAAGCATTTACCTTGTTGGCATGCTGATTTAACCGCCGTGTTATTGCAGCTTATGCTAGTGGCAATGGCGAATGCAGTCATTGCCGTAGTAATAGGTAAGGTAAAACCAAGTGCTGTTAAGGTATTGGCATCACTTAATGCCATTAAACTGGATTCAAGTAAATCATATGAGAATAAAGCTAAAATTGCGCCAATCATAGGAAAGGAGTTTCGCCAAATGAGTGTGATCAGGCTATCGCTAAGTAAACGTTGATATGCTTGGCTGGTCATAAAGTGATGCTTATCTGAGTAAATGCAATGTAATGAGATAGTTACTTTATGATAAAAATTTCATTTGATGTTTTACTGAATGTAACAAGGCATGTCGAGTCTTCTGTTCAGAAAGAAAAACTGTACATTTAGGTAACATTTTATTGATCTTTTTCACAATAAGTTTATTATTGACGAATCGTCAGTGACGTTTCGTCACTTAAAGGTATAAATAAGATATGACTCCAAGAATTATAGATGACACTGCACTGCAAGCTCGAGAAGAGCTGATTATTGATAGTGCAGTTAAGTTAATTGCCAAGGTGGGCATAGAAAATTTAACCATGGATAAGGTTGTTGCCCAGGTACCATTTTCAAAGGGTACTGTATATAAACATTTTGAAGGTAAGGAAGACTTACTTCTTGCGATTAGTAACCGAGCGATTAAGTTATTAGCTGAGTTATTCATTAAAGCATTTCACTTTGAAGGTTGTGCGCGTGAACGTATGTTACTGGCTAACTTTTCTTATTTGCTTTATGCAATTCTCTATCCTGAATTATTTCAAACCTGTATTTGTGCGAAAGCTCCTAACGTTGTGGGTAAGTCAAGTGCTGAGCGCATTCAAGAGCAGGAAGTATTAGAGACTAAGCTAATGGGCGCTATATTTGGCATATTTGAAGAAGCAATTGCCAATGAAAGCTTAACTTTGCCAGCGCACATGGATCTACAGCAGCTAACCTTTGCTAATTGGTCTATGGCATATGGCACCATTGCCTTACTTTCGGCAGAAGTTGAGCAATGCAGTGGCAGGACTAACTTAGTGGTAGAGCGAGAATTATTTAATCAAAGCAACTTGTTGTTTGATGGTTTGCAGTGGCAACCTTTGACTAAGGACAAAATGCATTGTGATGAACTAAGAAAAGCTTTAGAGCAAGTTTATCCTGTTGAGCTAAGGTTAATAAAAGAGAAAGGTAGAGAGCTAAAGTTTTAGCTCAATTGCACAGAATTTAAGTTAACAGAAGTACGGTGTTTTCACCGTATTTTTTAAATTATTAAGTGACGATTCGTCATTGAAAAAAATGGAGAAAAACATGAGAGATAAACTCTATAGTTTTGTTGGCAAATATCCCATTTGGGTAATACTGGCATGTATTACCTTTATGGTAGTTGCTGGTGCAGGAGCACAAAAGTTGGTCTTTAAGAACGATTACCGAGTATTTTTTGGTAAAGAGAACCCGCAATTGACCGCTTTTGAGTCGATGCAGAAAATCTATAACAAAACCGATAATGTCGCTTTTATTGTTATACCTAAAGACGGCAATGTTTTTACTAACGAGCATTTAGCGGCATTAAAGTCGCTAACCAAAGCAAGCTGGCAAGTGCCATTCTCAACACGTGTCGATTCAGTAACTAATTTTCAGTACACCTATGCTGAAGAAGACGACATGATTGTTGAAAATTTGGTGCTAAATACTGGCAGCTTGACTCCGTTAGACTTAGAGCGGATTAAGCAAATAGCGGTTAGCGAACCTTTATTGGTAAATAAGATTATCGCACCAGCAGGCCATGTATCTGTGGTTAATGTTACTGTTCAATTACCCGGCATTGACCCATTAACAGAAACGCCTAAGGTGGCTGCAAGTGTTCGTGAGATCAAAGCAAAGTTTTTGGCGGAATTCCCCGATAATGAGGTTATGTTATCTGGCATGATCATGATGAACACCTCATTCACTGAATCAGCACTAAGTGATAACGCAACACTTATTCCGCTGATGTTCTTGGTCGTCATAATCACCATTGGCTTACTGTTAAGAACTATTACCGGCACTATTGCCACAGTACTTATTATTATTATGAGTATTGTGACCACCATGGGGTTAGCGGGTTGGTTAGGCTTCTTCCTGACAGGGCCTTCGGCATCGGCACCGACTATGATACTCACGCTTGCCGTTGCAGATTGTATTCATATATTAACCTCGATGTTTTATGAAATGCGTCAAGGTTCAGATAAGCGTACAGCTATAGCGCGCAGTGTCAAAATCAACTTTCAGCCAATCTTTTTAACCAGTATTACTACGGCAATTGGCTTTTTAAGTATGAACTTTTCTGACTCCCCGCCATTTAGGGACTTAGGTAATTTAGTGGCGATTGGCGTTATGCTGGCCTTTGTTTTCTCTGTAACCATTTTTCCGGCTTTATTAACTGTTTTACCTGTCAAAGTGAGAAAACAAGCTGAAGGTAAGAAAGATAGCATGGCTAAGCTTGCTGACTTTGTTATTAGTAAGCGTAAAGGTTTATTAGTTTTTACCAGTATTTTTATTATCGCATCAGCAGCCTTTGTACCTAAAAATGAATTAAATGATGACTTTGTAAAGTATTTTGATGAAAGCGTGCCATACCGTGCTGCTACCGATTACATGCAAGAGCATCTTTCGGGCATGATGGCTGTTGAGATTTCAATTAAAACCGGCAAAGAAAGTGGTATTAATGATCCGGTTTACCTAAAAACCGTATCAGACTTTACTGATTGGTTACGTGCTCAGCCAGAAACTGACCATGTAAATACTATTACCGACACCTTAAAACGCTTAAATAAAAACATGCATGGTGATGATCCTGCTATGTATAAGTTGCCTGATAACAATGAATTGTCTGCGCAATACTTATTATTGTATGAAATGTCATTACCGTACGGCTTAGATCTTAATAACCAGCTAAATGTAGATAAATCATCATCACGTGTGGTAGCAACCTTTAAGAACATGACCAGTAATCAGTTGATTAATATTGAATCAGCGATGCAAGCATGGTTTAACCATAATGCCCCGCAATATGATGTTGATTTTGCCAGCCCAAGTTTAATGTTTGCGCATATTGGTCAGCGTAATATCAATAGCATGTTAATAGGAACTACACTGGCATTAGTACTTATTTCTATTTTGCTTGGTTTTGCTCTGAAAAGTGTTCGTTTTGGCTTTATTAGTTTGCTGCCAAATTTAATTCCAGCAGCTATGGGCTTTGGTTTATGGGCACTTTATAGCGGACAAGTTGGCTTAGGCTTATCTGTTGTTATCGGTATGACGTTAGGTATTGTTGTTGATGATACCGTGCATTTTTTAAGTAAGTACCTGCATGCTAAGCGCGATAAAGGGGCAAGCACAACGCAAGCGGTTCATTATGCCTTTGATAATGTTGGTCGTGCGCTATGGATAACTACTTTTGTACTGGTTGCAGGCTTTAGCGTCTTGGCACAATCAACCTTTAGAATGAATGCTGAGATGGGGCTACTAACCGCGGTTACTATATTTATTGCTTTAGTGGTTGATTTCCTTTTCTTACCACCATTATTGATGGCAATTGATAAACGCAGGGAAAAGCGCCAAGGCCAAGAAAAACTAGTAAATGAACAGAATGCTGCTTTAGTTAAATAGACTGTAGCTATATCGCATAAGAATTTTTATAGGAATTAACATGAAAAAGATGATCAAAAAAAACAAAACCTTAATTACTGCTTTATCGGTAATGGTACTGAGTTTAACGAGTGCGGCATCGTTTGCTTTGACTGCTGATGAGCAAAAAGGGCTAGATATTTCGATTGAGGCGAAAAAGCGTGATTTAGGTTGGCAAGATAGCAGCGCAGATATGTTAATGATGCTTAGAAATAAGCAAGGGCAGGAAAGTGTTCGTGAAATTAAAATAAAATCGTTGGAAATTGATAACGATGGCGATAAAAGTTTAACCATTTTTAATAAGCCTAGAGACGTAAAAGGTACTGCGTTTTTAAGTTTCTCTCATCCGGTGGCAGCTGATGAACAATGGTTGTTTTTACCGGCATTAAAGCGAGTTAAACGTATTTCATCGCGTAATAAGTCAGGACCTTTTATGGGCTCAGAGTTTGCTTTTGAGGATTTAAGTTCATTTGAAGTAGAAAAATATACTTATAAATATATTGCTGATGAGCAAATTAATGGCTTAATGAGTTTTAAGGTTGAGCAATATCCAGTTGATGAAAACTCAGGTTATACGCGTCGTGTTGTATGGATAGATCAACAAGAATACCGTGTTCAGAAAATTGATTTTTATGATAGAAAAGATACCTTATTAAAAACCTTAACTTTTTCAGATTATAAACAGTACTTAGGTAAACACTGGCGTGCTGATGTGCAAAATATGGTTAACCACCAAAGTGGTAAAAGTACCGAGTTGGTTTGGAGTAACTACCAATTCAAAACGGGTTTGAAAGACAGTGACTTTAATAAAAATTCATTAAAACGAGCCAGGTAGGTGATAGGTAAAATGGTTAATAGCAAAGTTAATTTGTTAGCTAAATCAATTGGCCTAACTGTTGCCTTATTAGCAACTCAGGTTAATGCAGTAGAATTTGAAGCGTCCGGTAAACTAGCACTTGAGCAAAGGTACTTTTTTAAAGATGCTCAGTTTGAAAATCAATTTAATGGTGGTCAAACATCGTTAGTGGTAGAGCCTGAGCTTTATTGGAGTTGGAATGACGGCTTTGATAGCATCATTTTTACCCCGTTTTATCGTGTTGATAGCCAAGATGATAATCGACAACACGGTGATATACGTGAATTAGCTTATATCCACGCCGCCGATGATTGGGAGCTTAGGCTCGGGATACGTAAAGAGTTTTGGGGAGTAACTGAGTTTCAACATTTGGTTGATGTGATTAACCAAACCGATGGCGTTGAAGACTTTGACGGTGAAGATAAGTTAGGTCAGCAAATGGTTAATTTATCGCTTGTGAGAGATTGGGGCATAGTGGATGTGTTTTTACTGCCAGGTTTTCGTGAGCGAACCTTTGCCGGCGAAGAAGGGCGCTTACGTGGGCCAATCGTGGTTGATGACGATAATGTCAATTATGAATCATCAGCGGGGCAACAGCATCTAGATGTCGCGCTTCGTTGGGCTAATAGCATTGGTGATTATGATATTGGTGCTTATTGGTTTCACGGTACTAATCGTGAGCCAATTTTAATCCCTAGCCATAACGGCGAAAAGTTAGTATTGCAGCAGTATTACAATCAAATGGATCAGCTTGGCTTAGATTTTCAAGCGACTTTAGGTGATTGGTTATGGAAGTTTGAAACTATTTACCGAAAAACCAGTGCTGAGAGTTTTGTTGCGACACAGGCAGGCTTTGAATACAGTTTTATTGGTATTTTTGATACTAACTTTGACTTAGGGCTGTTAACTGAATATGCCTGGGACTCGCGCGGTGAGGTAGATTTTAGTACCCTAGAATTTGGCAAATCAGGCTCTGTATTTCAAAACGATGTTTTTGTTGGTGCGCGTTTAGCGCTTAATGATATGCAAAGCTCGGAAGTATTAATGGGCATAGGTACTGACTTAGATCACAGTGCCAGTAGTTTCTTAGTTGAAGCGAGCCGTCGTTTTGGTGAAAGCTTTAAAGCCAGCTTAGATATTCGTTTATTGCAAAGCAGTGATTCGATTGATACCGCATTTATGCTAAGGCATGATAACCACGCACAATTATCAGTTGAATGGTATTTTTAATCATTGATTTATCACGCAATGTAGAAGCCAAAAGGATGCAATAGCATCCTTTTTTCTTAATGATAACCTGTGATAAGTTCTGATTAGTTAACCTCAGGTTAGTTACCTATTAAACCATTAATATGGGCAACGACACTGCGACCTAGCGCGCTTAGCGAGTAGCCACCTTCAAGTACCGAGACAATACGTCCTTGACCATATTCATTGGCAATGGCTTTTAATTCATCAGTAACCCAGCGGTAATCGGCTTCTGTTAAACTAACTTGAGACATATCATCTTCAATGTGAGCATCAAAACCTGCCGAAATAAAAATAATATCAGGCTTAAACTTATGTAAGGCAGGCAACCATTTATCGGTAATCGCTTGTCTAAATTCAGGGCCTTTTACTGTTGCCGCTAGTGGTGTGTTAATAATCGGTGGAGTGTTACTTTCGGTCATTTCGAATGGGTAAAATGGGTACTGGTAACTTGAGCAAAATAGGTAGCCTTCATCATCGTTAAACTTATTCTTAACGATATCTTCGGTACCATTACCGTGGTGCACATCAAAATCAACAATAGCGACACGTTTTAGATTATATTTCTCTTTCGCATAAGCTGCTGCTATGGCGACATTGTTGAAAAAGCAAAAGCCCATACCTTTATCGTGCTCTGCGTGATGCCCAGGCGGGCGGGTGGCACAAAATGCTGAGCCTAAAGTACCGTCCATGACCAGATCAACCGCATCAATTGCAGCGCCAGCAGAAAGCATAATAGATGATAATGTTTTAGCATTCATTACTGTGTCTTCACCAACAACAAAAGTATCTTCACCCTGCGGAGCATTGTCAAAGACAAAGTCGATATGTGCTTGGCTATGCGCTAAAGATATTAGTGACTTATCAATAGGTTTTGCGTCGAATTGACGTACGACATAATCAAGGCCGCTGCGGATCAACTGATCAGATATCGCCGTTAAGCGTTTGCCATTTTCAGGGTGGTGTTCGCCCATGTCATGTTCGCCACACTTATAGTGACCTATTACTCCAACCGGCATTGCTGGCCTCTCATGTATTTTAAAGCTTAAGTTTGCACTTAATACGTTATAAAGGTTATTAAGTGCACTTTACCTGTTTTTATCACATGACACTATTCGACTTTATGATGAAATATAGTGAAAAATTATGGTGTTTACGCCATAGCTTGTTCACTATCTGTTAATGGTAGCTTTAAGCTTACCTCATCAAAATCATCACTGGGTTGGCGAATAAAGCCTGCCTTTTCAAAAACTTTTAGCATAGACGCATTATCTCTTCTTACACAAGCGACTAGGCTATCGAGTTTACGTTTTTTAGCTATGATGATCATTTCACCCAATAATGTACTCGCCATTCCCATACCGCGTAGACTTTCTTTGATGACAAAAGCCACTTCACCAGAGTTGGTACTTTCAATAAAGTAATAGCGAGCAACCGCCTGAATGGCTTCACCAAGGTAATCTTTTCGGGTAAAGCAAAGCGCTAAATCTGAATGTTGATTAACGCTAACTAAGTTACAAGACTTCTCTCGGGTCATTTGCGTTATATGGTGGTTATAACGCATGATCAGCGTTTCTTTATTATGAGAATAGAAAAACTCTTGTAACTTGCGCTCATCAGCCGGTGCAAGCGGGCGCAGAGTATAATCAACATTTTTAAAGGTGAATTTTTTTAGTTCTACATCGCCAAGTTCAGGCACAGAGCTTGGGCTTGCTTCTTGATATTCAGGTACCCAGTAATGTTTGCGGACATCTGCTAAGAGTTGATCTCTAAACTTAGGATGAGCGATACGAATAAGCTCTAATGATCTTTCTCGAATGCTTTTACCTTGTAGTGATGCAATACCAAACTCGGTTACCACATAAGCAACATGACCTCGTGAAGTTACTACACCACCTCCTTCGGTAATGTGCGGTACGATACGGGAAATGTTGCCATCTTTTGTTGTTGACGGCAGGGCGATAATGGCTTTACCGTTTTTACTTAATGACGCGCCACGAACAAAATCTACTTGGCCACCAATACCACTGTAGAACTGGTAGCCGATAGAGTCTGAAACCACTTGACCGGTTAAATCAACTTCAATAGCACTGTTGATGGATATCATATTGTCATTCTTGGCAATCTTTGCCGGCGAATTTATATGCTCTGAAGGGTAGAACTCAATGTGAGGGTTGCCATCGACAAAGTCGTAAACCTTCTGACTGCCAATACAATAAGTAATAACTGCTTTACCTTTGTGGTAGGTTTTTTTGCGATTATTAATGACACCTTTAAGCATTAAATCTATAACACCGTCAGAGATCATTTCGCTATGTATGCCTAAGTCTTTATGGTTGGCTAAATAGCGCAGTACCGCTTCTGGTATTTTGCCAATACCAATTTGCAAAGTAGAGCCATTTTCAACCAACATGGCAACGTATTGACCAATTTGTTCAGTACGTCTATCTACTTCCGGGGAGATAAATTGTGGTAACTCTTGCTCAACATTCATCCAAGCATGGATTTGATTTAAATGGACGAAGCTGTGACCATTAGTACGTGGCATTTTGGGGTTGATTTGCGCAATAACATATTTAGCCGCTTTTACCGCAGCAGAAACAATATCAACACTGACGCCAAGCGAGCAGTAGCCGTATTCATCAGGTGGACTGACCATAATTAAGGCAACATCAAGTGGCAGGCTGTTTTCATTAAAAAGCCTTGGTACATCCGAGATAAAACAAGGTGTGTAGTCACCTCGACCTTCGGCAATGGCTTCACGGATGTTTTTGCCTCCAATAAATAAGCTGTTAACTTTGAATAAGTCTTTATGCTCTGGTTTTGCCCAAACATTGTCAGATAAGGTAAGAATATGCACAGTTTCAATATCGTGAAATTTCTCACTGTTTTCGATGAGATTATCAATCAGCGCATTGGGCACAGCAGCGCCTGAGCCAATAAATATTCGATTGCCTGACTTAAGGTATTTTTCCCATTCAATGCTAGTGTATTCTTGGTATTGAGCCGTCATGATTATCCTTAACTGTTGCTAGTTTTTTGATAGCATTTAGTATGGCTTAACATTAAAAGTATTATTTGATTTGTGTCAATTAGACTAAGGTTTATAATTGGCTTTTTTGTATGTTAGTCAGGAATTAATTTGTCAATTGAGCCAACCTCATCAGGTAAAGTTTTTATTATCGGTTTACCTAGAACATCAACGACAAGTATATGCTTGGCTATGCTTGAGTTAGGCTATAAAACCGCCCATACCGCATTTACGCAAAAAGCCTTTGCACAGTCAGACGCTATGGCAGATACGCCGATATTTTGTGATTACCAATTACTAGATAAAACCTACCCCAACAGTAAGTTTATTTATCTTGTGAGAGACGCTGAACTATGGCTGCCGTCTATTAAACAATTATTGCAACGTATGTATACTAATTTACAGCGCACAGATGGTGGCTTTAACCCAATAATGAAGCGTTGTTATAACGAGGTTTTCTCGCCATTAACACAAGAAAATATCGCAGATGATGCTTTTTTATTGTCTTGTTATGAAAAGCACTTACAAACGGCACAAGCCTATTTTAATGGTCGTGAAAGTGACTTGTTAACCATCAATATTAGTCATAAAGACAGTTTCGCTAAGCTGCTAAGCTTTTTAAATAAAGATAAAACCTGCACAGAGCAAAGCGATTTTTATAAAATCAATATTGCCGGTAAAGTGCGAGCTTGGCAGGGTATTAAGCACCCATTAAAGGTTGAATCAACACAAAACGGCAAGGTAGACTCAAAGCTATTCTATTTATAAAACACTTTTTACCGATAAATCAGTTAGACCTTGCTTTGCTGGTCAGTGATTTAGGTAAAATTCTTACAAGGTTAAAAACAGTACTCAATTATGTTTGAACTTAAATACGACACACCTGCACAGTGGACAGAAGCGGTGTTAGCTAATTTTGATTTCTTTTTACAAGATCATGCCGCAGCTGAGAAAAAAGCCTCAGGTATGGCGATGTCTTTATTATCTCATTACCCAGACAGAGCTAAGCTGGTTCGAGCAATGACAGATTTAGCCATAGAAGAGCTAATTCACTTTAAGCAGGTATTAAAGCTTTTAAATGCTCGAGATATCACCTTAGGGGATGATAAAAAAGATAGTTATATTAAACAGGTGAGAGCACTTTTTCGTAATGGCCGGGATGTTTTTTTGATGGATAGGCTATTAGTTGCAGCAGTCATTGAAGCAAGAGGTTATGAACGATTTTATTTAGTCTCTTTAGCACTTCCAGAAGGAAGAGATAAAGACTTTTACCTAGCCATAGCAAAATCAGAAGAAAAACATAAAAATCTTTTTGTTGAGCTTGCCTATGAGTACTTTGATAAAGCTGAGGTTGATGCCAGGTTGGAAGAAATTTTAATTGCTGAGGCAGACATTTGTGCCGGCCTTCCTTTTACTGGTGCTTTGCATTAATGACAGATAAACGACGTTTTAATAGTTTAACAGCCGATTTAATAAATCAGCGTAACTTGGTCCATGAAACGTGCCGGCAATTCAGTCGCAGCCCAAGTAAGGGGAATTTAAAGCGCTTAAAAGCGCTTTTTTCCTCATGTGGTGAGCAAGTTTATATTGAGTCAGGTTTTTACTGTGATTATGGTGATGCCATTACCATTGGTGATAGAAGTTATATTAACGCCAACTGCACCATTATTGATGGCGCAGCAGCATCAAACAAAGAGGCCATTGGTGCTGTCACTATTGGCCAAGACTGCTTAATTGGCCCTAACGTTCAGTTTCTCGCAGTTTCACATGATATTGAACCACAAGCTAGGCGGGCAAATAAGTTTAATTATGTTGGCGATATTACCCTAGCTGATAATGTTTGGCTTGGTGGTGGCGTTATAGTACTTGCTGGTGTTTCTATTGGGCAAAACAGTGTTGTTGGCGCTGGGAGTGTAGTGACCAAGTCAATCCCCGAAAATAGCTTTTATGCAGGTAATCCTGCACAGTTTATTCGTACTGTTTAGGTGTGTTGGCCTTTGCTGGTTTTGACATAAAGCGCAGCATGAACGAGACCTTTGTTGAATCTGTTGAGTTTTGAAGAAAGCCTTTCTTAAAAATGAGTTAATTTGTGCTGAGTAATAGCTCTAATATTGTCAGCTTGCTATAATAAGCCTTAACAATGTTATTTATCTGTTTAAGGTTTATTATGCGCTTTTTATCCCGCCGATTGGTGATGCCCAATGATTTAAATTATGCCAACTCTTTATTTGGTGGTAGAGCATTAGAGTGGATTGACGAAGAAGCTGCTATTTATGCTATCTGTCAATTAGAAACCAACTGTTTGGTAACTAAGCACATAGGTGAAATTAGTTTTGAATCAGCTGCATTACAAGGTGATGTAGTTGAATTTGGCCTAGAAACAAAAAAAGTGGGCAGAACTTCAATTACAGTGACCTGCTTAGTTAGGAATAAGGCAACTAAGAAAACCATATGTTTAGCCGATGATATTGTTTTTGTTCAGCTTGACCCAAATACTCGCTTACCTATACCACATGGTAAAACCCTTGAAGGCTTGAAAAAGCAAACACAGGCTGAAATCGATACCTTGAATATGTAGTTTGCAATCATAGGTTAGTGAAGTTGTCAGTTAAGTCAGTGTCTTGCTTACACGACAATATAACCATACACTGAGTCAATTAAATCATTTAACAAAGTAAAAGGTTATGTCTTCAGATAGATTTGGTACCAGCGCCAATTACAAGCAAAAAGAGCAAGGTTATCGTGATAGAGCGTTAAAACTATTTCCTTGGGTATGTGGTCGATGTGCGCGTGAGTTTGAATACTCAAATATTAAAGAGCTGACGGTACATCATATCGACCATGATCATACCAATAACCCGAATGATGGCAGCAATTGGGAGTTATTGTGCATTTATTGCCATGATAACGAACATGCTAAATACACTGAGCATGCTCAATATCAGACTGAAGTTAAAGCCGGGGAAACTAATCAAGATACGGCTACCTATAACCCCTTTGCTGATTTAAAGTCGATGTTGAAAAAGTAGTGCTATTCTTCTATGGTGAGGTAGTTTTGATAACCTTTGACACCGAAATAGCGAATAGACTTTTTTAACTTTACTTTTTTGGCTATGAGCAAGTCGTTACAGTAAATTTTAACTACTTGCTTATCGCCGTTTGAGTCCGTTTCATAACTATGCTGCTCGTTTAGGCGCAAGTTATCGAATTCAGTTTTCATTATCAACTTCATAATTTGGCACTGCTATAGATTGTTAATGTCTTTTTGTACTTGGTAGCCTTCATCAGTCACAATCTTTTCTAATACTTGCACACGCTCAGTTAATTGAGCAACTTGTTGTTTCAACTCATTGCTTTGCTCATCATTTTGCTGGTTGTACTTCAGCGTTTTGGCTTTAAACTGCAAATGCTTTTTATACATTTCATATAAAACGCCAAAAATGACTGAGACTAAAACAATTACCATTACACCATTGCTCACAATATTCTCCTTATGTTTTGCAAATACTTTTTTCTTTCTGCCAATAATATACGGCAACTATATATAAAATAACAACAAATGGGATACTCGATAATACTAGCCAGTGCCAACCGGCTTTAAATAACATCCAGCCAGCCATTAATGAGGCTAAGGCTTGAAAGCCAAATAAGATAAAGTCATTAGTTGCTTGAACTTTATGTCGTTCGCTGGTGTTATAGCTTTGCGGTAATAACGAAGTACCCGTTAAAAATAGGAAGTTCCAACCTACACCTAACAGCATCAGCGCCCACCAGTAATGCATTACATGCTGACCAGATAAAGCGATAATAGTGACTAGCGTGTAGATGATGGTGCCTAATACTAAAATGCCGCGTAAGGCAAAGCGTTGAATAAGCCAAGGAGCAAACAGTGATGGAATATACATGGCTGCGATATGGCTTTGAATAACCCATTTAGTGTCATGTAAGCTATGAGCTTGCATATGATGCATGCTTAATGGTGTTGCTGTCATTAGGTAACTCATTAATGCATAGCCAATCGTCGCCGCGCAAATAGAGATAATAAAAATAGGCTGCTTTATTATCTCTGATAGAGGTCTGCTATCGCCTGAGGTAGTTTCATGTTTAAGCTCAGGGTTATCAAAAAAGCTGATTAACACCATAGATAAGCTGATCAAACCTGCAAGCATTAAAAATGAGCCAGCGTATTGATGCGGAGAATCTAACCAGTCCTTAGCTACTACCGCGGTTTCTGGCCCTAAAAATGCGGCAAAGACACCACTTAACATCAAAATAGATAACACTTTCGGGATTTCTTGGCTGTTGTGCGTACTTTCTATCGCGGCAAAACGTAATTGGTGCGTAAAAGCGCCACCAACACCAATCAATAAACTGGCAATGGCAAACAGGAAAAAAGATGCCTGTAGCGCTGATAACATGGCAATAAGTGCCCCAGATAAGGAGAAAAATAGCCCGGTAAATATGGCAAACTTACGTCCTTTCACGCGTGCTAACATAGCCGCGGGAATAGAAGCTGCAGCAACACCTAAGATCATTAAGGTAATAGGCAGGGTTGCTAATGATGGATCGCTAGCTATTTGACTGGATAAAATACCGCCGATAAACACCATAATAGGGGCTGAGCAGCCGACAAGTGGTTGAGCAATAAAGAGCAAACTAATATTTTTAGGTAAGCTATAAATACGAGTAAGTACTAGTGCGCTAGAAACCAGTAAAACTAAGGCAAGAACAATATAAAGCAACATAGTTTAGCCAGATTCCATCGCTAAAATAGCTTTAATATCGAGTTTGCCTTTATAAGGCGTTAATGGCACTTGTTGTTCTTTGCGAGCCAATACTGCCATGCGATCAGCGAGCTCGTTACCTTCAATATCGGCATGACCTTTAACATGAATGACTTGAACTTGTTTTTTTAGCTTTAGATAAAGCGCATAGCTTTGCTGAATGACCTCAAGATTTTTAATTTCTTCACCTTTACCACGTGTCCAGCCTTTTGCTTGCCAACCCTTTGCCCATTTAGTGATGCAGTCAATAGAATATTTAGAGTCTGATAAAATATCTATGCTGGTATGTTGGCCTTTGGCTAAAATGTGATCTGCTAGCCTAAATGCTGATAATAAGCCATTGAGCTCAGCGGTATTATTGGTGCCCATAGCTTGGTACAGACCATAATACAGTGAGGTAAGCTGCATTTTGTCATCAATTTTTTCGTAAACGGCAAGACCCGTTCCTGATTTTCCTGGATTGGGAGAGCAGGCGCCATCAGAGTATATTTCAATGCTACTTTGCTTTGTACTTGCGCTAGCTGTGGTTGATGGTGAAGATTTAGCTTTGCTGGGAGTACTTGTTTTTTTTGTTAAAGAGCGCTTCATTAATGCTTTGGTATAGCTTGAAGCAAATGCTTGCTCAGCTTCTGCTTTTGAAGGAAAACCCATAAATTGAGCGTCTGAGCGACCAGCCGTAACCGCTTGAACTTCGCCCCAATTAGTGAAAATACCCGTTTTTTCGCCTTTCCAGACAACGTAGAATTTTTTACTCATAAGAAATGAAAAATTAGAAATAGAGGTAAAAAGAAAACATTATCTGTAAAAACGTTATCTTTAGCTAGCATTAAAATCAAAAACGCCAACAGGCTAACTGCTGCTGGCGTTGATCGTTCTTTATAGCCCATTTAGCGTTAAGCTGGGCTAGACTTGCTTCCTGTTAGAAAAAACCTAAAGGATTAACATCATAACTAACTAATAAGTTTTTTGTTTGTTGATAATGGTTTAATGCCATTTTATGGGTTTCTCTACCGACACCTGATTTCTTATAACCACCAAATGCGGCATGTGCTGGGTACATATGGTAGCAGTTTGTCCAAACTCTACCTGCTTGAACTTTACGTCCCATTCTGTAGGCAAGGTTGCTATCGCGAGTCCAAACACCAGCACCTAGACCAAATTCAGAGCTATTAGCAATTGCTAAGGCTTCAGCTTCATCTTTAAATGTCGTCACTGAAATAACAGGGCCAAAGATTTCCTCTTGAAAGACGCGCATGTCGTTATGACCTTTTAACAGCGTAGGTTGAATGTAGAAACCTGCACTTAGTTCATCTTCAACTTGCTCAACATCACCACCCATTAATAACTCAGCACCTTCTTTTTGACCAATTTCAACGTAAGACATGATCTTATCAAATTGCTCTTGTGATGCTTGAGCACCTACCATGGTTTCGGTATCTAGTGGGTTACCACGTTTGATTGCTTTAGTACGCTCGATAACTTTTTCAATAAATTTAGGATAAGCGTCTTCTTGAATAAGTAAGCGTGAAGGGCAAGTACAAACTTCCCCTTGGTTAAAGTACGCCAAAACGACCCCTTCAATACATTTACTTAAGTATTCATCTTCTTGTGCTAAGACATCGTTAAAGAAGATATTAGGGGATTTACCGCCAAGCTCAACGGTTGAAGGAATAATGTTTTCTGCGGCACATTTTAAGATATGTGAGCCAACCGGTGTTGAGCCAGTAAAGGCAATTTTGGCAATACGTTTACTTGTCGCCAATGCTTGACCTGCTTCAGCGCCAAAACCGTTAACCACGTTTAATACACCAGCGGGTAATAAATCTTCAATAAGTTCTACCAAGACCAAAATTGACGCAGGCGTTTGCTCGGCTGGCTTTAATACCACACAGTTACCGGCGGCTAGTGCTGGCGCAAGTTTCCACGCCGCCATAAGTAGCGGGAAATTCCATGGAATAATTTGACCAACCACCCCTAATGGCTCATGAAAATGATAGGAAACCGTGTTCTCATCGATTTCACCGATAGAGCCTTCTTGTGAGCGCAAACAGCCAGCAAAATAACGGAAGTGATCTACCGCTAAAGGAATATCTGCTGCTAAGGTTTCACGTACGGCTTTACCATTATCCCATGTTTCAGCAACAGCAAGTAACTCAAGGTTTTGCTCAATGCGATCGGCAATTTTTAATAAGGTATTAGAGCGCTCTGTTACTGAGGTAGTACCCCAAGCATCTTTAGCTTTGTGTGCGGCATCTAAGGCGAGTTCAATATCTAAATGATCTGATTGTGGAATTTGACAAAATGGCTTGCCGTTAACTGGGCTGATATTATCAAAGTATTTACCATTTTGTGGCTCGACCCATTGACCACCTATATAGTTTTGATAGCGAGATTTAAAGCTTACAACTGAGTCTTTTTCGCCTGGGATTGCATAAATCATAATTTCTTCCTTAACCTTGTCTAATTGAATTTTGTTTACTTTTTGGTTATTTTTTTAGTTAATACCAAGTGAAATAATTACTCTCGCTGAATGAGCAAATAGTTAATTCAATTGGTATAGTAGCTCCTAACCTTAGTTAATTAGGTTTAGTTTAACTGTGCTGAAAATTCAAAAAACTTGTCTGATAGTCCAGAAAAATAATGATGAGATAAATGGATAACCCTTAATATGATTACGCAAGTACTTGATAGTAAAAAAAAGTCTCCCAAGGTGTTGGTGGAGAATAAAATCTCCTTTGCAGGACCAGACTCAGAGTTG